>NZ_FOCI01000046.1 GCF_900110065.1 Loktanella fryxellensis | reverse complement strand
ACAACAAACCGCATCATCGCCAAAGTGCGTGCCAAGGTCGAGCATCCCTTCCGTGTCATCAAATGCCAGTTTGGCTATGTGAAGACCCGCTACCGCGGCCTCGCCAAGAACCGTGCCCAGCTCTTCACGCTGTTCGCCCTCGGCAACCTCTTCCTCGTGCGCCGAAAGCTGATGGCATGAGGACGAGTCCGCCTGGAAACAGGTGACAGGCCGCAACAGCGGCACAAAACGCATGACCAATGCCGCTTTCGGCTCCTAAATCCGCCCCCGCAGCGCTCAGGCGGTAATTGCGGCGCAGCCGACAGCGTTGATCAGATGTTCCTTAAGTACGGTCGAAGCGCTTCAGGGATGGCCAAACGCGAAAAATAACGCCCATCACGGTCCAGAAGATGACGCAATTTGCCGACCATGGCACACCCGTTTGTAACATGCTTTGTAACATCAGAATGGACAAAGCGTCGGCTATGTAAGGGTCTTGTGCAATATCAAGGTGTTCAGATGGTGCTGTGAGAGAGGATTGAACTCTCGACCTCACCCTTACCAAGGGTGTGCTCTGCCACTGAGCTACCACAGCATCCGTGGCGCGGAATTAGCGGACCTGTGCGAGGGGTGCAAGCCCTGTCTGGACCTAAAATCCGCGAAAGACTAGAACCGTGCCATGACTGATGAACATGCGTCCCCACCGCCGTCACGCGCCCCGGCAAAGCCGAAACCTGCGACCCGCGAGGATCGTCTGAAAGCCGCCCTGAAGGCGAATATGGCACGACGCAAGACGCAGGCGCGGGCGCGCAGCGAGGACGATCCGAGCACTGAGACGGAGTGAACCGCCGGCGCATGAGCCGCGGCGGGCAGCACACCGTGCAGTTCTACAGGGTTCGCAGACGGCGCGCCGGATCCGTCGGTACAGCCCCGGTACGGGCCACGACTGGACGCGACTGGGCAGGCGGGGTAACACCGCGCGAAGTGCAGTATCAGGAAAGAGCATCGCCATGGACTCCATCGTCGTCACGGGCGGACGGCCCCTGCAGGGCCAGATCGCGATCGCCGGGGCCAAGAATGCGGCCCTCGCCCTGATGCCTGCCACGCTGCTGTCCGAGGAACCGCTGACGCTGACCAATGCGCCGCGGCTGTCGGACATCAAGACGATGACGGCGCTGTTGCAGTCGCTGGGCGTGGAAGTCACCTCGATGCAGGATGGCAAGGTGCAGGTGCTGTCGAGCCATGCCATGACCTCGACCACTGCGGATTACGAGATCGTGCGCAAGATGCGGGCCTCGAACCTCGTGCTGGGTCCGCTGCTGGCGAGGCACCATCAGGCGGTCGTGTCGCTGCCGGGCGGTTGCGCCATCGGCGCGCGACCGATGGACATCCACGTCACCGCGCTGGAGGCGATGGGCGCGCAAATCGAGCTGCGCGAAGGCTATCTGCACGCCAAGGCCCCCGGCGGGCTGAAGGGCGCGCGTGTACCGCTGCGCTTTGCCAGTGTGGGCGCGACCGAGAACGTCCTGATGGCAGCGACCCTCGCCAAAGGCACCACGGTCATCGAGAACGCCGCGCGAGAGCCGGAGATCGTCGATCTGGCCCACTGCCTGCGCCGCATGGGGGCGCAGATCGATGGCGAGGGCACGTCCACCATCACCGTGCAGGGCGTCGACCGTCTGGGCGCCGCGACGCACCCGGTGGTGACCGACCGGATCGAGCTGGGCACCTACATGCTGGCCCCCGTGTTCTGCGGTGGCGAGGTGGAATGTCTGGGTGGGCGGATGGAACTGGTCGCGTCCTTTGCGGAAAAGCTGGACGCGGCGGGGGTCGACGTGACCCAGACCGACAAGGGGCTGAAGGTCCGCCTGCGTGGCGACCGGCCCCGCGCCGTCGATGTCGTCACCGAACCCTTTCCCGGCTTTCCCACCGACCTGCAGGCGCAGATGATGGCGATGCTGTGTCTGGCCGAGGGGACCTCGGTGCTGGAAGAGCGGATCTTCGAGAACCGCTTCATGCATGCGCCAGAATTGGTGCGGATGGGCGCGCGGATCGAGGTGCAGGGCGGGCAGGCCACCGTGCAAGGCGTGGACCGTCTGAAGGGCGCACCCGTGATGGCGACCGACCTGCGCGCCAGCGTGTCGCTGATCCTTGCGGGACTTGCGGCCGAGGGTGAGACGGTGGTGAACCGGGTCTATCACCTCGACCGTGGCTACGAGCATGTCGAGGACAAGCTGCGCGGTGTCGGTGCCCAGATCGCGCGGGTCAGCGCATGACCGAGGATGCCCGCTTTCAGGACGGCGTGAACCGCCCGCTGGCGCTGATCGCGCGGGATGCAGAGGACCTGCAGGTGATTTCTGCGCTGGTGCAGGATGCGGTGTTTCCGGCGTCCGAGATGCGCTGGACTCCAGCCGACCGCCGCTTTGCCATCCTGCTGAACCGCTTTCGGTGGGAGGATGCCGACCGTGCCGGCCGTCGCGACGATTACGAACGCGTGCAGGCGGTGCTGTGGATCGCCGATGTGAGCGCCGTGCGCTCTCAGGGGGTGCCGAAGGGCGATCCCGACACGATCCTGTCGCTGTTGTCGCTGGAGTTCCACGCCGAGGCGGACGGCAGCGGCGAGGTGGTGATGACGCTGGCGGGTGACGGCGTGATCGCGGCCCGGGTCGAGGTGCTGGAGGTCGTGCTGCGCGATGTGACACGGCCCTATGTCGCCCCTTCGCGCAAGGCGCCGCGACATCCCGACTGATTGCGGGCGCGGGACAATGGACTTTATGCCCCCGCAGGCAGTTTGCCCGGTCAGATGATGGACCGGGCACGTCGCGGGCACAGCGAGGATTGACGACATGCCACAGTTTCTGGATGCGGGCGATGCGGATTTCGAGGCACGGTTTCAGGCCCTGCTGGGCGCCAAGCGCGAGGACAGCCCCGACGTGGACGACGCGGTGGCGGCGATCATTGCGGACGTGCGCGCGCGCGGCGATGCGGCGCTGATCGAGCTGACAGCGAAGTTCGACCGCCTGACGCTGACGCCCGCGACCCTGCGGATCACGGAGGCCGAGGTGGATGCCGCCTGCGCGCAGGTCGGTGATGCCGACCGTGCGGCGCTGGAACTGGCCGCCGAACGCATCCGCGCCTATCACGCACGCCAGATGCCGCAGGACGCCCAGTGGACCGACGCGGCAGGCGCGAGCCTTGGCTGGCGCTGGACGCCGGTGTCGGCGGCGGGACTATACGTGCCCGGCGGGCTGGCAAGCTATCCGTCGTCGGTGCTGATGAACGCGGTACCGGCCAAGGTGGCGGGTGTGGGGCGGCTGGCGATGGTCGTGCCGACGCCCGACGGCGTGCTGAACCCGCTGGTGCTGCTGGCGGCGCGGATCGCGGGCGTGGACGAGATCTATCGCATCGGTGGCGCACAGGCCGTGGCAGCGCTGGCCTATGGCACCGCGACGATCGCCCCGGTGGACAAGATCACCGGGCCGGGCAACGCCTATGTCGCGGCGGCGAAGCGGCGGGTGTTCGGCAAGGTCGGCATCGACATGATCGCCGGTCCGTCGGAGATCCTGATCATCGCGGACGGCGACAACGACCCGGACTGGATCGCGCTGGACCTGCTGAGCCAGGCCGAGCATGACGAAAGCGCGCAGTCCATCCTGATTACCACCGACGCGGAATTTGGCCGCAAGGTGGCCGCCGCCGTCGCGGCACGGTTGCAGACGCTGGAACGTCGCGCCATCGCGGGGGCGAGCTGGCGCGATTTCGGGGCCATCGTGACGGTGCCCGATCTGAATGTGGCCGTCGCGCTGTCAGACCGCATCGCGCCGGAGCATCTGGAATTGTGTGTGGCGGACGCAGAAGCGCTGTCGGACCGCATCACCCATGCGGGTGCCATCTTCATCGGTGGCTGGACGCCGGAGGCGATCGGGGATTACATCGGCGGGCCGAACCACGTGCTGCCGACCGCACGGTCGGCCCGGTTTTCGAGTGGACTGTCCGTCATGGATTTCATCAAGCGCACGACCCTGTCCCGCATGACGCCCGCAGCGCTGGCCGCGATCGGCCCCGCCGCCGTGCGCCTTGCCACCTCGGAAAGCCTGCAGGCGCATGGGCTGAGCGTGCAGGCGCGCCTCGACCGGCTGAACCGGCCATGACGCGCATCGTCCACATCGCGCTGGACGACAGCGGTCTGCCGCCCCCGTCGCCAGAGATCGAGCAGGAGCGCCGCGTCGCGATCTTCGATCTGCTGGAGAACAATACCTTCGTGCTGCCCGTGCGGCCCGACCGGCCGACGCCGCCCGGCCCCTACCGGCTGGAACTCTCGATCCGCGAACGGCGGCTGGTGTTCGACATCACCGACGAAGAGCTGGGGCAGGCGGGCGCGTTCCATCTGTCGCTGGGACCGTTCCGGCAAGTAGTGAAGGACTATTTCCAGATCTGCGAAAGCTACTTCGACGCGGTCAAGACGATGCCGCCGAGCCAGATCGAGACCATCGACATGGCCCGCCGCGGCATCCATAACGAAGGGGCGCGCGTGCTGCAGGAACGTCTGGACGGCAAGGCAGAGGTGGACATCGACACCGCCCGACGCCTGTTCACCCTGATCTGCGTCCTGCACTTTGGCGGCTGAATCCGCCACCGGGGGTGCGGCGCCGGCCCTGCCGCAGTCGGTGCTGTTCTGCTGCGACCACAACGCCGTGCGGTCGCCCATGGCCGAAGGGATCATGAAGAAGCTCTACGGCACGCGGGCCTATATCCAGTCGGTCGGCGTGAACAACGACATGGAGATCGACGGCTTCGCCGTCGCCGTCTGCGCCGAGATCGGGGTGGAATTGTCGCGCCACCGGTCCCGCAGTTTCGACGAGATGGAGCAGTGGGGGGACGATCTGTCGTCCTTCGATCTGGTGCTGGCCCTGTCGCCCGCCAGCCAGCGGCGGGCGCTGGACCTGACGCAGTTCTATCACCTCGACGTGGAATACTGGCCGGTGCTGGATCCCACCGGCATGGTCGATGACCGCGATACGCGGATGGCGCTGTACCGTCAAACCCGCGACCAGATCATCGCCCGCCTGACCGAGCGTTTCGGCCCCCCACCCGGCGCGTGACGGCCCTCGTCGCGCTGTTCGCGGTGGCGCTGCTGGCGGCGACGATCCTGCCTGCGCAATCGGAGGCATTGCTGATTGCCTTGCTGCTGCGCGGCGAACTGTCGCCCGCGCTGCTGATAGCAGTGGCGACGGCAGGCAATGTGGCGGGGGCCGTGGTGAACTGGGGCCTCGGGCGGATGGTCGTGCAGTTCCGCGACAGGCGCTGGTTCCCGGTGTCGGCAGCGTCCCTTGCGCGGGCCGAGGACCGCTATCGCCGCTGGGGGCGCTGGTCGCTGCTGGCATCGTGGGTGCCGGTGATCGGCGATCCGCTGACGGTCGTCGCGGGGGTGCTGCGCGAACCGTTGCTGCCCTTTGTGGTGCTTGTGACACTGGCCAAGGGCGGGCGCTATGTCGTACTGGCGGCTGCGACGGGGGTGTTGGCGTGACGTCCCCCCTCTTTTGCGCTTGAAAAATCTGAAAATCAGGCGCATTGACACGCCGCAGCCGCCCCATGGGTGGCCCCATTCCAGACAGGAGACCACATGGCCAAGGATGAACTTCTCGAATTTCCGGGCGTCGTGAAGGAACTGCTGCCGAATGCGACATTCCGGGTCGAGTTGGAAAACGGCCATGAAATCATCGCACATACGGCTGGCAAGATGCGCAAGAACCGCATCCGCGTCCTCGCAGGCGACAAGGTGCAGGTCGAGATGACCCCCTACGATCTGACAAAAGGCCGGATCAACTACCGGTTCAAGTGACCGCGTGACGGTGGCGCGGCGCTGCGCCGCGCGCGTCCCACCCGCCCCACACATTCGGGTGATGACATGACACAGACCCCCTACAGACCGCGCCTGATTCTGGGATCGGGCTCTCCGCGCCGGCTCGAACTGCTGGCGCAGATCGGCGTCGTGCCGGATGCCGTGCTGCCGCCCGACATCGACGAGGATGTGGCACGCGGCGAGTTGCCCCGCGACTACGTCAAGCGGATCGCAGCGCAGAAGGTGGCGGCGATCGTGGCCGACCCGGACGACATCGTGCTGTGCGCCGACACGACGGTCGCCGTGGGCCGCCGCATCCTCGGCAAGCCCGCCGATGAGGCCGAGGCGCGCGTGTTCCTGTCGCTTTTGTCGGGCCGCAGGCACAAGGTGATCACCGCAGTGACGGTGCGGCGCGGCGACGTGATGCGTGCGCGTGACGTGCAGACCACCGTCATGATGAAACGCCTGAGCGTGGCCGAGATCGACGGCTATATCGCCAGCGGCGACTGGCGCGGCAAGGCGGGCGGATATGCCATTCAGGGCCCAGCAGGGGCGTTCATCCCGTGGCTCAACGGCAGCTTCACCGCCGTCGTGGGTCTGCCGCTGGCGGAAACCGCGACGCTGCTGACCGCCGCCGGATATCATTTGACAGGAGGCACCGCATGAAGGGCCGCACCATCATCCTCGACGACATCGACGGGATCGAGGCCGCCGCCCTGCTGGTGGACGGGCAGCTTGACGATCTGCTGATCGACACGCCCGACGCGCCGCGCCCCGGTGCCGTCTATCGCGCGATCTGCGACCGGCCGCTGAAGGGGCAGGGCGGCATGATGCTGCGCCTGCCAGAGGGTGCGACGGCCTTTCTGCGCAGCGCCAAGGGTCTGCGCCCCGGCCAGCCGATGCTGGTGCAGGTCACGGGGTACGCCGACGACGGCAAGGCGGTGCCCGTCACCGACCGCGTGCTGTTCAAGAGCCGCTTCGCCATCGTCACGCCGGGCAAGCCGGGCGTGAACGTCAGCCGCCAGATCACCGACGACGACCAGCGCGATGCGCTGCTGGTGCTGGCGCACGCGCATTTCGACGGCGGCGACGACACCGGGCTGATCCTGCGATCCTCCTGCGCCTATGCCACGGAGGACGAGATCGCAGAGGACATCGCCGCGATGCACGATCTGGCGCAGGCGATCATGGCGGAAGGCGAGGGGGCGGAGCCCGAGGCGCTGACCGAGGGCGACGGCCCGCACACGCTGGCGTGGCGCGAATGGACGATCCCGGCAGAGGTCGTGACGGAACCCGGTGGTTTCGCGCGGCAGGGCGTGCTGGACCAGATCGACGCCATCGGCCAGCCGCGCATCCCGCTGTCAGAGGGCACGATGTATGTGGAGGCGACGCGCGCGCTGGTGGCCGTCGACGTGAACACCGGCGGCGATACCTCGCCCGCCGCTGCGTTGAAGGTGAACCTAGCCGCCGCCCGCGTGCTGCCACGGGCCTTGCGGCTGCGCGGCCTTGGCGGTCAGATCGCGGTGGATTTCGCGCCGATGTCCAAGGCGCACCGCAAGCAGGTGGAACAGTCGCTGCGCGCGGCGTTCCGGTCGGATGCGGTGGAGACCTCGCTCGTCGGGTGGACGACGATGGGTCTGTTCGAGTTGCAGCGCAAACGCGAGCGGTTGGCGTGGATGGGCCTGCCGGTCAGAGGGACTTCGGTGGCGGGCAAGCGGGCATGAGCTGCCCGATCTGCGACCGCCCCACGGACGCGGATTACCGTCCGTTCTGTTCGCGCCGCTGCGCCGATGTGGACCTGGCCAAGTGGCTGACCGGCAGCTATGCGATCCCCGCTGCCCCCGAAGAGCAGGGCGACGACGAGGACTGGCAAAGCCCCGATAAACCTCACTGAAAAACCACGCCGACAATTCGCGAAATGCCTCTGGACACCCCCGCGTGGCTGACCTAGAACGCCGCTACCCGATGGCCTTGGCCATCCCGGTGCCCGGGTAGCTCAGGGGTAGAGCAGTGGATTGAAAATCCTCGTGTCGGTGGTTCGATTCCGCCCCTGGGCACCATTTCAGCAAACCGTGCATTGATTGAATGAAGCTTGGCGTCCGTCAGGCTGCCTACTTGACTGGGACATCTGCCAACTTCCTCTCCTCCCGCAAAAGCGGCTTGCGGCCGTGAAGGGTGGTAAGCGTTGCATTTGACCCCTTGATTGCCCTCTAAACCTCACGACATCACGTCAGCTAGTCTGCATCCGAACTATGATCGGAGGTGGCGATGACGGAACGTGAAGTCTGGGGGTATAAGATCCGGACATCCCCGTCGGGCAAAAGAATTTGGCCAAGCGAGCTCAAACGCGAGGCGACGAGGCGTCTTCGTGAAGAGGGGATGTCTCCCGGAGACGTCGCCGCCGAACTGGATGCCCACGAATGCCTCGTGAGAAAATGGTGGGTCGGTCAGAGATGGAGCCCCTGGTCTCCGCCTTCCGCCGATCTTGCTTGATGGCCCGCCTGGAATCGGCAAGAGTTTCTGGGCGCGACGGCTTGGTCGTCTCCTTGTGGTTCCGACAACTGCAATTGAAGCGACCAACGAGAATGCCTCTTTCGGTATCGTCGGTTCGCAGCGGGGGTGGGGAAATGCAGCCCCCGGACGTCTCATTTCCACGATGATCATGGAGCGTGTCGGAAATCCGGTCGTGGTCGTTGATGAGGTCGAGAAATCCGGAACAGCAAGGACCATGTCGGGCCGCGCGTTTGGCCTCGCGGAGGCGCTCCTACCCCTCTTGGAGCCCATGACCGCAAAATGCTGGAGTTGCCCCTTCTATCTGTAAGCGTCGTCTCCGTCCCATTGGGATTTCAGTTGCGGGCAGGATTTGCGACGAGGTCAGCCTGACGCTTTCGCCCTCGTAAGAGCTCAGAATGAGTTCACTGGGGATTCCCGGATGAGCTCATTGTGTGTGCGGG
>NZ_FOCI01000045.1 GCF_900110065.1 Loktanella fryxellensis | reverse complement strand
GAAGCCATCCGTTATGCCCTGAACCGCATGCCCAAAGCCCGCGGTTATCTCGACGACGGCCGCCTCGAACTCGACAACAACACCTGCGAGCGGTCAATTCGCCCCATCGCCCTCGGCCGCAAGAATTACCTGTTCATGGGGTCAATCGGCGGCGGAAAAGCGGCCGCTATCGCCTACGCGCTCATCGAGACTGCCAAGATGAACGACGTCGACCCCGAAGCGTGGCTCACATGGGTCCTCCAGCGCCTGCCTGATCACAAGATTAATCGCATCGACGAACTCATGCCGTGGAACTGGCAGCCCGAAAAGGCCTGAAACCGCGCCGCAACCGGACGGATACGCTTGAAGTGGGTGAGGTGGAGGTCCGAAATGCTGCACACCCTGATCCTGGCGCGGGTTAGAATATCAGGCATGTGCGTGACGTGCATGGATTGAACGGCCCAGTGCAATGAAGGTGAAGCCACGACTGTCATTGGCTTCTCTTCCACGGACGCATTCGGGGCATCGTCGTTGATACATCGACCTCCCGCAGCATTTTGCCAACAATCAGCCCATCCCGCACCCAGTCCAGCGCTTGCCACCAATCTTCATAACCGCGGCGGGCGGATGCAATCTGCTCGGGATGCGGCCGCCAAGTGACAGGGCAGGCCAGCAAGTCGACCGTGCGCCACTTGCCGCGTGTTTTGACCCGTTCGGCACCGACGACGATGGTCTTTGCCCGCTCGCCATGCTGGTTGTTTTTGGTTTCCAGCGGAACGCAGCGTGGCACGACGCCCGGCATCCAGTCCGGGGTCATGCCAGCCCGCGCCAGTTCGGCCACCTGGATCGCCATGCGGATGCCGCCGAGGCTGTCGGGCATCCCGGCGACTGCGGCCGCGATCACCTCGGCGTCGGGGTGGGTGTAACTGCCCATCTTGTGCTGCCCGCCGTCAACCTTGCAGCCCAGCAAGGCACGCTGCAGCAAAACATATTCCAGGCCGAAGCCGAAGCCTTCTTCGACCACGTCCTTAGGTGGCGGCAGTTCCAGTTGGGCCTGCTCCACCCGGAACGCCCATTCCAAAGCGCCCTGCACGCCCAGCGTTCGCTTTACTTTGGCACTGCCTCTTTGGGGGATGCGTCGCTGGATGGTCATCGGATCCCCCGCTCGCGCAGGCGTTCCGGTGTCACGAGGCCTCGGCCCAGCATGGCATCGCGCATGGTGTTGCTGATCGCGCTGACCGGCAGGAAACCGTCGGCGTTGACCATCTTGGCGTAGAACGCGGGCAGGTCGATGATCGGCTTTGCAGCGGGTGCCGTTTCGGATTTGCGCTTGCGCCGTTTCTGCCCGGCTGCCTCGGCTTTGCGCTGGACAGCACGCTGCATGGCGCGATCGAGCGCCTTCGGCCCATCCGGCGGTTCGGGGTGTTCCAGGCGGGACGCCTCGGCCACCACCACGATTTCAGCCTCGGTCAGCCCCAGCACATTGCGCCAGCGCTGGACGTGCAGCCGTGGCGGCCAGCCTTGCCACCAGCCGGGCAAGGCAGCGGCATCGAGGCCCAGCGCTGCCAGCACTTCCCCAAAGAACTGATCAGAGATCGCCGCGCAGGCTTGCGCGCCCTCCTCCTCCTTTATAGGTTTACTTAAAGGTTCTCTTACAAGGTTAGTGTCCGGATTTCGGACACGGCTTTCGGCATTTTCCGGACACGGGTCAGGGCAAAAACCGGACACGGCTTTGGGTGGATTTCCATGTCCAGCTTCCGGACACGGGTCGGCAGGATTGTCGGTGCCAGAGGTGGAACAGTCATCGCCGGAACCCAAGCTTCCATGTCCGGAATCCGGACATCGCTCGGGATCATGTGGTACGCGGTTATCCTCAAATCCCAAGATGTAGCGTGTCGGCATCTGCCGCTTGGTCACGGGATCGACGCGCGGCACCCGGCGCAGCAGCTTTGCGTCCTCCAGGCGGTCGAGGTGATCATTCAGGGTGGACCGGCTGATCTCACAATCCGCTGCAAGCCGGGCCTGCGAAGGGAAGCAGCCGAAATCAGGGTTGAAGCGGTCGCAGAGGTGCCAGAGCACGATCTTCGTCGTGGGTTTCAACCCGCGCTGTTCGATGGCCCAGAGGGTGGCCTTGTGGCTCATGGCGCGACCCTCCGTGCCGGGATTTGCACGCGGCTGGTGAAGCCATTGTCTGCCAGGGCGCCCAGCGCGTCATCGACATTGCGCACCAGCGCCCAACCGAAGCCCTGCGTGACGACGGTGTCGCGGAAGACCTCCTGCGATTTGCGCAAGCGGCCGGTATGGCTTTTGACCTCGAGGAACAACACGCGGCCGCCGGAGATCACAATCAGGTCGGCAAAGCCGGGATGGACACCCATGCCGACCAGGATTGCCTGGCGTCGTGCGCCACGCGGCCCGGCCTCGGTCACTTCGTTGGCGCAATGATGCACGATGGCCTCGCGGGGCAGGGCGAACCGCAACGCGCTGACGATGGCGCGCTGGGCGTCGGCTTCGGGGGTGCTGCGACGGTTCATCGTGCCAACCTCTCGTGCTGATCCCTGCGTTGGGTTTGGCGGATCGGTTGCCGTGCATCGACCACGAGCAACAAGAGACGGGCATCCTTCCGCTCGACCGCAGTGTCGCCATGGGTCGCCAGGACATTGCAGGCGAGCCGGATCAGATGGTCGCTTTGATGGGTGACATCAGCGATGACGGCGCGGGCCTCGGCGACACGGTCTGCTGGCCAGTCGGAATTGCGGGGGTGCAGATGCATCACCGGCGCCCTCCGGCACGACGACGGCGTGGGGCGGCTTGCTCCTGCTCTTCCAGCCATTCCTCGACGGCAGCGCGACGGTAATAGACCTTGCGCCCGGCGCGAACGCAGGCGGGACCGGTGCGCTGAGCCTCCCAGCGGCGCAGCGTGTCAATCGACAGGCCGAGTTCCACGGCGAGATCAAGACGACTGATCCAGCCGACCAGCAGTGTGCGCGGTTTGTCCTTCGGGTCTGGCATTGATCCAAGGCGGGGCATTGGGGTCTCCCTGTTCGGGCCTCTTTGACGGCGTGCGTCGGGGGGCGTTTGCAGAGACCAGTGAGCGCAGGGCCGAAGGGGTGGCGGGAAGGCGCAGGGTGGCGCAAAGGAACGCCCCCTCGCGCCACCCCTTGTTTTATTGGGTTTTCTGCGCCTGGCGGCGTGGAGTGTGTCAGGCCAAGCCACCGATGCCGGAGGGTCAAACGGACGCCAAAGCCGCAAACAGATGCGAACACCGTGATTTACAGGTGTTTGGGCGGCATTGGCGGGCAAAGAGGGGGTGGCATCCGGCACGGCACCCCTGCCACCCATTGATTTGCTTGGAGATTTACTGGACCGGCATGGTTTATAGCGCCGATTCCGGCGTGGCGAGCGCCATGTCGGGCGCGGAAGAGGCTGACAGGCAGGATCACGCGCGCCGATCATCGGTCCCGTCAGCGATAAATCCTCAATGAAACAAGGGGTGGCGCGAGGAAGGCGACCTTTCCGCCACCCTGCGCCTTCCCGCCACCCGAACTGCCATGCTTGCCTTGATAGTGCGGCGGAACCACGCCTCATGTCGGATGCAAGAAGGAACCAACGCATGCCCGAACGCATCAAGCTGACCGAGAAAGTCCTCCGCGAGGCTGAGCCCGTTGTGGGGCGCGACTACCAGATCTTCGACACGGAGGTGCGCGGGTTTGCCGCCTGCATCTACCGCGGCGGCGGTCGGGCTTTCACCCTCGATTATCGCCATGCCGGGCGGCAGCGCCGGATGACCTTCGGGCGCTGGCCGGAATGGTCGGTGTCGGCGGCACGCGAGCGCGCCAAGGAAATCCGCCGCGAGATTGATGCTGGGGCTGACCCCTTGGCCCAGCGGGGGGCGTTGCGTGAAGCACCGCGTGTGGACGATCTGATCGAACGCTACTGCGCCCAGCACCTGCCGAAACTGGCCGAGCGCAACGCATCCGACCAGAAGTCCGCACTGGCCAAGATGGTGGCTCCGGTCTGGGGCCGGAAGCTGGTGACGGAAATCACCTCAACCGACGTCGACAAGCTTCTGAACAAGGTGGCCGAGGGTCGGCCCCGGCCGCACAAGGAAAAGCCCAACAACCGGGCCAAGAAGCTGCAGCCCGCAAAGCCCACGCCGGTGCGCGCCAACCGTATCGGGGAGGTGCTGCGCAAGATGTTCACATTGGCGGTCGAGTGGGGCTGGTGCGAGGACAATCCCGCCCAGCGCTTCCATCGCCGGATTGAAACAGCACGAGAGCGGTTCCTGTCGAAGGACGAGATCACCAGCCTCGCCGCCGCCCTCGATGCCGCCGAAGACCGCCGCGCCGCAGACATCATCCGCATGTGCATGTTGACTGGCGCCCGTTTGGGCGAGGTGCGGCAGGCGCGGTTCGAACAGTTCAACCTTGAACACATGAGCTGGTCAAAGCCACCGGCGATGACCAAGCAACGCCGGGTGCACCGTGTGCCGATCTCGGACGAAACCGCCACCATCGTGCGCCAGCGCCAATTGTCTGTGCCGCGTGGCACGCCGTGGCTGTTCCCCAGCGACACGCCCGGCCAGCCGGTGCAGGAGGTGCGGCGGTTCTGGGCGCAGATCCAGAAGGAGTGTGGGCTGCAGGAAGTCCACATCCACGATCTGCGCCATACCTTTGCATCTTTGCTGGTCAGCGGCGGGGCCTCGCTGGAAATGATCGGCAAACTGCTGGGCCACAGCCAGATGCAGACCACGCTGCGCTATGCCCACCTGATGGACTCGCCCCTGCGCGCCGGGGTCGATGCCGTCGCCAGTGCCTTCCGGCCCAAGCCTGGGCTGGTCCACGATGCCGACGATCAGGGCGGCCGCAAGACCGCATGATCCGGGCCAGCCCGGACCCTGATCATCACGCTTCCTCTCGTCGCAGTGCCCTCCATATCGGCGTGATCCGCCGCCGGATGCTCCGGCTGTCGGGCATCTTCTTGCCCTCCGAGCGGTCGGAGAACCACTCCTGCATTTCGGCAACGAGGTCGGCTTGGGTGTCGGGCAGGCCGTGATCGAAAATGCGCAGGATCAGCGCGATGTTCATCCCTTCCCAATCGTAGGAGGTTGAAGCCCCGGGCCCGGCCGCCACACGACGACCCATTTCGTGCTCGTCCTCGAAGGCGTGCACCTCTTCGGCGCGGATCATCATGTCGGCCACTGCCACCACGATGCCGCCAACTGGATCGGTGATCAGCAGCCACTCTGGCCGGTTCAGCATCTGGATCCGCCGCATGATCCCTTCGGTTGGGCCCGTGCCGCACCGGCGGAAGAGGGGCATAAGTTCCATGGGCGACAGGACCACCTTGCCCCCGACGATTTCATCGCCGCAGCGTATGGCGCTGATGCCGGTCAGGATGCGGAATTTGCCAGCATCCGCCCACCCCGCGATATCTGCGATGTTGCAGCCCCAGCGCGCAGAGGCTTCGTGAAGGGTGAAGTAAACGCGGGGCGGCAAAGCCATGTCTGTAACATCCTCAAATGAACCGAGGATGATCTGTACTCAAACCGCCTGCAGCCCGCGCCTCGATGGCGCGGGGTAAGTGACCGGATACAACGGCATAAGAGGCGCTGTCGCGCCTTCAGCCGCCGAGACTGCTTTTCCGATAGACCTGTTTTGCTTTTGGTTGAGGACTGCTCTCCCCACCCATGCAACCTGCACGGGCGCTCGATTCGGAGCAATAGGGGGACGAAAATGTTGCTGTGGATAAGCTCCAGAGCGGGTGTGAATGTGCCAACTGTTGGCTATAGCGAAGGGTCTGTGCCCGGCAGAAGCGCGCAAAATCTGAAATAAAATCATTTTCTCCATAGTGCGTGGGCGCTTAGACAGTCTTGAGATTGCCGGCGGCAAAATACGTTAGACGTGAAATAACGATCTTGACTCAAGTATGGCTGGCCGATATACATGATTCAACAAGTGTCATTTCACGGAGTTAGCCGCATGCGTAAGGTCGTTAGGGAATACCAGCAGATGTGCCGCGCCGAGGGCGTGTCACTGCTTGGAATCGAGCCGCGTGGTCGTCATTACGCCCTTCGTTTTGAGAGGGGGTTCCTGATCGCGGCTTCCACGCCCTCTGATCATCGCGCGCGCCACAACCTCCGTGCCGCTATCCGCCGCCTCCACGCTTGAAGGAATTAAACATGAACATGCCCATCTCGCCCGACGCAATGACTGTCGAGGACCGCCACCAGTCGTGGATTAATCGCGAAATGACTGGATACGGCAACGTCAACTGGGACTACGGGAAGGAACTTCTCGAGATCCTTGAGAGGCATTTCCGCGTCATCGAAAAGATTCTCGGCAGGGAAGAGGTCGCGCCGCATCTCCTCAAGATGCTGCCTGGTCCCGATATCGAAGGGACTACGTGGGAGGAAGCCTTTGACGAATACTTGCCGCTGACGACACAGTGGTGGGAAGCGGACAAGCTGCTGGACCATGCTGCACTGTATGGCTTTTACGGTATCACCAGTCCCGAGATTCCTTTGGCCGAGCGTAGCGAGTGGATTGCATCACTTGCGACCGAGATTGACGACTTTTGCCAGCTCGCTCAGCCCAATCCGCAGGGGGTCATTCATCTTGTTTCCCAGCTCGCTTTGTCGCGCTATGCCATCGATCACGGGGAAGGCGATGTTGATCTCCAGTCGCTCGCACTGTTCGGCGGCGTGACGGAAGGGCGGATCCGGAACATCCTCTCCAGCAACGACAGCGGGCTGGAAAAGGTCGGCCAGCGCGTGACGGCCGCCAGTGCAGCCGCATGGCTCAAGGGACGCAAGGAGTTCTTTGCCTCCATCTGGCAGCAGCATGACGAAATCGAGCCAGAAGCCGCTAGCAACGACTTTGTCGATAATGTCGTGTTCGTTCCGGTGGCAGCGGACGGCAGCTTCTTCCACCCCGGCCTTGCCCGTGGTGGCAAGTTCATGATCGGGGCCAAGGGAGAGGAAGTGTCGCATCCGACCTTTGAAGAAGCACTCGGAGCTTTGCAGAAGATGGCAACGCCGCGCTGGCGCCGCCCGAATGATGCGGGGAACTGGGGCATCGTCTCCGGCCGCGACTGGAAGCGCGTCGAGCGCCGCCAGCTGTTTTCACAGTGATCCGGAGTTCAATGATGCGTTTTATCCCCGAAGACCTGCTCTCTGCGCTCCTCGAATCTTCCCCGCAGCCGACGGTACATGCGCCGCGGGATGCGCGTGGCCTCTATGGACTGGTCGATCACCATGGCGATCTTCGCTACATCGGATCGACCAGTTCCACGGATCAGACCTTCTATGAGCGGATCCACCAGCGCCATCGCACCGGATCGGAAGGCATGAGCCATTACTTCTCGCAGATGTACAACACCGGCCGGATGTGGCGTGAACGGAAGGATGCGACAACCAAGGTCGATGGTGACCTCGCCAAGAAGTTGCGCAACGAGTTCGTCGTCGATCATTGCCGCGCGGTCTGGCTTGCTTTGCCGGATACCGCGGACATCGCGCGGCTGGAAGCTGAGGTCCTCGCGATGGCACCCGAGCACGCCATTGCCTGGAACCGGCGCAGGATGCAGACCTATGATGAGCCCGCCGACCTCGTTGACGCCACTTTGCGGCGTCTTGGATGGGGAGCACAGGAACTGGCCGCCATCGAACGGCAGCGCCAGCGGTTCTTCGGCGCGGCCACCAGTCCTGTTCCCCCGATTTTGCGGCAGCCTGCGCCAATCAGCGAGACACGTGTGACGCCCTTTCCGGAGGGGCCCTTCCGCTTCTTCGCGCTGGATGTCGAGACAGCCAACAATGACCGGGGCAGCATTTGCCAGATCGGCGTGGCCTGCGTACGTCCCGACAATTCCATCGAGACGTGGATGACTTACGTCGATCCGCAGGTTGACCGCTGGGTCTTCACGTACTTGCATGGGATCAGCGCCAGGACGGTAAAGGGCGCCCCGACCTTTGCTGAAGTGCTGCCGGTGCTGCAGGACGCGCTGGCAGGCCACGTCGTCTATCAGCATTCCGGCTTTGATCGCAGCGCAGTTGCGGCCGCCTGCAGCAACTCCGGCCTGAACATCCCGCAGTGGGAGTGGTGCGACAGCGTTCATGTTGCGCGTGCTGCCTGGCCTGAGTTGCGTGGAAATGGCGGGCATGGTCTTGCCAGCCTCAAGCAGCATCTCGGGCTTGAGTTCGACCACCACGATGCGGGCGAGGATGCTCGTGCCGCCGCTGAAGTGGTCTTGCGTGCCGAAGGTCACCAGCCGGTCAGGCTGCAGAAGCCGCTTCGGCCAAGCCCGGTAGAAATTGACGACGATTTCGACTTGATCGAGGATGACAATGACACTGTCATCTTGGCCGAAGCACCTGTGGCCGCTCCGACTGTGCCAGATCTCCAGACACTCCGGAATGCTGCACGTGCCATCGGGACGACCGAGATCACGCAGGGCAACATCGACAACGACCACATCTATCTGCGGGGCTTTTTCGAGAAGTTCCCGGCTGATGCGATCGGCGGATCGAACCGCGCATCTGCCGCCCAGCGCGAAATTGCCGTCGACTGGGGTGGTGGAACCGTCGTCATTACCGATCTGGATGGGGCAAAGCGGTTTTTCCGCAAGCGCGGCTGGATCAGGGAGTTCTTTGCGCGGCACGGCGCACGGGCAGGGGACACGGTCATGGTCGAGGAAATCGCACCCTATAGCTATCGCGTGGTCCTCCAGCGTCGTGCTGCATAACGAATTGGGACTGGCTGCGATGCGGGCAGTTCCGATCATGATCCGGCAGACTGGAAAAACGGCTACATCAACGCCACATCAACCTGCGACTGCACGTTTCGGTCCAGCTTTGCAGTTCAATCCGCGCGAAAGTCGATGGATGCTAGGGTGAAAATTGCGCCGGATCAAAGGCTTGGCGCGCAAGTCGTTGAAATACCTAAGTTATTGGAATCGCGGGGGTTTTGGCTCATAACCTGAAGGTCGTAGGTTCAAATCCTACTCCCGCAACCAAA
>NZ_FOCI01000005.1 GCF_900110065.1 Loktanella fryxellensis | reverse complement strand
CCATGGTATCCGCCGGCAGAACCAACTTCCCCAGGCGGGCTCGCCGCCGCCAATCCGACAGCTGATGTGCGACCAAGCCGTGACGCCGGGCAATATCCACGACCCGCACGCCAGGCTGAAAACTCTCAGCCACGATCCGGGCCTTCGCTTCATCCGGCCAACGCCGATATCCACGCGTCCGCTGCACAACCTCAATGCAGCCATCAAATCCGTCCCCGCCGTCAGACACTGCAATCTCCTTCTGAAACATCAAAAGGAAACTCGCTCCTCCACCAGCGCAGCGGAACCCTGGAAATCAATGGGACGGGGACGGCGCTTACGGAAGGACTGCTGATGCGCATGCTGAAGCCCTAGTAAGGCGGCTGAAAGACAGGGGTCGGTATCGGCGTGGTGTGCCCGGCGACCGTTCAGGTCAGTTCCAGAACACAGCTGCGAATGTGCCGACCCGGGCCGCGAGTGCAACCGCCACCAGACCAGGCACGACCCTAAGGGCGAAAGCCCAGCCACCGCTGGTCGCGGCCATGACGATCTTTGACAGGGTGTTCGATGTCAGGGCCGCAAGGATCGGAAGCACAGCGTCTTGCGGCGTGACCTTTCCCGATGCCACCAGCGTCGCCACCGAAATCGCAGCCGCATGGGTATCGACCAGTCCCGCAACCACCGCCGCAAGCAGGACGCCTGCGCCGCCGAACCGCTCTTGCAGGCCCGCCGAGACGACAAGGATCACCGCAAGGATCGAGCCTAAGGCCAGCGCAGTCTTCAGGCTGAAGACGCCGCCACTCTGCGCCGCATCACTTCCCGAATTGCGCCCGGCCAACAGCGTGAAGGCCGCTCCATATGCCACAGCAGTTCCCCCGGCCAGAAGCAAAGGCCCTGACAGGCTGAACAGGGTGGGCATGCTGGTGGCTGCAACGACCAGTGCCATCTGAGCAATGGTGGCGACGGTCGACAATACGGCCCCTGCGACACAGGCCGCCAACAGGTCTTTGGATTTCATCGCCCGCGATCCCATCGCGCCGATGGTCGCCGTGCTGGAGATGATTCCCGAAATGGCCCCGGTGAGCGGCAATCCGAAACGGGCGCCGAACAGGCGCACCGCGACATAGCCCGCCGCGCTGATGGCCATCACGATCACGATCCAGATCGAGTGCGGACTGAGCGCCAGGTAAGGACCCATCTGGCGGTTCGGTACCAAAGGCAGAACGACAAGTGTCGCCGCAGCAAAGAGCAGTGCGTCGTCCAGTTCGTCCTTGGAAATAACACTGATGACAAGGTTGTGCAGCCAAGCTTTTGCATACAAAAGCACGGTCACCGCCACGGCAATTGCGGCGGCCACCTGAGGCGAGTGCATGCACATGCCACCCAGTAGGGCCGTCAGGACAAGAACGATTTCCGTGGTCAGGCCCGGATCATGATCCTGTGAGCGCCAGTACGACACTGCGACCATAACCGCGACGCTGCCGGTCACGACGGCAAGCAGCCCTGCGCCCCCGAGGGCGAATGCGACAGCCCCTGAAATCGAGGTGATGGGGAACGTCCGGATGCCTGCCGGGGACCGCGCCGGACCTATCCCCTTGCGTCGCTCTCTTTCCGCACCAATGAGAGCACCGACTCCGACGGCACTGACGAGATTCAGAATGGGCGGGTCAAGGAACAGCGCAGTCTCCCTGTAAATCGAACGGGTCTTTGTCCAGGATCAATGCATAGACCGCCTGTCGTGTGAGCGTATTGACGTGGATCACCCGATCGTCGCCGTTGACTTCAGCTAACCTTTCTCGATGCGCGCAGTCTGCGTGTGAGAGACCGTAACCTGCATCAACTCGACGGTTTCGGTGTGGGGCTATCATCGACCAACCGTTCACAGGAAGTCATGTTGCCAGAATATGCCCCACCCCAAAAGCTGAAGCGTTCGTTGACGCTTTTGCTCGCCGTGCTCTATGGCCTTAGCGTGACGATCGGCGCTGGTATCTATGTGCCGGTGGGGATCGCTGCGGGCCGAAGCGGCATGCACGCGCCGCTGGCCTTCGTTTTTGCAGCCTTGGTCATGTCGTTCAGCGCCGCGTCCTTCGCGGAACTTGGGACGCGCATACCCGTCAGCGCCAGTGAAGCCGCCTATGTCGAACAAGCCTTCAACCGGCCATGGCTCAGTCTGACCATGGGGTTGCTGGTCGTGCTGACTGCGACAATCTCGGCGGCCACGATCAGCGTTGGCAGCGCGGGATATCTGGGCGTATTTGTCGATCTGTCACCCCAGTGGATCATCACGCTTGTCGTGCTGTCGATGGGGCTGGTGGCTTGCCTTTCCACGCGCCAGTCTGTCATCATAGCGGGCATCATGACGCTGGTCGAACTTGGCGGGCTTGTGCTGATCATCGCCGCCGGGTTCGCGGCGGGCCGCGGGGTCGTGAGCCGCTTGCCAGAGATCCTGCCAGAACCCGGCGACATTGCGGTCTGGGTCGGGCTTTCGGGAACGACGCTCATCGTGGTGTTCGCCTTCATCGGGTTCGAGCATCTGATCAATGTCGCTGAGGAGACGAAGAACCCCTCGCGCACCCTGCCATGGGCGCTGTTCCTGACGCTTGGTCTGACGACGCTCGTCTATGCACTGCTGGTCTGGGTGGCGGTCGTTGCCGTGCCACCGGAAGAACTTGCCACCTCCAGTGCCCATTGGCGCTGGTATTTGAACGGCTGACGGGGATGCCGCTGAAAACCATGAGCCAGATCGCCATCATCGCAACGCTGAACGGCATCATCGTGCATGTCATCATGATCTCACGCGTGCTTTACGGGCTGGCCAACCAAGGCAACCTTCCCAAGGTACTGACGCATCTGAATGCCAGAACCGGTACGCCGCTGCTGGCCACCGCGATTGGCGTGGCAACAATCCTGGCTTTGGCGCTCGCGGTCCCGCTGGCCGGCTTGGCTGATCTGACGGCCCGGTTCACCCTCGTGACATTTGCGATCATCAACATCACCCTGATCCGCATCAAATCCCCGGAAACCGCCCCGCCCGCGCAGGCATTTGTCTGTCCGGGGTGGGTGCCCGTTGCGGGCCTCGTCTCGAGCATTGGGTTGCTTTTGCTGGATCTGGTGGTCCGGTGAGCAGATGAAACCAGCGCCCCGACCCCCCCGCAGCCGTCGTTTCGAACGCCTGGCGCTTGCCGTCGCCAGTGTTGCAGGCTTTCTGCTGTGCGCACTTATCGCCTGGCCTTTCCTCGGTGCCATCACTTGGGCGCTCACGCTGGCAATCCTGTTCGCGCCGCTACATGAAAAGGTCGAAAAGTTCGTCAGGCACCCGAATATCGCCGCCTTGCTGTCGACGGCCATGGTGATTGTCGTCGTGGTCGTTCCTGCGGCTTTCGTGGTTGAACGCCTCATCACGGAAGCCACGTCTGGTATCCAATCCCTTCAGGCGCGCGTGGAGGGCGGCGAGCTTCAGGCCCTACTCGACAGCTATCCTGCCCTTGCACCCTTTGGCACCTGGATTGATCGGCAATTCGATTTGACGTCGTTGATGTTCGCGATTGCGACCTGGCTCAGCAACCTCGGGGCGACTTTCGTCAAGGGGTCGTTGCTGCAAGTGGTCGAGGTGTTCATCACCTTCTACCTCCTGTTCTATTTCCTGCGGGACAGGCTGGCTGCCAGGACCACGATCATCGCCTGGCTCCCGCTCACAAAACCAGAGACTGAACAACTGCTGCGACGTGTGGCCGAAACAGTCCACGCTACAGTCTACGGAACGCTTGCCGTCGCCGCTGTTCAAGGCACCTTGGGCGGCTTGATGTTCTGGGCGCTCGGTCTGCCCACGCCCCTTCTTTGGGGTCTGGTGATGGGGCTGTTGTCGATCGTGCCAGTCCTGGGGGCCTTCATCGTCTGGATACCGGCAGCGATCCTCCTCCTTCTGGAGGGAAGTTGGGTACGCGGGTTAATCCTCGCAGCTTGGGGCGGGCTTGTGGTCGGCAGCATCGACAACGTGCTGCGTCCGATGCTCGTCGGCAACCGCTTGCGGCTGCATACCATCCCCGCGTTCATTTCGATCGTCGGCGGCCTTTTGCTGTTTGGCGCGCCGGGATTCATTCTCGGCCCCTTGGCTGCGACGATGACGATGCTGGTACTGGAGTACTGGACGCGCCAGGAGGCATTGACCCAGACTCGCGATTGAGATGTTTGCATGGAGCAGAATTGGGAAACCCAAAGGGTTTAGACAACGCATTGACGAAGATAGGTTTTTCACCGCGCATGAACGCCAGTTGGTCAGAGAAGGTTCGACGGCAGTCGCGTTCTCTCCGCTAATTCACGCAATCAGAGATGGCGGAATTGCAGCGGAAGTCTATCGTTCGATAGCGCGCCATGTCTGCATCGTGCGGCTTTGCCGACGAATTGGCTGACATCCTCGCTGACCCGCGACCTGTTGCCCGGCCATTGGATACAGCGCATGACACTCGTGCAGCGCAACGGTGTGTGTGACCGCGTCCGCAAGGTTCCGGTCCCGGCATGTGAAAAGCCGCGTGCAGGTCTGGCTGATCGTTGCTTCCCGGCGGAATACGCGCGCCGTGACGCTTTCACCGTGCCTGTTCAGGTCGGCTGCAAGGTGAAGCCGCCCTGACAGCAGGTTGCTGCGAATGGTACGTCACATGGGAACGCCATAGGTGCACAACCCCCAGTGGACTCATCCTATATGGTGGTTGTCGGAAATCCGCCGCAAATCCCGACCTTGCCGGGTGTGATTGCGGTTGTTACGTCTGTGATATGATTACCAACAAGACGAAGTATGCGCTGAAGGCGCTGATGGTGCTGGCGGACGAGAAGTCGGCGGGCGGGTCGGCGTTCACGATCGAGGAGATCGCCGAGAAGTCGTCGGCGCCGAAGCGGTTTCTGGAGCACATCCTGCTCGACCTGAAGCGGGCGGGACTGATCGGCAGCAAGCGGGGTCGGCACGGCGGCTACGTGCTGATCAAGGCGTCGCGCGCGATCTCTCTGGCCGAGGTGCTGCGACTCATCGACGGGCCGCTGGCGCCGCTGCCCTGCCTGTCCCGGCATGCCTATCAGCCCTGCGAGGACTGCGCCGACGAGGCGACATGCCGGGTCAGGGCGGTCTTCGGCGGGTTGTTCGCGACTTATATCCTGATGATGGAATCACTGACGATCGCCGATTTGCAGCGTGATTCCAGCCCGTTGGAGCGTTTTGCACAGTCGGAGGCGGTTGCCGGAGAATAGGATTCTCCAATCACGATCAAAAGCGCCGTTATTTTGCTGTTGTAAAAGACGATTAACCCTGTCGTTATTAGCGTGTAAGGGCCGGCCGGAGACGGTCCGCCACGCAACACGCCGCCGGTTACCGGCGGCAGGACAGGGAACGATCATGGACCGCATCACGACGACCGATCCGACAAAGGCGAAAGCTGCACGGCCTCTGCGCCGGACCCTGACCGGCCTGATGGCCGCCACGGCGGCGCTGGCCCTCACCACTGGCACGCCCGGCGGACTGCAAGCGCAGGAAGCGGTGGAGATCCTGAACGTCTCTTACGATCCGACGCGGGAGTTCTACCGGGAATACAATGATCTCTTCAACGCATGGTGGACCGCGCAGGGCAATCCGGCGGTGACGGTCAGCCAGTCGCACGGCGGGTCCGGCAGTCAGGCGCGGGCTGTCATCGACGGGCTGGAGGCGACCGTCGTCACGCTGGCGCTGTCCGGCGACATCGACACGATTGCCGGGATGACGGACAAGCTACCCGCCGACTGGCAGTCGCGGCTGGACCACAACTCCTCGCCCTACACCTCGACCATCGTGTTCCTGGTGCGCGACGGCAACCCCAAGGGATTGTCCGACTGGAGCGACCTGACCGCCGAGGGCGTGCAGGTCATCACGCCGAACCCCAAGACCTCCGGCGGGGCGCGCTGGAACTTCCTCGCGGCATGGGGCTGGGCGCTGCAGGAATACGGCGGCGACGAAGAACAGGCCAAGGCCTATGTCACCGACCTCTTCGCCAACGTGCCGGTGCTGGACAGTGGCGCACGCGGATCTACCACGACATTCGCAGAGCGCGGCATCGGCGACGTGCTGCTGGCATGGGAGAATGAGGCGCATCTGGCGCTGCAGGAACAGGGCGAGGACGCCTTCGACATCGTGGTTCCCAGCGTGTCGATCCTGGCGGAACCGCCGGTGGCGCTGATCGACGGCAACATCACGTCGGATGCGCAGCGCGCGGCGGCAGAGGCGTATCTGGAGCATCTCTACTCGCCGGAGGCGCAGGCGCTGGCACTGAAGAACTTCTACCGCGCGTGGGACACGTCTGCCGCGGCACCCGAGGACATCGCACGCCTGCCGGATCTCGAGTTGCTGACCATCGCCGACTTCGGCGGCTGGGCCACCGCACAGCCCGCGTTCTTCGGCGACGGCGGCATCTTCGACCAGATCTACGAGGAGTGAGCGCGATGCGGTCGCTGTCACTGCGCGCCCCCTCCGCCATGCCCGGCTTCGGGATCAGCTTCGGCATCCTGATGGCGGTGCTGTCGGTGGTGGTTCTGCTGCCCATCGCGGCCCTGCTGGGGCGCGGGCTGCTGATCGGCCCCGCCGATCTGTGGGACATGGTCAATTCCCGCCGGATCGGCAACGCGCTGGTGCTGTCGTTCCGGGCGGCCCTTGTGGCGGCGCTGTTCAACCTCGTGTTCGGGCTGGCGCTGGCCTGGGTGCTGGTGCGCTACGAGTTCTGGGGCAAGCGGGTGATCGACGCCGCCGTCGATCTGCCCTTCGCGCTGCCGACTGCCGTGGCGGGCATCGCGCTGACCACGCTCTATGCGCCCAGCGGCGTGTTCGGTCAGGCCTTGGCGCCGTTCGGTATCCAGGTCGCCTATACGGAACTCGGCATCTGGACCGCGCTGATCTTCGTGGGCCTGCCCTTCGTGGTGCGCACGGTGCAGCCGGTGATCGCCGAACTCGACGCGGAGGTCGAGGAGGTCAGCGCCACGCTGGGGGCAGGGCGGGCGCATACCCTGCGCCGGGTCGTCCTGCCGACGCTGACGCCCGCGCTGCTGACGGGCTTCGCGCTCGCCCTTGCGCGGTCGGTGGGGGAATATGGGTCGGTCATCTTCATCGCGGGCAACATCCCCAACCTGACCGAGATCGCGCCCCTGCTGATCGTGATCCGACTCGAGGAATACGACTACGACGCCGCAGCGGCCATCGGCATCGCCATGCTGTTCATCTCGTTCGCGATGCTGCTGGCCATCAACCTTATCCAGATCTGGAGCAGACGGAGGATCGGTCTTGTCTGATTATCTTGCACATGACGCCACATCGCGCGGGTCCGCATGGTCCCGGCGCCCATCCAGCCCGGCATCGGGCTCTTACGCGCCGACAGGCGATCTGCTTGGCTGCGTCACCGGATCGTCGGTGGCAGCGGGCGCGGTGATCGCCGGGGCGGGGTGGCCTGCCGTCGTCGCGGCGGGTCTGGTGGCGGCCGTGGTGGCCTGGCTGGTCGCTGGGGCGCTGACGGCCCTGCACCGCGCACAGGCCGTGATCAGCCGCGATGCGGTGCAACCACCCCGCAGCTATGTCCACCGTCAGGCCGGCCACGGCTATGCGGTCCATGCCTATGCGGTGCACGGTCTGGGCCACGGGCGGTTGCGCCATGACTGACGCGACCCTGACCCACGCCACGCCCCAAGGCACATCGGTCACGACCGAACCGCGCCTCTTTCGCTGGCTGCTGACCGGCACCGTGCTGGCGCTGATGGCGGTGCTGCTCTTCGCGCCGCTGCTTGTGGTCTTCGTCGAAGCGCTCGGCGACGGGATCGCGGTGGCGCTGCAATCGCTGGCGATGCCCGACGCCCGGTCGGCTATTCTGCTGACGCTGACCGTCGCCGTCATCGCGGTCCCGCTCAATGCCATCGCGGGCATCGCCGCCGCCTGGGCGATCACCAAGTTCGAGTTTCGCGGCAAGGCGTTCCTGATCACGCTGATCGACCTGCCGTTCTCGGTCTCTCCCGTCGTGGCTGGGCTGGCGCTGGTGCTGCTGTTCGGGGCGAACTCCACCTTCGGCGCGTGGCTGGTGGCGAACGACATGAGAATCGTCTTCGCCTTTCCGGGCATCGTGCTGGCCACGATGTTCGTGACCTTCCCCTTCGTCGCGCGCGAGCTGATCCCCGTGATGATCGAACAGGGCCGGGCCGAGGAGGAGGCCGCCCTGACGCTGGGGGCGGGGGGCTGGCGCGTGTTCCTGACCGTGACGCTGCCCAACATCCGCTGGGCGCTGCTCTATGGCGTGCTGCTGTGCAACGCCCGCGCGATGGGAGAGTTCGGGGCCGTCGCCGTCATTTCTGGCAAGATCCGGGGCGAGACGACGACCATGCCCATCATGATCGAAATGCTCTACAACGAATACCTCTCGGTCGCGGCCTTCGCCCTCGCTGCCGTGCTGGCGCTCCTGGCGCTGCTTACGCTGGTGCTCAAATCCCTGCTCGAATGGCGCCACGCAGGCCTGCTGGCCGCGACGCGCCGTCACTGATCAAACGCGGCATCCGCCGTCCCTGACCCCTGATCCCGGAGATCATCATGCATATCGAGATCGACGCCATCGCCAAATCCTTTGGCGGCACCGACGCCCTGCACCCGGTGTCGCTGGCGATCCCGTCGGGCGCGCTGATCGCGCTACTGGGCCCGTCGGGGTCCGGCAAGACCACGCTGCTGCGCATCCTCGGCGGGCTGGAGTTTCCGACTGCGGGCCGCGTGCTGTTCGACGGCGCGGACGCCATGGGGCTGAGCGTGCAGGCGCGCCGCGCGGGCTTCGTGTTCCAGCACTACGCCCTGTTCCGGCACATGACCGTGTTCGAGAACATCGCCTACGGCCTGCGCGCCCGCCCCCGCAGGACCCGCCCGCCAGAGGCCGAGATCGCGCGCCGCGTGACCAAGCTTCTGGATCTGATCCAGCTGCCCGACATCGGCGACCGCTATACCAGCCAGCTGTCCGGCGGGCAGCGGCAGCGCGTGGCACTGGCCCGCGCGCTGGCGATCGAGCCGCGCATGCTGCTGCTGGACGAGCCATTTGGCGCGCTGGACGCCAAGGTGCGCAAGGAACTGCGGCAAGGCCTGCGCGACATTCACGACACAACGGGGCTGACCACCGTCTTCGTCACCCACGATCAGGAGGAGGCGCTGGCGCTGGCCGATCTGGTCGTCGTCATGTCCATGGGCCGCATCGAACAGGTCGGCCGCCCCGCCGACATCCGCGCCAAACCCGCCAGCACCTTCGTGCGCGACTTCATGGCAACGTGATGCGCGGGGCGGACCAGCACACGGCCGCAGCCCACCTCGCTGCCCCGCCGGTTGCGCCGCCGGGTCCGCCCTCGATCCGGCTGCGCGTCGCCCTCCGGCTGACGACCGCCCCACCGCGCCGCAGGCTGGCGCAGGCGGTTCCGGCGCGCACGAGATCTGCCGTCGATCTGGCGGTGGAGGATGCCGTGCCGCAAGGCTGGCGGATCAGCGGCGCCGGACCGACGTGGGACGGCATCTGGCAGAGCTATCCCGACACACAGACGTCATGTGCCGATCAGCTCGGCGATGACCCTCATGGATGCAGCCATGTGGTCGCGCATCTGCAGATGTGCCTGATCGCCGTCGCGCGCCAGCACCGCCTTCAGGATCGCGCGGTGTTCGGTCTGCGATGACGTGACCCGGTCGGCGCGCGCCCGGAACTGCGCGCCGCGCCACGGCATCGTGCGGTTCTTCAGATCGGCCAGCAGGTTCGACAGCATCCCGTTGTGCGCGCCCAGCTGCAGGGCCTCGTGAAACCGTGCATTGGCCTGTTCATAGTCGATGCCGGGCCGTTCGCTGTCCGAGACGATCTCGCGCAGGGCATGACGTTCGATCTCCGTCATCCGCAACGCGGCAAGGCGGGCCATCAGCGCCTCCAGCTCGCCTAGCGCCTCGAAGAGGTCGTGCAACTCAGCCTGACCCATGCGCCGCACGACAAACGTCCGGCGCGGTCCGCGTTCGGTCAACCCTTCGTTCGCAAGCCGTTGCAAGGCTTCGCGCACAGGCGTGCGGGAGAGACCGAATGCGGCGGCCAGCGATTGTTCCCCAAGCGAATCGCCCGGCCGGAGATCGCCGTCGACGATCCGGTTCAGCACGCTGTCGTATATCTGATCCGCCGTTCTTTTAGTCATTCACGTCCCTACGCGTATAATTGTGCATCGGATCTAATGTCTTGTATACAAGTCGCCGCTAGATGCTTGTGATTGTATACAAGTCAGACTGTCCTGAGGCCAGCACAGAGCCTGCACCGGGTGCGGAATGTGCGACATACCGGCGGGTCGCCTGATCCGCTTTCGAGATTGCAGCACAGGGAAACAGGGGTACACGATGCACGATGCACGATCACAAGGCTATTCTGGCTCAGCATGTGGCGGTCCGGCTGGGACGCCGGTCGGTTCTGAAGGGCATGGGGGCCGGTCTGTTTGCCGCCACCGCCGGCGCGGCGTTGCCGGCCACGGCGCAGGTCGCGCAAAGCGGCCATCTGCGGGTCGGTGCGATCACGCCGATCGACACGCTGGACCCGCATTTCACGTTCCGTCTGGGATCGGTGCAGATCATCAGCAACATCTGCAACGGTCTGCTGAAGGTCGTCTACGACGGCACCACCGTCAGCTTCGAACCCGACCTTGCGGCGACGTGGGAGCTGGAGGACGACCGCACCCACGCCTTTACCCTGCATCCGAACGTCATGTTCCACGACGGCACGCCCTGCGACGCCGAGGCGGTCCGGTTCAACCTGATGCGGGTGAAGTCCGGCACCCCCGCCTCGCCGCATGGCTGGAAGCTCGAAAAGCTGGAAGAGGTCGAGATCATCGATGCGGTCACCTTCAAGCTGCATTTCTCTGAACCCTACGCCTTCCTGCCCGTCGCCCTGACCGGGTCCATCGGCCGGGCCGGCACCATCGTCAGCCCGACTGCCGTGGAAACCTTCGGCGAGGAATTCGGCCGCAACCCGGTCGGCACGGGCCCGTTCAAGTTCGTGTCCTGGGAACAGAACAACAGCATCGAGCTGGTCGCCAACGAGGATTACTTCATGGAGGGCCTGCCCAAGCTGGAGCGTGTGTCCTTCATGCTGATCGACGAGCCGTCGACGGCGCTGGCCGCGTTGATCTCCGGTCAGATCGACGCCATGAACGACTGCCCGATGCAGCTGACGCAGCAGGTCATGGCGATGCCCAACCTGACCATGTATGGCAGGGTCGAGGGCAACTACACCTATGTGGGCATGAACACCCAGCGTGCGCCGTTCGACGACGTGAACCTGCGCCGGGCGGTCGCGTATGCGATCGACCGCAACGCGGTGCTGCAACAGGCCTATTTCGGGCTGGCCAAGCAGGCGTTCAGCCCGATCTCTCCCCCCATGTCGGGGTTCTACGACGAGAACATCGCGGACTCGGGGCGCGGTCAGTTCTATGATCTGGAAAAGGCCAAGGAATTCCGTGCGCTGGCCGCCAATCAGGAGGTGATCGAGGTCACCTATCTGATGACCGAGAACCCGCCCGCAGGCACCCGCGTGGCGCAGATCGTGGCACCGCTGCTGGCCGAGATCGGGATCAAGGTCAATCTCGAGCTGCTGGAAAACGCCGCGTGGACCCAGCGTCTGCAGGATCGCGACTTCGAGATGGTCGACTTCTTCTGGACCGCCGATCTGGACCCGGACGAGACCCTGTTCCCCGAATTTCGCACGGACGGCGCGTGGAACTACTGGGGGTGGAGCAATGCCGAGTTCGACAGCCTGTGCACGCAGGCGCAGGTTGTCCTCGACGTGGCGGAACGGTCGCGACTCTACAATCAGGCCGAGGACATCATGCTGGCCGAGGCACCCATCGCCATGCTGGCGCACTTCCCGCTCTACAAGGTCTTCAGCAACCGCGTGCAGGGGTTCAACTATGTGCCCTGCGATCTGATGAACCTCGATACGGTCAGCTTCACGTAATGCTGCGACAGGCCTCCGCAAAAATCTTTCAGACACTTGTGGTTCTTGTCATCGTGTCGATCGCCAGCTTCAGTCTGCTGAAGCTGGCGCCCGGCGACCCGGTGGTGCTGATGCTGGGCAGCGAGTATTCGCAGGACAGCTATGACGAGCTGCAGGCGCAGCTCGGTCTCGATCAGCCCGTGGCGCTCCAGTATGTGCGCTGGCTCCGCGACTTCGTCACCGGCGACTGGGGCAATTCCTATGTCGCCAAGACCGACATCTTTGCCTTTGTCGTGACGCAGGCCCTGCCTGTGACGCTGACGCTGACCGCCTGCGCCATCGTGTTGGCGATCCTGATCGGTGTTCCGCTGGGCGTCGTGTCCGCCGTGCGCAAGGACAGCGCCTGGGACGTGGGGATCGCTGCCTTCGCCCTGACCGGCACTGCGTTCCCATCATTCTTTCTGGGGATCGTGCTGATCTGGTTCTTTGCGGTGAAGGTCGGGTTCTTTCCGGTCATGGGGTTCGTTGCCCCGTGGGAGGATTTCTGGTCCGGCATGCTGCACCTCGTCCTGCCCGCGCTGACGCTGTCGACGTTCTTCATCGGGATGATCGTGCGGGTGACCCGTGCCGCGATGGTCGAGGTGCTGGAACAACCCTACATCACCGCCGCCATCGCGCGCGGAGAGCCGCACCGCCGGGTCATCTGGGTGCACGGGTTCCGCAACATCCTGATGCCGCTGGTGACCGTGATCGGTCTGCAGCTGGGCGCGATCCTGCAAGGCGCGGTGCTGACCGAGACGGTCTTTTCGCTGCCCGGTCTGGGGCAGATGCTGACCGGCGCGGTGCTGGGGCGCGAATACGTGCTGGTGCAGGCGGGCGTGATGCTGACGGCCACGTTGTTCATCCTGGTCAATCTGGCCGTCGACTTGTCCTATCCCTTCCTCGACCCAAGGCTGAGAGCGCGCTGATGACCATGACCGATGATCCCATCGCACCGCAACGGCGTGCACGAAAGCAGGCCCGGCGCAGCATGTTCATCCGCAGGCCGTTCTTTACGGTGTCGCTGATCGTGGCCGTGGGTTTCGTCGCCTGTGCCGTCTTTGCGCCACTGATCGCGCCCTACGATCCGGTGCAGCAATCCATCACGGCGATGATGGCACCGCCGGGCGGCGCACATCTGCTCGGCACCGACAGCTACGGGCAGGACATCCTGTCGCGGATCATCTACGGCGCGCGCTACGCGCTTCTGATTGCGTTCTTTGCGATCCTGATCGGCGCCACGGGCGGGTTGATCCTCGGGACGGCGGCCGGTCTCACGACCGGCTGGGTCGAGTGGGTCCTGCTGCGGGTCATCGATTCCATTCTGGCGCTGCCGTCGCTGATCCTCGCGATCGCGGTCATCGCGATCCTGGGGCAGGGCGTCGACAAGGTCGCCATCGCGGTCGGCATCTCGATGATCGGCCCGTTCGCGCGCACCGTGCGGTCCGATGTCCTGCAGGTCTCGTCACAACTGTTCGTCGAAGCGGCGGGGCTGATGAGCATCACCCGTCTGACGGTCATCTGGCGGCACATCCTGCCCAACATCGTCTTTCCGCTGGGCGTGCAGATCACCGTCCGCGTGTCCGAGGCCATACTGGTGTCGTCATCGCTGTCGTTCCTCGGAATCGGGGTGACGCCGCCGACCCCGGACTGGGGCCTGATGATCGCCGAAGGACGTGGCTTCGTCAGTTTTGCGCCTTGGATGTCAGGAATGCCAGGCATCGCGCTCGCCCTCTTGCTGATCGCGCTGGCGATCGTCGGCGACGGTATCCGCGAGGAGTTCGACCCCAAGATGCGAGGCCACCAATGACCCACACCATCCTGCCCGAGATGATCGTGCCCCGTCCGCTGTCGCGCGGTCCGGCGTCGCCCGATCCGTATCTGCCCGGCACGCCGGGGTCCGATCCCTTGCTGACCGTGACAGGCCTGACCGTGTATCGCGGATCGCGCCGGATCCTCGACGACGTCAGCTTTACCCTTGCCCGTGGTGAAACGCTGGCTCTGGTCGGCGAGAGTGGGGCCGGAAAATCGACCATCGCAAGCGCCCTAATGGGGCTGCTGGCCGGTCGTGCGCGGGTGACGGGGCAGGCGGCCTTCGATGACGTGCCCGATCTGCTGGCGATCACGTCGAAAGGCTGGAGCGGACTGCGCGGACAGCGCATCGCGATGATCTTTCAGGACGCCGGGGCGGCGCTGAACCCCTGCTTTACGGTGGGCAGCCAGTTGACGTCGGTGCTGCGCCGCCAATTGGGCCTCGACCGCGCGACGGCCCGCCAGCGCGCCGTGACGCTTCTCGACAGCGTGGGCCTGAACGACGCCGCTGCGCGCATGTCGGCCTATCCGCACCAATTGTCCGGCGGAATGCAGCAGCGTGTGATGGTGGCCATCGCGCTGGCCTGCGACCCGGATCTGTTGTTTGCAGACGAGCCGACCTCGGCCCTCGATGTGACCATTCAGGCGCAGATCGTCCGCCTGATCCTGGACCAGACCCGCGCCAAGGGTGCCAGCTGCGTGTTCGTGCTGCACGATCTGGCACTGGCCAGTCAGACCTGTGACAGGATCGTGGTGCTGTATGCAGGGCAAGTCATGGAATCCGGACCATCGGATGTGGTGCTGAACGATCCGCGCCACCCCTATACCCGTCTGCTGAAGTCCTGCGTGATCGAAATCGGCACCCATGACCTCGATCCGCCCGATGGCAGCGTGCCGGGCTACGACGACCTGCCCGGCGGATGCCGGTTTGCCACCCGCTGTCCGCGCAGGCTGCCGCGCTGTGCGGCCGAACGCCCGCCACTGACCACGCTGGCGGGGCGCAGTCTGGCGTGCTGGAATCCGGAGACGGGGGAATGATCGCCGCGCACGACGTAGCGCCTGCTCACCTGCCTGACACGACTCCGCCGGAACCGCAGGTGCTGTTCGAACTCGTCGAGGTCGAGAAGGTCTTCATGGTGCGCAAGCCCGGCAGCCTGTTCGGGGGCGCAAAGGTCGGCCTGCCCGCGCTGGACGGGGTCAGGCTGAAGATCAGGAAGGGCGCGTCGGTCGCCCTTGTGGGCGAAAGCGGGTCCGGCAAATCGACGCTGCTGCGCGTCCTGTTGGGCCTGACCCGCCCGACACAGGGCCACGCCCTGTATCAGGGCCGCCCGATCGATCAGGTCCGCGCCGAAGGCCCCGCGTTTGCCCGCCAGGTCGCGATGATCTATCAGGATGCGCGCGGATCGCTGAACCCGCGCATGACGATCGCGGCCCTGATCGCCGAACCGCTGCGGCATTTCCGGATCTGCCCGGAGGCCGATATTCCCGACCGCGTGCACAGCCTGCTGGCGCGTGTCGGTTTGCCGGCCGAGGTCGCCGACCGCTATCCAGCCGCCATGTCGGGTGGGCAGGTGCGCCGGGTCGCCATCGCTCGCGCGCTGGCGTCCGAGCCCACGGTCCTCGTCGCGGACGAGGCGGTTTCGGGGCTGGACGTGTCGACGCAGGCGCAACTGCTGAACCTGCTGCGCAGGTTGCAGCGCGACATGGCGCTGACGCTGGTGTTCATCACCCATGATTTGGGGGTGGCCAGCTACCTCTGCGAGGAGATCGCGATCATGTATCTGGGGCGTATCGTCGAAACCGGACCGACCAATGCCGTGCTGACCGCACCAGCCCACCCCTATGCGCGGGCGCTGCGACGGGCGGCACCGGAGTTCTTTGCGCCGATCAGCGATCCGCTGCCCGGCGAGATTCCCAGCCCGCTGGACCTGCCGACGGGCTGTCGCTTTTCGGGGCGCTGCGACGTTGCGCAAGCGGACTGCCACCTGAGCGATCCGGCACTGGTGCGACTGGGCGGTGGCGCGTCCGACCGCGCCGCCGCCTGTTTCCATCCGCTCCTTCCCGACGCGAACACCGACCTCGGTCACACGACCGCAACGCATCTGAAAAGAGATATCCATGCATGACTTCTTCTCGGCCCGCCGTCCGTCCACCTTTGCCGGTCAGGCGATGGTCGCCACATCGCACCCGTTGTCGACCGCCACGGGGCTCGAGATCCTGTCTGCGGGTGGCAATGCGGTCGATGCCGCGCTGGCCGCGGTGGCCGTGCAATGTGTGGTCGATCCGCTGATGACAGGGATCGGTGGCGATTGCTTTGCCTTGTATGCCACCGCTGACGGCACCGTTTCGGCCCTGAACGCATCCGGCCGGGCCCCTGCGGGTGCCACGCTGGACGCCGTCATCGCGACCGGTCTGACGACCGAGATTCCGGCGACGAGTCCGCATGCGGTCACGGTCCCCGGCGCAATTTCGGGCTGGTGCCTGCTGCACCGGGATCACGGATCGCTGCCGCTGGACCAGATCTTTGCCCGGGCGATCCAGTACGCGGCGGAAGGATATGTGATCACGCCCCGCGTCGCGATGGACTGGGCCGCCCATGCGGACGTGATCGGCGCAGACCCCCATGCGGCGGCGCTCTTCGTACCGGACGGCAAGGCACCGCTGCCCGGCACGCGCCATGCCCAACCGCTGCTGGCCGACCGCCTGCGCGAGATTGCGACACAGGGGGCCGCCGGTTTCTACACCGGTCCGACCGCCGCCAGCATGGCCGCCCATCTGCAAAGCCTTGGCGGATTTCATACGGTCGAGGATTTCGCCGATGGTCAGGATGCCGCCCACTGGGTCTCTCCCATCAACGCCTCGTACCGCGGCCACGACATTCACCAATGCCCGCCGAACGGACAGGGGCTGGCGGCGCTGCTGATCCTGCGGATCATGGAAGGGTTCGACATCGCGGCCTTGTCAGAGGTCGACCGCATCCACCTGCACGCCGAGGCGACCAAGCTGGCCTATCATCACCGCGATGCGCTGATCGCCGACCCGGCGCACAGCGCGGGCGTGGCCGATACGCTGCTGTCCGATGAGGTGATCGGCACCCTGCGGGCGCGGATCGACATGTCACGGGCCATGCCGCCCGCCCTGTGGGATGAACCGGAACACAAGGATACGGTCTACCTCTGTGTTGTGGATGCCCACGGCAATGCGATCTCGCTGATCAACTCTCTCTTTACCGGGTTCGGGTCCACGCGACTGGATCCCGCAACGGGCGTGCTGTTCCACAGTCGTGGCGCGTCATTCCGCCTGATCCCGGGCCATCCCAATGCCATCGCCCCCGGCAAGCGGCCGATGCACACGATCATTCCCGGCATGGTGACCGTCGCGGGTCGGGTGCATCTGCCGTACGGCGTGATGGGCGGACAGTATCAGGCAGCCGGTCATGCGACGTTTCTGTCCAACCTGATCGACCTCGGCATGGGGGTGCAGGACGCGATGGATGCGCCGCGCAGCTTCGCCTTCGGTGGCGTGCTGGAGGTCGAGCCCGCCATGCCGGAGGCGACACGCGCGGCCCTTGCGGCGCGCGGCCATGTGATCAAGGTCGCCGTGTCCCCGATTGGGGGCAGTCAGGCGATCCGCATGTCCCCCGGCGTGCTGGAAGGCGGGTCCGACAGCCGCAAGGACGGTATGGCGTTGGGATTTTGACCTATCCTGCCAAGCCTGAACCCGTTACCCCGCTGACCGGCGGATCTGTCATCACGGCGGACGAATGAATGGCCTACCTCAAAAGACTCGGCATCGACACCTACATGCTGCTGCTGATCGCCACGGTCGCGACCGGCCTGATCCTGCCCGTGCAGGGGATCGCGGCGACCGGCCTGTCGCAGGTCACGTTCTGGGCCGTGGTCCTGCTGTTCTTTCTGTATGGCGCCAAGCTGGATTCCGCGGCGGTGCGGGCAGGGCTTCTGAACCTGCGGTTGCAGGGCCTGACCTTCGGCGCGACATTCGGTCTGTTTCCGCTGTTGGGGCTGGCGCTGGCCTTTGTGTTCGGCGGGTTGCTGGGACCGGAACTGACCTTTGGGTTGATCTTTCTGGCAGTGCTGCCGTCGACGGTGCAGTCGTCGATCGCGTTCACCGGAATGGCGGGTGGCAACGTACCCGCTGCGATCTGTGCCGCGTCGCTGTCGAACCTGATCGGGGTGGTCCTGACGCCCGCGCTGGTGGCGCTGCTGCTGCATCAGGGCGGCGGTGCGATCAGCGGGGCCGCCATCGTCAAGATCGCGGTGCAGATCCTGCTCCCCTTCCTCGCAGGCCAGCTTTTGCGTCCGCTGCTGGGCGGGTTCGTGCAGCGGCACAAGGCGGCGACGCTGTTCGTGGATCGCGGCGCGATCCTGCTGATCGTCTATTCGGCGTTCAGCGCGGGCACGGTGTCGGGGCTTTGGTCCGCGATCCCGGTGCCCAGTCTGATCCTGCTCTATGTGATCGTCGCCCTGTTGCTGGGGGTCGCCATGGTGATCGTGACGCGCGTGGGCCGGGTCTGCGGTCTGCCGGAGGCCGACCGCGCCGTGCTGCTGTTCTGCGGATCGACCAAGAGCCTGGCCAGTGGTCTGCCGATCGCAACCGCACTGGTGCCCGCCGCAACGCTTGGCGCAACGGTTCTGCCCCTGATACTGTATCACCTGACGCAGTTGCTGGTCTGTGCCCTGATCGCGCAGCGCAAATCGCAACTGCTGATCATCGCGGCCAGTCAGGCGGCGGGTCAGGTGCCCCCGCACCCCGCGAGGCCGACCCCCTGACCCGCGGTGCGCGATCACGCCGGATCTTACGCGGGCCGGCTGGGACGGTCTGGTCAGGGGGATCGCCTCTTCGACGTGCACGTCCGAGGGGGCACCCGGTGCGGTTCTGCCGCATCCCTCCCGTGATCGATCCAGCGTGGTCGCTGCACGGCGCAAGCGGACCCACCGCTCCGCCGACAAGACGCGGAACAGGACAAATCACGACGTAGCCCTGAAGCGCCGTCGTCCGCCAACGATCCGGGTGCGATCCGGAGTTCAGCCGGGATGCGGTGCCGACGGACGGCCGCTTTCTGCTTGGGGCACCATCATCGCAGGTGTGGCCGAGTTGGCGCAGCGGCCTGTCGTGAACGGTGCCGCGCGTCGCGCAGGGTCGGCGATACCCCGTGACCAACGCCACATGAGGCTGGCTGATTTGCCCTCAGACCCCCAACGTCGCGCCTGCACCGCGCGCCAGTTGCAGCGCCACGCCTGCCGCGGCGCACAGGCCCAGCACCGTGATGGCACCCAGTCTGAGCCGGAAAACCCCGATCAGCGCCACGCAGACCAGCAGCAGGGCCGCCACGTCCAGCGTGGTCCAGACCGGCCAGTCCAGATCGAGGCCCATACCGGTCACTGAACGCACCTCGGTGAACAGCACGTGCAGGCCGAACCACAGCGCCAAGTTCAGAATGACGCCCACTACCGCCGCCGTCACCGCCGTCAGCGCCGCCGTCAGGGCGTGGTTGTCGCGCAGCCGTTCGATGAACGGCGCACCGAGGAAGATCCACAGAAAGCATGGCACGAAGGTCACCCAGGTTGTCAGCAGCCCCCCCAGGGTCGCTGCCAGCAGCGGCGGCAGCGGGCCGGCATCGCGCAATGCACCCATGAAGCCCACGAACTGCGTCACCATGATCAGCGGCCCGGGCGTGGTTTCCGCCATGCCGAGGCCGTCCAGCATCTCGCCGGGGGCCAGCCAGCCATAGGTCTCGACCGCCTGCTGCGCGACATAGGCCAGCACCGCATAGGCGCCGCCAAAGGTGACGACCGCCATCACGCTGAAAAACCCGGCAATCTGCGCAAACACGTTCTGCGGGCCAAGCCACAGGAATAGTGCCGCCACGGGCAGCAGCCACAGCGACAGGAACACCGCCGAGATGCGGATCGCCCAACCCGTGCTGACCCGCGTATGCGCAGGTGTTTCGTCGCCCAGCAGGGTGTCGGCGTCGTCCACCTGTGCGCCGCCCGGTCCACCGTGACCGCCGCCGCCGTCGAAGGCCGCAAGACCGGCCCGCGCCCCGGCAAAGCCCAGCAGCGCCGCTGTCAATATGATGACCGGAAACGGCACGCCGAAGGCAAAGATCGCAAGGAAGGACGCCGCCGCGATGGCGACCGTCGTAGGGTTCCGCAGCGTGCGCGACCCGATGCGGACCACCGCCTGCAGCACGATCGCCAGCACCGCGGCCTTGAGGCCGAAGAACAGCCCCTCCAGCACGCCGGTGTCGCCCCAGATCGCATAGATCCACGACAGCCCCATGATCGCGACCAGACCCGGCAGCACGAAGAGCACACCGGCGATGATCCCGCCGACGGTGCGGTGCATCAGCCAGCCGATATAGACCGCCAGCTGCATGGCCTCCGGGCCGGGCAGCAGCATGCAGTAGTTCAGCGCATGGAGGAACCGCCGCTCGCCCAGCCACTTCTGCTCTTCGACCAGCACGCGGTGCATCAGGGCGATCTGCCCGGCAGGCCCGCCGAAGCTGAGCAGACCGATCCGCGCCCAGATGCGGGTGGCATCGCGCAGGGTGGGATAGGGGCGGTCGGTTGGCGGGGTGGCTGGCATGGGGCGGTCCTCGGTGTGTTGGCGGTCGGGCAGGGGATCCGGGCGCAGGATCGCCCTGGCGTCTACCCTGCAGCCTGCACTGCGTCGTGTCATACTTGCATGACAGGGCCTTCGCAAAGGCATCTGGTGGCGCAAGTCGGTCCTGCCGCACCCACCCGATGACGTCTCTGCGGCAACTGGCAGTGTCGCGTGTCGTTACCATTTACCAGCACGCCAGTCGACACCGCTCTGCGGTGACCGGGGATCGGCTGGCCCGACCGTGTCGTCCGGCGCAAACCGACCACCGTCAGCCCGCATGGGCTGCATCTTCGGCGGCCTGTGGATCGGGGGCTGGGGCACATGGTCCACAATCGGCCTGCCGGGGCGTGGATCTGCTGCGCCATGCTGGCACCAACACCGGACGGGCGATCCCTTTTCGCAGGGCATCCGAATGTGCCAAAGCCTGACCCGCTGTGCTGCGGTCAAGCCCCCCCGCCTGACGCCGGTCGGCGATCCGGACGCGCCGCATCGGTGCAGCGGGCGTCGCGTCAGGCAGGCCCGTCCGGCGGAAACGTCAGGCGCACGATCAGGCCGCGGTCCTGCGGTCCGGCGTCCAACAGCAGTGCCGCACCAAACAGGTCCGCGATCTCGACCGCCACGGCCAGTCCCAGACCCATGCCGCCGGCCTCTTCCAGCGGCAGCAGGGCGACCGGGCCCGCCACGCCGCGCTGGGCCTGCGCCAGTGCGGCGCGGCGGGCCGGTGGTAGGCCGGGGCCGTCGTCCTCGACCTCGACAACCGTCCGGTCTGCGGTCCGGTGGACGCGCACGGTGACCACGGCACCGCGCCCGGCATAGCTGACGGCGTTGGCGATCAGGTTGCGCAGCAGTTCGGCCAGAAGCACGGCGTCCGCGCGGACCGGCGGGCCGACGGCACCCTCGAACCCCAGGTCGATGTCCTGCGCCAGCGCCGCCGGGACCATGTCCACGGTTACGTCCTTGGCCACGGCTGTTGCGTCGACGGGGCGCAAGGCGGCCTCCGACGTGCCCGCATCGACGCGGGCCAGCACCAGAAGCTGCGCCAGCACCCGTTCGGCGCGTTCCAGCGCCGCCTGCGCCTGTGCGGTGGCGCGGGCGGTGGCGGCAGGGCTGTCGCTGCGGTCGATCAGCGCCAGTTGCGTGCGCACCACAGCTAGCGGCGTCCGCAACTGGTGGCTGGCGTTGCCGGTGAAATTGCGCAGTCCCCCCAGCGCCGACCCCAGCCGCGCCATGAAGGAATTGATCGCGGCGACCAGCGGCTCCACCTCTTGCGGGGTGGGGGCGGCGACGGGGCGCAGGTCGCCGGGCGAGCGTAGGGCGATCACGTCGCCCAGCCGCACCAACGGACGCAGGGCCACGGTGACGGCGACCCAGACGAGGGCCACGACACCGATCACCAGCACGCCCAGCCGCAGGGCGGACCGGATCAGGATGGCGCGCGCGAGGGCGGCGCGGGCGCGGGTCGATTCGGCGACGGTGACGGTAAAGGTAAAGGGGATCGCCGCCTCTCCTGTCGCCACCTCGCGCCGCAGGGTGGCGCTGCGGATGCCGACGCCGCGATAGCTGCCGTCGGCAAAGGCTACGCCCGGCCCGGTGACGGTGCCGACCGGCAGATCGTCATAGCCGGTCAGGAACCGCCCATCCGCGCCCCAGTCGACACGGTAGAACACGTTGTCCTGCGCGGTGGAGGTCAGCATCTCGATCGCCGCATAGGGCACGTCCACCTCCAGCCCGCCTGCGGTGTCCAGCGACACGCCCTCGGCGATGGCCAGCGCCGATCCGACCAGGACCCGGTCCGACACGATCTGCGCAGTCTGCCGCGCCTCGCGCCACGTGTCGGCCAGCGCCAGCGTGCCCAGCAGCAGAGTGGCCAGCAGCAGGCGCAGCATCAGGCGGCGGCGCAGGGACCACGCGCGCGCTGGTGCGAGGACGGGGGCGGCCTTCACGGTGCCTCTGCCGGCTTTTCCAGCAGATAGCCGATGCCGCGCACGGTGCGCAGCACCAGCCCCAGCGGCGCCAGCCTGCGCCGGAGCCGCGAGACATATTGCTCGATCGCATTGTCCGACAGCATGTCGTCGAGGCTGGTCAGCGACTGCATGATGGTGTCCTTGGCCACCACCTTGCCCGCGCGCATGTGCAGCAGTTCCAGCAAGGCACGTTCGCGGGGCGGCAGGTCGATGGCCTGACCGTCCGCCATGAACTGCCGCGTCGTCAGGTCCAGTGTCAGCCGCCCCAGCGTCACGACCGACGACCGCAGCCCCGCCTGACGGCGCAGCAGCGACCGCACCCGGGCCTCGAACTCGCGCACGTCAAAGGGTTTCGCCATGTAGTCGTCTGCCCCAAGGTCGAGGCCGCGCACCCGGTCCTCGGGTGCGCCGCGGGCAGTCAGGATCATCACGGCGGCAGTGTTGCCCTGCGCGCGCATCGCGCGCAGCACCGACAGCCCGTCCAGTTCCGGCAGGTTCAGATCGAGGATCATCAGATCGAAACGTTCGGCCGCCACCAGCGTGCGCGCCGCCTCGCCGTCGTGGACGAGGTCCACGGCATAGCCGGCACTGGTCAGCAGCGACAGCAGCGCCTCGGCCAGGGCCGGATCATCCTCGACGAGCAAAATGCGCAAACCGGTCTCCCCCTGCAAGCTCCTACGCTAGGGGGTTGCCGCGCCCTTGTGAACAGGGTGCGGGTGGGGCAGGCTGCGCGGATGGGACCGGTCCGTCTGTTCAGCTTGATCGTGATGGGGCTGTCTGGCCTGTCTGGGCAGGCCGTGGCAGAGGCCGTCACCTATCCGGCCCCGGATGGCAGCACGCGCGTGCAGGTCGTCGTCTATTCCACGCTGGACCAGCCGCTGGCCGCGCCGCTGATCGCGGGCTTTCAGGCCCAGCACCCCGATGTCACCGTCCGCTACGAGGATCTGCTGGCGGACCAGATCGCCACACGCGTGCGCGCCGAGACGGATGCGGGCGGGCCATCCGCCGATTTCGTCTTCTCCTCCGCGATGGACGTGCAGATGAAGCTGGCGAACGACGGCTATGCACAGCCCGTCGCCTTGCGCCGAGACTGGCCGGTCTGGGCGCGCTGGCAGGACATGGCCTATGCCCTGACGCTGGAACCGGCGGTCGTCGTCTATCACAAGCCATCGTTCCCGGACGGCCCGCCGCAGTCGCGGCTTGCGATCCTCGACTGGCTGGCGGCGCTGCCCAAGACCGGCGCGCCCCGGGTCGGTACCTATGACATCGCGGCCTCGGCGGTGGGCTACCTCTTCATGGCGCGCGATGCGGACCGCTTTCCCGACGTCTGGGGCATGCTGGCGGCGATGGCACGGGCGGGGCTGCAGACCTATCCGACCAGTCAGGACATCATCGACCGGGTGGCCGACGGGCGCCTGCTGCTGGGTTACAACATCCTCGGCTCCTACGCCGCGGATCAGGCGCGGGTGCGGCCCGATCTGGGGCTGGTCCTGCTGCGCGACTATACCGTGGTCATCAGCCGCGTGGGGCTGGTGCCGCGGGCGGCGGCGCGGCCCGATCTGGGGCGCGACCTGCTGGCATGGCTCGCCTCCGACGCGGGCCAGACGGTGCTGTCGGACCGCCTGCGCCTGCCGTCGGTCAGCCTTGGCGTCACCGACGCGGGTGGTGAGGGCAGCCTGTCGGGGCTGGGGGCCGGGCTGCAGCCGGTCCCGGTCAGCCCGGGCGTGATGGCCTATCTGGATCAGGCGAACCGCGCGCGGCTGCTGCGGACATGGGCTGCGGCGCTGTCGGGGGATGCGGCAGCGCTTGCCAGATAGGGCGGGCGCTGTCAGCTTGTTGTCAGGTTCGTGTGCTGAACATGCACGGCGAGTGTCACGGGGAGGTGACGCCCGACGTTCGCACCGAACACAAACACCGGCGCATCCCCTGCGCCACGGGAGGAGATCCGAAATGAAACACACGCTTCTGAGCGTCGCACTGGCCGCCGTCTGCGCCATGCCGGCCTTTGCCGCCGATTACACGATCATTGCACCTGCAGCACCCGGCGGCGGCTGGGATGGCACGGCGCGCGCCATGCAGACCGTCCTGCAGCAAGAGGGCATTTCCGGCAACGTGCAGGTCCAGAACGTGCCCGGCGCCGGTGGCACCGTGGGGCTGGCGCAGTTCGCCTCCAGCGCCAGCGGCGACGCCAACCAGCTGATCGTCGGCGGCTACGTCATGGTCGGCGCGATCCTGACCAACGCGTCCCCCGTGTCGCTGGCCGACGTGACCCCGATCGCCCGCTTGACCGGCGAAGCGGTGGGCATCGCCGTGTCCGCCAACAGCCCGGTCCAGACCATCGAAGAACTGGTCGAGATGTTGAAGGCCGATCCGGGTTCCGTGTCGTGGGCCGGCGGCTCTGCCGGTGGTGTCGACCACATCACCGTGGGCCTGCTGGCCAAGGCGGCTGGTGTCGATCCGACCCTGATCAACTACGTCGCCTTCTCCGGCGGCGGCGAGGCGCTGGCCGCGATCCTCGGCAATCAGGTGACGGTCGGCATTTCCGGCGTGGGCGAGTTCCTGCCGCAGGTCGAAGCCGGCACCATGCGGATGCTGGCCGTGTCCACCGCCGAACGCTGGGTGGGCACCGATGCGCCGACCCTGATGGAGTCGGGCTATGACGTGGACGTGCAGAACTGGCGCATGGTCGCGGCAGCCCCCGGCCTGACCGAGGAACAGAAGGCCGCCGTCACCGCCGACATCGACGCGATGGTGAACTCTGCCTCCTGGGCCGAGACGCTGGAAACCCAGAACTGGGCTAACACCTATCTGTCGGGTGCTGATTTCGACACGCAACTGGCCGCCGACATCGAAGCGACCACCGTGGTCCTGAAGGACATCGGTCTGGTCCAATGACCGGGCAGGCCACCCGGCCGCAGCGCCGCCCCGACGGGGCGGCGCTTGTCATCGCGGTCATGCTTGCCGCCGTCGGCGGCACCTTCATCGTGCAGGGCCGTGCCAGTCCCGACAACGGCGGCTATTCCGGCGTGGGGTCTGGCGATGCGCCCATCTTCGTGGGCGTCGTGCTGGTCCTTCTGGCGATCGCCCATGTCGTCAAGGGCTTGCGCAGCGGTCCTGTCGGTTTGCCGGTGCAGCATCTGGGGCCCGTCGGTCTGATCGTCGGTGGCCTGCTGCTGCAACTCGTGCTGTTGCGCATCACCGGCTTCTCCATCGCGTCGGGCCTGCTCTTCGCCTGCACCGCCAGCGCCTTCGGTCATCGCAATCCGGCGATCAGCGTGCCCGTCGGCATCGTGCTGGCCATCGCCGTCTATGGCGTCTTCGACCAGCTGCTCAGGCTGAACCTGCCGGCCGGATGGCTGGAACTGACGATCTTCGGGAGCTGACATGGATACCTTTGGCTTTCTGGCGCAGGGTCTGGCCACGGCGATGCAGCCGATGATTCTGCTCTATGCGCTGATCGGCGTGACCCTGGGGACCGCCGTTGGCGTGCTGCCGGGCATCGGGCCCGCGCTGACCGTGGCACTCCTGCTGCCCGTCACCTACGGCCTCGACCCTGCCGGATCGCTGATCATGTTCGCTGGCATTTATTACGGCGGGATGTACGGCGGATCGACCACGTCGATCCTGCTGAACACGCCGGGTGAAAGCGCATCCATCGTCACGGCGCTCGAGGGCAACAAGATGGCCCGCGCCGGGCGCGGGGGGCCCGCGCTGGCGACGGCGGCCATCGGGTCGTTCGTGGCCGGCCTGCTGGCCACGCTGGCGCTGGCGTTCCTCGCACCCTTCGTGGTGAAGCTGGCGCTGGTGCTGGGCCCGCGCGATTATTTCGCACTGATGATGCTGGCTTTCATCACCGTGTCCGCCGCCTTCGGCGACAGCACGATGAAGGGGCTGACCTCGCTCTTCGTGGGTTTGGCCCTTGGTGTCGTCGGGATCGACGGGCTGACGGGGCAGGCGCGGCTGTCGTTCGGCGTGCCGCAACTGCTGGACGGGGTCGAGGTCACGACGCTGGCGGTCGCCATGTTCGCGGTGGGCGAGGCGCTGTTCGTCGCAGCCCAGGGGTCTGCGATGCACGACAAGATCCACGCGATCAAGGGGTCCGTCCGCATGACGCGCGAGGACTGGAGCAGGTCGTGGCGACCCTGGCTGCGCGGCACGGCCATCGGCTTTCCCATCGGGGCGATGCCCGCTGGCGGCGCCGACATCGCGAGCTTCCTGTCCTATGGCAGCGAGAAACGCTTTGCCCGCAAGCCCGAGGAGTTCGGCCACGGCGCCATCGAGGGCGTGGCAGGTCCGGAGGCTGCGAACAACGCCGCCGCCGCCGGGACGCTGGTGCCGCTGCTGACGCTGGGTCTGCCCACGACGGCGACGGCGGCGATCATGCTGGCGGGGTTCCAGCAGTTCGGCCTGCAACCGGGACCGCTCCTCTTCGTGACGGCACCGACGCTGGTCTGGGGGCTGATCGCCAGCCTTCTGGTGGCGAACGTGATGCTGCTGGTCCTGAACCTGCCGCTGATCCGCCTGTGGGTGCGCCTGCTGACGATCCCGCGGCACTGGCTCTATGCGGGTATCCTGCTGTTCGCCACACTGGGCACCATCGGCGTGAACCCGTCGCCGGTGGAATTGTCGATGCTGATGATCTTCGGGATCATGGGCTACCTGATGCGGTTGCACGCCTATCCCATCGCGCCCGTGGTGGTGGGCCTGATCCTCGGCCCGATGGCGGAACAGCAGTTGCGCCGGGCACTTGCGATCAGCCAAGGCGACTGGACAACGCTTGTCGCCTCGCCGGTGTCGGCGGTGCTGCTGACACTCGCATTCCTCGGCCTCGTGGTGCCGCCGCTGCTGCGGTGGCGCGGCAAGGGCGACGTGCTGAGCAAGGTCGCCGCCGCCGAGGATTGATCGCGGTGTCGGCCGGGCGTCCCCTGACGCCCGGCCGACGGGATCAGCCCTTGCGGACCTTCAGCGTCTTGCCGTAGTTGGCGATCCAGTCCATCGCCGCCAGCAGCACGCCCGAGATCTCGAAGACCAGATGGATCGTCACCATCCAGCCGATCTGCGCGCTGGTGTATTTGGCGATGTCCATGAAGACCTTCAGCAGGTGGATGCCCGAAATGGCGACGATGGATGCGACGAGTTTCAGCTTCAGCTCCGTGAAATCCACGTCGCCCTGCCATGATGGACGGTCACGGTGGTCGTCGATGTCCATGCGGCTGACGAAATTCTCGTAGCCGGAAAAGATCACGATCATCAGAAGGTTCGCCGCCAGCGACAGATCGATCAGCGACAGCACGCCAAGGATTGCGTCGTCCAGTGTCAGGCCGGGGATGCTGAGCATGAAGGCGTAGAGTTGCAGCGCAAAGGTTCACACCAGCACCGCGACCGTGACGACGAGGCCCGGATCCATCGGTGCCAACAACCAGCGGCTGGCAAAGAGGCTGCGTTCGATCCGACGTTCCATAAGGGCTCCTGCAGGCCATGCGTGGCGGATCGGTGCAGGATGAGCGCAGGGTCGGACCGGTTGCCATGATCCTGTGACGGTCGCGGCAGCAGGTGCGGCGCGGCCCCGTGTGGGGGCCGCGCCAGGGTCCGCTTACATCGCGGGGAGGATCGCGATGTCGCGGATGTCGCCGTCTACGCCTTCGATCGAACCGGCCTCGGTGGCCATGCCCGTTTCCAGATCGACGGTGTAGAGGGTCGTGCCGTTCACGAGGAACGCGGTGTTCTCGCCCGCCTCGGTGCCCTGAACGTCGAAGGCGTAGGTCGCTGCGGGCTCGGTCAGGCCCAGCGTGCCGATGGCGGCCAGCGTGCCGTCGTTCGGTGCGGTCTGCTGGATCAGGCCACCGATAGTGGCGTCGATGTTGTACATCGCGGTGGCTTCCGGCGTGCCGAAGCTGTTGATGTAGGCGGCGGCGACGGTGTTCGGCACCTCGCCCGCATGCATGTCGCCTTCGACGAACGCGAGCTCACCATCGACGGTGACGGCGCCGGTGGTCACGTCGACGCGGTGGTTGGTGGTGCCGGTCATGAACCGCAGACGGTCGGCCATCGGGTTGAAGTCGACGACGACGGGCGCATCGCCGACGGTTAGCGGCGTGTCCATGGTGGACAGCTCGGTCGTGGCACCGGTGGCGGGGTCGATGGTGACGATCACCATGTCAGGGGTCACGCCGACCAGCGTGTTGTCGGCGGGGCGCAGGTCGAAGCCCAGCAGGCTGTCCACGCCCGTCACCTCGATGGTGCCGCTGACGGTGCGCGTGTCGGTGTCGAACATCACCAGTGTCTTGTCACCGACCAGCGCCACGGCGGGGGCGGCGTGGGCGGCACCCATCGACAGGGTCAGGGCGGTGGTCGAGTAAACTGCGATACGAAGCATGATACATCCTCTTGGGTTACAGTCGTGGCGGCCTGTCTGGCCGTCCATGTCAGTAAGGACACGGGCCGCGCCGATTCGGATGCAGACCGCGCTCACTTTTTTTCGCATCCGACACTTTTTTCCGCCCCATGCGTGGTTTCCTGCATCCAGTGGACGACGCGCCGTGTCCTTACACATAGGAAAGGTCGCCAACATGATGTCGCTCGCCCCCGCACAGTCCCGTCGTCACCGGTTGCCCCCGCGCACCGTCCGCGTCACCATGCGCGCACGGCAAACACGACAGTTGACTTTGCGGGGGCGCACCTTGGACGATCACGACAGCACGGCACACCGCGCCGACCGCCTGCGCCGCGCCCTGATCGCCGTGGCGGCAGGGCAGGCGTACGGCATCGACGCCATTCTCGCCACCGAGGGACCGCTTCTTCTGGGCGTCGCGCGCCGCATCCTCGGGCGCAGTGATCTGGCTGAGGAGGCGCTGCAGGATGCCATGCTACAGGTCTGGCGCAAGGCGCACCAGTGGGATGCGGCCCATGGATCGGCCCGTGGCTGGATCTGTGCGGTGCTGCGCAACCGCTGCCTGAACATGCTGCGCGACGGCAAGCGGCTGGCGCTGATGGACCCCGCCGATCTGGCGGTCCTGCAGGACAACCGTCAGCAGGTGGTGCCCGAAGAGGGCTGGGAAATCCTGTGCGCGCCCACGCGCCTGCGCGACTGTTTGCACACCCTCGACGATGCCAGCCGCCATGCGATCCTGCTGGCCCACGTGGCGGGCTTCACCCATGACGAGATTGCCGCACGCACCACCGCACCGCTGGGGTCGGTCAAGTCGATGATCCGCCGTGGCCTGCAGCGCCTGAAGGAGTGTCTGGGATGACGCAGCTGTCGCAAGAGATCGTCGATCTGGTACCCGACCACGTGCTTGGCCTGCTGTCGCCGTCCGAGGATGCGCTGATGGCCGAACTGAGCGCCCGCGACGCGGACCTCGCCACGCTTGTGGGCGATCTGCGCGACCGTCTGCTGCCGCTGGACCTCAGCGCCACACCGCAGCCCTTGCCCGCCGGGTTCACGGCCACCGTGCTGTCGCGGATCGCCACCTTGCCGCAGGGCGCACTGGTGGCGCCCGCCAACATCCCCGCAGCACCGCGCCGCCTGTGGCCGGGGCTTGCAGCGGCGGTGGTCGGGCTTGCGGTCGGCCTGGGTGCAGCGACCCTGCGACCGCGGCCCGCGCCGCAGGTCGTCGCGGTGCTGGTCGACGACGCGGGCGTGCCGCAGGCGGTGGTGGACGATTACGGCAACGACACCGCGACGGTGCGGTTCGTCGCCGACATCACCGTGCCGGACGACCGCGCCCTGCAGGTCTGGACGTTGCCCAGCGCCGACATGGGTCCGGTTTCGCTTGGGGTGCTGGACGGTCGTATGGCCGCTGACCTGCGCTTCGACGATCTGCCCGATCCTGCGGCGCAACAGCTGTACGAGGTGACGCTGGAACCCTTGGGCGGATCGCCCACCGGGCGCCCCACCGGGCCGATCATCGGCAAGGGACTGGCGGCGGCGCAGACTGGGGCCTGAGCCCCGGGTCAGGCCCCGAAAAGCCGCCCGCGTTCCGCCACCAGCACGCAGCCGAGCGACATGACTGCCAGCACGAGAAAGCCGCTTAGCAGCGGGATCAGCGTGCCGTCATAAAGGTATCCGACCAGAGCCCCCAGCAACCCGCCGCCCAGCGTCTGCGCACAGCCGAGGACGGATGACGCGACACCCGCCACGCGGCCCAGCGGTTCCATCGCCATGGCGTTGAAATTGGTGGGCACGAAGCCGAAGAAGCACATCATGCCGATGAACAGGATCAGGAACAGCGGGAACGGCGTGGCCCCGCCATAGAACACCGCTAGCGCCAGATGCAGCGCGGCCATGACGATGAAGCCGATCAGCGCGCCATGCGACAGCCGCCTGATGCCGAACCGTGCGACCAGCCGCGAATTGGCGAAGGACGACCCCGCCATGAACACCGCGACGAGCGAGAAGTAGAGGGTGAACTGTGGCCCAAGGACATAGATGCCCGTATAGATCTGCTCGGCCTGCCCGATGAACGCAAACAGCGCGCCAAAGAACGACGCCATTGCCAGCGTGTAGCAGAACGCGATGCGGTTGGTCAGCACGATGCCGAAGGCCTCGGCCACGGGTTTCACCCGCAGCGGGCGGCGGTTCGTGGGGTCCAGCGTTTCCGGCAGGCGCGCCCAGGCCCAGATCATGGCGACCAGTCCGAACACCACCATGAAACCCGACAATTCGCGCCACGTCCCGAACGCCATGACGACGGACCCGATGTTCGGCGCGAACACGGGCATGACCATGAACACCATCATGACCAGCGACATGACGCTGGCCATCTGCGCCCCGCCGAAGCGGTCGCGCACCACGGATGTGGCGATCACCCGCGTCGCTGCGGCGCCGATGCCCTGCACCAGCCGCGTGACCAGCAGCGCCTCGAACGTCGGCACGAACACGGCGGCGATGGCCCCCGCCAGATAGATCGCAAGGCCGCCGAACAGCACCGGACGCCGCCCATAGCGGTCCGACAGCGGGCCATAGATGATCTGCGCCCCGCCGAACCCGAGGACGTAGGCGGTGATGACGAACTGGCGCTTGTTCTCGTCCGTGACACCCAGCGCCGACCCGATATCCTGCAGGGCGGGGATGTAGATGTCGATCGCCGCCGCGTTCAGTGCCATGAGCAGCGCGATCATCGCGACGAATTCGACATAGCCGAGGGCGGCAGGATTGCGGCGCTGTTCGGCGCTGAGGACGAAGCTCATCGTGACGGGTCCGGGTCTGGGATATGTGTCATCTTTACCTGCGACGAAAGGGCAGGCTGGCAAGCCTCATCGTCGCATGACTGTCATGCTGCATGTGCATGGGTCGTCGGGCCAGCCATGCAAAAGACGCGGGGCATCATTTGAAATCCCGGCTCTTCGGGATCACCCGCACGTCGCGCGGATGCTGGCGGCCCCCGTTGGGGGGCTGCGGATGCGTCACCTCGTCGCCGCGCCCCATCTGTTGCGGCATCGCACCGGGGGCCAGCCGCAGCAGTGCATCGGACCGGTCGGTCAGCGACTGGGCCACGACGTGGATGATCTGCCCGTCGCGCTGGACATACCCTTCGACGACCAGCAGGCGCGACTGCATCACCGCCTTGCGGAACCGCTCCATCACCGTGGGCCAGACCACCAGATTGGCGACACCCGCCTCATCCTCGACGGTGATGAAGCACACGCCCTTGGCGCTGCCGGGCCGCTGCCGGATCAGCACGAGACCTGCCAGCTTGACCTTGCGCCCCTTGGTCATGCCCTGCAGATCGGCTGTGCTGGCATAGCCCTGCCGCGTCAGGCTGCGCCGCAAAAAGGACATGGGATGCGCCTTCAGCGACAGGCGCAGGGTCTGGTAATCGGCCACCACCTGTTCGCACACGGGCATGACGGGCAGGGGCACGGGCACCTCCGCGCCTTCGTCGCTGGCGTCGCGGAACAGCGGCAGGTCGGGTGCGTCGCGCAGGGCCCGCGCCTCCCACAGGGCCTGGCGGCGGTCGATCCACAGGGACCGCACCGCGTCCGCCTCGGCCAGACGGCGCACCACGGGGGCGGTCAGCCGGGCGCGGGTCTTGAGCGTCGCCAGATCCTCGAACGGGGCATCGCGGGCATCCACGATGCGGGCGGCCATATCGGCGCGCATCCCCCCGATCTGCCGCATCCCCAACCGCAGGGCATAGCCGCTGCGGTGCGGCTCCAGCGTGCAGTCCCAGTCGGAATAGTTCACATCGACCGGCAACACTGCGACACCGTGGTTCTGTGCATCCCGCACCAGTTGCGCCGGCGCATAGAACCCCATGGGCTGCGAATTGAGCAGGGCCGCGCAGAACACGTTCGGATAATGGCACTTCAGCCAGGCCGAGACATAGACCAGCTGCGCGAAACTCGCCGCGTGGCTTTCGGGAAAGCCGTAGTCGCCGAACCCCTTGATCTGATTGAAGCAGCGGGTGGCGAAATCCTCGTCATAGCCGCGCTTGACCATGCGGCCGACCATCTTCTGCTCCAGCAGCGCGATCGTGCCGCGCGACCGGAACGTGGCCATCGCCTTGCGCAGCTCGTTCGCCTCGGCAGGCGAAAACTGCGCCGCGTCGATGGCGATCTTCATCGCCTGTTCCTGAAAGATCGGCACGCCGAGGGTGCGGCCGAGGATCTTCTTCAACTCTTCCGGGTCGTGCGGTGCGCCGGGGCTGGGGTAGCTGACGGGTTCCGCCCCCGACCTGCGCCGCAGATAGGGGTGCACCATGTCGCCCTGGATGGGGCCGGGGCGGACGATGGCGACCTCGATCACCAGATCGTAGAAGGTCATCGGCCGCAGCCGTGGCAGCATGTTGATCTGCGCGCGGGATTCCACCTGAAACGTACCGATGCTGTCGCCCTTGCACAGCATGGCATAGACGCGCGGATCCTCCTGCGGGACCGTCGCCAGCGTCCAGTCGTGGCCGTAATGTGCCCGGATCAGGTCGAACGACTTGCGGATGCAGGTCAGCATGCCAAGGGCGAGGATGTCGACCTTCAGGATGCCCAGCGCGTCGATGTCGTCCTTGTCCCATTCGATGAAGGTCCGCTCGGGCATGGCCCCGTTGCCGATCGGCACGGTTTCGGTCAGCGCCCGTTCGGTCAGGATGAAGCCGCCGACGTGCTGGCCCAGATGGCGCGGCATCCCGATCATCTGCCGCGCCACGATCAGCGTGCGCCGCAACAGCGGGTCAGACAGATCGACGCCAGCCTCGGCCGCGTGGCTGTCGCCGATGTCGGTGCCCCAGCTGCCCCAGACGGTCTTGGCCAAGGCACTGGTGATGTCCTCGGACAGGCCCATGACCTTGCCGACCTCGCGGATCGCGGAGCGGGGGCGATAGTGGATGACGGTGGCGCACAGACCGGCCCGGTGGCGGCCATACTTTTTATAGATGTGCTGGATCACCTCCTCGCGCCGCTCATGCTCGAAATCCACGTCGATGTCCGGCGGCTCCTTGCGTTCCTCGCTGATGAACCGCTCGAACAGCAGGGCGTGCTGGGCGGGGTCGACGGCGGTGATGCCAAGGACGTAGCAGACGGCGGAATTGGCCGCAGACCCGCGCCCCTGACACAGGATGCCGCGCGACCGCGCGAACAGGACGATGTCGTGGATGGTCAGGAAATACTGCGCGATGTTCAGCTTTTCGATCATCGCCAGTTCCTTGCGCAGCGTCGCCTGCGTCTCGGGTGCTATCCCGTCCGGATAGCGCGCGGCGGCCCCCGCCCAGGTCAGCGCCTCCAGATGCGCCTGCGGCGTGATGCCCTGCGGGATGACCTCGGATGGGTATTCGTAGGCCAGCTCCTCCAGATCGAAGAGACAGGCATCGGCCACCGCGCGGGTGGCGGCGATGGCATGGGGCCATTCGGCGAACAGCGCCTGCATCTGGGCGGGGGATTTCAGGTGCCGCTCTGCATTCGCCTCCAGCAGGTGACCGGCGCGGGCCAGGGTGGTCTTTTCGCGGATGCAGGTCATCACGTCCTGCAACGGGCGGCGGTGGGGCGCGTGATAGAGGACGTCGTTCGTGGCCAGCAGGCGCAACCCGTGCTGCCCCGCCATCCGGTCGAGCCGGGTGATCCGCGCCCGGTCGTCGCCGCGATAGAGGTGGCTGGCCGCGATCCACTTCAGCGTGGGCAGGGCGCGCACCAGCCGCGGCAAGCTGTCGGCAAAGCCGCGCAGGTCGCGCGGCGGCACGGCGATCAGCTGCACCCCGTCCGCGTGATCCGCAAGGTCGCGCAGCGTCAGGTCGCACACGCCCTTGGCCTGCCACGCCCCGTCCGGGTCGTGCCGCCGCCCCTTGGAGATCAGCGCGCTGAGCCGCCCGTAAGCCGCGCGGTTGCGCGGATAGGCGAGGAACGTCTCGCCGCCCACCAGCGCGATGCGCGCACCGATCACCGGGCGCAGGTGCGCCTTCTTTGCTTCGGTGTGGATGCGGACCACACCGGCAAGGCTGTTCAGATCCGCACAGCCGATCGCGTCGTGACCCAGGGACCAGGCCTCGAGCACCAGATCGGCTGCGTCGGAGGCCCCGCGCAGGAACGAAAAACAGGTGAAGAGGCCGAGTTCGACATAAGCCGCGCGCGGGTTCTTCGCATAGACCCCGTCTTCGGGCAGCGTGCGGCGGGGATGGATGTGATCGTTCTCAGGCATGAGAGGGATCGGCGCGGTTGGTGACGGGATCGACCACGGGGCAGCGGATGCGGTGAAAGCCTCCATGCGTCGCGGTCCGCCCGTCCCGTGGCCGCAGCGATGCCGTAAGATGGGTCGCTGGCCGCGGTGACGCCATAAGATGGATTGCTGTCCGCAATCCCGCAGCGACAGAAATTATTGACCGCAACCGCGCCGCGACAGGACTTGTTGCCCTCAACTCTGCCGCGACAGCACGTGCCGTCCGCAACCGTATTGCGACAGGGATTGCTGTCCGCCGCGATGCCGCGGCAGGGCGTACCTGTCGATCCGTCGCGCCCGGCAGGACTGCCGTAATGAAGGAACTGATCAGGGTCGTGACACCCTGCGGGCGTGCGTCGATGCTGCCGGTGGCAGGGTCCGTGTCGTTTTCGTCGTCCCACACCCCGGGGGCATCCCCCGCATTGGGGTCGCATGGGGGCGCTGCCCCCGCCGCCAGAGGCGGCCCCCCCGGGATATTTGGGACCAGAAGAAGCCCGGACTGCTCCAGCGGGGTCCAGCGTCCCGTGACCGTCTGAGGCGACGGGACGCCTTCTCCTGGTGCGGTCATCGGCGTCCCCGCCTGTACCGCTTCATCACCATAGATGACGGTGGTTAAGGAGGTCCTAATTCTTCTGGTTGAAAATATCCCGGGGGGGCGGGCCCATGGCCCGGGGGGGCTGGCCCCCCCAGCGACGGGGGCCACGGGGATCACCCGTAGATGCCGTGCACGAACCAGCGCGGCGGGTCGCGGTGGTCGTCGCCATAGACGCCGTCGCGGTAGATCCACAGGCGGCGGCAGACGTCGTCCTCGATCCGGTAGTAATCGCGCAGGCGGGTGCCCGGGCGATCGGACCACCATTCCGGCGCGATCCGTTCGGGACCCGCGAAACGGGCGATCCGGCAGGTCACCCGTCGCCAGCGGAACTGGGCGGGCGGTCCTTCCGGCAGGGCGTAGAGGACGAAGATCTCCTCCGGCATGTCGTAAAGGCGCAGGGGCCGGTCCATCCACGTCCATGGGATCGTGCCGCGCGGGGCCTGGCTGAGGGCCAGGGCCCAGCCGAGGCTGCGTTCGGGGATGTGGCTGGGGCGGCGGGCCGGGGTGCGGATCGCCTGGGGGCCCAGGCGCGCCGACAGCCGGTCCACCATCTGGGCCAGGACAGCTCCACCCTCGGTCCCGCCATCCAGTCGGGTCTGTCCGATGGTCATCGGTTCGCTCGTCGCCGCGGCCAGCGTGACCAGTTCGAACCCGAAGCCCGGATCGATGCGGGTCAGGCGGTCGTCGAACAGGCGGCGCAGGTGGTCGGGATCGCGACTGGCCCGGGCGGTGGCGGCCGTCACCGTGCTGACCTCTGCATCGGTGCGATAGACCGTGAGGGTCAGGCGCCGCGCCCCGTGCCCCGCATCGGCCAGCGCCTGGCACAGGGCGGCGCACAGGTCCGGCAGCAGCGGGGTCGGGTCCTGCACGGGTTCGGCCAGCCGGGCCTGCACCGCGAACCGCGGCGGGTCGTAGGTGGCATTCACGGGTTCGGGCAGGCGGCCCTGCAACTGGTCGAGCCGCGCCAGCGGATGCTGCATCGGGGGCGCGTCCGCAAAGCGCCGCGCCAGGCTGCCGCGCGGCACGGCGACGATGTCGCCGATGGTCCCGAGGCCAAGGCGCTGCAACAGCAGCACCGTCGCAGGATCCAGCCGCAGCGCCTGCACCGGCAGGGGCGCCGTCAGCGTGGCCAGCGTGTCGGGCATCGCCACGGCACGGACGGCGCCGTGACGGGCCAGCGCCCAGGCAGCCCCGCGGGTCGGTGCCATGGCAGGGCGTGACGCGAACCCCAACGCGCCGAGGCTGCCTTCGATCGCGCGCAACATCTCGGCTGGTCCGCCCCAGAGGTGATCCGATCCGGTCGCGTCCATGACGATGCCGTCAGGGCCGTCCGGCGCCGTCCAGGGGCACCACCGCCTGGCCCAGAGCACGAGCCGGTCCAGCACGGCCCGGTCGCCGTCAGGGTCTGCAGGCACCACGTGCAGGCCGGGGCACAGCGCGCGCATGTCCACGACGCGTAGGCCGCATCGCACGCCGGCCATGCGTCCGGCCCGGTTCGTGGCGCTGACCACGGGACCGTGGGGGCCGTCCGTGGCCAGCACCACGGGCAGGTCGTCTGGCGGTGCGTCCTGTCGTGCTGCGGCACTGCGCAGCCAGCGGTCCATGGCGAAATCGGTCAAATGGATGCTGACGATCCGCCGCGACCGCGCCTGCGTGGACGGGGGGGCGTCCGGTGCGGTGCCACCGACGGGCACCGACGCCCGGTCGCTCCCCGCCGCAGACGGATCGCCGCCGCGCCGTGCGATGACGGGGCTGCCGGGATGCGGCTCGTCCTTCATGCGGTGGTGGGGCATGGCGCCTGCGACGGATGACGCATGATCCGTCAGGCAGGACCACCGTGATCCGAGGCCCGATCCGGCCCTCGAGACGGCTCGCGATCCAACCTGCGCGGCCTTGCCTTCCGGCGCGTCCAGTTCCAGTGCACCGGCCCATGCGCGGATCGCCTGCACCTGCGCCAGCCGTATGACCGAAAGTGGCCGCAGGAGCGGGCCTTGCAGCGCCGCCGGTATCGTCTGCGACACATGGGGCATGTGCAAGGGCAGGGCTGCCGCCGCGCCCGCGGTTGCGTGCGGGCGGGCGGGAAAGGGCAGGATCCGGGCGTGCATTTCTTCGGTCATGGGGGTCACGCTGTGAAAGGGGTCATTGGGTCTGGAACGTCATGTGGCTGGTCGGCGCGGCGTCGGCGCGGGATGTCGTCGGTGGGGCACGTCGGCAGGAGCATGGCATCAGGAGCATGTCGTCGCGGGACGGGTCGTAGAACGGCATAACGAGCGGCACTCATCCATGCCTTCGGCTCCGATCCGGCTGACAAGCCAGCCAGACGGGCCACCCCGACGGGCCACCCCGGCATCGCCATCCCCGCAGGGTCAGCCCGTGGCGCGCAGGGCCGGGCTGTGCCCGGTTTCCATGTGCAAGTGGTGGGACAGCACGACGCCCGCAGGTCCGGGGCCGGCCACCCATTGCCCCGGGGCGCGGCCACGGGCCCGGAACAGGTCCGCCTGCCACAAGGCCGCGCCGGGCGCGCGGTTGTCATCCGGGTCCAGCCGTGCCGGCAGGGATGCGATGCGCCACCGTTGCCGTGCGGCGCTGAGGTTCGGCTGTGCTGCGCGGCGGATCAGCAGGGCGGGGATGCCATGCGCCTCGGCCCGCATCGCAAGCCGCTTGGTCGCGGTAAAGTCCAGCGCAGCCGGGTCGCCCCAGACCTCTCCCAGAACGGCGCCGACGGCGCTGCAATTCAGACCTTCCTCCATGCTCCACACCACGTCGACGGCGCGGTTCACGGTCACGAGGATGAGTTTCAACCCCTGTGGCAGACCGGGGGGAAAGGGCTTGCCCGTCTCGCGCTGGGTCAGGCGGTCCTGCACCCACAACACCGGCTTGCCGCTGGCCACCACCGCCGCAAGCTGGCTGCACACGAAACCGGTGACCGCGCCGTCGGTGACGGTCGCCGCAAAGAATTCCGCAAGCGTCGGTTCCGCCACGCCGGACGGCAGGGCATTCCCGTCATCCGCGTCCCCGTCAGGGCTGCGGCAGAGTGTCGATGCAGGGCGAAGGGGGCTGTCCACGGCGACGATCCGATTCCATTTGTTCCTGTTTTGTTCTAGATCATTTTCCGGCTTCGGTCAAACGCCGATCCAATCCACCCGCGGGTCCGTGCACCCTCAGGGTCCCAGCACCGCCTGCGTGGCACAGGTCAGCGCCAGCGCCGTGGCACCGCGCGCCCAGACCAGATCGCCCCAGACCTGCGTGGCGACTGCACAGGTGGTGCGCCCCTCGGACAGGGTCAGGGCCTGCATCTCGCGCAGCATGGCGTCGGAATAAAGGTAGTCGTAGCGCATCCGTTCGCCGGCGAGGATGATGAGCGCCGGATCGAAGAGTTGCACCACGTTCGCCAGCCCCAGCGCCAGATAGCGCCCCGCCCGGCGAAAGATCGTGGCGGCGGCGGCATTCCCCGCCCGCGCCTCGGCGTAGAGCGCCTCGATCATCGTGTCGTGGTCGGAGGCGGCGGGTACCCGATCGAGTGCCGTCGCGGCCTCCCGGGCCAGCGCATAGTCGGCCAGATACGCCTCCAGGCAGCCGCGCTGGCCGCAGCGGCACAGCGCCCCGTCCAGGGCGACCTTGGTGTGGCCCAGCTCCATCCCCATGCCGCGGCTGCCGCGGAACAGGCGGTTGTCCAGCACGAGGCCCATGCCGACGCCGTGTTCCACCGTCACCACGGCGAAATCGGTCCGGTCGCGGCCCGCCCCGAACCACAGCTCGGCCAGCGTCAGAACGTTGGCGTCGTTGTCGATCTGCACGGCCACATCCAGCCGGGCCGCCAGCAACTGCCCCAGCGCCACGTCGCGCCCTGCGATCAGCGGCGACCACGCGACAAGGCCCGTCTCGTGTTCCACGATCCCCGAGATGCCCAGACCCACGCCGATCAGATCGCCCCGGTCGCGGCCAGCCTGCGCCAGCAGACGGTCCACCAGCACGCCCAGTTCGGTCACGAGGGCAGCGGCCGGCTTGCGCGGCTGGCGGACGGGCAGGGTCAGGTCGGACAGGATGTTGCCTGCGAAATCCGCCAGTACGGCGGAATGGCGGGTGTCGGCCACCTTGATGCCCACCACGATGCGGCCCTGCGGGGCGACGGCCAGCGCCACGGGAGGCCTGCCGCGCCCGGCTTCGCGCGGCCCTTCGCGGGGTTGATCCGCGATTTCAAGCAGCACGCCGGCCTGAATCAGATCGGCGGTGATCGCGGTGACGCTGCCTGCGCTGATCCCCAGACCACGTGCGATGTCGGCGCGGCTGACCTGTCCCATGGCCCTCACATGCACGAAGACCTGCTGGCGCAGGCTATTGCCGCGGTCGGCCTGGCTGGGCATCAGCGGGCCACACCCGGTGACGGCGGACCCTGATGCAGGACCCTTGCCCGCATCGCTGCCAGCATCGTACATAACTTCATCCCCCAAAGATAATGCTGCACTCGCAAACCCGCTCCCTCCCCGGAACGGCCCCGCCGCAGCATCATCACGCTGCATTACGCCTTTCGACCGCAGATTCTGCAAGAATATTTCACGCGGCCTGTTAAATTATTTTGACAACTGAATTTAACTCGGCATGTTGTGCGTCACCGGGCGGAGACGCTCGAATCCCCGCACCGCGGATCAGATGTCTGGGAGGACACCATGAACAAATCCATCATCGCCGCCGTCATCGCGACGGTCGGCTTTAGCTCGGCCGCGATGGCGCAGGACGGCATGACCGTCGGCGTCAGCTGGTCGAACTTTCAGGAAGAGCGCTGGAAGACCGACGAAGCGGCCATCAAGGAGGCCCTCGAAGCCGCAGGTGCGACCTACATTTCCGCGGACGCGCAGGCTTCTGCTGCCAAGCAGTTGACCGACATCGAGGCGCTGATCGCGCAGGGTGCCGACGCACTGATCGTGCTGGCCATGGACAAGGACGCGATCGCACCTGCCATCGATCAGGCCGCCAACGAAGGCATCCCCGTCGTCGGCTATGACCGTCTGATCGAGGACGAGCGCGCCTTCTACCTGACCTTCGACAACCGCGGCGTGGGCACGATCATCGCGCAGACCGTGATGGATGCGACCCCCGAGGGCGGCAACATCGCGATCATCAAGGGCGATCCCGGTGATCCCAACGCAGGTTTCCTGCTGGAAGGCATGATGGAAGTCGTGCAGCCGCTGGTCGATGCGGGCACCGTGACCATCGCCGGTGAAGCGTTCACCGACGGCTGGAAGCCCGAAGGCGCACAGGACAACATGGAGCAGATCCTGACGTCCGCCAACAACGAGATCGCCGCCGTTCTGGCCCAGAACGACGGCATGGCCGGTGGTGCGATCGCCGCTCTGGCCAGCCAGGGTCTGGATATCCCCGTCGGTGGTCAGGACGGCGACCTTGCCGCGCTGAACCGCGTCGCCCGTGGCGACCAGACCGTGTCGGTCTGGAAGAACAGCCGCGATCTGGGCAAGCGCGCGGCGGAAATCGCCGTGGCGATGGCCGGTGGCACCGCCATCGACGCCATCCCCGAGGCGCAGAAGTGGTCCGGCGGCGAGAACGGCGTCGAGATGAACGCCATCTTCCTCGCCCCCACGCCGATCACCGCCGACAACCTGAACCTCGCGATCGACGCAGGCCACATCACCAAGGAGCAGGCCTGCGAAGGCGCGCTCGATACGGTTGCTGCCTGCCAGTAAGGTCGTGCGACACTGCCGGCGCGGGGGCGCTTGTCCCCGCGCCGGTTTTCAATTGCGATCCCACCCCTTGACGATTTCCGCGCGACAGGTCGCCGGGGCTTTGCCCCGCTGTGTGTCATCGACACCCCACCGTCGCGCCCTGCATCCGTTCCAGCCGCACAGGACCAGCCATGACCGACACCCCGAACGCCCCGGCGGCGCCGTCGAATCCGCCACCCACACAGGCGACGGCCACCTTACCGGGCCTGCCCAAGGGCCAGCAGCCCGGCGCCTGGTCCCGGTTCCTCGCCGCGACAGAGCTTGACACCCGCCTGATCGGCATGGTCGTGGCCCTCGTGCTGATCTGGGGCGGCTTTCACATGTACGGCGTGCTGGTGAACGGTCAGGGCTTCTTTCTGACGCCGCGCAACCTGTGGAACCTGAGCGTGCAGACCGCGTCCATCGGGATCATGGCGACGGGCATGGTGCTGGTCATCGTGACCCGCCACATCGACCTCAGCGTGGGGTCCATCCTCGGCTTCACCGCGATCCTGATGGGCATGATGCAGGTGAACATCCTGCCGCAGTACCTCGGCCTCGGTCATCCGGCGATCTGGGTCATCACCGTCGTGTTCGGCATCCTGTGCGGCATGCTGATCGGCGCGTTCCAGGGCAGCCTCGTGGCCTACGGCGGCATCCCCGCTTTCATCGTGACGCTGGGCGGCCTGCTGGTCTGGCGCGGCGCCGCGTTCCTGATCGCGCGGGGCGAGACGATCTCGCCGGTGGACAGCACATTCGCGCTGCTGGGCGGCGGGCCTTACGGGTCGGTCGGTTTCATCGGCAGCTGGATCGTGGGTGCCATCATCTGCGCGGGCATCGTCTATGCCATCGTCAACGGCCGCCGCCAGCGGGAGAAGTTCAAGTTCGCCAAGCGTCCGCGCTGGGCCGATGCATTCCTCGCCATCGTCGGCTGCGCCGCCGTCGTGGGGGCCGTCCTGCTGGTCAACAGCTATCCCTGGCCCACCGGCATCGTCCGCCAGTACGTCGCGGCGAACGGCCTGACCACCGACCCAGAGACCCTGTTCATCAGCCACGGCTTCGCCATTCCCGTGCTGATCCTGATGGTCGTCGCCGTCACCATGACCTTCGTGATGAAGCGCACCAAATTCGGCCGCTACGTCTTTGCCATCGGCGGCAACCCGGAGGCGGCGGCACTGGCGGGCATCGACACCAAGTGGATGACGGTCAAGATCTTCGCGATCATGGGCGGCCTCGCGGGTCTGTCGGCGGTCGTGGCCTCCGCCCGCCTGAACAGCGCCACCAACGCGCTGGGCACGCTGGACGAGCTCTATGTCATCGCCGCCGCCGTGATCGGCGGCACGTCGCTGGCCGGTGGCGTCGGCACGATCTTCGGCGCGATCCTCGGTGCGCTGGTGATGCAGTCGCTGCAATCGGGGATGGTGCTGATCGGCTTCGACGCCGGGATGCAGCAGGTCGTGGTGGGCTCGGTCCTCGTGCTGGCCGTGTTCCTCGACATCCTCTACCGCCGCAAATCGAAATAAGGGGTCATGACGATGACTAAGACACCATCCCACATCGACCGCAGCGGCACGCCGCTGGTCGAGATGCGCAACATCTCGATTTCCTTCGGCGGCATTCAGGCCGTCGATGACGTGACCATCGACCTGTACCCCGGCGAAGTCGTGGGCCTGCTGGGCCACAACGGCGCGGGCAAGTCGACGCTGATCAAGATCCTGTCGGGCGCCTATCAGGCCGACAGCGGCGAGATCTACGTCAACGGCGAGTTGGCCACGATCACCAACCCCCGCGACGCGCGCACCTACAACATCGAGACGATCTACCAGACGCTCGCACTCGCCGACAACCTCGACGCCGCCAGCAACCTGTTTCTGGGGCGCGAGCTGACGGGGCGCTTCGGCGTGGTCGACGATGCGCAGATGGAGGCGGAGTGCCGCACCATCATGCATCGCCTGAACCCCAACTTCAAAAAGTTCAGCGTGCCGGTATCTGCCCTGTCCGGCGGTCAGCGCCAGTCGGTCGCCATCGCGCGCGCCGTCTATTTCGACGCCCGCATCCTGATCATGGATGAGCCGACCGCGGCCCTTGGTCCGCAGGAAACCCAGATGGTCGCCGAGCTTGTGCAGGAGCTGAAGCGGCAGGGTCTGGGCATCTTCCTCATCTCCCACGACATCGCCGACGTCATGGAACTGTGCGACCGTGTTTCGGTGATGAAGAACGGCCAGCTCGTGGGGACAGAGAAGGTCGAGGACGTGACCGACGACGACATCCTCGGCATGATCATCCTCGGCAAGAAGCCGCAAAAGGCCGCCTGATGTATATCGGCCTCGATCTTGGCACGTCGGGCCTGAAGGGCATCGTCATCGACGACGCACAGGCCGTGGTGGCCGAAGCGGTGGCACCGCTGACCGTGCAGCGCCCCCATGACGGCTGGTCCGAACAAGACCCCGCCGCGTGGGTCGCTGCGGCAGAAGCCGTCATGGACAGCCTTGCCGGTCAGGTGGACATGGCGGCAGTGCGCGGCATCGGCCTGTCGGGCCACATGCACGGCGCCACGCTGCTCGATGCCGCCGATGCGGTGCTGCGGCCCTGCATCCTGTGGAACGACACCCGCTCCGCCCGCGAGGCGGCGGTGCTGGACGACAACCCTGACTTCCGCCGCCTGACCGGCAACATCGTGTTCCCCGGCTTCACCGCGCCCAAGGTCGCTTGGGTCCGCAACCACGAACCAGACCTGTTCGCGAAAATCGCCAAGGTGTTGCTGCCCAAGGATTACCTGCGCCTGTGGCTGACCGGTGAACACGTGGCCGAGATGTCGGACGCGGCCGGCACGAGCTGGCTCGACGTCGGCGCGCGCGACTGGTCCGACGACCTGCTGGCGGCCACGGGGCTGGACCGGGACGCGATGCCGCGACTGGTCGAAGGGTCCGACGTCTCCGGCAAGGTGCGCCCCGCATTGGCCAGCCGCTGGGGCATGGGCGACGTGGTGGTGGCGGGCGGCGGTGGCGACAATGCCGCCAGCGCCGTGGGCACGGGGATCGTGACACCGGGGCAGGCCTTCGTGTCGCTCGGCACGTCCGGCGTGCTCTTTGCCGCGACCGACAGCTATCAGCCGGACGCAGCCAGTGCCGTGCACACGTTCTGCCATGCGCTGCCCGGCACGTGGCACCAGATGGGCGTGATCCTGTCGGCGGCGGATGCGCTGAACTGGTGGGCCGGTATGGCGGGACAGGATGCAGGCGCGCTGACGGCGGACCTCGGGTCCTTGCGCGCGCCGTCGCGGACGCTGTTCCTGCCCTATCTGGGCGGCGAACGGACGCCGCACAACGATGCCGCCGTGCGTGCGCAGTTCCTGCATCTGGACCACGCCACCGACCGCAGCGCGATGACCCGCGCGGTGCTGGAAGGGGTGACCCACGCGATCCGCGACAGCTTTGACGCGCTGACCGGCACCGGCACCCGGATCGAGCGTCTGATCGGCGTCGGTGGTGGGACGAAGTCCGACTATTGGGTGCAGGCCATCGCCACGGCATTGGACCTACCCGTCGACCTGCCCGTGGCAGGCGACTTCGGCGGCGCCTTTGGCGCGGCACGTCTGGGCCTGATGGCCGCGACGGGCGCGGGGGCAGAGGTCTGCGGCACGCCGCAGATCGCCCGGACGGTAGAGCCCGTCGCGGCGCTGGTCGACGATTTCGCCGCCGCGCACGGGCGGTATCGCGCGGCGTATCAGGCGATCAGGACTCTTGCCTAGGCCGCAGCCGTAGAGGGGGGCGCTGCCCCCGTCCGCAAGCGCACCCCCCCGGGATATTTCTGACCAGAAGAAGCCCGCGGCGGGGGCAGGCATGACCGTTCCGAACGGGGTCGTGATCGTGCCTGTCGTGAGCAGTCACGGGTGCCGGTGTCAGGTGAAGACGCAGGAGGCGGCGCCGCACCTGTCCGCAGGGCGCACGCCACCGGGATACGTCCGACCAGACGACGTGCCGAGGGTGCCGCCGCCGTCAGGCGGCGCCGCTGAAGCTGCCGTAGCGGCCTGCGTGGAACACCAGCGGGTCGCCGCCCGTGTGGTGGGCGCGGGTCACGCGGCCCACGACGATGACGTGATCGCCGGCGTCGTGGGTCGCCTCGAGGTTGCACTCGAATGTGGCGAGCGCGCCTTCGATGATCGGCATGCCGCAATGTGAGAGGTGCATCGGCACCTTCGAGATGGCGGTCTTGGACGCGATGATCGCGGCGCAGACATCGCGCTGGCTCGCCGACAGCACATGCACGGCGAACCGGCGGGCCTGTGCGAAATGCTCGAAGCGGCGGCTGGATTTGGCGGGCGACCACAGCACCAGCGGCGGGTCCAGCGACACGCTGGCAAAGCTGTTGGCGACGATGGCGACGGGCCCTTCGGGGCTGTCTGTCGTCACGACCGTGACACCCGTGACGAAGGTGCCCAACGCGCCGCGAAAGCTGTCGGAATCTGCGGCGGGGTCGAAGGATTGGATGGTGCCGGCGTCCATTCAGGGAACCTCTTGTCCAAGGGCGGTGGTGTAGAGCGTGTACCAGTCCGTCCGGGTCATGTTGACCTTGAACGCGTCCGACAGGGTCGCGATGCGCGCAAGTGTGTTGGTGCCCATCACGGGCAGGATGCGTGCAGGATGCGCCAGCAACCACGCAACCGCAATGGCCGCCGTGTCGACGCCCTGTGCGTCCGCCATGTTCTGCATCGCGGCGTGCAGGTCCGCCGCCCCCGCGCCGTCCATCAGACGACCGCCGCCCAGCGGCGACCACGCCATGACAGGGATGCGATGCTGCTGCAGATGCGCCAGATCGCCGTTCGTCAGCGGGTCGAGGTGCGCCAGCGACACCTCGATCTGGTTGGTGGCGAGCGGGGTCCGCATCGCGGATTGCAGCAGCGCCCAGTCCCACGGGCGGAAGTTCGACACGCCGACGCTGCGCACCTTTCCGTCCGCCACCAGATCGTCCAGCGCGCGGCCCGTCTCGTCCGCGTCCATCAGCGGATCGGGGCGGTGGATCAGCAGCATGTCGATCGTCTCGACGCCCATCAGCCGCAGCGACGCATCGACCGATGCCATAATATGCGCGCGGCTGGTGTCGTAATGCTTTACCGCGGCCCCCGCATGGCGGCCTGCGTCCACCACGATGTCGCATTTCGTCACGACCTCGATCGCGTCGCGCAGGTGCGGGGCCTGCCGCAGGGCGTCGCCCATGATCTCCTCGGCCATATACCCGCCATAGATGTCGGCCTGATCCATGGTGGTGATGCCCTGCGCCAGACACGCCTCGATCTTGGCCTGCACGTGGGCGGGGCTGGTGTCGGGATCGTCGGCCAACCGCCACAACCCGTAGACAATGCGGCTGAAGCTGACGTCGGAGGTCATCGCAATGCGGGGGATCATCGGCGGGGTCCTGCGGCAAGGGGGGTCTGCGGGGGGGCGGGGGGCACGCGGCCATAGGCCACGGGCAGCGAACAGGTGGTCAGGTGCGGCATGACGCGGGTGCCGAAATGAACGACCTCCTCCAGATGCGGATAGCCCGAGAAGATGAAGGACCGGATACCCATCTTTTGGTAGTCCTTGATCTTGGTCAGGATCTGGTCGGTGGATCCGACGAGGGCCGCGCCGCAGCCCGACCGTGCGCGCCCGATGCCGGTCCACAACCCGGGTTCGGTATAGCCGAACTGATCGGCCAGTGCGCGTGCCCGCGCCTGATGCGCCACGCCGAGGCTGATGCTGTCATGCGCGCGGTCGCGGATCATGCGCCCATATTCGTCGTCCAGTTTGCTGGCGATGTAATCCGCATACTCCCGCGCCTCGGCTTCCGTGTCGCGCACGATCATGTGCACGCGCAACCCGTAGTCGAGCGTACGGCCATGTGCCGCCGCACGGGCATGCACGTCGCGCATCCGCTGCGCCAGCACGTCGCGGGTTTCGGGCCACATGAGGTAGACGTCGCACTGTGCTCCGCATAGTTCCAGCGCGTCGGGGCTGTAGCCGCCGAAGTAGAGCAGCGGCCCGCCGGTCTGGTACGGCTTCGCCGGGTCGGTGGGGACGCCCTTGAAGTCATAGACCTCGCCCGCGAAGTCGATGGTGTCGCGGGTCCACGCCTGCCGCAGGATCTGCACCACCTCGTGACTGCGGCGGTAGCGATAGGCGCTGTCGGCAACCTCGCCCGGAAAGTCGGAGGAGATGACGTTCAGCGTCAGCCGCCCCTGCAACATGTGGTCCAGCGTGGCGATGGTGCGGGCCAGCATGATGGGCTGCATCTCTCCGCACCTGATGGCGGCGAGGAAGTTGATGCGGCTGGTCAGCGGCGCCATGGCGGCGACGTAGGACAGCGTGTCCTGCCCCACCTGATAGGACGAGGGGGCGAGCAGGTTGCGGAATCCCTGACGCTCCGCCTCCAGCCCGATGTCGCGGCAGTGCGCCCAACTGGACCGCAGGTCGCCGTCAGGCACGCCGAGGAACTGGTAGTCGTCCGAACACAGGGCGGCGAACCACGACACCTCTGCCGCGTCCAGATCGGGGCTGGTGATGGGAACGATGGTGTCGGTCATGGCGGCTCTCCGCTGTGGTTGTCCCTTGCGTAGCACGCGGTTTGCCATGTAACAATCCTGTATCAATCTGGATGCTTCCCCCGTGCACGCCTCAGCCCCGCTTCCCAAGTATCTGGCCGTCAGCGAACGCCTGATCCGCGACATCGCGGCGGGCCATCTGGCCGACGGCGCCCGCCTGCCGGGTGAGCGGGACATGGCCCGCGATCTGGGTCTGTCGGTCGGCACCCTGCGCAAGGCACTGGCCGTGCTGGAGGAGGCCGGCCTGCTGGACCGGGTGCAGGGGTCCGGTAATTACGTACGGCACCGGGCCGGTGTCGCGTCGGTCTATGGTCTGTTCCGGTTGGAGAAACCGGGCGGCGGCGGCTTGCCCACGGCGACGGTGCTGGACGTGGGGCGACACGCCAAGCCTGCCGACGCGCCCCGCTTCGGCGCTGCCCCCGACGGCTGGCGCATCCGCCGCCTGCGGCATCTTGACGACGTGCCCGTCGCGGTCGAGGAGATCTGGCTCGACGGCGACCGGGCGGAGAGCCTGACCATGCGGGATTTGTCGGATTCGCTCTATCGCGTCTATCGCGAGCGGTTCGATCTGGTGATCGCGGCGGTCGAGGATCGTCTGGGCCTGCGCGCCGTGCCCGCATGGGCACCGGCGGAGTTCGTGCCGCCTGCGGGGCAGAAGGCTGCACATATCACGCGCCTGTCGCGCGACACGGACGGGCAGGCGGCAGAGTTTTCGCGCACATGGTTCGATCACGACCGGGCGCGCTATGTCAGCCGGATGGGCAAGGGGTAAGCGCGTGACAGAGTTGCGATATGGCCTGATCGGCTGCGGGATGATGGCGCAGGAGCATGTCCGCAACATCGCCCTTCTGCCCGATGTGCGGGTCGCTGTGGTGTTCGACCTGGTGGCCGATCTGGCGCAGGCGGCGGCGGATCTGGCGGGGGGGGCGCGGATCGCGGCCAGCCTCGCGGATCTGCTGACACAGCCCGGTCTGGACGCGCTCATCATCGCCAGCCCGAACGACTGCCACCTGCCGCAACTGCGCCAGATCGTCGAAACGCGGCCCCTGCCGATCCTGTGCGAAAAGCCGCTGTTCACCGATTCCGCCGACATGAACGCGGTGCAGACGCTGTTCGCGGACTACCCGCATCCTGTCTGGGTGGCGATGGAATACCGCTACATGCCGCCCGTCGCGGCCCTGATCGCGCAGGCGGCGGCGGTGACGGGCGGCATCCGCATGCTCACGATCCGCGAACACCGCTTTCCGTTTCTGGACAAGGTCGGCAGCTGGAACCGCACCAACGCCCGCACCGGCGGCACGCTGGTGGAAAAGTGCTGTCATTTCTTCGACCTGATGCGGTTGATTCTGCAATCCGAACCCGTCCGCGTCATGGCGAGTGCGGCGCAGGACGTGAACCACAAGGACGAGGCGCAGGCGTCTGACGTGTGGGACAACGCCTATGTCATTGTCGATTTCGCCAGCGGCGCGCGGGCGATGCTGGAGTTGTGCATGTTCGCCGAAGGATCGCGCTTTCAGGAGGAGATCAGCGCGGTGGGCCCGCTTGCGCGGATCGAGGCGCAGGTGCCCGGTCCGGGGCGGTTCTGGCCAGCCGCCCTCGGCCCCGCGCCGGTGCCGCTGGTGACGGTCAGCCCGCGCGATCCCAAGGGGCCCTATACGATGGAACTGCCGGTCGATCCGGCGCTGCTGGACGCGGGCGATCACAACGGATCGACGTTCTACCAGCACCAGCGCTTTGCCGCCGCCGTCCGGGGCGCAGCACCGGTCGAGGTGACGGTGGCGGACGGCGCCAAGGCGGTAGCCATGGGGCTGGCCGCGCAGGAGTCCGCCCGCACGGGGCAGGCAGTCACGCTGCGGTTCTAGCTCTCGGGTTGCGCCTTCTTCCAGTCGCGGGCGATCTTGTTCGCCAGCGACCATTTGTGCACCTCGGTCGGGCCGTCGTAGATGCGGAAGGCGCGGATTTCGCGGAACACCTTTTCCACGATGGTGTCTGCCGTCACCCCCTGGCCGCCCATCACCTGCACGCAATTGTCGGCGATGCGCATCAGCGCCTCCGACACCGCGACCTTGGTCATCGAGGATTCGGTGGTGCCGTAGGCGCCGGTATCCAGCACGTCGGCGCACCAGTAGGTCATCAATTCGGCCTGTTTCAGATCGATGCGGTTCTGCGCCAGCATGAAACCGACGCCCTCGTGTTCGATCAGCGGCTTGCCGAAGGCGTGGCGGCGGTTGGTGTAGTCCACGGCGATTTCTTGTGCCCGCACGCAGGCCCCCAGCCAGCGCATGCAATGCGACAGCCGGGCCGGGGCGAGGCGCACCTGGGCGTAGCGGAACCCTTCGCCGGCGGCCCCCAACATCTGGTCGGCGGGCAGGCGCAGGTCCTCGATCGCGATCTCCGCGTGACCACCGGGCATGGAGCCGTCGATGGTGTCGAGGATGCGGACCACGCGGATCGCCGGATGAGGCAGATCGACAAGGAACATGCAGGCCCCCTCGGCAGCCTTCGCCATGACGATGCCGACCTTCGCCCCCACGACGCCGGTGATGTAGGTCTTGCGCCCGTTGATGACCCAGTGGTTGCCGTCGGGCACGCAGGTGGTCTGCATCATCGATGGATCAGACCCCGCGCCGCCGTCGGGTTCCGTCATGAAGAAGGCAGACCGCGCCTCTCCCGTCATCAGGGGTGCCAGAAACCGCGCCTTCAGGTCGTCAGAGGCGACCTTGCCCAGCAGGAACATGTTGCCCTCGTCGGGTGCCGCGGTGTTCAGCGCGACGGGACCCAGCGGCGACAGGCCCGAGCGGATCAGCACCGCCGCCGTTTCGCGCTGGGTCAGGTGCGCGCCACCCTCCGGGATGTGCGGCGTCATCAGACCGGCGGCGCGGGCCAAGGCGCGCAACTCCTTCACCAGCGCGTCGTCCACGCCGTGCGGGCCCTGACGGGCGTCCTTCTCATACGGGATCACCGTGTCGCGCACGAAGACCTCGACCCGGTCGGCCAGTGCCAATGCGCGGTCGCTGATTCCGCGGCGTTCCAGACCCGCGCTCATTTCGGCGCCATGCGGATGGCCCCGTCGAGGCGGATGACCTCGCCGTTCAGCATCGGGTTGTCGATGATCGCAAGCACCATTTTCGCATACTCCGAAGGGTGGCCGAGGCGCGGGGGAAAGGGCACCTGTCTGCCCAGACTGTCCTGTGCCTCCTGTGGCAGGCTTTCCAGCAGCGGCGTCAGGAACAGGCCCGGCGCGATGGTCATGACGCGGATGCGCGCACGCGCGAGTTCGCGGGCGGCGGGCAGGGTGAGGGCGACGATGGCGCCCTTGCTGGCCGCATAGGCCGCCTGACCGATCTGCCCGTCATAGGCCGCGACCGAGGCCGTGTTGATGATGACGCCACACTCCTCGCCCACCGGGTCGAGGGCCTGCATGGCGCTTGCGGCCTGTGACAGCACGTTGAACGTGCCCGCGAGGTTCACGTTCACGACGGCCATGAAATCCGCCAGCGGCAGGGGTGCGCCGTCGCGGTTCACGATGCGTGCGGGCGGGCCGATGCCGGCGCAGTTCACCACGATGCGGGCCGCGCCGTGCAAGGCGGCGGCGTCATGCAACGCCCGTTTCACCTGATCGGGGTCGGTCACGTCCGTGGCGTGAAAGCTGCCCTGCACCGCGCTGGCCATGGCCTCTCCCTTCGCCGCATCCCGGTCAAGGATCGCGACCCGTGCCCCGGCCTGCGCCAAGGCACGCACCGTCGCGGCCCCCAGTCCCGATGCGCCGCCCGTGACGACGGCGGATTGTCCGGCGATGTCCATGATCTGTCCCCCCTGGGCCAGAGTGTGGCACCGGCGGGCGGCCGAGGTCCAGAGTGCTGAGCGCATGACGCGGGGTGAGGGGACGGCGGATGCAGGCGGGCGGTGGATGCTGGGCCGGTGGTGTCCCGGGGGGCTAGCCCCCCGACCCCCGGGATATTTTCGACCAGAAGAACGGGGGACCATGACGGTCGCGTCGCGATGGGCGGGCGGGGGCGTGACGACAGGGTTGCGTAGGCCTAGCGGGTCGGATCGTCGTTCCCGGCGTCGTCCGCAGCAGCGGTGACATAGCCCTGTGCCAAATCGTGGGCCACGGCGGCGGGATCGCGCAGGGCGGGGTCGCCGTAGCCGCCGCCGCCGGGAAAGGCGAGCATGACGCGGGCGCCGGGGGGGATCGCCTGACGGCCCTTGCCGCGCAGGGGTGTGCCATCGTCGAGCGCCACGGTGGTGGCCGCACCGGGTGCGCCGCCGTGGCGGCCACGGGCGGGGTGGTCGACCCGGTCGAACATGGCGGAGAAGTGAGCCTCATAGCCGGGACGCGTCCCCACCTCCATCACCTGTCCCAGACCGCCACGGAACTGGCCGGCGCCGCCCGAATCGGGCCGCAATTCCTTGCGCCAGATGATGACGGGGCCTGCATGTTCCGTCGCCTCCACCGGCATGGTCATCACGCCGGACGGGAACGCGGTGGCTGACAATCCGTCCAGCGTCGGCCGTGCACCGGCCCCGCCGGAGTTGAAGGTCAGTACCTCGGCCCGTCGGGCCCCCGGCGGGGCGTCGGGGCCGGGGCGCAGCGAGAGCTGGAAGTTGCACAGCGCCCCCGCCCCTTCGGCGGGGACGGTGCCGGGCAAGAGTTGGTCGAGGGCCGCGAAGACGGTGTCGGGGACAAGGTGACCGATCACGTGCCGCAGGGCGACCGGGGCGGGATGGACGGCGTTCACGATGCTGCCTTCGGGCGCGGTGATGCGGAAGGGCGCAAGGCTTGCCGCATTGTTGGGAATGTCGGGGGCGATGGCGCATTTCAACGCGTAGCAGGCATAGGCGCGGGTATAGACTAGCGGCACGTTGATCCCCTTGGGATCGCAGCCGCTGGTGCCGGTCCAGTCGCAGGTGACGTGATCGCCGTGCAGGCCCACCGTGCAGCACAGATCGACAGGCGCGCTGTAGCCGTCGATGCGCATGGACCCCGTGGCGGTGCCCTGCGGCAGCGCGGCGATCCGGGCGCGGGTGGCGGTGTCGGACTGGGTCAGGATGTAGTCGGCGATGTCCGCAAGGTCGGCCAGCGCGAATTCGTCCAGCATCGCGTCCAGCCGGCGCTGCCCGATGGCGTTGCAGTTGGCCAGCGCGAACAGGTCGCCGATCAGCTGGTCCGGCTGGCGCACGTTGGCGCGGATCAGGCGGATCAGGGTCTGGTCCACACCCTCTGCCGCCGCAAACCGCATGATCGGCAGTTGCAAGCCTTCCTCGAAGATCGAGTTGCCGTCGGCCCCGAAGCCGCGCCCGCCGATGTCCACCACATGCGCCGTGCAGCCGAAGAACCCGGTGAGAACGCCCGCGCGGAAGGTGGGTGTGACCACCGTGATGTCGTGCAGGTGGCCCGTTCCCTTCCACGGATCGTTCGTCAGATAGACGTCGCCGTCCCGCATCGTATCCACGCCGATGTCGGCGATGAAATGCGGCACCGCATCGGCCATGGCGTTCACGTGCCCCGGCGTGCCGGTGACCGCCTGCGCCAGCATCCTGCCTTTCGCGTCATAGACGCCAGCCGAGAGATCGCCCGCCTCGCGCACGGAGGGCGAGAAGGCGGTGCGGATCAGGGCCTGCGCCTGCTCCTCGACAACGGAGATGAGGCGGGTCCACATGACCTGCAACTGAACGGGGCGCAGGGTCATGACGGCTCCTTGAGGCTCAGAGCGATGCAGCCATCGGCCAGCATCGTGGCGGTGCGGCTGGCAGGGACGACGACGGTGGTCTCGTCCTCGGTGATCAGTGCGGGGCCCGGCAGGGGTGCGCCGGGTGGCAGGGCGGCGCGGGGCTGCACACGGGCGGTGTCCCACGCGCCACTGGCGGCATCGAACAGGGCGCGCGTGGCCCCGTCACCGGCGGGCAAGACGCCCGCGGGCGTGGCCGGTACCGGGGTCACGGGCGGCACGGGGGTGCGAGCATCGACGGACCAGACGGTGATTTCGGGTGCCAACCCCTGCACCGTGCGCCCGAACAGCGCGGTGTAGGCGTCCGCAAACAGCGTCTGCAACGTGTCCGCGTCTGGGGCGTCGGCGAACCCGTCGGGCAGCGTCACGGGGATGTCCCAGCCCTGACCGGGATAGCGCATGAAGACCCGGGCCACGGCGGAAATCGGCGCTGTCGCATCGCAGGACCGGACGAAGGTTTCCGCCTCCTCCCGCAAGGCGGCGAAGATCGCCGTCACGCCGGCAGGGTCGAAATCGCCCAGCGGCATGAAGTGGCTGCGCACGGCCTCGAAGCTGAAAGGCGCGCGCAGAAAGCCGATGGCGGACCCCACGCCCGCACCGGGCGGGATGAGGCAAGCCGCAATGCCGAGCTTCTCGCACAGCCGTGCCGCATGCAGGGGGGCCGCACCGCCGAAGGCGATCATCGTGTAGGTGGACAGATCCTCGCCATTCTCGACCGCATGGACGCGGGCGGCATTGGCCATGGTTTCGTCCACCACCTCCGACACGCCCCAGGCGGCGGTGGTGGCGTCCATGGTCAGCACGTCGCCGACATGCGCCATCAGCGCGGTCTGTGCCGCGCCGGGGTCGAGCGGGATCGTCCCACCGGCGAAGGCCACGGGGTCGAGACGGCCCAGCGTCAGGTCGGCGTCGGTCACGGCGGGGCGGGTGCCGCCACGCCCGTAGGCGGCGGGGCCTGGTTCTGACCCGGCACTTTCCGGCCCGACGCGGATCTGGTTGAGCGCGTCCACGTGCGCCAGCGATCCGCCACCCGCGCCGATTTCCACCATGTCGATGACGGGGATGGAAATGGGCATGCCGGAGCCCTTCTTGAAACGGTAGGAGCGGGCGACCTCGAACACACGCGCGGTTTTCGGTGTGGCATCGCGGATCAGGCAGATCTTGGCGGTGGTGCCGCCCATGTCGAACGACAGCACGCGGTTCAACCCATGGCGCGCGGCGATGTCGGCGGCAAAGACCGCACCGCCCGCTGGCCCCGATTCCACCAGCCGCACCGGATAGGCGGCGGCGGTGGCGATATCCATGATCCCGCCGCCCGAATGCATCAGAAAGACCGGGCAGGCCGCCCCTTCCGCCGCCAGCCGGTCGCCAAGGCGACCGAGGTAGCTGGCGATCAGCGGCTGGATGTAGGCATTGGCGATGGTGGTGTTGAAGCGCTCGTATTCGCGCATCTGGGGGCTGACGTCCGACGACAGGGACACCATCACGCCGGGCAGCGCGCGGGCCAGCACGTCGCGGATCAGGCGTTCATGCGCGGGGTTGGCATAGGCATGCAGCAGGCCCACCGCGATGGACTGATAGCCGTGGGGGCGGATCTCGTCGCACAGGGCGGTGATGGCGGCGGGGTCGAGGGGGATCAGCACGCCGCCGTCCGCATCCATCCGTTCCGCGATCACATGGCGCTGGGCGCGGGGCAGCAGCGGCAGGGGCAGCGTCAGGTTCAGGTCGTATTGCTCGAACCGGGATTCCTGACGCATCTCGACCACGTCGCGGAACCCCTGCGTGGTGATGAGGCCCGTATGCGCACCGCGCCGTTCGATCAGCGCGTTGGTCGCCAGCGTGGTGCCGTGGATGATCTGACCGATCCGGCCGGGTGCGATCCCCGCCAGCGCGCAGACCCGGTGCAGGCCGGTGACGATGGCCTCCTCGGGCGCGGCATAGGTGGTCAGCACCTTGGTCGAATGGCGGACACCGTGCACCTCGAGCACCACGTCGGTGAAGGTGCCGCCGATGTCGGCGCCCAGCCGGATCATTGGGTCGGTCATGCGGTGTCCCCTTGAAGGTTGGCGGGACGCTAGCAAGGCGGGGGAGGAAGGTGAACCTCGATTGTGGGGTGGCGTGAGAACGGGGGGCCAGCCCCCCGTGCCCCCCGGGATATTTTCGACCAGAAGAAGGAGGGGCGTGGTGGGACAGGTTGCGTCTGGACCGGTTGAGGCAGGCCCGTGGCGCCGTCAGGGTGCAATGTCTTGGGGAACGCTGTGGAAAGGTAGGCGGTGCGGCGGTGACGGCAGAGGATCGGTTCGGGCATTGCGGCTGGGACGGGGTCCGCGCGGTGCGGATGGGGCTGGCGCATCGGCGTGCGGGACAGATGACACGTGTACGCTGGGCATGCAGGGCAACGGCCCTGCGGACGTGCAATGACGGACGGCAGGCCCCTGACCAGGGGGCTGCCGTCGTCTGGTTCAGCGCGAGAGTTGGCGGGCGATCTCTTCCGCCAGTTGCACGACGGCGGTGCCTTGCGCCGCGACGGCACCGGGCACGTCGGCGGTGGGCATCGGGATCGTGTAGGCGAAGGTCCGCGAGCGGTCGGCGAAGTCGATGCCGTCGCCGCCGATGTAGTATTGTCCCGCCAGACGGAAGGTGCCGGTCACGGCACTGCCCAGCATCTCTGACACGCGCACGTCGACGGACACGTCCGGGATGCCCGCAAAGGGCCATGGGTCCGGTCCCACGGTCGCGTCGAGGATGCCGTCCAGCGATTGCGTCAGCGACAGGGTCACGGCGCGGCTGGGATCGTCGGCTGAGAGTAGCTTGCCGTCCGACGTGATGACGCCGGGTTCGGTCTCCAGCGCGATCTCCTCGGCCGAGGCGTAGGTCGGCAGCGACACGCTGCGCACCATGACCGAACTGACGGACGCGTTCACCTGCAGCGTCGAGGCGACGACCGGCACGTCGAGCCGCGTCAGCGTGTTGCCGCAGGCGGCGGCAATGGCCAGTGCGGCGAGGGCGAGGGTGGGTTTCAGCATCTGATTAACGTCCCGTGATCAGAGAGTTGGGATTGCGCTGGATCGCCTGCGCCAGATTGCTGACCGCATCGGCCGCCGCCTGGATGTCGCGCAGGGTCGAGAGGGTTTCGGAATTGAAGCGCGAGCGTTCGCCATAGCTTTCCAGCACGGTGCCCGTCGAGGCCACCAATGCGCCGGTCTGCGCCGACAGGGCGGGCAGGGTACGGGCTGCCTCCTCGATCGCCTGGGCGGCGGTATTGGCGGATTGCAGGGCCGCATTCACGTTGTTCACGGCGCCACCTTCGCGGATTTCGTTCAGGAACAACTGCACCTCGTCCAGGGCGGACGACAGCGACGCGGGCAGGGCCTGCGCGCTGGGCGTGCCGATCAGCGCGTCGATGTTGCCGAGCGTGGTTTCCGCCGCCGCCGACAGCCCCTGCAGATCCATGCCCGCCGCATTGGCCGACAGGGTGTCGAGCTGCGCGGTGATGGCGGGCAGCTGTTGGGACGCCTCGTCGATGGTGCGCGCGGCGTTGGCTGCTGCGGTGATCGCCTGCGTCAGCTGTTCGCTGACACCCTGCGAGGTCAGATCCGACAGGATCGTGTTGGCGCTGTTGGCCACGTTGCGCAATTCGCCGGGCAGGGCCTGCACGTCGCCGCTGGCGATCAGACCGCGCGCTTCGTCCAGCAGCTGGTTCAAGAACACCGGCACCTCGGCGATGTCGGGATTGGCCGCGACCGCCGCGATGGCGTCGAGGGCGGCCGTCGCCTCGGTCAGCAGCGCGTCCAGTTGCAGGGCGTTGACCTTGTTCAGCAGCTCCTGTGCCGAGGCCGAGATTTCGGACAGGTTCTGCGTGCCCTCCTCTACGTTGGCAACGGTGCGGGTAACGCTGCCGACCACGTCGGCACTGCCGATCTGGTCCATGACGCCGTTCACCTGACCGAGGATCGTCGCGGCCTGCGCCACGACGGCGGCGATGTCGTCCGGGACGGACTGGATCCCTTCAGACCCGATCAGGCCGCGCGCATCGGCCAGAAGGCCCGCGACCTGTTCCGGCGTCTGCATCACGCCGTCGGACCGGACCAGCGCGTTGGCGCTGTCCATCAGGTCGATGGCGGATGTCATGATCTCTTCGATGGGCAGGTTGTTGATGCGGTTGATCACGCCCTGCGCCTGATCGGCCACGTCGGTGATGTTGGACACCGTGGTCGGGATCACCGGATAGGGCTGTGCCGCCAGATCGAGCACAGCTTCCGGCGCGTCGGCGACTTCGACCAGTTCGACGACGAGCGAGCCCGACAGGATGTTGCCCGACACCAACCGCGCCCGCAGGCCCTGGCCCACGAACTCGGCCAGCAGCTCCAGCGCCTCGTCCGGCGTCGCCTCCGCCCCCAGGCCCAGACGGTCCGGCTCGATCGCGAGCACGGTGCGCAGTTCGACGCGCGTCCCTTCCGGGTCATCGACGACGACGGCGCCCAGATCGGCGACCTGACCGACGCGCAGGCCCTGAAAGCGGACTTCGGCGCCGATCGACAGGCCGGTGATGGACCCGTCGAACAGGACGGCCACGTTCAGTTTGGGCCGTCCGGCATTGTTGAACAGGCTGGAGCGGGCGGATTCCTCGTCGGTGAACAGGTCGAACACCTGACCGTTGGTGATCGGATCGCCACCCGACACCACCGTGTCGAAGGCGATGCCGCCTTCCAGCAGGGACGCCAGCGAGCCCACGTTCAGCGACACGCCAGCGGCCCCCAGCGACACGCTGAAGCCTGCGGTATCCCAGAACCGGGTGGAGGAGGTGATGATCGCGTCATAGGGGGCTGCCACGAACGCATCGACCAGCACGGTCAGTCCGTCGTCCTGCAACACCGGCGCGCCCAGCGTGCCGACTTCGATCCCCTGATGCAGCACCGGCGCACCGGCCGACAGTGCGCTGCCGTCATCGGTGCGCAGCGTGATCATGGTGCCGGTCTGCCCGGCCGAGGCGAGCGGCGCAGTGGTGCGGGCGGTGAACTGCACCTGCGCCTCGCCCGCGTCGCGGTCCCAGTCGCCGGCGATATAGACGCCCGACAGCACCGTATCGAGGCCGCTGACGCCGCGCAGGCCGACCTCCGGGCGCACCACCCAGAAGGTCGCGTCCTGATCGAGGAACGGGGCCACGTTGCGGTCGACGCGGGCATAGACCAGCACCTCCTGCAGGTCCGGTCCGAACTCCACCCGCTCCACGGCGCCGATGGTCACGTCGCGGTAGCGGATCTCGGTCTGACCTGCGGTGACGCCGGAGGCGTTCTCGAACCGGATCTCGACCTCGACCCCGCGGTCCGAGAACGACTGCCACGCGACGCCCACGGACACGAACAACGCCAGGATCGGCACCAGCCAGACAAAGGAGATGCGGCGCCAGATGCTGGGCTTGGACTGCCGCACGTCGAGGCGCGAGACACCGCCGGGAGCATCGTCGGTCGGGGTAACATCGTCACTCATGAAACAGTCCTGTCAGCGTCCCAGATCAAACGGGGGTCGAACGCCAGTGCCGAAAGCATCGTGAAGACGACCGACAGGGCGAAACTCAGCGCGGCGACACCCGGATTGATCGCCGCAATCCCGTTCAGTTGAACCAGCGCCGACAGAATTGCAACGACGAACACGTCGATCATCGACCACCGGCCGATGAATTCCACTATATCATAAAGCCGGTGCCGCTGGTGCTGCCGCAGCCTGTGACCGCGCTGAACACCCCACGCCAGATAGGCGATGGCGATGAACTTGCCCACGGGAATGACGACGGATGCGACGAACACGATGGCGGCGATGCCGTAGTTTCCGTAATGCAAAAGTTCGATCACGCCACCGACGATCGTGCTCTCCGACCGCTCCAGCAGCGTGCGGGTGAGGAGCATGGGATAGAGGTTGGCCGGAATGAAGGCGATCATGCCAGCGATCAGCCAGGCCCACACCTTTTGCAGGCTGCGGGTGTCGCGGCTTTGCAGCGGGCCGTGGCACCGTTTGCACTTCACCGCGTCGCCCGCATGCACCTGTCCGCAGCGCGTGCAGGCGATCAGACCGGCTTCGCGGGCGGTGGTGAGGGTCGTCAGGCCGTGGTGCCCGTGTCCAGTGCTTTCCAAATCGCAAACCTGTTCATGATCTGATCGTTAAAGATGGTGATGAGGACGAGGGCCACGAACGCCCAGAAGGCGGGGCCCACGGTGACGTCCGCCATCCCGGCGACCTTGACCAGCGCCACAGTGACGCCGACCATGAAGATCTCGGCCATGGCCCAGGGACGCAACTGGTCCGTCAGGGCAAAGGCCACGCGGGCAGAGGGTGTCGGCGGGACGCCGCGCACCAGGGGTGCCAGCGCATGCAGCAGCGCCAGCAGGCGCACGAGGGGCAGCACTACGATGAACAGTGCCACCGCGATGGCCAGCGGGATCGCCTTGCCGGAACCGAACACCAGGATCGCGTGGATCACGGATGTGCCGTTGTGCTGACCCTGCAGGCTGAGGTCGAGGAACGGAAAGCTGACCGCAGCCACCATCAGCACGACCGCCGCACTGGCAAGGCTGACCAGCCAGACCACGGCGCGCGACTCTGCCGTCAACAGCAACGCGCCGCACCTGCGGCAGTAGGCCCGCGCCCCGTCCGGCAGATCGTCTTCCATGTGCAGGGTGTCGCAATGGGGGCAGGCGATCATGTCGTCGAGAGGGGGCAGGGTCGCCGGGTCGATGTGCATGGGATGGACCGGTCTTGACTTTGCGTGGGGCAGCATACGTGCTGCGGTATCGGGTTCTGGCATCCTAGACGCAACACGCACCGATGGCCACGCCCGCTTTCAGAGGATCCGATGACGACATATCCCTTCGACGCGCCCGATCAACCCGATCTGCCCATTGCCGGATCGCAACACCGTTACCCGGTGCTGCGGATCTTCTGCATCGGGCGCAACTATGCCGCGCATGCCGCCGAGATGGGCAACGCCGTCGACACGGTCGCGCCGTTCTTCTTTACCAAATCCGCGCATGCCCTGCTGCAGTCGGGCGATGTCATGGCCTATCCGCAGGGCACGCAGGACCTGCATCACGAAATCGAACTGGTCGTGGCGATCGGCGCATCGGTCGGGCTGGAAAACCCGCCCGCGGACGAGGTCGAGATCTTTGGCTATGCGGTCGGCCTCGACATGACGCGGCGCGATCTGCAGGCCGCGGCCAAGGACGGGCGCAAACCGTGGGATGCGGCCAAGGATTTCGAGCAGTCGGCGATCATCGGCCCGATCACGCCCGCCATCGACTGTCTGCTGGACGCGGCACGCATCCGGCTGGACGTGAATGGCGCTGTGCGGCAGGACGCGCCGCTGGCCGACATGATCCACGACGTGACCCGCATCGTGGCGCATCTGTCGGGATTGTATCACCTGCGCGCCGGTGACCTGATCATGACCGGCACTCCGGCCGGGGTCGCTGCCGTTGTGCGCGGCGACGTGCTGACGGGCAGCATCGACGGGCTGGAGACGGTGACGACGACAATCGGTTGAGCTGCCGTGTCAGCGCCACACGACCGTGCCCGCAGAGCGCGGGCACGGTCGTGTGGTGAGGCGGCGTGTCAGCGGTCAGGCATCTGGCGCGCGATCAGGTCTGCGACATGCGCCTTCAAGCGCACGGGGTGGTTGACCAGCGGCACGTCCTTGCAGGTCGTGGTGGCGATCGCACTGGCGTCGGCAAAGTCGTAGCTGTAATCCACGAGATCCGGCACGAAGGTGCCGGCCGGATGGTCCCAGATCGTCGCTTGCGTCGGGCATGCTAGCAGCTGACCCGGATCGTGCGTGCGATGACGCGGGTGTCTGGCTGCGATCCTGCCGCAACGGCGGGCAGGGCGGTCGTGCCAAGCCCCGCGGCGCAGAGCGCCTCGCACATCTTCATCGGGTTCATTCCGAAAACCCTTCAATGCTGGCAAGCTGAAAATCGCATGGCACGGCTGCTGGCCTTTGCCGTCACATGGTGTGCCAGACGTTAACAGGCCCGCCATGCGTCTGTCATGCAATTCCCGTGGCCTGCGATCCGGCCTGCGGCGTCGGATATCCGGTCCCTCGGACCGCCCGTCCGGGCGGCGTTCATGGCAGCGTGATGTCGCAGGGCAGCGCCCGTGCGATCACGCGTTCCGCATTGGGAATGTCGTTGCCTTCGGCCCTGCGGGTGGCGGCGGTGCGCGAATGGTTCAGCGTCAGCCAGCGCTGGATCAGCCGCGCGCGCAGTTCCGGCAGGCCGACCTCGACCCGGACCGACAGGTGCCAGAGGCTTGCCAGATCGCGCCACGGCGATTCGTCGAACATCAGGTAGTTGCCTTCGACGATCACGACGGGGCAGGTGGCTGGCACGACGATGGCGCCCGCCACGGACATGTCGCGGGTCCGGTCGAACGTGGGAGCGATCACCTCGGCAGGTTCGGTCAGGCGCCGGATCAGATGCACGAAACCGCAGGCGTCGAACGTCTCTGGCGCACCCTTGCGCGGGCGCAGACCGCGGGCGTCCAGCACGGCGTTGTCCAGATGGAAACCGTCCATCGGCACGATCATGGCCGGCACCCGCTGACCGGTCAGGCGGCGGGCGACCTCGGCGGCCAACGTCGACTTGCCGCTCGCGGGTGCCCCCGCGATCCCCACGATGACGCGGTCCCGCGTCTCGCACAGGGTGTGGATGCGGTCGGCGACCAGATTGACCTGTGCGGTGATGTTCTGCATCGCGGTGTCGTCCTGTGGTTGCCTGTCCGCGTTGCCCGCGGTTGGTTGCCAGACTATCGGCAGGCCGGTCGCGTGACGAGGGGTGCGTCCGCACCTGCGCCATTTACGCGACACATCGGGCTGCGATGACACACCCGCTGGGCAGCGGGGGTCTGGTGCCATACTACGGACCAATGACCGACAGCATCCAGCCCGGCGTGGGCAGCCCGCCAGCCGCACCGCCTTCAACCGGCGACGACCTTCAGGCCGCGCCGCAGGCCAGCCCTCTGCGCCGGTTCGGTGCGCTGCTGATGGCCGTCTGGACCATCGCGATGGAACGGCACGTCAGCCTGATCGCCGCAGGCGTGGCCTTCTTTGGCATGTTCGCGCTGTTTCCGGCCATGGCCGCGATCATCGCCGTCTTCGGCCTGCTGGCTGATCCCGTGGTGGTCGTCCAGCAGCTGGAGCTGATGGAGGAGATCATCCCGACCGAGACCTATCTGCTGATCGTCGAGCAGACGGGCCGCCTGCTGGCCGCGCAGACCGGCACGCTGGGATTCGCATCCGGCGTGTCGCTGATCCTGGCGCTGTGGGCGGCGCGGGCCGGTGTGGCGGGCCTGATGGAGGGGTTGAACGCCATCGCGAACCGCCCCGCGCGCAACGGGTTCAAGGACATCCTCGTGGCCTTCGTGCTGACGCTGACGCTGGTCGGTCTTGCGATCATGGCCATGGCGGCGGTCGTGATCGCGCCGATCGTCATGCGCTTTGCCCACATCAGCCCCGATACCGCGTGGCTGCTCGAGGTGATCCGCTGGCTGGTCGCGCTGTTCGTCCTTTATGCGGCGCTGTCGCTGCTGTACCGCTTCGGTCCCAATCAGAAGGACGCGCGCCTGCAATGGATCACCGTGGGGGCCGCCACCGCTGTGGTCCTGTGGATTGTCGCATCGGCCACACTGTCATTTTATCTGGGCAATTTCGGGAACTACAACGAGGTCTACGGATCCATCGGTGCGGTGATCGGCATGTTGCTGTGGCTGTATCTGACGGCTTATCTTGTTCTGCTGGGCGCTGCGCTGAACCTGCTGGTGCACGGCAATATCGACGGTCAACACTGACCCTGCCTGATGAGGCAAATGTGTCACCATTACGTCGCGGATCTGACCGGTCGCGCCCTAAATGGTCTGGCGCAACGCCGGACGCCACGCTATCCTGACCGCAATCAAAATGGACGTGTCCCTTGATGGGCACGCGGAATGAGGCGGAGTAGTGTTATGTCGGCGATTCAATTCGTCGTCCGCAATGATGCGGGCGGACTGCAGCGTGGTGAAGTTCTGGGATCGGGATCGGCGGCGAACATCGTCCTCGGTCAGGGTCAGGACGTCTCGCTGAACCTCGAGCGGAACATGATCCTGTCCTATGCCCGTCAGGGTCAGGCCCTGCGGGTCATGCTTGTCGACGGCAGCACCGTCACCATCGAGGGGTTCTTCAGCCCCGAGGGCGTAGCGCAGAACCAGTTGTTCCTGTCCTCCGGCGGTCAGCTGGCGGAAGTCAAGCTCAGCGCCGGCGACGGCAACCTGATGCTGGCGCAATACGTCAACAGCGACAGCTTCGGCAAATGGTCGCCCGATGATGCCCTGTATTTCACCGAAGTCGCGGCGCTGCCGGTGGACGACGGCGGCCCGCAGGCCACGATGATGGCGGCCCCGCTGCTTGGCGGTCTGGGCGGCCTCGGCGGTCTGGGTGCGGCGGGTGCGGCGGCCCTTGGCGGTGCCATGCTGATCGGTGGATCCGGCGACGGCGGTGACGACGGCGAGGACGATGGCGACGGCGCCACCGACCCGACAGATCCCACGGACCCGACCGGTCCCACGGACCCGACAGATCCGACTGACCCCACGGATCCGACCGACCCGACTGACCCAACCGATCCTACGGATCCGACGGATCCCACCGACCCGGTCGATCCGGTCACACCGCCACCCGTCGTGCAGATCACGACCGGCACGCGGACCGACGGCACGGTCGTGAACCAGCAGGACTATGACAGCGGCACCGTCATCATCGGCGGCACCGGCACGCCCGGTGCCACTGGCACGGTCACCGTCGGCACCGTCGTGACCAACGTCGCCATCGGCCAGAACGGCAACTGGACCATCTCGATCCCGTCGACGCAGTTGACCACCGGCGACTACAACCTGCCGGTCCGCGTCGAGGTCAGCAACGGCGGCGGCACCGCGACGGATACCGACATCCTCGACGTGGATACGGTCGTGCGCGTCACGTTCAGCGCGGACGAGGTCGAAACCGACGGCACCGTGAATTTCGTCGAAGAACGTGACGGCGTGGTGCTGGAAGGCACCGTCGACGCCGGCGCGACCGTCGTGGTCAGCCTCTACGGACAAAGCTACAACGCCACCGTCACGGGCACGAACTGGACGCTGAATGTGCCTGCCGGCGTGATCCGTCAGGGCGACTTCGGGTCGTTCGTGCAAATCGGCGTCACGGCGACCGACGAGCATGGCAACACCAAGACGGTGTCCGACAGGCTGGAGATCGACACGATCACCGATGTGCGGATCGTCAACGTGGTGACGACGGCCGTCGTCAGCGACGACACGCTGAACGCCACAGAGCGCGAGCAGGGCACCACCGTCGTCGGCACCGCCGAGGCAGGCGCCAGCGTCGTCGTGACCATCGGCACGCAAGCCACCGGCTTCTCGACCAAGACGGTGACGGCCAACGCACAGGGCCAATGGACGGTGACCTATACGTCCGCCGAAGTGGCGGCAGGCACCTACACCTCGACCGTGACGGCCGTGGCCACCGACAAGGCCGGCAACACCGACACCGACACCAAGACGGTCAAGATCGACACCGAAACAACTGTGACCATCGACAGCGTCGACACCCGTGCGGATGTCGCCGACGACATCCTGAACGGCGACGAGCGGCTGATGGGGACCACGGTCGTCGGCACCGCCGAGGCGTTCGCCCGCGTCGTCGTGACCATCGGCACCGAAGCCACGGGGTTCTCCTCGCGTACGGTGCAGGCCAACGCTCAGGGCCAGTGGACGGTCACGTATTCCTCGACCGAAGTCGCCGGTGGGACCTACACCTCGACGGTGACCGCCGTGGCCACCGACCGTGCGGGCAACAGCAAGGTCGCCGTGCCCCTGAACTTCAAGATCGACACCGAGATCGACGTGACGCTCGACACGCGCAACGTCGATGGCCCCGATGGCGTCGTGAACTTCGAAGAGCGCAAGGACGGCATCGTGCTGGTCGGCGTGACCGAGCCGGGTGCGACCGTCACCGTGACCTTCGACAACTTCACCCACACGGAAGTGGCCGGCACCGACGGCAAGTGGTCGTCGTTCTATGCCGCCAGCAAGATCCCTGCGGGCAATGTCGAGGGCTTCGTGGGCGTGCTGGTCAGCGCCACGGACGCGGCAGGCAACACCGATACGACCACCGGCAGGGTCAACCTCGACACCTGGGTCAACAGGCTCAGCATCAACGCGATCGAAGGCGACAACCTGATCACCAAGGCAGAGGCCGCCGATGGCGTCACGCTGACCGGTGAAGTGGAAGCCGGGTCCAAGGTGTTCGTGACCTTCGAAGGCGTGCGCCGCGAGGCGACGGTCGTGAACGGTCGCTGGTCGGTCGCCTACACCGCCGCCGAAATCCGCCTGATCGAGATGTCGAACGCCGTGGTGACCGTCGATGCCACCGACGCGGCAGGCAACGTCCGCACGGAAACGGGGACCTACCGGATCGACACGATCGCACCGACGGACCCCGATGTCATCGCCATCACGACCCAGAACGCGGGTGGCACCGGTGGTGCCGGTGTGGTGACGGTGCAGGTGGCGAACGCCGGCAACGAGTTCGACATCCACACCATCAGGGGTGCTTCAAAGACGCTGGTGGCCGACGAGAACGACGACAACACGGTGTCGAACAAGCCGGGGCAGGTGTACATCGACGTGGACGCCAACGGTCCGGTGTCCGATGGCAGCCATCTGGTCATCACCGCCAAGGACGCGGCGGGGAACACCAACTCCGTGTTGCTGGTGCTGGACGAGACAGGGACCGATGTCGTCAACGTCAACGCATCGGCGCTGAACGGCTTCAATATCGGGTCGATCGACCTGTCCCTGTCGGACAAGTCGCAACTGACGCTGGACAAGGCGACCATCGACAGGCTGTCGGCCAACGACAACGTGCTGGTCGTGCACGGTGCGATCGATGACATCGTGCGGGTCAATGGCTCCATGACCTTCGTGGAAAAGGATACGTTCGGCGGACAGACCTACGACGTCTACTCCCTCGGCGGCGACACGGTTCTCAAGATCGACGAGGACATCAAGCTGAACCCGATGGTCTGACGACGCGATCCAGGGGGGTGGGCAACGACCTGCCCCCCTTGCCCCATCAGGCGGGGGGCATGCCACCACAAAAAAAATCCGGGGCGGAGCGCACGTGAGACAGGTCAAGCATACACATACCCTCATTGCGCTTGGCGCAGTGACGGCACTGGCGGCCTGCGGGGGATCCCCCGACGGTGTCAGCCGGTCGCCGTTTTCCGCGTTTGGCGGCGGGAGCGGCATCGCCGCACCGGCCGGACAGGCGCTGGCGTCCGAGACGCCGGACGGCACCCAATCCGAAATCATCGCGGGACTTCTGACGCGCCGCTCGATCCTGCCGCAGGGCCCCTATACGCAGGTGTCCGACGCGGTGCTGGCGGCCAACGCCCGTGCGGCAGAGGCCGACCTGCGCGCCGCCACCCTGCGTGCCGAGGCGCGGTCGCGCAACTGGCTGCCCACGTTGGGACCACAGGTCTCGCTGACTTCGCTGGGCGCCGTCGTCACGTCGCTGGTGGTGGAACAGGTGATCTTCGACAACGGCCGCAAGCGGGCCGAACGCGACTATGCCAAGGCCGATGTGGAAGTCGCCGCCGTGGCCCTGTCGCAGGACACCAACGACCGCGTGCTCGATGCGCTGACGCTTTATCTGAACGCCGGCATGGCGGAAGCGCGTGCGCAGGTGAACGCCGATGCCATGGCCGACATGGAACATTTCGCCTGGATCATGGACGAGCGGGTGAAGGGCGGCGTGTCCAGCACCGTGGACCGCATGGTCGTACAGCAAAAGCTGAACCAGATGCAGGCCGACATGGCCTCCGACCTCGAAGCCGCCGCCGCGGCGCGCGCCGAACTGGCCGCGATGTCCGCCGCCCCGCTCGACGGCGTCGCCGGCATCGCCATGCTCCCGGACGAGCTGGCGGCCGAACCCCTCGCCGTCGTCAAGGCCGAGGCCGAAGCCGCCCGCACGGTGGCCGAGGCGAAGGCGGCGCGCGCAGGCTTCCTGCCCGGCATCACTGCCGTCGGCAACGTGACCGAGGACGGGTCGGGTGCCGGACTGACCGCGCAGGCGGATCAGGGGATCGGCTTCGGCACCGGGGCGGCGCTGGCCGCCGCCGCACAGCAGGCAGAGGCGGCGGATGCCCGCGTGGCACAGACCCGCGAAGACGTGGCGCGCTCGCTGCGCGCGCTGGAAGGCGAGTTGGCCAGCCTGCGCCGCCAAGAGGCGCAGACCGGTACGCTGGCCGCCGGGGCAGACGAGAACTACGCCAACTTCGCCGCCCAGCAAAAGGCCGGACAGCGCGGCGTGACCGACGTGGTCGGCGTGTTCGAGACGGCCGTGGGCCTGCGCCGCGAGGCGGCGGCGCTGCCCTACCGCGTGGCACAGGTCGAGTTGAAGATCGCGGCCTTGCGCGGCGTGCTCGTGGATGGAGACAAGATATGACCGGGCCCATTCTGACGTTCGACGTGAAGGCCACACGCGGCGGCAAGCTGACCAAGATGGTGCGGACGATGAACCCCGCCCCAGCCGACGGCACCGTGACGCTGGATGCGGCGCATGCCCAGACCGCAGCGACCGTGCCGCCGGTGCCCGTCGATGCAGCACCCGCAATGCAGTCACTGCCCGCTACGCCCGCCGAGACCGGCTTTGCGACCGCCGCGCAACCCGCCCCGGCGCCTGCCGCGCCGCAGGCCGCTGGCCCCGCCGATGGCGCCATCACCCTGCTGCGCGCCGAAGTCGTGGCGACCTACGCGGGCATCCTCGGCGTCGACCTGAAGGCGGGCGACATCCTCGACCGGCAGATCGACGCCACCAACGCGGGCCTGCCCGCCGAGACGCTGGTCGCCGCGCTGAACGACGCGGGGCTGAAGGCCGCGGCCCGCACCGCCCTGCCGCCGACGCCTGACTGTTGGCCCGCCGTGGCGCGGCTGACCAACGACACGCTGGTGCTGGTGCTGTCGCAGACCGACGACGCCGTGGTCCTCTATGATCCCAATGCCGCCGACCGGCGCGAGGAAGTGCCGCTGGCAGCGTTCCTCGAACACTTCACCGGGCGCATCATCCATGCGGTCGTGCCTGCGGCAGAGCTGAACCGCCGTCATGCGGTGCCGGTGAAGGCCGGACACTGGTTCTGGGCCGAATTCGGCAACTTCCGCCGCATCATCGGCGAAGTGGCGCTCGGCTCTCTGGTCGCCAACATGCTGGCGGTCGCGGTTGCGCTGTTTTCGCTGCACGTCTATGACCGCGTGATCCCGAACCAGTCCATCGCCACCCTGTGGGTGCTGACCATCGGGGCGGGCATCGCACTGGTGCTGGAGGCGTGCCTGCGCATCGCCCGCGCGCGACTGATGGACAGCGCCGGTCGCAGGATCGAGTTGCGCCTGCAGGACATGCTGATGGGCAAGCTTCTGGGCATGCGCGCCGGTGGCACCTCTGCCATGTCGCCGACCTCGACATTCTCGGCGTTCCGCGAGTTTTCGGCGGTGCGCGAGTTCTTCACCGCGTCCACCGTGGGATCGCTGACCGACCTGCCATTCATCTTTCTGTTCCTCGCCCTCGTGTGGTCCATTGGCGGACCGGTGGTCTGGGTGCTGATCGCGGGCGGCGTGCTGATGGTGCTGCCGTCGCTGCTGGCGCAGAAGCGCATGATGAAACTGACGCTGGCCGCACAGGGGGCCTCCACCCGGTCCACGCGCCTGCTGCAAGAGGCGGTGTTCGAGGCCGACACGATCAAGTCACAGCGTGGCGAGGATCGCTTCGCCCGCCTGTGGTCCGAACTGACGGGGCTGTCGGCCATCTCGACTTCCGAACAGCGGCGGCTGTCGACGTCGCTGACCTATTGGGCGCAGGGTGTGCAGCAGGCGACCTATGTCTCGGCGGTGGTGCTGGGGACTTACCTCGTGTTCGCGGGCGAATTCACCGTGGGCACGATCATCGCCGTCGGCATCCTGACCTCGCGCACCCTTGGGCCGCTGAACGGGCTGTCTGGCCTGATCGCCCGCTGGGCCAACACCCGCGTGGCGCTGGACGAGCTGGACAAGATCGTGAACGCGCCGCAGGACCATGACGCGGACCGCACCTATCTGCGCCGCGACCGCATCACGGGCCGGTTCGATCTGCGCGAGATGGCCTACACCTATGACGCCGAAGGCGCGCGCGCGCTGGACATACCGGCGCTGACGATCCTGCCGGGGCAGCACGTCGCGGTGCTGGGCGCCAACGGGTCCGGCAAATCGACGCTGCTCAAGGTGCTGTCGGGTCTGCATCAGCCGACCTCTGGTCGGGTGCTGATCGACGGCGTGGACATGGGGCAGGTGCTGGCCCGCGACCTGCGGCGCGGCATCGGGTATCTGGGGCAGGAGGTGAAGCTCTTTGCCGGCACCCTGCGCGACAACCTGAACATGACGCAGCTGGAACGCGACGATCACCGCCTGCTGGCCGCCCTCGATTTCGGCGGGCTGGGCGAGTTCGTGCGCAGCCATCCCAAGGGCCTCGACCTTGCGATCCGCGACGGTGGGGCCGGTCTGTCGGTGGGGCAGCGCCAGTCGATCGGCTGGGCGCGGCTGTGGCTGCAGAACCCGCAGGTCTGCCTGCTGGACGAGCCGACCTCGGCACTCGACACGACGCTGGAGAAGGCGCTGGTGGCACGGCTGCACGACTGGCTGGCGGGGCGCACGGCGATCATCGCCACGCACCGCATGGCGCTGCTGCAGCTGACCGACCGCACCATGGTGTTGCACAACGGCCGTCTGGCCGTGGATGGCCCGCGTGACGACGTGCTGGCCCACATGCAGAAGGAAGCCTCCTGATGGCGCTGGCAGATCACGAATTCGAAGGCCAGATGCGGCGTCCGTCGCTGGTGATCTGGCTGGTCGCGGCGACCGTGCTGCTGTTCATCCTGTGGGCCCGCTTTGCCTGGGTGGACGAGCTGGTCCGCGCCCCGGGTGAGGTGGCGAGTGCATCCCGCCCGCAGATCATCCAGAACTTCGAGGGTGGCATCCTTGGCGAACTGCTGGTCAGCGAAGGCGACACGGTGGACCGCGGTCAGGTGCTGGCGCGCCTGCAGGGCACGCAGTTCGCAGCCCAGGTCGCGGATCTGAGCGACCAGATCGCTGCCCACGACATCCGTCGCCTGCGGCTGGAAGCGGAAATGGCCGGTCTGTTCGATTTCGACGTGCCGCAGGATCTGGCCGACGCCAGCCCCGACATGATCGCCTCTGAGCGGCAGCTGCTGGCCGCGCGTCAGGCCGACTACGCGTCCAAGGTCGACGGCGCGCAGCGCATCATGGTGGAAACCAAGCGCGAGCTGGACGAGATGGAGGACATGCTGGCCCGCGAGATCGTGTCCCTGTCCGAGACGGGCCGCGCCCGCAACGCCTATGCCGAGGCCGAGATCACCTACAACGAGATCGTCACGGGGGCGGAACTGGCGCGTGCCAACGAATACTCCGACGTGCTGGCCGAGATGGGGCAATTGCAGCAGCAGCTAGCGTCATCCACCGACCAGTTGAACCGCACGGTCATCACCGCGCCGATGCGCGGCATCGTCAACAACCTTGGCGTCACCACCATCGGCGGCACGATCCGTCCGGGCGAGGAGATCTTTCAGATCATTCCGCTGGATGATGCGCTCTATGTCGAGGCGCGGGTGAAGCCGCAGGACATCGCGGGCGTCAACATCGGCCAGACCGCGACGGTGAAGCTGTCGGCCTACGACTATACCATCTATGGCAGCCTGACGGGCGTGGTGCAGAACGTATCCGCCGATACGTTCAAGGACGAACGCCGTCCCGACGGCGATCCGCACTACCGCGTCAGCGTCCGGGTCGAGACCGAGAACCTTGGCCCGCGCCAGCAACGGATCGAGATGCGCCCGGGTCTGCAGGCCAATGTGGAACTGCACACCGGCGAAAAGACGATCCTGCACTATCTGACGAAACCGCTCTATCGCGGGTCGGAAGCACTGACCGAGCGGTGAGGCGGGCCGAGGCTGGCTGTTACAGCCAGCCTTTGTACTTGAAGAACAGGTAGGGCAGGATCGCCGCCGCCACCATGGCCCCCAGCGCCATGGGATAGCCGTAGGTCCATTCCAGTTCCGGCATGTGGACGAAGTTCATGCCGTAGATCGACGCGATCAGCGTCGGCGGCAGGAAGATCACCGCGACAACCGAAAAGATCTTGATCGTCGCGTTCTGCGCGATGTTGATCATGCCAAGGCTGGCATCCAGCATGAACGTCAGCTTCTGCGACACGAAGTCGAGGTGATCGGTCAGCGATCGGGCATCGCCGGACAGGGTCTTGATCCGCTTGCGCACATCGGCATTGCAGCCGCGTTCACCGGCCACGTTGCCCAGAAACGCGGCCAGCCGTTCCAGCGTCACGAGGCTGTCGCGGATGTTGGACATGGTGTTGCCTTCAGCGCCGATGCGTTGCAGCACGTCCTGAAAATCCTCGGGGTCCTTCGTGCTGTGGGCGCTGCGGAATATCCGGCGCGAGAGCGTATCGACATCGCGGGCCGCCGCCTCCAGCAGGTCGGCAAGTCGGTCGATGATGCTTTCCAGCAGGCCGATCAGCACGTCTTCCGCCTCTTTTATGGGTGTTTCGAGCCGGTAGGCCTGATCCGGGAAGGTGCTGAACGGGCGCGGGTCGTGAAAGCGCACGGTCACGAGTTGCCGCCCGCACAGCACGAAACTGACGGGCGCAAGGTTGGTGATGGCCTTGTCGCTGCGCGCGGTGATCACGGCGGTCATGACCGCCGCCCCCTTTTCACGATACAGGCGCGACGACAGCTCGATTTCGTCCATGTCGGCGCGGTCGGGGATGGTGATGCCCAGCCGGTCGCTGACCTGCGCGATCTCGTCCGGTGTGGGATCAACGAGGTCGATCCAGATGGCGTCCAGATCGGGGGCGTCCGTGGCCTGCGGGGTCAGGCGGCCTTTCGGCGTGGTATAGGTGCGGATCATGGCGGGCCTTCGCGGTCGGTGCTGCGGTCACCTGCGCCTGTGCCCCGGCGTTTTGCAACCCCCGCCTCGCGGCACGTGGCGGTGCGGACTGTTGCCGCCAACAGCACCGGAACGCACGCCATCGATCAAAAACGAGGCACCCGTCGGCACCGCACCACGCCGCAGCGTGCGATGCCTGTCGAAACGCTTGTCGGACGCCTGATTTGCACCTAATCAGAGCGTGTCACACAGGCCGTGCAGGAGAGACCGGTTCACTCCGGCGCCGAAGGAGCAACCCCCCGGAAACTCTCAGGCAAATGAACTGCACGATCAGCCGACAATCTGGAAAGCGGCCCTTTGCGGGGTCCACCGAAGGGGAAAGCAGCGCCAAGGCCCGCTGCGTAAGCTCTCAGGTCAATGACAGAGGGGGTCGCTGGCGCGGGGAAACCCGCGTCTGGATGTGATCTGTTGCAGAAGGCCCAGAGCTTGTGAAGAAAATTGCCGTGATCGGCGCCGGTGTCACCGGCGTCACGACCGCCTATGCCCTGTTGAACCGAGGCTACGACGTGACCGTGTTCGACCAGAACCGCTATGCGGCGATGGATACGTCCTTTGCCAACGGCGGGCAGCTGTCCGCGTCGAACGCAGAGGTGTGGAACCAGTGGTCCACCGTCATCAAGGGTCTGAAATACATGACCCAGCGCAGCGCGCCGCTGCTGGTGAACCCGAAACCGAGTTGGCACAAGTATTCGTGGATGGCAGAGTTCGTGGCCAACATCCCGCATTACCGCAAGAACACCGTCCAGACCGTGAAGCTGGCGATCGCCGCGCGTGAACACCTGCACGCCACCGCCGCCCGCGAAGGTTTCGCCTTCGACGTGGAGGAGCGGGGCATCCTGCATGTCTACAAGTCCAAGGCAGAATATGACCATGCCGCCCGCGTGAATGTGCTGCTGGCCGAAGGCGGGCTGGAGCGTCGCGCCGTCACGCCGTCCGAGATCACCCAGATCGAACCTGCGGTGCACGGTGACTTCTATGGCGGCTTCTTCACCCCGTCGGATGCAACCGGCGACATCCACCTTTATAGCCGGGGTCTGTCGGATGCCTGCATCCGCAAGGGCGTGGTGTTCCACTTCAGCGCCGACGTGAAGAAGATCAGCCAGCCCGGCAGCGGCGGTCATGTCGTCACGTGGCGCGACAACAAGGGCACGGCGCATGACGCGGCCTTTGACGCGCTGGTGGTCTGTGCGGGCGTCAGCAGCCGCAAGTTCGGCCGGATGCTGGGCGACCGGGTGAACATCTATCCGGTGAAGGGCTATTCGATCACGGTCAAACTGGACGACGACACCAGCCGCAAGGCGGCCCCGTGGGTCAGCCTGCTGGACGACAAGGCCAAGGTGGTGACCAGCCGTCTGGGGCAGGACCGGCTGCGCATCGCGGGCACGGCAGAGTTCAACGGCTATAACTGGGACATCCGCGACGACCGGGTGCAGCCGCTGGTGAAATGGGTCGAGGACTATTTCCCCGATGTGGTGACCGAACATGCGATCCCGTGGGCGGGCCTGCGTCCGATGATGCCCAACATGCTGCCCAAGGTCGATGCGGGCAAACGGCCCGGCGTCTATTACAACACCGGCCACGGCCATCTGGGCTGGACCCTGTCGGCGGCCACCGCCGAGATCATTGGCGACCGGATCAGGGACGACATGCCCGTCTGAGGGGGCTGGACTTGCGGTCCGCCCCGTCAAACCGACCTGACGGGCCGACCAAAACGGGTCATCCGGCGGGTGGTCAGCCCGAGCGACAGCCCGTCAGGTCACGGCGGCGCGTTCCATGAACCGGGGCGCATCCCACAGCCGCTCGCCCATGACCCGGGCGATCACCGCCACGGCGGCGTCCACGTCGCCCGCGTCGATGAACAGCGGGGTAAAGCCGAAGCGCATGATGTCCGGCGCACGGAAGTCGCCCACGACGCCGTGGGCGATGCAGGCCTGCATCGCGGCATAGCCCTGCGGGTGGCGGAACGACACCTGACTGCCCCGCGCGTGGGGGTCGCGCGGGCTGGCCAGCGTCAGGTCCGGGCAAGCGGCCTCGACCCCCGCGATGAACCGCTGCGACAGACGGATCGAGGTTGTGCGCAGGGCGTCCATGTCCACCTTGTCCCAGATTGCCAATGACGCATCCAGCGCCGCCATCTGGATCACCGGCGGCGTGCCGACCCGCATCCGCGCCACGCCCGCACCGGGGCGGTAGCCCTGTTCGAACGCGAAAGGTGCATCGTGTCCGAGCCATCCTTGCAGCGCGGGGTCCGCCGTCGCCGCGTGGCGCGGGGCGACATAGATGAACGCAGGCGCGCCGGGTCCGCCGTTGAGGTATTTGTACGTGCAGCCCACCGCGAAATCCGCGCCGCAGCCCGCGAGATCGACGGGCAGCGCCCCGGCGGAATGCGCCAGATCCCAGACCGTCAGCACCCCCGCCGCTTGCGCCTGCGCCGTCAACGCGGCCATGTCGTGCAGCCGCCCCGTGCGGTAATCCACCTGCGTCAGCATCAGCACCGCCACCGATCCGTCGATGTGGGCGGCTACATCCTCGGGGTCCACCACGCGCAGTTCCAGCCCGCGGCCAAAGGCGCGGATCAACCCTTCCGCGATGTAGAGGTCGGAGGGGAAGTTGCCGCTGTCCGACAGGATCACTGTGCGGTCCGTCATGGCCAGTGCCGCCGCCAGTGCCTGATAGACCTTGACCGACAGGGTGTCGCCCAGCGTGACATGGCCCGCCTCCGCCCCGATCAGCCGCCCGATGCGGTCGCCCAGCGCCATCGGCTGCGCCATCCAGCCCGCCTTGTTCCAGCCGGTGATCAGCATGTCGCCCCATTCGTCCTGCACCGCCTGTGCCACGCGGGCGGGAGTCGCCAACGGGAGCGGCCCGAGGCTGTTGCCGTCGAGGTAGATCATCCCGTCGGGCAGGTGGAACAGGGCCTTGGTCGCTGCGAAATCGGTCATCGTGTTGCTTTCAAAAGAGGGGGTCAGACCTGCCCGCCGGCGATCTGGATGGTCTGGCCGTTCACGCTGCGCGCGGCGTCGGAGCACAGCCACAGGGCGGCGGCGGTCGTCTCGTCCACCTCCAGCAGCTGCTTGTGCCGGTTGCCCTTGGCCACGATCGCCTCGGCCCCGGCGCGGTCCACGTCGAAGCGGCGCATCAGGCCGGGCAGCTGGCTGTGCACGATGTCGGTGTCCACGTAACCGGGGCACAGGGCGTTGAACGTGACGGGCCGCTTGCGCAAAAATTCCTCGCTCAGCCCGCGGATCAGACCGATGACGCCGTGTTTCGTGACGGTGTAGGGGATCGCGTTCTTCAGCCCGCGCACACCGGCGATGGAACTGACGACGATATAGCGGCCAGCCGCATCCTGGGGCAGGGTCTGCAGCGCCGCCTGAAACGTCAGGAACACGCCGTCGAGGTTCGTGGCCATGGTCCGTCGCCAGCCGTCCAGCGATTCGGACAGGAACGGCCCGCCTGTCGCGATACCCGCATTGGCGATGCAGAGGGCGACGGGGCCGTGGCGGTCTGCCGCAGTAGCGATCCCGTCGCGCACCGCCGCCTCGTCGGTCACGTCCATCACCGCTGGATGGATGCGGTCGCTGAGGCCTGCCACCTCCTCCAGCATCTCGGCGCGGCGTCCGGTGATCGTGATGGTGGCGCCCTGTGCCGCAAGGGCAAGGGCGATGGCACGGCCGATGCCGCTGCCGCCCCCGGTGACGAGGGCGTGTTTGCCGGTGTGTTCCATGGTGATCCTCCGCTTTGCGCCGATGCTAGCGGGGCAGGGCGGCGGCGCAAGGGGCGGCGGGTGCGGGCGGTCGCACCCTAAATGCCACGGGCCACGTGCCTCAGACAGGAATGGCCTTGCAACCCCCGTGACAGGAAATAATGTTGCGCCGAAACCGCCCCGGCGGTGTGGGACATCAATCAGGGGGAAGCCAGTTGAAGATCGGCGCACCGAAGGAGACGTACGAGGGCGAGGCACGGGTCGCGATGACACCCGCCTCGGCCAAGGATCTGCAAAAGCTGGGGCATGAGTGCCTGATCGAGGCGGGCGCGGGCCAGAAGGCCGGATTCACCGACGACGCGTATCGCGCCGCCGGTGTCACCGTGGTGGGTGATGCGGCGGCGCTTTACGCGCAGGCCGACATCGTGGCCAAGGTCCGCCAGCCGTCGGATGCCGAGGTGCCGCTGCTGCGGCAGGGCCAGACGCTGATCTCGTTCTTCTATCCCGGTCAGAACGCCGACCTGCTGGCGGCCGCCAATGCGCAGGGTACCACGGTCATCGCCATGGACATGGTGCCGCGCATTTCGCGCGCGCAAAAGATGGACGCCCTGTCATCGATGGCCAACATCGCGGGCTACCGCGCGGTGATCGAGGCGGGCAACAACTTTGGCCGCTTCTTTACCGGGCAGGTGACGGCGGCGGGCAAGGTGCCGCCCGCAAAGGTGCTGGTGATCGGCGCGGGCGTGGCTGGTCTGGCCGCCATCGGCACGGCGACGAGCCTCGGCGCGATCACCTATGCTTTCGACGTGCGGGCCGAGGTGGCCGAGCAGGTCGAGTCGATGGGTGCGCAGTTCGTCTTCCTCGACTTCGAGGAGAAGCAGGACGGATCGTCCACCGGCGGCTATGCCGCCGTGTCGAGCCCCGAGTTCGCGGCGGCGCAGCTGGCCAAGTTCCGTGAAATCGCGCCCGACATGGACATCGTCATCACCACGGCGCTGATCCCCGGACGCGACGCGCCGGAGCTGTGGACCGCCGACATGGTCGCCGCGATGAAGCCCGGTTCGGTCATCATCGACTTGGCCGCCGAGCGTGGCGGCAACTGCAAGCTGACGGTGAAGGACGAGAAGATCGTCACCGACAACGGCGTGACCATCGTGGGTTACACCGACTTCCCCAGCCTGATGGCGACGCAGGCCTCGCTTCTCTACTCCACCAACGTGCGGCATATGGTGGCCGATCTGACGCCCGCCAAGGACGGTGTCGTCGCCCACAACATGGACGACGACGTGATCCGGGGGGCCACGGCCAGCCATGCCGGAGAGGTCACGTTCCCGCCGCCCAAGCCCAAGATCGCGGCCATCGCCGCCGCCCCCAAGCGCGAACAGCCCAAGGCGCTGACCGCCGAGGAGAAGCGGGCCGCCGAAATCACCAGCTTCAAGGCGCAGACCAAGTCTCAGGTCACGCTGCTGGTCGCCGGTGGCGTGCTGCTGGCGCTGGTCGGCGCCTATGCGCCCGCCAGCTTCATGTCGCACTTCATCGTCTTCGTGCTGGCCTGCTTCATCGGCTTCCAGGTGATCTGGGGCGTCGCGCACAGCCTGCACACGCCGCTGATGGCGATCACAAACGCCATTTCCGGCATCGTGATCCTGGGCGCGCTGCTGCAGATCGGCGCGGACAGCTGGCTGGTCGTGTTGCTCAGCTTCATCGGGGTGCTGATCGCCTCCATCAACATCGTCGGCGGGTTCCTCGTCACGCGGCGCATGCTCGCCATGTTCCAGAAGTCCTGAGGAGGACCAGATGTTTTCAATCGGTATCACGTCGGCAGCCTACATCTGTTCGGCGGTCCTGTTCATCCTCGCCCTCGGCGGTCTGAACAATCAGGAAAGCGCGAAACGCGCGGTCTGGTACGGCATGGTCGGCATGGGGCTGGCGGTGGCGGCGACGGTCTTTGGCCCCGGCGTCTACAACATCTTCCTGATCCTGATCGCCATCGCGGCGGGCGGGTTCGCTGGCTACTACGTCGCGGGCAAGGTCCAGATGACGGAAATGCCGCAACTGGTCGCGGCGCTGCACAGCTTCGTCGGTCTGGCGGCGGTGTTCATCGGGCTGAACGCCGACATCATGCTCAGCTCCATCCAGACGATGCAGGCGGCGGCGGCGGGCGTGCCCGCCATCGCGGACGGCCACACCATCGCCATTCCGCTGACTGCGCGGCTGACCGGGTTCGGCGAACAGCTGTGGCACAAGGATGCGGTGGAAATCGCCATCCTGAAGGTCGAGGTGTTCCTCGGCATCTTCATCGGTGCGGTGACGTTTACCGGATCCATCGTGGCGTTCGGCAAGCTGGCGGGTCGCGTCGACGGCAAGCCGAAGAAGCTGATGCTGCCCAACGACGAGAACGCGATCCCCTACATCTCGGGTCACTACCTGAATGCGGCGGCGCTGGTCGTGTCGCTGATCCTCGGCATCATGTTCGCCCAAGGGGCGGGCATCTGGACGATGGTGCTGGTCACGCTGATCGCGGGTTTCATCGGCTGGCACCTGATCATGGGGATCGGCGGCGCGGACATGCCCGTGGTCGTGTCGATGCTGAACAGCTACTCCGGCTGGGCGGCGGCGGCGATCGGCTTCACCCTTGGCAACGATCTGCTGATCGTGACGGGGGCGCTGGTCGGATCATCGGGCGCGATCCTGTCCTATATCATGTGCAAGGCGATGAACCGCAGCTTTGTGTCGGTGATCCTTGGCGGCTTCGGTGGCACCACCGGCCCCGCGATGGAGGTCGAGGGCGAACAGATCGCCATCGACGCGGACGGTGTGGCAACCGCGCTGAACGAGGCTGATACAGTGATCATCATCCCCGGCTATGGCATGGCCGTGGCGCAGGCGCAGCAGGCGGTCAGCCAGCTTGTGGCCAAGCTGCGGGCACAGGGCAAGACCGTGCGGTTCGCCATCCACCCGGTCGCGGGGCGTCTGCCGGGGCACATGAACGTGCTGCTGGCCGAGGCCAAGGTCCCCTACGACATCGTGCTGGAGATGGACGAGATCAACGAGGACTTCCCCAGCACCGACGTGGCCATCGTGATCGGGTCGAACGACATCGTGAATCCCGCAGCCCAGGACGATCCCAACAGCCCCATAGCCGGGATGCCGGTGCTGGAGGTGTGGAAGGCCAAGCAGGTGTTCGTCAGCAAGCGCGGGCAGGGCACGGGCTATTCCGGTATCGAGAACCCGCTGTTCTACAAGGACAACACGCGGATGTTCTACGGCGACGCGAAATCCTCGCTCGAGGCGCTGCTGCCGAAGATCGACTGAGGGTCATTGTCTTGAAGTGGTGGAGCGCCGGTCCTGAGAGGGGCCGGCGTTTTGCGTGGCGCAAGGTCCTGGGGCGCTGCCGTCGCCGGCTGGTCCTTGGACTAGTGGCGGATCAGCAAGCGACCCCCGGGATATTTTCGACCAGAAGAAGGGGACGGGACAGGTCGGGTTCGGGGGCAGGCGGTGTCCTGTGCGATCAGGCGTAGCGCCATTGTCCCGGTGCGAGATCGTCCAGCGTCCAGTCGCCGATGCGCCAGCGGATCAGGCGCAGGGTAGGGTGGCCGACATGCGCGGTCATGCGGCGGACCTGACGGTTGCGCCCCTCGGTGATCGTCAGCTCGACCCAGGTGTCCGGAACCGATTTGCGGAACCGGACGGGCGGCGTGCGGGGCCAGACGGCGGGGGCGTCGATGCGGGCCACCTGAGCGGGGCGGGTGGGGCCGTCGTTCAGGGTCACGCCGCGCCGCAGGGCCATCAGGGCGTCGTCGTCGGGGGTGCCTTCCACCTGCACGAGATAGGTCTTGCGCGCCTTGAACGCGGGGTTGCTGATGCGCGCCTGCAGGGCGCCGTCGTCGGTCAGCAACAGAAGCCCCTCGCTGTCGCGGTCGAGGCGTCCTGCGGGGTAAACCCTTGGCACAGATAAGAAATTCGACAGCGTGGCACGGGGTGTCGGGCTGCGCGCATCGGTGAATTGCGACAGCACGTCGAATGGTTTGTTGAACAGGATGAGGCGGGTCATGCCCATGTCCTACCCCCACGGGCGAGGATGCGCAAAATATATGGGCGGCGTGGGAAAAATCGCTTGATCGGGGGGGCGTTTGGCCTCACATGCGGCTGCATAGACGCCAACGCACGCGCCTCTGGCCTGCACCATGCATATGTCATGCAGCGACGGTAACGTCTCCCTTGGAACTGAGCGGTCTCGGAGCGGGTTGATCCCCTTCAATGGCCGAGTCTTTTGGAGATGACCATGAATGCAATGAATGCTGGCGCGCAGGCGCATGTCCGTGTCGCCACACCGAAACTGGATGCGTATGTCGCCGGGCGCGAGTTCGACAAGCCGACGCTTGTCATCGACTGCGACCGGGTCGAGGTGCAGTACAACGCGCTGAAGGCGGGGCTGGGCCACGCCGACATCCACTATGCCGTGAAGGCGAACCCGGCCAAGCCGGTGCTGGAGCGTCTGGTGCAGCTGGGCGGCCATTTCGATGCCGCCAGCCGCGGCGAGATCGAGATGTGCATGGCCGCCGGTGCGCTTCCCGACACCATCTCTTACGGCAACACGATCAAGCGGGCGTCCGATATCGCCTGGGCGCATGCCCACGGCATCACCCTGTTCGCCGCCGACGCGGAAGAAGAGCTGGACAAGATCGCCGAGCATGCGCCCGGTGCGGACGTGTATATCCGCCTGATCGTCGAGACGTCCGAGGCCGACTGGCCGCTGACGCGCAAGTTCGGTTGCGACGCGGGCGTGGCGCTGCACCTGCTCGATTACGCGAAGTCCGTCGGCCTGACCCCGGTCGGTTTTTCGTTCCACGTCGGATCGCAGACCCGCCGGGCCGAGATGTGGGCGCCGACGCTGGATCAGATGTCCGAGATCTGGAAAGCGGCCAAGGCCGCGGGACACGAGCTGACCCTGCTGAACATCGGCGGCGGTTTCCCGGCCTTTTATGGCGAGGCGATCGACACGCCGACCGACTACGCCGCCCGCGTGATCGCGCTGGTGACGGAAAAGTTCGGCCACATCCCCCGCATCATGGCGGAACCCGGTCGCGGCATGGTCGCCGAAGCTGGCGTGATCGCCTGCGAGGTGATGCTGGTCAGCCGCAAGTCCGACCGCGACGTGCACCGCTGGGTCTATCTGTCGATCGGCCGCTTCTCTGGCCTCGCGGAAACCGAAGGCGAGGCGATTCGCTATCAGTTCGAGACGGAGCGTGACGGTGACGCCACCGGCCCGTGCATCATGGCCGGACCGTCGTGCGATTCAGCGGACGTGCTGTATGAAAAGCGCCCGATGAACCTGCCGCTGACGCTGAAGTCCGGCGACCGGGTGCTGATCCGCAACACCGGGGCCTATACCTCGACCTATTCGTCGGTCTGCTTCAACGGCTTTCCCCCGCTGGATGTCGTTGTGATCTAACGCTTTTCCGCATTGCGGCAGAACAGTCTGGCGGCGCACGGTATGCAATCGTGCGCCGCTAAGCGTTTCCAAACATTGATGTTTTCGCTGTATCGCGCGGGATTGCCCGCTAGGGTGGGCGTGACAACCGCGAAAGATCACAGCACCCATGTCCGTCATTCCAGACCACCCCTTGCGCTATGCCATGGCGAACGAACTGCATGCGCGGCCCTTTCCGGCGGTGCAGGCCCCGGCGCGGGCTGCCTATCTGGCGATCAAGCCCGCGCAGAACGCCGCAGGCCGCGACCGCGATGCGGACCGGGCACATCTGATTGCCCTGCTGGACCGGTTCGGCGTGCAGCATCCGCAGCCGGGGGCCACGCATTATTCGGGCCAGATCGGGCGGCACCTGCTGAAATGGGAAAGCCATACGGAGTTCGTCACCTATACGATCTTCGGCCCCGGCAATGCGGAGCGTCCCTTTGAAGCCGCGACCTTCGGCATCTTTCCCGACGACTGGCTGCGGGCGGCCCCCGGGGTCTGCATCACGTCAGCCCTGATCCGTATGGAGCTGCTGACCACGGACGAGGCCGCGATCGCCGACAAGGTGGACGAATGGTTCGTGCCGGAAAGCCTTGCGATCAGCCGCGTGCTGGACGACCAGCTGATCATCGCCTCCGATTTCCGCATCGATCCGCGGGGTCACATGCGCTTTGCCGTCTTTGCCCGCCCGGAGGCGGGCGAGCGTCGCACGGGCCGCGTCGTGCAGCGCCTGTGCGAGATCGAGACCTACAAGGCGATGTCGATGCTGGGCCTCAGCCGCGCGCGCGATCTCGGCCCCGAGATGGGGTCGATCGACAAGCGCCTGACGGCACTGCTGTCGGAGATGTGCGGTGTCGTGGCTGAACCCGCCGAAATGCTGCATTCCCTGCTGACCGTGTCGGCGGAACTGGAAAACATCATCGCGCAATCCTCGTTCCGGTTCGGCGCGACCGGGGCCTACGAGACGATCGTGAACCAGCGCGTGGATGTGCTGCGCGAGGAACGCTTCGAAGGGCGTCAGACCTTCGGCGAGTTCATGATGCGCCGCTACGATCCCGCGATGCGCACCGTGAAATCGACAGAGGCGCGTTTGAAGGCGATGAGCGACCGCGCTTTGCGGGCCGGCGATCTGCTGCGGACGCGGGTCGACGTGGAACGCAGCGCGCAGAACCGCGACCTGCTGGCCAGCATGGACAAGCGGTCGGACACGCAACTGCGCCTGCAGCGCACGGTCGAGGGGCTGTCGACGGTCGCCATCACCTATTATGCCGTCAGTCTGGCGATGTATGTGCTGGGGCCGCTGGAATTCCAGCTGGGCATCAGCAAGACGACGCTGGCGGCCATCGTGACGCCGCTGGTGCTGCTGGCCGTCTGGGCCATGGTGCAGCGGCTGCGCAAACATATCGACTGATGGGGTGGGGGGCCTGCGCGGCCCCCCGCGTCACAGCCCCCGGATGCGCGGGTCGAGGGCGTCGCGCAGACCGTCGCCGATGTAGTTCACCGCAAGCACGGTCAGCGAGATGGCAAGGCCCGGCCAGATCACCCGTTCCGGAAAGGCCGTCATGCGCGGCACGGAGTCCGCAAGGATCTTGCCCCATGTCGGGAAATCCGGCGGAAACCCGAGGCCGAGGAAGCTCAGCGCGCTTTCCGTGATGATCGCCGTCGCCAGCCCCAGCGTGGCGCTGACGAGGATCGGCGACAGCACGTTGGGCAGCAGGTGCCGCGTGATGATCCGGCGGCTGGGCGTGCCGATGCTGCGGGCGGCGAGGACGTATTCACGCTCCTTCAGCGCCAGCACATCGCCGCGCACGATGCGGGCAGTGTGCATCCAGCTCGTGATGCCGATGCCCGCCACGATCAGGATGAAGATGCCCTGTTCGGGCCCGAAGGCCGCGCGCAATGGGTCGCGGAACAGCAGCATCATCACCAGCAGCAGGGGCAGCAGCGGCAGGGCGAGGAAGAGATCCGTCAGCCGCATCAGAAGCCCGTCGAGGCGGTTGAAGTAGCCCGCGATCACGCCGACGAACGTGCCGATCACGATGGACAGGATCATCGCCGCAGCCCCCACGGCCAAGGAGATGCGTCCGCCCTGCATGATCTGTGCCATCAGGTCGCGGCCAAGGTTGTCGGTCCCCATCGGGTGCGCCCACGACACCTTCTCTGCCCCCCACAGGGCGTTGACGATGGGGCGCAGGTCCTTGTTGCGGATGTCGAGGGCCGTAGGGTCCAGACGCCAGACCAGCGGGCCCGCCAGCACGAACAGGATCATCGCGATCAGGAACACCAGCGATGCCATGGCGCCCCGGTGGCTGCGGAACTGGTCCCAGACGTCGCGCCACTGGCTGCGCGCCTTGACAGCCAGCACGGGCGGCGTCGGGTCGCCGGCGGGCAGGATCGTGTCGGCAGAGGCCTGCGGGGCGCGGTCAGTCATAGCGGATCCTCGGGTCGAACACGCCATAGAGCACGTCGGCGATCAGGTTGAAGAGTACGATCAGGATCGCGAAGAGGAAGGTGAGGGTCATCACCATCGGAATGTCGTTGCCCTGCAGCGCGATGATGAGGAGCTGGCCCAGACCGTTCACCTTGAAGATCTGCTCGGTGATGATGGCCCCGCCGAATATCGACGGGATGCCAAGTGCTATCACGGTGATGACGGGGATCATCGAGTTGCGCAGCACGTGGCGCAGCACTACGACGCTTTCGCGCATCCCCTTGGCCCGCGCGGTGCGGACGTAATCCTGCCCGAGGTTGTCGAGCATGGAGGCGCGCATGTAGCGGCTGACCTGCGCCGTGGTCTGCAGCGCCAGCACCATGACGGGCATCACCATCTGCGCCAACTGCTGCTTGAAGCTGGCCCAGTCGTTCACGACCAGCGTGGTGTCATAGATCGACGGCAGCCAGCCCAGCGTCACGGAAAAGATCACGATCAGCAGGACGCCGGAAAAGAACGGCGGCACGGAAAAGCCGATCATCGACACGAATGTGCCCGCCTGATCGAAGACCGAATACTGGCGGTAGGCGCTGATGATGCCGATCGGCAGGGCGATCAGCACGCCCACCACATAGGACATGCCCACGACCCACAGGGTCTGCGGCAACCTTTGCGCAATCGTGTCGAACACGGGGCTGCGCGACTGGAAGCTGATGATGCGCTGCGCGCCATCGGCGAAGTTGGTGCCGAAGAGGCCGTCGATCCAGTATTGCGGCTCCACAATGAAGAACTGGTTCAGCCACAGGGGAAAGCGCACATACCACGGCTGCCCGAGACCGAGGGCTTCGCGCATCTTTTCCTTCACCTCTGGCGGAATGGTAAGCGGCATGTTCGCCATCGGATCGCCGGGTGCGAGTTCCAGCAGCATGAAGATCACGAATGCGATGAACAGAAGCGTCGGGATCGCGATCAGCAACCTGCGCAGTGTGTAGGTCAGCATGGGGCGCCTCGGTTCATGTCATGTCGGAAGGGGGGGGAGGAGGCACTTGCGGGCGGGGCACATGTCCCCGCCCGCAAGCGTTTCACCGCGTTATTCGGCGATGCGGTACCAGTCGGCTGCGTTCCACAGTTCCGAGTCCCAGGTGTTCAGGATCACGCCACCGAGGGTGTTGGCATGGGCCGACACGCGGCCACGGTCGACCAGCGGCACGATGACGTTGCTGTCCTTGGTGACGGCGTCGTTCATCAGCTTGGCAATGCGGCCACGCTCGGCCAGATCGGCGGTCGCGCCCAGTTCGGCGACCAGCGCCTCGTAGGCCGGATCGCAGAAGCGGTTGATGTTCTCGCCCTGCCAGCCGTTGTCGGGGCCGGGGATCTTGTCGCAGGTATAGGCGGCCAGATAGGCCTGCGGATCGGTGCCGTCGAAGTTGTTGGCATACATCTCCACGTCGGCATAGAACTTCTGGAAGGTGTCGGGCGAGCCCGGATCACCGCCGAAGAACACCGAGCCGTCGACGTTGCGCAACTCGACCGCCATGCCGATCTGCTCCCACCAATCCTTGATCAGCGCCTGAAAGTCCTGACGCACGGCATTGGTGGACGACAGGAACATGACGTTCATCTCGATCCCGTCCTTGTCGCGCACTCCGTTGCCGTTGGTGTCGGTCCAGCCCGCCTCGTCCAGCAGGGCATTCGCACGCTCCAGATCCTGTGTCAGGCAGCCGGTGTTGTCGGACGCGAACATCTCGGGTGCGGGGACCAGATTGCAGGTCGCGCGACCCGCCTCGCCGTAGCCCACTTCGACCAGCAGGTTGCGGTCGATGGCGATGGACATCGCCTCGCGCACGCGCGCGTCGGTCAGGTAGGGGTGCGGATGTGCGGGCGTGGACCGCTCGCCTTCCGGCAGATCGGGCGACGGGTTGGTGAGGTTCATCTCGATCCGCTCGACCAGCGTGCCGAATGCGGTGATCGGCGTGCCGACGCCGCCTTCTGCCATCGCGGCGATGACGTCGGGGGCCAGTTGCAGGTTCCAGGCGTAGTCGTATTCGCCGGTCTGCATGACCGCACGACCGGCGGCCTCTGCATCGCCGCCACCCTTGAAGGTGACGGTGGCGAAGGCGGGCTTGGACGGGTCGCGGTAGTTCGGGTTCGCTTCCAGCTGGATCACGTCGTTGGTGCGGAAGTCCGTCACCACGAACGGCCCGGTGCCGATCGGCATGAAGTTCGCGTCGGTGCATTCGGGCGCGCGGGCGCCGGTGCATTCGGCGAATTGCGCCGCCTGGATGATCGGCGACTGGTTGCCCATGAACGGGCCATAGGGGTTCGGCGTGGGTCCTGCAAAGTTCACGCGCACGGTCAGGTCGTCGATGACCTCGACGCTTTCGACGTTCTCGAACTTGGCCAGCTGCGCACAGCCGCCTTCGGGGTCCATGCAGTAGTCTGCGGTAAACTTCACGTCGTTGGCGGTGAAGGGGGTGCCGTCGGACCACAGCAGACCCTCGGTCAGCTTCCATGTGATCGAGGTCAGATCCTCGGCCACGCCGCCGTTCTCGACCGTCGGGATTTCGTCCACCAGCCATGGCACGGGCGCGCCGGTTTCGTCATAGCGGCCCAGCGGTTCCGAGACGAGCGAGGCGGCCTCGATGTCCTTGGTGCCGCCCGACAGGTAGGCGTTCAGGATCGAGGGCGCCTGCCAGTAGATGATGCCAAGCGCACCGTCGCGGCCGCGTTCGCCGCCGGGGTTCTCGGTCTGGGCCTGCGCCATCTGGCCGAAGGCCAGCGTAGCGGCAGCACCCATCAGGATGGTCTTGAGTTTCATCAGGTCGTTTCTCCCTAGCTGATGTGTGGCGGGTGGCCTGCGGTTGGGTCCGCAGTGCCGGTCGTCTCATAGAGGTGGCAGGCGACGAAGCGGCCCGGCTGCACCTGTTGGTATGTGGGTTCCACCTGTTTGCACACGTCCATCACGGCGGGGCAGCGGGTGCAGAAATTGCAGCCCTTGGGCGGGTTCGCGGGGGACGGCACGTCGCCCTGCAGGACGATGCGGTCGCGGGCGCGCGCGCGGGTCGGGTCCGGTTCCGGCACCGCGGACAGCAACGCGCGGGTATAGGGGTGCAACGGGTCGCCGAACAGCGCATCGCGGGGTGCGAGTTCCACGATCCGGCCCAGATACATCACCGCGATGCGTGTCGCGATGTGACGCACCATCGACAGGTCGTGGCTGATGAAGAGATAGGTCAGACCATACTTTTCCTGAAGATCCTCCAGCAGGTTGACGACCTGCGCCTGGATCGACACGTCGAGGGCGGCGATGGGTTCGTCGCAGACGATGAACTTGGGGTTCAGCGCCAGTGCCCGCGCGATGCCGATGCGCTGCCGCTGCCCGCCGGAGAAGGCATGCGGGTAACGCTTGGCAAAGCGGCGGTTCAGGCCGACCGCATCCATCAGCTCGGCCACCTTGTCGGCCTTTTCCGCGCCGGTCATGCGGGTGTGCTCATCCAGCGGCTCACGGATGATCGCCTCGACCGTCATGCGCGGGTTCAGGGACGCCTGCGGGTCCTGGAAAACCATCTGCATCGTGGGGCGCAGCGGGCGCAGGGCGCCCTGACCCATCTGGCCGATGGCGGTGCCGTCGATCGTCACCTCGCCACCGGTGATGTCGTAAAGGCGCAGGATCGCCCGCCCGCAGGTGGACTTGCCGCAACCGCTCTCACCCACCAGCCCCAGCGTTTCGCCGCGCATCACGTCGAAGGTGACGCCGTCCACCGCCTTGACCGCGCCGGTACGGCGACGCAGCAGGCCGGAATGGATGGGAAAGTGCATCTTCAGGTCACGGACCTGCACCAAAGCGGTGTTGTCTTGATCCAGCATCACACGGCTCCCTTGGCGACGAAGCAGGCCGCATCGTGCCCGCCGCCCAGATCGAAGCGGGGCGGGTTTTCCACCGCACAACGCGGGATCGCCACGTCGCAGCGGTCGCGGAACGGGCAGGCGGTGGGGGCGGCCCCCATGATCGGCGGCTGGCCCTGAATGACCGTCAGGCGGTGGGCACGCGCGCCGCTGATGCGCGGGATCGTGGTCAGCAGGGCGCGGGTGTAGGGGTGCTGCGGATTGGCGAACAGCTCCTTCACGGGCGCATGTTCGACGACCTGACCGCCATACATCACCATCACCCGGTCCGCGATGCCCGCGATCACGCCAAGGTCGTGGGTGATCCAGATGACGGCCATGCCAAGCCGCTGGCGCAGCTCCAGCATCAACTCGATGATCTGCGCCTGAATGGTCACGTCGAGCGCCGTGGTGGGTTCGTCCGCGATCAGCACCTGCGGGTCGCAGGCGAGTGCGATGGCGATCATCACCCGCTGGCGCATCCCGCCCGAAAACTGGTGCGGATAGTCATCGAGACGCTGTTTCGCGCCGGGAATCCCCACAAGTTCCAGCAACTCCTGAGCGCGGGCGCGTGCGGCGGTTTTCGACAGCCCCATGTGGGTGCGCAGCGGTTCCATGATCTGCATGCCCACGGTGAACACCGGGTTGAGCGAGGTCATCGGGTCCTGAAACACGAAACCGATGCGCCCGCCGCGGACCCGGCGCAGATCCTCTGCCCCGATCTGCAGCAGGTCCTGCCCTTCGAACCGGACGGTGCCGCCGCGCACCTCGGCGGGGGGCATCGGCAGCAGGCCCAGAAGGGACATCATCGTGACGGATTTGCCGGACCCGCTTTCGCCCACGACACCCAGCAGTTCGCCCGCCTTCAGGCTGAAGCTGACGTCGTTCACAGCGTGAACTTCGCCGCCGCGGATGCGGAAAACGGTCTTGAGGTTCCGCACGTCCAGCACGGAAGCAGCCCCGGCGAGGGGCATGGCCCCATCGGGCATAAGCGAACCTCCCCGGTTCATTTTTAGGCAGGCGCCTGTCTTGGATGCAGGTCGTCCGTCGTGAAACGGTAACACCGTTTTCACCACCTGCAAGCGCAAAGCTGTGGGTAACGTGGGGGCGCAGCGGGCCACTGCCATCTGCCCAAGGATCGGGCAGCGGGTCCGGCAACCGGCACACGACGCTTGACCTTTGCCGCGACGGGGGCAGGGTAGGCATACCCGAGCCAAAGGACATGCCATGCCGCCGCCCCTGACCGCACGCGCCCTGCTGGACCGCCTCGTGGCGCATCCCACGGTCAGCCGCGACAGCAACCTCGCGCTCATCGACGAGGTGCAGGATTACCTGACCGGCATCGGGGCAAAGGTGATCCGCGTGCCGAGCCCGGATGGGACGAAAGCCGCCCTCTATGCCCACATCGGCCCGCAGGTGGCGGGTGGCGTGGTGCTGTCGGGGCATACGGACGTGGTGCCCGTGGATGGTCAGGCATGGACGACCGACCCGTTCACGGTGGTCGAAAAGGATGGCAAGCTCTACGGTCGCGGCTGCTGCGACATGAAGGGCTTCGACGCGCTGGCCCTGTGGGCCATGGCGCTGGCCGCCGAGGCTGGGGTGAAGCGCCCTTTGCAGATCGCACTGAGCTATGACGAGGAAGTGGGCTGCATCGGCGCGCCCGTCATGATCGACCACATGGTCAGCCACGGTCTGCCGCGCGCCGACACGGTGCTGGTGGGCGAGCCGTCGATGATGCAGGTGGTTACCGGCCACAAGGGCGGCGTCGGTTATGCAGTGCATGTGCGCGGGCACGAGGTGCATTCGTCGCGCATCACCGAAGGTGTCAGCGCCGTCATGCAGGCGGCGCGCCTGATCGACTGGGCGAACGGCGTGAACGCCGAGCGGATGGCGATGGTGCCGTCGGACCTTGCCGCCGCGTTCGATCCGCCGTTCACCTCGGCCCATGTGGGCACGATCCACGGCGGCACGGCGCACAACATCACCGCCAAGGATTGCCGGTTCGACCTCAGCTTTCGGATCGTGCCGGGCGAGGATGTGGACGATTGGCGCGCCCGGTTCCAGCAAAAGGTGCGCCGCATCGAGGCCGAGATGCAGGCGGTGCACCCGGACACGTTCATCACCGCGACCGAATACTTCAGCCTGCCGGGCCTGACGCCAGAACCGATGGGCCGGGCCGAGGAGCTGGCCCGCCGTCTGACGGGGGACAACGGTCACCACGTCGTCAGCTACGGCACCGAGGCGGGGCAGTTTCAAGAGCGCGGCTATTCCGCCTGCGTCGTGGGCCCCGGCGACATCGCGCAGGCGCACCAGCCCGACGAATACATCACCCTCGCGCAGTTCGCCGCCGGAGAGGCGTTCATGCGCGACCTTGTGGCGGAGCTTGCCCGATGAACACCCCCCTGCGATTCCCGATCCGCGCCGACAGTCCGGTCAGCTTCGACGACCACTTGCCTGCATCCGCCGATGTCGTGGTGATCGGCGCGGGCGTGGTCGGCGTCACCACCGCGTGGGAACTAGCGCGGATGGGCCACAGCGTCGTGCTGCTGGAAAAGGGCCGCGTCGCAGGCGAGCAGTCCGGGCGCAACTGGGGCTGGATCCGTGCGCAGGGCCGCGACATCGCGGAACTGCCCATCGTGCTTGACGCGCAGACGATCTGGCCCCGTCTGGCCGCCGAGGCGGGCGAGGTCGGGTTGCGCACCACGGGCACCCTCTATCTGGCCGAGGATCAGGCGGCGATGGACCGTTATGCGGACTGGATCCGCAAGGCGGAACACTATCAGGTCAGCACCCGCCTGCTGACCCCCGATCAGGTGGCGGCGGCGCTGCCGGGCGCGTCTAAACGCTATGTCGGCGCATTGTGGACCCCCACGGACATGAAGGCGGAGCCATGGCTCGCCGTGCCTGCCTTCGCCCGCGCCGCGCGGGCGGCGGGTGTGGCGATCATCGAGAACTGCGCGGTGCGCACGCTGGACATCGCGGGTGGACGGGTGGCGGGCGTCGTGACCGAACGGGGCCGGATCGCCGCAACGGCGGTGGTGCTGGCAGGCGGCGCGTGGTCGTCGCTGCTGCTGCGGCGTCACGGCGTGGACCTGCCGCAACTCAGCGTGCGGTGTACTGTGGCCGCGACGGCGCCGATGGGCGACGTGAACCTGGGCGGCGCGGTGGATAAACGGATCGCGTGGCGCAAGCGGGCGGATGGCGGCTACTCCCTCGCCCCCGTGGGGTTTCAGGAGATGCTGGTCGGCCCGGATGCCTGCCGGACGCTGCGGCAATACCTGCCGATGATCCGGTCCGACCCGCTGGCCACCCGGATCCGCCCCGCAGCCCCGCGCGGCTATCCCGATGCCTGGACGACGCCGCGCCGCTGGGACGCGGACGGCATCAGCCCGTTCGAGCGGATGCGCGTGCTGGACCCCGCGCCGAACGCGGCGCGCGTCGAAAAGCTCGCGCATGATTTCGCCGACACGTTCCCCGGTCTGGGGCCGGTGACGATCTCGCACAGCTGGGCGGGCATGATCGACACGCTGCCGGATGTGGTGCCGGTGGTCGATCACGTGGCGGCCTTGCCGGGGCTGTCGGTCTGCACCGGGCTGTCGGGGCACGGGTTCGGGATCGGGCCCGGCATGGGGCGGATCATGGCGCGGCTGGTGACAGGCGGCGATCCGGGCCACGACCTGACCCGGTTCCGCATGGCACGCTTCACCGACGGCACGCCGCTGGTGCTGGGACCCGCGCTCTAGCCTGCCACCTTGCACCCCGCCGCCCCCGGTGACAGGTTGGCGTGCAAAAGGAGACTGCCATGCCCGTCAAGAACCGCTTCGCCGAACTGCTGCCGGAGATCACGGCGATCCGCCGCGACCTGCACCAGCACCCCGAGATCCTGTTCGAGACGCACCGCACGGCGCAGGTCGTGGCCGATCGTCTGCGCGCCATCGGCTGCGACGAGGTGGTGACGGGCATCGGCCGCACCGGCGTCGTGGGCGTCATCAAGGGGCGGACCGACACGCAGGGCCGCACCATCGGCCTGCGCGCCGACATGGATGCGCTGCCGATCCATGAGCAGACGGGCCTGCCCTATGCCAGCACGATCCCCGGCGCGATGCACGCCTGCGGCCATGACGGGCACACCGCGATGCTGCTGGGGGCCGCGCAGTATCTGGCCGAGACGCGCAATTTCGACGGCACCGCGGTCGTGATCTTTCAACCCGCCGAAGAAGGCGGCGGCGGCGGGCGAGAGATGTGCGCCGACGGCATGATGGACCGCTGGGAGATCGATGAGGTCTACGGCATGCACAACTGGCCGGGCATGCCGCTGGGCATGTTCGGCATCCGCGCGGGCGCCTTCTTTGCCGCCACCGACCAGTTCGAGATCACGATCCACGGCAAGGGCGGCCACGCCGCCAAACCGCAGGAGACGGTGGACAGCACACTTATCGCGGCACAGGTCGTGGTCGCGCTGCAATCCATCGCGTCGCGCAACGCCGATCCGACCGACCAGATCGTGGTGTCTGTGACCAGCATCGAGAGCAGCAGCAAGGCGTTCAACGTCATCGCCCAGCGGGTGCACCTAAAGGGCACCGTGCGCACCATGTCCAAGGCGATGCGCGACATGGCGCAGGTCCGGCTGACGGCGCTGGCCGACGGCACCGCCAGCGCCTACGGCGCACGGGCCGAGGTGAACTACATCAAGGGCTACCCCGTGATGGTCAACAGCGAGGAGCAGACCGCCTTCGCCGCCGACGTGGCGCGCACCGTGTCCGGCGAATGCGCTGCGGCACCGCTGGTCATGGGCGGCGAGGATTTCGCCTTCATGCTGGAGGAGCGACCCGGCGCCTACATCCTGATCGGCAACGGCGAGGGGGCAAGCGTGCACCACCCCGAATACAACTTCAACGACGACGCCATCCCCGCCGGGTGCAGCTGGTGGGCGGGAATCGTCGAACAGCGGATGCCCGTCGCCTGACCGACTGGCCTTGTGCTGCCCCCGCCGGTGCGGGGCCGCCTGTCGCCGCGCGGTGCGCGACAAGGCCTGGTGACCGGCAGCCGCATCGGACGTCGACTGGCACATCCTGCATGGCACCCGGCACCGCTCCGCGTGCGATGCACAACCGCCACGGCAAACCCCTCTTGTCCTTCTTCTGGTTGAAAATATCCGCGGGGGTCCGGGGGCGGCAGCCCCCGGCGTCTCAGCGCAGCTCCTCGGCCAGAAGCCTGCGATAGATCGCGATCAGCGCCTCCGCCTCGTCCGCCAGCCGGAACCCCGCCTGCGCGCGCGGGTGGCAGGCGGCGGACCAGCGCGCCAGCGTCGCGGGGTCCGCCAGTACCGACCTGATCGCGGCCTGCAGGGCGGCGGGATCGTCGGTGGGGATCAGCGTGCCCGTCTCGTCCATCGCCACGATATCCTCGAACGCGCCGGTGCGCGTGGCGATGGTCGGAACGCCGCAGGCCATCGCCTCCAGCGGCGTCAGGCCGAATCCTTCGTTGCGCTGGGGTGCGATATAAAGGTCGAGGACCTGAAACCACGGCGCGATAGTCCAGCCCGGATCCTCCGGCAGGATATGGATGCGGTCGGCGACGGAGGAGGCTGCGACCCGCGCCTTCAGGTCGGAGGCAAAGCCCGCGAACTTGTCCGTCACGCCGCCCATCATCACTGCATGCGCGTCGGGAAACTCGGGCAACAGGGCGATCATCGCGTCGATGAACAGGTCGTTCCCCTTGGACGGGCGGATGCGGCCGAAACAGCCCAGCAGCACCTTGTCCAGCGGCAGGCCGAGTTGCTGCCGCAGGGCGCGCCGCGCGGGCGCAGGGGCGAAATGGTCGGTGTCGATGCCGTGGTGGATGATCTGCGCGGGTCGTTCGAGAAATCCTGCGGACCGCGCAGAGGTCGCCACGACCGCATCCATCCGCCGGATCAGCCAGCGGGTATAGGCCGAATGCTCGCGCTGGGCGGCGGAGGTGAACATCAGTCGCAGGGGTTGGCGCAGCACATGCTTCAGCCCAAGCCCCGCCAGCATCTCGATGTTGCGGCGCGCGTGCCAGACGCGGGGGCGGCACGGCATGGTCAGCAGCTCGCGCAGGCGGATCTGCGGCAGATCTGCTGGCAGCTTCGGCCCGACGCTGGCGATGGCGATCCGGCGGGCCTGCAGCGGGACAAGGCGCAGGATGGTCGAGGTGACGCCGGAATAGCGCCGCTTCAGGTTCGGGGCGATCACGGTGATCGTCGCGGGATCGATGGTCATGGCTGGGGTCCTGTCTGCATCAGCCGCCGCAGGTCGGCCAGCGTGCGGTCGATGTCGGCGGACTGCTGTGCCGTCAGGGCGCGGGCGCGGGCGCCCATCGCCTGCGCTGCGACAGGGTCGTGCAGCAGCCGCTGGATTGCGGGCGCCAGCGTCGCGTCGGTCAGGTCGGTGATCGCGGCGTCGCCGTCCCGCAAACCGGCCCAGTCCGCCCCGCAGTTGTCCAGATGCGGCCCGGTCAGCAGGGCGCAGCCCAGTGCCGCCCCCTCCCATGGGTTGTGGCCGCCGACCGGCACCAGCGACCCGCCCATGAACACGATGGGCGACAAACGGTACCACAACCCCATCTCGTCCAGCGTATCGGCGAGATGGACCTGTGCGGTGGGCGCCTCGCCCCGGCTGCGCCGCGTCAGGGTCAGATCCGTCTGTGCGGCAAGCGCCGCGATGTCGTCGGCGCGGTCCGGGTGGCGCGGGGCGAAGATCAGGCACGCGGCGGGGTCCTGTGCCAGCACGGCGCGATGCGCGCGCAGGATCGCCGCCTCCTCGCCCGCGTGGGTCGAGGCGGCCAGCCAGCGGGGGCGGCCCGCGAGCGTGCTCTGCAGCCCGGCCAGCACGGCTGCATCCGCCGCTGGCGGGGTCGCCGCCGCCTTGAGGTTGCCGCCCACGCGCACCCGGTCGGCGGCAAGGCCGAGGCAGCGCACGTCATCGGCCCCTTGCGCGGTCTGCGTCACGATCAGCGCGAAGCGGTCCAGCAGCCAACGGGCGGGTGCGCCCAGCCTGCGCCAGCGATCCAGCGTCCGGGCCGAGAGGCGGGCGTTCATTAGCACCACGGGGCAGGGTGCCGTGACGATCATCCGGGGCCAGATCTCCGACTCCATCAGCACCAGCAGGTCGGGTCGCCAGTGGGCATGGAACCGCCGCAGGGCCGGTCCCGTGTCCAACGGCGCGAACTGGTGGATGGCCCCCGTCGGCAGGCGGCGCGCCAGCACGGCAGCGCTGGTCGCAGTGCCAGAGGTGACGAGGATCGCGGGCGGTGCGTCCTGCGCCAACAGCCCCGCGATCAGGGGCAGGGCGGACAACGTCTCTCCCACACTCGCGCCGTGGATCCAGACCAGCGGTCCAACGGGGCGCGGCTGGGTGGCATGGCCCAGACGTTCGCGCGTGCGGGCGGGGGCCACGCCCTGCGCCAGCAACCGTCGCTGCACACGGGCATGGACCAGCGGGGCGGCCAGCGTGGTCAGCCAGCCGTAGAGGCGCAGCGGCAGCGGGGGGCGTGTCACACGTGCGGCCTGCATCAGCCGCCGGTATGGCTCATGTGGCGGCTGACCTGCCCGGCGACGGTCTGGCGGGCATAGTCGAAATCGTGGCCCTTGGGTTTGGACGCGATGGCGGCCCTGATCGCCGCCTCCAGCGGGGCATCGCCGTCGGAGGCGCGCAGGGGTGCGCGCAGGTCCGCGTGCCCCTCTTGACCCAGACAGGTATAGATCTCTCCGGTGCAGGTGATGCGGACCCGGTTGCAGCTTTCGCAGAAGTTGTGCGACAGCGGGGTGATGAACCCGATCCGCTGGCCGGTGTCCGCCAGCCGGACATAGCGGGCGGGGCCGCCGGTGTCGTCGGGCAGGTCGGTCAATGGATGACGCGTGGCCAACCGCGCGCGCAGGTCGCGCAGCGACCAGTACTGGTCGATGCGGTCCTCGTTGCCCAGATCGCCCATCGGCATCACCTCGATGAAGGTCATGTCGATGTCGCGGGACGCGGCCCAGTCGGTCAGGGTAAAGAGCTCGTCCTCGTTGAAGTCCTTGAGCGCCACGGTGTTGATTTTGACCCGCAGGCCCGCCGCCTGCGCCGCGTCGATGCCGCGCAGCACCTGATCCAGACGGCCCCAGCGCGTGATGCGGGCGAACTTGTCGGCGTCCAGCGTATCGAGGCTGACGTTCACGCGCCGCACGCCGCAGGCGGCCAGACCTTCGGCAAAGCGTTCGAGCTGGCTGCCGTTGGTGGTCAGCGTCAGTTCCTGCAGCGCGCCGCTGTCCAGATGCCGCGACATGGCGCGGAAGAAGGTCATGATGTCCCGCCGCACCAGCGGCTCTCCGCCGGTGATGCGCAGCTTGCGCACGCCAAGGCGGATGAAGGTGCCGCACAGCCGCTCCAGCTCTTCCAGCGTCAGCAGGTCGCGCTTGGGCAGGAAGGTCATGTTTTCGGACATGCAGTAGACGCAGCGGAAATCGCATCGGTCCGTGACCGACACCCGCAGATAGCGGATCGCGCGGGCGAAAGGGTCGATCAGTGGCGGCGGGGGCATGATTGTCATGCACCGAACCTATGACCCGGCGGGACCCGGCGCAAGGCGGGCACGGCGCACTTGCCTGTGCGTCGTGCGCGGCCTAGCTGTGTGGCATGAAACTCCTCCTGATCCTCCCCGCCTTCGCCCTGACCGCCTGTGGCGCGATCATGCCTTCCGCCACGGCACCCGGACCGGGTGCCACCGGCACCGCCGCGGCCGCCGCGACGCTGAACCCCACGCCGCCGCCGCGCCCCCCCGCCGCCGCCCGCACGGTGACGGAGTTCGACACCACGACCGACGCCGACCGCGCGGCGGCCCTCGATGTCGAGGTCGATACGCCGAGCGCCGCGCTGGGCACGACGCTGGCGACGCTGGGATCACCGACGGAACCGGGGATCTGGCTGAAGACGCCACTGGTGGACGAGTTGACGCCGGGGCGCGTCAGCTACAACGGCACCGATGCCAATGTGGAACTGCGCCCGTCGGGCGGCAGTGCGGGGTCGGGCAGCCAGATTTCGTTGGCCGCTATGCGGCTCTTGAATATTCCGCTGACCGAGATCGCGGAAGTGACCGTCAGCGCGCGGTGACGGGTGTGGCGGGCCCCGCCCGCCCACCCCTTTTCGGGGCTTTGCCCCGGACCCCAGGATACTTTTGACCAGAAGAATGAGGACCGCGTCGCATATCTAGACACAATCTGCTCTAGCTTAAGCAGGTGAGTCGCATGTGACGCAGATCGTGGTCTGCGTCCCCCCGTTCTTCTGGTCAGAAATATCCCGGTGGTCGCTGGCTGATCCTCCACTGGTCCGAGGACCAGACGGCGACGGGCTGGCCCCCGGCCCGATCCTGCGGGACTTGCCCGCAGGACGACTATTCCACCGTGACCGATTTCGCGAGGTTGCGTGGCTGGTCGACGTCGGTGCCCTTGGCGATCGCCGTGTGGTAGGCCAGCAGTTGCGCCGGCACCGCATAGAGGATCGGTGCCAGGAACGGCGAGACGTCGGGCAGCACCAGCGTCTTCCACACACCGTCGGAGGCTGCGGCGGCGCCGGTGGCGTCGGTGATCAGCAACACTTTGCCGCCACGGGCCATCACCTCCTGCATGTTTGACACCGTCTTGTCGAAAAGCGTGTCGGTGGGAGCCATGACGATCACCGGCACCATTGGGTCGACCAGCGCGATGGGGCCGTGCTTCAATTCGCCTGACGCATAGGCCTCGGCGTGGATGTAGCTGATCTCCTTGAGCTTCAGCGCGCCTTCCAGCGCCAGCGGATACATCGCACCCCGGCCGAGGAACAGGATGTCGCGGGCCTCGGACAGCTCTTGCGTCAGGGCGCGGACGGGGCCTTCTACGGCAAGGGCGGCGTTCATCAGGCCGGGCAGGCGCTGCAGGTCGGCCAGACGATCGGCCAGTTGCGCCGCCGTCATGTGGCCCCGGTCGCGGGCCGCCTTCAGCACCAGCAGCGCCAGCGTGGTCAGCTGGCAGGTGAAGGCCTTGGTCGAGGCGACGCCCACCTCTACGCCTGCAAGGATTGGCAGCGTCAGATCGCTTTCGCGCGCGATGGAGGATTCGGCCACGTTCACCACCGACAGGATGCGATCCGCCTTGCCCGTCATGTAGCGCAGGGCGGCCAGCGTATCCGCCGTCTCGCCCGACTGGCTGACGAAGATCGCGACCGTGCCCGGCGTGACGGGCGGTTCGCGGTAGCGGAATTCCGACGCCACGTCGATTTCCACCGGCAGGTGGGCTGTCTGTTCGAACCAGTATTTCGCCACCATGCAGGCGTAGAACGCGGTGCCGCAGGCGACCAGCGTCAGGCGCTCGACCTGTGCAAAATCCAGACCGGCATCCGGCAGCACCACGCGTGCGCCGTCTGCGTCGATGTAGTGCGCAAGGGCCCCTTGCAGGACGGTGGGCTGTTCGGCGATCTCCTTGGCCATGAAGTGCTTGTAGCCGGCCTTGTCCACCGCCGCGGCCCCGGTGGCGATGGTCTTGCGCGCGCGGCTGACCTGTTCGCCTGCGGCATTTCGGATCTCGACCGAAGCTCGGGTCACCACGGCCCAGTCGCCTTCGTCCAGATAGGTGATCTGGTCGGTCATGGGGGCCAGTGCGATGGCGTCGGAGCCCACGAAGTTCTCACCATCCCCATGCCCGATGGCCAGCGGGCTGCCCTTGCGGGCGGCGATCAGCAGGTCGGGTTCGCCGTCGAACAGGAAGCACAGGGCGTAGGCGCCCTCCAGCCGGGCAATGGTGGCCTGTGCGGCCTCGCGCGGGGGCAGCCCCTGATCCAGATGATATTGCGTCAGAAGGGCGACCGTTTCGGTGTCGGTGTCGGTCTCGTATCCGATGCCGTTGTCGGCCAGGAATTGCCGCAAGGCGCGGAAGTTCTCGATGATCCCGTTGTGCACCACGGCGACGCGGGCGGTGCTGTGCGGATGGGCGTTGCGCACGGATGGTGCGCCGTGGGTGGCCCAACGGGTGTGGCCGATGCCTGCCTTGCCCGCCAGCGGGTCGTGCACCAGCAGGTCCTGCAGGTGCACCAGCTTGCCCACCGCGCGGCGGCGGTCGAGCCGGCCGTCCTGAACGGTCGCGATGCCCGCACTGTCGTAGCCGCGGTATTCGAGCCGCTTCAGCGCCTCGACCAGAATGGGGGCCGCCTCGTGCGAGGACAGGATGCCGACGATGCCGCACATGGGATCAGACCTTTGCCTTTGCGGCCTTCAGGGCGCGCAGTTTCTCCATCAGGCGCGTGGCCAGACCCGCCTTGTTCACCTGTGTCGCCCGTCCCAGCGCCAGATCGCCGGGGGGCACGTCGCGGGTGATGACAGAGCCTGAGCCGGTCATCGCCCCGGCACCGACCGTCACCGGGGCCACCAGCATGGTGGACGACCCGATGAACGCGCCGGCACCGATCACCGTGCGGTGCTTGTTCACGCCGTCGTAGTTGCAGGTGACTGTTCCGGCGCCCACGTTGGCACCGGCCCCCACATGGGCGTCGCCGATATAGGTCAGGTGGTTCACCTTGGCGCCCGCGTCGATCACCGCGTTCTTCACCTCGACGAAGTTGCCGACGCGCGCCCCCTCGGCCAGTTCCGCGCCGGGGCGCAGGCGGGCATAGGGGCCGACGACCGCGCCCTGGCTGACGTGGCAGCCTTCGAGGTGGGAAAACGCGCGGATCGTGGCCCCGCTCTCGACCGTCACGCCGGGGGCGAAGACGACGTAGGGCTCGATCACCGCATCGGCACCGATCCATGTGTCGTGGGCGAAGATCACCGTGTCCGGGGCGGGCAGGATCACGCCGTCGGCGATGGCGGCATCGCGGGCGCGGCACTGGAACTGCGCCTCGGCCTGCGCAAGCTCGGCGCGGGAGTTGATGCCCAGCGTCTCGCTCTCGTCACACGTCACGACACCGGCGGACAGGTCGCGCGCCCGGGCGAGGCCCACGATGTCGGTCAGGTAATATTCGCCCGCCGCGTTGTCGCAGCCCACCGCGGCGATCAGCGAGAACAGCATGCCTGCATCCGCGCAGACCACGCCGGAGTTGCACAGGTCGATGGCGCGGGTGGCGTCGTCGGCGTCCTTGTATTCCACGATGGCCGCCAGCGCGTCGCCATCCATCACGAGGCGTCCATAGCGGCCCGGAACGGCGGCGTGAAAGCCCAGCACGACTACGTCGTGGCGCGCGCGGGCGGCCAGCATCGCCTCCAGCGTCTCGGCGGTGATGAAGGGCGTGTCACCATAGAGCACGACCGCATCACCGTGAAAGCCTTCGAGCGCCGGGGCGGCCTGCGCCACCGCATGGGCGGTGCCGCGCTGTTCCGTCTGCCGTACGCAGGTGATGCGGTCGTCGAAGGCGCGGGCCGCAGCCTCGACCAGTTCGGCGCGGTGGCCGGTCACGACCACGGTGCGGTCCGGGTCCAGCGCGCCGCCCGCCTGCAGGGCGTGGATCAGCAGCGGCGCACCCGCCAGCGGGTGCAGCACCTTGGGCAGGTCGGCGTTCATGCGCGTGCCTTTGCCGGCAGCGAGGACGATCAGTGCGGTGGTCATGGGCCAGCCCCTTTGGTGCGGTCGCAATTGTGCCGGGTTGTATCCGTTCCCCATCCGCATACAAGGCAGGGCCGGTCATGCTGCGGCCACGCAAGGTTGCCGGTTGTAACAAGGCCCGTTTTCGAAAAGGGGAATGACGCGATGCGCACGGTGGTTTTCGATCTGGACGGCACGCTGGTCGACACGAGCGGCGATCTGATCGCCGCAGGCAACGCCTGTTTCCGCGACATGGGGCTGGGCGATCTGCTGGACCCCGCGCGCGACCAGAAGACGGCGGTGCGCGGTGCGCGGGCCATGCTGCGGCTTGGGCTGGAACGGGCGGGGCAACTGGACGACGCGGTCGTGGATGCGCAGTTCCAGCCGCTGCTGGATCACTATGCCCGCGCGATCAGCACGCACACCACGCTCTATCCCGGTGCGATGGCGGCAGTGGATGCGCTGACCGCTGACGGCTACCGCGTGGCGATCTGCACGAACAAGCCGCTGGGCCTGACGCAGCAATTGCTGACGGCGCTGGGCATCGACGGCCGCTTTCACGCGGTGCTGGGGGCCGACAGCACGCCGACGCCGAAACCCCATGCGGGGCACCTGATCGCCACGGTGCAGGCGGCGGGTGGCGACATGGCGCGCTGCCTGCTGGTTGGCGATACCGAAACCGACGCCAAGACCGCTGCCGCGGCGGGCGTGCCTGCGGTGCTGGTGACCTTCGGCCCTGCGGGGGCGGACATGGCGGCGTTGCGGCCTGCCGCGCTGCTGGATCATTTCGACGATCTGCCAGCGGTCGTGCGCAACCTGATCGGCTGACTGGGCGTTGCCCGTGTGCGGTGCATGTGGCCCTGTTCGCACACGCACCGCGCGGGCGGGCTGGACATGGGCCACTGGCTGACGTTCAGATTGGACACAGGCGGCATTCGGCGGGCGAGGTCCGGTGCAGCCGAGGATGGGCGGGAGGGCGCGTCATGAGACTGGAAGAAGTGGAGCGCGAAATCCGCGCCGCCCTTGCGCGGATCAACCGGCCCGATCCGGGCTATGTCCTTGACCTGCAGCCGCGCGGCGATGGTACGCCGCACGTGGAGGGGCAGGGGCCGTTCTTCGATCTGGTCGTGGACGACGGGGGTGCCGAGCGCACGCGCGAGACGCTGGACGGTCACGAACTGCTCTACCGCGTGCTGCGCCGCGAAACGCGCCTGATCGCCATGCGGATCGAGCGCGAGACGCGCCGCGTGCAGGTGCCGGGCTGGCTGGTGATGGTGCGGCGGTGGTGGCCGGGCGCGCTGGACGGGATCGTCGGGACCGACGACTACGCCCGGTCCACATGGATCGACGCCCATGTGCGGCTGATGAGCCATCTGCGGCAGGACTACGGCGCGCGGGTCCATAACGAGAACGACGCCCTGCTGCGCCGCTTTCCGCTGACGGCGGCGGAACGGCGCAATCATCGCAAGCTGGACCTGTCGCGGTTCGGCGTGAGGTGATCCTGTCCCGCCCGCGATGCGCGGCTGCGGGGGGCGTCAGTCGGCGGCGGGCTGATACAGCGGCACGGTCGAGATCGACATCTTGGCAGAGCCTTGCGTCAGCTCGTTGGCATGCGCCAGATAGATCAGCGTGTTGTTCGCCTCGTCGAAGATGCGTTTGATGCGGATCGATTTCAGGATGATCGACTGGCGTTCGGAGAACACATCCTCGCCCCCCTCGGACCGGTCGATGTCGCCGATCACGATGGGGCCGGTCTGACGGCACGCGATGGAGGAGTTCGAGGGATCCTCGAACCAGTTGCCGTTCGACACCCGGTCGATCAGCGACCGGTCGAAGTAGGCGAGATGGCAGGTCACGCCCTGCACCTCCGGGTCGGCGATTGCCTCGATCACGATGTCGTTGCCGACCCAGTCCACCCCGACGGACCCGACCTCTTCTGCGGCGGTGGTCAGGGGGAACAGGGCGAGGGCGGCAGAGATGATGTATTTCATGCCGTGCGGTATAACCGTGGGGTGCGATCGCGCAAGATGCTTGACCGGGGCGGCGGCGGATTGCTAGGAATTGAACGAGTGTTCAATAAAGGATGCGATGCCATGTTCCACGCCGCCATGACCTTCGATCTGGGCGAGGACGTGAATGCGTTGCGGGCCATGGTCCACGACTGGGCGCAGGCCCGGGTGAAGCCGATGGCGGCAGGCATCGACCGCGACAATGCCTTTCCGAAAGCCCTGTGGCGCGAGATGGGTGATCTGGGCCTGCTGGGGATCACCGTGCCGGAGGATTTCGGCGGGGCGGGCATGACCTACCTCGCGCATACGGTCGCCATCGAGGAGATCGCCCGCGCCAGTGCCAGCGTGTCGCTGTCCTACGGGGCGCACAGCAACCTGTGCGTCAACCAGATCAAGCTGAACGGCACGCAGGCGCAGAAGGCCCACTACTTGCCGCGGCTGGTCAGTGGCGAACACGTGGGTGCGCTGGCGATGAGCGAGGCGGGGTCCGGGTCGGACGTGATGTCGATGTCGCTGGCCGCAGAGCGTCGCAACGACCACTACCATCTGAACGGTACGAAATACTGGATCACCAATGGCCCCGACGCCGACACGCTGGTGGTCTATGCCAAGACCGACAAGGCTGCCGGATCGCGCGGCATCACCGCCTTTATGATCGAGAAGGAGATGGCGGGGTTCAGCACGAGCGCACATTTCGACAAGCTGGGGATGCGCGGGTCGAACACGGCGGAGCTGATTTTCGACGACGTGGAGGTCCCGTTCGAGAACGTGCTGGGCGAGGAAGGGCGCGGCGTCGCCGTGCTGATGTCGGGCCTCGATTACGAGCGCGTCGTGCTGGCGGGTATCGGTCTGGGGATCATGGCCGCCTGTCTGGACGAGATCATGCCGTATCTCGCGCAGCGTCGCCAGTTCGGTCAGCCCATCGGGTCGTTCCAGCTGATGCAGGGCAAGATCGCCGACATGTACACGGCGATGAACAGCGCCCGCGCCTATGTCTACGAGGTCGCGCGCGCCTGCGACCGGGGCACAGTCACGCGGGCGGATGCGGCGGCGTGCTGCCTCTATGCCTCGGAGGAGGCGATGAAGCAGGCGCATCAGGCGGTGCAGGCGATGGGGGGTGCGGGTTTCATGGCCGACGCCCCCGTTGCCCGCCTGTTCCGCGACGCCAAGCTGATGGAAATCGGCGCAGGCACCAGCGAGATTCGCCGGATGCTGGTGGGCCGAGAGATGATGGCGGCGATGGCATGAGGCGCTGGGCGCTGTTCGCGCCGTTGGGCGCGCTGGTCGTGTTCACCGGATACCTCGGGCTGCGGACAGGGCAGCCGGTGTCCGAGACCGAGATCATCACCCGCGCCGCCGAAATGTACTTGGCCGAGGCCGGGGCGGGTGCCACGCAGACCGATTGTGCGGGTGCGCCGCATCCGCAGGCGCGCATCGTGGTGGTGTGCCATCACCCGGACGGGCGCAGTTTCACCTATGTCATGGGACCGCGCGGGCAGGTCGTCGTCGGCGACGGCCCGCAGGCTTGAGGAAGGCATCGACATGAAGATCGTCTGGCAAGTCATTGCCTTTGCAGTCATCGGCGCCGCGCCCGCACTGGCGCAAGACCTGTTGTTCGACGACGCGGCGACCCGCGCCTGCGTGGCGCAGGCCGAAGGCAGCGCGCGCATGGACTGCGTCGGACGATCGGCCGAGGCCTGCATGACGGACAACGTCGGCGGTGACAGCACCATCGGTATGGGCGGCTGCCTGTCGCTGGAGTGGGAGATGTGGGATGCGGGGCTGAACGCCGCCTATGCCGATTTGCTGACGCTGTACACCGCCAACGATGCGCAGGCGGCGGTGGACAGTCCGAACGCACCCAAGCAGGTGCCCGCGTTGCGCGACATGCAGCGGGCATGGATCGGCTACCGCGATGCGCGATGCGCCTTCGAGGTGGCCAAGTGGGGCGGCGGCACGGGTCAGGGTCCGGCGTCCGCCCAGTGCCGGATGCTGGTCACCGCCGAGCAGACCTTTGTGCTGCGCGACGGGCTGGCGGGCCTGCAATGACCCGTGCCGCACATCTGGCGGCACTGGCGCGGGTCGCCGATGCGGCTGCTATCGCGATGGCGGGGGGCGACGCCGTGGCCCGCGACCGCCACGTGGCGCGGGGCAAGATGCTGCCGCGCGACCGGGTGGCGCACCTGCTGGACGCAGGCGCGCCCTGGCTGGAAATCGGCGTGACGGCGGCGCACGGGATGTATGACGGGGCGGCACCGGGGGCCGGCGTGATCGCCGGCGTGGGCCGGGTGCAGGGCGTGCAGGTCATGGTCGTGTGCAACGACGCGACGGTGAAGGGCGGGACCTATTACCCCCTGTCGGTCAAGAAACATCTGCGCGCACAGGAGATTGCGGCGCGTTGCGGTCTGCCTTGCGTCTATCTGGTGGACAGCGGCGGGGCCAACCTGCCCAATCAGGACGAGGTGTTTCCCGACCGCGACCATTTCGGACGCATCTTCTACAATCAGGCGAACATGTCGGCGGACGGCATCGCCCAGATCGCCGTCGTCATGGGATCCTGCACGGCGGGCGGTGCCTATGTGCCCGCCATGGCCGACGTCAGCATCATCGTGCGGGATCAGGGGACGATCTTCCTCGCCGGGCCGCCACTGGTCAAGGCCGCGACCGGAGAGGTCGTCAGCGCCGAGGATCTGGGCGGCGGCGACGTGCACACCCGCCTGTCCGGCGTGGCCGACTATTTGGCCGAGGATGACGCGCATGCGCTGGCCCTCGCACGGCAGGCGGTGGCGAGCGTATCGCGCCGGGATGTCAGCGATATCAAGCGGATCGCAGGCGTTCCTCCTGTACTGGACGCAGAGAGCCTGTTCGACGTGGTGCCCGCGGACCTGCGCACGCCCTACGACATCCGCGAGGTGATCAGTCGCATCGTGGACGGATCGCGCTTCGACGAGTTCAAGGCCCGGTTCGGCGACACATTGGTGACCGGGTTCGCGCATATCGACGGCTATCCCTGCGGGATCATCGCCAACAACGGGGTGCTGTTCAGTCAGGCCGCCCAGAAGGGCGCGCATTTCATCGAGCTGTGCAGCCAGCGGCGCATCCCCTTGATCTTCCTGCAGAACATCACAGGCTTCATGGTGGGGCGGGAGTACGAGAACGAAGGCATCGCCCGCCACGGGGCCAAGATGGTGACGGCGGTGGCCACGACGAAGGTGCCCAAGATCACGATGGTCGTGGGCGGCAGCTATGGCGCCGGAAATTACGGCATGGGTGGGCGGGCTTACAGCCCCGACTTCATGTGGACATGGCCCACGTCGCGGACCGCCGTGATGGGCGGCGAACAGGCGGCAGGCGTGCTGGCGACGGTGCGGCGCGACGCGATGGAGCGCAAGGGTCAGGCGTGGAGTGTCGCGGAGGAAGCGGCCTTCAAGCAGCCGGTGCTGGATCAGTTCGCCACGCAGAGCGATCCCCTCTATGCCAGCGCGCGGCTGTGGGACGACGGCGTGATCGACCCGCGCCAGTCGCGGGCGGTGCTCAGCCTAAGCCTTGCGGCCTGCTGCAACGTGCCGATCCCCCAGACACGCTTTGGCGTGTTCCGCATGTGAGCGAGGCCCCGCAGATGTTCGACCGCATCCTGATCGCCAACCGGGGCGAAATCGCCTGCCGGATCATCCGCACCTGCCGCCGGCTGGGCGTGCAGACGGTGGCGGTCTATTCCGACGCCGATGCGGACGCGCTGCACGTGGCGATGGCCGACCAGACGGTGCGCCTTGGCCCCGCGCCCGTCGCCGACAGCTATCTGCGGGGTGACCTGATCATCCGCGCAGCGCTGGACACGGGCGCGCAGGCGATCCATCCGGGCTATGGCTTTTTGTCGGAGAACCCGGATTTCGTCGATGCGGTGACGGCGGCGGGGCTGGTGTTCATCGGGCCGTCCGCCGACGCCATCCGCAAGATGGGGCTGAAGGACGCGGCCAAGGCGCTGATGGCGCAGGCGGGCGTGCCCGTGGTGCCGGGTTACCTCGGCGCGGATCAGGACGCGGACGTGCTGGCGCAGGAGGCAGGGGGGATCGGCTATCCCGTGCTGATCAAGGCAGTCGCGGGCGGCGGCGGCAAGGGGATGCGGCTGGTCGAGCGGGCTGCGGATTTCGCCGAGGCGCTGGAGAGTGCGCGGGCCGAGGCGCGGACTGCCTTCGGCAACGCGGGCGTGCTGATCGAGAAATACATCGAACGCCCCCGGCATATCGAGGTGCAGGTGTTCGGCGACGGCCATGACGCGGTCCATCTGTTCGAGCGGGACTGTTCCCTGCAACGCCGCCACCAGAAGGTGATCGAGGAAGCCCCGGCCCCCGGCATGACCGACGCCATGCGCGCCGCGATGGGCGACGCCGCGGTGCGGGCGGCCCGCGCGATCGGCTATGCGGGGGCGGGCACGATCGAGTTCATCGTGGACGCGAGCCGCGGTCTGCGCACCGACGGTTTCTGGTTCATGGAGATGAACACACGCCTGCAGGTCGAGCATCCGGTGACGGAAGCGATCACCGGCGTGGATCTGGTGGAATGGCAGTTGATCGTGGCGGCTGGCGGGCGGTTGCCCCTGACGCAGGACCAGCTGACCATCACCGGCCATGCGTTCGAGGCGCGGCTTTACGCCGAAGATGTGCCAGCAGGCTTTTTGCCCGCCACCGGTACCCTTGCGCATCTGGCGTTCCCGGACACCGCCCGGATCGACAGCGGTGTGACGACGGGGGCGGAGATTTCGCCGTGGTACGACCCGATGATCGCCAAGGTGACGGTGCATGGCCCCGACCGCGCCACGGCGCTGGCGCGGTTGCGGCAGGCGCTGGACGCGACGCAAGTCGCCGGGACGGTCACGAATCTCGGCTTCCTGCAGAGGCTGGCGGCGGATGCGGATTTCGCCGCCGGGCAGATGGATACCGGGCTGATCGGGCGTACACCTGCGCTGACGCAGGCGGCGGTGCCGACGCCAGCGCAGTGCGCCCATGCGGCGCTGATCGCGGCGGGGCTGGACTGGCCGACGCCGTGGCAGGGATTCGCCCTGTGGCAGCCGATATCCCGCAATGTGACGCTGTTGCAGGGCGAGGAGCCGCACATCGTCACGCTGACGCCGATGGCGGGTGGCTGGGACGCCCGCGTCGGGGACTGCACGGTGCGCTTGCAGCACGACGCGCAGGGCTGGCGGGCGGATGGTGTGCGGCTGCCCCCGGCGATGCGGCACGGCGATGCAGTCACGCTGTTCGGGGCAGGGCCCCTGACGTTCGGCATCCCCGATCCGCTCGATCGCAAGGCCGCAGGCGCCGGCGGCGACGCGGTGCTGGCACCGATGCCGGGCCTTGTGGCGCAGGTGGCCGTCGCCGTGGGACAGGTGGTGGTGGCGGGCGAGCGAATGGTCGTGCTGGAGGCGATGAAGATGGAACATGTGTTGCGCGCGCCCCGCGACGGCACCGTGGCGACCGTCGCCGTGACGCCCGGAGATCAGGTGAAGGCCGGGGCTGCACTGGTCACGCTGGAGGCCGACGAGGCGGGCACCGCCCGTTGACCCCGGCGGGGGGCGTGGCCTGATTGATGACCGACATACGTATCGCCCTGCGCCTTTGAATTTGCGTATTTTGCGAAGCCTGCCTAACGTCTGGTCATGGGACATGGACAGGACATCTGCGAAGCCAAGCTGAATGGCGCATGGGTCAAGGTCGACATATCCGAGGCGCTGCGGTTGGATCCAAGACCCGATCTGAGATGCGTAGAATGCGGTGGTCGTCTGCGCGCGCACAAGACCGCGAATAACGGCATGAGAGCACATTTCGAGCATCGGGTCGCCCATCGCGGATGTTCGAGGGGGGCTCATTTCGGCGGTGCACCTGCGCGGCACCCCGACGCATTGGATTGACCACGTTGCATCGACCCGTGACCCGGCACCGCCCGTTGACCCCGGCGGGGGACGGGGGTAAACCTTGCGCGCAAGACTGCACCTTCTGCCAGAGTGGATGATCCCGTGGACGCGATGCTGACCGAATACCTGCCGATCATGATCTTCCTCGGGCTGGCGATCGCACTCGGGGCGATCCTGATCCTCGCGGCTGCCGTGATCGCCGTGCGGGCGCCGGACCCGGAAAAGGTCAGCGCCTATGAATGCGGCTTCAACGCCTTCGACGACGCGCGGATGAAGTTCGACGTGCGCTTCTACCTGGTGTCGATCCTGTTCATCATCTTCGATCTGGAAGTGGCGTTCCTGTTTCCGTGGGCCGTGGCCTTCCAGGACATCAGCATGACCGCCTTCTGGTCGATGATGGTGTTCCTTGCGGTGCTGACCGCCGGCTTCGCCTATGAGTGGAAGAAGGGCGCGCTGGACTGGCAATAACCCGGTCCTGTGACTGCTGACCGCAGGTCCGCGCCTTGACCTCTCCCGCAGACAGGCATACGCCACATAGATGAAAATGGCGGGTCCCGGCCACCCGGACTGCCGCATCGTCAGGAGAAATCGCAATGGGCATAGCTACCGGACTAAACACCGCTGGCCCCGACCGCGAGGTCGCCACGCAAGCTCTGAACCGCGAGTTGACGGACAAGGGGTTTCTCGTCACCTCGACCGCCGACATCGTGAACTGGGCGCGCACCGGCAGCCTGCACTGGATGACCTTCGGTCTGGCGTGCTGCGCGGTCGAGATGATGCACACGTCGATGCCGCGCTATGATCTGGAACGCTTCGGCACCGCACCGCGCGCCTCTCCGCGGCAGTCTGACCTGATGATCGTGGCAGGTACCCTGACCAACAAGATGGCGCCCGCCCTGCGCAAGGTCTACGACCAGATGCCGGAGCCGCGCTACGTGATCTCGATGGGGTCCTGCGCCAACGGTGGCGGCTACTATCACTACAGCTATTCTGTGGTGCGCGGGTGCGACCGCATCGTGCCCGTGGACATCTACGTGCCCGGCTGCCCGCCGACGGCAGAGGCGCTGCTCTATGGCATTCTGCAGTTGCAGCGCAAGATGCGCCGCACCGGCACGATCACACGCTAGGGGACGGACATGTCAGAGGCACTTACCGAGCTCGGCCAGTATCTGGAATCCCGCCGCAACGACTGCGTGCTGGGGTGGGAGGTCGCACAGGGCGAGCTGACCGTGCACCTGTCCCCCAGCAGCCTCGTGGCGTTCGTTGATTTCCTGCGCCACGATCCGACATGCCGGTTTTCGTCCCTCGTGGACATCACCGCCGTCGATTACCCGCAGCGGCCCACCCGGTTCGAGGTCGTCTATCACTTTTTGTCGATGTATCAGAACCACCGCATCCGGCTAAAGATCGACGTGCGCGAACAGGACATGGTGCCGTCGATCATCAGCGTGCATCCATCGGCCAACTGGTTCGAGCGGGAAGTGTTCGACATGTTCGGCATCCTGTTTTCGGGCCACCCGGATCTGCGTCGCATCCTGACCGACTACGGCTTTCGCGGGCACCCGTTGCGCAAGGATTTCCCGACGACGGGTTACACCGAGGTGCGCTATGACGAGGTGCAGAAGCGGGTGGTCTATGAACCCGTCAGCCTCGTGCAGGAATACCGCCAGTTCGATTTCATGAGCCCGTGGGAGGGTGCCACCTACATCCTGCCCGGCGACGACAAGGCCGCCCCTCCGGGTGCGCCTGTCACCAAGGAGGCTGCGAAATGATGGACGGCGACATCCGCATTAACACCTATGACGACGGGTCCGTCGACGCCCGCACCGGCGAGCAGAAGATCCGCAACTTCAACATCAACTTCGGCCCGCAGCACCCCGCCGCGCACGGCGTGCTGCGGCTGGTGCTGGAGCTGGACGGCGAGATCGTGGAGCGGTGCGATCCGCACATCGGCCTGCTGCACCGTGGCACCGAAAAGCTGATGGAAAGCCGCACCTATCTGCAGAACCTGCCGTATTTCGACCGGCTGGACTACGTCAGCCCGATGAATCAGGAACACGCATGGTGTCTGGCGATCGAGCGGCTGACCGGCACCGTCGTGCCGCGCCGCGCGTCGCTGATCCGCGTGCTCTATTCCGAGATCGGCCGCATCCTGAGCCATCTGCTGAACGTGACCACGCAGGCGATGGACGTGGGCGCCCTGACCCCGCCGCTGTGGGGCTTCGAGGAACGCGAAAAGCTGATGGTGTTCTATGAACGTGCCTCTGGCGCGCGTCTGCATGCCGCCTATTTCCGCCCCGGCGGCGTGCATCAGGACCTGCCCGACCAGTTGGTCGAGGATATCGACGCGTGGTGCGATCCGTTCCTGAAGGTGCTGGCCGACATCGACGGTCTGCTGACGGAAAACCGCATCTTCAAGCAGCGCAACGCCGACATCGGCATCGTGACCGAGCAGGACATTCAGGACTGGGGATTCTCTGGCGTGATGGTCCGTGGGTCCGGCCTTGCGTGGGATCTGCGCCGCGCACAGCCCTATGAATGCTATGACGAGTTCGAGTTCCAGATCCCGGTGGGCAAGAACGGCGACTGCTACGACCGCTACCTCGTGCGGATGGAGGAGATGCGCCAGTCCGTCCACATCATGCGGCAGGCCTGCGCCAAGCTGCGGGTGGAGAAGGGCGACGTGATGGCCCGTGGCAAGATGACCCCGCCGACCCGCCACGCGATGAAGACCGACATGGAAAGCCTGATCCACCACTTCAAGCTTTATACCGAAGGGTTCCACGTGCCGGCGGGCGAGGTTTATGCCGCCGTCGAGGCGCCCAAGGGCGAGTTCGGCGTGTATCTGGTGGCCGACGGCACCAACAAACCCTACCGCGCAAAGCTGCGCGCGCCGGGATACCTGCACCTGCAGGCCATGGATTACATTGCCTCTGGGCACCAACTGGCCGACGTGGCTGCCATCATCGGCACCATGGACGTCGTTTTCGGAGAGATCGACCGATGATCACGCGTATTCTTGTCGTAGGGCTGGCCCTGACCGTGGCCGCCTGCGCCCCCGTGGGCGATGCGAACGGCATCAGCCGTCTGGGCAACAACCTGCCCGCCGATCCGATGCCGCGCGCCACGCCGCAGCCCGCGCTGCTGACCGCCAAGGAACGCCTTGTCGGCGCGATCGAGGCGAACGACTGCGCCCTGACCGCCGGGAACGTGGGCAACGTCCTGACGCAGGCCACCATCAGCCGCGAGGAACTGGCCGGGATCGTGCCGGAACTGCAGGCCGAAGGCCGTGTCGAAGCGTCCGACAACGGCACCATCCGCGTGATCAGCGACCGCTGCATCTGAACCGGGGCCGGGGCCTGACCTGGCCCCGCGCCGCTTCCCCAAGACCGAAGTTCCAGAAAGACCCCTGCCCATGCTGCGACGCCTTTATCACGACCAGCCCGAGAGCTTTGCCTTCACGCCGGACAACTTGGCGTGGGCGGAAGGTCAGATGACCAAGTTCCCGGAAGGGCGTCAGGCCAGCGCCGTGATCCCGCTGCTGTGGCGCGCGCAGGAACAGCACGGCTGGCTGACGCGGCCTGCCATCGAATACGTGGCACAGATGCTGGGCATGCAGTATATCCGCGTGCTCGAGGTGGCGACGTTCTACTTCATGTTCCAGTTGCAGCCCGTGGGCAGCATCGCACACGTGCAGGTCTGCGGCACCCTGTCGTGCATGATCTGCGGGGCCGAGGATCTGATCGGTCTGTGCAAGTCCAAGATTGCGCCGAAAGCGCATCAACTGTCGGCGGACGGCAAGTTTTCATGGGAAGAGGTGGAATGCCTTGGGTCCTGCGCGAACGCGCCGATGGCGCAGATCGGCAAGGATTACTACGAGGATCTGACGGTTGAAAAGCTGTCGGCATTGCTCGACGACATGGCGGCGGGGCAAGTGCCGGTGCCGGGTCCGCAGAATGGTCGCTATTCGTCCGAACCGCTGTCCGGATTGACCAGTCTGGCGGATCATGCGGGGCAGGGCGCGCGCCATAACGGCAGCGTGCAGCTGGCGGTGGACATCGGCGATACGCTCAAGCGGATCGACGGGACCGAGGTGCCGCTGCGCACGCCGTGGACCGAGGCGCGTCAAGCCGACCCCGATCCCGAGGCCGCCGCGCGTGACGACATGCTGGGGCCGGATGGCCCCGACGGCGATCAGGGTGGGCGTGTCGCAGGCGATGCACCCGCACCGCGCAATCGTGGCGATGCCAGCGACGGCGTGTCCGAGGCGGACGGCGAGGCGGCGGACGTGGAGCGTCCAGGCAGGCCTGAGGAAGGCAGCGTAGCCCCCACGCCCTCCAACCCGGCGCGCGCCGAAAGCGGCACCGCGACACCGGGTTACCGCACCGGCGAGGAGCCGCCGTCGGAGCATGGCGTGTCGGATGCGGATGATGACAAGGCCGGTCCCAAGGGCTGATCCACCCGGCCTTGCCGCAGGAATCCTTGCGCGAAATCCATTGTGACCTGCGACAATTGCGCTACCATCCGGGCGGGGTGGGGTGCCGTGGCATCGACTGCCCACAGGTCAGTGGGTGTGGCCTTTGGTTGCACCGCAAGGGAGGATCGAGGGACATGATCGGATTGAGGGAACAGGGTATTGTCGTGCTCGCCGCCGTCTTCGGCTGGATCGGTGGCGGCGTCGCTTACGTGTTGTATGATTTCACGGTCGTTCCGGCCTTGGCGGTGGTGGTCGGCGTGGCACTGGTCGTCGCCGTGGCCCTGCTGATCGGCTGGCGCGATCCCAAGGTGCGCCCGATGGGCTATGGCGTCGGCCCGGTGCAGCCCGTGCCGCCGTCATCCGGCGGTCGCAACACACCGCATACAGGCCTGCCCCAAGGTAGCATTCGCTCGGGTGGATCGGTCACGGATCACGCGCCCGCGTCGTCTGCCCCCCGCGCCGCCGCGACAGGGGCGGACCTGTCCGGTGTCCGGCTGACCGATGGCGACACGTTCGATGCGGCGGCGACGCGGGCCGGTGTGGACGACCCGACCTTGCCGCTGGTGCGCGACGCCGTGTCGGCGCTGGACGCAGCCGTCATGCCGACGCCCGTGCAACCCTACGACGTGCCTCACGCCGATGCGACGCCTGCGCCGCATCGTGATGCGGGAGAGGTTGCCGCGATGCGAACCTCAGAAGCGTATGGCTCGGCAACCGGTGACGAAATCGCTGACGACGCATCCGTTCTGTCCGCCGCGCCCGCAGCGGCAGGCGATCACCATTCCGCCGCTGCACCTGCCGCGGCGCGGCGAGGCCTCGTCAAGCCGTCCGCGACGCTGGCGGGTCAGACCGAACTCGCGTCCCGCAAAGGCAGCTGGACCTATTCCGCCGCAGCGCCGCAGCAGCTGCGCGACCCCGACGCTGTCCATCCGGATGATGACGACGCGACCCACCAGCCCACGACGACCGATGCGGAACGCCCCGCCGCGATGACGGCGGCGCGCAATGGCGCGCCGGACGATCTGAAGCTGATCCGTGGCGTGGGGCCCAAGCTGGAGGGGCTGTTGCACAGCCTCGGCATCTTTCACTTCGACCAGATCGCGGGCTGGCAGGCGCGCGAGGTCGCGTGGATGGACGAGAACCTCAAGGGCTTCAAGGGCCGCGTCAGCCGCGAGGACTGGATCGGACAGTCGCGCATCCTGGCGGCTGGCGGCAGCACACCCCATTCCATCGACATCGAGAGAGGCCGCGTGAACTAGACCATGACCCACGGACATGACGAAACAACTGCCCGTCAGGGCCGCATCGCAGCCCTCGTGATCGCTGGGGCGGGGATGCTGGCGCTGCTGGCCCCCTGGATCGTGACCCAGACCGGGATCGCGCCCAAGTACGAGATCCTGCTGTATCTGGTGTCGATGGCTGCGTTCATTTGGTCACTGGTCGTGACCCTGCGGATCTGGCAGAAGACGCGGCAATGACGCGGCCCCGCCGCACCCCCCACTTTGCAGGGATGACACCATGCTGAAAGACCAGGATCGCATCTTTACCAACCTCTACGGGATGCACGACCGCTCGCTGAAAGGCGCGCAGGCGCGGGGACACTGGGACGGCACCAAGGACATCCTCGGCAAGGGTGCCAGCTGGATCGTGGACGAGATGAAGGCATCCGGCCTGCGCGGGCGCGGCGGGGCAGGGTTCCCGACCGGCCTGAAGTGGTCGTTCATGCCCAAGGAAAGCGACGGGCGTCCGAGCTACCTCGTGGTCAACGCCGACGAATCCGAGCCGGGCACCTGCAAGGACCGCGAGATCATGCGCCATGATCCGCACACGCTGATCGAAGGCTGCCTGATCGCCAGTTTCGCCATGCAGGCGCATGCTTGCTACATCTATATCCGTGGTGAATACATCCGCGAGAAAGAGGCGCTGCAGAACGCCATCGACGAATGCTACGACGCAGGTCTTGTGGGCAAGAATGCCTGCGGTTCCGGCTGGGGTTTCGACATCTACGTGGCCCACGGTGCGGGTGCCTACATCTGCGGCGAAGAAACCGCGCTGCTCGAAAGCCTCGAAGGCAAGAAGGGGATGCCGCGCATGAAGCCGCCGTTTCCGGCCGGTGCGGGCCTTTATGGCTGCCCGACCACGGTGAACAACGTGGAATCCATCGCCGTGGTGCCGACGATCCTGCGGCGTGGCGGTGCATGGTTCGCGGGCATGGGGCGGCCCAACAACGCGGGCACCAAGCTGTTCGCGATCTCGGGTCATGTGAACAACCCCTGCGTCGTCGAAGAGGAAATGTCGATCCCGTTCAAGGAGCTGATCGACAAGCATTGTGGCGGCATCCGTGGCGGGTGGTCCAACCTCAAGGCGGTTATTCCCGGTGGATCTTCCGTGCCCTGTCTGACGGCGGACCAGATGCAGGACGGGATCATGGATTTCGACTGGTTGCGTGAACAGCGCAGCGGTCTGGGCACGGCAGCGGTTATCGTGATGGATCAGTCCACCGACATGATCAAGGCGATCTGGCGGCTGTCGAAGTTCTACAAGCACGAAAGCTGCGGCCAGTGCACGCCCTGCCGCGAAGGGACCGGCTGGATGATGCGCGTGATGGAACGCCTCGTGACCGGGAACGCGAGCGTCGAGGAAATCGATATGCTGCTGGACGTGACCAAGCAAGTCGAAGGTCACACGATCTGCGCGCTTGGCGACGCCGCCGCATGGCCGATCCAGGGCCTGATCCGCAACTTCCGTGGCGAGATCGAGGACCGCATCCGTCACAAGCGCGTGCCCGTCGCGGCGGAGTGACCCGCACGGCGCGCCTGACAGCCAGCATGGCGGTTCTACTGTCGGCCGAACCGGTGCTGGCCGATCAGAACACGAATGTCAGCGTGCTGTTTCATGACTTTCCCGCCGGGACCGCCTGCGGCGTCGCTGGCGAGTAGGGCCGGGTGTCGGTCAGACTCAAGCAGGGCATCCGACAGTCGATCAAAACGGTGACGGCGAAACCGGTACAGTCGCCTGCCACATTCCGGATGGCGGACAGGTGGTGACGGACGGGAACACGCGCCTGCAGGCTGGCAGCCGGGTCGTGGGGATCACGATGTATCCCAGCGGCAAAACCTATCTGACCGCCAGCACGTCGAGCGGTCTGGTCAGCACCTCCTTTCCCAATACCCTGACGCGGATGCGCTGACTGTCCCCCTTTGGACAGCGTGCCTTTCGCATGACAGGGGCGGGTGGTCGCTGCGGACCGCACTCGACTCTTGCTGGGTGCGACCTATCATCACCCTTGACAGGGCAATCGGTCCGTCGGCGTGCACCGGGCGTCCCCCTGCCGGCTGCAGCATGTGGTTGTCGGGACGAAAAGGACGAATGACGATGAAATTTGCACTGATGACGATGGCCCTGTTGACCGCAGCCGCCTGTGCCCGCCAGCCCGAGCCCGCGCCGATGGTGGTGACCCCGCCCGCCGCACCAGCCTATGACGCATCGATGAAGTGAACGGCACCGGGCGGGGGACCGGCGGTCTGCACCATGCAGGCCGATGGCACCCTATCCGACGCCTGGTCGTCCGGCCCGGCGGGTTTTCCGCCTGCGGTCGTCACGAACCCGAGGCCGTTATTGCATAGCGGTCCGCCCATGCCGATGTAGGGCCCCAATGGAGCCACAAGGTTCCACCCCAGCAGGAGCAGTCCCATGCCCAGACCCCTCATCCTCGGCGCGATACTGGCTGCCGTCGCGGCCCCCGTGGCACAGGCGCAGTCGCTGGCCGACGAATCCGAGATCCGCAACGGTCTGCTGGTCGTCGGCATGGCCTATGAGCTGAGCGAGAAGTGTGGCCCCGTCGATGCGCGCACGGTGCGGGGCATCAGCACCCTTCTGAACCTGAAATCCCGCGCCCGCGCGTTGGGATACTCCAACGCCGAAATCGACGCCTATATCGACGACGAGGCCGAAAAGGACCGGCTGGAGGTGATCGCGCGGTCGCAGCTGGAACAGCTTGGCGCGGTGCCGGGGCAGGAGGACACCTATTGCGCCGTCGCCCGCGACCAGATCGCGCGCGGCACGGGTGTGGGGCGGCTGCTGCGCTAGGCCGCAGCGCCCTGCGCAAAAACAGCCCGTTGCGGCTGGCAATGCGCGGGGCTTGGGGGTAGAACGCAGATCAAACGCCCGGGCCATGCCCGGGTGCGGTCCAATCGCCGGAGGCGTCCATGTCCGATCTGCGCAAACTCAACATCGATGGCACCGTGATCGAGGTCGAAGGGGCGATGACGCTCATTCAGGCCTGCGAGGTTGCAGGCATCGAGATCCCCCGGTTCTGCTATCATGAACGGCTGAGCATTGCGGGCAACTGCCGCATGTGTCTGGTCGAGGTCGTGGGCGGCCCGCCCAAGCCGACCGCCTCGTGTGCGATGCAGGTCAGGGATTTGCGCCCCGGCAAGGACGGCGAGCCGCCCGTGGTGAAGACCAACAGCCCGATGGTCAAGAAGGCGCGCGAGGGGGTGATGGAGTTCCTGCTCATCAACCATCCGCTGGATTGTCCGATCTGCGATCAGGCGGGCGAATGCGACCTGCAGGATCAGGCGATGGCCTACGGCGTCGACTTTTCCCGCTTCCGAGAGCCGAAGCGGGCGACCGAGGATCTGAACCTTGGGCCGCTCGTGGAAACCCACATGACGCGCTGCATTTCCTGCACCCGCTGCGTGCGGTTCACGACCGAAGTCGCTGGCATCCACCAGATGGGCCAGACCGGTCGCGGCGAAGACAGCGAGATCACGTCCTATCTGGGCGAGACGCTGTCCAGCAACATGCAGGGCAACATCATCGACCTGTGCCCGGTGGGCGCGCTGGTCAGCAAGCCCTACTCCTTCACCGCCCGTCCGTGGGAACTGACCAAGACCGAATCCATCGACGTGATGGACGCGCTGGGGTCGAACATCCGCGTCGACACCAAGGGCCGCGACGTCATGCGCATCCTGCCGCGCAACCATGATGACGTGAACGAGGAGTGGATCAACGACAAGTCCCGCTTCGTATTCGACGGGTTGCGCCGCCAGCGGCTGGACACGCCTTACATCCGCGAAAATGGCAAGCTGCGTCGCGCCGAGTGGCCGGAGGCGCTGGCCGCCGTCGTTGCGGCGATGAAGGGCCGCAAGGTCGCCGGTCTGGTGGGCGATCTGGCCCCGGTCGAGGCCGCCTATGCGCTGAAACAGCTGATCGAAGGGCTGGGCGGCCACGTCGAATGCCGCACCGATGGCGCAAAGCTGCCCGCCGGTGATCGTGCGGGCTATGTCGGCACGGCGACCATCGCCGACATCGATATGGCGGACAAGATCCTGCTGATCGGCACCAATCCCCGCGCCGAAGCGCCCGTGCTGAACAGCCGTATCCGCCGCGCCTGGTCGCGCGGTGCCGATGTGACGCTGGTGGGCCAGGCCGTTGATCTGACCTATGACTACGAGCATATGGGGACCGACCGCGGCGCACTCGATCATGTCGCCGGCCTCGATATGGCGCCTTTGGCGGACAAGCGGTGTCTGGTGGTCGTGGGGCAGGCGGCATTGGCCGGCGACGACGGGGTCGCCGTGCTGGCCGCCGTGCAGGGCATCGTGACAAAGTCGAACGCCAAGCTGCTGATCCTGCACACCGCCGCCGCCCGCGTTGGCGCGATGGACGTGGGTGCCGTGACCGACGGTGGCATGGCCGCTGCACTGGACGGGGCCGAGGTGGTCTACAACCTCGGCACGGACGAGGTCGATGTGCCTGCCGGACCCTTCGTCATCTATCAGGGCAGCCACGGCGACCGCGGTGCACACCGCGCCGACGTGATCCTGCCGTCTGCAGCCTATACCGAGGAAGGCGGCCTGTTTGTGAACACCGAAGGCCGCCCGCAACTGGCCCTGCGCGCCAGCTTCCCCCCGGGTCAGGCGAAAGAGAACTGGGCGATCCTGCGGGCGCTGTCGGCTGAACTGGACGCCACGCTGCCGTTCGATTCCCTGGCGGCGCTGCGGCGCGCGCTGGTCGCAGACCATCCGCATCTGGGCCAGATCGACGTCGTGCCGGTGAACGAAGCCGCTGCCATTGCCGCCGATGCCGGCCCGCTGGGGTCCGGCGATTTCGGGCAGGCGGTCGCGTCCTATTACCTGACCAACCCGATCGCACGCGCGTCCACCCTGATGGCGGAATTGTCCGCCAACGCCGCGGTGCGCGTCACGGACAAGATCGCGGCAGAGTGAGCGTTTTGCGTGCCAGTCTGTGCAGCCTGCTGGTTCTGGCGGGCTGCACCGCCGCACAGGACGACGGGCCTGTGACGCCCGAATACCTTGGCGTGAAGACCGCATTGCTCGACGGCGATCTGGTGAATTTCATGGTGCGTCTGCGCGGGTCCGACACGCCGGAGGCGGTCGAAAAATACGCCGAATGCGCGGCAGCCCAGTATGCCTTGATCAGGGGCTATTCTTTTGCGCGTCTGGTGCGCACGAACGTCAGCAATCAGGCTGGCACTTGGGCGGCGGATGCTGTTTACACCATCTCGCCGGACCTGCCGCGCGGGTTGGCCACCATCGACGCGGTCGTGACGGTGGCCGATTGCGGCACATCGGGCATACCGACGGTCTGAAGGCACGGGAAGCATACCATGATCGACTTCTTCACCACCACGAACACGGGGATCGTCCTGCTGATCCTGGGGCAATGTCTGCTGGTGCTGATCCCGCTGCTGCTGGGACTGGCCATGCTGATGTATGCGGACCGCAAGGTCTGGGCCGCCGTGCAGATGCGCCGTGGCCCCAACGTGGTGGGCCCCTGGGGCGTGCTGCAGTCCTTTGCGGACTTCCTGAAATACATCGTCAAGGAAATCATCGTGCCCGCCGGGGCCGACAAGGCGGTGTTCTTCATCGCACCGCTGCTGGCCTTCGTGCTGCCGGTGATCGCGTGGTCGGTGATTCCGTTCAACGAAGGCTGGGTGCTGTCGGACATCAACGTGGCGATCCTGTTCGTCTTCGCGGTCTCGTCGCTGGAGGTGTACGGCATCATCATGGGTGGCTGGGCATCGAACTCCAAATACCCGTTCCTCGGGTCCTTGCGGTCGGCGGCACAGATGATCTCCTACGAGGTGTCATTGGGCCTCATCATCATCGGCATCATCATCTCTACGGGCTCGATGAACTTCGGCGACATTGTCGAGGCGCAGCGCGGTGCCGGGGCGCTGTCGTGGTACTGGGTCGCGCATTTCCCGATGCTGTTCCTGTTCTTCATCTCGGCACTGGCCGAAACCAACCGCCCGCCGTTCGATCTGCCAGAGGCGGAGTCGGAACTGGTCGCGGGGTATCAGGTGGAATACTCCTCCACCCCGTTCCTGTTGTTCATGATCGGCGAGCTGATGGCCGTCGTGCTGATGTGCGCGCTGGTATCGCTCCTGTTCCTCGGCGGCTGGCTGTCGCCGATCCCCGGACTGCCCGACGGCATCCTGTGGATGGTGCTGAAGATGCTGCTCTGCTTCTTCATGTTCGCGATGGTGAAGGCGATCACGCCCCGCTACCGCTATGACCAGCTGATGCGGATCGGCTGGAAAGTGTTCCTGCCGCTGTCGCTGGGCTGGGTCGTGCTGATCGCATTCCTTGCGAAATTCGAAGTGATGGGCGGCTTCTGGGCCCGCTATACTTGGGGAGTCTGAAAATGGACTACACACGCACCGCAAAGTATTTCCTGCTGTCCGACTTCTGGAAAGGGTTCGGGCTGGGCATGAAGTATTTCTTCGCGCCCAAGGCGACCGTGAACTATCCGCATGAAAAGGGCCCGCTGTCCCCGCGGTTCCGGGGTGAGCACGCCCTGCGCCGCTATCCCAACGGCGAGGAACGCTGCATCGCCTGCAAACTGTGCGAGGCCGTGTGCCCCGCGCAGGCGATCACAATCGATGCGGCACCCCGCACCGACGACGGGTCGCGCCGCACGACGCGTTACGACATCGATATGACGAAATGCATCTACTGCGGCTTTTGTCAGGAGGCGTGCCCCGTCGACGCCATCGTCGAGGGTCCGAATTTCGAGTTCAGCACGGAAACGCGCGAGGAACTCTATTACGACAAGGACAAGCTGCTTGCGAACGGTGACCGATGGGAAGCCGAGATCGCGCGCAATCTCGCCATGGATGCGCCCTACCGATGACCGGCCCGAAGACTCCCTTCGATGCGATCATGTCCATGGGGCAGGACTGGGTGAAACAGCTCAATCCGGCGATGGAGACCTTCACGCCAAAGGGGATCGAGGCGTTCTGGCCGACGATGCCGGCGGCGATGATGGAAACCTTCTTCGGCAGGGGGTTGAATCCCGAGGGACTTGACGCGAAGACGCGCCTGTTGCTGACGCTGATGGGACTGACGATCATGGGGGCGCAAGCCGAAGTGCAGTTGCGCCTGACCGTGCGGCATCTGGTCGAGGCGGGTGCGACCGAAAAGGAAGTGGCCGCGACGATCGCGATGGCCGCCATGTTCGGCGGCGTGCCGTCGATGACGCAGGCCATGACCATCGCCAACGACGTGATGAAGCCGAAGACCGACAAGACGTGAAGAACAAGGACCGATCCGCATGACGCCATTCGTTTTCACATTCTACGTCTTTGCCATCGCCACGATTCTGGGCGGGCTGATGACGGTCCTCGCGCGCAACCCGGTCCATTCGGTGCTGTGGCTCATCCTGGCATTCCTGTCGTCGGCGGGCCTGTTCGTGACGCTGGGCGCGGAATTCGTCGCCATGCTGCTGATCATCGTCTATGTGGGCGCGGTCGCGGTGCTGTTCCTGTTCGTCGTCATGATGCTGGACATCGACTTTGCCGAACTGAAGGCCGAAATGTCGAAATACCTGCCGCTGGGGCTGCTGATCGGCGTCGTCGTGCTGATGCAACTGGCCATCGCCGTCGGCGCATGGACGTTTTCCGACGGCATCGACACGCGGCTTGCGGCCCCGGTGCCCGACACGTTCAACACCACGGGCCTTGGGCTGCTGATCTATGACCGCTACATCATCCTGTTCCAGCTGTCGGGTTTGATCCTGCTGGTCGCGATGATCGGGGCTATCGTGCTGACCCTGCGCCACCGGGTCGACATCAAGCGTCAGAACGTGCTGGCGCAGATGCACCGCGACCCGAAACTCGCGATGGAACTGAAAGACGTGAAACCGGGGCAGGGCCTGTAAGGGCTGCCCCTCTGCAAAGGACCACCCCCATGTCGAACACCATGATTGCCGCCATCATCGTCATCCTGATCCTCGTGTTCGGCGGCGGCTACACGCTCTTCGGCTGAACGCCGACACGCGACGATCCTACACGACGGCATTAGACGGCGGGCGACACGCCCAGAGGAACAAGACCCATGATCGGACTGGAACATTATCTCGTGGTCGCGGCGGCGCTGTTCGTCATCGGCATCTTCGGGCTCTTCCTCAACCGCAAGAATGTCATCATCCTGCTGATGAGCATCGAGTTGATGCTGCTGGCGGTGAACATCAACTTCGTCGCCTTCTCCAGCTTCCTCGGCGATCTGGTAGGGCAGGTGTTCACCCTGTTCGTGCTGACCGTCGCCGCCGCCGAGGCCGCCATCGGCCTTGCCATCCTCGTCTGTTTCTTCCGCACCCGCGGGACCATCGACGTTGAAGACGTCAACGTGATGAAGGGCTGAACCCATGGAAACCATCATCCTGTTTGCACCGCTGGTCGGTGCCCTGATCTGCGGGTTCACCTGGCGGATCATCGGCGAAAAGCCGGCGCAGTGGGTGGCTACGTCGCTGCTGTTCCTTGCGGCCATCCTGTCGTGGGTCGTGTTTCTGGGGTTCGACGGCGAAACCCGGTCGATCCCGGTCCTGCGCTGGATCGAAAGCGGGTCGCTGACCGCCGACTGGGCGATCCGTATGGACCGGCTGACCGCGATCATGCTGATCGTCATCACGACCGTCTCGGCGCTCGTGCACCTCTACTCCTTTGGCTACATGGCGCATGACGACAACTTCGCCGACGGCACGCCGTACCGCGCCCGGTTCTTTGCCTATCTGTCGTTCTTCACCTTCACGATGCTGATGCTGGTGACGGCGGACAACCTGATCCAGATGTTCTTCGGCTGGGAAGGGGTCGGTCTCGCGTCTTACCTGCTGATCGGCTTCTATTACCGCAAACCCAGCGCCAACGCCGCCGCGATCAAGGCGTTCGTCGTGAACCGGGTCGGCGACTTCGGCTTTGCGCTGGGGATCTTCGGGCTGTTCCTGCTGACAGATTCCGTCCGCTTCGTCGACATCTTTGCGATGATGCCGGAGGTCGCGCAGATGGAGGTCCGCTTCCTGTGGACCGACTGGAACGCCGCCAACCTGATCGGCGTGCTGCTGTTCATCGGGGCGATGGGCAAGTCGGCGCAGCTGTTCCTGCACACGTGGCTTCCCGACGCGATGGAAGGGCCGACGCCCGTGTCCGCGCTGATCCACGCGGCGACGATGGTGACGGCTGGCGTGTTCCTCGTGTGCCGGATGTCGCCGCTTTATGAATTTGCCCCAGAGGCGAAGCAGATGATCGTGTTCCTCGGCGCCTCGACCGCGTTCTTTGCGGCGACCGTCGGTCTGGTGCAGAACGACATCAAGCGCGTGATCGCCTATTCGACCTGTTCGCAGCTGGGCTACATGTTCGTGGCCGCCGGCGTCGGCGTCTATTCCGTCGCCATGTTTCACCTGCTGACGCACGCGTTCTTCAAGGCGATGCTGTTCCTTGGCGCGGGGTCGGTGATCCACGGGATGCACCACGAACAGGACATGCGGAACTACGGCGGGCTGCGGAAAAAGCTGCCCTACACCTTCTACGCCATGCTGATCGGCACGCTGGCGATCACCGGCGTGGGCATCCCGCTGACGCACTTCGGCTTCGCCGGCTTCCTGTCCAAGGACGCCGTGATCGAAAGCGCGTGGGCCGGTGGCACCGCCTACAGCTTCTGGCTGCTGGTCATCGCGGCCCTGTTCACCAGCTTCTACAGCTGGCGGCTGATGTTCATGACGTTCTTCGGCAAGCCGCGTGGCGATCACCATACCCACGATCATGCACATGAATCGCCGATTGTGATGCTGGTGCCGCTGGGCGTCCTCAGCCTCGGTGCCGTGTTCTCGGGCATGGTCTGGTACGGATCCATGTTCGGCGAGAACGAGAAGGTCGCGCAGTTCTTTGCCATCCCTGATGCCGCAGAGGCTGGCGTCGTGGTCATGGCGGCGGCGGAAGACGGCCCGGCAGAGGGTGAGGCTGCGCCCGCAGAAGGAGACGCGGCACCAGCCGAAGAGGCCGCCGCCCCAGAGGCCGCACCCACCGAAGAGGCAGCAGCCGCAGCGGCTGCGCCCGCAGAGGAGACTGCACCTGCCGAGGTGCCCACAGCCGAGACCGCCGTGGCATCCGAGACGGCCGAGGCGCATGGCGAGGGCGAGCACCACTTTGCCTTCGGTGGCCGCCCCGGTGATGGCGCGATCTATATGGGCGCCGACAACCATGTGCTGGACGACGCCCATGCCGCGCCGGTCTGGGTCAAGGTCAGCCCCTTCGTTGCCATGCTGATCGGATTCCTGACCGCCTATCAGATGTACATCCGTCGGCCAGACCTGCCCGCGAAACTCGCCGCGAACCAGTCGCACCTGTATCAGTTTCTGTTGAACAAGTGGTATTTCGACGAGCTCTACAACTTTCTGTTCGTGCGGCCCGCCGTGGCGCTGGGTCGCTTCCTGTGGCATCGCGGGGATGAAGGCACCATCGACGGGGGCATCAACGGGATGGCCCTTGGCGTCGTGCCGTTCCTGACGCGCACCGCTGGCCGGATGCAGTCGGGCTACCTGTTCACCTATGCCTTCGCCATGGTCGCCGGCATCGCCCTGCTGCTGTCGTGGGTCACGTTCTTCGGAGGGGCCAACTGATGGGCAACCTGCTGTCGCTCACCACCTTCATCCCGCTGATCGGGGCCGCGATCCTGGCCGTGTTCCTGCGCGGCACCGACGCCGCCGCACAGCGCAACGCGAAATGGGTGGCGCTGGCCACCACGGTCGCCACGTTCATCGTGTCGCTGTTCATCCTGTTCCAGTTCGATCCGGCAAATACCGGCTTCCAGATGGTGGAAGAGCGGGAATGGCTGCTCGGCCTGAACTACAAGCTGGGCGTGGACGGCATTTCCGTGCTGTTCGTCATGCTGACCACGTTCCTGATGCCGCTGGTCATTGCCGCGTGCTGGACCGTGGACGTGCGGGTCAAGGAGTACATGATCGCTTTCCTCGTGCTGGAAACGCTGATGCTGGGCGTGTTCATGGCGCTGGACCTGATCCTGTTCTACCTCTTCTTCGAGGCGGGCCTGATACCGATGTTCCTGATCATCGGGATCTGGGGCGGGGCGAACCGCATCTATGCCAGCTTCAAGTTCTTCCTCTATACCTTCCTCGGGTCCGTCCTGATGCTGGTGGCGATGGTGGCGATGTTTTCCTATGCCGCGACCACCGACATCCCGACGCTGATGACGACGGAATTCCCGTTCGCCGACTTCACCGTGCTGGGCATCACCATCGTGGGCGGCGCGCAGACGCTGATGTTCCTCGCGTTTTTCGCCAGCTTTGCCGTCAAGATGCCGATGTGGCCGGTCCACACCTGGCTGCCCGACGCGCACGTGCAGGCGCCCACCGCCGGGTCCGTCGTGCTGGCCGCGATCCTGCTCAAGATGGGGGGCTACGGATTCCTGCGGTTCAGCCTGCCGATGTTCCCGGTCGGGTCCGAGGTGATCGCACCGCTGATCCTGTGGCTGTCGGCGATCGCCATCGTCTACACGTCGCTGGTGGCGCTCGTGCAGAAGGACATGAAGAAGCTGATCGCCTATTCGTCCGTCGCGCACATGGGCTTCGTGACGCTTGGCATCTTTACCGTGAACCAGCAGGGCATCGACGGCGCGATCTTTCAGATGATCTCGCACGGCTTCATCTCTGGCGCGATGTTCCTGTGCGTCGGCGTGATCTATGACCGGATGCACACGCGCGACATCGACGCCTACGGCGGTCTGGTGAACCGGATGCCCGCCTATGCGGTGGTGTTCATGTTCTTCACCATGGCGAACGTGGGCCTGCCGGGCACCAGCGGGTTCGTGGGCGAATTCCTGACACTGATGGCGGCGTTCCAGACCAACACCTGGGTTGCGGCGATCGCGACGACGGGCGTCATCCTGTCGGCGGCCTATGGCCTGTGGCTGTATCGCCGGGTGGTCATGGGCGACCTGATCAAGGAAAGCCTGCGATCGATCACCGACATGAACGGACGCGAGCGGGCGATCTTTGCCCCCCTCATCATCATGACCCTGCTGCTGGGGGTGTATCCCAGCCTCGTCACCGACATCATCGGCCCGTCCGTTTCGGCGCTGATCGGTCAATACGACACGGCGACGGCGGCCTATGCCGCAGCCACCGACGTTGCCGCGAACTGAAGGACCACACCTCATGCTGTCTGCCGACATCCAGATCGTCCTGCCGGAACTGGCACTGGCGCTTTATGCGATCCTGGCCCTGCTGGGGGCCGTCTATACGGTCAAGGACGGGGCCGCGCCGCTGCTGGTCTGGCTGACGGCGGGCGTGTTCCTGCTGTTGGCGGCGTGGATCGGCACGGGTGATCCTGCGACCGCAACGGCGTTTGGCGGCATGTTCATCTCTGACGGTTTTGCCCGCTTTGCCAAGGTGATGATCCTCGTCTCGGCCGCGGCGGTGCTGCTGATGAGCGAAAATTACATGACCCGCCGCAACCTGCTGCGGTTCGAATACCCTGTGCTGGTCGCCTTGGGCGTCGTCGGCATGATGGTCATGGTCAGCGCGGGCGATCTGATGAGCCTCTACATGGGGCTCGAGCTGCAGTCGCTGGCGCTCTACGTCGTAGCCGCGCTGCGCCGCGACTCGGCGCGGTCGACAGAGGCGGGTCTGAAGTATTTCGTCCTCGGCGCGCTGTCGTCGGGTCTGCTGCTCTATGGGGCGTCGCTCGTCTACGGCTTTACCGGGACCACGCTGTTTTCGGGCATCATCGCCGGCGTGCAGGACGCGCCGTCGCTGGGTCTGCTGTTCGGTCTGGTGTTCGTGATCGCGGGCCTTGCGTTCAAGGTGAGTGCGGCCCCGTTCCACATGTGGACGCCCGACGTGTACGAAGGCTCGCCCACCCCTGTCACCGCGTTCTTCGCCACCGCCCCCAAGATCGCGGCGATGGCCCTGTTCGCCCGGGTGCTGTTCGATGCCTTCGGCGGGATCACGGCGGAATGGCAGCAGATCGTGGCATTCCTGTCGGTGGCGTCCATGTTCCTCGGCTCCATCGCGGCGATCGGTCAGCGCGACATCAAGCGTCTGATGGCCTATTCGTCGATCGCCCACATGGGCTATGCCCTGATGGGGCTGGCGGCGGGCACGGCGTTCGGCGTGCAGGCCATGCTGATCTACATGGCGATCTACGTCACGATGAACGTCGGCACCTTCGCCTTCATCCTTGGCATGGAACGTGACGGCCGTCCCGTGACCGACATCAACGCCCTGCGCATGTACGCCAAGGATCAGCCGACCCGCGCGCTGGCGATGCTGGTGCTGATGTTCAGCCTTGCGGGTGTGCCGCCGATGGTCGGCTTCTTCGGCAAGTTCTATGTGCTGCGCGCGGCCTTCGATGCGGGTCTGGCGTGGCTGGCGGTGGCCGGTGTGATCGCCTCGGTGATCGGGGCCTACTACTATCTGCGGATCGTGTTCTTCATGTATTTCGGCGAAGAGGGCGAGAAGCTCGATGCGCCGACGCAGCCGATCCTGAGTGGTTTCCTGCTGGTGACGGCGGCGATGATGGTCTTTGGTGTCATCAACCTGTTCGGGATCGAGCCGATGGCGGCGGCCGCCGCAGCGACCCTTGTCAACTGACCCCACCCGCGATGCCCTTTGGCCAGAGGGGGTGAGTTGCCGCGTGCTGTCCACCGTGGACAGCACCATGGCCGAGGCGGCGCGCATAGCCACCAGCATCGACGGCCCCACGTGGGTGTTGGCGGAACGCCAGACCGGCGCACGCGGCCGTCGCGGCAAGGCGTGGGAGACGCCGCGCGGCAACTTTGCCGCGACCCTGATCTACCGCCCCAACTGCACCCCGCAACAGGCCAGCCTGCGGTCGTTCATGGCCGCCGTCGCCCTGTTCGAGGCGCTGGCGATGTATATCGACCGCACCCGCCTGTCGCTGAAATGGCCCAACGACGTGCTGCTGAACGGCGGCAAGGTGGCGGGCATCCTGCTGGAAACCAGCGGGCAGGGCAAATACGTCGATTGGCTGTCGGTGGGCATCGGCGTGAACCTCGCCACCGTGCCGGCGGGCATCCGCGATGCATCGTTCCCGCCCGTGTCGCTGGCGGGCGAGGGCGGGCGCGCGGCGACCCCCACCGACTTCTTGGTCCGCCTTGCGTCCGATTTCGCCACGCAGGAAGCCAAGCTGTGGGAATTCGGGTTCGAGATCATCCGCCGCGACTGGCTGCGCCGCGCCGCCCGGCTGGGCGAGGTCATCACCGCCCGCACGTCGCAGGGCGACGTGACGGGCCGGTTCGAGACGATCGACCACGACGGCAATCTCGTGTTGGCGACGCCCGATGGCGAACGGCTGATCGCCGCCGCCGACATCCTGTTCTGAGGAGGCGCTGCGATGCTGCTGGCCATCGACTGCGGGAATACGAACACGGTCTTTTCCATCTGGGACGGGACACGGTTTCTGGCGACGTGGAGGACTAAGACCGACTGGCAGCGCACGGCGGATCAATACTACGTCTGGCTGCAGTCCCTGATGGCGATGCAGAAGATCGACGCCGTCATCGACGCGGTGATCGTCAGCGCCACGGTGCCACGTGTGGTGTTCAACCTGCGGGTCTTGTCCGATCGTTACTTCAACTGCCGCCCCGTCGTGGTGGGCAAGCCCGACTGCCGCCTGCCGGTCCCGCCGCGCGTCGATCCGGGCACCAACGTGGGCCCTGACCGTCTGGTAAACACGGCAGGGGCGTACGACCGTCATGGCGGCAATCTGATCGTCGTGGATTTCGGGACGGCGACGACGCTGGACGTGGTGGACGACGACGGCGCCTATGTGGGCGGCGTGATCGCGCCCGGCGTGAACGTCAGCCTCGAGGCGTTCCACATGGCCGCCGCCGCCCTGCCGCATGTCGATGTGACCCGTCCGGACCGCGTCATAGGGACCAATACGGTGGCCTGCATGCAGTCTGGCGCATTCTGGGGTTACATCGGCCTCGTGAAAGAGATAATCGCGCGTATCAAGGCCGAACGTGGCCGCGAGATGACCGTGATCGCCACCGGCGGTCTCGCCTCGCTGTTCGCCACCGGCGATACCTTATTTGACTGGGTCGAGGATGACCTGACGATGCACGGTCTGACCGTGATCCACCAACTGAACAAGGACCCTACATGAGTGCTGCAAAAGCGAACGACCGTCTGATCTACATGGCGCTGGGTGGCGCCGGCGAAATCGGCATGAACTGCTACGTCTATGGCTACGGCCCCAAGGGGCAGGAACGACTGATCGTGGTCGATCTGGGCGTGACCTTTCCCGACATGGACGGCACCCCCGGCGTCGACCTGATCTTTCCGGACATCACCTGGCTGAAACAGCGCCGCGCGCTGATCGACGGCATCTTCATCACCCACGCGCACGAGGATCACGTCGGCGCCGTCGGCCTGCTGTGGCAGCAGCTGGGCGCGCCGATCTATGCGCGCAAGTTCACCGCCAACATCGCACGACGCAAGCTGCAGGAGCAGGGCCAGTCCGACAACATCGTGACGGTGGTCGAACCCTATCCCGCGGTGATCGACTGCGGACCGTTCAAGGTGTCCTACGTGCCGGTCAGTCACTCGATCCCCGAAAGTGCGGGTCTGGTGATCGACTCGGCTGGTGGCCGCATCGTGCACACCGGCGACTTCAAGGTCGACATGACCCCGGTGGTCGGCGACCCGTTCAACACCGCGTTGTGGGAAGAGATCGCCCGCCCCGGCGTCAAGGCGCTGGTCTGCGACAGCACGAACATCTTCTCGCCCCACGCAGGCCGGTCGGAGGTGTCGATCGGCCCCGCCATCACCGAGTTGATGCGCCGCTCCGCAGGCATGATGGCGGCGACGACGTTCGCCTCCAACGTCGCACGGCTGAAAACGCTGGCCGATGCCGCGACCAACGCGGGCAGGCGTGTCTGTCTGCTGGGCCGGTCGATGAACCGCATGGTGGAAGCGGCCAAGGAAACCGGTCTGCTGACCGAGTTTCCTGCCACCATCACGCCGGAAGAGGCGCAGACCCTGCCGCGCAATCAGGTGCTGCTGCTGGTCACCGGATCGCAGGGTGAGCGGCGTGCCGCCTCCGCACAGCTCAGCCAAGGGTCGTATCTCGGGCTGAAACTCCGCGAGGGCGACACGTTCCTGTTCTCCTCCCGCACGATTCCGGGCAATGAGCGTGGCGTGATCCGCATCATGAACCAGCTGAGCGAGCTGGGCGTGGACATCGTCGATGACGAGGGCGGCAAGTATCACGTGTCCGGGCACGCGAACCGCCCGGATCTGGAGACGATGCACCAGATCATCAAGCCGCAGTTCCTGATCCCGATGCACGGCGAACACCGCCACCTGCGCGAACATGTAAAGGTCGCAGGCCTCTACGGCCTGCCCGGCATCGTGGCCGTGAACGGCATGATGATCGACCTGTCCGGCAACACCCCGAGCGTGGCGGAATACGTCGAAACCGGCCGCACCTATCTGGACGGGTCGGTGCAGATCGGCGCGATGGACGGCGTCGTGCGCGACCGCATTCGGCTGGCGCTGAACGGCGTGGCCGTGGTTACGCTGATCATCGACGAAAACGACGAGCCGTTGGGCGATCCGTGGGTCGAAATCTCTGGCGTGGCCGAAACCGGCCGGTCCGATGCGGCACTGGCCGAGGTGATGGAGGCCGATCTGGCGCAGTTCATTGGCCGCGCCGATGCCAAGACCATCCGCGACGACGTGAAGCTGGAAAAAGAGCTCAAGAACGTCGCGAAACGTTCGGCGCAGGGCGAGATCGGCAAGAAGCCCGAAGTGATCGTGGTCATCAGCCGCTTGGGCTGACGGACCCGGCAAGATGACAAAAGGCGCCGCACCTGACCGGGTGCGGCGCCTTTTTCTTGGGTTTCACGCCAGACAAGACGCCGTCCGGCCTTTCTTCTGGTTGAAAATATCCCGGGGGACCGGGGGCTGGCCCCCGGCACGTCACCGCCGGATCACTCCGAACAGACGTAGACAGCACCGCCCACGGCCACGGCCGTGACGGCGGCAGCCCCCAGCATCACCGGCGCGCTGAACACGCCTGCAGCGCCCGTCGCCGCCGTCCCCAGCGTGTTGCTGATCGCGGCCCCGCTACCGGACAGCAGCACGGTGCCGGAACTGTGGGTGACCTTGCTCAGCGTCGAATCGCCGGTGCCCATGACGGTGCCCGCCATTGTGCCGGTGACTCGGGCCAGCGTCTCCTTGGTGCCGTTCACCTTCGTGCAGACACCGCCAGAGGCGCAGCGCCCCCGGTAATTGCGCTCTCCCGGAACCAGCAGATAGCCGATGTCTGCATCCGCCTCTTGCAGGCACATGTCGTCGACGGGTTCGATGGTGGAGAGGAGGGCGAAGACCTCTTCGCTGGAACACTGCCGCTGGTCGCCGGTGATCCAGCCGAACGACCGGCCGGGCAGGTTGACCAACCGTTCGCGGCGGGTCGTCGGGGCGGGGGCCACGCCCAGCGTTTCGGTGTCGATCTGGACGTCGATCCCCTCCAGGCGTGTGGCGCAGACCGAGGCTGCGGCAGACTGTGCCGCGCAGATCAGCACGGTGGTCAGGGCAAGGTGGCGTATCATGGCGGCGGTATCCCGTTTTTCGCTATCATGACGCCGGCAGGCAGGTCCGTCCACGGGGCAGCGTTCACGTCGGCGAGACGCTGCCCCGATGCCGCTCAGCTCGTGCTGCGCTCGGCAAAGCTCTTGGCGATGAACTCCGGCGTGTCGGCGCCCATGCCGATGACGTTGTCATGCCCGCCACGCTGGTGGTCGCGACCCCGATGGGGCGTCGTGTCACGCTCGCGCCGCTCGGGTGACGACCGCTCTGCCGTGCGGTCCGGGCCACGGGCGGGGCGGTCGGACCGGCTGCCTCCGTCGCGCTGCTGCGCGTCGCGGGGTTGACGATCCGGCACGATGGCGTCGGGTTGGGGTGCCGCCACCTCTGCCATGACCGGGGCCATGTCGATCACCGCGACCACAGGCTCTGCGACGGGGGCTGCGACATCGACGGGTGCCGTGGCATCCGCGCCCGTATCGACGTCAGGCACGGCCTTGCGCGGGCCACGGGTGCGGCTGCGGCGGGGACGATCCTCACGCGAGGCGTCCACGTCGTCGACGGGGCTGGTGGTAGTCGGCGGCGTCGCGCGCGACAGCGGATTGTCGAGGCGCGGGATCGGGTTCTGCACCAGCCGCTCCACGTCGGCGAGGTTCTTCTCATCCCGGGTCGAGCAAATCATGATCGCCGTGCCCGTGCGCCCGGCGCGGCCCGTGCGACCGATGCGGTGGACGTAATCCTCGGCGTGGCTGGGCACGTCGAAGTTGAGCACGTGCGTCACCGCCGGAATGTCCAGACCGCGCGCCGCCACGTCGGAGGCGACGAGGAACCGGATCGACCCATCGCGGAAGCCATCCAGCGTGCGGGTGCGGTGCGACTGCTCCAGATCGCCGTGGATCGCTTCGGCGTTCTTGCCGTTCTTCTTCAGCGCCTTTGCGACCACGTCCACGTCGGACTTGCGGTTGCAGAAGATGATGGCGTTCGAACAGGCGTCGCCTTCGGCGTCGATCAGACGGATCAACAGATCGCGCTTTTCGTCCTCGCCGCGGGCTTTGCTGCTCGCTTCGAACATCACGACGCCCTGTTTGATGTTCTCGCCGGTGGTGGCGGCGCGGGCCACTTCGACCTTGGCGGGATTGGACAGGAAGGTGTTGGTGATCCGCTCGATCTCGGGCGCCATGGTGGCACTGAAGAACAGTGTCTGACGCGTGAACGGGGTCATCTGGAAAATGCGCTCGATGTCGGGGATGAACCCCATGTCGAGCATGCGGTCCGCCTCGTCCACGACCATGATCTTGACGTCGGACAGGATCAGTTTGCCACGCTCGAAATGGTCGATCAGACGGCCCGGCGTGGCGATCAGCACGTCGACGCCCTTGTCGATCAGTTGGTCCTGTTCCTTGAAACTGGTGCCGCCGATCAGCAACGCCTTGGTCAGTTTGGTGTATTTGGCATAGGCGTCGAAGTTCTCGGCGACCTGGGCTGCCAGTTCGCGCGTGGGTGCCAGCACGAGGCTGCGCGGCATCCGGGCGCGGGCGCGGCCACGGCCCAGCAGGGTGATCATCGGCAGCGTGAAACTGGCGGTCTTGCCGGTGCCGGTCTGTGCGATCCCCAGCACGTCGCGCCCTTCGAGGGCGGGGGGGATGGCACCGGCCTGGATCGGCGTCGGCGTCTCGTAGCCGGTGTCGATGATGGCCTTGAGCACCTTGGGGTCGAGGTTGAGGTCGGAAAACTTGATCATGTAGCCCTTTCGCAGATCCGGCTGTGGTGGCCGCAGAACTGCGCGGCCCGCCCGACCAGATTGCCAGGGCGTTCGACTGGGTTGCCGTTACGCTTTTATCGCGGATACGTCAAGGTTTTGGCGGAACAGGGGCTTGTGGGGCCGCGTTGTGGCAGGAATGGATCGGAAGGATACATCATGATCAAGAAATTCGGCACGGCCAACTGGCAGGGCGACCTCAAGACCGGTCTCGGCAAGGTCTCGACCCAGACGAAGGCGCTGCAGGATCATCCCTACGGCTTCAAGGCGCGGTTCGAGGATGGCCCCGGGTCTAACCCGGAAGAGCTGGTCGCGGCCGCCCATGCTGCGTGTTTCGCGATGGCGATGTCGTTGAACCTTGCCGACAAGGGGCTGACCGCCGACAACATCGACGCGAAATCCACCGTGTCGCTGGAGCAGGTCGACGGCGGCTTTGCCGTGACCAAGGCGCATCTGGATGTGACGGCGACGATTCCCGGCATCGACGACGCGGCCTTTCAAGAGATCGCGAAAGCGACCGAAAAGGGCTGCCCGATCAGCAAGCTGCTGAACGCCGAGATCACGATGGACGCAAAACTGGTCTGAGATCATACGACGAGCGAATCGTGCAGGTGCGGGACATAGCCCGCCGCCAGCACCGCCACGAGGGGGGCAGGGGTCAGGACCGTGACCTCTGCCCCTTTGTCTTTGGCCACGGACAGTTGATAGCCGGCGGGCGCGCAGCGCTGCAGCCCCAGACGGCCCACAATGTGCGGCTTGTCATGCCACAGCACGAACGTGCCGGCGGGCAGATGGCCAAGGGTCGCGGTGTGCGTGCGCTGCATCGCACCGCCAGCGCGCGGCTTTCGGTTCATTGCACCTTGCGACGCGGCGATATGAACCGGGCCGATGTCACGCGGCTTGTTCCCCGCAGCGTACATGCCAGTCATGGGGTGAGCCGTGTCCTCTGCCGCCTCCTGCACGCCATTTGGATCACGGTGTCCGTCTGCCACACCGCGCCGCGCTACGGCGGCTGAGTTCAAACCGTGCCGCTGGTCCTGCATCACGACACGGGCGTCGTGCAGCACCCTGTCGATCTGTTGTGCGGTGGACGGCCCCATCGTTAGGGTCCAAACCGCATGGAACCGGGCATAATCCGCCCGACGGCAACGGGCACAGGGGCGGTGCCCAGCGGCCAGAGCCACTGCTTCGTCCAGAAAGAACAGCTCCGTCCAGGTCCGCCCGGTCATCACCGGCCTGCGCCGCCCCTGCCAGTCGAGCGTGCAGCAGATCCATGCCTTGTGCGTCCAGCGCCGGTCGCCCAGCGTGCGGTCGTCGCGGTGCAGGATGCCACGATTGCCGGTCAGCACCCCACGCGCGGGGTGCGCCACGATCTCGCCAGTCGGAAGGACACGGTTCTGCAAGGTCATGACCCAGCCTATCGGCCCGCGTCCGCCCGCGCCAGCACCCGCGCAAAGGCATCCGCCGGAACCACACCGGCGTTGCGGCCCCGCAACCCCCAGACCGCCAGCGGCAATCCGGTCTTTGCGGCGCGGCGAAACGCCTCCTCCGACAGGGTTGCGACCCCCACCTCGGCCCGTTGGCAGCCGTCGACGCAGTGCGTCGGTCTGCGGTCGTGGCGCGTGTAGGGCAGGGTGACGCCGCCCGTGGTGACGCGGTCGATCCGCGGTGCAAGGCCGTCCTGCCGGCGCTGGTTCAACAACACGCCATAGGCGCGCGGCGGTCCCGTCGCCTGCGCGAGGTCCATGACGATCACGGGCCGTGCGGTCAGCAGTGATGGACCGCCTAGCGGCAGGGTGCCCATGCCGCGGTCAATCTCCTCCTCCGGCACGGTGATGACCGTCGTGCCGCGCCAGTCGTCGCGCGCCACGATCACCTGCGTCCCGATGGGGGCGCAGGCGGTTAGCATCAGCAGCAGGACAAGGTGCAGCAGGTGGGTCATGCCGCCACCCTGCGCGGCAAGCCCTTAACGGTGCGTAAAGGTCAGACCATCATTTCCTTGGTCGCAGATAGGCGAATGTCGGGATAGTCGCGGCCCACGCGGTCGATGTCCCATTGCAGGCGCGTCAGGAACACGGTGTCGCCGTCGTTGTCGAGCGCGATGTGCTGCTTGTTCGCGGCCACGAACTTGTCCACCGCCTCCGTGCCGCCGTGCACCCAGCGGGCCGACGTGAACTGTGAGCTCTCGAACCGCACCGGCAGGCCGTATTCCAACTCGATCCGCGACGCCAAGACCTCGAACTGCAAGGCACCGACGACGCCCACGATGAAGCCCGACCCGAAGGTGGGCTTGAAGACCTTGGCGGCACCTTCCTCGGCGAACTGCATCAGGGCCTTTTCCAGATGCTTGGCCTTCATCGGATCGCCCGCACGGGCGGTCTGCAGCAATTCCGGCGCAAAGGACGGGATGCCCGTCACCTTCAGGTTCTCGCCCTCGGTCAGCGTGTCGCCGATGCGCAATTGCCCGTGGTTGGGGATGCCGATGATGTCGCCGGCCCACGCTTCTTCCGCCAGTTCGCGGTCGGCGGCGAGGAACATCACGGGGTTGGTCACGGCCATCTGCTTCTTGCTGCGCACATGGGTCAGCTTCATGCCACGCTCGAAATGACCAGACGCCATGCGGACGAAGGCCACGCGGTCGCGGTGCTTGGGGTCCATGTTGGCCTGCACCTTGAAGACGAAGCCGGTGACCGTCTCCTCCTCGGGTGCGATCTGACGCGGCTCGGCGCGCTGGATCTGCGGCTCCGGCCCGTAGGTGCCGATGCCCTCCATCAGCTCCTTGACGCCGAAGGAGTTGATGGCCGACCCGAACCAGATCGGCGTCATGGTGCCTGCCAGCATCGCATCGCGGTCGAGCTTCGGCATCAGCTCCTGCGCCATCTCGATTTCCTCGAGGAACACGTCCAGCAACTCCGCCGGGATGTGTTCGCGCAAGGCAGGGTCCGACAACCCGTTGATGCGCACCGACTGCGCCCGCTTGTTGCGGTCGGCGCGGTCCATCAAATCGAGGCGGTCGTTCAGGATGTCGTAGGTGCCGATGAACTCGCGGCCCTTGCCGATGGGCCACGATGCCGGGGTCACGTCGATCGCCAGATTTTCCTGGATTTCGTCGATGATCTCGAACGTATCGCGGCTTTCGCGGTCCATCTTGTTGCAGAAGGTCAGGATCGGCAGGTCGCGCAGGCGACAGACCTCGAACAGTTTCTGCGTCTGCGATTCCACGCCCTTGGCCCCGTCGATCACCATGACGGCGGCGTCCACTGCGGTCAGCGTGCGGTAGGTATCCTCGGAAAAGTCAGAGTGGCCGGGCGTGTCTACGAGGTTGAAGCGATAGCCGTCGAAATCGAACGACATGGCCGAGGCGGACACGGAAATGCCGCGGTCCTTTTCCATCTGCATGAAGTCCGACCGGGTGCGCCGCGCCTCGCCCTTGGCCCGGACCTGACCCGCCATCTGGATCGCGCCCCCGTACAGCAGGAACTTTTCGGTCAGCGTCGTCTTGCCCGCATCCGGGTGAGAGATGATCGCAAAGGTGCGACGGCGGGCGATTTCGGGCGGCAGGGCGGGGCGATTGTTCATGCCACGCCTTTAGCGTGCAGGCCGCCGAAGGGCAACGGGGCGGCACCGACGCACGCCATCCGGCGGCTGGCCATTTATGCAACAGGTTGGTGCCGGTCCAGTGAACGGATCCATCGGACGTGCCATTTGAAAACGAAATCGCGTTAGATCACGGGATATGTTACCAAAGGATTAACAGATGCTGAAATTTATATCGATTACCGGTGCCTTGGCGCTGGTTGCGGCGTGCGGCGGATCCGGTTCGGACATGACGCCACGGGTACCGACGCAGGCCGACCTGAGGGCTGCCGAGGATGCGGTAGCAGGGGATCTGCTGCGCATCGCCGACTTCAGCCCGACGTCCGCGCGCAACATACCCACCTCCGGGCGGTCGGTTTACAACGGGTCATCGGCGCTGGCCTTGAGTCAGGGAAACCGTGAGGTCGAACTGATCGGCGACTCGTCGCTCCAGATCGATTTTGCGACCGGCCGGACCAGCGGGCAGGCCGACGACTTCGTCGGGCGCGTCGACGGAAGAGCGGTGCGCGCCGATGGCCGGATCCGCTACAGCGGTGGCGAAATCGGACGTGGTGATGAGGCTGGATTGTTCATCACGGATGTCGACGGCACGCTCGACACCGGCAGGGACCGGATCGCCATCGACGGGGCGGCGGTCGGCGCGTTCGCTGGCAACCGGGTCGAAGGACGGGACCGCACGCGGGGCATCGTCGGTTTCGGCCTCACCGAAGGCGCGCAGGATGTCACGGACGTGCCTGGCCTGGACGATATCCCTGCGACGATGAACGCCAAATTGAACGGACGGCCCGCCGTGGGTGGCCTGATTTTCACAGGCGAGAACTGACGTCAGTCCGTCGGCGGCTGTGGCCGATGCCGCCGACTGCACCGCACCCTTCTGATATCCTATAACAGCGCCGCTGACATGGCTTGTCAGCGGCGCATCTGCGTCAGATCCGGCCCATGGAGCGCGCCCTGCACTCCGCCCGTCATCCTGAACAGGACCACTGCCATGCGTCACCCCATCCGATTCCTCGCCAGTCTGAGCGCTCTCGTCGTCGTCGCCGCCTGTGGCGGCACGACCGTGCCGACGACGCCCGTCGATCCCGACCGGTTGAGCCTGCGCGAGATCAAACGCGTCGAAAGCGAAATCAGGCCGGGCTACGATGCCGCGCGCGTGACACCCAAGGCGCAGGTGCCGGTCAGCGGTCAGGCCACCTATGCGGGCTATGTCGCGGGCGACATGTCTCTGCCCACGGGCAACACGGATGTGGCCGGCGTCATGGTGATGGGCGTCGATTTCACCAACAACCGGGTCGGCGGCACGGTTGGCAACTTCGTCACCTCGCGCAACGAGGAAATGGACGGCACGTTGAGCCTGCGCAATGGGGTGCTGGATCGCAGGCTCAACAGCAGTCAGGTCACGATCCGATCGGATGTAGACGGGCGGCTGGTCGACGAATCCGGCGATACCTATGTGCTGGACGGTGCCATCACGCGCGGCGGGTTCAAGGGCAGCAGCGGGCAATACGTCGGCGTGCCGATGACCGGCAGCGTGGTGACCGATGCCGGCGTGTCGCGCGGGACGCAGCGCGGCACCTTCGGGCTGACGGGCATCCTCGAACGCTAGTACCAGCGGCTCCGTGTGACGTTCATCCTTTGTTAACCGTGCCTGTCCATCCTGAGGCTCCAGGATTGACAGGAGACGGGGATGATGAGGATGAACGCAGCGGTGGTGCTGGCACTGTGCGGCTGGCTGACCGGCTGCGGCGCAGGTGGCGGGTCGGGGGGTGACGCGGGTCCGGTGGTCGTCCCCGCGGATCTTGACGTCACCGACCCGCGCACCCTGCCGACGACCGGACGCGCGACCTATGACGGCTACATGCGGGCCGAACTGCCGACCGGCGACGATGGGTCGCGCGAAAACTATCTGGCTGACCTGCGCATGGAGGTGAACTTTGCTACCGGGTTCGACCAGATCCGCGGGCAGGCCACCGGGTTCGAGGCCGGAGGGGCCCGCCGTCTGGGCGGCGCGCTGACGATCAGCGGTGGCGACGTGTACCGCGATACGGATACTTCGGCAGCCTATACCTTTGACGGTGCGCTGAACGGTACGCTGACCGATGGCAGCGACGACTATCTCATCGATGCCGAGATCGAGGGCGATTTCCTGGGCGCGGACCAGACGGCGGTCGGCGGGCTGGTCTTCGGCGACATCACCGGACCCGAGGGCATCGACATCTTCGACGGCACCTTCGCCGCCGACCGCGTGGCTGACTGACGCGCGGCTGAGACCACGGGATGAACCGGCACCGGCCGGATCCGACCATGGGACGTCGCCGGCGCACCGCGGTGGCGGCGTGACGCGATCTTGCCTGACGCCCTGTTTGGGCGGGTCTTTTGCGACCGATGCATTGGTCGAAGCGATTCGACAGGGGCATGTGCTGAGGGCCGCCTGATTGGACGCATGTCATGGTGGTGACCGGTCAGACTGCGCGATGCACCGCGTTCCGGCAAGCCGCCCACCTACCGTCCCACACACCCGACTGTCGTCCCTGCGACCCGCCCTGACCCAAATCCGGCCCGCCACGGGTCATGGCGGTTCGTGCGATCCGATCCGCAGGCTGCGACCCGGACGGCCCGCCTCAGTCGGTCGAGGCGCGGCGCAGCAGGGCGACCGCGTCACCGGCGCTCAGCAGTGATTCGCGCACTTCGTAGTCGTGGTGATGCCGGTGTCCGTGACCGCGGTGCAGGTCGTCGTGCAGATGCGCGGGCAGCGCGGCGCGGGTGCGCGGGTCGATCAGCAGGGATTCCGCGGCGATCCCTTCGGCGTAGATGATCTGGTGCTGGTCGAACAGCAACTGGAAATAATCGACGAACCCACCGTCCTGCTGAAAGACCGTATCGCCGTTGATCAGGTGCCGCACCTTGACCAGCACCTCGTGACGACCAGCCCCCAGCCGGTCCTGTCGCTGATAGACGAACAGGCGGTGGTCCGGCGACAGAACGAGGTCGTTGGCGTTGTGCAGCGCGCCCTTGGCGATGACCACGGGGGCAAAGTCGCCGGTCGCGCGCAAGGTCGTCTCGCCGACCCAGCGCACGGCCTGCGGGCCGTCGTCGCGGGTCAGGACCCGGTCGCCTATGCGGATCGCCTCGATCGGGACCTGCGCGCCGCTGGCCATGGTGATGTGGGTGCCACGGGTGAACGACACGCTGGCGACCTGCGCGAACCGCGTCGTGGCGATCTGCCGGTCGACACCCACCAGCCGGTAGGGGTGATGCGCCAGCAGATGCGCCAGCGGCAGCAGATAGACCGCCTCGACGCCGCCGCCGATCACCTCGACCAGCACCAGCGCCTCGCAGGTCTTGCCGTCGGGGGCCATCAGCGTGATGCAGCAGTCCAGAAACAGGTCGTTGCCCGCCATGCCGACCTGCCCACCGGCGGCGATGCGGAATTGGCCACCCGCAGCGGCCGCCGTCAGGGCAAGCGCAAGGGGGGCCGCATCCGACACCAGCTCATAGGTGTCGTCCAGCACAAGGTCGTCGGCAAAGGTCAACGGATCGCCGAAGGCCACGCCATCGGTCACGGTGAACAGTTCTGCCGGCAGGACATGAACGCTCTGGCTTGGAGGGGCGGGGGCTTGCATCGGTCTCCTACCAGTCGTGTCGGGCGATGGGTCGCAGGTGGCGCGTGACAGACCCGGCACGTCAGCCTATGACCCCAAACCATTGACACGATGTTAAGCAATGTAAAGTTGCGTTCAAGGTTGCGGGAGACACTAATCGCATGGACCTGGGTCTGGAAGGCAAAACCGCGCTGGTCTGCGCGGCATCGCGAGGGTTGGGCGCGGGCTGTGCGCAGGCGCTGGCCGCCGCCGGCGTCGATCTGGTGCTGAATGCCCGTGGTGCAGACGGGCTGGAGCGGTTGGCGCAGGCCCTGCGTGACGCCCACGGCATCCGCGTGACCACCGTCGCCGGCGACGTGACCGACGCCGCCGCGCGGGCCGTGCTGATCGACGCCGCGGCGGGCGTGGACATCCTCGTGACGAATGCGGGTGGCCCGCCGCCGGGGGTCTGGTCCGACTGGGACCGCGACGATTTCATCGCGGCGCTGGATGCCAACATGCTGACCCCCATCGCGCTGATGACGGCGCTGCTGCCGGGGATGATCGACCGTGGCTGGGGGCGGGTGGTCAACATCACCTCCGGGTCGGTCAAGGCACCGATCGCGCAACTGGGCCTGTCGAACAGCGCCCGCGCCGGGCTGACCGGCTATGTCGCAGGCACCGCGCGGCAGGTCGCCCCGCATGGCGTGACGATCAACAACCTGCTGCCGGGCATCCACGCCACCGACCGCGCCGACGCGCTGGACGGCACCGTGGCGCAGGCGCAGGGCATCACCCTGCAACAGGCCCGCGACCAGCGGGCCGCGACGATCCCCGCCCGCCGCTATGGCACGGCAGAGGAGTTCGGCGCCATGTGCGCGTTCCTGTGTTCCACCCACGCGGGCTTCATCGTGGGGCAGAACATCCTGCTGGACGGCGGCGCGATCAACGCCACGCTGTAGGGCGGGGGGGCGTCCTTGCGATGGGCGGGGCCGCCCTTGCGATGGACGTGCCGCATTGCTAGGTGAACTTGCCCGTCCGTTTCCGTCAGGCATCGCCGCAGAGAAGCCCATGCCATCCGTCCCGCGCCTCGAAATCTCGCACATCGCCAAATCCTTCGGTGGACGATCCGTCGTGGACGACGTGAGCCTGTCGATTCTGCCCGGTCAGGTGACGTGCCTGCTGGGGCCATCCGGCTGCGGCAAATCCACCACCCTGCGCATGATCGCCGGGATCGAGGGCCCCGACGCGGGCACGATCCGCGTGGACGGAAGGGTGATCTGCGACGACGGACACGCGACTCCGCCCGAAAAGCGGCCCATCGGGCTGATGTTCCAGGACTTTGCCCTGTTCCCGCATCTGAGCGTGGCCCGCAACGTGGCCTTCGGCATGAAAGGCAGCAAGACGGCGCAGCGGGCCGCCGTCGTCGATCTGCTGGCCAAGGTCGGCATGGGTCGCCACATCGACCGCTATCCGCACGAGCTGTCGGGCGGCGAACAGCAGCGGGTGGCGCTTGCGCGTGCGCTTGCGCCGCGCCCCCGCGTGATGCTGATGGACGAGCCGTTCTCGGGCCTCGATGATCGGCTGCGCGACGAGATCCGCGATCAGACACTCGACGTGCTGAAGGCCGAGGGGACCGCCGTGCTGCTGGTCACCCACGAGCCCGGCGAGGCGATGCGCATGGCCGACGAGATCGCGCTGATGCGCGACGGGCGGATCGTGCAGCGGGGCGCGCCCTACAACATCTACAACACGCCGGTGGACCGGCAGGCGGCGGCTTTTTTCAGCGACATCAACGTGATCGAGGGTACGGTGCGCGGGGCGCTGACGGACACGCCGTTCGGTCAGTTCCTCGCGCCCGGGGTGCCGGACGGCACACGGGTGCAGATCTGCATCCGGCCGCAGCATCTGAAGATCGACTTCGACCGGGCCGGGCGCGGCCCGCTGCCCACGCCCGCCGAAGGCACGGCGGCGCGCGGCATCGTGCAGCGCGCCCGCTTCATGGGGTCGGAATCGCTGGTGGAATTCCGCATGGACCACGACGGCACCATCCTGAAGGCGCAGATCCCGTCCGTCTTCCTGCCGCGTCCCGGCACGCCGCTGTGGATCATGATCCGCCGCGACCGCTGTTTCGTGTTTCCCGTCGCGGCCTAGGGCTGCTGCGGCGCGATCAGGCCGCTGCGACCGGACAGGTCCGCCATGACCGCGTCGCGGGCGGCGGGCGTCATGCGCGACCAGGCCCCGATCTCGTCGATGCTGCGCAGGCAGCCGATGCACAGGCGGCTGGCGCGGTCGATCACGCAGACCTTGGTGCAAGGGCTGACGATGGCGGCCGGCTGCGGCGTGGCGATCGGGCGCTGCGGTTTGGGCAATCCGGTCATGGGTGCGCCGCCATGTGGCGCATCCGGTCCAGCGCACCCTGCAGGATATAGGCGGCGGCGACGTGGTCGATCACCTCGGCCCGGCGCTTGCGCGATGCATCCGCCTCCAGCAGGGCGCGGGTGGCGGCGACGGTGGACAAGCGTTCGTCCCAATACGTGATCGGCAGCGGCGTCAGCTTTTCGAGGTTGCGGGCAAAGGCGCGGGTCGCCTGACAGCGCGGCCCCTCGCTTCCGTCCATGTTCAGCGGCAGGCCCAGCACGAGGCCGGTGATGTGCCGCCGCTCGCACAGCGCCAGCAGCGCCGCGGCGTCGAGGCCGAATTTCTTGCGCCTGATCGTCTCGAACGGGGTCGCCACGCCGCGCATGACGTCGGACACGGCGACACCGATCGTTACGGTCCCCAGATCGAGGCCCGCGAGTGCGCCGTGCGCGGGGACGGCAGCCACGAAATCGCTGACCTCGGGGCAGATCATTCCGTGGCACCCGCTGGTGCCGGGGCGGTCGCCGGTGCAGCCGCGCCGTCCGACACGCCCGCCGATTGCGCCGCCGTCGTCAGAAGCTGCAGTGCGATCGTATCGCCGGCAAAGCTCAGCTGCGCCTCGGCCCAGACCTCGGATGCGGCCTGCGTTTCGCCCAGCACACCGTAGGCGGAGATCAGGCGGGCCCAGTCGCTGGCGGGACCGCCCTGCTGCGCGAGACGGTCGGCGAGCTGGTTGACCATGCCGCCGATCATCGCCTGACGGTCCTCGGGGGCCATGTCCTGCGCCGCCGCGATGTCGTCGACACCCGGTCCGCGCACGGCGGGCGCGGTATAGGTCATGCCCGCTCGCACCGCCGCATCCTCGATCTGCGCGCGGGCCAGTTCGGTGTGGAACGTGCTCGCGTCCCCCTCGACCAGTGGCCGCCAATAGCGGAACGCCACATCGGGCCGCCCGGTCTGGGCAAAGAGCGCGCCGAGATAGTACCGCCCGGCGATCTGGCCGGGGTCCTGCTCGACCAGCCGCATGGCGATCGCCTCGACCTGCGGCGACACGATGCCACCGGCGGCGGCGACCAGCAGGTCGGCCTGACGTTCCAAATCGGCACTGACGACGGTATCGCCCTTCAGGTCAACCACGCGGGCCTGCGCCTGCGCCGCATCGGCATAGTTGCCAAGCCGCGCCTCGTGCAGCGCAAGCAGGGTCCAGCCCTGCAGGTCGTCGGGCCGCGTCGGCACCGTCTGACGCAGTTGTGCGATCATCTGTAGGTACTCGGCAGGCGCTTCGACGGCGGGCGGTGGCGGCGCCGCTGCTTCGAGTGCGGCCTGATCGGGGCGGTTCTCGCGCATGTCCTGGGCCTGGGCCATCCGCGCGGCCAGCGGCTGGTCGGGCTCGCCCGGCGCGCCGAGGCTGCGGTATGTCAGCAGCGCTGCGATCAGCAGAAAGCCCGTGACACCGGCCGCCATGGCCCGATTGGCCCAAATCGGCGCGGCGCGGTCGGTCGTCGCCGTGCGCGACACCGCCAGCAGCCTGCGCGAGATTTCGACCCGCGCCCGTTCCGCCTCGGCGGGGTTGAGCACGCCGCGTTCGATGTCGCGGTCCACCTCTTCCAGCTGGCCCTTGTAGATGGCGATCTGCGGATGGTCTTCGCCACGGTCGGCGGGGCGCAGCAGGGGCGCCAGCAACGTTGTGACCACGCCAAGCGCCATGACGAAGCAGATGATCCAGAACACGCAACATATCCTTCTTGCAGTGGCCTTCTACCTAGCGACGACCGGCTCCGGTTGAAACCCCGGCCGTCGGGTCCAGACCGAGACCGCGACGAGTGATCGCAGCCAGTGCCGCGCGGGACCGGGCCGTCGGCGGGACAGGCGCGGGGGCGTCGGGATTGAATCATTCGGTTTGCATCCCGGGAACAAATGCGTGAACCCGGTGTTCATTCGTCAAACCACAGCAAGCTGGAGGCTGCTTCCATGTCCGATCCGTATACCAACCGTCCCAACACGACCAACAACATCGACAACACCACACCGCCCGCCAAGAAGAGCAGCCCGGTGCTGATGATTGCGGTGATCGTGGTCATCCTCGCCGTTCTGGCGTTCTTCTTCCTCGGCGGCGACGACACGATGGAAACCGTGGTCGATCCGGCCGCAGCCACCGCGCCCGCCGTTGTCGACGATGCCGGTGACACGGCTGCCGACAACGCGGCCGACGCCGCTGCCGGTGCCGCCGATGCGGACAACGATGCAGCTGACGCCGCTGCCGGTGCCGCAGACGCTGCTGGCGAAGCAGCCGCAGACGCGGTGGACGCGACCGGCAATGCCGTCGAGAACGCTGGCGAAGCCATCGACGACGCCGTCACCACCCCGGCCGAGACGGCACCCGCTGCCACCAACTGATCTGGTGTGACGTGACGATTGGGGCCGTCCGATCCTGATGGATCGGGCGGCCCTTTCGTATTCCGGGCCCTGCGCCCTGATCTTGTCCGGGTAGTGGGCGGGGGTTGACGCGGCGGTCATTCGCGCTTCCTTCTGACGGGCGACGCGGCCGCATCCGCTGGCCAGCCGATACCGAAATCAAACGAAAGGGTCACACCATGGCTTTCGAACTTCCCGATCTTCCCTACGCGCACGACGCACTCGCCGCCAAGGGCATGTCCAAGGAAACGCTGGAATATCATCACGATATCCACCACAACGCCTATGTGACCAACGGCAACAAGGCGATTGCCGGGACCCAGTGGGAAGGCAAATCCCTCGAGGACATCATCACCGGCACCTATGACAAGTCTGCTGTCGCGCAGTCAGGCATCTTCAACAACATGAGCCAGTTGTGGAACCACAACGAGTTCTGGAAGATGATGTCGCCCGCCGACACCAAGATGCCGTCCGAGCTGGAAAAGGCGATCACCGACAGCTTCGGGTCGGTCGACAAGTTTAAGGAAGAGTTCGGCGCCGCCGGTGCCGGTCAGTTCGGGTCCGGCTGGGCGTGGCTGGTGAAGGATGCGGACGGCGGCCTGAAGGTCACCAAGACCGAGAACGGCGTCAACCCGCTGTGCTTCGGCCAGACCGCCCTGCTGGGCTGCGACGTGTGGGAGCATTCCTACTACATCGACTTCCGCAACAAGCGTCCTGCCTACATCACCAACTTCCTCGACAACCTCGTGGATTGGGAAAACGTCGCAAGCCGGATGTAATCTGCCCCCGACTGTGCGTATGAAAGGCCCGTGCCCCCGCGCGGGCCTTTTTGCATGTGGACCGCACCGCCATGACCCTGCCGACCCTGCCCGGCCCAGACCAGATCGCCACCGCCGCGGCCAGCATCGCGGGCCGCACCCTGCGCACGCCGGCGCTGGCCCTGACGTCGGACCGCTGGCGCGGCATCCTGCCGGATGCGGCCAGCGTGACGGTGAAACTCGAACTGTTCCAGCAGGCGGGATCGTTCAAGGCCCGTGGCGTACTGCTGGGGATCGAGGCGCTGAGCGCGGCGCAGCGTGCGGCGGGTGTGGTCGCGGCGTCTGGCGGCAACCATGCGCTGGCGGTCAGCTGGGCTGCACAGGCGGCTGGCGTCAGCGCCCGCATCGCCATGCCCGCCACCGTCGATCCGTTGCGCATCGACGGCTGCCGCACCATGGGGGCAGAGGTGACGCTGTGCGCCGACATGCCCGCCGCATTCGCCGAGATGGACCGCGTCGTTGCGCAGGAGGGGCGCGCCATCCTGCACCCCTTCGACGGGGCGCACATGACGCTGGGCGCTGCGGTCTGCGGTGCAGAGTACGCCGCACAGGCGCCGCAGATCGACGTGCTGGTGGTGCCGGTGGGCGGTGGCGGGTTGATCGGCGGGCTGGGGGCGGCATTCAAGGTAGCAAACCCCGGCTGCACCGTCATCGGGGTGGAGCCTGTGGGGGCCGACAGTCTGACGCGCAGTCTGGCCGCAGGCCACCCGGTGGCGCTGGACCGGATCGCCACCATCGCGGACAGCCTGTCGGCACCGCGCGCCATGCCCTATTCGCTGGGGGTCGCAGCACAGGTCGTGGACCGCATGGTGCATGTGACCGACGACCAGATGCGCGCCGCGATGGGGCACTACATGGACGTGCTGCGCCTGATGGCTGAACCCGCCTGTGCGGCGTCGCTTGCGGCCATCTGCGGCCCGCTGCGGGATGATCTGGCGGGGCGGCACGTGGGCATCATCGCCTGCGGATCGAACATTTCGGTGGCGCGGTTTGCCGCCGTCATGGCGGGTTAGGGGGAACAAAGCGCCGCGCATGTCGTTATTTTTCCAATGGAAAGCCAAAGGAGAACGCTTATGTCGACGCTGAAGAACGGCACGTGGATCGTGGTGGCCGACGGAGAGAAGGCCCTGTTCCTGCGCAATGCCACCGATGGCGAGGACCCGCATCTGGAGGTCATCCGCAAGGAAGAGCAGGACAATCCCAAGGACGGCGATCAGGGCACCGACCGCCCCGGTCGCGTCGCGCAGTCGTCCAATGCGGGCGGGTCCGCCTATCAGGAAACCGACTGGCACGATCTGGCCAAGGACCGCTTTGCCGCCGATCTGGCGGACATCCTTTACAAGCAGGCCCACAAGGGCAAGTTCGACAGCCTCGTGCTCGTGGCGAGCCCGCAGGTTCTGGGTGAGTTGCGCAACCAGATGCACAAGGAGGTTTCCGACAAGGTCGTGGGCGAAATTTCAAAGACCCTGACGAACCATCCGCTGGGCGAGATCGAGAGCATCGTGAAGGCCGAACTGGCCGCCTGACGCCCCGCAGGCCGCACACGCGGTGCAGACAGCCGCCCCGTCACTGGGGCGGCTGTTTTGCGTCTTGCATGACCCCGTGTTCGGGCGCAGACCGGGACAGTTCCCTTTCGACTGACCAGACCCATGCTGCTGTCCCCCGGTGCCAAGGGCATCCTCGCGCTCTTGTTCACGTTCTCGGTCTGGGGGCTGTCCTCGCTCTATTACCACCTGCTGGCGCATGTGCCGCCGCTGGTCGTGCTGTGCTATCGCACGCTGGGATCGCTCGCGTTCTTTGCCGGATTGCTGGCGGTGCAGGGACGGCTGGGCGAGGTGGTCGCAGCCTTGCGCACCCCGCGCAAGCTGGTGCTGATCGTGGGCGCCGCGCTGATGATCTCGCTCAACTGGTTCGGGTTCATCTATTCCATCTCGATCGGCAACGCGCTGGAAGCGTCGCTCGGGTATTACATCTTTCCGCTGGTCGCCGTGGGTCTGGGTGCAGTCGTGTTCCGCGAACGGCTGACGCGGGTGCAGGTCGCCGCCGTGGCGCTGGCCGGTTTCGCGGTCGTGCTGTTGACGCTGGGGCTGGGGGTCGCACCGTGGATCGCGCTGGGGCTTGCCACATCCTTTGCCGCTTACGGCGCGCTCAAGAAGGGTCTTGATCTGGGGGGCGTCGTGTCGGTCACGGCAGAGGTGACGGTGCTGGCCCCGTTCGCCGTCCTGTGGCTGATCCATACGGACACGGTGCCGGGGATCGGCACGCTGGGGTGGCACGATCTGGGGCTGCTGGCGTTTTCGGGATTGCTGACGGGGCTGCCGCTGGTGCTCTTCGGCTATGCGGCGCGGCGGGTGCGGTTCTCGACCCTCGGGCTGGTGCAGTATCTGAACCCGACGCTGCAATTCGCCGTTGCGGTGCTGTTTTTCGGCAATGCGCTGACGGTCTGGCACCTGACCGCGTTCCCGCTGATCTGGACGGCGCTGGCGCTGTATTCCGCATCCGCGCTGCATGCGGACCGGGCGGCGCGGCTGGCGCGCGTGCCACTCTGACACTGTGGTTGCGGGGCCATGGTCCCACGCCGCGCCGCGCCGACCCGCTTGCCCCGGTGGCGGAAATCCGCCAGCGTGCCGGTCAGGGATGGCGCAGGTCGTCCCGGCACATGTCCGGGGGGACCTATGGCACACAACGGTGCGCGTCTGGCAGGCGGAGTGGTCGCGGCCATCGTCGTGGCGCTGGGGCTGGTGACGCTGCTGCCGCTGCTGGCCCCGCAGACGGCGGTCGAGGGTGCTGCCGGTGATGCGGCGCCGGGTCAGGTGGCTGCCACGGGTGTTACCCCAGCCGGCACGCCCCCCGCAGCACAGGACGGGTCCGCGACCGCAGATGCAACGCCGGCGGCGGCCGAGGCCGTTGCCGGGCCCGTGGTCGACACCTTTTTGCTGGGGCCGGACGGTGTGGCGGTGATCGCCGGACAGGCGACACCCGGCGCGCGGATCGCGGTGCAACTGGACGGGGCAGAGGTGGCGACCGCCATGGCGGATGCCAATGGTGCCTTTGCCGTGACGGCGCAGATCGCAGCCGCCGATGCGGCGCGCAGCCTGACGTTCAGCGTCGATGGTGCGCCACCGGCGGGCGACATCGTGCTGGTGCAGCCCGGCACCGGTGCGGCAGCTGATACCGCCCCGGTGGTGACGGCGGATGCGGGTGCTGCGGCGACAGGGGATGCGGATGTGGCATCGGACAATGCGGCGGGTGCTGAGGATTTGGGTGATGCCGTGACCGCTGACGCGCAAGGGCAGGCTGGGGCCACTGCTGAGCCGCTTGCTGAGGTGGCCGATGGGGGCGCGCAGGCGGCGGATGCCGAGGGCGCAGGTGGCGGCGCGACTGACACCGCGGTGGCGGGTGCGACCGGGGTTGCGGCGGAGGCTGATGTCGCACCCGAGACTGATTTGACCGGGGCCGACCCCGCAGGCGCAGTCGCGACGACGCCTGATGCACCCGCCGCCGATGTTGCGGCGGACACGGGCACCGTCGTGGCGGTTGACGATGCTGCCGCTGACACCACCGACACAACGATCGCCGAGACAGCCACGGCAGACGCGTCGCCATCCGGCGACACCGCCGCCGCAGCCCCCACGATCGTCGTGGATGCACAAGGCGCGCGCGTCGTGGCGGGGCCGGAGGGCGCGGACCGGCTGGCGCTGGATGCGATCACCTACGACGCCGATGGCGGCGTGCTGCTGGCCGGGCGTGCGCCGGAGCAGGGCCGCGTTCAGATCTATCTGGACAACGCCCCGCTGGTAAGCGGCGCCATCGGTGAGGGCGGCGACTGGCGGCTGACGCTGCCTGCGGTCGATCCGGGCACCTATACTCTGCGCGTCGATCAGCTCTCTGCCGATGGCCGCGTCGTGGCCCGCGTCGAGTCGCCGTTCCGGCGCGAGGTGGCAGCCGACATGGCGGCGCTGGCGCGCAACGACGCCGCTCTGCGGGTGGCGACCGCCGTGGTGCAGCCGGGCAGCACGTTGTGGGCCATCGCCCGCGACGCCTTTGGCGACGGCATGATGTATGTCGCCGTGTTCGAGGCGAACGCAGGCCAGATCCGCAATCCGGACCTGATCTATCCCGGTCAGGTGTTTGTCGTGCCCGATGCGCCGGATGCCGCCACGCGGCCCTAGCACCGCCGTCCGCACCCCAAGCGACCCAACAGGGCGGTGACCCTGCGCCTGCCAGCGATCCCATGCGACGGCGGACCCCACGCACCGCCCCGGGGCTGGCCTTGCCGCGCCATCCCGCCTAGACAGACGCACCCCAGCACGGACCTCGCATGCGATCCCTTGGCCAATCCGACGCGCCCACCGACGAGACATCCCGCCGCGCGGGCTGGACCGTGATCCGCCGCGTCGCCCCCTATCTGTGGCCTGCCGGCGACACCACGGCCAGGACGCGGGTGGTGCTGGCCATCGTCGTGCTGCTGGCGTCCAAGGTCATCGCCGTGGGCACGCCGTTCCTGTACAAAGCCGCCGTCGATGCCCTGTCGGGCGAAGTGCGCGACGACGCGACGCTGATCGCGCTCGGCGCAGTGTGGCTGACCGTCCTTTACGGCGTGTCGCGGCTGGCGACGACGGGCCTGCAACAGTTGCGCGACGTGATCTTCACCCCCGTGGGCCAGCGCGCCCTGCGCACGCTGGCGGGCGAGACGTTCACCCACATCCACCGCCTGTCGATGCGCTATCACATCACGCGCAAGACCGGCGGGCTGAGCCGGATCATCGAGCGCGGCGTGAAGGGCGTGGATTTCCTGCTGCGCTTCCTGCTGTTCTCGATGGGTCCGCTGATCATTGAGCTGCTGATGATCGGCGCCGTGCTCTTTGTCCTGTTCGACGTGTGGTATCTGGTGGCGGTCGTCGTCACCATCGCGGCCTATGTCTGGTTCACGGTCACCGTCACGGAATGGCGGGTCAAGATCCGCCGCGTGATGAACGATCAGGACACCGACGCCAACCAGAAGGCCATCGACAGCCTGCTGAACTTCGAGACGGTGAAGTATTTCGGCGCCGAGGCGCGCGAGGCGCAGCGTTACGATGGCGCGATGCAGCGCTACGAGGCGGCGGCGATCAAGACGAACTATTCGCTGGCGGTACTGAACTTCGGCCAGTCGTCGATCATCACGGCGGGTCTGGTGGTGGTCATGGTGATGGCCGCCATCGGCGTGGCGAACGGCACCATGACGGTGGGCGATTTCGTCATGGTCAACGCCTACATGATCCAGATCACCATGCCGCTGAGCTTCCTCGGGACTGTCTACCGGGAAATCCGTCAGGCGATGATCGACATGGGCGGCATGTTCGACCTGCTGGAACAACCCGCCGAGGTGGTGGACGCCCCCGGCGCGCGGCCCCTGCAGGTGACGGCGGGGCGGGTGCAGTTCAGCGACGTGACCTTTGCCTATGACCCCGCCCGCCCGATCCTGAAGGGCGTGACGCTGGACGTGTTGCCCGGTCAGACGGTCGCCATCGTGGGATCGTCGGGTGCCGGCAAGTCCACCATCGGGCGGATGCTGTTCCGGTTCTACGACGTGACGGGCGGGGCCGTGTCGATCGATGGGCAGGACCTGCGCCACGTCACGCAGGCGTCGCTTCATGCACAGATCGGCGTTGTTCCGCAGGACACCGTGCTGTTCAACGACACCATCCACTACAACATCGCCTATGGCCGACCCGATGCGACCGAGGACGAGGTGCGCGCCGCCGCCCGTGCCGCCAACATCGACGGCTTCATCGCAAGCCTGCCGGACGGCTATCAGACCACGGTGGGCGAACGCGGGCTGAAGCTGTCAGGCGGCGAAAAGCAGCGGGTCGGCATCGCGCGGACACTCCTCAAGAACCCGCCGATCCTGCTCTTGGACGAGGCGACGAGCGCGCTGGACAGCCAGACCGAGGCGGAGATCCAGCGCGAACTGCGCGCCGTGGGGCAAGGGCGCACGGTCATCACAATCGCGCATCGTCTGTCCACCATCCAGGACGCCGACCGCATCGTGGTGCTGGAGGAGGGCAGGATCGTGGAACACGGCACTCATGACCAGTTGCTGGCCCGCGCGGGCCGCTATGCGCAGTTGTGGAACCGCCAGACGCAGGACGACGCGGCTTGAGCGGGCCGGATTATCCCGCCACCCCCGATGGCCGTTATTTCGTGGCCAAGGGGCGGCTGTGGCGCAGGACCGATCCGGGTCTGGACGAGGCTGCGCGGCAACAGGCCGTGAACGCGCTGATGCAGGCGCGCCGCGCCGTGGGACAGGCCACGACGCAAGCCGAGACACGCACCGCCCGCGACGCGGTGGACACCGCCAAGCGCAGGCTTGGCGAACGCGGCCCCGTGTGGTGGGACGACGCCGCACCGGATCAGGGCGGGCGCCACCCCAAGAACACCAGCTATGCCGCGTGGTGGGCGGCCCTCGATCCAGCAGTGCAGGACCGCGGGCTTTAGCTGTGCGTCAGCGCGCAGGTCTGCGGCGCGGGCCGCGCGATTGCGTGGCGGGTGGGATCGGCCTATGCGCGGGTCAACGTTCCACCTGACCGAGGCCGCTGCCATGACCATCCTCCGCATGTCCCTGATCCTTGGGCTGCTGTCCGCCGTCGGCCCCTTTGCCATCGACATGTATCTGCCGGCCATGCCGCAGCTTGCGGCGTCGCTCGGCGTGGACGAGACGGCGGCGCAGCTGACGCTGACCAGCTATTTCATCGCCTTCGGTCTGGCGCAGCTGATCTATGGGCCGTGGTCCGATCAGGCGGGCCGCAAGGTGCCGCTGTTCGCGGGCCTTGCGGTGTTCATCGCAGGCTCTGCCATTTGCGCCGTGGCACCGACCATCGGCTGGCTGGTGGCGGGCAGGGCGGTGCAGGGCATCGGCGGCGCGGTGCTGATGGTCGTGCCGCGCGCGGTGATCCGCGACATGCACACCGGCACGGCGGCGACCAGGATGATGGCGACGGTGATGCTGGTGATCTCGGTCTCTCCCATGCTGGCGCCGCTGGCGGGGGCGGGTCTCATTCAGTTCGGCGACTGGCGTCTGATCTTCTGGGTGCTGTGCGCTGCGGCGGTCGTGGCCGTGCTGATCGCAGGGTTTGCCTTGCCGGAAACGCTGCCGCAGGCCCGCCGCCAGCCCGTCCATGTCGGCACCCTGCTGGCGGGGTCCAAGGTGCTGCTGCGCGACCCGGTGTTCATGGGGCTGACCTTCATCGGCGGCTTCGGCACGGCGAGCTTCTTCGTGTTCATCGCCTCCGCGTCCTTCGTCTATGTGGAACAGTTCGGCCTGTCGCCGACGGGGTTCTCGCTGGCGTTCGCGGTGAATGCGGTGGGCTTCTTTGCCGCCACACAGGCGGCGGGTGCGATGGGCGAGCGGTTCGGCGTCGTCCCCTTGATGCGCTGGGGCGTGATCGGGTTCGCGGTCTTTACCGTGGCGCTGCTGCTTTTGACGCTGGCGGGGTTCGCCACGTTCCTGACCATCGTGGTGATGCTGTTTCTGGCGAATGCGTGTCTCGGCCTCGTGGTGCCGACGACGATGGTCATGGCGCTGGATGCGCATGGCCGCATCGCGGGGCTGGCGTCGTCGCTGGGCGGGACGCTGCAGATGGTGGCGGGCGGCGTGGTGATCGCGCTGACGGGGCTGTTCTTCGACGGCACCGCCCTGCCGATGGTCGCGGCCATCGCGCTGTGCGCGCTCAGCGCGCTGGTGCTGGCGCTGCTGACGTTGGGTCGCGTGGCACGCAGTCAGGCGCAGCCCGTCTGACCGACGCCGTGCCACGGACGACATTCGCCGCCTGCCAAAGGTGGCGGGTCTTGGCAATCACGCCCGCTTCACGTTAGAAGCGGGCGACGACGGCTTTCCCGGGCATTGGGAGCCATTCCCGCGAAGGACGGCCATGAGCAACTCTGACAGCTTCATCGACGAGGTCTCTGACGAGATCCGCCGCGACCGGGTGACGGCCGCGATGCGCCGTTATGGCTGGATCGCGATCCTGCTGGTGGTGCTGCTGGTCGGTGGTGCAGCGTGGACCGAATACACCCGTGCGCGCGATGCACGCGCAGCGCAAGGGGCGGGCGATGCGCTGATGGCGGCGCTGCAGGCCGACGATCCGCAGGACCGTGCCACGGCGCTGGCGGCCCTGCCTCAAGATACGCAGGCTGCGGCCGTCAGCCTGTTGCTGACCGCCGCCACGCAGGAAGAGGCCGGCGATCGCGTTGCCGCGACGGCGACCCTCGATGCGCTGGCGCAGCGGCAGGACGTGCCGGCCATCTATCGCGATCTGGCGGCGTTCAAGGCGACGATGCTGGACGCGGGCGTGGATCCCGTGGCGCGACGCGCCCGGCTGGAACCGCTGGCCGTCGCCGGACAGCCCTTTGCGCTGCTGGCACAGGAACAACTGGCACTGACCGATCTGGCGACCGACGACCGCGACGCGGCGGTGGCGGGTCTGACCGCGATCATCGCGGATGCCGGCGTGACCCCCGCACAGCGCGACCGGGTGCAGACGCTGCTGGTGGCGCTGGAAGTGCCGCTGCCGGACGCAGCCGGTACCGCAGCGGTGACGGACGCCACGGCAGACGCAGCAGCGCCTGCCGATGCAGTGGCACCCGCACCTGCGGCAGCGCCCGAGGTCACGCCCGCACCCGAGGCTGCACCTGCAGCCGAAGCGCCTGCTGCAACTGAAGCGATGCCAATGACTAAAGCTGCTCCGGCGACCGAAGCGGCACCCGCACCGGAAGCGGCACCCGCCACCGAGGCCGCACCCGCATCGGACGCGGCACCCGCGACTGAAGCTGCACCCGCGACGGAAACCACGCCCGCGCCGGAAGCCGCACCCGCACCAGAGGCGGCACCCGCTACGGATGCGACCATCACGCCCGCACCCGCGGCACCGGCCCCCGCGGTCACTGCACCGACCACCGAGGACGGCGCGGCCGCCACGGATGCGCCGCAGCCGCCGGCCACGGCACCCGCAGCCGACGGCCAGACCGTGACCAACCCTTGAAAGGGCGCACCTTGACCTCCAAGACCCTAAGCGTCGGCCTGCTGGCCCTGATGACCCTGTCGGCGTGCGGCGAGGCGGATGTGATCCTGCCCGGCGTGCGTGAAGCGGTGGGCGACACCGCCGCACAGGTCAACCGCGCCGTACCGATCGCGCTGCCCGCGCCGGTGCTGAACGCGGACTGGACCCATCGCGGCGGCACAGCCGACCGCAGCAGCGTCCAGCCGGTCCTTGGGGCGGCGCTGTCACAGGTCTTTGCCGTCGATATCGGCGAAGGCGACAGCCGCGGTGCCCGCATCACGGCCGAACCCGTCGTGGCCGGCGGGATCGTCTATACGCTGGATGCCCGGTCGCGCGTCGTGGCGACAACCACGGGCGGGGCCCCGGTCTGGTCCGCCGACGTGACGCCGGTGACGACGAACCGCGAGGCAGGATCTGGCGGCGGTCTGGCTGTCGGCAATGGCAGGCTCTATGTCTCGACCGGATATGGCACGCTGACGGCGCTGGATGCACGCACGGGTGCCATGGTGTGGACGCAGGATCTGGACGCACCCGGCACGTCGGCCCCGACCGTGGTCGGCGAGCGTGTCTATGTCGTCAGCCGCGACAGTCGCGCCTGGGCGCTGGAGGCTGCCGATGGCCGGATCGCCTATCAGACCAGTGGCGTCGTGTCCGACACGTCCTTCGGCGGCGGTGCAGGACCGGCGGTCAGCGACGATCTGGTGGTGTTCCCCTTCAACTCCGGCGAGGTCGTGGGCCTGTTCCCGCAGGGCGGCATCCCGCGCTGGTCACAGGTCATCAGCGGCGACAGGCCCGGACAGGCGACGGGCAGTTTGACCGACATCAGCGGCGATCCGGTGATCGACGGCCAGACCGTGTATGTCGGCAACTTCACCGGTGTCACGGTGGCATTGGAGGCAGGCACCGGCACCCGTCTGTGGACCGCGCGGGAAGGGGCCAGCGGCCCGGTCTGGCCTGCGGGCGGATCGGTGTTCCTCGTCAACGACCTGAACCAGCTTGTGCGGCTTGATGCGACCACGGGCGAGCCGATCTGGCGCATAGTGCTGCCCGACTTCGTCGATACGGGCACCTTCATCCGGCGCAGCCGCACGGTATTTGCGCATTTCGGGCCGATCATGGCGGGCAACCGGCTGGTCGTGGCGTCCAGCGATGGGCAGCTGCGGTCGTTCGATCCGGTGACGGGCGCGCTGATCGGCGCGGTGCCGCTGCCCGGTGGGGCGGCCTCTGCACCGGCCATTGCGAACGGGATCCTCTATGTCGCCACCAAGGACGGGCAACTGCTGGCTTTCCGTTAGGGTCAAAGCGGTGTAGGACGCGGCCTTGACCTGCCGGAGAGCCTGACATGACATTCACACTTGCCCTCGTGGGCCGACCCAACGTCGGCAAATCCACGCTGTTCAACCGTCTGGTGGGCAAGAAGCTGGCCCTCGTCGACGACACGCCCGGTGTCACCCGCGATCTGCGCGAAGGTCAGGGGCGCATCGCCGACATCCGGTTCACCGTGATCGACACCGCCGGTCTGGAAATGGCCACGGACGAATCGTTGCAGGGCCGCATGCGCAAGCTGACGGAACGCGCCGTGGACATGGCCGACGTGTGCCTGTTCATGATCGACGCCCGTGTCGGCGTGCTGCCCGCCGACCGCGTCTTCGTCGAGATCCTGCGCAAGAAGAATGCCCATGTCATCCTTGCCGCCAACAAGGGCGAGGGCAAGGCCGCAGACGTCACCATCCTGGAGGCCTATGCCCTCGGATTGGGAGAGCCGATCCGCCTGTCCGCCGAGCATGGCGAAGGCATGGGCGAATTGATGGATGTGCTGCGTCCGCTGTCGGAGCAGTTCGAGGAACGCGCGCGGATGGATGCGCCCGAGACGGATGTGGCGGTCGAGGACGACGATCCAGACGCGCCCCGCGTGCCGACCCGCGCGCGGCCCCTGCAGATCGCGGTGGTGGGACGCCCCAATGCGGGCAAATCCACCCTCATCAACAAGATCATCGGCGAGGATCGCCTGCTGACCGGGCCCGAGGCGGGGATCACCCGCGATGCCATCTCGGTCATGACGGAATGGGCGGGCAGCCACGACGCAGAGCCTGTGCCGATGCGGATCTTCGACACGGCGGGCATGCGCAAGAAGGCGCGGATCAGCGAAAAGCTGGAAAAGCTCAGCGTCAGCGACGGTCTGCGCGCGGTGAAGTTCGCCGAGGTCGTCGTCGTGCTGCTGGACGTGGAGATTCCGTTCGAACAGCAGGACCTGCGGATCGCCGATCTGGCCGAGCGCGAGGGCCGCGCGGTGGTGATCGCGGTGAACAAGTGGGACACCGAGGATGACAAGCAGGACAAGCTGCGCGAGCTGAAGGAAGAGTTCACCCGCCTGCTGCCGCAGTTGCGCGGCGCGCCTTTGGTCACCGTGTCGGCCAAGACCGGCAAGGGGCTGGACCGCCTGCAACAGGCGATCATGAAGGCCTATGACGTGTGGAACCGCCGCGTAACCACGGCGCAGTTGAACCGCTGGCTGACGGGGATGCTGGAACAGCACCCGCCACCCGCGCCGGGCGGCAAGCGGATCAAGATGCGTTATGCCACACAGGTCAAGACGCGGCCGCCGGGATTCGTCGTGATGACGACGCATCCCGATCAGGTGCCCGAAAGCTACAAGCGCTATCTGGTCAACGGGTTGCGGGATGATTTCGACATGCCGGGTGCGCCGATCAGGCTGACCCTGCGCGATCAGGGGGACAAGAACCCCTACAAGGATCGCAAGTCATCGCAGCCGTCACGCCTGAGCAAGCACAAGAAGGCCCCCGGCAGCGACCGCTGACGGGGTCAGGCGTTGCGCGGGGCCCAGACGGCCATGACGCACAGCAGGATCACGATGCCGGTGATGGCCAGCGACGTCACGACGAAATTCGTCGTGCCGTTGGTCACGCAGATCGCCACCAGCGCCCAGATCACGGCGCCTACGTAGATCGGCGATGGCGTCCGGGCGTAGGTCGCAATGGTCACGGCCAGCGCGCCGATCACGCCGACGATGGCCCAGCCATAGCCGTCCAGCAGGATGCCGTAGCCCGCCAGCGTCACGCCCAGCGACACGAAGGTCGCGGCCGTCAGCCAACCGGCATAGAGTGCGACAGGAGCACGCAGCCACCAGCGCCGGACGGTCGGTGCCCGGTCGAGCGCCACCAGAGCGCCGCCCAGCATGATGACGATGGTCACGCTCGCCCAGACGGCGCTGATCTGTGCGATAATCAGCCACGGGATGCCTGCACCCAGACTGATGCACAGCGGAACCCTTGCGCGGTCCCATTCCGGATCGTCAGGCCTGCGCAGATACCCGTAGATCGCAGAGGCCACGAGCCAGAGGTAGATCGGCCCCCAGATGGCGAAGGCATAGCCCGCCGGCTGGATCGGCGGGTCGATCTGCGGCACCGGCAACTGGTCGGACGCAAAGCCTGCGAAATCCCCGCTGACCAGCGGGGCTGCGGCGAAGGCGAGCGTGACGACCAGCGTCAATGTGGCGAGGGTTTTGTTCATACGCACCAACGCCACATGACACGGTTCGGTTCACCGCCAAACTAGATTAGTTCACCTGTTGCCGTAATCGTGCTGCGCCCGCCCAGATAGGGATGCAGGACGGCGGGCAGGACGACGCTGCCATCCGCCTGCTGGCCATTCTCCAGCACCGCGATCAGGCAGCGGCCCACGGCCAGACCCGACCCGTTCAGGGTGTGCACGAACTCCGGCTTGCCGCCGGCCGCAGGCTTGTAGCGGGCGTTCATCCGCCGCGCCTGATAGGCGCCACAGGTCGAGATGCTGCTGATCTCGCGGTAGGTGTCCTGACCGGGCAGCCACACCTCGAGGTCGGTGGTGCGCACCGCCGAGGCCCCCATGTCGCCCGCGCACAGCAGCATCGTGCGGTAGGGCAGCTCCAGCGCGTCGAGGATGGCCTCGGCGCACCCCGTCATCCGGAGGTGCTCCGCGTCGCTGTCCTGCGGTGCGGTGATGCTGACCATCTCGACCTTTTCGAACTGGTGCTGGCGCAACATGCCGCTGGTATCGCGACCCGCCGACCCGGCTTCCGACCGGAAGCACTGGGTGTGGGCGACGTGGCGGCGGGGCAGGGTGGCCTCGTCCACGACGTCGCCGTGCACGAGGTTGGTCAGCGTCACCTCTGCGGTGGGGATCAGCCACCAGCCGGTGGTGGTCTGATAGCTGTCCTCGCCGAACTTGGGCAGTTGCCCGGTGCCCAGCATCATCTCTTCGCGCACGAGGACCGGCGTGATCGTCTCGGTCAGCCCATGCTTGTCCACGTGGGTGTCCAGCATGAACTGCGCCAGCGCACGGTGCAGCCGGGCCATCGCGCCGGTCAGCACGACGAAACGCGATCCCGACAGCTTGGCCCCGGCGGCGAAGTCCATGCCCGCGCGGGCGGCGGGGATGTCGAAATGCTCGAGCGGGGCGAAGTCGAAAGTCCGGGGTGTGCCCGTGCGCTTCTGCTCGACGTTGCCCGCCTCGTTCGCGCCGTCCGGCACGTCGGCGGCTGGCAGGTTGGGGATGCCCAGCAGCAGATCGTTGAGCTGCGTGTCCAGATCGCGGGCGCGGTCGGTCAGGGTGGCGGTCCGCGCCTTGCCCTCGGTCATCAGGGTGCGCAGGCGGTTGAACTCTGCGTCGTCGCCGTTCGCGCGCGCACGGCCCGCGTCCTTGGCGGCCTGATTGGCCTCTGCGGTGGCCGCCTCTGCGGCCATGATCGCGCGGCGGCGGTCCATGTCGAGGGCGATGATCGTGTCCGCCATCGGGGCCAGGTTGCGGCGGGCCAGTGCGGCGTCGAACGCCTCCGGCGTCTCGCGGATCATACGGATGTCGTGCATGGCGGGCGGTCCTGAGGCTGCGGGTCGGTTGGTGGCGGGTATGCACCATCGCCGCAGGGCGTTCCAGTGGGCACCGCCTCTGGCGCAGATGTGACCCGACGCGGGGCCCACGGCGCCGCCATGCATTGACGCGGGCAGGCTTCGTCGCGATATGGCTGGCAGGGTACGGGTGGAGCGGTTGCCAATGCGGCACCTCAGACCTACTGTGCCGCGATCGCGACTGAAACTGCGACGGGGGCCGTCCAGCCCCTAGCTTGAACACCACCGGACGATGCGTCCGCCACCGGAAGGAACGACCATGCAGGGTGCCGAATCCCTTATTCTGATGCTGATCATCTTCGGGATCATGTATTTCCTGTTGATCCGCCCCCAGCAGAAGAAGCTGAAGGACCATCAGGCCATGGTCGCGGCCCTTCGGCGCGGGGATCGTGTCGTCACACAGGGCGGCATTCTGGGCAAGGTCACGGCGGTGAACGAGGCCGAGAAGGAAGTCGAGGTCGAGATTGCGACCGGCGTGAAGGTTCGCGTGGTGCGTGCCACCATCGCCACCGTGCTGACCAAGACCGAACCGGCGCAGTAAGCCTCTCCTTCACGTCGTCAAAGGGGTCGCCCGATGTACACCGTCTCTCCCATGAAGCAGATCGCGATCTGGCTGGCCGTCGCCATCGGTCTGGCCTTTGCGCTGCCGAATGCCTTCTATTCAAGGGTCGAAGTGCACAATGACGCGGTGGCCCAGGGGATCGACGACACGTCGTGGCCCGCCTTCCTGCCCAGCGGTCTGGTGAACCTCGGCCTCGACCTGCGGGGCGGGGCGCATCTGCTGGCCGAGGTGCAGGTCGGCGACGTCTACGAGACGATCATGGAGGCTACCTGGCCCGCCGTGCGCGATGCGCTGGCGGCAGAGCGTGACACGGTCGGTTTCGTGACGCGCGAGCCGAGCCCTGCGGACGAGCTGATCGTGCGCATCTCGGAGCCTGCGGGTGCCGCGCGGGCGCTGGAGATCGCGCGCGGTCTGGCGCGGCCGATCACGTCGCTGACGGGTGCGGGGTCTACCGACATCGAGGTGACGGGCAACGGCCCGCTGCTGACGATCCGGCTGTCCGAGGCCGAACGCGCCGCCGTGGACGACCGCACGATGGAACAGAGCCTCGAGATCATCCGCCGCCGCATCGACGAGGTCGGCACCCGCGAGCCGACGATCCAGCGGCAGGGCGAGGACCGCATCCTCGTGCAGGTCCCCGGCGTCGGATCCGCGCAGGAGATCAAGAATATCATCGGGACCACGGCGCAGCTGACGTTCCAGCCGGTGCTGGGGCGCGCGTCCGGTGCCGATCAGGTGCCCGCCGCCGGGCAGGAGGTTCTGCCCAGCCTCGATCAGGAGGGTGTGTTCTTCCTCCTCGACACGGCGCCTGTCGTGACCGGCGAACAGCTCGTGGATGCGCAGCCGGCCTTCGACGAATTCAGCCGCCCCGCCGTGAACTTCCGCTTCAACGTGTCGGGCGCGCGGGCATTCGGCGACTACACGCTGGACAACATCGGCCAGCCGTTCGCCATCGTGCTGGACGAACAGGTGATTAGCGCCCCCACGATCCAAAGCCACATTCCCGGCGGGTCGGGCATCATCACCGGCGACTTCACGGTCGAGGAATCGACCAACCTTGCCGTCCTTCTGCGCGCAGGGGCCCTGCCTGCAGAGCTGACCTTCCTCGAGGAACGGACCATCGGCCCGCAACTGGGGCAGGACAGCATCGACGCTGGCACGCTGGCGGCCATCGTGGCGGGCGTGCTGGTCGTGGGCTTCATGGTGCTGTGCTATGGCCTGTTCGGCATCTTTGCCAGCGTGGCGCTGGCCATCAACATCGCGCTGATCTTCTCCGGCCTGTCGCTGCTGGGAGCCACGCTGACGCTGCCCGGAATCGCGGGCATCGTGCTGACCGTCGGCATGGCGGTGGACGCCAACGTGCTGGTGTTCGAGCGCATCCGAGAGGAATTGCGCGTCACGAAGATCCCGGCGCGCGCCATCAACGCAGGCTACGACCGCGCCCTGTCGGCCATCACGGACGGCAACGTGACCACCATCATGGTGGCCTGCATCCTGTTCTACTTCGGCTCCGGTCCGGTGCGCGGCTTCGCCGTGACGCTGGCGCTGGGGACGCTGATTTCGGTCTTTACCGCGTTGATGGTGACGCGGTCGCAGATCGACCTGTGGGTGGCGCTGCGCCGCCCCAAAACCATCGAGGTCTGAACCCATGGCATTCCGTCTGCGACTGGTCCCCGAAAAGACCAACATCAACTTCTTCGGTTATGCCGGGATCACGTTCGGCGGATCGGTGGTGCTCTTGGTGCTGTCGGTCGTGGCCGTGCTGACACTCGGTCTGAACTTCGGCATCGACTTTCGCGGTGGCACGACGATCCGTACCGAAAGCAGCCAGCCGCTGGACGTGGGCGCCTACCGGACTGCGCTTGTGCCGCTCAATCTGGGCGACGTGGCGATCACCGAGGTGTTCGATCCCGGCTTCGGCCCGGACCGCAACGTGGCCGAGGTGCGGCTGCAGGCGCAAGGCGAGGACGAGAGCATCTCTCAGGCCACCATCGACAGCATGCTCAGCGCTTTGCAGGCTGTCGATCCCGCGGTGACGTTCGAATCGGTCGAAAGCGTCGGTCCCAAGGTGTCGGGCGAATTGATCTGGTCGGCGGCGGCGTCGGTCCTGCTGGCGATGGGCGGCATCCTGATCTACGTCTGGGTGCGGTTCGAGTGGCAGTTCGCCTTAGGCGGCCTCGTGGCACTCGCTCACGACGTGGGCCTGACGCTGGGCCTGTGGGCCGTGTTGCAGTTGAAGTTCGACCTGACCATCATCGCGGCGCTGCTGACGATCTTGGGCTATTCGATCAACGATTCCGTTGTCGTGTTCGACCGCGTCCGCGAAAATCTGCGCAAGTTCAATGTCATGCCGCTGGTCGAGGTCTTGAACCTGTCGGCCAACGAAACCCTGTCGCGCACGATCATGACGGCGGGCACCACGCTATTGGCGCTGACCGCGCTGCTGATCTTCGGCGGCGACGTGATCCGTGGATTTGTTTTCGCGATGACGTGGGGCGTGATCGTCGGCACCTATTCGTCCGTCTATATCGCCAAGAATGTGGTGCTGATGCTGGGGGTCAAGCGCGACTGGTCCAAGACGGATCCCCGCACCGTCGGCCGCTATGCGGACGTGGAGACGAAGTGACATGCGCCTGACCGAGATCACCTACGACAATGCGCGCCCGGTGGACGGCTATGGCCCCGGGTTCTTTCGCATCGGCGGTCAGGTGATCGACGGGCCGGTAACGGTCATGCCATCGGGCATCGCGCCGTGGGGCGGATACGACGACACGGCGGCGCTGATCGCCGCCGCCGACAAGGTGGACGTCGTTTTCGTAGGCACGGGGGCCGAGATCGCCCATGTGCCGCCCGCGTTCCGTAAGGCGTTGGAGGTTGCGGGTATGGGGGTCGAGACCATGTCGTCGCCTGCCGCGTGCCGCACCTACAACGTGCTGCTGAGCGAGGGGCGACGTGTCGCCCTTGCGCTGATTCCGGTGTGACGGCGCTTCTTTCCGTCCGCGACCTGCGCTGCGCCCGTGGCGGCGTGCCGGTGCTGGAACGGGTCAGCTTCGATCTGGCTGTGGGGCAGGCGCTGATCCTGCGGGGGCCCAACGGGGTCGGCAAGACAACACTGCTGCGCACGCTGGCGGGCCTGCAACCGGCCCTGTCTGGCGAGGTCATCTGCGCCGAGGGCGTCACAGCCTATGCCAGCCACGCGGACGGGATCAAGACGGCGCTGACAGTTGCGGAAAACCTCAGCTTCTGGGCGCAGGTTCACGACCGCACGGTGCCCGACAGCGTCTATGCCACCTTCGATCTGCTGGCGCTGCGTGACCGCGCCGCCGGCACCCTTTCGGCGGGGCAGAAGCGCCGCGTCGGTCTGGCGCGGCTCGCGGTGATCGGGCGTCCGGTGCTGTTTCTGGACGAACCCACGGTCAGTCTGGATGCGTTTTCCGTCGCCATGTTTGCGGGCTGGATGCGCGACGTGCATCTGGCGGGCGGCGGCTGCGCGGTGATCGCGACGCATATCGATTTGCAGATCGACGCGCCGACGCTGGACCTGACCCCCTTCGTGGCGGCGGCGGATGCGGACGGCGGGTCCGACGCGGATTTCCTGTGAAGGCGCTGCTGTGGCGCGATCTGGCGCTGGCGGTGCGGGCGGGGGGCGGCTTTGGCCTTGGCCTTGCGTTCTTTCTGATCGTGGTGGTGCTGGTGCCCTTCGGCGTCGGTCCCGACCGCACGATCCTGTCGGCCATCGCACCGGGCATCCTGTGGGTCGCGGCGCTGCTGGCGGCGCTGCTGTCGCTCGACCGCATCTTCGCGCTGGATTACGAGGATGGGGCGCTGGCCCTGCTGGCGACGGCCCCCGTGCCACTGGAAGGCGTGGCGCTGGTCAAGGCGCTGGCGCACTGGATCACCACGGGCCTGCCGCTGACGCTGGTGGCGCCGCTGCTGGGCTTCTTTCTGAACATGGACCCGGCGGCCTACGCCTATATGTTCGCGAGCCTCGCCCTTGGCACACCGGCGCTGTCTGTGATCGGCAGCTTCGGTGCGGCGCTGACCGTTGGCCTGCGCCGGGGTGGCTTGCTGCTGTCGCTGCTGGTCCTGCCGCTCTATGTGCCGACGCTGATCTTCGGGGCAGAGGCGGTGCGCCGCGGCGTCGATCAGACCGGGGCGGCAGCCCCCTTGATGCTGGTCGGCGCGATCAGCCTTGGGTGCATCGCGCTGCTGCCGTTTGCCGCAGCGGCGGTCCTGCGCATCAATCTGCGGTGATGCGGGATTGAGAGCCGCCGCGCGCCGGGATAGGAAGTCACCATGTCGATGTGGGAATACGCAAATCCGAAGAAGTTCATGGACTGGACAGCCCCCGTGCTGCCCTGGGCCTTTGGCATCGCCGGTCTGCTGACGGGCGTGGGTCTGGTCTGGGGGTTTTTCTTCACGCCAGAGGCCGAGCTTTTTGGTGCAACGGTCAAGATCATCTATCTGCATGTGCCTGCCGCCCTGATGGCGATCAATGCGTGGTTCATGATGCTGGTGGCCAGCCTGATCTGGGTGATCCGCCGCCATCACGTTAGCGCACTGGCCGCACGTGCTGCAGCTCCCGTGGGCATGGTCATGACGGTGATCGCACTGGCCACGGGCGCGCTGTGGGGCATCCCGACATGGGGCACCTACTGGGTCTGGGACCCGCGACTGACCAGCTTCATGATCCTGTTCCTGTTCTATCTGGGCTACATCGCCTTGTGGGAAGCGATCGAGGACCCCGACACCGCTGCCGATCTGACCGCGATCCTGTGCATCGTGGGCTCGGTCTTTGCGATCCTGTCGCGCTATGCGGTGCGGTTCTGGAATCAGGGCCTGCATCAAGGCACGTCCGTCCCCGTCGTCACCGGCGGGCGCACGGTGGCCGACGTGTACTGGGTGCCGCTGTTGATGTGCATGATCGGCTTTGGCGTGCTGTTCGTGGCGCTGGTGCTGCTGCGCACGCGCACGGAAATCCGCCTGCGCCGGATGCGCGCCCTGACCGCGAGGACGACCCGTGCTGCCTGACCTCGGACCCCGCGCGGTCTATGTGCTGCTGTCCTACGGCGTGACGCTGGTGCTGCTGGCCGCGATCATCGGCCTCAGCGCCCGGCGGGCAATCAAGGTGCGACGCGCGCTGGAGGAGATCGAGAATGGCTAAGCTGTCCCCCCTGATGATCGTGCCGCCGGTGATCTTTGCAGCCCTTGCGGGCCTGTTCTGGGGCGGGCTGATGCGCGACAATGCGGGTGAGTTGCCGTCGCAGTTCGTGGGCCAGCCCGCACCCCCCCTGCCGACCGAGGCGGTGGCCGGCACCGCATTGCTGACCGCCGCCGATCTGGCCGCAGGAGAGGTCACGATCGTGAACTTCTGGGCCAGCTGGTGCCCGCCCTGCCGGGCCGAGCATCCGACGCTGCAGGCGCTGGCCGATCAGGGCTACCGCGTGGCGGGCATCAACTTCCGCGATCAGGCCGACGACGCCGCCGCCTATTTGGCGGACGAGGGCGATCCGTTCTTCGCCACCGGGTTCGACTTGCGCGGGCGCAGTGCCATCGACTGGGGCGTCAGCGCGCCGCCCGAAACCTTCGTCATCGCCGCCGACGGCACGGTGGTCGGGCGGTTCACCGGGCCGCTGGTGGGGTCCGATGTCGAACAGCGGTTCATGCCGATGCTGGATGCCGCGCTGGCCGCCGACTAGGGCAGGCGCCACGCATCGCATCGGCTGTCGCACACGGTGCTGCGGGCCCTTGTCGCACATGGGCAGTGATGTCACACCTGTTTGCAACAGGGTGGGGTAGCGACGCGATGAACAGCGGCTTGGGCCGGACGACATGTGCAGGCGAGGCGCGCGCTTGACGGTCCTGCTGCTGGCGGGCACGCAGGATGCCGCCGTTCTGGCCGATGCCCTCTTGGTGGCGCAGGTGACTGCGGTGGCATCCTTGGCGCGGCCCATGCCGCGCGCCATGCCGCTAGCGCTGCCCACGCGGATCGGCGGCTTTGGCGATGCCGACGGGTTTGCCACTTATCTGCGTGCCGCGGGCATCACGAAGGTGCTCGACGCGACCCACCCCTTTGCCACGCGCATGACGGCCCGCAGCCTTGCGGTCTGCCGAACGCTCGGGCTGCCGTATCTGTGCCTTGCCCGCGTGCCGTGGGTTGCAGGGCCCGGCGACGACTGGCGCCATGTCGCGACCGAAGCCGAGGCCGCAACCCTGATCCCGCCCGGATCGACTGTGTTCCTAGGCACCGAACACCTGACGCTGGACCGCTTTGCCACGCTGGCAGGGCGGCGCGTGATCTGCCGGGTGATGGACCCGCCGACGGCGCCGTTTCCGTTCGACGGAGGAGAGTTCCTGATCGGCAGGCCGCCCTTCAGTGTGGCGCAGGAGCGTGACCTGTTCGCGGCGCTTGGCGTGGGCTGGATGGTCGTGCGCAACGCGGGCGGCGAGGCCAGCCGGACCAAGCTGACGGCGGCGCGCGATCTGGGGATCCCCGTCGTGATGATCCGCAGACCGCCGCAGCCCGACGCGCCCGTGACCGACGACATGGCGGCGGCAGTGGCCTGGGCGGCAGGGCGGTGACGTCCGGCGCAGGACGGATCATCCGGGGCGATCCCTGCATCGCGGAAGGTGCCGCTTGGCTGGCCAAGCGAGAGCCGCATTTCGCACGGGCGCTGGACGCCGTGGGTCCGCTGCCGCTGCGCCTGCGGGCGGGCGGGTTCGATGCGCTGGTGGGCGCGATCTGCGCCCAGCAGGTCAGCGTCGCGTCGGCGAACGCGATCCACGGGCGGCTGACGGCGGCGGGTCTGACCACGCCCGCCGCCGTGCTGGCCGTGACGCCTGACAATCTGCGCGCCCTTGGCCTGTCGCGGCCCAAGGCGGGGTATGTGCAGGCACTGGCGGCGGCGGGCATCGACTATGACGTGCTGGCTCATATGCCGACCGATCAGGTCGTGGCGACCTTGACCGCCGTGCCGGGCATCGGCGTCTGGACGGCCGAGATCTATGCCATGCTCAGCCTTGGGCACGCGGATGTGTTCGCCCCCGGCGATCTGGCCTTGCAGGAATGCGCGCGGATGCTGTTCGATCTGGACGAGCGGCCCACCGACAAGGCTTTGCGCGCGATGGCCGCCGACTGGTCGCCGTGGCGGGCGGTTGCGGCACGGCTGCTGTGGGCCTATTACACCCATGTCAAATCACGCGAGGGGATCCGATGACACGCGCACTGACGGCAGGCCGCAAGGAACCCGCATCGGGAGAGGTGCGGGCCGCCGTCGTCTTTCTGCACGGCTACGGCGCCAACGGGGCCGATCTGCTCGGGTTGGCCGATCCGCTGGCCGAACACATGCCCGACACCCTGTTCATCGCGCCGGATGCGCCGGAGAATTGCGCCGGATCGCCGATGGGGTTCCAGTGGTTCCCGATCCCCTGGATCGACGGCAGTTCCGAGGAGGAATCCGAGGACGGGCTGCGCCACGCGGCCGACGATCTGAACGCCTTTCTGGACGGGTTGATGGTGGACGAGGATCTGCTGCCGGAACAGGTGATGGTCGTGGGCTTCAGCCAGGGCACCATGATGGCGCTGCACGTGCTGCCGCGCCGCGAGGATCCGGTGGCGGGCCTCGTCGCGATTTCGGGCCGGTTGCTGCAGCCCGAGGCGCTGGCCGATGCGGTGTTGTCGCGTCCGCCCGTCCTGCTGATCCATGGCGACCGCGACGACGTGGTGCCGCCGCAATCCATGGCGCTGGCCGCCGAGGCGCTGCAGGGGGCCGGCTGGACCGAGGTCTATGCCCATGTGATGAAGGGCACCGGCCACGGGATCGCGCCCGACGGGTTGCAGGTCGCGCTGGCCTTCATGGCCGACCGGCTGGGGATGGACTGACCGCCCACCGCGCACCGACCTGTCACGCCGCTTTTACGTGCAGCCGCGATACCTGCGACATCCGGGGCACAAATAGACGTTGGTTTTCGTCAGACCCCAGATATAGTCGAGGTGACGCGGCAGGTTACGGCCCCGTGGCAAGGGTGCCGTCAGCCCACCGCCAGCAGATGGGTGCAGGCGTGTATGGATACTGATTTCCGAACCGACTTCGTGCGCGATCCGGCCGCGCTGAAACATTTTCCGGCGCTGGTCCTGAATGCCGATTACCGACCGCTGTCGTATTATCCCCTCTCGCTCTGGCCATGGCAGGAGGCGGTGAAGGCGGCGTTCCTCGACCGTGTGATGATCATCAGCGAATACGACCGCGAGGTACACAGCCCCTCGACCCGCATCCGCATCCCGTCCGTGGTAGTGCTGAAGGATTACGTGAAGCCGCAGAAACGCGTGGCCTTCACCCGGTTCAACCTGTTCCTGCGCGACGAGTTCTGCTGCCAGTATTGCGGCAGCCGGGGCGAGCTGACGTTCGACCATGTGCTGCCGCGGGCACGCGGCGGCGTCACGAGCTGGACCAACGTCGTCGCCGCCTGCGGCCCATGCAACCTGCGCAAGGGTGCCAAACTGCTGAAACATTCGGGCCTCAGCCTACGTCGGCCGCCGCGCCAGCCAGAGGCTGCGGAGCTGAACAACATCGGACGCAAGTTCCCGCCGGGGCACTTGCACGACAGCTGGATGGACTACCTCTATTGGGATGCGGAGCTGGACGCCTGATTTTTCATCCGACGTGACAAATCGGCGGTTTACGCCCGTCGCAGCGGCTGGACTTTGCAGGGGGTGCTGACTAGAACGAAGTCGTTAGCGCTAACGCATTCCGATCGGAGCTGTCCATGGTCTCTCGCGTCATTCCGGTCGATGAATTCGACCTCGTGATCTTCGGCGGTACCGGCGACCTCGCGCGGCGCAAGATCCTGCCGGGGCTGTTCCGCCGCTTTCTGGCAGGCCAGATGACGGAAGGCAGCCGGATCGTTGGTGCCGCCCGGTCCGATCTGGACAATGCGGGCTACCGCCAGATGATCCGCGACGCGATCGCCGAATTCGGCGGGGCGGAAAAGGACGACGCAGGGCTCGATGGTTTCATCGACCGGCTGCATTACGTCGCCATCGACGCGACCGGCGAGGGCGGCTGGTCGGCGCTGTCGGATCTCGTGCGCAAGGACGTGGTCAAGGCGTTCTATTTTTCGGTCGCACCGTCGCTGTTCGGCGCGCTGGCGGAACGGCTGCACACGCACGGCATCGCCGATGCGGACAGCCGGATCGTAGTGGAAAAGCCGTTTGGCCGCGATCTGGCCAGTGCGAAAGCTCTGAACGACACGCTGGCCACGCATTTCAGCGAGCGGCAGATCTACCGGATCGACCATTATCTGGGCAAGGAAACGGTCCAGAACCTGATGGCCGTCCGGTTCGGAAATGTGCTGTTCGAACCGCTCTGGAACAGCCACTACGTCGATCATATCCAGATCACCGTGGCCGAAACCGTCGGTGTAGGCGGACGCGGGACGTATTACGACACGTCCGGTGCGATGCGCGACATGGTGCAGAATCACCTGATGCAGCTGCTGTGTCTGATCGCGATGGAACCGCCGTCGGTGTTCGGCGCGGACGAGGTGCGCGACGAGAAGCTGAAGGTCATCCGCGCCTTGCAGCCGGTCGAGACGCATCACATCGTGCGCGGCCAGTACGACGCGACCGACGATGCAGCAAGTTATCGCACCGATGTCGAAAACCCGCGCAGCTTCACCGAAAGCTTCGTGGCGATGAAGGTGAACATCTCGAACTGGCGGTGGGCGGATACGCCGTTCTATTTGCGCACCGGCAAGAAGATGAAAGGCCGCGCGTCCGAGATCGCCGTGGTGTTCAAGGATCTGGGGCATTCGATCTTCGAGGGCGACACGGCGCGGCACCGCAACATCCTCGCGATCCGTCTGCAGCCGAACGAGGGCATGGACCTGCAGGTGACGATCAAGGAACCGGGGCCGGGGGGCATGCGTCTGATCGACGTGCCGCTGGACATGACCTTTGCCGATGCTTTGGGCGAGGATTCAGAGCCCGCCACCGACGCCTACGAGCGGCTGATCATGGACGTGATCCGTGGCAACCAGACCCTGTTCATGCGCGGTGACGAGGTCGAGGCGGCATGGGCGTGGACCGATCCGATCATTCAGGGCTGGGAAGCGCGTAACGACGTGCCCAAGCTTTACGATCAGGGCAGCGCGGGGCCGGAGGATGCGATGATGCTGATGCACCGCGACAGCCGTCGCTGGCGCGACATCAAGAGCTGATTGCGGCCCCGCGCTGATTGGCTTTTGCCACCCCGGGCCCGTCGCGGGTTTGGCAAGCGTTGCGACCTGTGATCTGGTCGGCCAGTGACCTAGAAATGGAGGGCAGAGCCCCATGAACCTGATCGAATACGCCGATGGCGAGATGATGATGATCAGCCTTGCCAACATTCTGGCGGGCGAATTGCGGCAGACCCTGCAGACGCAGGACTTCGCGTCCTTCGCCGTGCCGGGCGGCACGACGCCGGGTCCGATCTTCGACAACCTGTGTTCAGCGAACCTCGACTGGGCGCGGGTGCATGTGCTGCTGACCGACGAACGCTGGGTTCCCGAAAGCTCCGATCGGTCGAACACGCGGCTGGTGCGCCAGCGCCTGCTGACCGACCGCGCAGGCGAGGCGCAGTACGTGCCGCTGCGCAACGATGCCGCCACGCCGGAGGACGGCCTGCCCGCCTTGCGGGAGGGCCTTGCCGCCGTGCTGCCGTTGTCGGTGGTGCTGCTGGGGATGGGCGCGGACATGCACACGGCCAGCATCTTTCCGGGCGCCGATCAGCTGGATCTGGCGCTGCAGGGCAGCGATACGCTGGTCGCGATGCGCGCGCCGGGGGCGCCAGAGCCGCGCATCACCCTGTCGGCCCATGTGCTGAGAAAGGCGATGAACCGCCATCTGGTGATCCTTGGCCGCGACAAACGCGAGGCCGTGGAACGCGCGGCGACATTGACGCCGGAGGAGGCGCCGGTCGCGGCGATCCTGCCGGGCACAACCATCCACTGGGCGGAATGACCATGTTCGACGATCTGAAATCCCACTACGCCACGATCCGCGACCGCCGCATCGCCGATACGCTGGATGCCGACCGCGCCACCGCCTTTGCCGCGATGGCGGGCGATCTGCGGCTGGACTATGCCAAGACACAGATTGACGACACGGCCCTTGGCCTGCTGATCGGTTTGCTGGACGGTGCCGGCGTGGCCGCCAAGCGCGACGCGATGTTCGCGGGTCGCCCCATCAACGACACCGAAGGCCGCGCGGTCCTGCATACGGCGCTGCGCAATCTGGACGGTGGCCCCGTGATGGTGGACGGCCAGGACGTGATGCCCGAGGTGCGGGCGACGCTGGACCGCATGGCCGATTTCGCAGCTTCCGTCCGCGACGGCAGCTATGCGGGGCAGGGTGGTCCGATCACCGATGTGGTGAACATCGGGATCGGCGGATCCGATCTGGGGCCCAAGATGGGGACGCTGGCGCTGGCCCCCTATCACGACGGGCCGCGTTGCCATTTCGTCAGCAACGTCGATCCGGCGGACATCGCGGGTGTGCTGCGCAGCTGCGATCCGGCAACGACGCTGGTGATCGTCGCGTCCAAGACCTTTACCACGATCGAGACGATGACCAACGCGCGCACCGCCCGCGACTGGATGCAGGCGGGTGGTGGCGACGTCGCGGCGCAGTTCGTGGCCCTGTCCACGGCCGCCGACAAGACGGCTGATTTCGGGATCGACGCCGCCCGCGTGCTCGGGTTCGCCGACTGGGTGGGTGGGCGCTATTCCATGTGGGGGCCGATCGGTCTGTCCCTGATGATCGCCGTGGGGCCGGACAATTTCCGCGACGTCCTGCGCGGCGGACAGGCGATGGACACCCATTTCCGCGACACCCCTTGGGCACAGAACCTGCCAGCCCTGCTGGCGCTGATCGGCCTGTGGCACAATCAGGTCTGCGGCCATGCCACCCGCGCCGTCCTTCCTTACGACAACACCCTGTCGCGCCTGCCCGCCTACCTGCAACAGCTCGAGATGGAGAGTAACGGCAAGGGCGTGGCGCTGGACGGCACGCCCTTGCCCTACAACTCCGGTGCTGTGGTCTGGGGCGAGCCGGGGACCAACGGGCAGCACGCCTTTTATCAGTTGATCCATCAGGGTACGCGGGTCATTCCGTGCGAGTTTCTGGTCGCCGCGCGCGGCCACGACGAAAGCCTGCACCATCAGCACCAGCTGCTGGTCGCCAACTGCCTCGCGCAGTCGGAGGCGCTGATGATGGGCCGCACGCTGGACGTGGCGCGCACCAAGGTCGCTGGACAATACGAGGGTGCGGAACTGGAGCGGCAGGCGGCGCACAGGGTGTTCCCCGGCAACCGTCCCAGCATCACGCTCAGCTATCCGCAGCTTACGCCGCACATGCTGGGCATGCTGATCGCGCTCTACGAACATCGCGTCTTCGTCGAAGGCGTCGTGCTGGGCGTGAACTCCTACGACCAGTGGGGGGTGGAGCTGGGCAAGGAACTGGCGACCTCCCTGCAACCCGTTGTCGAAGGCAAGGCCAGCGCCGACGGCAAGGACGGCTCGACCCACGCCCTCGTCGCGCACCTCAGGGGACACGGGCTGTAGGGCAGCCTGCGCCGTGGCGGATCAGACCGCCACGGCCCCGTCGCGGTCGATGAACATCTGGCGGATGTGATCGGGGATGGCGCGTTTGGCGTTGTTTTCGCCCAGAACCACGATGACTGCGTGGCTGGTCGTCATCAGCCGCCCCTCGACCCAGACGGCGTATTCCATGGTAAAGCTGCTGGTGCCCAGTTTCGACGTGCGGCCGGTCATGATGTAGCGGTCGCTCAGCTTGATTTCCGACCGATAATCGAGGCCGATCTGCCGCAGCACGATCCGTGGCCGCTTGCCGTCGATCTGCCAGACTGCGGCATCGGCGAAATACAGCATCCGCAGATTCTCGAACCACTTGAGGTAGACGGCGTTATTCACATGCTGCAGCGCGTCGATCTCTCCGAACCGGACCTTGTCGGCCATGCCAAAGGACCACGGTTCCGGAATGCCTGCACGCCGCAGGTCGTCGGCGTGCAGGGGCGTCAGATAGGGGACGGTCATCAGTCGCGCCCTATCCGACGACGGCGGTGACGATGATCTCGACCTTGTAGTCCGGGGTGGCGAGCCTTGCCTCTCCTGTCCAGCGGGCGGGGGCGTTGCCTTGCGACACCCATTCGTCCCAGACGGCATTCATTTCGGCGAAATCGGCCATGTCGGCCAGCCAGATCTGTGCGGTCAGGATCTGTGACTTGTCGGTGCCGGCCAGCGCCAGCAGGCGGTCGATCTGCGCCAGCACTTCGGTCGTCTGGGCGGTGACGGTTTCGCCGGGCGCGCCGACCTGACCGGCCAGATAGGCGATGCCGCCGTGGACAACGGCCTGAGACATCCGGGGGCCGGATTCGATACGTTCAATGCTCATGGGATCGACCTTGCAGCTGTGGCTGTTGAGATGTCATGGAGCGGGTAACGGGAATCGAACCCGTAACTGAAGCTTGGGAAGCTTTCGTGATACCTTTTCACCATACCCGCCGACGTGGGGCCTTGCGGCCTGATCCGTTCCTACACCGGGGGGCGGTGTGCCGCAAGCGGCGGGGCGCATGAAAAAGGCGCCCGCAGGCGCCTGTTCCGTTACTTCTGCAGGCAGGTTTTCAGCCCCGCCATGCGCGCACGTCGCCGCAATCCATATGGACGAAGTTCGAACCGCGATAGGTGCCGACGCCGCCGGCGGCACAGGACACGGCTGCGCGGGTCATGTCGTTGATGGACCGGCTGGACAGGCGCAGGTCGGCAGCCTGACCGCGCAGGTGCAGCGAATTGCGCGCGACGCCGGACGACTGGCTGCGCAGCATGTTGTTCGTCTCCGGGCTGCGATAGCCCGACAGCAGCATGTAGGGTTCCGACGTGCCCAGCAGGCGGTGCGACGCGGCCATGATGTCGACGGTGCGGCTGTCCATGTTGGCCACCTTGTCGTTGCGCCAATCGCGCATGAAGTTGTTCACCTCGCGCAGCGCCTCTCCGATGTATTCGCCTTCGATCCAGTAGATCGTGTCGATCCGCTCACCGGTGCGCCCGGAATACATGCTGATGCGGCGGATGTCGCCGCCGCCCCGCAGGAACCCTGCGGCCTTGGAATAAGTCGGCGTGGCGACGATCGCAGTCGCGGCGAATGCGCCCAGTAGTCCGCGCCGTGTAACACCGGTATAACCCTGTGAAGTCATGTGAGGCCTGTCCCGTCCCGTTTATTCGTTGCGCGTATTTCCCGCGCTTTTCATCCCTGTCCGGATGTTGACACACATATGACACGACATGCGCAGGGGACCAAGCGTTGATCGGGAACGGTTCCGGATCTGCCATATCGTCGGCAGATTTTTGCGCAGATCCTGTGCGACCGTGCAACAGGTGGGCGGAATTGCAGCGCGGTACGGGCGGGAATGCAACAGGTGCCGCCAAATCGGGCGGACCGCCAGAAGCCCGTGGACAGCCCTGTAAACGCGGGTGAAAACGGCAGGCAAGGCCCGTCCTGCGGGCCATCTGCGACGATCCGGGGATGCTGCCATGACCACTTCGATGCCACGCCGTCCCACTGGGCGGATCCTGTCCGGTGCAGCTGTGCTGGCGGTCTGCCTGTGGCTGTCCCCGGTGACGGCAGCGGCACAGGTCACCGCCTATCGTCAGGCGGTAGCCGAATCGGCGGCCCGCGACGAGGAGCTTGCCGCCTTTTATCGCGACCGCGATTTCCACGCGGTCTGGGGCGGTGGCGATCTGGCTGCACAGGACCGGCGCAACGCGTTGCTGACGGCCCTTGCGGATGCGCCCGCGCACGGCCTGCCGCACGACCGCTACGACGCGGCGGGTCTGCTGGCCCAGCTGAAGGCGGCGCAGACACCGGCACAGCAGGGGGCGGCGGACGTGGCGCTGACGGCGGCGTTCCTGGCCTATGCCCGCGACGTGGCGACCGGCATCCTGATCCCGTCAGAGGTGGTGCCCCTGATCGTGCGCGAGGTGCCGCAGGCGCCGCGCATCCCGTTGCTGCGCCAGTTCCTGGCCAGTGACGATCCTGCGTCCTTCCTGCGGGCGCTGGCGCCGACCAGCCCCGAATACGTGCGCCTGCTGCATGCAAAGATGCGACTGGAAGCCCTGGCCGCACAAGGTGGCTATGGCCCCGCGGTGACTGCTGCCAGCCTTGCCCCCGGCGCCACCGGCCCGGATGTGATCGCGTTGCGCAACCGGTTGATCCGCATGGGACACCTCGACCGCACCGCGACCCGCACCTATGACGCGACCCTGCAGGCCGCCGTGACGCGGCTGCAGCGCAGCATGGGCCTGACAGAGGACGGCACCGCAGGCCCCGCCACCATGACCGAGATCAACGTCCCCCTCGAGGACCGGTTGCGGTCGGTGGTCGTCGCGATGGAGCGCGAGCGCTGGGTCAGCGCGCCGCGCGGCGACCGGCACGTCTGGGTGAACCTCGCGGATTTCACCGCGGCCATCGTGGACGACGACCGGGTCACGTTCTCGACACGCTCGGTCATCGGCGCGCTGGATGCGAACCGCCAGACGCCGGAATTCTCCGACGAGATGGAGTTCATGGTCGTCAACCCGAGCTGGTATGTCCCCCGGTCGATCATCGTGAACGAATATCTGCCGCAGTTGCAGCAGAACGCCGGGGCCGTCGGCCATATCGAGGTGACGGACCGCGACGGGCGGGTGATACCGCGCGGCGCGGTGAATGCGAACCGCTACACCGCACGGACATTTCCCTTTGCCATGCGCCAGCCGCCGGGGCCGCAGAACGCGCTGGGGCTGGTCAAGTTCATGTTTCCGAACGAATACAACATCTATCTGCACGACACCCCCGCCAAGGCCCTGTTCAGCCGCGAGGCGCGCGCGTTCAGCCACGGCTGCGTCCGGCTGAACGATCCGCTCGCATTCGCGGCGGCCCTGCTGGCCGTGCAGGAAAGCGATCCGCAACAGTTCCTCGACGACCGGCTGCGCGGCGGGGCAGAGTCGCGCGTGAACCTCGACGTGGCCGTGCCGGTGCATCTGGATTACCGCACCGCCTTTACCGGCGTGACCGGCGGGTTGCAGTTCCGGCGCGATGTCTATGGGCGCGATGCCGCGATCTGGCAGGCGTTGGAACAGGCGGGGGTGGTCGTGGCGGCGGTTCAGGGCTAAATCGCCCTGCAACACCGGACAGGAGACATGTCATGGCGCTGACCATCGCCGAGATCGCCGCAGCCCTTGGCACCACGGCCCATGGCGACACGTCCCTGATCGTGCGCCGCCCGGCCGAGCCGAAGGATGCGGGCCCCGACGATCTGGCGCTGGCGATGCAGCCCGCCTTTGCCGCGCAACTGACCGCCAGCGGCGCGCGGGCGGCGATCGTCTGGGCGGATGCGGACTGGCAGGCGCTGGGGCTGCAGGCGGCGATCACAGTGCCGCGCGCGCGGCTGGCGATGGCGGCACTGACGCAGGCCTTCGATCCCGCGCCCAGATCCACCGGCATCCATCCCACGGCGATCGTGCCGGACGACTGCAGCATCGGCGCGGACCCGTCGATCGGGCCGTTCGTGGTGCTGGCCCCCGGCACCGTAATCGGCGCCCGCGTCCGGCTGGACGCCCATGTCAGCATCGGGCCCGGCAGCACGCTGGGCGACGATTGCCTGCTGCACGCGGGCGTCCGTATCGGGCGCGGTTGCCGTCTGGGGGACCGGGTGATCCTGCAATCCAACGTCGTGATCGGTGCGGACGGGTTCTCCTACGTCACGCGCGATCTGTCGCACGAAGAGCGGGCCTCTCAGACCTTGGGCCGTGTGCCGCTGACGCCGCCCGCCGATGCCACGCGTCACCGCATCCACAGCCTTGGCGGCGTGATCCTGGGCGATGACGTCGAGGTGGGGGCGAACAGCTGCATCGATGCGGGGACGATCCGGCCCACGCAGGTTGGCCGCGGCACCAAGATCGACGATCTTGTGCTGGTCGGCCACAACTGCATCATCGGGGCCGACAACATCCTGTGCGGGCAGGTGGCCATGGCGGGGTCGGGCACGCTGGGCGACCGGGTCGTCATGGGTGGCCGTGCCGCGACCAACAACCGGATCATCGTGGGGAACGACGTGGTGGTCGCGGCGGCGGCAAACGTCTATGGCCACGTACCGGACGGGCAGTTCATCATGGGCTCGCCTGCGCTGGACATGCCCAGCCACCGGGTCCGCGACAAGGCGCTGCGCCGCCTGCCGCAGATGATGCGCGACATCGCCGCATTGCAGAAACGGGTTCCCAACGACGACGCGAAGGATTAGATCGCGGTCAACGGCAACTGGGATGGTGCGATCATGGATGTTCAGGCCAAGATCATGGCGATCCTCGCGGATCAGGCGCTGCTCGACGTGTCGGACGTGACGCTCGACGACACGCTGGAAACGCTGGGCATCGACAGCATGGGGCTGGTCGAAAGCATCTTCGCCATCGAAGAGGCCTTCGACGTGACGATCCCGTTCAACGCCAATGCGCCCGCCGACAGCGGGTTCGACGTGGCCACGGTGCGCAGCATCGTTCAGGCGGTGTCCGCACTGGTGCGGGAGCGGGCATGAGCCCTGCGCGGCGGGTCGTCGTCACCGGTGCGGGCACGATCAATCCGCTGGGTCACGACGTGCCTGCGACCCTGGCCGCGATGCAGGCCGGGACCTGTGCCATTGGCCCGCTTGACATCCGCGACGCGGACCGGTTGCAGATCCGCATCGGCGCACAGGTGCAGGACTACGATGAGACCGCGCATTTCACCAAGGCAGAGCTGACCCTGCACGACCGCTTCACCCAGTTCGCCCTGATCGCGGCAGGGCAGGCTGTGGCGCAGGCCGGTCTCGATGCGCACCTGGGCGACCGCGCTGGCGTGATCCTCGGCACCTCCGGCGGCGGTCTGGGCACGCTGGACGACAACTTCCGCGCTGTCTACGAGGCGGGCCGCGACCGCGTGCATCCCTTTGTCGTGCCGCGCCTGATGGCCAATGCGGCGGCCAGCCACGTGTCGATCCGGCACGGCGCGCGGGGGCCGGTGTTCACCGTCTCCACCGCCTGCGCTTCGTCGAACCACGCGATGGGGCAGGCGCTGGCGCTGGTCCGCAGCGGCACCGCCGATGTCATCCTGACCGGCGGGTCGGAGGCGATGCTGACCTTTGGCGGGATCAAGGCGTGGGAGGGGCTGCGCGTCATGTCCCGCGACGGTTGCCGCCCGTTCTGCGCGAGCCGCAACGGCATGGTGCAGGGCGAGGGGGCGGCGGTCTTCGTGTTCGAGGCGCTGGACCATGCGCTGGCCCGTGGCGCCGACATCCTGTGCGAGGTGGCGGGGACCGCCATGTCCAGCGATGCCGCCGACATCGTCACACCGTCGCAGGATGGTGCGGTGCGGGCGATGCGTGCGGCGCTGGCCGATGCAGGACTGACGCCTGCGGACGTGGCCTACGTCAACGCCCATGGCACCGGCACGACGCTGAACGACAGGACGGAAACGGCGGCGATCCGCGCGGTCTTCGGCGCGCATGCGGACCGGTTGATGGTGTCGTCGACCAAGGCGATGCACGGCCACCTGATCGGGGCGGCCGGTGCCGTGGAACTGCTGGCCTGCCTGATGGCGGTGCGCGACGGGATCGTGGCCCCGACCGTAGGCTATGGTCAGCCCGACCCGGATTGCGATCTGGATGTGGTCCCCAACGCGGCGCGGAGCGCGCGTGTCGATGCGGCGATGTCCAACGCCTTTGCATTCGGCGGGTTGAATGCCGTCATGGTGCTGCGGCGCTGGACCGCCCTCGCGCAGCACGCGTGACGCCGCCCCGGTCGTAGCAACCGGGACGGCATGGTCCGCTTACTGCGCGTCGACGCTGTCAAAGCCTGCGGTGAAGCCGGCCAGCGACATGGTCAGCGCCACTTCCTGATCCGGGGCGGCGGCAGGGACCATCCGCACGACGGCGGCGTTGCCGGCCTTCATCGCGGCGACTTCGGCGGCGGTAAAGCCGATCCGGGCGATGCAGCCTGCCGCGTTGCAGAAGGTAAAGGGATAGACCTTGCCTTCGCCGCCATCAACGGTCACGCGCAGGTTTTCGGTCAGCAGCGTTTCCAGCGGCACGACGATGGTGGCCCCTGCGGCGGCCTCATTGCCTTCGGGCAGCGGGAAGGTGCTGAACTCAGCCACGGCGTTGCCGTCCGCATCCTCGAGCAGCTGGTACAGCTGGCAGGGATCGGGCTGGCCCGCCTCGGCCTGCAGGCAGCGCAGCGACCACGCACCGAAAGTTTCGCGCACGTAGGGTTCGCCCACGCGCGGCTCGCTGTCTGCGGCGGCTGCGGCATCGGCGGGCGCATCCGCTGCCGGGACGTCCGTGGCGGGCGCATCGGCTGCCGGTGCATCGGCCGCAGGTGCAGCAGGCGCGGCGGCGGCGGGCGCCTCGGTCTGCGGTTCCGTCTGCGCTTCCGTCTGGGCCAGCACGGCCATCGGGGCCGTCGTCAGCAGCAGGCCGATCAGCAGGGGTTTGGCGGCAGTCAACATGGGTTTCTCCGTCTAATGAATCGCCTGTGCGGGACCGTTGGCGGTTTGCGCGTCGCCCCGTCGCGTGCGCGGCGGGGTATCACGCGCGGTGCACGGTGTCAGGCACAAATCGTCTGTAAACGGCAAAGCGCCGCCGATGGGCGGTGCCACCGGTCGGGCGCGGCTGCGGGCACGATCATGCGGATTGCAGGGGGCGGCGCAGGCGTGGTCCGTGGCCAAGTTGCGCACCCGCAAGACGATGTGTTCAAATAGAAAAGAGCCCTCGAAAGGGCCCTTTCCCATTGCTCCCCGTCGGACTTTGCCGACCATTGGCGCGAGTCCTAGGCGATGGGGGGGAGCCGGTCAACAGGCACACCGCGTCCCACGGTATGGCGATCACGAAAAAAGGCCGCACCCGAAGGTGCGGCAAGTCCAACAGGGAGAAGGATGTCGGCCACCTGCAGGGGGACATCAGGATGTCCGACAACGCCACTATCGCACTGCGAGGTTAAGAATGTATTCTGCGACTGAAATCGCGTGACCGTGATCGGTCCGCACGACAGGATGGCCACGATGACCGCAGACCCTACGATCCCGCACACGCCAGACCAGACGCCGGGTCGGACGCCGCCGCCACCGCCAGACCAGTCGCCGCCCCAGACACAGCCTGAGACATCGGTGCCTGCGCCCGTCCCCGCAGCGGGCCAGACCACCGCCGCGATCTTCGTCGGTGGCGGCGGGGCGGGCTATGCCAGCCCCCAGCACTTGTTGCTGGACAAGGCGAATCGCCACGGGCTGATCGCGGGCGCCACCGGCACCGGCAAGACCGTCACCCTGCAGATCCTGGCCGAAGGCTTCTCCGCCGCCGGTGTGCCGGTGTTCCTGTCGGACGTGAAGGGCGACCTGTCGGGTCTGGCGATGGCCGGGTCGGCCATGCACAAGCTGCATGCGCCGTTTACGACGCGGGCCGCCACCATCGGCCTCGATCTGCAGTACAGCGCATTTCCCGTGACGTTCTGGGATCTGCTCGGTCGGCAGGGCCATCCGATCCGCGCCACGGTGGCCGAGATGGGGCCGCTGCTGCTGTCGCGCCTGCTGGAGCTGACGGACGTGCAGGAAGGCGTGCTGAACGTCGCCTTCCGCATGGCCGACGAAGAAGGCTTGCCGCTGCTCGACCTGAAGGACCTGCAGGCGCTGCTGGTCTGGGTCGGGCAGAACGCCAAGGACCTGTCGCTGCGCTTCGGCAACGTCGCCACCGCGTCCGTCGGCGCGATCCAGCGGCAGTTGCTGGTCCTGGAGAATCAGGGCGGCAGCGCGTTGTTCGGCGAACCGGCGCTGGACCTGATGGACATGATGCGGCTCGCCCCCGACGGGCGCGGCATGATCAACATCCTCGCAGCCGACCAGTTGATGGGCAGCCCCAAGCTCTATGCGACCTTCCTGCTGTGGCTCTTGTCGGAGCTGTTCGAGGTTCTGCCTGAGGTGGGCAACCCGGACAAGCCCAAGCTGGTGTTCTTCTTTGACGAGGCGCATCTGCTGTTCGACGGTGCACCAAAGGTGCTGGTGGACAAGGTCGAACAGGTCGCGCGCCTGATCCGGTCCAAGGGGGTCGGCATCTATTTCATCACCCAGAACCCAGCCGACGTGCCGGACGACGTGCTGGGGCAACTCGGCAACCGGGTGCAGCATGCGCTGCGCGCCTTCACCGGACGCGACCGCGAGGATCTGAAGAAAGCCGCCCAGACCTACCGCGACAACCCGGCATTCGACACTGCCGACGCGATCCAGCAGGTCGGTACCGGCGAGGCCGTCACCTCGTTGCTGGATGCCAAAGGCTCGCCCCTGATGGTGGAACGCACGCTGATCCGTCCGCCGTCGTCGCAGGTGGGCCCGATCGACGCCGGTGTGCGGGCGACGTTAATGACGCAGTCGCCGATGGCCGCGAAATACGGCACCGCGATCGACCGCGAGTCGGCCTACGAGATGCTGGCGGCCCGTGCCGACACCGCCGCTGCCGGGCTCTGTTGCACAAATCCGAGAGGGATTCATGTTGTGAATCCAGTGTGGTAGCTGGCCCGCATGAGCAAACCGACATCACTTACCTACAAGACGAGGAACTGGGCTGATTACAACGCGGCGCTGAAGCGCCGCGGATCACTGACGATCTGGTTCGATCCCGAGATGAACTGGGATGCCGAACCTTCCGGCAAGAGGGGCAGGTCGCGGACCTTCAGTGACGCCGCCATCCAGACGTGTCTGACCATGAAAGTGCTTTTCGGGATGGCGCTTCGGCAGACGACGGGCTTCGTCGAGAGCCTGCTGCGGCTCACGGGGCTGGACTGGGTCGTGCCTGAC
>NZ_FOCI01000042.1 GCF_900110065.1 Loktanella fryxellensis | reverse complement strand
GGACGTTTCTCTGTCTTCTGTGCTTCAGGTTATCCAAAGATAACAAGAAACCACATCAAACAGTGAAGCTGACACCGGTCATCGGGTCCCCCCTACCGGCGCGATATGCAAACGTCTGATCCATCGAACCGAACCAAACCGCCCACATATCTCTTCAGATACTAAATTTTCAAACAGCGTAGAGGCAAAAAGAAACAAGATGCGCTAATCTTAAAGCGCGCCCCGCCTCAAACCTCTGATATTGTCCCGGCTTCCAAAACCAACCACCGTAGCAGTCCGTCCCGTCCGCCGCTCCGTCGTGCATCACTGCGCCTCCGGTGAAGGGGCTTCTACGGTCAGCGAAGAAAGGGCGCAAGCGGATTCGTTACAAAAAATGCATGAACCCCAAAAAAACTGCGCAGACCTGCGCCCGTTGCACAGGCATGATGCAGACCGACAACCATCCCATTGGACGATCTTGTGCGTCCGACCAGAGGCAACCACCAGATGCGCCATTTCCTCACCCTCCTCACCGCCCTCGTCCTGTTCGGCTGCACTGCGCCAGAGGGGCCGGCCCTGTCCCCGCCCCCGCCGGGGAGCGTCCGGGTGGCCACCCACAACGTCCATTACATTGTCCTGAACGAGGCCACCGGACCGTGGTCCGTGGGCAACTGGGAGGATCGCCGCACCGCGCTCGACGCGGCGTTCAAAGCCGTGGCCCCCGATATCATCGCCTTTCAGGAGATGGAGAGCTTTGCCCGTGGCGACGATGGCCGCGTGAACCTCGCCCGTGACTGGCTGCTGGCGCAGAACCCCGGCTATGCGGCGGGAGCGAGCGGCGATTCGCGCACCTTCCCCTCCACTCAGCCGATCCTCTATCGCACCGACCGCTTCACGCTGCTGAATCCGGGGTGGTTCTTCTTCTCCGACACGCCGGACGTGATCTATTCGCGGACCTTCGACGGGTCCTACCCCGCATTCGCCAGCACCGTACGGCTGGCCGATGCGGACGGCACCGTGCTGAACGTCGTCAACGTGCATTTCGAATACAAGAGCGGGTCGAACCGCACGGCCTCGGCCCGGTTGGTGGCAGAGCGCATGGCCCCTCTGATCGCGGCAGGTGAACGCGTCGTGCTGACCGGCGACCTGAATGCCATGCGCGGATCGCCGACGGCCGACATCCTGCGGGACGCGGGGTTCACCTTTCTGCCCGTCACCGGATCGACCTATCACTTCGACCGGGGGATCAACCTGTTCGGGGCGATCGACCACATCGCCCTGTCGGGCCCGCTGGACGCCACGGGGCCGGTGCAGGTGCTGCGGCAACGGTTCATGGGGCGCTGGCCGTCGGACCACTATCCGGTCGTAGCCGACATCACCCTACGCTGACGCAGGCCCTGCCCGCACGTCATGCGCCATGATTGGCCCGCGACTGCGGCCGGGATTTCTGGTACCTTTGATACATATCCCCTGCACATCCCCAGCATAGGCACCCCCATGACCACATTCACCGTGAACGGCACGGCGCGCACCGTCGATCTGCCCGGCGACACCCCCCTGCTGTGGGTGCTGCGGGACGAGTTGAAGCTGACCGGCACAAAGTTCGGTTGCGGCATCGCCCAGTGCGGCGCCTGCACCGTGATGCTGGACGGCCAGACGCGCCGGGCCTGCGTGACACCGCTCGACACGCTCGAAGGGGCCGACGTGCGCACGATCGAAGGCCTCGACACGCCGGAGGCGGATGCCGTGAAGGCCGCATGGACCGCCATCGACGTGCCGCAATGCGGCTGGTGCCAGTCCGGTCAGGTCGTCAGCGCCGCGGCACTTCTGTACGAGATCCCCGATCCCACCGACGCCGACATCGACGCGGCCATGGCCGGCAACGTGTGCCGCTGCGCCGCCTACGTCCGTATCCGGCAGGCGATCAAGGACGCCGCCCAGAGCCTGAAGGCATGACCATGACACTCACACCCAGCCGCCGCGCCTTCCTCGCCTCGACCCTCGGGCTTGTCGTGGCCGTCAGCCTGCCGCTGCGGGCACGCGCGCAATCGGGGGCGGCGCTTGCGTTCCAACCCGACGGCAGCGCGCCGACCTTTGCGCCCAACGCCTTCATCCGCGTGGACCCGGACGACACCGTCACCGTCATCATCAAGCATATCGAGATGGGTCAGGGCCCGATGACAGGCCTTGCGACGCTGGTGGCCGAGGAGATGGACGCCGACTGGTCCCAGATGCGCGCCGAATCCGCCCCCGCCGACGACGAGAAGTACAAGAACCTCGCCTTTGGCCTGCAGGGCACCGGCGGTTCCACCGCCATGGCCAACAGCTATACCCAGATGCGGCAGGCCGGGGCCACGGCACGCGCCCTGCTGGTGCAGGCCGCCGCCGACGCGTGGGGCGTCGATCCCGCCCGCATCACCGTGGCGAACGGCGTGCTGACCGACGGGACCAACATCAGCACCTTCGGCCCGCTGGCGGCCAGGGCCGCCCTGCTGACCCCGCCGGAAGGCGCCCCGCTGAAGGACCCCGCGCAGTTCACCTTGATCGGCACCGACCGACCCAAGCTCGACAGTCTGGCCAAGTCCAACGGCACCGCCGTGTTCACCATGGACCTCGACCTGCCGGGCATGGAAACCGTCGTGATCGCACATCCGCCGATGATGGCCGGCACGGTGGCGTCCTTTGACGACACGGCGGCACTTTCCGTCCCGGGCGTCACCGCAGTGCGCCAGATCCCGCAGGGCGTCGCCGTCTATGCCACATCGACCCACGCCGCCCTGTCGGGGCGCCGCGCGCTGGTCGTCGACTGGGACAGCACCGCGGCCGAAACGCGCACGTCCGCGCAGATGATGGAGGATTTCGTCACCCTCGCCCGCACCGAGCCCGGCCTGATGATCGAGGAATCGGGCGACATCGACACCGCCCTGACCGGTGCGACACAGGTGCTGGAGACGGAGTTCCGTTTCCCCTACCTCGCCCATGCGCCGATGGAACCGCTGGATGCGGTGATCGCGGTGACGGGCGGTCAGGTCGAGACATGGGGCGGCTACCAGTTTCCCGGCTTCGACCGGCAGGCCATCGCCGGAATCCTCGGGCTGGAGATGAACGCGGTCAAGATGAACGTCATGCTGGCGGGCGGGTCGTTCGGCAGGCGGGCGCAGTCCAGCGCCCAGATCGGCAACGAAATCGGCGAAATCGCCAAGGCCGCCGGCCGCGACGGCGCGTGGAAACTGGTCTGGACCCGCGAGGATGACCTGACCGGCGGCCACTACCGCCCGATGACCGTGCACCGCCTGCGCGGCGGCATCGATGCGGACGGCAACGTCGTCGGCTGGCACGACGTGATCGTGAACCAGTCGATCATGGCCGGTGGCCCGATGGCGGCCATGATGCAGGACGGCAAGGATCCCACATCCTACGAGGGCGCGGTGAACATGCCCTATGCCCTGCCCCACCTGCGGGTGAACTGGGTGCAGACGCAAAGCCCGGTGTCGGTCCTGTGGTGGCGGTCGGTGGGTCACACCCACACCGCCTATGCGACGGAGGTATTCCTCGATCAGTTGTTGGTCGCGGCGGGCAAGGACCCGGTGCAGGGTCGCCTCGATCTGCTGAAACCCGACATGACCCGCGACCGGGCGGTGCTGGAACGGGTGGCGCAGATGGCGGGCTGGGACGGGCAGACGGTCAAGGGCGACAAGGGCTACGGCGTGGCGCTGCACGAATCCTTCGGCACCTATGCCGCCCAGATCGCCGAAGTGCAGGACGTGGACGGCTTTCCGCGCGTGACCCGCGTGTGGTGTGCCGTGGATTGCGGTGTCGCCGTGAACCCCAACGTGATCCGCGCGCAGATCGAAGGCGGCATCGGTTACGGCCTTGGCGCCGTACTGTTCAACGCGATCACGCTGGGCGACGGCGGTGTGGTGCAGGAAACGAACTTCGACACCTACCGGATGCTACGCATCAGCGAGATGCCAGCCGTGGAGGTGGAGATCATCGCCAGCACCATCGACCCCACCGGCATCGGAGAGCCGGGAACACCCCCCGTCGGCCCTGCCATAGCCAACGCATGGCGTGCCCTGACGGGCAACGCCATCACGACCCTGCCCTTTCAGCCTCCGGTGAATGCATGACCCTGACCACACTCGCGCGCGCGACCTTCACCGCGCTGATCCTTGCCGCCCCTGCGCAGGCGGAAACCATCAACGGCCTGCGCACACCGGACGAATTCGCGGACATCGCGGATGCGGCCGAACGGTCCGCCGCGCTGTTCGAGGAAATGTTCGTGGTGATCGAACACCCGCGCTGCCTGAACTGTCACCCGGTGGGCGACACGCCTCTGCAGGGCGATCTGATGCAGCCGCACCAGCCCCCCGTGATGCGCGGGCCCGGCGACTTCGGCGTGACCGGCATGACCTGTTCCACCTGCCACGGGGCCGAGAATGTCGCCTACACCACCGGACAGGGGTCGATCCCCGGTCACGAGCCGTGGCAGCTGGCACCCATCGAGATGGGCTGGGTCGGCCTGAGCGCCGCCGAGGTCTGCGACCAGATCAAGGACCCCGCGCGCAACGGCGACAAGACGCTGGCCGAACTGCAGGTCCACAACGCAGAGGATGGTCTGGTCGGCTGGGGCTGGGAGCCGGGCGAGGGCCGCACCTCCGCCCCCGGCACGCAGGCCGTCTTCGGCGACCTGACGCAAGCGTGGATCGACACCGGCGCGGTTTGCCCGATCAGCTGACGCCAGAGCAGGGGCAGGTCCATCGCGGCCTGCCCCCGGTCATGTTCTAGTCAGTCGCGGTTTGCGCCCCGATGGTACGGCTGTGGATGATGATGCCATTCTCCATCACCCGGAAATTGCCCGTCGGTGCGCTGTCGCCCCCGAACTGGTCCGCCGCGATGCCGATCAGGCCGACCACCGTCACGCAGATCATCAGGATGCTGGATCGCATCATGTACCAGGGTCGCGTGTCGGTGCCGTCGGCATCCGTCATCGGGGATGTGTCGTTCGTCATGCTCGTCATGGCCTGTGTTCCTGCCTGCCCGGACCCGCGTTGATCGCAGGCTCCACGACTCGGACCTAACACAGGCGCCGTTCACGGGGCAGTCACGACACCGTCTGCGGCACCTCGTCGGCAGGATGCCGCGCCCTGATCGCCACAGGCGGCGTCAGGGACCGGTGCGGTGAAAGACGGATGTCGGCGACAGATCGGGCGCCGCCCGCACCGCCCCCTCGCCCACCAGTGCCACCAGTTGCGCAAAGACGTTGCGCGCCGCGATTGGCCACAGGGCGGGCGACACGTCGGTATAGACCGCCGCCGTCAGCCCGGCCACATCGCGCGGCACATCCAGCGCCGCCAGCACCTGCGCCCGCCGTTCGGCCCGGTGCGCCAGCAGCCAGTCGATCCGCGCCGCAGGGTCCGTCACAGGCGCGCCGTGCCCGGGATACAGCACCTTTGCCCCCAGAACGCGCAACCGACCGCAGGACGCGATGAAATCCACGATGTCCCCGTCGGGCGGCGAGATCAGGGACGTGGTCCATCCCATCACCAGATCGCCGCTGAACGCCGCATCCCGCCAGCCCAGACAGATGTGGTTGCCCATGTGCCCCGGCGTATGCAGCACCCGCAGCGGTCCCGCGCCCGTGTCCAGCACGGCCCCATCCGCCAGCGCCACGTCGGGGGCGAATCCAGCATCCACCCCCTCGCCGCCACCGGCGTAGCCCGCCGCCACGAGGGCCTGCATCACCGCACTCCGCCCCGCGTCCGCAGGGCCAAAGCCGCACACGGGCGCGCCCGTCAGCCGCGACAGTGGGCGCGCCAGCGGTGAATGATCCGCATGGGCGTGGGTCACCACGATATGGCTGACCGCACGCCCTGCGATCGTCCGCACCAGCGCCGCCAGGTGCACGGCATCGTCCGGACCGGGATCGACCACCACGACGCGGTCCGCGCCAAGGACATAGCTGTTCGTGCCCCAGCCGGTCATCGCGGACGGGTTCGGGGCAAGGACGCGCACCAGATCCCGCGCCACCGCCTCGGCCACGCCCACCACCGGTGCAGACTGCTGATCCATCCGCTTTCCCATTCTCCGCTTCACCGCTAGGCTATGCCATGTTCTTCAAATGGCTCAAACCCTACCTGCCGCGCGGCCTTTATACACGGGCACTGATCATCCTGATCCTGCCCGTGGTGTCGCTGCAGCTGCTGGTATCCATCGTCTTCATCCAGCGCCATTTTGAGGGCGTCACCCGCCAGATGACCGCCGCCGTCGCGATCGAGCTGCGCTATCTGCGCGACGTGGCGGATGCGGCGCCCAACCGCGCCACCGCCATCACCGATGTGGCTGCCATCGCCAGCCCGCTGGAACTGGCCGTGACATGGCCACCCGTCGTGCCGCAGGTCGGCGACGACCGGCTGTGGTCGGACTTTACCGGCGATACCGTCGCCGCCCGTCTGCGCGAGGGGGTGCCACAGATCGCACAGGTTTCCATGGCGGACCGCAGCCGCGTCACCGTGTGGGTCGCCACGGCGCAGGGTCCGCTGGCCGTCGATGTGCCCCGCCGTAGGCTGTCGGCATCGAATCCGCACCAGTTGCTTGTGATCATGGTCGTGCTGGGCGCGCTGATGACCACGATCGCCTATCTGTTCCTGCGCAACCAGTTGCGGCCCATCACCCGCATGGCGCAGGCGGCCACCGATTACGGCAAGGGGCGCATCACCCCCTACAGCCCCGGCGGCGCGGTCGAGGTGCGGGCGGCAGGCATGGCGTTCCTCGACATGCGGCAGCGGCTGGAGCGCCAGATCCAGCAGCGCACCATGATGCTGTCGGGCGTCAGCCACGACCTGCGCACGCCGCTGACGCGCCTGCGCCTCGGGCTGTCCCTGCTCGACGACGCCGAGGCGGAGCCGATGATCCGCGACGTCGACGAGATGCAGCGCCTGCTGGACAGCTTCCTTGACTATGCCCGGTCCGGCGTGGGCGATCCGCTGGAAACCGTCGATCCGGTCGGGATCCTGACCACGCTGGTGGCCGATTACGCCCGCATGGACCGCCCGGTGACGCTGGCCCCCTCCACCGGCGCGGGGGCGAATGTGCCGCTGCATGCGCTGGCGATCCGCCGCGCGTTGGACAACCTGATCGGCAACGCCCTGCGCTATGGCCACCGCGCGCAGGTGTCCGCCCATGTGACGGACCGCGCCATCCGCTACGTGGTCGAGGATGACGGCCCCGGCATCCCCCCCGACCAGAGGGAGGAAGCGACGCGCCCGTTCAGCCGTCTCGACCCCGCCCGCAATCAGGACGCAGGCTCCGGCGTGGGCCTCGGCCTTGCCATCGTCGCCGACATCGCCCGCAGCCACGGCGGTGCGTTGCGCCTGTCCGACAGCACGGACATGGGCGGGTTGAAGGCTGAACTGGTCCTTGCGCGGTAAGGTCAGATGTCGAAGAACACCGTCTCTTGCGGGCCCTGCAGATGGATGTCGAAACGGTAGGTGCCATCCCCCTGCCCCACCGCGATCAGGGTCGGCACGCGCATCCGGTGTTCCAGACGCGACAGGATCGGATCGGCGGCATTCGCCTGCGGCTCGTCGTCGAAATAGATGCGGGTCTGCAGGCCGGTGTTGATCCCGCGTGCAACGATCCAGACGCTGATGTGCGGCGCCTGCAAGCGTCCGTCGGTCCACGGCACGCGGCCCGGCTTCACCGTCTCGAACCGGAAAGCCCCCGTTGCCATGTCGCTGGCGCAGCGGCCAAAGCCGGTAAAGTGCGGGTCCGCATCCGCGTGATGGCCTGCGAACCGCCCGTTCGCATCGGCCTGCCAGACCTCGACCAGTGCGTCGGTCAATGCCGCCCCCATGCCGTCATGCACGGCCCCGGTGATGACGATCTCGCGGCCCTGTACCGGCCCGGTCTTCATCCGCGCACCCAGATCCTCGGCAAACAGCCCCGTGATCCCGCAGACATTCGGTGTGCAGCCGATGTGGACGTAGGGCCCCGCCGTCTGGCTCGGGCTTTCACGCAGCGTGTCGGCGTCATGCACCATGTTCACAATCCCTCCGGCCGCGTCTCGAACGCGGTCTGCCGCCGTCCCCGCAGCACGATGTCGAAGCGATAGGCGCGCGCATCCATCGGCACCGTCCGCGCCATGTCGAGCGGTGCGATCAGCGACCGCACCGCGTCCGGGTTCTGGATCGCGCCGACGATGGGACAGCGCGCGATCAGGGGATCGCCCTCGAAGTACGTCTGGGTGATCAGCCGCTGGGCGAACCCGTGGCCGAACACCGAAAAATGGATATGCGCGGGCCGCCAGTCGTTCATCCCGTTGGGCCACGGATAGGGCCCCGGCATCACCGTGCGAAACTCGTAACCACCCTGCGCATCGGTCATCACCCGCCCGCAACCGCCGAAATTGGGGTCGAGCGCCGCGACATAGCCTTCCTTGCGGTGGCGGTAACGCCCGCCCGCATTGGCCTGCCACACCTCCAGCAGGGCACCGGCTATGGGTCGCCCGAACTGGTCCTGCACACGGCCATGCACGACGATGCGCGGCCCAATGGCGCTTTCACCGGTAAAGTTATGGATCAGGTCGTTGTCCTGCGGGCCGATGATCCCGTGGCCAAAGACCGGCCCCGTGATCTCGCCCGCCGTGGCTGGGAACGACAGGAGTGCGGCCTGCGGCGACCGCTTCACGCTCGTCTTGTAGGGCGGATGCAGGGCCACGGGCTGCCACGCCCGGTCGCGGGCGGCATAGCCGCCCATCGGCGTCACGGGTCCGTCGTCCATCCGCACACTCTCCTTACGCTGCAGTTTCGACCGTGAACCGCCGCCCTGACGATTGCAAGCGCGCCCCGGAACGCTGCGTGGGCCGCTGTCGCATCATAGGACATGTCCCCGACACAGGATGTCCCGTGCCATGCGGCGCTGGCGCGGCCATCCCTGTCGTCACGCCCCGAACATCGCCCGCAAGGCCGCTTTCTGCACCTTGCCCATCGTATTGCGCGGCAGCGCATCCATCAGATGGACCTGTCGCGGCTGCTTGAACCGGGCCAGTCGACCGGCGGTGCCACCGACGATGCCCTCCGCCGTCAGCACCGCCCCCGGTGCCAGCACGACGGCGACCGCCACAACCTCGCCTAGGTCCGCATCCGGCAGGCCGAAGGCCGCACTCTCGACCACGCCGTCCAGCGCGTCGATGACGCTCTCCACCTCCTTGGGATAGACGTTGAAGCCGCCGGTGATGATCAGGTCCTTGGACCGCCCGACGATGGTGACATAGCCATCGCCATCCTGCGTGCCGATGTCGCCCGTGGCGAACCAGCCCCCCGGGCGCATGTCGGCGGCGGTCTTGTCCGGCATCTGCCAGTAGCCTTGGAACAGGTTCGGGCCCCGCACCTCGATCCCGCCGGGCGTGCCGGCTGCCACCGCCTGCCCCGCGTCGTCCACGATCCGCAGATCGACGCCGGGCAGCGGCAGCCCCACGGTTCCGGGCTTGCGCAGGCCCACGCAGGGGTTCGACGTGGTCATGTTCGTCTCGGTCATGCCATAGCGTTCCAGCACCGTGTGCCCGGTCCGCGCCTGCCAGCGGGCATGCGTGTCCATCAGCATCGGGGCCGAGCCCGAGATGAACACCCGCATCCCCGCCACCGCGTCCGGTGTCAGCCCCGGCTGATCCAGCAAGCGGACATAGAACGTCGGCACCCCCATCAGCGCGGTGGCGCGACCAAAATCGGCCAGCACCGCGGCGGGATCGAAGCTGCGGTGCAGGATGATCGCCCCACCTGCCAACAGCGTGACGTTGATCGCCACGAACAGCCCGTGCGTGTGGAACACCGGCAGGGCATGGATCAGCGTATTGTTGTCCGTGAACTGCCAGAGGTCGCGCAGCGTCAGTGCGTTGGACAGCAGCGCATCGTGGCTCAGCATCGCGCCCTTCGACCGCCCCGTCGTGCCGGAGGTATACAGGAAAGCCGCCAGATCGTCAGGCCCGCGCGGCACGGGCCGCGTCAGCGGCGCGGCCTCCGCCGCCGCATCCGCGAGGCTGCCCGCGCCGTCCGCATTCAGCGTCAACACATGGGTCACGCCGGCCGCCTGCGCCACCGGCGCAAGCTCTGCCAGCCGTGCGGGATCGCAGATGAAGACGCGCGGTGCCGCGTCGGTCAGGAAATACGCAACCTCCGCGCCCGGATAGGCGGTGTTCAGCGGCAGATGCACCGCCCCCGCCATCACCGTCCCCAGATAACAGGCCAATCCGGCAATGGATTTCTCGACCTGCAGCGCCACCCGGCAGCCCGGCTGCACGCCCAGTCCGATCAGCGCGGCGGCGTGCCGCGCCGCCATGTCCCACAGCGCCCCATGGGTCGTCACCGCGCCGGTCGCCGCATCGATGGCAAAGGTAGCCGCGTGCGGTGCCTGCCGCAGCGCATCCACCAGATGGTTCGTGTCCATGGCACCCCCCCTTGGCCAGGCCCGTTGCAATCTGGACAGCACCTGCACAAAAGTCCATCCGGGCCGGCCTGCCCCTGCCTTTACGATTGAAATCGCCCCGCCCGCGGCGCAAGGGGGGCCGACACCGCAGTGAGGCACCGGACCCATGACCATCGACTATCTCGTGACCCATTCGGGGGGGTTCCACGCCGACGAGCTGATGTCGAGCGTCATCCTGACCCGGCTGTATCCCGACGCCCGGATCGTCCGCAGCCGCGACGCCGCATGGATCACGCCGGCAGCCGACCGGATCATCTATGACGTGGGTGGCGGCTTCGATGCGGATCAGCGCCTGTTCGACCACCACCAGCGCGACGCCCCGCTGCGCGACGATGGCCAGCCCTACAGCAGCTTCGGCCTGATCTGGCGGCAGTACGGGCACGCCTATCTGGCGGCGCTGAACGTGCCAGAGGCGGACATCGACGGTATCCACGCCAAGACCGACGCGAGCTTCGTGCTGCCCATCGACCTGCTGGACAACGGCGCGATCAGCCCCGCGGTGGCCGGGCCGCTTGCCGCGATGACCCTGCCGTCGCTGCTGGAAACGCTGAAGCCGGTGTTCGATCAGGGCGGAGCCGAGGCCGAGATGCAGGCGTTCCACAACGCGCTGACCATCGCCCGCGCCTTCGTCGAGGCGCGGATCGCCCGCAGTGCGGCCGGTCAGCGCGCCGACGGCATGGTGATGGACGCGATCGCGGCCGCAGGCACCGACCGCGTTCTGGAATTGCCGATGGGGATGCCGTTCCGGCCCGCCGTCATCCGCGCCGGCGCGGATCACCTGCTGTTTGTCGTCACGCCGCGGGGCGAAGGCGACTGGACCCTCGGCGGCATCCAGGCCGAGGCGCAGGGCTTTGCCCTGCGTGCCGACCTGCCCGCCGCCTGGGCCGGACTGACCGGCCCCGCGCTGGAAGAGGCGAGCGGTGTGAACGGTGCGAAGTTCTGCCACAACGGCCGCTTCATCGCCGCCGCCAGTTCGCGTGACGCAATCCTCGCCATGGCCCGCATCGCCGTGGCCGAGGCGGAAGCGGCAGGACTCTAGGCGCGCAGCTCCGCCGCAAAAACGCTTGCGGACCGCTGCGGAAATCCCTAACTCACGCACCAGTGGCCATCGGGCCCGGCGGCGAGTTGGCGGAGAGGTTACGCAGCGGATTGCAAATCCGTGTAGACCGGTTCGATTCCGGTACTCGCCTCCAGCTATGATTTTCGGCCTATACTGGGCTCTGTCGCACAAATCCTGCGAGTGATTCATTTGTGGATCCAGCGTGGTAGCTGGGATGCATGAGCAGACCGACACCACTGACCTACAAAACCAAGAACTGGCCAGCCTGTAACGAAGCGCTCAACAGCTGGGGCTTGCCGACGGTCTGGTTTGACCCCCGGGGATAAGCTGGGATGCCGCGCCGACAGGCAGGCGTGGCCGCCATCAGACCTACGGTGACACCGCCATTCAGACGTGTCTGACGATGGAGGTTCTGTTCGGCCTGGCGCTTCGGCAAACGACCGGTTTTGTCGAAAGCCTGCTGTGGCTGGTTGGCCTCGACTGGACGGTGCCCGACTTCAGCACGCTGTCCTGCCGTCAGAAGAACCTGGCCATCAACATCCCCTACCGTGGATTGAAGGGCCCGCTGCACCTGCTCATCCCCTCCCATGGTTCGAAGACAAATCACTGCCGGGCAGTGGACAGCACGGGCATCAAGGTCGAGGGCGAAGGCGCGTGGCACGCCAGCAAGCATGGTGGTCCCAAACCGCAGGTCTGGCGCAGGATCGACCTCGGGATCGACGAGCAAACGCTGGAGATCCGAGCCGCCGAGATCACCGGAAGCCACATTGGTGACGCTCCGGTCCCGCCCTATCTGCTCGGCCAGATCCCGATCGGCGAAGAGGTCGGCTCGGTGACCGCCGTCGGTGCCTACGACACCCGCAAGTGCCATGATGCCATCGCGGGCCGCGGTGCCCACGCTGTCATCCCGCCCCGAAAGAACGCGAAGCCGTGGCAGCCCGTCACCGGCGGTGCCGCCGCGCGAAACGAGATCCTGCGGGCCTCCAAATAGCTCAACCGCGCTCTGTGGCGACGATGGAGCGGATACCACCAACGGAGCCGCGTCGAGACGAAGATGCATTGTGTGAATCTGCTTGGGCAGCGCCTCATGGCACGGGACTTCGACCGCCAGGTCGCGGAACTTCAGGTCCGTATCGCCATGCTCAACGGCTACACAGCGCTCGGCATACCCGTCAAAAAAGCTGTGGGATAAACCCGTCCGGGAAAAGGCGAACCTGGGCCACAAGCCGATTTGTGCAACAGGGCC
>NZ_FOCI01000032.1 GCF_900110065.1 Loktanella fryxellensis | reverse complement strand
AAAAATGCCCAACCATGGGAACCAACCACCGCCGGTGCCATAGCCAGGAATGATGCGCTCCGCGCATCGAAGTGTCTGGGTCGGGCGCTCTGGCGGAACTGGAGCGGATACCACCGCCGGAGCCGCGTCGAGACAAAGATGCATTGTGTAAAGCTGCTGGGCCAGCGGCTGATGGCTCGGGACTTCGACCGCCAGGTCGCGGAGGTCCAGGTGCGCATCGCTATCCTGAATGGCTACACCGCCCTTGGCATCCCCGTCACAAAGGCAGTGGCATAAATCCGTCTGGGGTAAGGGGAAAACCGTCCGTCAGCTGATTTGCGCAACAGAGTCTATGGTGCGTGTGAGCGGATACGGGGTTTGCGCAACAGGATTTCGCATCACGAGCCGATCTTTGATCGTGACATATCGGCGGATTATTCTGCATGTATGAATTTATTGACCTGGCTCAGTCCTGCGAAGGCAGTTTGGTTGAAGCCGCAGCTTGAGACGATGGCGATATTACGAACGAAACCCTAGTGTGGCGTCGCGTTTTCACCTCTCCCCTCCCCCAACCGCTTCTCGATCGCTACCAGCCTTGCCAGCACCTCGTCCCGGTAGGCGTCCGTCGCGGCGTTGCCTTCTTCTGCGTGGGCATCCTGCATGGAGTTCACGATGAGACCCACCAGCAGGTTCACGACGGCAAAGGTGGTCACCAGAATGAACGGGATAAAGAACGCCCAGGCGTAGGGGAACTCTTCCATTAGCGGGCGTACGATGCCCATGGACCAGCTTTCCAGCGTCATGATCTGGAACAGCGAATAGGCGGAATGGCCGAGTGATCCGAACCATTCGGGAAACGCGCCGCCGAACAGTTGCGTCGCCATGACGGAGGCGATGTAGAAGATGATCCCCATCAGCAGGAACACCGACGCCATGCCGGGCAGGGCGCTGACGAACCCCTCGACCACCCGGCGCAGGGTGGGCGCGGCAGAGATGACGCGCAACGCGCGCAGCACCCGCAGGGCGCGCAGGACGGACAGGCCCTGGCCCGTCGGCACCAGCGCGATGCCGATCACCACGAAGTCGAACAGATTCCAGCCGCTGCGAAAGAACGTCAGCCGCTGGACATAGAGTTTCGCCACGATCTCGACCACGAAGATCGCAAGGCAGATCCGGTCCAGCGTCAGGATCAGCGGCCCCGCCGCATCCATGACCGGGTCGGATGTTTCCAGACCCAACAGGATCGCATTGAACACGATGATCGCGACGATGGCGCGGGTCACGGCGGGCCGGTCGAGGATATTGCCGATGCGCTGGCGGAAGGTCGGGGTCATGGAGCCTCTGGGTCAGATGGATGATCACGGTGTCAATCGCACGCGGCACGGGGCGGGGGCAAGCGGGGGGCTGGTCAGCCAGCGCGGCCCCGTGCCATCATCCGCCCATGACGCGCGCCGCCACCCTCTACCGCCTGTTTGTGCTGCTTCTGGCGGCGTTCTATGCCCTGCGGATGTTGGTCTTCGGCGACTGGAGCGGGTTCGGCGGCCCGTTCCGCTATCTGACGATCTGGGCGCTGTTCCTGTCGTTGTTCTGTGCCGTCGCGATGTATCGCCTGTCCACCGGGCGCAGCACCGGGCGGTGGGATGGGCTGGTGGCGGCCACGGCTGTGATCAACGCGATGGTCGTGGCGTTGTTCTGGCGGCTGTATCTTGCGGACCCCGCGTCGGTGCTGCGCGACGGGCAGCTGGGGGACTGGTGGATCGAGCTGTATCTGCACGGCGCGGGCCCGTTGCTGCAATGGATCGACGTATTGGTCGTGCATCGCGGCTTCCGCAGACCACTCGCGGGGCTGGCGTGGCTGGTGGGCCTCGTCGTGGGTTATCTGACCTGGGCTGAGGTCGTGGTGGGGCCGATGAACGCCACGCCGCAGGGCAGCGTGACCAGCGGCCTGCCCTATCCGTTCCTGAACGACCTCGCCTTCGACGGGCGGATGGCGTTCTACGTCACCAACATCGGTGCAGGGATCGTGCTGCTGGTGCTGTTCACAGGGCTCGCGTGGACGCTCAGGCGTCTTGTGCCAAGAGCGCCCTGAGGCCGCTGCGGTAGTCGGGGAACAGCAGTTCCACGCCCAACTCGTCCTTGATGCGGTCGTTGCTGACCTTCTTGCTCTCGGCATAGAAGCTGCGCGCCATGGGCGACATCTCTGCCTCGTCGTAGAGGACGGCCTCCGGCACAGGCAGGCGCAGCAGCTCGGCGGCGTATGCGATCACGTCCTGCGGCGGGGCGGGATCGTCGTCGCAGACGTTGTAGATGGCACCGGGGCGCGGTTGCGCGATGGACGCGGCCAGCACGCGGGCGATGTCGGCGACATGGGTGCGGCTGAATACCTGACCGTCCTTGATGATCCGCCGGGCGGTGCCGTCGCGCACCTTGGCAAAGGGTCCGCGACCGGGGCCATAGATGCCGGCCAGGCGAAAGATGTGCAGCGGCAGGCCGGGGATCGCGGCCCATTCCGCCTCTGCCGCGACGCGGGCCTGACCGCGCGCGGTGGCGGGGGTCAGGGGCGTGTCCTCGTCCACCCAGCCCCCGCCGTGATCGCCATAGACGCCGGTGGTGGACAGGTAGCCGACCCATTGGAACTGCCCCGCCCGCGCGGCGATGGCGTCGTGCAATTCAGCCAGTACCGGATCGCCCGCATCCTCTGGCGCTGCCGAAATCAGCAGATGCGTCGCGGCATCCAGCGCGGGCGTCATGTCGGCCCCCGGCCAGATCCGGGGTTCGACGCTGCGCGCCATCAGGGACGGGGCCTTGTCCTCGCTCCGCGTGGTGCCGATCACGCGCCACCCTTGCGCCAGCAGCAGCGGATCGAGCCAGCGGGCGGTATAGCCGTGACCGAAGGACAGCAGTGTCTGTGTCATGAGAACAGGTCGTCCGCAGGGGGCGAGCGCAGGATGCGCTGCGTTTTGGTGCACCGCTGACCGTCGAACAGGGTGTCGAGGGCCGTGGCGAACACCGGCGTCGTGGGCGAGGCCGCCTCGAACAGCGTGGCGCAGGCGCGCAGCTTGTAGGCATCCGTTTCGCCAAGGATCGCGACGGGGTCGGCACCCGGCCGGTCAAGCAGCAGATGCAGATCGTCCTGCAGACGCGCGCCCAGCAGTGGATGGGCCAGATAGTCGCGCGCCTCGCCTGCGTCGCGCAGGGAATAGAACATCGCCATCGGCGACTGGCCGATGCCGGTCAGCACCGGGAATGTGAACCACATCCAGTGGGTCTGCTTCTGTCCCGCCGTCAACTCGGCGATCACCGTGTCGTGGACCGTCTCCTGTGCCGCGACGAAGTGGTCGAACTCGTCCTCGTCCTCGTCGAAATCCTCGTTGAATTCATCGTCGTCGAAGTCGTCCGACACGTTGCCCATCCCGCATCCCCTGCACACCCGGTGCCGCGATGTTGTCGCAAAGGCCGCACAGGTGCCACCGCAAAATCCCGTCCCACCGTGTCGCACCTCGCGGTCGCGTGATTTCGATTGCCATGGATCAGGTCCGGCGCTATCTGCGGCGATGGGACACCCTTCCCCAACGAAGGGCGAATATCTGTGAGGATACCAGAGATGGTGACGACCAAACCGGACACGCGGCCGGACAACGCGCGCTTTTCGTCGGGCCCCTGCGCCAAACCCCCCACATGGTCACTCGAAGCGCTCGGCGACGCCCCATTGGGCCGGTCGCACCGCGCCAGCATCGGCAAGTCCAAGCTGGCCGAAGCCATCGACCTCACCCGCGAGATCCTCGGCGTACCCGCCGACTACCGCATCGGGATCGTCCCCGCCTCCGACACCGGCGCCTACGAGATGGCGATGTGGACCATGCTGGGCGAACGCCCCGCAGAGATGGTCGCGTGGGAAAGCTTCGGCGCAGGCTGGGTCACGGATGTCGTCGAGCAGTTGAAGATCGAGGCCACGGTCCACGAGGCGCCTTACGGCGAGATCGTCGACATGGCCGCGCTGAACTACGACAACGACGTGTGCTTCACCTGGAACGGCACCACGTCCGGCGTGCGGATGCCGCACGGCGACATGATCCCCGGCGACCGCGCAGGCCTGACCCTGTGCGATGCCACCTCTGCCGCCTTTGCGCAGGACCTGCCGTGGGACAAGCTGGATGTGACCACGTTCAGCTGGCAAAAGGTGATGGGCGGCGAAGGCGCGCATGGCATGTTGATCCTGTCGCCCCGCGCGGTGGAACGGCTGGAAAGCTATGCCCCCGCATGGCCGCTTCCCAAGATCTTCCGCCTGACGTCCAATGGCAAGCTGATCGAGGGCATCTTCAAGGGCGAGACGATCAACACCCCCTCCATGCTGTGCGTCGAGGATTACCTCGTCGCGCTGAAGTGGGGCCAGAGCATCGGTGGCCAATCGGCGCTGAAGGCGCGGGCCGATGCCAATGCCGGCGCGATCTTCGCGTTCTGCGACAAGCATGACTGGATCGCGAACCTTGCCGTCGATCCCGCCACGCGGTCCAACACAAGCGTTTGCCTGAAGTTCACCGACGACCGCATCACCGACGGCGCCGCCTTTGCCAAGGCCGTGGCCAAGCGGCTGGAGGCGGAAGGTGTCGCCCTCGACATCGGGGCGTATCGCGATGCGCCCGCCGGTCTGCGCATCTGGTGCGGGGCGACGGTGGAACATTCCGACATCATGGCGCTGCTGCCGTGGATCGAATGGGCGTTCAACACCGAAATCGCCGCTTGATTGTCCGGCGGGCCCGCTGCGGCCCGCCACCCCCCCCTATTTTGCAAGAGGAGCGCCAGTCATGGCCCCCAAAGTTCTCATCTCCGACGAGCTGTCGGACGCTGCCGTCCAGATCTTCCGCGACCGCGGCATCGACGTGGATTTCCAGCCCAAGCTGGGCAAGGACAAGGATGCGCTGGCCGCGATCATTGGCAACTACGACGGCCTCGCGATCCGGTCCGCCACCAAGGCCACGGAGAAGCTGATCGCAGCCGCGACCAACCTCAAGGTCATCGGCCGCGCGGGGATCGGTGTCGACAACGTCGACATCCCCGCCGCGTCGAAGAAGGGCATCATCGTGATGAACACGCCCTTCGGCAACTCGATCACCACTGCCGAACATGCCATCTCGCTGATGATGGCCGTGGCGCGCCAGATCCCCGAGGCGAACGCATCGACACATGCGGGCAAGTGGGAAAAGTCCCGCTTCATGGGCGTGGAACTGACCGCCAAGACGCTGGGCGTGATCGGGGCCGGCAACATCGGGTCCATCGTCATCGACCGCGCGCTGGGGCTGAAGATGAAGGTCATCGCCTATGACCCCTTCCTTACCGAGGATCGCGCCACCGCGCTGGGCGTCGACAAGGTGGAGCTGGACGACCTGCTGACGCGGTCCGACTTCATCACCTTCCACGTGCCGCTGACCGACCAGACCCGCAACATCCTCAGCCGCGAGGCGATTGCGAAACTCAAGCCCGGCGTGCGGATCGTGAACTGCGCCCGTGGCGGTCTGGTGGACGAAGATGCCCTCGCCGACGCGCTGAAGGAAGGCCGCGTCGCCGGTGCCGCCTTCGACGTGTTCGCCGTCGAACCCGCAACGGAAAGCCCGCTGTTCAACCTGCCCAACGTCGTCGTGACCCCGCATCTGGGTGCCGCCACGACCGAAGCGCAGGAGAATGTGGCGCTTCAGGTGGCCGAGCAGATGTCCGACTACCTGCTGACGGGTGCGGTCAGCAACGCGATCAACATGCCCTCGATCACCGCCGAGGAATCCAAGGTCATGGGCCCGTGGATCACCCTGTCGGGCCATCTGGGCAACTTCGTCGGACAGATGACGGACGAGCCGATCACCGCCATCAACATCCTGTTCGACGGTCAGGCGTCCGAATTCAACCTCAAGGCGCTGACGGCCGCCGTCGTGGCGGGCATCATGCGCCGCCGCAACCCGGACGTGAACATGGTCAGCGCGCCGGTGATCGCCAAGGACAGCGGCATCCAGATCTCGACCACGAAACAGGACCAGTCGGGCGTGTTCGAAGGCTACATCAAGGTCACCGTGACGACGGAGAACCGCGAACGTTCCGTCGCAGGCACCGTGTTCAGCGACCACAAGCCCCGCTTCATCCAGATCAAGGGCATCACCGTCGATGCCGAGATCGGCGCACACATGCTCTACACCACCAACAAGGACGTGCCGGGCATCATCGGCAAGCTGGGCAGCATCCTCGGCGACCACGACGTGAACATCGCCAACTTCACCCTCGGCCGGTCGGAGGCCAAGGGCGAGGCGATCGCGCTTCTCTACGTCGACGAGGCTGTGCCCGCCGCCGCGATCGACGCGCTGGAAAGCAGTGGTGTGTTCCAGCAGGTCAAGCCGCTGACCTTCGAGGTCTGAGACATGACGGACCCGGCGCCACGCCTGCGCCGGGTCCGCGACGCGTGACGTTGCCAGACCGATCCCGGCATCCTCGCTTTTTCAGAAATACTCCCCCCGGAGGGTCCGCACCTGTCAATCCGCGCGACCTCTGCTAAGCAAGGGCGACACAACGAAAGACTGCGCCATGATCTACGCCATCGGTGACATCCACGGGCAGCTGGCCCAACTGGACCGCGCGCTGGCGCTGATCGCGGCGGACGGTGGTGGGGATGCCCCCGTCGTGTTCCTTGGCGACTACACCGACCGCGGCCCCGACAGCCGTGGCGTGATCGACCGCTTGATCGTGGGACGCGACGCCGGACGGCCATGGCAGTTCATCAAGGGCAACCATGACCGCATGTTCCAGCGGTTCATCGAATCCGGCGATTGCCACGACGTGGCGATCCGGTCCGGGCTGTCATGGCTGAACCCGCGTCTGGGTGGCGACAAGACGCTCGCTTCCTACGGCATCGTCCCCGATGGCCCGCCCGTGTTCGACCTCGACGCACAGGGGCGCGAGGTGCTGCGCGACTATCCGACGACCGAAGGCAACCTCGATCTGACCGCCCTTGTCGATCTGGCCCGCGCCCGCGTGCCGGACGCGCATGTGCGGTTCCTGACCGACAATCCGCTGACCGTCACGGCGCCGGGACACCTCTTCGTCCATGCGGGCGTCAGGCCCGGTATCGCGCTGGCCGATCAGGTCGAAGACGACCTGATCTGGATTCGCGACGGCTGGCTCGACAACACCGACGATCACGGCACGATGATCGTGCACGGCCACACGGCGCTGGCCCATCCCACGCATTTCGGCAACCGCATCGACCTCGATGCCGGTGCCGGTTATGGGCATCCGCTGGTGCCTGCGGTCTGCGACGACGCGGGCGACTGGTTCATCCTGACCGACACCGGGCGACAGCCCATCGCGCTGGCGGAATAGACGTGCCGCAGGTTTTCGACACGCTGGCCGGACTGCGGGCCCATGGGTTCGACACCGTGATCGACGTGCGCACCCCCGCCGAGTTCGCAGAGGATCATGTGCCCGGCGCGATCAACCTGCCTGCCCTGTCGAACGATCAGCGGGCGGTGGTCGGCACGCTTTACAAGCAGGTCAGCGCCTTTGACGCGCGCAAGGTGGGGGCCGCGATGGTCGCCCGCAACGTGGCCGACCATGTGGACGGGCCATTGGCGCAGTATGACGGTGCGTGGCGTCCGCTGGTCTATTGCTGGCGCGGCGGGCAGCGGTCGGGGGCGTTCAGCACCATCCTGCAGCAGATCGGCTGGCGGGCCGAGACGATCAAGGGCGGCTACCAGACCTATCGCCGTCTGGTACACGATGCCCTCTACATCGACCCGGTACCGCACCGCCTGATCCTGCTTGACGGCTATACCGGCACCGCCAAGACGGCGCTGCTGCACCTGCTGGCCGCCCGCGACGTGCAGGTCTTGGATCTGGAGGGGCTGGCCGCCCACCGCGGATCGTTGCTGGGCGGTGTCGCTGGCGGACAACCGGCGCAGAAGGGGTTCGAGTCGGCACTGGCACAGGTCCTGTCCACGCTGGACCCGGACCGCCCCACCATCGTCGAGGCAGAAAGCAGCAAGATCGGCCAGATCGTCATTCCGAAACAGCTCTGGCTGCGCATGACGCACGCGCCCCGCATCGACGTGACGGCGCCGCTGGCCGCGCGCGCCGCCTATCTGACGCAGGCCTATGCGGACATCATCGCCGACCCGGACCGCCTGCGCGCCCGCCTGCAGCCGCTTCGCAACCTGCGGGGCCACGCGGTAGTGGACTGGTGGGAGGCGATGCTGGCCGCTGGCGACTTCACCGCACTGTCCACAGCGCTGATGGATCAGCACTATGACGCCGCCTATGCCCGCTCTCGCGCGGTGCACGGCCATGACGTGTTGGGTACGGTCCACGCCGAAACGCTGGATGCGGATGGGCGTGCGCGCGCAGCAGATGCGCTCGCGGCGCTGGTCGGCAGCCTCTAATCCAGCACGATTCCGGGGACAGCCGTGATCACGCCGATGATGGCCGCCTCTGCATAGCCCGCAGCGATCAGGCTCTGCACAAGGTGTTCCGCCTCTGCCGCGTCCATGGCGGCCAGCAACCCGCCAGCGGTTTGCGGATCGTACAGCAGGTCCGTCATCGGTCCCGCTGGCCCGGTGACGGGGCCGGACCCTGCGATATTGTCGGCCAGCAGGGTCGAATGTTGCCCTGCCTGGGCCAAGGCCAAGGCCCCATTCAGCAGCGGCACATGCGCCAGCGTCAGGCGCGCACCGACACCCGACGCCTCGACCATGCCCGACAGATGCCCCAGCAGGCCGAACCCGGTCACGTCGGTCATGGCGTGGGCGTTGCACAGGATGCGGCTGGCTTCAGCCTGCCCTCGCCCCATCGCCGTCAGCGTGTGCATGACCACGGCCCCCGGTGCCGCCTCTGCCATCGCGGCGGCCATGACGACGCCGCTGCCCAACGGTTTCGTCAGGACCAGCGCATCGCCGGGCCGCGCGCCCGACAGCGTGATCGGGTCCCGGTCGCAGAGGCCGGTCACCGTGAACCCGATGGTCAGCTCCGCCCCCAGCGACGTGTGGCCGCCGACGATGGCCGCCCCCGCTTCGGTCAACACGGCATGGGCGGTCGCCATGATCTCGCGCAGGGTGCGGGCCTGCAGGTCGGCGGACATGCGCGGCAGGATCAGGTTCACGGTCGCCGCCTGTGGCGCCGCACCCATTGCCCAGATGTCGCCAAGTGCGTGGGTGGCCGCGATGCGGGTCATCGCCACCGGATCGGCGGTGAAGGCCCGCAGGTGGTCGGTGCTGACCACCTGCCGCACCTCGCCCATCCGCAGCAGCCCCGCGTCGTCGCCGGGCAGCGACACCACGTCGGGCCGCGTCACGGGGGGCAGGTCGTGCAGGGCACTGCGCAGCGCCCCGCGCCCGACCTTGGCACCGCAGCCGCCGCACATCGGCTTGTCGCCCAGCGCCTCGGCCAGTCCCAGCGCGCGCGTCAGCGGCAGGTCGGGCTGCCCCATCATCGGCAGATCCGCAAAGCGCCGCATGAAGGCGCGGTCGATCCGATCCTTCCACCGCCATAGCAGCGGCCCGGCGAATGCGGTGCCGAAGCGTTCGGCAAGAGCGGACTTCTGCCCCAGTGAGATGAGCTTGAGGTAATCCTTCTGCGGGCGGTAGGGGCGCAGGTCGCCCCCCGACAGCACGGCGCGCAGATTGTCCAGCAGCACGGGCGCCTGCCGGACCGCATAGACACCGGCCTTGGGCCGTGGCGCGTGGGTCATGTGGGCGCAGTCGCCGACCGCGAACAGGGTGGGGTCGGTGGATTGCAGCGTCGGGCCGACCGCCACGAACCCGTCTTGCGTCGCCACGCCGATCTGCGCCAGCCAGTCGTGGGGCCGCGCCCCGGCGGCACCGGTGGTGAAGTCCGAACGGATGCGCCGCCCGTCCGCCAGCAGCACGGCATCTGCCGTGACCTCTGCCACGTCCGCGTCCGGGATCAGCGTGACGCCGTTCGCCGCCAGCGCCGCCAGCATTTTCTGCCGCGCGGTCTGCCCCAGCGCCGACAGGACCGTGCCGCGGTCGATCAGGTGGATCACGGGGCGCCGGTCGCGCAGCCGGTGCGCCATCGCCATGGACAGTTCCGCCCCCGCCACGCCGCCGCCGATGATGGCGACATGCGGCTCTGTTGCGGCATTCTGGAATGCGTCCCACCGCGAGGCGAAGGGGCCGAGCGGTTTCGCGGGCACGCCGTGGTCGGCGAACCCGGAAAGGGCGGGCATGGCAGAGGTGATGCCCACATCGACGCTGACCACGTCATAGGCGATGGCGGGTCGTCCCGGCACGGTGATCACCCGTGCACCTGCGTCGATCCCCGTCACCGCGCCCTGGATCAGCCGTGCGCCCGCAAACTGCGCAAGGCGCACGAGGTCGATATCCAGATCGTCGCGGGTATAGTGCCCTGCTATGAGTCCCGGCAGCATCCCCGAATAGGTCGCCGTCGGACCGGGGTCGATCACCGTCACGCGCACCCCGGCGAGGGGGCGCATCCCCCACATCCGCAGCACCAGCGCATGCGTATGCCCGCCCCCCACAAACACGAGGTCGCGGGTCAGGGGCAGGTCCGCCTTCATGGCGACAGCCAGCGCCCCGCCCAGCCGTCGGCGCGGTCGAACCCGGCGCGGCGGTGATCGTCACCCAGATGCACCACGTCGATATGCTGCACGGTCAGGCGCAGAACGCAAAAGCGGCGTGGGTCCGGGGTTTTGGCATAGGACAGCGCGTCTGCGATGGGCTGACCGGGGGCGGGGGTGATGCCATAGGACAGCCGCCCCACCTCTGGCAGCGTGGCCCAGCGGTCGGACACGTCATCGCCCTGCAACAGGGTCACATCGGCCAGCAGGCGGATCTGCAGATGCTGCGTTGCCTCCCACACATGCAGGGCAGCGCGAGGCGTGGCGGTCAGGCTGGCGATCTTGTCGGACTGGGTGTCGGTATACACCTCCACCACCGCGTCCGTGGGTACCGCACGGCGCAGCACGACGGTCCGCGCCTCTGGCCAGTCATCGGGGCTTACGGTCGCGAGCGTGGGTTGCCGTGACGGAGAACGCCGGTCGGCGACGCCGCGGCCCAGCCGTTGCCAGACCTGTGCGTGCAACCCGTCCAGCGTCGTGAACCAGTCACTCATATCCCGTCATCTCCAGATAGCCGACACCGCTGCGGGTGCCGTCGATGGTCACCGGCCCTTCCCAATAGGGGACGCTGGTATCCATCCACGCCTGTGTGTTGACCGCAGCCACCGTGACGTCAACACCCTGTGCCGGCAATTCCACGCGCCATGTGGTCGGCACGGTGCGGGGGCCGACCTGCGACTCCTCCAGCGGGGTCGCGGTCAGCGCGCCGTCTGCATAGGGCGTGGGTGTGCCATCGGGCGCGATCCACGTGGCGGAGGTATAGTTTTCGCCATCCGTCTGGCGTAGGCGGAATCCCATCATCCGCGCCCCGTCGTCGAAGTTGAGCGAGAACCAATCCCAGCCCGTCTGATTGTCGGCCAGCGGCTGGCTGGACCATTCGCGATCGAGCCATGCGGTGCCCGTCACCGCAACCGGGCCGTCGGGCAGCGTGAGGGTGCCCGCGACTTCATAGAACGGCTGCGAGTAGTAGTAGGACGCCTGACCGCTGGCGGATTTCACGGAATAGCCGTCGATGCCCTGCGCGACCAACGGCCCCTGCGCGGTCAGCTGCATGTCATAGGCGAAATCGGCACCCGTCGCGCGCAGGGTGCCGCTGTCGATGCCGTCGAACAGCCAGTCGTCGATCCAGGCGCTGAACGGCGTGGCCGTCACCCCCGCCTGACCGATCCCGCCGCGCGCCAGCCGTTCGGCGACGTAGTGGGCGTCCGGCGTCGTGACGGCGGCGTGGCCCATCCAGAGCTGCGGATCGTCCCAGCCCTCTTGCGTCTGCGGTGCCAGTGCGGACCTGAACAATGTCCATTGCAGGCCGTAGGGCGTGCCGTCCGGGCCGGTCAGGTTGGCGGTCACATACCACCATTCGATCCGGTAGTCGGGGTGCGCGCCATGGTCGGCGGGAAAGCTGAACTGCGGATCGGGTTGCGGGATGCTGAACCCGTCCGCGTCACCGCCAAGTCCCGCAAAGCCCTGCGCCGAAGCGGACAGGGGCAGCAGGCACAGCAGCAGGGCTTTAACGTTCATTGGAAAACACCTTCAGCAGATCGGCGGGCGGGGTGCGGGCCAGACGCCACGCGGGCCAGAGGGCGGCCAATGCGGCAGCGACGAGCGCGAACCCGCCCAGCCGGAGGTAATCCAGCGGAAACAGGAACATGGGCAACCGCCAGCCGAAGGCCGCGACGTTCACGATCGCCAGCAGCGCCCAGGCCAGCGCCAGCCCCAGCGGCAGCGCCACGGCGGCGGTCAGCACCGCCAGCAGGACGGCGCGGATCAGTTCCAGCAGGCCCAGCTCCCGCCGCGTCAGGCCCATCGCCCAAGCGGGGGCCAGTTGCGGCACGCGCAGGGCGGCGAGGGTCAGCAGGCTCATCAGGATGGCAAACCCCGCGACGGTCAGCGTCAGGATGTTCAGCGCCGTCGTCACCGTGAACGTGCGGTTGAACACGTCGAGAGAGAATTGCTTGATCCCCGCCTGATCGATGACCGCGGTGGGCGGCAGGCCGACGTCGTCCGCCAATGCCTGCTGCAACGCGGGCACGCCTGCAGAGGGCAGGCGCAGGCCGAATTGCAAGGGCGTCACATCGGGATATAGGGTCAGGAACGCGTCCTCGGTCATGAAGACCTGACCGATGGGGTTGCCGTAGTCGCCATAGACCCCGACGATGGTGAAATCGCGGCCCACCAGCGGCACCACGTCGCCCACCGCAAGCCCCGACCGGCGCGAGAGTTGTTCGTTGATCAGGATCGCCGTGCCGCCTGCGACCGCGTCCCACGCATCGGGGCTGGAGGACAGCAGGGCCCAGTTGTCGCGGTAGGTCGCATCGTCGCGCGCCCCGAACACCTCGGTTGGCAATCCCGCGACCTCTGCCGGGGCCGACTGAATCGGCAGCACGGCGCGGACGCGGGGGGCGAGCCATGTTTGCAGGGCATCCGCCTGCGCCGCATCCTCGGCGGTGACATAGAGTTCGGAGGCGAGCCGCTGATCGAGGAACCCGGTGAAGGTCAGCCGGAAACTGCTGACCATCGTGGACACGCCGACGTTCGCCGCCATCGCCAGCAGCAGTGCGGCCAGCGCCAGCGACAGGCCGGGCAGTTGCTGGCGGGTGTCGGCCCAGAACCAGCGGGCGCGTACGCCGGTGGACAGGCGTTCCGCCAGTGCCAGCACGCGGTCGAGGATCAGGGGCAGCGCCAGTGCCGCGCCGATCAGCAGCGTCGCCAACAAGGCGAATCCTGCGGTCAGCGATCCGGCCGTCAGCGCCAGTACGCCAGCGGCCACCAGCAGGACGGCGGCCAGCGCGCCCTGCACGCGTGCCGAACGGCCAGCCGCCATGGTCAGCGCACGGGGGGCGGCCCCCGCCAGCAGGGGCAGATGCGCCAGCCGCCAGAACGCCGCCGCCGCCGCCATCGCCGTGCCGCCGAGGGCGACACCCAGCCCCGACAGCCACCACGACGGGCGTAGTTGCAGCTCACCCGACACGGTCGCGCCATAAAGACCCTGCAACGTCGCTGCCACATCGGGCAGCAGCAGGGACGCCACGACATAGCCCAGCGCCACGCCGACCGCCCCCGCGACCAGCGCCAGCACCGCAAGCTCTGCCGCCATCAGCACCATCAACCGTCGCAGCGGCACGCCCAGCGCCCGCAGGGTGCGCACAACCGGGCGGCGCTGCTCGAACGCCAGACCGATCGCCCCGTTCACGATGAAGATGCCGACGGCAAAGCTCAGCAGGCCGAAGGCGGTGAGGTTCAGATGGAAGCTGTCGGTCAGACGCCCCACGTCGGACCCGGACTGCGCGACCTGTCGCGTCAGGTCTGGGGCGATGGTGTCCAGCGGAGCCTGCGTCACGGGCTGCACCGGTGCCACGATCAGGCGGTCGATCTGGCCGGGGCGGTCCAGCAGGCGCTGGGCCACGCCGATGTCGGTGATGACCGTACCGGGGGCCACGTCGGGGCTGTCCACCTGCGCGGGGCCGTCCGGCAGCGCCGCCAGCGCGTCGGCGCGACCGAACACCTGGCCCTGCCCCGACAGGAATTGCCCGATGTCGGCACCCTCGGTCACCTCGACCGGGCCAAGACCGCCGGGGGCCGTCAGCGGGTCGAGGCCGACGATCCGCACGCCGTCCAGACGCCCTTCGACGACCGGGGACACCAGCCAGCCCGCACGGCGCAAGGCGACGTAGGTGGCCTGATCCATGGGTTGCCCGTCGCTGCGGGTCAGTTGGTCGTAGCTGCCTTCGCCAAGGGTCGCGGCGGCGGCGTCGTAGCTGGCCGCAGCCTCTGCGTTGATCGCCTGCACGCCGGACCACAGGGCCGTGGCCAGCGCCAGCCCGGCCAGCAGAGTGAACAGTTGCAAAGGGTTGCGCCACCAGTGGGACAGCAGCGCCGAAAACACGGTGCGCGTCACGCGACAGGACCCGCGATCTGGCCGAGGGCAAGGTGCAGCCTGTGCTGCATCTGTCCCGCCAGCCGGTCGGAATGGGTGACCATCAGCAGCCCAGCACCCGTGTCGGCCACCAGTTCCAGCATCAGCGCCAGCACGTTGGCCGCCGTCGCCTCGTCCAGATTGCCGGTCGGTTCATCCGCCAGCACCAGTTTCGGGCGCGGCGCGAGGGTGCGGGCGATGGCGACGCGCTGCTGCTGACCGCCAGACAGTTGCTCGGGGTATTTGTTCAGTTGCGACACAAGGCCCATGCGGTCTGCCAGCGTCTGGCACCACGCCGCATCGTACCGCCCCGCCAGCCGCGCCTGAAACGCGATGTTGTCCGCGATCTTCAACGACGGGATCAGGTTGAACTGCTGGAACACCACACCCACCGTGCCGCGCCGCACCGCCGCCCGCCCCGTGTCGTCAAGGGTCGCAAGATCCGTCCCGTCCAGCACGATCCGCCCGCCGTCGGGCGCGTCGAGGCCGCCGATCAGGTGCAGCAGCGTGCTTTTGCCGGACCCACTCTCGCCGGTGAGGGCGAGGGTCTCGCCCGCATCCAGCGTCAGATCGACGCCGCGCAGCACGTCGAAGGGGCCGTCGGCGGTGGCATAGGTCTTGCGCAGGTCGGTGACGGTCAGCAGCATGTCGGCCCTCGTGGTTGACGTGCAACATAAGCCGCGCGGGGCGGTGGCACAGGTGCCATGGCCCCTATGCCGCAGGTGACGGGACGTTCCGCTGGCGTGGCGGCGGGGGCCTTGCCATCCTGAGCGCAATCATCGGGAGGTTTCGACATGACGGATATCGTGATCCTGGGCGGCGCGCGCACCGCCATCGGCTCGTTCGGCGGCAGTCTGGCGGATGTGCCGCCGATCACGCTGGCGGCGACGGTCGCGCGCGAGGCCATGGCGCGTGGCGGGCTGGACCCCGCGCAGATCGGCCATGTCGCTTTTGGCCACGTCATCAACACAGAACCGCGCGATATGTATCTGAGCCGTGTTGCGGCAATGGAGGCGGGGGTGCCCGACACCACGCCCGCGATGAACGTGAACCGCCTGTGCGGGTCCGGCGTGCAGGCCATCGTCAGCATCGTACAGGCGCTGCAGCTCGGCGACGCGGACTTCGGTCTGGCGGGTGGCGCGGAAAGCATGTCGCGGTCCCCCTATATCGTCAGCGGGCAGCGCTGGGGCACCAAGATGGGCGACATCGTGACCCGCGACATGATGCTGGGCGCGCTGAACTGCCCGTTCGGCACCGGCCATATGGGCATCACCGCCGAAAACGTGAGTGCGGAGCACGACGTCAGCCGCGCAGCGCAGGATGCCTTCGCGCTGGAAAGCCAGTCACGTGCCGCCCGCGCCATCGCCGAGGGGCGTTTCGCCGACCAGATCGTGCCGGTGCAGGTCAAGCAGCGGCGAGAGACGGTGGATTTCATCACCGACGAACACCCCAAGGCGACAACTGCAGAAGCGCTGGCCGGTCTGCGGCCCGCCTTCGCCAAGGGCGGCTCGGTCACGGCTGGCAACGCATCGGGCCTGAACGACGGGGCGGCGGCGATCACGCTGGCGCGGTTGGACGCGGCAGAGCGGGCCGGGCTGACGCCGCGCTTTCGGGTGCTGGGCTATGGCTATGCCGGCGTGCGGCCGGAGGTGATGGGGATCGGCCCCGTGCCCGCCGTGCGCAAGCTGCTGGAACGCACGGGTCTGACCGTGCAGGATTTCGACGTGATCGAGAGCAACGAGGCCTTTGCCGCGCAGGCGCTGGCGGTATCGAACGAGCTGGAGTTCGACCCCGCCTGCGTCAATCCGAACGGCGGTGCCATCGCGCTGGGCCACCCGGTCGGGGCGACGGGGGCGATCATCACGGTCAAGGCGATGTATGAACTCGACCGCATTCAGGGCAAGCGGGCGCTGATCACCATGTGCATCGGCGGCGGTCAGGGCATCGCGCTGGCCATCGAACGGTTGTAATCCGACAGGGGCGTATCACCGTGCGATGCGCCCCCCAGCCGCCCCTAGTAGAACAGCGCGATGTTGTTGATCAGCAGGATGCGGATGATCTCGATCGCGATCAGCGCCACGATGGGCGCGAGGTCGATGCCGCCCATCTGCGGCAGCACCCGCCGGATCGGCGCATAGAGCGGTTCGAGGATGCGCTGCAGCGTGTACCAGACCTGCCCGACGAATGGCTGGCGCACATTGAGCACGTTGAAGCTGATCAGCCAGCTCATGATGAAATGCGCGAAGATGAAGAACCGCGCGATACCCAGAAGCAGCATCAGGATCTGGAACAGGGATGTCATCGGCAACTCTCCTAGGGTTTCAGGCGAGGTAAGGGCTGGTCGCTTTGCAGGCAAGCCCCGCTGCGTCACCGTGCCGTCATGGAACGCCTGAATTGTCACAGACGGGTGCGCGCCGTGCTTGCCAGTGGCAGGGCGCGGGGTGTCTAGTCTGGCAAAAGGCTGGGGGCAGGGCATGACCGTATCACGCAGGCGCATCTGGGGCTGGATGGCCTTCGACTGGGCCTCTCAACCGCTGTTCACGCTGGGGCTGACCTTTGTTTTCGGGCCGTATTTCGCGCTGGTCGCCACCGGGGCCTTCATGGCCGAGGGGCTGGATCAAACCGCAGCTTCGGCCCGTGCGCAGTCGGTCTGGTCGCTGGGGCAGTTTGTGGCGGGCACGCTGATCGCGGTGACGGCGCCGTTCCTTGGCGCCTTTGCTGACAATTCGGGGCGCAAGATTCCGTGGATCGCCGGTTTCTCTGTCGCCTACGTGCTGGCCAGCTGGGCGCTGTGGGGGCTGGAGCCTGACGGCGCACGGCTGTTTACCATCCTCGTGCTGTTCTACGTCGCTTTTTTCGCCGCCGAATCCGCGCTGAACTTCGTCAACGCCATGCTGCCCAGCCTTGGGTCTGCGCAAGCCATCGGGCGCATCTCCGGCTCTGGCGCTGCGTTCGGTTACTGGGGCGGGGTGGTGTCGTTGATCGTCATGCTGGCGCTGTTCGTCGAGGATCCGGCGAAGGGCCTGACCCGGTTGGGCAACGCCCCCGCGCTGGGGCTGGATGGATCGCAACTGGAAGGGACGCGGGCCGTGGGGCCGTTCATCGCGGTCTGGTACGCGCTGTTCATGGTGCCGTTCTTTGTGTTCGTGCGCGACGATCCGCGGCTGGGCGGCCAGTCCACGCGGCTGTCCGCCGTCTGGGGTGCGCTGAAGGAGACGCTGCGCGGCGTTCTGCGGCGACGCAGCCTGAAATATTTCCTGCTGGCGTCCATGTTCTACCGCGACGGTCTGAACGCGCTTTATGCGTTCGGCGGCATCTATGGCGTGCTGGTGCTGGGCTGGACCACGATCCAGATCGCGATCTTCGGCATCGTCGCCGCCGTGGCCGCGGCGATCCTGACGTGGTTGGGCGGGCTGGTCGATCAGCGGCGGGGACCGATGCTGGTGATCAAGGTCTGTGTCTGGGCCCTGATCGTGGTGGGCATCCTGATCGTCGGCATGTCGCGCGATCACCTGTTCATGTTTGCCCTGCCGCCCGGATCGCCGGTGCCCGACATCGTGTTCTATGCGTGCGGCATCGTCATCGGCGGGGCGGGCGGCGCGCTCTATGCCGCCAGCCGCAGTCTGATGGTGCGCCATACAGACCCGGACCGCCCTGCGGAGGCGTTCGGCCTGTTCGCGCTGACGGGGCGGGCGACGGCGTTCCTCGCACCGCTCGGGATCGCGGTGTTCACGTTCCTGACAGGGAATGTGCAACTGGGGTTCGTGCCGGTAATCCTGCTGTTCCTGCTGGGGCTGTTCCTGCTACGGTGGGTCAACCCGAACGGAGATACCGCCGCATGATCCGCGCCGCCGCCCTGATCGCATTGGTCGCAGGTCTTGCCGCCTGCAAACCCGCCCCCGACGTGGACACGTCGACCCTGTCGGTGGTGTCCAGCCAGAACACCAACGACACGCGCATCGCCAAAGAGGTGTTCGGCTATCTGCCGACGCCGTCGCAGCTGCCTGCGACCCCCGTCGGGTTCTATTCCAATGGCTGTCAGGCGGGTGCCGTCGCCCTGGCTGAAACGGGACCGACGTGGCAGGCCATGCGCCTGTCGCGCAACCGCAACTGGGGTCAGCCCGAACTGGTCGATTTCGTGCAGGATCTGTCCCGCGCTGCTGCCCAGCAGCCCGGCTGGTCCGGCATCTATGTCGGCGACATGAGCCAGCCGCGCGGCGGGCCGATGCTGTCGGGTCACGCCAGCCATCAGATCGGCCTTGATGCCGACATCTGGCTGAAACGCACGGACAACCTGCAACTGACGCGGCAACAGCGCGAGGACATCTCCTCCGACCGGATGGATCGCCGCGACGGCGCCTATGTCAACGACGCCTGGACCCCGCAGCACGAGGCCATCGTCAAAGCCGCAGCGTCCGACCCGCGTGTCGCACGCATCTTCATCTTTGCGGGCGCCAAGGTCGAGATGTGCCGCAATGCGACCGGCGACCGCAGCTGGTTGCAGAAGGTGCGGCCGTGGTATGGCCACAACTATCACTTCCATGTGCGCCTGAACTGTCCGCGCGGATCGACCGTCTGCGCACCGCAGGACCCGCCGCCTGCCGGTGACGGCTGCGCCGAGGCCGTGGCCTGGGTCAACAACCTGATCGACCCGCAACCGGCACCGCCCGCCGACCCCAACGCCGAACCCGCCGCACCGCCGCGCGGCGAGTTGCGGATGTCGAGCCTGCCCGCCCAGTGCGCCGCGGTCGCCGCAAACTGAACGTGCGTGCCCTCGTTCTTGCCCTGACACTCCTCGCGGGGTGCGCGCCGCTCTTTGGCCAGACGCTGGCGCCGGGCGTCAGTCAGGCCGGACGGTTCGTCTGGTCGCTGGACGATGACACATTAGGTGGCATGTCCGGGATCGAGATCAGCGATGACGGGCTGCGTTACACCGCCCTGTCGGATCGCGGCACGCTCTGGCAGGGGCAGGTTCAGCGTGAGGGTGGCGCGATCACCGGCCTGACCGTCGACCTGACCACGCGGTTGCGCATCGCGGACGGCACCTTCGTCGAAGGGCGGACAGCCGATTCCGAGGGGTTGGCCGTCGCAACTGACGGCACCGTGCATGTCTCTTTCGAAGGCTTGGCGCGGGTTGCGACCTATCCCGACGTGACCGGCCCGGCCATGCGGCTGCCGCGCCACCCGGACTTCGATGCGATGCCATCCAACGGCGCGCTCGAGGCGCTGGCGGTGGATGCGGACGGAACCCTCTATACCGTGCCGGAGCGGTCCGGGCGCCCTGACCGGCCATTCCCGGTCTATCGACTCCGGGACGACGTTTGGGACGTGGCGTTCGCCATCCCCCGCGACGGGTCCTTTCTGCCGGTTGGTGCCGACATCGGTCCCGACGGACTGTTCTATCTGCTGGAGCGTGATTTCACCGGCATCGGGTTCCGCAGCCGCGTGCGGCGGTTCGCGCTGGATGGCAGCACGGCAGAGACGCTGCTGCAGACCCGCACCGGTCGTCACGACAATCTCGAAGGGATCAGCGTCTGGCAAGCGCCCGGTGGGCCGCTGACGATGACGCTGATTGCCGACGACAACTTCAAGTTCTTTCAGACCACCGAAATCGTGGAATACCGTCTGGTCGATGGACTGGCCGATTGACGAGGGGGGATGCGGCGGTTAATCCGCCCCGTCCCCGGATGATCCGCGGGCCAAGTGCCGCACCCTTGTCAAAACGGAAACCCAGACCCATGCGCATCCTATCGGGCGTCATCGCCATGGCCGCCATCGTCGTGGCCTCGAACATCCTCGTGCAATTCTTGATCCTCGACGGCCTGCTGACATGGGGGGCGTTCACCTATCCGCTAGCCTTCCTCGTCACTGATCTGATGAACCGCATCTACGGCCCCGCTGCCGCCCGCCGCGTGGTCGGCACAGGCTTGCTGGTGGGTATCGCCTGTTCCCTGATCGGCACGCATGTGCAGCTGGAGTTCGGCCCCGCCGTGCCGATCCGCGTCGCCATCGCATCCGCCACCGCATTCGGTGTGGCACAATTATTGGATATCGCCGTGTTCAACCGCCTGCGGCTGGGGATCTGGTGGGTGGCGCCACTGGGATCGACGCTGGTGTCGTCGGTCGTCGATACGGTGATCTTTTTCTCCATCGCCTTTGCGGGCGTGTTCAACGGGATCAGCGCCGTCGCCGCATCGCAGGTCGGCTGGGCGCAGGAGGGGGTGCCGTTCCTGACCGCCGGGCCGATCGCGCCGCTGTGGGTGTCGCTCGCCGTGGCGGACTGGGGTGTGAAACTGGCGGTGGCGCTGGTGGCGCTGGTGCCATTCCGCCTGATTGTTGGGCGGGTCACACAGGCCCGCACATAATCACGAGGTGTTGTGGATTTTAATTTGACATACACACTCCGTATGCCAGTTTTGGAGACAGGCGAAACATTTGAAAGGAGGTGATCCAGTGCATCATGAAGTTCTGGAGACGTGTGTCGGGACAGCTTGGGGGGTTCTGATCTAAGGCAGCCCTTGGGTCACGGACCTTTCAGGTGGGTGGCCAGCGATGGTCCCTAACCGACCCACCTCCGATATTCAGGAAAGGACTATCCCATCGCCGGGGTAGTCCTTTTTATTTGTGCCATGGCGTTTCCGATCCGTTGGCAAGCCGGCGCAATCCGGTCAGGCGCGTGCCGTATTCGCGCGCGAGATGGTGGCAAAGCGTTGCGAACCCGTTAGATCAGGCAACATGACCGAAGACCTTTTCATCACCCCGGCGATCACCCTGCAAGGATGGGAGATGACAGAGCAGTTCACCCGCGCCTCGGGCCCCGGCGGGCAGAACGTGAACAAGGTCAGCACCGCCGTCGAATTGCGGTTCGAGGCGGAACGCTCGCCGTCGCTGCCAGACCCGGTGAAGGCCCGGTTGAAGCGCCTCGCGGGCCGCCGCTGGACCACGGACGGCGCGCTGGTGCTGTTCGTGCAGGACACGCGGTCGCAGGCCCGCAACCGCGATCTGGCCCGCGAACGACTGGCAGAGCTGGTGCGCGCCGCCACCGTCGCGCCGAAACGGCGTGTGGCGACGAAACCGACCTATGGGTCGGTCAAGCGGCGGCTGCAGGCGAAGAAGGTGAGGGGCGAGGTGAAGGCGCTGCGGGGGGCGGTGGAGGGCGAGTGACCCGGTCGGCAATCTCCCTGTTTTTCGCATCTGCGTTATCGGTGGTGCATGCGGCGCAGCAAGCATCGCGCCATGTTTTTCAGGAGATTATGAGATATCGATCGCCCGTAAGTTGTTGTGTGCCGCGGCTCTGTTGCACAAATCCGAGAGGGATTCATGTTGTGAATCCAGTGTGGTAGCTGGCCCGCATGAGCAAACCGACATCACTTACCTACAAGACGACGAACTGGGCTGATTACAACGCGGCGCTGAAGCGCCGCGGATCACTGACGATCTGGTTCGATCCCGAGATGAACTGGGATGCCGAACCTTCCGGCAAGAGGGGCAGGTCGCGGACCTTCAGTGACGCCGCCATCCAGACGTGTCTGACCATGAAAGTGCTTTTCGGGATGGCGCTTCGGCAGACGACGGGCTTCGTCGAGAGCCTGCTGCGGCTCACGGGGCTGGACTGGGTCGTGCCTGACTTCAG
>NZ_FOCI01000004.1 GCF_900110065.1 Loktanella fryxellensis | reverse complement strand
TGGTGACCGAGCGAGGCGTTGCGGTCGCTCAGGCGTGCCGGGACTTGGATCTTGCGGAGAGCGTGCTGCGTCGCTGGATGCGGGAATTGATGGCAGCGCCTGTTGCGGCATTTCCCGGCAATGGCTTGCAATGCGCAGAATTGGCCGAGATTGCGACCCTGACGAAAGAGGTCGCCAAGCTCAAGGCGGAGCGTGACATCTTGAAAAAGGCGGCAGCTTACTTCGCGCGGGAAGCGACATGACATTCGCTTTCGTGGCAAAGCACCGACACATTTGGCCGGTCAGCTGGATGTGTGCGGTGCTGGGTGTCTCCCGATCCGGCTTCCATGCTTGGCTCAGAAGGCCGATCAGCGAACGCGCGGCTCAGGATGCAAAGCTCGTCCAGTCGATCGACAAGAGCTTCAGGGCCAGCGATCGCACCTATGGCGCCCGCCAGGTCTGGCGTGACGTTCTGGAAGAAGATCTCGCATGTGGACTGCATCGGATCGAACGCTTGATGCGGCTAGATGCAATGAGAGCGCGGCCCAAACGCCGCGGGAACCCGAAGGATGACGGCGAGCGGTCGGTCATCGCCGACAACATCCTCGACCGCGACTTCACAGCGGACCGGCCGAACCAGAAGTGGCTTGCCGACTTCACCTACATCTGGACCGCACAGGGCTGGCTCTACGTGGCGGTCGTGCTGGACCTGTTCTCTAGGCGCGTCGTCGGCTGGTCCATGAAGGCGGAACGGGATGCTTCACTGGTCATGGATGCGCTGATGATGGCCGTCTGGCAGCGCGGAAAGGCCGACGCGCTGCTCCATCACTCAGACCAAGGATCGCAATATACCAGTGAGCAGTTTCAGCGCCTGCTGCTGGACAACGGCATCATTTGCTCAATGAGCCGTGCGGGCAATGTGTGGGACAACTCGGCAATGGAGAGCTTCTTGTCGTCGCTGAAGATCGAACGGACAGCACGCAAGGTCTACCGCACCCGTGACGCGGCACGCGCCGACGTGTTCGACTACATCGAGCGCTTCCACAATCCCAGGCGACGGCATTCGAAGCTGGGCTATCTCAGTCCTATGGCGTTCGAGGACCGAGCTATGCAAATCTAACCCGGTGTCCACGAAACCGGCAGAAGCCCATCACCCACTTGTTTAAGGTCGACATGCCGACCCACAGATCATCCGCATCCTGACGCCGGGAAAGCCCGCTGGTCAACGCGATCCGCACCGCGTCCCTGCGAAATTCATCTGTCCTGACTGTGCCCATGGCTCATCTCCTTTGCTGCACATTGCGTGATCAAAGGAGCGGCACCAAATCGTGACAGGTCCATATCCCATATGAGCCAGAGCGGTTATTTCGCCTTGCAGGAACGCCCTGCCTGTCGCCGCCAACAGCAGGGCATGGTCGTCCTGGCGTTCTCCACTGCACTCGGACCGATGCCTTGCCCCGCTCGCCTTTGCATTGTCGAGTGGCACCCAGGTTGGTCCTTGGATGGGATCTCCGATCTCGTCGAACAGGGTCATGAGATGGGGCATCATCGCACGGCACGCCTGATCTGCGAAAACCAGCTGATCGCGCGGTCCGACGCGGCGCCTCTTGAGGACGACGGACAGCGACCATGCCTGGCCTTTGTTCGGGGGAAACGATCCACCGCATCGTTTCCTGACCCTCACAACCCCCGGACCTTGTGGCGCAGGATCTCACAGCGGATGGCACAAACCGGAAGTGGGGACGGACATCTGCTACATCTGGACGGCGCAAGGCTGGCTCTACCTCGTCATCGTGCTCGATCTTCTCTTGCCCGGTTGCCATTGCGCTTACATCAATGCCGCACAGTCGGCTGGGCGACGAATGACTGCCTGAAACGCGATCTCGCGGTCAACGATCTGCGCCGTGCTCTTGTCGCTCGCAACCCCGCACTAAGGTTGGCTCAGCCCTTGGTCTATCTGCTTTACTGGACATGACGTGATCAAAGAAGCTGCCCCAAACCGTGACATGTCCGGTCTCCTCGCGTGCAACATCATGCCGCTGCGGCCTGAAAAATACGCGCCTTCCAGTTGTTCATATTTTCGGGGTCAAATCCGGTCACTCCTGCAGGACGGTGCTCTCGAGCGTGTCGTTCGTTCCAAAGCGGGCATGACGCGAAGCGGTCGTCTCGCCGTTCCATCGCACATGGCCCAAGTCAGTCAGATCGTATCCGCCCAGATGTATTGCGCGGCGCGCAAAGGCGTCGGTCCGCGCAAATATCAGCAGTCTTTGCATGGCCGGCGCGAAGTAATCGCGGCGGGTCATGACCAGATCGAAGCTTTCGTCGGCGACCAGCGGCAGAAACCCGAGTTGGCCCCGCGCCGACTGCAGCCCGAGGCCGCAATCGGCTTCACCCATCTCGATCAGTGCCGCCAGATCCGCATGGGTTTCGGCGGGGCGGTCGAGCGTGTTGAACTGCGCGATGGAAAGATCGTCACGCGACAGCAGGACATCCAGCAATTGTGCCGATCCGGTCCCGGCCGTACGGACGGCCATACGCAAACCGCGCGCGGCAGCGTCCCGCAGGCCGACGATGCCCAATGGGTTGTCTGTGGCCGTCAGCAGCCCCTGCGTCCGCCGGGCCCAGTGGATCATGACATGGCGGTCGCCGGGCAAATGTGACTGCACGGCGGCCAGGTTCCAGAGACCACTCTCGGGATCCAGCAGATGGCATCCCGCCATGACGGCACGCCCTTCGGCCAGGTCTGTCAGCCCGTGGACCGATCCACGGGCAAGGACGGCCAGACCACTTGCGGACTGACGCAGCGCCCATTCCAGCAATGGATCGTTCGATCCCGCGTAGATGTGTGGTGCGGGGGCGATGCCGGCGAACGGCAGTTCGGTCTGTGCCACCAGCCAGGCGTCCACAAGGGATCGCGGGAACAAGAGCTTGCCCGTGACGCGACTAAAGGGAATCGCCTGCCGGGCCACCATGTCATAGACCGTCCGCTCCTTGATGCGCAGGTAATCGGCCACTTCGACCGTGGTCATCAACGCGGCTGCAGCAGTGCCAGGTGTCGCTGTCTCATGAGTGCTTCTTGTCATTTCTCTGCGCCTGGCTGCATAATTTACATATTTGCCCATTCTTGCATTCTCTGGTGTATTCGACGTTCCTTCGCAAGGAATACACGTGGAAGATCCGTTCGCGACCGCATTCGCCCTGATGGCCAGCGGCGATCCAGAGCTGCGACAGATCATCGGGTTGAGCCTGCGGGTGACGCTGACGGCGGTAGCTATTGCCTGCATGATCGGTCTGCCGCTGGGGGCGGCACTGGCGTTGGCGCGATTTCCGGGACGTGGGGCGCTTGTCGTGCTGTTCAATGCACTGATGGGCCTGCCCCCCGTGGTTGCCGGGTTGATGGTCTATCTGCTGCTGTCGCGGTCCGGCCCAATGGGGGGGCTGGGCCTGCTGTTCACGCCGACCGCCATGGTCGTGGCGCAGACCCTGCTGATCCTGCCGATCGTCGTGTCGCTGACCCGGTCCGTGACCGAGGATCTGTGGCTGGAGTATCACGAGCAACTGCGCAGTCTGGGCGCGGGGCGCCTGCGGGCGGTGCCGACGCTGCTGTGGGACGGGCGCGTGTCGCTGCTGACCGGCGTTTTGGCCGGGTTCGGACGCGCGAGTGCCGAGGTGGGCGCGGTGCTGATTGTCGGTGGCAACATCGCCGGGCACACCCGCACGATGACCACGGCGATCACGCTGGAAACCGCACGCGGTCAACTGGGGTTGGCGGTGGCGCTGGGGATCATCCTGATGGCCATGACACTGACCCTGAACGCCGTGGCCTGGGGTGTCGGCCAGTGGGCGAAGGAGCGGCTGGAATGACCGTGCCGCCTTCGCCCACACCTGCGATCCTGCCGCTGACGCTGGATGCCGCAAGCTATGCGGCTGGCGGGCAGGTGCTGCTGTCTGATGTCAGCGTGACGATCACGTCCGGGCGCAGGCTGGTGATCATGGGTGCGAACGGCGCGGGCAAGACGCTGCTCTTGCGTCTGTGTCACGGGCTGATCGACCCGACCGCCGGGCGCCGGATCTGGGCGGACGGGTCCGCCCGAACCGCCGCACAGGCGATGGTGTTTCAGCGTCCGGTGCTGCTGCGCCGCACGGTGGCCGCGAACATCGCCTATCCCCTGGCGCTGCAGGGGATGGCGGCGGACCAGCGCCGCGACATGGTGGCGCGGACCCTGCACCGGTTCGGCCTGACACCGCTGGCGGATCGGCGCGCGCGGCGGCTGTCCGGGGGTGAACAGCAGCGCGTGGCCCTGGCCCGTGCCTGGGCGATGACGCCGCACGTCCTATTTCTGGACGAGCCGACATCCGCCCTCGATCCGTCGGCGACGCGCATCATCGAGGACATGATTGCCAGCATCGCTGCCGAGGGCATCACCATCGTCATGACCACGCACGATCTGGGGCAGGCCCGTCGTCTGGCCGAGGATGTGGCGTTCCTGCACCGCGGCAGGCTGATCGAGCATCGGCCCGCCGCCCCTTTCTTCGCGGGGCCGCACACCCCGGAAGCACGCGCGCACCTTGCGGGCGATCTGATCTGGTAATCAAACGAGAGATAACAGCATGATACCGTATAATACCCGCCGTTCCGTCCTTCTTGGGCTTGCAAGCAGCCTCGCCTTGCTGACGGCGCTGTCGGCGGCGGCGCAGGAGTTCATCACGGTCGCGTCGACGACCTCTACCGAAAACTCGGGCCTTTTCGGGCATATCCTGCCCCTTTTCCAGGACGAGACAGGCATCGAGGTCCGTGTCGTGTCCCAGGGCACCGGGCAGGCGCTGGAAACCGGTCGTCGCGGCGATGCGGATGTGGTCTTTGTCCATGCCCGCGCTCAGGAAGAAGCGTTCGTGGCCGACGGTTACGGTGTCGAACGGTTCGACGTGATGTACAACGACTTCGTCATCGTGGGCCCCGGTGACGATCCCGCCGGACTGGATGATGTGGCAGATGCGGCCACGGCCATGGCGGCGATCGCCGGGTCCGGCGCGTCATTCGCCTCGCGCGGGGACGACAGCGGCACGCATACGGCGGAACTTGCGCTGTGGGAGGCAGCCGGCATCGAGCCGATGGGCGCGTGGTATCTATCCACCGGGTCGGGCATGGGGGCGACGCTGAACGCGGCGGCTCAAATCCCGGCCTATGCGCTGACGGATCGTGGGACATGGCTGTCGTTCGAAAACCGTGGCCCGCTGCAGATCGTGTTCGAAGGCGACGATGCGCTGTTCAACCCTTACGGCATCGTCCTCGTGAACCCCGAACGACATCCAACGGTCAAAGCCGAGCAGGGACAGGCCTTTATCGATTGGATGGTGTCGGATACAGGCCAGGACGCCATTGCCAGCTTTACCATTGGCGGCGAGCAGTTGTTTTTTCCCACCGCAGGGCGACCGTCGGAGTAAGGCCGCCGAGAACCTGTGGCCGGACACGCGTGGTCCGGCCATATGCCCAAATCGCCGTTTTGCGTGTCGCAGGACCGCGTTATTCGTCGGCGATCAGCGGCGGGCTGGAATGAGAGTTGAGGTTTTCATCGCCGCGCAGCATCGTGCGCTCTGAACTGGCCCGCGTCGCATCGTCGATCAGTGCGCCGATCTCGCCCTCGGTGGCCGCGAACGACATATTGGCGATGGCGGCGGCCGTGTCGGTCAGGGCGGTCTCCGCCTGTTCCAGCTCGACCGGGTCGGCAAAGAGGTCTTCAGATTCCGTGAACAGGACGTCGCAGGCATCCTCGGTCAGGTCGGCCGCACATTCGGTGACGACCGCGCGCACGTCGCCGCAGGTCGTGGCATCGGGTGCCGCGATGCAGTCGTCGACCAAGGGAACGAACATGCTGATGGGTCTGTCGGCCAGCGTGGAGTCGTCGTTCTGCGACTCTTCGGCCTGATCGGCGATCATCTGTTGCTGTGCCGTCTGCGCTGTGGCCACCAGTGGCAACAGGCTCATGATCAGCGCCAGTGCGGCGGAGCGTTTCGAGATCGGCATGGAATTCTCCAGTCGTTGCAGGATGGCGGACCGGGGTTTAGTCCGCGACGGCAGGCGATTGCAGCCGTGCGTGTCTGCAGTCTAACGTCGCCTGACTATAATTGGTTGCACCTTGCAGCCCGGAAAGATCCGGAGCCGGGGATGCGCTGCGGCGCCTTGCCCCGGATCAGCGCGGTGCGGCGTGCGGGTCGAAGCCTGCGATGACGACGGCGCGTGTGCGGCAGTCGTCGCACATCTCCAGCAGGCGGCGGCGGTCGGCGCCATCGGGGCCGCTGAACATCCAGTGGCCGTCCAGTTTGTCCAGCACGCGGCGAATGCTGGATGCGGTGCCAAACGCCTTGCCGCAGCTGGCGCAGCAAAAGGGCTCTTCTTCCTTTAGGATCTGCCGGGGCCGGGTCCAGGCGGCAAGGTCGATCTGTGGCGCCAACGTGATCGCCTCCTCCGGACAGGTGGCGGCGCAGATACCGCATTGCACACAGGCGCTTTCGGTAAAGCGCAGCATGGGCCGGTCGGGATTGTCGCCCAGCGCGCCCGCCGGGCAGGCGCCCACGCAGGCCAGACACAGAGTGCAGGCGTCCGCGTCCAGCACCACCGCGCCGAAGGGTGCGCCGGCCGCCAGCGGCATGCGGTCCGCCGGGCGCGGTGCGGTGCGGTTCAATTCCGACACGGCCAGTGTCAGCAGGCCGCGCTTGTCGTCTGGTGGCAGAAAGCTGGACCGGGCCGGACGCATCGCAGGTGCCGGGTGCCAGACAGCGGCATCCAGCGCGTCCGGGTCGTCGGTTTGGATCAGCGCACAGGTGTCGCGGGCAAAACCCATGGCGTCGCAGATCGTGGCCATCAGGTTCATGGTCTCTGCCAGTCCGTCCAGCGGATGCACCGGGCGGGCCGGGGCCAGCACGGCTATGCCGCCGGCCCCCCACGCCAGGGCTGCGGCCATCACCTCTGGCCCGATCTGGCTGGGGGCGTTGACGGGCATCGGGATGACATGCGCCGGCAGACCGCGGCCATGGCGCGCCAGCGCGTCGATCAGGTCCGCGCCATGGCCTTCGTCGTGCAACAGGATGACCGGGGCTGTCCGGGCCCCTGCCGCGAACCAGTCCGACAGGCCGCGGCGCAGGCGGGCGGCGATGTTGGCCACGACGGGCATGGCATAGGCGGCGGCCCCCGTGGGGCAGGCCGCGGCGCATTGCCCGCAACCTGCGCAGATCGCGGGGTCGATGGACACGACATCGCCGTCGGGCGCAATCGCACCCGCCGGGCACAGGTCGAGGCAGCGGGTGCAGCCGGTGATCTGGTTGCGGGAATGGGCGCAGAGCGACGGCGTGAAGTCGATGTATTTCGGCTCGTCAAAGGTGCCGGTCATCTGACCCGCCTCGGCCACCAGCCGTGCCACGGCGGCAGGGTCGCGCGGATCGGCGCGCAGGTATCCGGGGCGGGCGTGGGGGAACAACGGCGGGTTGCCGGTCAGGTCCAGAACCAGATCGCACTGCGACACTGCTCCGTCGCGACCCTTGCCGAAATCCAGCCGCGTCCGCGACGACGGCGCAGGGGCGGCATAGGCATTCACGGTCAGCGCAAAGGCCCCCAGATGCCCGCGCGCGGCCCCGATACGCCCTTGCAGCACCGGCCACGTCGTCTGACGCGGCGGGGTCACGTCCGCGCCGGGCAGCAGCAGCACGGTGATGTCCAGCAGGTCCGACAGATCGCGGGCCGCCGTCAGCGCCACGTCGTCGCGCCCGAGGATCAGGGTCACGCCGCCACTCTCAAGCGTCACGATGTCGAAGGCTGTCGGCGCCATCTCTGCCATGCCCAGCAGGGCGGCCATCTTGGGCGCAGCCTTTGCGCCGTCGTCCGACCAGCCTGCGGTTTCGCGGATATTGGCGAACTGCAGCGTGCCGGCATAGCCCGCGTTGGCGGCAACCTCGGTGAACAGGAGTGCCTCCTGCGTGCAGGCGACCGTGATCGACGCAAACTCACCCAAAGCCGCGCGGAAATTGTCCAGTTGCGCACGGCACAGCTGGCTTGCAGGCGTATCCGCCACGCCCAGCGCCCGGGGCTGCAGAGGCAGCGTCCCTTCGCAGGTGCAGATCAAGCGGGTCCGGGGGGATGTGTCTTGCATGGGCCTTTTCTCGTGCCTTCGGCTGGACTATCTGCACCGTGTAGCCTGCAAGGCTTTGATTGGACAGCGCGGGGAGCAGAGAAAATGGCGCCAGACCTGCCACCGCAGCCACAGGTCGCAGACGCGGGGCTGCGGATCGTCCTGCCGCCGCCCTTCGATCTGGTGCGAACCGATCGGCGCGATGTGCTGGCGGTGGCCGTGGACCTCGCCCCCGATCATGGTGCTGGCACACTGGTGCTGCACCAGTCGCCGGGACTGCTGGCCTTTGCCGTCGTGCTGGAACCGGACCGCCCGCTGCACGACGCGCAGCATGCGTTTGTGCTGGGCATGGCGGCGCTGGCCGATGCGCTGGCGGTGCATTGCCCCCCTGAACGTCCGGTGCGTCTGCGCTGGCCCGATCAGGTGATCTTTGATGCCGCGCGGCTGGGTGGCGGGCGTCTGGCGGTCCCCCCGGACTGTGCCGAGGACGCGGTGCCCGACTGGCTGGTCTTCGCCGCCGACCTGATCGCGGACCGCGATCACGTTTCAGAGACGGGACGGTTTCCCGACAGCACATCCCTGCGCGAAGAGGCCTTTGATGCCGACACCGATATCGTCGCCACCTTTGCGTCCTACCTGATGCTGTATTTCGATCGCTGGACGCATCGCGGATTCGACGCGGTGGCCGAGGAATATCTGGCCCGCGTCGATCCACCCCTGGTCCAGGGCGCGCGCCTGATCAGCGACGGGCGGATGCAGGACATCGCCCCCTCCGGTGCGATCCGCGAACATGCGCCGTTGCGCGACGCCTTGCTGCGGCAGGACTGGCGCACGGATGCGGGGCCCGTCCTGTGACGCGGTTGCCGCGCACCATCCGGCTAGACCCGTCCGATCGCGTGATCTTTGCCCCTGCGGCGGAGCCGGGGCAATGGGCAGTGCCGGGCACCTTCCTGTTCTGGGGCCGCCCCGCCGACAGCCTGACCCGCAAGGACGCGATCGCCTTTCGCAGCGGCTTTCTGGGCGTTGCGGATTTCGGCCACGCGACCCTCGTGACCGTGCAGGACGCCCGCCCGGACGAACGCGCCGCCATGGTGGCGCTGTTGGCAAACGGGCTGGTCACCCATCTGGGCGCACCGACCATCGCCCAGGCGACAGAGGCCGCCGAAGACGAGGTCGCCCTGGTCGAGAGCCTATGCCGCGACCATGCCATAGGCACGCTGATCGCGCTGCACCGCACCCATGAGGGCGATGACATCCGCGAACAGTTCCGCACCCTGCGCCCGCGTGACGAAACGGCCTTTTCCGGTAGCCATCTGGCCGGACACGACCGGGCCTTCCAGTTCTTCGAGGAAGAGGCGGATGCCGGCGTGGACCTGTTCGACCTGCGGGGGCGAAGCTGATGCCGGAATTCTGGGTCGCCTCCGGTCACCACCTGACCCGCCTCGACGCCGCAGGGCGGATGCTGGTCACGGACGAGCTGTTGTTGGCATGGCTCGCGCGGCCCGAAATCCTGCCCCCCGATGACGCCTGCCCCGCCGAACGGGCGCTGCACCGCCGCCTCCTGGACCACCCCCGCGCACCTGTGCCGGACCTTGCCATCGCGGCCCTGCAGGACCGCGATGCGCAGGACAACTGGCGGCTTTTCCTGACCCTGCGCGACCGCCTGTTGGCCGCCGGCACGGTCGAGGGGGGCTATGCCGCGATCACGCGGGACGGGGTGCGCCTGCCTGTCGTCTTCCTGTCGCAACTGCTGCAACTGATCCTGCGCAATGCGCTGGACGGGTGCGACGATCCGCAGACTTTGCGCGCCGCCGAATGTCTGTTCCGACCCCAGCGCGCGCAGGTCAGGGACGGTGCGTTGCTGCTGGCCGATGACGAACTGGTGACCCTGTTCGAGGCCGAGATGCACAGCTCGCCGCTGACGGCGATGTTTTCGGGGGGCATCGACAGCCTCGACGTGCTGGGGGGCGGCAACGACTGGACCTATTGGTCGCGGTCGGACGCCCATACGACGGTGCTGAACTTTGGCGGCGACCCGCAGGCGCGGCAGGGCATGGCGCGGGCGTTGACGGCGTTCATCAAGCACATGCTTGGAATTGCGGTGACGATCACGCCGCACCTGCGTGCGGACGACGTGGACCTGCGTTGGTACGTGGGGCTTGACCGGACGGGCACCGCCATCGGCGATGCGCTGTGGCGCAGTCAGCCGCAGCCGGGCCCCTTGGTGGGGCTGTTCGCGCTTCACTTTGACGATCCGCAAGCCGTGCGCGCCGATCTGGCCGGACAGCCGGTCTGGCTGATCCTGGGGCAAGAGGCCGATGGCGCGGTCCGCATGAAGCCGCAAAACCTGTTGACGGGGCTGCCACTGGCAGCGCCCGCATTGCACTAGGGGGGCAGCATGCCGGAACAGATCATCCGCCTAGGGGTCCTTGCCTTGCGTCGCCCGCCCGTGACCCGGTGGGGGCAGGCGCAACTGCAACCCTTGGCCGTGCTGATGCCGGAACCTGCGGCCGCCGCGCATACCCGGCTGCTGGACGATGAGGGCACCCAGACGTGGTACCTGGGCGGGCGCGATCTGGCGCTGTGGTCCGGCGACACCGGACACTACCGGGACAATCTGGAGTCGGACCAGCCCCGCATCTGGGTCGCGTTGCGCGGCAACGATCCTGCTACGTCGCAGATCGTCCGGCTGACGGCCGATCCCTACGAGGGCGAGGGGCTGTCGTCCGACCTCGACCTGATCGTCGGTGTCGTGCCGATGCCCGACGCGCTGCGGGCGCTGACGGCGGACTTCGTGGACCGGCATCATGTGGAAATGCCGTTCAAGAAACGCAAACGCACGGCCGCAAATCCCGCTGACGACGATGAACGCGGGTCGCCCCGCGTTCTGCAACCGGGCGACAAGTGGGAGGCCACCAAGGGCAGGGGGCGGTTCTCATGACGGCATCAGGCGACGGATTTCTGGGGCGGTGGTCAAGGCGCAAGCGCGAAGCCCGCGCGGACGACGACGTAGCTGACACCGACGTCGCGCATGTTTCAACGCCGGATCTTGCGACTGAACCCGAACCGCTGGGCGTAACCCTGACCGAGGACGAACTGGCCTCCTTGCCACCCATCGCAGACCTGACCGAAGGTAGCGACATCCGCATGTTCCTGCAGGCGGGTGTGCCGCGCGCCTTGCGCAGTGCCGCCCTGCGCAAGGTGTGGATGCTGACACCAGCGATTCGTGACTACAAGAACCCGGCGGTGGATTATGCCTGGGACTACAACACGCCGGGCGGCGTGCCGGGCGACGGTCTGGCCCCCAGCCCGCAACGGGCGGCCCAGATGCTGCGCGATCTTTTTGCCCCGCACGCCCCGCTACCGGTTGCGCCGACACGCGACCCGTCCTCCTTGGATGATGACGCGCCAGAGGAAAGACCGCATGTCGCCGATGCGGCACCATTGGCCGTAGAGTCCGTGCGCCGCGAGGCGGTCGCCGCACCTGCCCCCGTGGTACCGGAGGCAACCGCCGCGGTTCACCCGGCGACAGCGCCAGAGACAGCGCCACGCAAGCGGCACGGCGGCGCCCTGCCATCGTGGACGTGATCGCGGGAGCCGCATTTCGTCGGCCCGGAAACTGGACAGATCGGCGGTTTGCCGCTATCAAAATGAAATAGCTGCACGATTTTGCAGCATTACCGGAATGCCGTCATGCAACACAGTGCGCTCAACACTGCGCCCATCGCGGGATCAGCCGTTGCCGGGTCGACCGTCGATGCGATCGACAGGACGCGCGGTGATCAGTACCGGTTCCTCGCATGTCTCCTCGCATCCCCGCCTTCGGCACAGATGTTGACCGCCATCGCAGCACTTGCGCCTGAACCGACGGCCTTCGGGGATGCCGTGAAGGCCGTGGCGCGCGCGGCGGCCACGACGTCGCAGCCTGATGTTGCGCGCGAACACTTTGAACTTTTCGTCGGCGTCGGGCGCGGTGAACTGCTTCCCTATGCCAGCTTCTATCAGACGGGATTTCTGAACGAGCGTCCGTTGGCCGATGTGCGCGCGGATCTGGCGCGCTTTGGCGTGGCCCGTCAGGAACAGCGGTTCGAACCGGAGGACCACATCGCCCTGTTGCTGGAGGTGATGGCCGACATGACCCAAGGCCACATCCCGGCCGGGCGCGACCGGCAACAGGCGTTCTTCAACCGCCATCTGGCGCCATGGGCTGCGCAATTTTTCGACGATCTGGCGGTCGCACCAACTGCCGCCTTTTATCGTCCGGTGGCCGAGGTGGGCCGCCTGTTCGTGGATATCGAAACACGCGGCTTCACACTTGCCGCATGATCATAAAACCAGACCGGTTCGCCGTGTCGCCGAGGGAGGATTCGAGATGGCCAACAACGATGCGATGCCGATCAATCGACGGGCGTTCTTTGGTGTCGCGGCCAGCAGTGCGGCGGCAAGCACAGTGATGGCCGTCGGTGGCGCAAAGCCGGCCTTTGCGCAGACCGAAACCGGCGACGAGCGCACCCGCGCCCGCTATCAGCTGACCGAACACGTCGAAACCTACTACCGCACCAACCGCTACTATCCCCGGGGGACCAACTGATGCTGATCAAGCGCAAGGCCCGCGACACGGCCGCGACCGGCCGTCTGTCGCAGATCGCCGCCACCTTGTCGGCCAGGCCGCTGGATCGCCGCAGCTTTCTTGGGGCGGCGGGTCTGGGTGTGGGCGGGCTGGCGGCCATCGGCACGATGGGCGTCGGCATGACGCGCCGGGTCGAGGCACAGGGTTTCGACGACCCGTCCCAACCGATCGAGGTGCGGACCAACATCTGCACCCATTGTTCCGTCGGTTGCACGGTCAAGGCCGAAGTGCAAAACGGCGTGTGGGTCGGACAAGAGCCGGGTTACAATAGCCCGATCAATCGCGGCACGCACTGCGCCAAGGGCGCATCCGTGCGCGAAGTGGTCCACGGCGCCCGCCGCATCAAGTATCCGATGAAAAAGGTCGGCGGCGAATGGCAGCGCATCTCCTGGGAACAGGCGATGGACGAGATCGCCGAAAAGATGACCGAAATCCGGGGCCGGTCTGGTGCGGATTCGGTCTATATGCTGGGGTCGGCCAAATTCTCGAACGAAGGGGCCTATCTGTTCCGCAAGTTCGCGGCGTTCTGGGGCACCAACAACGTCGATCACCAGGCGCGCATCTGTCACTCGACCACCGTGGCAGGCGTGGCGAACACCTGGGGGTATGGCGCGCAGACTAACAGCTACAACGACATTCGCAACGCCAAGACGGTGATCGTCATGGGGTCCAACGCCGCCGAGGCGCATCCCGTGTCCATGCAGCACATCCTTGAGGGCAAGGAGACGCAGCGCGCCAATGTCATCGTGATCGACCCGCGGTTCACCCGCACGGCGGCCCATGCCACCGAATTCATCCGTTTCCGTCCCGGCACAGACATCGCCGTCATCCACGGGATGCTGTGGCACATCTTCGAGAACGGCTGGGAAGACCGCGACTACATCGCGCAGCGTGTCTACGGCATGGATCAGGTGCGCGAGGTCGTGCGGGCCTATCCCCCCGATGTCGTGGAAAACATCACAGGCATCCCCGGCGACACCCTGAAGCGGGTCGCCGAAACATTCGCCAAGGAACGCCCCTCCACCTTTATCTGGTGCATGGGCGGCACGCAGCACACGGTCGGCACCGCCAACGTACGGGCCTACAACATCCTGCTGCTGGCCACCGGCAACGTCGGCGGCGAAGGCAGTGGCGCGAATATCTTCCGCGGCCACTGCAACGTGCAGGGGGCCACGGACTTCGGTCTCGATATGGGTAACCTGCCGCTGTATTATGGGCTTGGCGCCGGTGCCTGGCAGCATTGGTCGCGCGTGTGGGACGTGCCTTACGACTATTTCGTCAGCCGGTTCGACGCCGTGCCGGCCAAGGGTGGCCGCGAGGCGCGGACGCCCACGCAGAACATGGAAGTGCCGGGCATCACCTCGACCCGCTGGTTCGATGCGGTCACCATCGACGCCGAAGACATCGACCAGCAGGACAACATCAAGGCGATGATCGTGTTTGGCCACGGCGGCAACACGGTGCCCCGGATGCAGGACGCACAGCGCGGCATGGACGCGCTGGACCTGCTGGTGGTTGCCGATCCGCACCCAACCACCTTTGCGGCGCTGCACAGCCGCACCGACAACACCTATCTGCTGCCAATCTGCACGCAGTTCGAAACGTCCGGGTCGCGCACCGCATCGAACCGGTCGATCCAGTGGGGCGAAAGGGTCGTGGAACCGATCTTTGAATCCGACAGCGACTATTCCGTGATCCACGCCCTGTCCACGCGGTTGGGCTTTGCCGACGAGATGTTCAAGAACTTCGACATGGTGCAGGGCAAGTTCGGCATGGAACCCACGCCGGAATCCATAATGCAAGAGATCAACCGCGGCGGCTGGTCAACAGGATATACCGGCCAATCGCCAGAGCGGCTGAAGGCGCATATCGCCAACCAGCAGCATTTCGACCTGATCACCCTTCGCGCCGGTCCCGATGCGCCAGAGGAGGTGCGCGGCGATTACTATGGCCTGCCGTGGCCCTGCTGGGGGACGCCGGAACTGCGGCATCCGGGCACGCATATCCTGTATAACACCAACCTCGCGCCGATGGACGGGGGCGGCGCCTTCCGGCCCCGCTTCGGCCTCGAATACGAAGGCGAGACATTGCTGGCCGAAGGCAGCTGGCCGCTGGGGTCCGAGATCGAGGACGGCTATCCCGAGTTCACCTATGCCCTGCTGGAACAGCTGGGCTGGGACACCGACCTGACGCCTGCCGAACTGGCCGTGATCCGGGACATCGGGGCCAGCGACCCGGAAAAGATCGCCACCGTATCATGGTCCACGGACCTGTCGGGCGGCATCCAGCGGGTGGCGCTGCAACATGGCTGCGTGCCTTTCGGCAACGGCAAGGCCCGTGCCGTGGCGTGGAACCTGCCCGATCCCGTGCCGGTCCACCGCGAGCCGATCTACACGAACCGTCCGGAGCTGGTGTCGAACTATCCCACCAACGACGACCGTCGTCAGCAGCGGATGCCCAACATCGGCAAGGTGGTGCAGCAGGACGTCGTGGATCGCAACGTGTCCACCGACTTCCCGCTGATCCTGACCTCTGGGCGTCTGGTGGAATACGAAGGCGGCGGCGAGGAAACCCGGTCCAACCCGTGGCTGGCCGAGTTGCAGCAGGACATGTTCGTCGAGGTGAACCCGGCGGATGCGACCGCGCGTGGCATCGTCGATGGCGGCTGGGTCTGGGTGACGGGGCCCGAAGGCGGGTCGAAGGCGCGGGTCAAGGCGATGATCACCGAGCGGGTCGCCGCCGGCGTGGCCTTCATGCCGTTTCACTTTGCCGGGTGGTTCCAGGGCGAGGATCAGCGCGGCAACTATCCGGCCGGCACGGACCCCATCGTGCTGGGCGAATCCGTCAACGTCATCACCACCTATGGCTACGATCCCGTCACAGGTATGCACGAGGGCAAGGTCACGCTTTGCCAGATCGCCGCAGCGTAAGGAGCTGAGATTATGGCACGCATGAAGTTTCTGTGCGACGCGGACCGCTGCATCGAATGCAACGCCTGCGTCACCGCCTGCAAGAACGAGCACGAGGTGCCATGGGGTATCAACCGTCGCCGCGTCGTGACGCTGGATGACGGGCTGCCGGGCGAACGGTCCGTGTCGATGGCCTGCATGCACTGCACCGACGCGCCCTGCGCCTCGGTTTGTCCGGTGTCGTGTTTTTACACGACCGACGACGCGGTGGTGTTGCACAACAAGGATACCTGCATCGGCTGTGGTTATTGCTCGTATGCCTGTCCCTTCGGCGCACCGCAGTATCCGCAGACCGCCAATTTCGGCACACGCGGCAAGATGGACAAATGCACCTATTGTTCCGGCGGGCCGGAACCGGACATGACGCAGGCCGAATACGTCAAATACGGGTCCAACCGCCTGGCCGAAGGCAAGCTGCCCCTGTGCGCCGAGATGTGTTCGACCAAGGCGCTGCTGGCCGGCGACGGCGACATCATCGCCGAAATCTACCGCGAGCGGGTTGTGACACGCGGCTATGGCTCCGGTGCCTGGGGCTGGCGGACGGCTTACGGCGAAACGCTGACGGTGTAAGGAATGACCATGGCACATCAACTCACCCGCTTTTTCGCCGTCCTTGCCCTGTCGCTTGGCCTCGTGCTGACCGGCATGACCGCACAGGCACAGGTCAATCCGACGGCCAGTTCCGTGACCGAGGACTCGATGTTCGAGGCCTTGGGCACATCGGACACGGTGTCGGGACGGGTTTCGATCCCGAACAAGACTGCGGGAACGCTGATCAAGCCCGATAACAAGGACTGGGCGGCCTTTCAGCGCGGCGCGCTGCCGTTGATCTTTGTCGTGGCACTCGGCGGCATGCTCGTGCTGCTGGCCGCGTTCTATCTGATCAAAGGGCGCGTCCGCGTCGAACACGGCATGTCGGGCCGCACGATCGAACGGTTCAGTGCCGTCGAACGGTTCGCCCATTGGACGCTGTCATCGACGTTCATCATCCTCGCGCTGTCCGGCCTGAACCTCGTGATCGGCAGATCGGTGATCCTGCCGTTGGTGGGCGAGGCGGCCTACGGCACGCTGACCGCATGGGGCAAGCTGGCGCACAACTTCCTCGCCTGGCCGTTCATGGTGGCGCTGGTGCTGATCGTGGTATTCTGGGTCGCCCACAACATCCCGAACAAGCTGGATCTGGTCTGGATCAAGCAGGGCGGTGGTCTGTTTAAAAAGGGCATGCACCCGCCCGCCAAAAAATTCAACGCAGGCCAGAAGGTCATCTTCTGGTGCGTCGTCGGCGGCGGTGTGGCGCTGTCGTTCACGGGCTACATGATGCTGTTCCCGGTGCAGGCGGGGACCCCGTCAGACTGGCAACTGTATCAGACCATTCACGGTCTGGTCGCCGCCGGTCTGACCGCCATCATCATCGCTCATATCTACATCGGGTCGGTGGGCATGGAGGGGGCGTTCGATGCGATGGCCTCCGGGCAAGTGGACGAGAACTGGGCGCGCGAACACCACTCGCTCTGGGTCGAGGAGGTGAAGGGGCGCACGGATGCCCCCGCCGCAGGACGGACCCATCCCGCCGAATGACCCGGTCAAATGCGCCACAAACCGTCTGCGTCGTGAAAACGGCGCGGATGGTTTTCTGCCATGAAAGGCATGTTACGTGGCAGAGCTGAGCCTCGGCGACCTGCGTCGCGCGCTGGACGGACTGACATTGCCCGACGGTGCGCCGCTGCTGGATGCGGTGCAGCCGACCGGGCTGAGCGTGGCCGGATCGCGGGTCAATCTGACGATCACAACCACCGCGGATCGTGCCGCGGCATTTGCCCCGGTCCGGGCGCAAGCCGAAGCGCTGCTGCGCCGTGTCCCCGGTGTGACCCATGCCTTTGTCGTCCTGACGGCAGACGGCGCGGGGCCGACGCCGGACCTGGGACGGACTGCGGCCAAGGCCGATCCGCTGGCGGGCGTGCGTCACGTCATCGCTGTCGCATCGGGCAAGGGCGGTGTCGGCAAATCCACCACGGCGGTCAATCTGGCGCTGGGCCTGCGCGCCCTGGGGCTGTCCGTGGGCATCCTCGACGCCGACGTGCATGGCCCGTCGCTGCCGACCCTACTGGGGCTGCACGGCAAACCCGCAGCCCGTGGCCGCAAGCTGGTACCGATGCAGGCCTATGGCCTGCGGGCCATGTCGATGGGGCTGATGGTGGATGCGGAAACCGCGATGGTCTGGCGCGGGCCGATGGTCATGTCGGCAATCACGCAGATGATGGCCGACGTGGACTGGGGCGCGCTGGACGTGCTGGTCGTCGACATGCCGCCGGGCACCGGCGACGCGCAACTGGCGCTGGCGCAGGGCACGCCGCTGTCGGGTGCTGTGATCGTGTCCACCCCGCAGGATCTGTCGCTGATCGACGCGCGGCGCGGCATCGCCATGTTCCGCAAGGTCGATGTGCCGATCCTGGGGCTGGTCGAGAACATGTCCCATTTCATCTGCCCTGACTGTGGCGGCGATCACGCGATCTTTGGCCACGGTGGCGCGCAGGCCGAGGCGGATCGCCTTAGTGTGCCGTTCCTGGGGGCCGTGCCGTTGGCAATGGACCTGCGTGCCGCATCGGACGCAGGTCGACCAGTGACGGCCAGCGACCCGGATGGGCCGCTGGGCCGGATCTATCAGACGATGGCCCGTGCCGTGATGGCCGGGTTGACGCATATCACACGGGGGGAGATACCCGCCCGCACAAGACAGGACACACTGCCATGAAGCCATTTCTTGCCGCCCTGACCTTTGCCGTGCTGACCGCGATCGTGGCGAATTACGTGCTGTTGGGCAACTTTGCCCGACCGGTGGCAAGCGCCTTTGCCACCGAGGGTGCGCGCGTCGGCGATCCCGGATCGAACCTGACCGGATACTGAAGGGGCAAGGTCATGGCGTCGTGGCCGGTTGCCGTCTTCGCCATGATGATGGCAGCCACGCCCCTGCAGGCGCAGCATACGTCTGGCCATGCGGGTCCGGTCAGCGCACTGGCCGTGGGGCCGGATCGGCTGGTTTCCGGCGGCTTCGACGGACGGGCGATCCAATGGGACGCCGATGGTGCCACGGCGCGGCGGATCGTGCGGTTTCACGACGGCAACGTGACGGCGGTAGCCATCTTGTCCGACGGGTTCGTGAGCGCGGGACAGGATGGCCGAGTCGCCGTATGGCGTGACGGCGCCGATACGCCGGTCATTCAGACGGCCGCTGCCACGAGCCCGGTGTCGGTGCTTGCGGTCGGTGAGGCGCAGATCTTTGCGGGCTTCTTTGACGGCTGGGTGCTGCGGCTGGATCGTGCATCCCTGACCCACACGACAGCGCCCGCCCACACGGGCCGCGTGTCTGGGCTAAGTGTTCTGCCGGACGGTGATCTGGTCTCCGTCGGGGCGGATCTGCGCCTGATCCGTTGGGATCCAAAGGGGCAACCCGTCCTGCGCGCCGATCTGCCGGACCTGCCCAACGCCATGGCGCTGGCCGGCGACGCGCTGGCGGTGACCTTTGCCGATGGGGCGCTGCGGATGTTCGCGCCCGATGGCACGGAACTGCCTGACCGGTTCCTGAGCGACCGCCCCCTTGTGGCCGTGGCCGGTTCGGCGGATCATGTGGCCGCAGCCGCCATCGACGGCACGGTCTGGCTGCTGGACCTGCCGTCGCTGACCACGCGGGCGCAGATCACAGCCAGCGATGGGCCGGTCTGGGCCCTGGCCCTGTCGGACGATGCCCTATTCAGCGCCGGGGCGGACGGCGCGATCCGGCGCTTGTCGCTGGACGATGGCGCGCCTATGGGCGCACCCGCCACGGCGCTGGCCGCCGCGCCCGATGACGGCAGCCGCGGGGCAGAGGTCTACCGCGCCTGTGCCGTCTGCCACGCCCTGACACCCGACGACCACGACCGTGCCGGACCCAGCCTGCACGGCATATTCGGCCGACCTGTCGCCAGCGCCGATGGCTATGCCTATTCCGACGCTCTGCGCGCCATGGAGATCGTCTGGACGCCCGAGACCGTCGGGGCCCTGTTCAGCGTGGGCCCCGACGCCTATACACCCGGTTCGCGGATGCCCGACCAGCGTGTGACCGACCCCGCCGACCGCGCGGCGCTGCTGGACTACATCGCCCGCCACGGCGGCTGACCGCCCTTTCACGGCCCTGCGGGCCACCCTTTCCGTCAGGACAGCCAATGACCGACCATCCCCTGTTGCCCGATCCCGACGCGCCCCGCCTGACGCGGGCGGTGCAGGGCACCGATCACACCGGTGCCACCATCGACATCCGCGTGGTCGAAGAGCGCCCCCTGACGATCTTTCTGAACGCGCAGGAAATCGTCACAGCCATGACCATCGGCGACTATCCCGAGTATCTGGCCCTTGGTTTTTTGCGCAATCAGGGCATGTTGCGCGACGACGACCGGGTGACGGGCGTCGATTACGACGAGGACCTAGAAACTGTCGTGGTCCGCACCGAACGCCAGACAAGTTACGAGGACAAGCTGCGCAAAAAGACCCGCACCAGCGGTTGTGCCATAGGCACCGTCTTTGGTGACATGATGGAGGGGCTGGAGGGCGTGACCCTGCCAGTCGCACCCCTGCGCACGTCGTGGCTCTATGACCTCGCGCGGCAAGTCAACACGCTGCCGTCGCTCTATCTGGCGGCGGGCGCGATCCACGGCACGGTGCTGTGTCAGGAAAACCTCGTGCTGGTCTATATGGAGGACGTGGGCCGCCACAACGCCGTGGACAAGATCGCGGGCTACATGCTGCGGCATGACGTGCCTGCGGCGGACAAGATCCTGTACACCACCGGGCGGCTGACGTCCGAAATGGTGATCAAGACCGCAATGATGGGGATCCCTGTCTTGGCCTCCCGTTCCGGGTTCACCGCCTGGGGGGTCGAGATCGCGCGCCAGACCGGGCTGACGCTGATTGGGCGGATGCGGGGGCAGCGGTTCGTCTGCCTGTCGGGGGCGGATCGCCTGATCCGCGACGCCGATCTGACCGCTGTGCCCGACGAGGATCGCCAGCATCGCCGCAAGGGGGCAGAGGCGTGACCGCGCCGCTGGGCGTGATCCTGGCGGGCGGGCGCGCGACCCGCATGGGCGGCGGCGACAAGGGGTTGCTGATGCTGCGCGAAAGACCCCTGATCGGACATGTTATCGACCGGCTGACCCCGCAATGTGCCACGCTTGCGATTAATGCCAACGGCGATCCGGCGCGGTGGGACGACTTCGCCCTGCCGGTGCTGCCCGACAGTGTGGCCGACCAGCCGGGGCCACTGGCAGGCGTGCTGGCCGGTCTGGACTGGGCGGCAGCGCGGGGCGCGGATGCCATCGTGACCGCCGCCGCCGACACGCCGTTCTGCCCAGCGGATCTGGTGGCGCGGTTGCAGGCACAGGTGGGACCATCAGGCCTGTGTCTGGCCGCCAGCCCGGACTCGACAGGCCGGTTGCAACGGCATCCGACTTTTGGCTTGTGGCCGGTTGCCCTGCGTGACGATCTGCGGGTGGCCCTGACCGATGGCCTGCGCAAGATCGTGCTGTGGACCGACCGGCACGCCAGCGGTGTCGCCGTGTTCGATAGCGTGCCGCATGATCCCTTCTTCAACGTGAACGCGCCCGAGGATATGGCGCAGGCCGAAACACTGCTGGGGCGCGCATGAAGGTTTTCGGGATCACGGGCTGGAAGAACACCGGCAAGACCACCCTGACCGAACGGCTGGTGGCCGAGATGGTGCGGCGCGGCCTGCGTGTGTCTACTGTGAAACATGCGCACCACGACACCGACATCGACCAGCCGGGCCGCGACAGCCACCGGCACCGCATGGCGGGCGCAGGACAGGTCATCCTGGCCTCGTCCCGCCGCTGGGCCCTGATGACAGAGCTGCAGGACGCGGGGGAACCGCCACTGGAAACGCTGCTGGCACGGTTCGATCCCTGCGATCTGGTGCTGGTCGAAGGCTACAAGATCAGCGCGCACCCCAAGATCGAGACGTGGCGGGCCGCGACGGGCCGCGCCTTGCTGGCCCAAGGCAACCCCACGATCCGCGCCATCGCCCGCGATGCGCCGCTGGATCATCCGCTGCCGCAGTTCGATCTGAACGATGTCGGGGCGATGGCCACCTTTATCCTGCGCGAGGTGCGGTTGTGAGTGATCTGATCCCGCCTCGCCTGCGCAACGACTGCTTCGCCATGCCGCAAGGCGTGACTTGGGTACCCGTCGATGCCGCGCTGGACCGGCTGCGTGCGGTGCTGCATCCGGTCACGGCGACAGAGGATGTGGCCGTGGCCGATGGATTGGGCCGCGTGCTGGCTGTGCCCGTGACCGCGCAACGGTCGAACCCGCCGCTGCCCAATGCGGCGGTGGACGGCTACGGCTTTGCCCATGCGGCCACCGGCGACGGGGTACAGCGCCTGCCGCTGGCCGTGGGACGGTCCGCTGCGGGGCAACCGTTCGATGGCGCGCTGCCGCACGGTCAGGCATTGCGCATCCTGACGGGCGCGGTCCTGCCCGACGGCGTCGATACGGTCGTGCTGGAGGAGGACTGCGCCACCGACGGGCAGACCGTGGCCTTTGACGGGCCGGTCCGGGCAGGGGCGAACACACGACGGGCGGGCGAGGATGTGGCGGCGGGCGCACAGGCCTTGCCCACCGGTCGGATGCTGTCGCCCGCGGATCTGGCGCTGCTGACGGCGCTGGGCGTGGCGCGGGTCGCGGTGCATCGCCGCCTGCGGGTCGCGGTGCTGTCCACCGGCACGGAACTGGTGTCCGATCCGACGATCACGGCGGTACCGCACCAGATCTATGACGCCAACCGCCCCATGTTGCTGGCCCTGCTGGCGGGCTGGGGCTGCGAGGTGGTCGATCTGGGCCATGCCCCCGACGACCCCGCCGAGATCGCGGACCGCCTGGACGCCGGTGCGCTGGGGGCCGATGCGATCCTGACATCCGGCGGCGCATCCGCAGGCGACGAAGACCACGTGGCCCGCCTGCTGCGCGACAGCGGTACCCTCTCCAGCTGGCGCATCGCGATCAAGCCGGGGCGTCCGCTCGCACTGGCCATGTGGCAGGGCGTCCCGGTGTTCGGCCTGCCCGGCAACCCTGTGGCGGCGCTGATCTGCACGCTGGTCTTTGCGCGGCCCGCGCTGCTGGCGCTGTCGGGCGCGGGCTGGCGTCAGCCGCAGGGGTTCACGGTGCCTGCCGCCTTCGCCAAGCGCAAGAAGGCGGGCCGCCGCGAGTTCCTGCGCGCCCGTCTGAATGATGCTGGCGCGGCCGAGGTTTTTGCCTCCGAAGGGTCGGGGCGCATCTCGGGTCTGTCGTGGGCCACCGGATTGGTGGAATTGCCGGACGCTGCCTGCGACGTGGCGCAGGGCAATCCGGTGCGGTTCATCCCCTATGCGGCCTTCGGGCTCAGCTTCGGCGGATGATGTAGGCGGTAGCCCCGTCTGGCAGATCATCCATTTCCAGCAGGGCGTGGCCGGACTCCACGCAGAAGTGTGGAATATCCACCACGGCAGCGGGGTCGCTCGCCAGCACCCGCAGCACCGCACCGGGGGCCATCGCGCGCAAACGCTTGCGTGCCTTCAGCACGGGCAGGGGGCACAGCAGGCCGATCACGTCCAGGGTTTCTTCGGTCATGCCTGTTCCTTCGATGTCGCCGGGACAAACCCGAGGGCCGTCAGATCGTCTGCCGCTGCCGCCAGCGCATCCTCGAACGCCGCCAGCGCACCCGCATCGCGGGGTTCCTGCCAGACGGCGAAATCATAGTGTTCGTCGGCGACGGGCAGGAACGCCAGATCCAGCGCCGCTGCGACCGGTGCGATGGCCATGCCCCAGTCGGCCCGGCCTTGTGCCACGGCTGCCGCCACGGCGTTGTGCGACGCGGGCTGGTTCCAGTACCCCGCCGCGCGCGCGCCCTGCAACAGCCGGTCCAGCAGGATCCGCGTGCCGGATCCGGCGTTCCGGTTGACCATCAACGCATCGGGGTCGCCCAGAACAGTGGCCAGCGCCGCATCCACATCTCGCCCCTCCAGCCGTGCATCGCCCTTGCGATATACGATGCCCTGCATCCGCCGCCAGCCGGGGATCAGCCGCATGCCGGCTGACAGGAACGGTGTGTTGTAGGTGCCGCTGTCGGCGTCCAGCAGATGGATCGGCGCAATGTCGCAGTCCCGCCGTCGCAAGGCCGCCAGCCCTCCCTGCGATCCGGTGGCCAACACGCGGGGTAACGGCCCTGCATCGTCCATCCGCCCCAAGACGGCGTCGAGACCCGTGCAGTGGCTGCCGATGATGGCCAGTGAGGGCGCCGTGACCTGGGAACCGAACAGCGTGACCTGCACCTGCGTGCCGGCGGACAGCCCGTCGGCCAAGGCGGGCACCGTGACGAAACCATCGGCCTGCGCAAAGGCCGTCACCGCCCCGGACCCCTTGGCAACCGCATGGGCCACTAGCCCGTCCGCGCCCTGCAGCAGTGCGACCATGGCGAATTCGGTCCGTCCCAGATCCGACGGCAGATGCACGGGCAGATGCGCCGTGACAACCGCCGCGCTGCGCCGGGGCAGACCCGCCAGCAGGCGCAGGGCGGGCGCGACGAGGTCGTGGAACGTGAATATGGCGGAAGTCGGGAACCCCGGCAGCACCACCACCGGCTTGCCGTCGCACACTGCCAGACACAGCGGCTTGCCCGGTTTCAGCGCGACCCCGTGAGCCACGATGCCGGGGGCACCCAGACCGGCAATCGCCTGCACGGTCACGTCGCCGGTTCCCTTGGACGTGCCGCCCGACAGGATCACCCCGTCATGGGCGGCATGTGCCGCAGCCAGCGCTGTCTGCAAGGCGGTGGCATCGTCGCCGACGATCCCCAAATGGACCGGATCGCAGCCATTCTCGCGCAGGGCCGCCACGATGACCGGACCGTTGCTGTCATAGACCGCCGCGGGTCGCAGGGGCTCTCCGGCGGCCACCAGTTCGTCCCCCGTGGACAGGATCGCTATTCGCGGCTTTGCCCAGACCGGCGCATGGTCGAGGCCCACGGCGGCCAGCATCGCCACCTCGCGCGCGCCGATCAGGGTGCCACGCCGCAGCATGATCTGGCCGGATGCGATGTCCGATCCGGCAAAGCCGACAAAGGCGCCGGGGGCCACAGCACGGTTGACGGTGATGCCACCGTCCGCCGGTTCCGTAAATTCGATCATCACGACCGCATCCGCGCCGCGCGGCATCGGACCCCCCGTCGCGATGGCCGTGGCGGTGCCGGCACCCACGGTCAGCGCCGGCGGCGTCCCGCAGGCGATGACCTCGGCGTTCAGGCGCAGATGGCACGGTTCCGCCCCCGAGGCCTGGGCCAGATCGGCGGCCCGGACGGCAAAGCCGTCGACCAGGGCGCGATCAAAGGGTGGCGCATCGACGGGCGATGCGATGTCACGGGCCAAGACTCGGCCGAGCAGCGCGTCCAGCGCAACCGGTTCGACCCGGGTGGGTCTGGGGTGCAGCGCGGCAAGGAACGCGGTCTCGGCGGCATTGCGCGACAGGATGTGCAGGAACTGGGACTGTGTGGGGGCAGGGCGGGTCATGGGTGTGTGATCGATCCGGGGCTCAGGGCTGTGCCGGCCAACGGCGCACCGGCTGGCAACCCTTCGCTGTCCGGCGGTATGATTGCAAAGGCCGATGCGCGCGACAGGGTGGCAAGTGTGATGACACCGGGCACGTCCGGCGCCCACCCTTCGTCGCTGGCGCGCAGCAGCACCAGATCGGACAGGCCGGGGACCGACGAGATGTTGCTGCGCAAGGTGCGCGTCACCGGCCGTGCGATGGCGCCCGTCAGCGCCAACACCGCCGGCATCCCGAGCGCGAGCAGACCTGCGATCATCCCGTCGAACCGGGGCGGTAAGTCCAACACAAGGCTATCGTTTTCCCACGCGAGCCATGCGGTCTCAAACCCGGCGAGGGCCAAGCGCGGCCTGTGATCCCTGCCTGTCCGAATTTGCAGGTGGGGTTGTCGGGATGATGCCACAGCGCCCATGCCTGCAATCCAGCGGTTCACGAAATCGGTGTGCGCCGCCGTGTCCAACGCCACTTCGACACGCGGCCGACGCACAGAAACGGTCCCGATGCCGGCCTCTTCTGCAAGAAGAGCCACCAACGCATCGACCCTGCTGCCCGCCTCTGCGATGACCGTGCCGGCCCTGCCGTCATGGCCAGAACGGCGCACACCATGCCCCGGACCGCAGGCGGCAATGACCATTGCTGTCGCGCCGGACCCATCGAAGGCAGAGGTCGGCAGGACGGCATCGGCAGTCTCTGGCACGTCCTGACCAGCAGACACCCTGTGTGCCGCAAGGAGCGATAAAGGCATCTGTGGGCTTGCGCCAATCGTGTCATCGGATGCAACCGCGATGCCCGCTTGCAGGGCCTGCGACCTGCGCGGCAGGTCATGTGGCAGCACCACTGGCAGTGCCAGCACATGACCGAATGCAGATGCCAGCGACGCATCCTCGGCCGATATCGGTGCCAGGCCAGACTGTGTCAGGCAGGCCTCTAGCGTTTGCAATTCACTCATGGGTCAGGACTATCACCCGACCCGTTGAAGCGCCAGTCGATCAGCAGGACGACCCATGTCACGCACCCGTGTTTCATGCCCATTCAGGGGTGGCGGGGCAATGTCACGACCAGCGGACAGGCACGTCCGATGATCGTAGTCGTCCGCGACGTGGAACCCGGCGATGGTGAGAACGGACATCATCGGGATTGGTGTCAGACCGCTTTGACTACGCGTCCCGACCTTCAGTCGGGCCGTCATCCGCACGTCAAGCACATGTCTCGATTTTCGCGGCAGTACACGAATGGTCACAGGCGGCGCGCGGCCATCGGATGACGCCATGAAAGACGATTTCTCGTACCTGTGCTGGGACGATGTCGGCGAACTGATCCGTCCTGCCCCCGCACCGACCTGATGCGACAAGGTGTCGGAGGCAGTCGAAAGGCCGCGACGCGTATGGTGGGTGGCGACGCCGACGGGTCGGAGGATTTCAACGTCTGCCGTCACGGTGTGTTCATGGTCAGCCGTGCGGAAACAACCATTGCAACGCGGAAACCCTGCAAGTCCGGGCACGCGGCTGCATCTTGCCCGATGGACGACGGGCAAGATCCTGGCAGAGGTGCGCTGCCAGCCCGCGGGTTGCCGAATCCGCCTTGGGGCCGCCACGACGGACCGGTCGCATGGTCCGCAGTCAAGGCGTTCGCCGGGATGTTCTTTGACAATGCGGGTCTGTTGTGGGTCCAGAACACCGGCGGATCGTCAGCCTGTGCGGGCGTCATCGGCTGCAAACGGGCAGCGCAACGGCATGGGGGCGCAGTGGGGCGCATATTTTTGGTCCAAGCGCATGCGGCTGACCGATGGCGTCTGCGCCTGAACGATACGGCGGGTTCGTCCGGCTAGATATCGGGAACTCGCGGTAAGGACTCTTTCGCGGTCCTCTCGCCACCACTTCGGCGGCCGATCGCTCGGAGGAATCCTGACGTGACGGCGACTGTTCAAGCGCTGTTGTGGTCGCCTGATTGGCCCGCATGTCTGTCATGGGGTGGTGACCAGAATTGACAAACCCGACAATCAAGTTTGCTATGGACCTCCTGCAGCGGACCCACTGCTGGAAATTGCGCGACGCGTCTTTTCATTACTTCCGACCAAACGACCAAGGATACCGGACGATGACCCAGACCTTCGCACCGTTTTCCTTCGACACCCCAGGGTCCTTGCTTGTGGAATGGGGTGGCGCCGCGCGTTTGGGTGAATTGCTGCGGGACTGGTTTGCGCAGCGCAGCCTTCTGATCGTGACCGATCGATTCCTGCATGAGAACGGCCTGCTGGCCCCGGCCATGGCATCGCTAACGGCGGCGGGCTTTACCGTCACCGTCTTCGACGACGTGGTGGCCGACCCGCCGGAACATGTCGTCACCAGCTGCGTCGCGCGGGGGCAGGGCGCAGGGGCCGACATTGTGCTGGGGTTGGGTGGCGGGTCGTCGATGGACATCGCCAAGATCACGGCCCTGCTGCTCGGCTCCGATCAGCCCCTGTCCGAGATGTATGGCATCAACAAGGTCGCGGGAAACCGCGTGCCGCTGGTGCAGGTGCCGACGACCGCAGGGACGGGATCGGAAGTGACGAACATCACCATCCTGACCACCGGTGAGACCACCAAGTTGGGCATCGTGGCCCCGCAACTCTATGCGGACCGGGTGCTGCTGGATGCGGAACTGACGGTCGGCCTGCCCCGCGAACAGACGGCGGCCACCGGCATCGACGCGATGGTCCACGCGATCGAGGCCTACACCAGCCGTCACCGCAAGAACCCGTTGTCGGACGCCTTCGCCCGCGAGGCCCTGCGCCTGATGGCCCCCAACCTGCTGACGGCCTGCACCGACGGCTCTAACCGTGCGGCGCGCGAGGCGATGTTGCTGGGTTCCAACCTGGCGGGGCAGGCGTTTTCCAACAGCCCGGTCGCGGCAGTGCATGCGCTGGCCTATCCGCTGGGGGGGCACTACCACCTGCCGCACGGGCTGACCAACGCGCTGATGCTGCGCCCGGTGCTGCGGTTCAACATGACGGCGGCAGCACCGCTTTATGCGCAACTGGCCGATGTGGTGGCCCCCGGGCGCGGGGCAGACACGCAGGCCCGGTCCGCCGCCTTCGTGGCCGCGATGCAGGACCTGATGGAACGCTCCGGCGCGCCGCTGCGCCTGCGCGACGTCGATGTGCCGCGCGACGACCTGCCCATGCTGGCGCGCGACGCCATGCTGCAATCCCGGCTGCTCGTCAACAATCCCGTAGACGTGACACAGGCGGACGCCCTGCGTCTTTACGAAGAGGCGTATTGACGAACGCCACCATCGCCTGACGATTCCTGCACGGCAACGAGACCATTTCGCAACGCAGGCCCGGTGCCGGCAAGTCGGATCACACGACTCATGGGGCGATCGCAACCGAAGACGCAAAGGGCCGTCAAGGCGGTAACCATAGCTTACCGCCGAACGGTGACATGCGTCAGTCGCTGTAAACGTTGTCCAAAACACCCTGCCGCAATCAGCAATGTCGAACTAGCCACCCTGGGGTGGCTTTCGTGTTTCTGGGACCGCCCACTAACAGCAGCCCCGCCAAAGCCCTCACCAGTTCAATGGCAAGCACCCCGTTCATTGGGATCAGCCGGATCTCGGTCAGCAGGCTGCGAATGCTCGACGTGGCCTCAGCCTTCACGCTGTCGCTGTGCGGCGCCGCCGTCAAATTCGCCACCTGCGCCCGATACCGATCAGCGAGTCCGGGATGCGGCAGGACAGGGAATTGCTGCCGGGATGTCCCCCTATCGTGACTTGCGGTCGACCGACCCGGTCCGCTATCGCTCTGGCGGGGTGCGGACCCCAGTTGGGGCTGCGCAAACCAAACCAGATGCGACACCTGCGCGGGGTTTGCACGCAGCACCCTGTTCCGGCCCCGCACCGACAGCCCGGCAAAGGAGGCGCCGATGCCATTCTGGACGACCATCGGCCTGATCCTATTGCTCTCCACCCTCGGCCTGACCTACGAAATCGCGGCGGGGCGTGTGCTGGCACCCTATTTCGGCACGTCGCTGCTGACATGGACGGCGGTGATCGCGACCATCCTGACGGGGTTTTCACTGGGGAGTGCACTGGGCGGCTTCATTGCCGAGCGTCCGCGCCCCGCGGCTGCGGCCGCCGTCCGTCGCGCCCTGATCGCCACGGCCGTCCTGATGGCGCTGTCGCCGCAGGTCCTGGGCGTAATCTATGCCGTGGGACTGCGGGGGACGGGCGGCATGCTGCTGGCCGTCTTAGTCGCGTTCTTTCCGGCATCGGTGCTGGTCAGCCTGCCGTCGCCGTTCCTCGCCCGCATCGCGGTCGAGGCGCGACCGGGCCGCGAGGGGTCGTCGCTGGGGCTGGTGCTGTCGGCGGGATCGCTGGGCGCCATCGGCGGCGCGATCGTGGCGGGTTTCGTCGCCTTGCCGGTCTTCGGCGCCGTCGCGACATTTGCGGCCTGCGGGGCGGCGGCGCTGCTGTGTGTACCCTTCGTGCGGGGTGGGCCGGCTGGCCCCGGCGGGCCGCCTGCACCCGCAGGGGCGGCGGTGCCCGTCATCGTGGCGGGGCTGGTCGTCGCGGCCAGCCTGACCGGCGGCCCGATCTGCCGTTACGAATCCGGGATGTCCTGCATCGACGTCGTCCGGCAGGGCGGGGCGGTGAACCTTTACTCCGACCGGACCCAGCAGGCCGCCGAACGCACAGGCCAAGGCACAAGCGATGCGTCAGACCCGCTGATCCTGCCCTATACGCAGTGGATCTGGGCGCGAATGGAGCATGATCTGGGACCCGCGCCGAACGTGCTGTTCGTGGGCGGCGGCGGCTATACCCTGCCCACGCAACTGCTGGCAGCGCGGCCCATGGCCCGCGCCCTCGCGGTCGAGATCGACCCGCTGATCACGCAGGTGGTGCGCGCGCAGATGCCGTGGGCCTCTGCGATGATTGCGCGGACGGGCTACGACGCCGCGGCAGGGGGCACGGCGGGGGCGGCCCGCCTCGGCATCGTGCATGCCGATGGTCGCGTCTTTCTGAATGAAACGGATCAGCGGTTCGACGCGGCGGTGATGGACGCATTCTCCTCCGGGTCGGTCCCGGCGCATCTGGTGACGCAAGAGACCTATGCCCGCCTGCGGCAGATCGTCGACGGCCCCGTCTATGTGAACCTGATCGACAGGCCGGACGGGCCGCTGGTGCGCGGGATGCATGCGATCCTGCGCGGGATCTATCCGCATGTGGAGGTCGTGCAGGGGCCGCCCAGCAGCCGTGGCCGCGCCAATCTGCTGCTGGCCGCGTCCCCCGCGCCGCTGACCGCGCTGGCATCGCTGCCGGACGGATATGCGAGGGTCGCCGTGGGTGACGCCCGCCCCTTTACCGACGACCGGGGCTGGGTCGGCCACCGCTAGGCGGATGACGTCCGAACGCCGGGTCGCCCGTCAATCGGGTGCATCCAGCGACAGCCCGTCCGCCGTGCCACTCATCGCGGCGAAGCGGGCCTGACCCTGCCGGAAACCGATCACCGTCAGGCTGGCCGGGCCGACCGGCAGCAGGCGCGCAGGCGGCAGGCCCGGCCCCCCATCGATCAGCGCCCGGATGACGCCGCCATGGCAGACGAACAGGACCGTCCCGTGCCCCTGCATCGCGATGTCCGTGACGGCGGCGCAGACCCGCGTCCGGAAATCGGCCCAGACGTAGCCTCCCGGTGGGGCAAAGGTGCCCGCCCGCCAGTCCTGATAGGTGGCGGGGTCCAGTGCCGCGATCTCGGACCCGGTCCAGTCGCCCACGCCGATCTCGCGCAGGCGGGGGGCGGGGACCGCATACGCATGACCAAGGCGGTCGGCGGTCGCAAGCGCGCGCTGCAGGTCGGAGGTCCGCACGTGGTCGGGCACCATCCGCGCCACGAGCGGGGCGAGGGCATCGGTCTGCGCAAGGCCACGGTCGTGACCCTGCAGGCGTGGCGTCGCGTTCCACACGCTTTCGCCGTGCCGCACGAGGAGGAGTCGTCTCATGGCAGGCGCGCTCCGTTCGCATCGAACAGGGCTGCCGGTCGGTCCGGCAACTGGAACTGCAGATCAGTGGGCAGGGGCTGGGTGACCTCGGTCACGGCGGTCAGGCGCAACCCGTGGGCGATGCCCGTCACCAGCCGCCCAGCCATCGGCACGACCTCAATCAGGGTCGCGGCGACACTGCGGGGTCAGGACGCGTCGCTGATCCTCACACCCTCGCCCCGCACCATGGCGTGACCCGTGGACCCGCGCAGGGCCGCATCGGGCAGCACACCGAACCACCGGGATCAGGTTCGCGGGGGGCGTGCCGATGAACCGCGCGACGAAGGCCGATGCGGGATCCGACAGCAGCCGGTCCGGCGTGTCGAACTGCTCGATCCGGCCGCCGTTCATCACGGCCACATGGGTGGCCATCATCATCGCCTCGATCTGGTCGTGGGTCACATAGATCGCGGCAGCCCCCGTCGCGCGGTGGACGCGCAGCAGTTCGGTCCGCCTCTCGACCCGCAGGGTCGTGTCGAGGTTCGACAGCGGCTCGTTGAACAGCAGGACCCGCGGGCGCGGCGCGATCATGCGAGCGATGGCGACGCGCTGCTGCTGCCCGCCCGGAATCTCGCCCTGTCAGCGCGCGGACAGGGGCGCCACGCCCGGCATCGTCAGCGCCTTGGTGACGCGGGTGCGGCGGTCGTGCCGCAACAGGCCCGACACCCTCAGCGGCCGGTCGAGGTTGCCGGCGACCGTCATGTGCGGCCACAGGGCATCGGATTGAAAGACGAGGACCGCATTCCGCTGTCCCGGATCGACGAAGCGTCCGCCCGCCGCATCGGCCACCACCGTATCGCCGAAGCGGATGGCACCATGCGTCGGGTGATCCCGCCCCGCCAGCATCCGCAATGTGGTCGTCTTGCCGCAGCCGGATGGGTCCAGCAGCACCAGTAACGCGCCGTCGGGGACGGTCAGGCTGACATCCTGCACGGCGGCGGCCTGACCAAAGGTCTTGTCTAGGCGGTCGAGGCTGTCGAGGGTGATCTTGGGGTCCTCATGACGATTGCCAGGGCCGCTTGCGACCGCGTCAGAGCATGGCAAGACCGGCGGCGAGGGTGGAGATGGCCAGAATTACCAGCGTCACCGCATTGGCGAACTGGTGCAACCCGTCCGACGCATGGCGATAGGACAGCACCGACAGAAGCGGCGTGATGGGCGTATAGAGCAGCACGACGATCGCCAGATCGCTGACCACGTTGACGAAGCACTGCAGCAGGCTGGCGATCAGGCTGCGGCTGGCCAGCGGCAGGGTGCTCGCACCGATGCGGCGCAGAAATCCGGCACCGGTCATTCGCGCCGCCTCGTCGATGTCGCCGGGAATCTGGGCGACCGTGGGCCGCCCGGTCTGCAAGGCAAAGGCCAGCATCGCCACCGTCAATGCCAGCGCCAGCAGCGTCGTCGTGTCATAAAGGGCGGGCAGCGGTCCGATGGGCCACCATGGAATGCGATCTAGGCCGCACCGGATGCGATGCCGGGCAGCAGCATGGGCAGGAAACTTAGCTGGCTGACTGCGTCGCTGACGCTTGGCAGGCGGTGCCGCGTCAGGGTCACGGCGATCAGGATACCGATGACGTTCACGATCACGGCGACAACGGCCCCCAGCCCCGTGGTCAGCGTCAGGGCGCGCAGCAGTTGCGGATCGGTCAGCACCCCCGCCTGTCCTTGTGCAAATGCCGGGTCAGCAGCCCCGATCCAGTCGCGCAAGCGTCCAGTCCGCGAACAGGGCCGAGGCCATCGGCACGAGCCTGGCCGCGATCAGCAGCAGGATCGGCACGATCGTCGTCAGCACGCAGGTCCGCAGCGCCTCACCCGCGAGCGGCAGGCGCGCACCGCTGAAGGTAAAGCGGCAGGCGTGTCCGCCCTTGCCGCTCACGGTGCTAAAGCTGCCCCACCCCTCCAGCAGGCCGCCGCCGCCACCGACGCGGCCGTTGCGGGACACCGTCACCGAGGCAAGGGCGGCGTCGAAGTTGGGGATTCTGAACGGCAAGGTCGCGACGAACCCGATGAGCCCCCGGGACGGCACATCGGTCATGACCACCAGCCACGCCAGGAACCCGCCGATCAACACGCACCCCGCCGCGACCCCGATGCCGAGGATCATGGTGTTCGCCGCAGGCCGCCAGAACAGGTCCGGCGACAGCGGGCTGGCCAGCACGTAGCGCCACCCGCCGATGCTGTCCGGCGACTGGGTCTGCATCAGGATCTTCAGCAGCGGGGCTGCCACCAGCGCCAACAGCACCGCCAGCACGACAAGGTTGAGGCCGGTCCCGGCGGGCAGGCGGTTTTGGCGCAAGGAACGGCTGACTATGAGCGGCGGTCTTTCTGGTATGCGGAAGACAAAACACGGGCAGTCGGGATCATCCCGCCCGCCCGCCCACACGCGGCACTCGTGACGCGCGTTTACTGGATCGTCAGGATCAAGTCGGCGATCTCGGCGCGTAGGTCGGCGGTGGCCTGCGGGTCGATCTGCCAGCCGTTGAACGCGGCCAGCGGGATCGCGTCCGGGTGCGGGACGATGTCGGTCCGCGTCGCCCAGTCGCCGGCCACATAGAACGGCGCGAACCCGACGCCGCCCGTGTCGCTGTCGTCGCCCCACATGAAATCCATGGCCAGACGCGCCGCCGCCGGATTGCGGCCTGCCGGGTTCAGCGCCAGCAGCGCCCGAAACACGATGCCGTTCGCCGGTTCGACCGCGTTGGCGGGCTGCAGGGCCCAGCCTTCCTCCGCGTTGTCGCGGCGGTCGGAATGGGACGTGAACCCGATGGGGGCCGCATCCTGGCCGGTGGCGCCGATGGCGGCGTTCACGTCGTCGGTCGACACTGACAGTACGAAATAGTCGGCGAACAGGTCGACGATGAACTGGCGGCCCGCGTCGGCGATCCCGTCGTCCAGCACGATCGCGCGGCCGAAGGCGTTCTCATAGGCGGCGGCCATCTCGTCGCTGCGCAAGACGATCTCGGCCATCAGATCGAGGTAGTCACCGCGCTGCAGTGGATCGACCATGACGACGCGGCTCGTCCACTCCGGCTGCGTCAGATCCCACAGGTTCGACCCGGGGGCACCATCGGGGTGGCTTTCCTCTCTTTACATCAGCACCTTGGTGGACACGCGCTGTTGCAGCAGACGTGGCTGGGCGGTGTCGGGCAGGGCATCCGCCACGCGCGGCGGCACATAGGGGGCGATCAGGTCGGTCGCCGGCAGATCGGTCAGTACCACCGGCGCGTTGCACACGTAGATGACGTCGGCATTGCCGATCTGGGCGGCAGCTTCGTTCTGCAGGCGGGCGATCATCTCGGTCGAGGTCATGTCGAAGCCGATCATGTCGACGCCGGGATAGGCCGCCTCGAACGCCTCTTCGACCCGGCCGATCCGGCTGGTAAAGGCATGGACGGTCAAGCTGCCATCGGCCTGACTCAGCGGCAGCAGATCGGCGGCGGACAGGGTGTCGAGATCCTGCGCAATGGTGGTCGTGGCCATCGGCAGAGCGAGGGGCAGGGCGAGGCAGGCAGTAGGACGTGCCGCACCGGATGTCTCCTCGGGGTCAGGGGTGATACCGGCCCTGTCATGCTGTAATGCAACAATCTTGCGATATCCAAGACAGCTTGCAGCAACGATGTCGCGCCTGGCGGGTCTGCTCCGGCTCTTCGAAGCATCCGATCAGGGGTCCGAGCTGTTTCAGCCGCGCCAATGCGGCGTCATCACGCGTCGCCGCCAACGCCAGCACCAGCGCATTGCAAATCGCCATGGGCACGGTTAGGGTCTGAAACGTATCGCCCTGCTCGCGGCGCGGGGCCGCCAGCAATTGATCCGGGACGGGCGCCAGCGATGGCCCGCGGCTGCCTGACACCGCCAGCGTCGCGGCCCCCCGTTCCCGCGCCAGACCGACGATGCGAGCATTGTCGCGCGGCGGGCGGCGGAAGGCGAACAGAAGGACCGCATCCGCGGCGTCCAGCGTCAGAGCAGTTCCGCGAGATCGCGCGCGGCTCCGCGCAGCCGCACGGTCGCACGGTCCATGCGGCGCAGGCGCCGATCTATCAGGATCGCCAGCGCCTCGGCATTGCCGCGCGCGTCGATAAAGACGCGGGACCGGTTCAGCAGACGCGCCGCCGCTGCGATCCGGTCGTCGTCGACGACGTCCGAGAGCCGGGTCAGGGCCGCTACCTCGGCTGCGACAGGATGCGCCAGCACGCCCTGGCCCTGTGCCCCGCTCAGGGTCTGCGCCACCCGATGCGACGGCGACGCCGGGGTCGGGAACTCGGCCCGCAGGTGGTCGCGCAAAGCGGTATCGTTGGCGAACACCAGTTTGCGCACCAGACGCGATGTCGTGGCCTCGTGCGCGCCGATCCGGGCTGCGCATTCCGTCGACGTGCCCAGTGCGATGTCACGCGGGGCCTGCATCAGTGCCGACACCAACCGACTTTCGGTCGCCGTCAGCGCGACGGCAATCCTCTGCACGCGCGCGATCAAGGCGATGGGGTGGTCGGGCCTGTTCCGGGGGCGATGGGCGGTCGCGTCCGTGTGTGACTGATCGCACGTGTCCGCAAAAGGGGGGGCTGCGGTGGGATGGCGGCAGGGTATCGTTACGGTGCCTGACCGGCCATAACCGGACCAGCAGTCAGGCACCGTGTCGCCCGGTTCGGTTGCGCCCGGTCCGGGCGACGCGGTGGCTTTTGCCGGAACCCGACACCCATCACCCGACCGACCAAAGCGCGTATCCTCCGCGGCGTCTCACCGCGCAGGATCACAGGTGTCGTCAGCTTTCGATATTGCGCATCACCTGCGTATCCAGGTGCGCGACGAGGTCGGCGGGCAGGTCCAGCGCGTGGGACAGGCTGCGCAGAAAGGCCGTCTCGGTTGGGTGGTCCGGGTCGATGGCGACACGGGCGGCGAGATAGAGTTCCGCGGCCTGTTCCCGGTCCGCCGCCAGCGCCGCGATCTGGGTGGGCGACAGCGGTCGCTGGATCGCGTCGAAGATGAAGGCCTTGCCCTCGGCGTCCAGGGCGCCGCGGTCGGCGGCGTCGAAGATCAGCTTCTGTTCCTCTGCGTCTATGTGGCCGTCGGCGTTCGCCGCCGCGATCATCGATCCGATCAGGGCAAGCGCAAAAGGTTTGCCGTCGGCCCCGGTGACGGGTGCAAAACGCGACCCGTCCTGCGGCACGTCGGCCAACGTGGCCATGGGCGCCTGCGTCGCCTGCTGGCCGTCCTGCCAGTTCTGATAGGCCCGGTGGGCAAGGGCGCCGAGCACCGCAGCACCGCCGTGGCTGAGGACACCGCCACCGCCGAAGCCCTTCTTGCGCTTTTTCTTCTTGCCGCCCAGCACCATGCCCAGCAGGCCGCCCGCCGCCAGCCCGCCCATGGCCGCACCGGGTACGCCCAGTCCGCCGCCGCGTTGCGCCGAAGATCCGCCGCCGCCCATCGCGGACCGCAGGATGTCGCCGATGCTGTCGCCGCCCTGTCCCGCTAGGCCGCCCTGTGGCCGGGTCGGCAGACCGCCCCGCGCCCCAAGCCTGTCTCCGCCGAGGCTCGCGGTCGCATCGGGTCCGAGGAACTGTTCAAGCAGCTTCTGCACGTTCATGGGGCGTATCCTTTCGCTTTGCTCACAGATGTGGACCGGCGGCGCGCGTTGCAAGATGTGCATCCGTGATGGCGCGGCCCTTGCGGACGCGCTGCGCGCGCTCTAGCTCGCGTTTCATGACCGGTTCACGCCCCGCCATCATTGGCCCCATCCTGCTTCTGGACGACCTGCGCGACGGCTGCATGCATCTGGCCGCGCTGTTCGTCGCCGACAAACACGCCACACCGCCGCCGGTTATCGCGCTCGCGGGACCCGTCGCACCGACGCGCATCGCGACCTACGACGATGCCGCCGTCTGGCGGGTCCGCTTTGCCCTGCCTGCGGATCGCGCCTCGTCCTACAGCTGGAACGGGGAGACGTTTGCCGTGGCCAGCGACATGACGGGCGACCTGCGCGCTGCCTTCGTGTCATGCAACGGTGAAGAGGTCGGCGACCTTGACCGCGACGGGTCCGCGCGGAACCTGATGTGGGCGCGGATGCGCGACGATCACGGCAGCCAGCCGCTGTCGCTGCTGCTGCACGGCGGCGACCAGATCTATGCGGACGAGGTGACCAAGGGCCATACGCTGAGCGCGGGGTGGCCCAAGGACCTGCCGCGCGACTCGTCCGCCGACGCGCTGGCTGATCTGCGGCACCACCTGCGCCAGCGCCTGTTCGAGCGGTATGTCCAGATCTATGCCGCGCTACCCTTCGCCTGGCTGGCGGCCCGTGTGCCGTCGCTGATGCAGTGGGACGATCACGACATCTGCGACGGGTGGGGGTCGCTGCCTGCCGCCGTCACGGCCTCTTCCGTCGGGCAGACCCTGTTCGCGGCGGCACGCGAGGCGTTCCTGATCTTTCAGCACGCGGCGACCGACGGCGATCTGCCGGCACGCTTTGCCGATCCGGCGGGGCGCCATCTGGGCTGGTCGGTCGCGGCGGGCGGGTTGCGCATCCTGGCGCCCGACCTGCGGTCCGAACGCACGCGCCACGCGATCATGGGCACCGGCGGCTGGGCCATGATGGACGCGGCGGGGCAGCAGGACGCCGCAGGGCATACGCTGCTGATGTCGAGCGTGCCACTGCTGGGGCCGCGTTTGTCGCTGCTTGAACTGGCGATGCGTGTCGTGCCGCGCATGCAGAAGTACGAGGACGACCTGCGCGACCAGTGGCAAAGCCGCGCCCACCGGGACGAATGGTGCCGGATGCTGCGTCTGGTGCGCGACATGGCGCGCCGCGACGGTCATGACCTGACCGCCCTGTCGGGCGAGATCCACCTGGCGACGCGGGCGGTCATGGATCTGGGCGGCGGCCTGCACCTGAACCAGTTGGTGGCGTCGGGCATCGCGCATCGTGCGCCGCCGGCGGCTTGGGCGCGGTTCCTCGGTGCGTTGGCGACCTTGGGGGATGCGCCTTTGCCAGATCATCCGATCCGCATCGCCCCGCTGCCGGGGCATCGCACCCGCTATCAGGCGCAGCGGAACTACCTGCTGCTGACGCGGGCAGGCGGGGCCTGGTCGGCGCAGTGGAATCTGGAAGAGAGCGGGCTGACGCCGCCGCTGCCGCTTTGACGAACGGCGCTGTCCGATCCGTTCTTTCGCGTGTCGGGTGAAACTATCTTGCACGTCTGCTCGTCTCTACAGCATATCGCGCCATTGATGGCGTCAACGGGAGTTCTGCACATGACACGTTCGCTACGCGCCATCCTGATTGGTGCCACCATTCTGGCCGCCGCCCCGGCCTTTGCCCAGACGACCGACAACCCGATGGTCGGCGGGGCTGCCATGCTGGCCGACCGCAACATCGTCGAGAACGCCAGCAATTCGGCAGACCACACGACGCTGGTCGCCGCCGTGCAGGCCGCCGGTCTGGTCGAGACGCTGCAGGGCGAAGGCCCGTTCACGGTCTTCGCGCCCGTGAACGCGGCCTTCGACGCCCTGCCGGAAGGCACCGTCGAGACGCTGCTGAGGCCTGAAAACATCGACGCCCTGACCGAAGTGCTGACCTGCCATGTCGTCGGTGCCAACGCGATGTCCGATGCCATCGCCGGCATGATTGCCGACGACGACGGCGTCCACATGGTCGAGACGCTGGGCGGCTGCATGCTGGAGGCGCGGGTGGACGGTGGCGTCATCACGCTGACCGACGAGACGGGCGGCACCGCCACCGTGACCATCGCCGACGTGGTGCAGTCCAACGGCGTGATCCACGTGATCGACGCGGTCCTGCTGCCCGCCGCCGACGATGCCGCGACCGACGCGATGCCGGCAGAGGATGCCGCCGCCGCGACGGACACGATGCCGGCCGACGACATGGCCGCGACAGCCGCCGATGCGAACAATAATCCGATGGTCGGCGGTGCCGCGATGTTCGCGGACAGGAACATCGTCGAGAATGCCGTGAACTCTGCCGATCACACGACGCTTGTCGCCGCCGTGCAGGCCGCCGGTCTGGTCGAGACGCTGTCGGGCCCCGGCCCGTTCACCGTCTTCGCCCCCACGAACGCCGCCTTCGACGCGCTGCCTGCCGGTACGGTCGACACGCTGCTGCTGGAGGAAAACCGCGACGCGCTGACCAATGTGCTGACCAGCCATCTCGTCGCAGGCAAGGTGACGGCGGCCGATCTGGTGTCCATGGCGAACGCGTCCTCCGACGGGTTCCACCACTTTGCCACGGTGTCCGGCGCGGCCCTGTCCGCGCAGGTCAGCCCGTCGGGCAACGTCTATATCTATGACGAAAGCGGCAACGCCTACATGGTCAGCATCGCAGATGTGAACCAGTCGAACGGCGTCATCCACGTCGTCGACGGCGTGCTGCTGCCGCGCTGAGGCGCTAGAAGGCGAGGAGCGGGCCGAGTTGGCCCAGACGTCGCTTTTGCCCATACGATGATCCATGGCGTCTGATCGACGCCGCAAGCGCGGCACGGGACCCCGGTCACGTCCCGCGCTTTGCATTTGGTGCGCAGGCCAAGAGCGCGGCGAGCGCCGGCGTCCATTTAGGCCGTGTGTTGCGGTGGATTGGCGCATGCAATCCGTGCAAGGTCCCGCCAGATCGCTGGAGACCCAAAGTGCCATAGGCGCGCTGCACACAACTGGGCTCGTGATAGTAGCTGTTGTGGGAGTCGTCGGCGAGGCAACCGGGACCCTCTGCGGGACTGTTCGGCGTGTGACGACCGCATAGACGCTCGCTTGGACGTTCATCAAAGCACATGATAGCCACGATGTCCGAGATGGCGACTGAACCTGCGGCGACGTGGCCTATGATGGCAGCAAAAGCATGGCTTCCTGCACCTCACGCCGCGGCTAGCTCTTCCTGAACTGCGACCATCAGAGCCGCCGTGGCGGTCGGGCCAGCAGTAGGGCGGTCGTTCATGCTACTCTTCTAATGTCGAATGGAACTGGAGAGTAGGACGTGCGGTTGCCCGCACACTCCTTGAGCTGGTTGAATTCGGCCCGCACAACACGGCCTTTCTCGCATGACAGTCGCGCAATGCCCGTCACGACCCCATCGAATCAGCGCATGGTATCGGCATTCATTTGCGGGGGTGGTTGCGTCAACAACCACCCCCACCCGTGACGTCCGCAGTGTGATCAGCCCTTGGTCAGTCGCAGGATTTCGGATGTTCCCGCATCGCGATCCTCGGTCACGACATAGACCGCGCCATCGGGTCCGACCTTCACGTCGCGGGCGCGGGCGTCGAGGGGGACACGCTGTTCGGTCGTGACCTGATCGCCGTCCAACTCAAGCACGACCAGCCCCTCGGTGACCAGTCCGCCGACCAGCGCGGCGCCGTCCCATTCCGGGAATTCGTCGCCCGCGTAGAAGGCCATGCCGGATGGGGCGATGACCGGGTCCCAGTAGTAGGCGGGCTGCAATGTGGGTTCCTGCTGCGTGATACCATCGCCGACGGCATCGCCGCTGTATTCAAGGCCGTATGTGACCTCGGGCCAACCATAGTTCTCACCCGGCTCGGGGCGGTTCAGCTCGTCGCCACCCAGCGGACCATGCTCCACGATCCACAGTTGGCCCTCGGCATCGAGCGCTGCGGATTGCGTGTTGCGGTGGCCATAGCTCCAGATTTCCGGCAGCGCCCCTTCGGTGCCGATGAAGGGATTACCCTCGAACGGCTCGCCTTCGGTGGTGATGCGGAACACCTTGCCCAGCCCGCTGCCCAGATCCTGCGACTGGACGCGGGGTTCCTCGTCAGACCGCTCGCCGACCGTGACGTACAGCTCGTTCTCGGGGCCGAACACCAGCCGCGACCCGAAGTGCTTGTCACCGTCGTAGGTGGGTGTCTGCTGAAAGATCACAGCGACATCCTCCAGCGTGCCGCCACCAGCCTCATCGAGGACGAGGCGCGCCGAGGCGACCGAGGTGCCGTTGCCGCCATCCCGCGGTTCCGCGAAGGAGAAGAAGATGAGACCGGATTCCGCGTGGTCCGGGGCCAATGCCACGTCCAGAAGACCGCCTTGCCCTGCTGTGTCGACCTCCGGCACGCCCGTCACTTCGGTCGCGGTGCCTTCCGCATCGATCACGTGCATCTGGCCGGCCTTGGCCGTCACGAGCATCTGTCCGTCCGGCAGGAACTCCAGCGCCCAGAGTTGCGGCAGATCAGTCGCCACCGTCGCGGTCGCGACCTCCGGCATGTTGGCAGGCTGCGGCGCGCGCGTCTGCCCCTCGAACGCCGGTTGCTGATCCGCGGCGTTGGGTGGCGACGTCTCGACCGAGACTTGCGCCTCGGGAGTCGCTTCACCGGTCGCAGAAGGCTCGGCCTCGGCTTGTGCCAGTGCCGCCACGGGCAATGCGGTCATCAGCGCGGTCGCAATGGCAAGTCGTGAAATGGGACGGTTTTTCATCGTGTTCTCCATCATGGTCAGGTCGCGTTCCACCGGGTCAATGCGAACGTGACGGATGCGTTACCGCCGACCCCGGTCAAGAAGGCGTGATCTGGCGGCAAGGTAAAAAAGGCGGACAGATCAGTGTCCGCCCCGTTCCGGATCGCTGCGGGGTCAGTCGGCCAGCGCCGCGTCGTAGCGGTCGGACACTTCAGGCCAGTCCACGACGCCCCACCATTCGCCGAGGTAATCCGCGCGGCGGTTGTTGTAGCTCAGGTAGTAGGCATGTTCCCACACGTCGTTGCCCAGCAGGGGTGTGCCCTGCACGTCGGCCACGTCCATCAGGGGATTGTCCTGATTGGGCGTCGTGGTGATCTGCAGCTGGTCCTGATCGTCGACGATCAGCCACACCCAGCCGGACCCGAACCGGGCTGCTCCAGCCTCTTGGAAGGCCGTTTCGAATTCTTCCTGCGACCCGAAGACGCCCGTGATCGCCTCGCTCAGGGCGTCAGACATCTCACCCGTCGCATCTGCCGGTGCCATGGTGTTCCAGAAAAAGTCGTGGTTCCAGTGACCACCCGCATTGTTGCGGACAGCATCCGGATAGGTCCCGGCGGCGGCGACAAGCTCTTGCAGCGTCAGGTCCGCTGGAGCGTCGCCAGCGGTGATCGCGGCGTTGAGGTTGTCGACGTAACTTTGATGATGTTTGCCGTGGTGCAGTTCCATCGTTTCCTGCAAAATGACGGGTGCCAATGCGTCCGTGGCATAGGGCAGATCCGTCAGCGTGAACGTGCCATCGGTTTGCGCCACGGCGGCAAAGGGGGTCGCCGACAGGGCGACGACAGACAAGAAATGTTTCATGGGTTCCTCCGAATTGCTTGATTGTAAAACACTTTCACGTCCGCATGGTTCCGGGTGAAATTTCATCCGTGCGGCGTTGTGGGTTTCGGTCGCGGACCGAACGCCCATTGTCTGGCTGTCGGCACGAGGCTCGATCGCCCCGATGTGCGGCAATCCCGGCGGCTGGATGATCCTGCCCTGCCGGGCACTTTGGTCCGACAGCGAGGCCGACGTCCGGCAGTTTCGCAGAGCCCGCAGACTGAGCCGTGATCTGCGACATCCGGGCGATCGCTGGAGGGGGAGACGATAGCCCGATGGCGCGATGCCGCACGATCCTGCGCCGCCGGTCGGTGCCAGCCGCACCGCCTCGCGCCGAAACTCCCGCGTCTGCCCGTCTCCGTTTCCGATGGACGACCTTCCAGTCCCCGGCTGGTGCTATGCATGTGTTCCGGGCCTGTCCGGTCGCCCCGGGGCGATGCGCGTGGATCGCGGCAGCGGGTTCGCGTTCGGCGACAGGGACTGCGATGGCATCCCTCACCCGCAGGGCGACGAGTTCACAGCCGCGCCGCGTGCTGCCGATGGCGAGGCTGAGCGATCACGGGCGTCACCGCTACATCTTGCGAGCGCAGCAGCCACAGATATTGGAGCAGCGTCGATCCAATGCTCTCCAGAGACCAACTTCACGTGGCTTCGCCATCAGCGACACCGTCGTTTGTGAAATCTTAAGTGCATCGCCCCACACCGGTATCGGTCGTGCAGGAGCGGTTTTGATCGCGGCATCATTCATGAATGATCCGAGAATTTTAGTCACATGACCGGGCAGATTTCATCGCTTGCACACCTCGTTGCCCGAAAAGGGACGAGGTTCAGACCCGGTGAAGGTTGAAGCGCGTGAGTGTCGTGTCGTCAGTCTCGAATATCTACGTCTACAACGGCGCCCTTGCGACGCTGTTTTCGGGATCGCCGCTCAACGTCAGTCTTCTCAACGGGACATCCGGACCTTCGCCGGGACAATTTGTCGATAACAACGGACAGCTCAGCCCGTCCGATACGGGACAGACGACGTTTTTGTGGAACGGCGGGGCTGCGCAGACCATCGACTATCTCGGATCAGGCACCATCGCCGGAATCGGACTCTTTGGTATTCAGATCGGCTCAAGACCCGTGGCTGTCTTCTCGTCCGGCGGCCAGACCTATTTGTATGCGCCGCAAGGGCTGCCGCTGCTGTCGGCTCTGACGATGAGCTTCAGTATCGATCCGAATGGCACGTTCAACCTGCCCTCCTCAGGAGCGGACGGGCACGTGGACGGCCTCGATACCGGGCAGAGCATGGCAGTCGGTTATGCCGACCTTCAGGGCGACACGATCACCAACACCGGATCGACCGTCTACGGCAACGGCGGCAATGACACGATCTCGGCTGGAACGGCTAACGACCAGATCTTCGGCGGATCTGGAAATGACAGAGCCTTCGGGGGTGGCGGGTCGGATACGCTCTATGGCGGGACCGGTGACGACTCTCTCTACGGCGGCGCTGGCAATGACACGTTGTTCGGGGATACAGGTAGCAACACGCTGTGGGGCGATGCGGGCGATGACCGCATCAGCGGAGGCATCGGTGCCGACACGTTGTACGGCGGCGATGGACAGGACACGTTGCAGGGCGGCGATGGCGCTGACGTGCTGGACGGCGGCATCGGTGACGACAGGCTGGCCGGCGATACCGGCAACGACGTCTTGTCGGGTGAAATCGGAAACGACTTCCTCCTCGGCGGTACCGGCAGCGACGCGCTCTTCGGTGGCGACGGCAACGACACACTGACGGGTGGGGCGGGTGACGATACCCTGACCGGCGGTGCCGGGCGCGACATCTTCCAACTGGACGCTGCCGGTGGCTAGGATCAGGTAACCGACTTCGACATGACCGATGTGGGCGGCGGATTCACGACCGATCAGCTGGATACCAGCGACCTGCGGACACCTGACGGCAGTTCCGTCACGGCGTTCGACGTGACCGTGGTCAACGACAACGGCTCTGCCAAGCTGATCTTTCCAAGCGGCGAGGCGATCATCCTCAAGAATGTCGCGCCCGGCGACATGGCAACGGCAGGTCAGCGATACCGTGCCGGCATACCCTGCTTTACACCCGGCACCGAGATCCTGACGCCGTCGGGACCGCGTTCGATCGATACACTCTGCCCCGGCGATGTCGTGGTCACCCGCGACAACGGTCCGCAGCCCATCGTCTGGATCGGGCGCCGCACCCTCACAGGGCACGATCTGGTGGCACGTCCCCAATTGCGCCCGATCAAGATCGAGGCGGGTGCAATCGGAAACTCAAGGCCACTGCTCGTGTCGCCGCAGCATGGGGTTCTGATCTGTCAAGGTAATCGGGATGAAGAGACGCTGATCCGTGCGACGCAACTGGAGCGGATGAAGGGTGGTCGGGTGCGGACAGCCCGTGGCATACGGCATGTGGCGTATATCCACCTCATGTTCGATCGTCACCAGATCATCAGATCCAATGACATCTGGACCGAAAGTTTCTATCCCGGCCTGCATGCTCTGGCCATACTCCAAGGTGCCGAATTGTCGGAATTGATGACCTTGTTTCCAGCCCTGAAGGACAGCGTTCTCGCGGCGATAGGTCCGCAAACCCGTTTGTTTGCGAAAGCGAAGGAAATTTTCGGCCCTGCAATGGCGGCGTGACCATCGGGCCAATTGATTGCAATAGGTCAACGGCTGTTGTGTGACGAACTGCATAATCTGATTGCCCCTGCTTTGCAATTTTACGCCCATTCTGAAAATCAGGTGCCGATGAGGGAACGGCGCGGCAGATCTTTGGCTGATACTGCGGGGGTACGCGACAGGTCGCGATCAGTCCCCCGGTCATCGGGATTTCTGGCAGTCCAAGACCTTCAAGGCGCCGAAAGACTGGCTACGGAGTTCAATCCACACAGCTGTTCGATGCGCGCCATTGCCGATCTGAGGTGCACACCGTGTGGCGATCCAGCATGCGCGAGGCCACTGAAAGCCCGTGACGTGAACCCGCGCAGGTCTGCGGGATGGTCGCGCCCTTGGCGGCGGCGGTTGCCAAGCGGCGATAAACTGACGCGGCGGCGGGGCAGGTAATTGCCGGGACACCGGCGTGCCGTGAAACGGTGTGGCGCACTCTTATGGACCAAAGGTGACGCGTCCATCTGCCAAGCGGACGTTCCGGGAAAGACGGTCGGGAGACATCCGGACGCCGTGACGTCTCCAGAGGCTTGTTCAAGGCAAAGTGCCGCCCAGATGCCATCGATCCCCACGCGGTCGGTCGGCTCTTCCAGCGGGTCGGCCGCAGCCGCGACGTGGGCGGCTTTGCACCCGGCATGCGCCACAGTGCAAAGTGCATGGATCGCACCACATGAAGAACGTAAAGTCTTCGTCAGGCCACCACCTTGTGCAGGCTGGGCCAATCGGCCACGTGAGCCTGCCATCGGAAAGGAGAGGGCTGACGCGCGACAGCAACGCACGACGCCATATTGTCCTCGGGGTCTAGGAGGTGGCGTGGCTGCACGCTACAGTGGACCACCGAAGCTGAGGATCGTTTCCGTCCATGACCGAAGGCACCATCGCCGCACCTGCGTCCGTCGGGCTTTATCCCGTCCAAGGTGACCTTGCCCGGGACACCGAAGCCCATCTGTTGCGCGTTCAGGAGAGTGAGAGACTTTTCCGCGCCTCGATGGAGCATTCGCCGATCGGAATGGCGTTGACGGCGATGGACGGCGGCTGGATCGACGTCAACACGGCGCTGTGCGACTTTCTGGGGTATTCGAAGCTGGAACTGATGCGGGTGGGGTTCAGGAACGTGACCCATCCGGACGACCGCGACGCGACGGTCAAGGTCGCAAGGCAGATGGTCGCCACCCATCAGAAAAGCGTCGCCCTCGAAAAGCGCTATATCCATGCGGACGGGCGGATCCTGACGGGTATCCTGAACCTGACCGTGGCACGGGATGCATCCGATGTGCCCATCATGTACATCTCTCAGATCCAGGACATCACGCTCGCCCGGCGGTTGGATTTCCTGAAGAACGAATTCATTGCAACCGTGAATCACGAACTGCGGACACCGCTGACGGGGATCATCGGCGCGCTGACGTTCCTGCAGACGTCCGGGCCGGATGTCAGGCCGGTCAACGATCTCAAACTGATCTCGATGGCCCACCGCAATGCGCTGCGGCTGAAAGCGCTTCTGGACGATGTCCTCGAGATGGAGAACCTGCGGGCAGACATCCTCGACCCGATATTGGAACCGGTGGATCTGACCGCCCTCGTCCGACAGGTCGTGGTGGCGAGCGAGGATGGTGCGGTGTCTGCGTCACTTGCCTTGAGGTATGCCGCTGCGGATGCGCCGCTGATCTGTGCGCTGGACCCCGAAAAGGCGGCTCGGGTCGTGCACATCATCATATCGAACGCCATCAAGTTCGCGGACAGGGACAGCGACGTGCTGATTGCCCTGGACGACAACGATGGTGTCGTCAGGTTCTCTGTGTCGAACAGGGGCAAGCCCATTCCAGCGGCCCTGCGCCATTCCATATTCCAGCCTTTCGTGCAGGCGGACGACACCATGACGCGGGGTCGCGAGGGGGCGGGCCTTGGTCTGGCGATCGCCAAATATCTCGTCGATCACCTCGACGGGACGCTCGATTATTTCAGCACGGCCGACGAAACGCGGTTCTGGGTCGATTTCCGGAAAGGGTAGGGCAACGGCATCGATGAACCCACCGCAGGGTCGCCCGCCCCGCGTGCCCATCCCTGCGAGGGCGGCAGGAAGGATGGCCATCGGGGCGACCGTGTGACGTCCCGATCGGCGCGCGGCTGACCATTCCGTTTCAGCCCGGCAACGTGACGATGATCGGGCCGTTCCGGCTTGCCACGACGGTATGTTCGTATTGCACCACCGGTGCTGCCGGTTGGCTGTAAAGGGTCCACGCGTCATCGGCGCGCGTGACGGCCCACGATCCGCCGCGCGACAAAAACGGCTCGACGGTCAGGACGAGGCCATCATGGATCCGGCGCCGGTCACCCTTGGTGGGCCATGTCGGCACCTCTTCGGGTTCCTCGTGCAGGGCCCTGCCGACCCCGTGGCTGGCGAGGTTTCGGATCAGGCTATAGCCGCGCCTGGATGCGAAGGCACCGATGGCATGGCCGATCCCGGCCAGCGGCTTGTCGTGCCCCACCTGTGCGATACCGATATGCATCGCGCGTCTGCCATCCCGGCACAGCCGGTCGAACGACGGCTGAACCGATCCGATGGAAAAGGTCGCCCCCGTATCGGCAAAATAGCCGTCAAGGGACGCGGACACGTCGATATTCACCAGATCTGCGGCTGCAAGCACGCGTTGACCGGGGATGCCGTGGGCGATTTCCTCGTTGACGCTGATGCATGTCGCGCCGGGAAAATCATACGTGGCCTGCGGTGCCGACAACGCACCTTCCTGCGCCAGCAACTGCGCACCGATGGCGTCGAGCTCATACGTCGTCATGCCGGGCTCCATGGCCGCCGCCATGCGGTGCATCGTGTTGGCCACGATGCGGCCGATTGCCTTGAGGCCGTCCAGCTCGTCCTGATGGGTGATCGTCATGCTACATCTCATCGACTGGCCGGGAAGGTGCCATCGTCAATAGCACCGGGCGGCAGCGTTGTCCTGCCTTGCGGACTTTGGATCAAGACGCGGGCGTGTGTCCGCTCTCGCCCCGGTGGGCACGCGTCATGCCCGGTCCTGCGCAACGACCGGGCCGCCGCACCCCGCGCCTTGCAAGAACCGTCGGCCCGCTGGGCGCGGCCGCGATCAGACGCGCAGGGAGTTCGCCTTGGCCAGCGCGTCGAACTGCATCAGGGACGCGATCAGCGCGTTCATCTGATCGAGCGGGATCATGTTCGGCCCGTCCGAAGGGGCGGTATCCGGCGCCTCGTGCGTTTCGATGAACACGGCGGCGATGCCGATGCTGACGGCGCAGCGCGCCATGACAGGCGCGAATTCGCGCTGTCCGCCGCTGCTGCCGCCCTGACCGCCCGGCTGCTGCACGGAATGGGTCGCGTCCATCACCACCGGATATCCCGTCTTCGCCATGGTCGGCAGGCTGCGCATGTCGGCGACCAGCGTGTTATAGCCGAACGACGCGCCGCGCTCGGTCAGCAGGATGCGGCGGTTGCCGGTGCTTTCGATCTTGGCCACCACGTTGGGCATGTCCCACGGCGCGAGGAACTGGCCCTTCTTCACGTTGATGACGGCGCCCGTTTCGCCGGCGGCCAGCAGCAGGTCGGTCTGGCGGCACAGGAAGGCGGGGATCTGCAGGATGTCAACGACCGAGGCGACGGTTGCGCAGTGGTCGATGCCATGGATGTCGGTCAGCACCGGGCAGCCTATGGCGTCTTTCACGCCCTGCAGCACGCGCAGACCCTCGTCCATGCCCAACCCGCGCTGTCCCGTCAGGGACGTGCGGTTGGCCTTGTCGTAGCTGCCCTTGAACACGAACTGTGCCCCGGCGGCTTGACAGACCTCGGCCATGGTGCCGGCGATCATCTGGGCGTGATCGGCCGATTCCAGTTGGCAGGGACCGGCGATCACCAGCAGGGGGCGGTCGTTGCCGACGATCAGATCGCCGATGGAGACGTCGTGCATCAGTTGGTTACCTGTTCGCGAAGGACGGAAGCGGTGATCGAGATCATCAGGTAGATGCCCGAAAAGATCAGGAACGCCAAGATCGTATTCTCGAACGCCTTGGGATAGGTCGCCTCGTCGGGGGCGACGGGTTCGACGCTCAGCGACAGGTAGCGGACCTGACGGTTCGCCTCGATCCGGGCGGTTTCCATCTGCGTCAGGGCCTGCTGCGCCAGAAGCGTCTGGAAGGTATAGTTTTCCTCGGCCAGTCGCAGGTCGGTGTTGCGCGCCGCAAGCGACGTGCCGGTGGCCGTCGAATCCGTCATCTGCTGGCGCATGTCGGCGATCAGCGTTTCGATGTTGGCGATCTGGGTGCGCAGGGCGTTCACCTGCGCCTCGTTCGGGCGGGTCACGTTCAGACGGTCCTGCAGGGACAGGGTCAGGGACTGCCGCTGCGTTTCCAGCGCCGAGATCTGCTGCGTCATGGCGGCGGTTTCGCCGATGGGGTCGATCTGCTGGACGTTCTGCTGCAGGGTCAGCCACGCGGCCAGCGCATCGCTGCGCTTGGTCTCGGCGGATTCGTAGCTTTCGCGCGCGCCCGACATCTGATCCTCGCGCAGGCGCTGGGTCAGCTGGTCGACCTGTTCCTCCGCATACCCGATCAGCGCCTGAGAGAACGTCTCGCTCGCCTCCGGCGAAGGTGCGATCACGTCCATCTTCAGCATGCCTTCGGTCGGATCGTAGCTGAGCTTGACCCGGTCCTGATAGACGCTGAAGGCCGCCTCGTTCGTGGCGTCCGCGGGCAGGCGCTGGACCGGGTCGATGGATGGATCGGCGAACACTGCCTTGAACCCGTGATCTGCGTCGAGCCGCGCCATCGCCGCGCGGGACGCAAGATAGGACTGCACCGCGATGCTGTCCTGCTGCGTCGCCATCGAGGTGCCCTGAAACAGGCCGCCGAGCCCGCCCGCGCCGCCGCTGGCGGGTTCGGCCTGCTGGATGACGAATTCGGACGAGGTGGCGTACATCGGTGTGGCGATGCTGTAGTAATAGTATCCCACGGCGATCGTCGGCAGCAGCACGAAGATGGCGATGCGCGCCAGCATGTTGAACGTCCGGCGCCTGCGCCGCCGCCCAAGGTCGCGCTGGATTTTGGCGATTTCGGACAGGTGCCGTTCGCTGGGCGGGATCACATGCGGCGAGGGCAGCATCCCGGACCCATCGGGCGTGGTCTGCGGCAGCTGCACGCGTCCAGCCGGGATGCCGGGTAAAGCACCCAGTGCCGCACCCGGTGCGCGGGTACCGCCGCCCATGCGCCCGGCGTCAGGGCCGGCAGTTTCCGGTGTCACCAGTTCCAGCACGGTGGACCGCTGGAACGGATCGATCCCGTTCAGCCGCAACTGACGCACCGCATCGAAGTCCGACGTGACGGCCATGCCGTTCTTTTGCGCGACGCGGCGCGCCATGCGCAACTGGCGCCCCGTCAGCCCCTCGCGCCGGATCGCGTCGATGTCGGCACTCAGCGGCGGCATCGCATCCGCCCCGGCGTCCGGCATCGCATCGACTGGCACCGTATCGACTGGCACCGTATCGACCGGCAACTGCAGCGCCGCCATGTCGGCGTCGCGACCATAGGCATCCTGCGCCCCACCGGGTGCGGCACCCTCGGCCCGACCTGTGTCCGTCGCCGCGGCCTGCACCACGTCCTGCGCGACCCCTCCGTCACCCGGCAGGATCGGTTTGCGGATGCGGAATTTCTTAGCTGTCGGCTTCGTAGTCATAAAGCTGCTTGGCCTCTTCGAGAGTGTCGAACATGTGCAGTTTGCCGTGCCGGAGCACCGCCGCCGTGCGGGCGAACCGTTCCAGCGTCTGGGCCTGATGCGAGACGATGATGACGGTGGTCTTCTCCAGCCGCTCGCGCAGGATCTCTCCGGCCTTGCGATTGAATTCGGCGTCGGTGGTGGACGGCATGCCTTCGTCGATCAGGTAGATGTCGAAATCCAGCGCCAGCATCAACGAAAACGTCAGCCGCGACCGCATCCCCGCGCTGTAGGTGCCCACCGGCATGTCGAAGTATTCGGCGATCCCGCACAGCCAGCGGCAGAACGCCTCGATGTAGTCGGGGTCGAGGCCGTACAGCCTTGCGATGTAGCGGACATTCTCGCGGCCCGTGTGCTTGTTCACGACGCCGCCCATGAACCCCAGCGGAAAAGAGATGCGGCAGCCGCGCGTTATGGTACCTTCGTCCGGCTTTTCCAGTCCCGCCATCATGTTGATGACCGTCGTCTTGCCGGTGCCGTTGGGCGCGAGGATGCCAAGCGACTGCCCCAGTTCCACGCGGAACGACACGCGGTCAAGGATCACCTTGCGCGTCTTGCCCGTCCAGAAGGACTTGGAGACCTGATTGAATTCCAGCATTGCACGCGCCGTTCCGGCAAGACCCATCCATACACAATGATCGCGCCAATGGGTTAACCCCGTGTCACGTCAGGCGACCATGGCACCCATATGCCGCAAGATTAAGGCCAAAGACAGGCGCAAGTGGCGGTGGCCCGCCGCATTACACCCCTGTGTGAGGTGGGGTGGCGCACCTTGACCCGACCCGTCGCGGCACCACCTGCACCCAATGGAGTTGAAGGACGAGATCGCCGCCTGTCGGCTGTGCGCAGATCGCTTTGCCGCGACGGCGACGCATCATGGCCCCCGTCCGGTGGTGTGGTTCGACGGCCCGCCGCGCATCCTAATCGCCAGCCAAGCGCCCGGCGCGCGGGTCCATGCGGCCCAGACGCCGTTCTGGGACCGCTCCGGCGACCGGTTGCGCGACTGGCTGGGCACCCCGAACGAGGTGTTCTACGACCGCAGCCGCGTCGCCATCGTGCCGATGGCGTTCTGCTTTCCGGGCTATGATGCCGCCGGGTCCGACCTGCCGCCGCCGCGCATCTGTGCGGCGACATGGCGGCAGCCGGTGATGGACGCGCTGGGCCACGTGCCCCTGACCCTGCTGATCGGCGGCTATGCCCAAAGCTGGCATCTGGGCGGCAAGGCGGGCGTCACCGCCCGTGTCGCCGCTTGGCGCGACCATGCACCGCGCGTGTTCTGCTTGCCTCATCCGTCGTGGCGCAATACCGCGTGGCTGACCCGCAACCCGTGGTTCGAAGCCGATGTCCTGCCCGTGCTGCGGGCCCGCGTCCAAGAGGTGTTGACGACATGATCCTGCCAGAGATGACGACCGACCTCGACCGGGCCCATGCGGCGATGGACCAGTCGGACACCCTGCGGTTGCGGTTCTACGAACAGTTGGCCGACACCGACCTGTTCATCCTGCTGGACGCCGATCCGGTGGGCGACACGGTGACGCCACAGGTGTTCCAGATCGACGGTGCTCCGCACGTGCTGGTCTTCGACGCGGAAGAGCGGTTGTCCGCATTCACCGGCCGTGCGGCGCCATATGCGGGTCTGCCGGGGCGGGCGCTGGTGCAGATGATGGCGGGGCAGGGGATCGGCCTGGCGCTGAACCCGACCGTGGCCCCCAGCGACATGGTGATCCCCGCGGACGCGGTGGACTGGCTTGCCACCACCCTCGATCACGCACCCGAACCCGCCGAGGCGCGCCTCACCGGCGTTCACCGCCCCACCGGCCTGCCGGAGGCGGTGCTGGAGGCGCTGGATCGCAAGCTGACCCGTGCCGCCGGTCTGGCCGACCACGCGCTGCTGGTCGCCGCCGACTATGCGGATGGCGGGCGTGGCCATGTGCTGGCCTTCGTCGATGCGCCGGACACGGCGCATGGCGCACTGGCCCATGCGGCAGGAGAGGCGTTGACGTTTTCGGGCATCGACGCGGGCGTCATGGACGTGATGTTCGTCTCCTCCGCCGATCCCATCGCCCTGCGACTGGGGCGGGTGGGGCTGCGGTTCGACCTGCCGGTGCTGTCGCGTCCCACGCCCGCCGTGCCGATGGCGCCGGGGTCCGATCCGTCCGCGCCGCCGAAACTGCGCTGACGGCTCAGTAGCCCGCCGCGCGGTCCACCAGATGCAACAGTGGCGCGCCGCGCTGATCGCGGGCGATGTTGGCTGCGATGACGCGGGCGGCGCTGTCGGGCCGGGTGGCGGCGGCGACATGCGGCGTGACGGTCACGCGCGGATGCGTCCAGTAAGGGTGGCTCGGCGGTAGCGGTTCCATGCGGAACACGTCGAGCGTTGCCGCCCCGACCTGCCCGCTGTCAAGCGCCGCCAGCAACGCCACATCGTCGATCAGCGCACCGCGACCGGGGTTCACGACGAAGGCACCGGGCGCCAGCCATCCCAGGGTTTCGCCGTTCAGCACATTCTCGGTCGCCGGGGTCCGCGGCAGCAGGGTGACGACGACCTGCGCGCCTTGCAAGGCACGCTGCAACCCGTCCGCGCCCGCGTGACGGGCAACGCCCGGCACACGGCGCGGGCGCCGCGCCCATCCGGCGACCGGAAACCCCAGACCCGCCAATGCCTGCGCACAGGCCGATCCCAGCGCGCCCAGACCCAGCACCGTGACGGGGCGGTCGCGGGCCAGCGGCGGATACACCCCGACGCGCCATGTCCCGTCCTGCCCCGCCAGATGGGTGTCCATGCCCAGATGGTGGCGCAGCACATGGCCCGTCACCCATTCCACCATGCCCTGCGTCAGCCCGTCGTCCACCATCCGCGCCAGCGGTTGCGTCAGTGTGGCGTTGCCGACCACCGTCTCGACCCCGGCCCAGAGCCCAAGGACCGCACGCGTGTTCACAAAGGCCGCGAAATCCCGCACCGGCCCGTCGGGGGCGAAGACGATGTAGTCCACAACGGTGGGCGCATGGTCGCGGGACAGGTCGGCGGTCAGCCCTTCGGCCGCGAAGGCCGCTTTCAAGGGCAGCGCATAGCTGTCCCACGCCTCGTCCCCCGCCGCGAACAGGACGCGGATCATCGCGGCTTGTGCACGTGCGCCGACTGCACGAGGCCGAACGCCACCATCAGCACCATCATCGCGGACCCGCCATAGCTGACCAGCGGCAGCGGCACGCCGACCACCGGCGCCAGCCCCATGACCATCAGCATGTTGACCGAGAAGTAGAGAAAGAACGTGACCGCGATTCCCAGCGTCAGCAGGGCCGCAAAGCGGTCCTTGTTCGTGATCGCCGACACCACGCAGAACACGATGATCAGCACGTACAAGGTCAGTAGCGATGCAGCCCCGACGAAGCCGAATTCCTCTGCCAGCGTGGTGAAGATGAAGTCGGTATGCTTTTCGGGCAGGAAGTTCAGCCGGCTTTGCGTGCCCTGCATGAAACCGCGGCCCGTCCAGCCGCCGGACCCCAGCGCGATCTTGGCCTGCGTGATGTGATAGCCCGCGCCCAGCGGATCGTTCGCGGGGTCGAGGAAGGTGTCGATGCGGCGGAACTGATAGTCGCGCAGCAACTGCCACGTCGTCCCGCGGCTGGCGAAGACCGCCGCGATCCCGCCGATGCCCGCGCCGATGACGGTCGCGAAATAGGCCCAGTGCACGCCGGCCAGAAACATGACCGACGTGCCGCCGAACAGGATCATCAGCGACGTGCCCAGATCCGGCTGCACCAGCACCAGCGCCGTCGGCACGCCGACGAACAGCACCGGCAGCAGGACCCAGAACGGATGCGATGTGCGGTTTGCGGGCAGCCAGTCGTAATAGGCGGCCAGAAACATCACCACCGTGATCTTGGCCAGCTCGGACGGTTGCAGGCGGATGAACCCCAGATCGATCCAGCGCTGCGCCCCCATGCCGACCACGCCGAAAAGTTCGACCGCCACCAGCAGCAGCAGTGTGACCAGATAGGCGGCACCCGACACGTTGCGCCAGAACCAGATCGGCACCATGGCCACCCCGATCATCAGCACGATGCCCACGGCGAACCGCTTCATCTGCGGCGCCATGTAGGGGTCAGCGGAACCGCCCGACACCGAATACAGCATCAGGAACCCCGCCGACGCGACGGCGATCAGCAGAAGGACCACGGGCCAGTTCAGATACAGGATCTTGCGCAAGCCTGTGGGCACGAACTTCGTGTTGTGGGCAAGATAGCTCATCTCAGACGCGGTCCTGCGCGGGTCTGATCTGTGCGATCCGGTCGGCGATGCGTTTCTGCTGCTCGGCGATGGCCGCCCGATCCGCCTCGGGATAGGCATCCAGCGGCGGCGGGCCGTCATACAGCGCCTGCAGCATGATGTCGCGCGCGATGGGCGACGCGGCGATCGAGCCGCCACCGCCGTGTTCCACAACGACGGCGATGGCGAACCGAGGGTTCTCTCGCGGGGCGTAGCAGACGAACAACGCATGATCGCGCCGTTCCCACGGCAGGTCCTCGTTGCTGATGACCCCCCGTGCGCGTTCCTCGGCGGTGATGCGGCGGACCTGGCTGGTGCCGGTCTTGCCCGCCATCTCGTAGCCCGCCGTCACGATCCGCGCCCGTGCGCCGGTGCCGCGCCGGTCGTTCACCACCGAATCCATCGACGCGCGGCAGCGGCGCAGCATGTTTTCGTTCACGGGCAGCACGTCACCCAGTCCGCTGGGTTCCTCGACACCGCCGATGGATTTCACCAGCCGCGGCGTGACCATGCGACCGGTCGCGATCCGTGCGGTCATGATCGCCAGCTGCAACGGCGATGCCAGCACGTAACCCTGCCCGATGGACGCGTTGACGGTGTCGCCGATGCGCCAATCCTCGCCGTAGGTTTCGGTTTTCCACGCCTTGTCCGGGGCGAGGCCCGTCGAAATGGCCGACAAGGGCAGGTCGTGGCGCACGCCGATGCCGAACATCCGGGCGAACTCCGCCATCTTGTCGATGCCGACCCGCTGGCTGACCTCGTAATAATAGCAGTCGCAGGAATACTTCAGGCTGTCGTGAAAGTTCACGTTGCCATGGCCCGCGCGTTTCCAGCAGTGGAACCGGCTGCCACCCACTTCGGTGTAGCCGGGGCAATAGATCGTCTCGTCGGGGCTAATGACACCCATTTCGAGGGCGGCCAGCGCCGTCACCATCTTGAACGTCGATCCGGGCGGATAGGCACCCTGCACGGCCTTTGCGGCCAGCGGGCGGTAGATGTCCTCGTTCAGCCCGGTCCAGTCCTTGACCGAAATGCCGCGCACGAACAGGTTGGGATCGAACGACGGCGCCGAGGCGATGGCCCGCAGGTCGCCATTCTCGAGGTCCATGACGACGGCGGCGGCGCTTTCGCCGTCCATCCGGGCCTGCGCATAGGATTGCAGCCGCTCGTCCAGCGTCAGCTGCACGTCGCGGCCCGGCTCGCCGCTCTGACGGTCGATCTCGCGCATGACGCGACCCAGCGCATTCACCTCGATCCGCTTGGTGCCCGCGGTGCCGCGCAGGATCTGCTCCAGCTTGTTCTCGGCCCCGGTCTTGCCGATCTGGAACCGCGGGATCTGCAGCAGGGGGTCCTGATCCTCGATCTGCGACAGGTCATAATCGCTGACCGGCCCGACATAGCCCACCACGTGACCCACGTCCGCGCCGTAGGGGTAGCGGCGTGACAGACCCACCTCGGCGCTGACGCCGGGCAGGGCGGGGGCGTTGATGTTGATCTTGGCCACGTCGTCCCAGCTCAGCCGTTCGGCGATGGTGACGGGCACGAAGGACGACAGCTTGGCCATGTCCTCGCGGGCGCGGGCGATGTTTTCGGGCGGGATCGCCACGATGCTTTGCAGGCGGGCCAGCACGGCATCCACGTCGCCCGCATCCTCGCGCACCATGACGACGCGGTAGTTCTGTTCGTTCTCGGCCAGAGGAATGCCGTTGCGGTCAAAGATCAGGCCGCGCGCAGGCGGCACGAGGCGCACGTTGATGCGGTTCTCGTCCGCCAACAGACGGAACTGGTCGGCCTGGTCGATCTGCATCGACCGCATCCGCCATCCCAGCACGCCGACGACGCCCAATTGCGCTGTGCCCAACAGCAGCGCGCGACGGCCGATTTGACGGCTCGAGAATTCGTTGTCCTTGGCCGGTCGCTTCATAGTCTGTGCCCCAGGCTGTCCACCTGACCCGGCGCAGGCCGGTCCAGTCCGAAAAAGAGGTGCGCCACCGCCACCACCAGCGGATAGACCGCAATGGTCATCGCCATCTGGATCAGGCTCAGCGCCAACGGCGCCTGCGGCATCATCGTGATCAGCAGCGCCAACCGGTTGGCCAGCGTGACGACCACGATCCCCACGGCCACGCTACCCCATTCCAACGCATAAGACACGTTCCGCAATCCACGAGAGCGTGATCGCAGCGCCTCTGTCAGCAGCAGCACAAGTGCTGCCCACAGGCCGGGCGGGCGCTGGAACAGCAGGTCGGTCAGAAAGAACACGCCGATGACGACGCCAAAGGGGACGTATTCCGGCCTGCGCACCACAAACGCGAGCGTCAGCGCCAGCAGCAGATCGGGTGCGGCCCAGCGGGCGGGCGCCGTGTCGATGGGCAGCAACTGGACAAAGATCACCGCCGCCGCCAGCGCCAGATAGACCGCGCGGCCGGTCCAGACGCGGGCTGCCGGGTTGTCAGCCATCGTCGCCCGCCTGCGCCGTCAGCGGCAGGTCGTCGGGCGACAGGCCGGGTGCGGCAGGCCCATCGGTGTACAGCACGTCCTGATCCGTCACGTCCTGATCGGACAGGGGCCGCACCGGGCCGATCAGCCCGGTTTCAGGCGTCAACAGGCTGCCGGGGTCGATGATGTCCTCGTGCGGGTGGGCGCGCAGGACGCGCAGGAATTCGAGCCTGCCGTAATCCGCAGCCAGCCTGACCCGCAGGCGGCGGTCGCTGCCAAGGGCGACCTGGCCCACCAGCAGGTCGGCGGGAAACACGCCGCCGTCGCCGGATGAGACGACCCGGTCGCCGGGGCGCACCAGATCCGCATTCTCCAGATACTCGATCGGCGGGTTCAGGGTGTTGTCGCCCGCAAGGATCGCCTTCTGTCCCGACGGCTGGATCGTCACCGGGATGCGGCTGGACGTGTCGGTCAGCTGGATCACGCGGCTGGTGTTGCGCCCCACACCGCTGATGCGGCCCACCAGACCGATACCATCCATCGCGGGCCAGCCATCGACGATGCCGTCGCGCGAGCCTACGTTCAGCAGTACCGACTGGCGGAACGGCGATCCGCTGTCGGTCATCACCACGCCGGTGACATATGTCAGCTGCGGATCGAGGCGGACGTTGTTCAACTCCAGCAGGCGGGCGTTCTCCTGCTCCAGTTGCAGGGCCGCTTCCTTCCACGCCTTCATCTGCTGCAATTCGCGGCGCAGGTTGCCGTTCTGCTCGCTCAGCGCGGCATAGCTGCGAAAGTCGCCGACCAGTTCCACGACCCCGGTCACCGGTGCCATCGCCCAGTCGAAGGACGGCACGACGGCGTCGATCACCGCGGCGCGGAACCGTTCCACACGCGGGCTGTCGATGCGCCAGATCAGGAACACGCCCAGCAACAGCACGACGCCGACGCCCACCAGCAGGCGGCGCATCGGTGCGAAGTATTCGTCGTGGGCGTTACGGTCGCGGGCCAAGGGTCAGCACCTTTCGGTCAGCTGTCGTAGTCGATCACGTGGCGAAGCTGCTTTTCGTATTCCAGCGCCTTGCCGGTCCCGAGTGCGACGCAGTTCAGCGACTCGTCGGCGACCGAAATGGCCAAGCCTGTCTGCTCGCGCAGCGCCAGATCGAGCTGCCCCAGCAGCGCGCCACCGCCCGTCAGCATCACGCCACGGTCCACGATGTCGGCGGCCAGATCCGGCGGCGTCGCCTCGAGCGCGGTCATCACCGCCTCGCAGATCTGCTGCACGGGTTCGGCCAGCGCCTCGGCCACCTGCGCCTGGCTGATCTCGGTTTCCTTGGGCACGCCGTTCAGCAGGTCGCGGCCGCGGATGAACATGGACGCGCCGCGCCCGTCGTCTGGCATTCGCGCGGTGCCGATGCTGGTCTTGATCCGTTCTGCCGTGCTCTCGCCGATCAGCAGGTTATGCTGGCGGCGCAGATAGTTGATGATCGCCTCGTCCATGCGGTCGCCGCCGACGCGGACCGACCGGGCATAGACGATGTCGCCAAGGCTCAGCACCGCGACCTCTGTGGTGCCGCCGCCGATATCCACGACCATGTTGCCGGTGGGGTCGGTGATCGGCATGCCTGCCCCGATCGCCGCCGCAATCGGTTCCGCGATCAGGCCGCAGCGCCGTGCGCCGGCCGACAGGACCGACTGGCGGATCGCCCGTTTTTCCACGGGCGTGGCGCCGTGCGGCACGCAGACGATGACCTTGGGCTTGGAGAAGGTCGACCGTTTGGTCACCTTGCGCATGAAATACTTGATCATTTCCTCGGCCACGTCGAAGTCGGCGATGACCCCGTCGCGCATGGGCCTGATCGCTTCGATGCTGCCGGGCGTGCGGCCCAGCATCAGCTTGGCGTCCTCGCCCACGGCCAGCACCTTCTTGATGCCGTCCTTGACGTGATAGGCCACGACCGAGGGTTCGGACAGCACGATGCCGCGCCCCTTGATGTAGACCAGCGTGTTCGCGGTGCCGAGGTCGATGGCCATGTCGGATGAAAACAGGCTGTGCCAGATCGCCATGTGATGGCCTTCCCCAAGTCGAAACGGTTGTGACGCTCGCGTGATTCCGCGCGGCGTCAAGTGTGCGCCTTATAGGGACAAGCCCTGCGCAAATGAAAGCCCCATGGCGGACACCGTGTGGCGCAAACCCGCCACAGTTGCGTGTGCGGGCGGGGAACGTCCCCCCGCCCGCCGGTTCCTTGCGCGATTGCAGGGACTTGACCCCGCGCGCGCCGGTCAGGCGCTGGCGTCGCGGTAATGCACGCCCTTGGTGTCGTGGTCGGGGGCGGTCTTTTCGCGGCGCACGATCAGACGGTTCAGCGCGTTGATATAGGCCTTGGTGGACGCGACGACCGTGTCCGTATCCGCCGACTGCCCGGTGGCGATGCGGCCGTTCTCTTCCAGCCGCACGCTGACGGTGGCCTGCGCATCGGTGCCTTCGGTGACCGCGTGCACCTGATAAAGCTGCAGGCGGGCGTTGTGGTCGAACAGCGCCTTGACCGCGTTGAAGGCGCTGTCCACGGGCCCGTCGCCGGTGGTGCTGGCGCTGTGGTCGGTCCCGTCGATGGTCAGCACGATGTCGGCGGTCTGCGGCCCGTCGGTGCCGCATACCACGCGCAGGGATTTCAGGCGGATGCGATCCTCGACCGCATCGTTCTGGCGCATCAGCGCGACGAGGTCCTCCTCGAACACCTCCTTCTTGCGGTCGGCCAGTTCCTTGAACCGCACGAAGACGTCGGCCAGCTGGTTGTCGGCCATCTCGTAGCCGAGCTCGGCCAGCTTGGCGCGCAGTGCTGCCCGGCCCGAATGCTTGCCCATGACCAGCGACGTTTCGGTCAGCCCCACGTCGGTCGGGCGCATGATCTCGAACGTCTCGGCGTTCTTGAGCATGCCGTCCTGATGGATGCCAGATTCGTGGGCAAAGGCGTTCTTGCCCACGATGGCCTTGTTGAACTGCACCGGAAAACCCGACACGGTCGCCACCCGGCGCGAGATTGCCATGATCTTGCGGGTGTCGACGCGGCTGTGGAACGGCATGATGTCGGCGCGGACCTTCAGCGCCATCACGACCTCTTCCAGTGCGGTGTTGCCCGCGCGTTCACCCAGACCGTTGATCGTGCATTCGATCTGGCGCGCGCCGCCTTCGACGGCGGCCAGCGCGTTCGCCGTTGCCATGCCGAGGTCGTTGTGGCAGTGCGTGGCAAAGATCACGCCGTCCGCCCCGTCGCATTCGGCGATCAGACGGCGGATCAGGTCGGCTGATTCCACGGGCGCGGTGTAGCCCACGGTGTCGGGGATGTTGATCGTGGTGGCCCCCGCCTTGATCGCGATTTCCACCGTGCGTTTGAGGAAGTCCCACTCGGTGCGGGTCGCATCCATCGACGACCACTGCACGTCGCCGCACAGGTTGCGGGCGTGCGTCACGCAGTCGTGGATCCGGTCCGCCATCTGGTCCATCGTCAGGTTCGGGATTGCCCGGTGCAGCGGCGAGGTGCCGATGAAGGTATGGATGCGCGGCTTGGCCGCATGTTTCACTGCCTCCCAGCAGCGGTCGATGTCCTTGAAGTTGGCGCGTGACAGCCCGCAGATCGTGGCATTGCGCGACGCTTTCGCGATGGCGCTGACGGCGGCAAAGTCACCCTCCGAGGCGATGGGAAACCCCGCCTCGATGATGTCCACGCCCATGTCGTCGAGCATGGATGCGATTTCCAGCTTTTCCGCATGGGTCATGGTGGCGCCGGGCGATTGTTCGCCATCGCGCAGGGTGGTGTCGAAAATGAGAACGCGGTCGGTCATGGGGCGTGGTCCTGATGGGTCTGGCATGTGGAGTGTCGGCGCTGGCCTGTCGTGAGCGGTCGCGCCGAAAGGCACGCTCAGGCGTGATGCAGGCGTAGGTCACGCAGGGCGATGGCCATGATGATGCGGTGCGTCGTCATGGCGGCGACTATACCGCACCGTTCCGCAAGGGAAAGGGCGTTGTTGGAGGGCGATGCCCCAGACGCGCACCGTGGCCGAAAGGCGGCATCACCCGGCGTATTTGCGGCAAGATGATGCATGGACGCGGCGGGGGGCGGGTCTAGATGCGGATTGACAGACAGGGGAGCGGCAAGTGGTGACGGACGGCAGACGGGCGCTGGTGATCGGCGCATCCGGCGGGATCGGGCAGGCGGTGACGCAGGCCTTGCAGGCGCGTGGCGACACGGTCGTCACGCTGTCGCGCCAGCAGGATGGGTTCGACGTGACCGATGAGGCTGGTGTGGACCGGGCGCTGGCCGCGCTGGAGGTGCCGTTCGATCTGGTGTTCGTAGCCGTCGGCGTGCTGGGCACACCGGAAAAGACGCTGGAGGCGATCGACGCACAGGCCATGGCACAGGTGTTCGCCGTCAACGCCATCGGACCCGCGCTGATCCTGCGGCACATGGGGCGGCTGCTGCCCCGTCAGGGGCGCAGCGTCTGCGCCGTGCTGTCCGCACGGGTCGGGTCCATCGGCGACAACCGGATCGGCGGTTGGTATTCCTACCGCGCGTCCAAGGCGGCGCTGAACCAGATCGTCCACGGTGCGGCGGTGGAACTGGGGCGCAGCCACAAGGACAGCGTCGTCGTGGCGCTGCATCCGGGCACCGTCGCCACGCCGTTCACCGCCGACTATGCCGGCCGCCACAAGACTGTCCCGCCACAGGAGGCCGCCGCCAACCTGATCGCCGTGATCGACGGGCTGAGCGGCGATGCGACCGGTGGATTCTTTGACTACGCCCGCGAGGCGATTCAATGGTGACCCTGATCCTCGTGCTGGGCGATCAGCTCAGCGACGGTCTGTCCGCGCTGCGGGCAGCCGACAAGGCCCATGATGTCGTCGTCATGGCCGAGGTCGCTGACGAGGCGGGCTACGTGCCTCACCATCCCAAGAAGATCGCGTTCCTGTTCGCCGCCATGCGCAAGTTCGCGGCCCGGTTGCGCGCGGATGGCTGGACCGTGGACTACACCACGCTGCCTGATGGCGTGACCAGCATCACGGGCGCGCTGCTGGCGGCGGCGGAGAAACATGGCGCGGACCGGGTGATCGCGACCGAACCCGGCGAACACCGGCTGATCGCGGCGCTGCGGGACTGTCCGGTGACCGTGGACCTGCGCCCAGACGACCGTTTCATCGCGTCGCACAAGGATTTCGACGGCTGGGCGACAGGGCGCAAGGCGCTCCGCATGGAGTATTTCTATCGCGACATGCGCCGCAAGACCGGGTTGATGATGGACGGCGACCAGCCTGCGGGCGGCCAGTGGAACTACGACCACGACAACCGCAAGCCCGCCCCCGGCAGCGTCGATTACAGCGGCCCGATGCGGTTCACCCCGGACGACACGGTGCAGGAGGTGCTGACGTTGGTCGGGCAGCGGTTCGGCAACAACTTCGGCAGCCTCGACGATTTCTGGTTCGCCACAGATCAAGGTCAGGCACGGCAGCATCTGGCGCATTGGGTGACACATGGCCTGCCGCTGTTCGGCGATTTTCAGGATGCGATGCTGGACGACAACAGGTTCCTCTATCACGGGATCGTCGGGCTCTACATCAACGCCGGGCTCCTCGACCCGCTGGAGGTGTGCCGGGCGGTGGAGGCGGCGTGGCAGGCGGGCGATGCGCCCATCAACGCCGCCGAAGGGTTCATCCGCCAGATCATCGGCTGGCGCGAATACGTGCGCGGCATCTATTTCCGCGAGGGGCCTGATTACGTCACCCGCAACGGGTTGAAGCATACCCGCGACCTGCCGGGGGTGTACTGGGGCGGGCCGTCCTTCATGCGCTGCATGAAGAAGGCGGTGGAGCAGACGCAGGAGGAGGCCTATGCCCACCATATCCAACGTCTGATGGTGACCGGCAACTTCGCCCTGCTGGCGGGAGTGGACCCGGCACAGGTCCACGAATGGTATCTCGCGGTCTATGCGGACGCCTACGAATGGGTCGAGGCGCCCAACGTCATCGGCATGAGCCAGTTCGCCGACGGCGGGATCATCGCCAGCAAGCCCTACGTCAGTTCCGGCAACTACATCCACAAGATGTCGGACCACTGCGGCGCCTGCGCCTACAAGGTCGCGGTCAAGACCGGCAAGGATGCCTGTCCGTTCAACCTGCTCTACTGGCACTTCCTCGACCGGCACCGCACGCTGTTCAAGGGCAACCCCCGGATGGGCAACATGTACGGCACGTGGGACCGCATGGACGAAGGCAAGCGGGCGACGATCATCGCAGAGGGTGATGCGATCCTCGCGCGGCTGGATGCGGGCGACCCCGTCTGACGGGCGACCCGGTCTGAATGATCTGTCGAGAGGGGACATGACAGATCGGCCCGACCGCAGGGCGATGACCGGGCGTGGCATCGGCACAGGCCACCACATCGGCACGTCGGGCGACGGATCTCATCCCACGTGCAACCGCGACCTGCGCTGTTCGCGGCGTTTGATCGCTGCCGGGCCAAGGACCGTACGTCGCCCTGTGTCCGACACCGTCATACGGCCCGTGCGATGACGCGCGCAGGCGGGTCGTGCAACGTCACACGGTTGCGGCCACCGCGTTTGGCCCGGTACAGCGCCGCATCGGACTGCGCCAGCAGATCGGTGGCAGAGTTCTCTCCGTCCACGCTCAACGCCACGCCGATGCTGACCGTGACGATGGCGGTGCCGTCCCGACGTCCGGCATGCGGGATTGCCAAGGCCTGCACCACGTCGCGGATGCGCGCCGCCAGCGCCTGGGCGCCGATCCTGTCGGTGCCGCGCAGGACGCCGATGAACTCTTCTCCGCCAAAGCGGGCGCAGAACGCATCTTCGACCGGCAGGGTGGCGTGGAACGCCTGTGCAAGCAACCGCAGGCAATCGTCGCCGCCATGGTGACCGTAGGTATCGTTGTAGGGTTTGAAGTGATCCACGTCGATCATCAGGACCGCCAGCGGTGCAGCGGCCGCGCACCAGTCGGCTAGGCGTTCGTCCAGATAGCGGCGGTTCGGCAATCCCGTCAGCGGATCGGTCTGCGACATCACCGTCAAGCGCTGCTGCGATTCTTCCGCCCTTTCGGCCCGCATCGTCGCCAGAAGGGCGGTCACGTAATCATCGCAGCGCCGCCATTCGAGAAGGTACGTGGCATAGAGGCTGAAGATCCCGGCGGTCAGCATCTGCATGGCCAGACTCGCGGCCAGTTGCGGCGGCAGGTCGGGGCGCAGTGCGACGGCCGCCAAGGGCGCGATCACGCCGATCGCCGTGAACAGCGCCGCGTGGCGAAACCGCAGCGCCAGCAGCATGTTGCCATAGACCATCGTCAGCGTCAGTTCCGCGAAGGTGTAGGCGCCCAGTTCCGCCCGTGTGACCGCAAAGAAAGCCGTCGGCATCAGGTGCGCGGCGGTCATCGTGACCAAGATGGCGCGTTCGCGCCAGACCGGCGTCAGGTGAAGGACGGCCCAGGCCAGCAGCAGTGCGGCCGGCGTCACCACGCCGATCCGCACGACACTGGCCGCCGGCGCGATGTCAGGCATCAGCAGCGGGCCGGTCAGGTTGTAGATGTTGTACAGCAGCAGGCCGAAGATGATGATGTGGCGCAGATGGTTGCGCCGCGCGGCACCGGTATCGCGTTCGTAGCGCGCTTCGGTCGCGGGATCGAGGCGGAGCCAGCGGTCTATGTGCGGGACCGCCGCGCCACCGGAACCCCGGTTCTGTCCTGACGATCCCATGATCCGCCCTGTGCCCGCGCCGTGTTCCGCCCCGTTCTGACAGCGCAAGGTTGCAGGAACGTTAAGGACGGCGCAGCAGCAAGACGGGGGCGGTATCAGGCCGCGAGGGCGGTATCCTGCATCACATCCGCCGCAATCTCGAAGCTGCGGATGCGCGCGGCGGGGTCGTGGATCTGGCCGGTGAGGATCACCTCGTCGGGTTGATAACGGGCGATCAGGTCGGCCATCTGGCGACGCACCGTGGCCGGGCTGCCGACCGCGGAAATCCGCAGCGCCTGATCGACGCCAGCGCGCACACCGGCCCCGATCAGCCCGTCGATGTCATCGACGGGCGCGGGCAGCTTTCCGGGTTTGCCGGTGCGCAGGTTGGCGAAGGCCTGCTGCACGGAGGTCCGCAGCCGGTGCGCCTGCGCATCGGTGTCGGCGGCGATCACGTTGGCGGCCAGCATGAAATGCGGCCGTTCCAGCTGTTCCGACGGGCGGAACGTCGCGCGGTAGGTGGCGATCGCATCCTCCAGCGCGTCGGGGGCGAAGTGGCTGGCAAAGGCATAGGGCAGGCCCAGATAGGCCGCGAGCTGCGCACCGAAGAGCGAACTGCCCAGCATCCAGACCGGCACATGGGTGCCGCGACCGGGATGCGCCTGCACCGGGCCGGTGGCGTCGTCGCCTAAGTATTCCATCAGCTCGACTACGTCCTGCGGGAACGTGTCGCCGCGCCGGTCCACCCGCATCGCGCGCATCACATGACCGTCGCCGCCGGGTGCGCGCCCAAGGCCGAGGTCGATGCGCCCCGGATACAGCGTGGCCAGCGTGCCGAACTGCTCGGCGATGGCGAGCGGCGCGTGGTTCGGCAGCATGATGCCGCCGGCCCCGACGCGGATCGTCCTTGTCGCACCCGCGATGTGGCCGATCAGGACAGAGGTCGCGGCAGAGGCGATCCCTTCCATGTTGTGATGCTCGGCCAGCCAGTAGCGGTGGTATCCCAGATCCTCGGCCCGCTGGGCCAGCGCCACGCTGGCGGCGATGGCCTCGGCGGCGGTGCTGCCTGCGGGCACGAGGGCAAGGTCGAGGATGGAATAGCGCATGGGATCGTCCGTCACTGGGGATGACCTACAGGTAAGGGCCGCGATCCAGCGTGCAAGGGGCGATCGGCACACGGGAACTTGGCTTGCCTGCGGGTGGGTCATGCTGCTTTGGTTCCAACTGCCGCATGGACGCGGGCGCAGGCGTCGCGCACAGTGCCGCCGCACGACGCATGACGAAAGGGCCGGACATGAGCCGCATCGACGAGACCCGCGACTTCATTCCCGTCCGCATCGGGGTACTGACGGTCAGCGACACCCGCACGCCCGCCGACGACCGGTCCGGCGACACGCTGGTGGACAGGCTGACGGCGGCGGGCCACGTGCTGGCCGCGCGCCGCATCGTGCCCGACGACCGCGCGACCATCGCGGACACCCTGCGTGGCTGGTGCGCGGACCCGGACATCGACGTCGTGATCTCGACCGGTGGCACCGGGCTGACCGGGCGCGACGTGACGGTCGAGGCGCACCGCGACGTGTACGAGAAGGAGATCGACGCGTTCGGTGTCGTGTTCACCCACGTCAGCATGGCCAAGATCGGCACAAGTGCTGTGCAGAGCCGTGCGACGGGCGGCGTGGCGCAGGGCACCTATCTGTTTGCATTGCCCGGCAGTCCAAGCGCCTGCCGCGACGCATGGGACGAGATCCTTTCCCTGCAGCTGGACATGCGGCACAGGCCCTGCAATTTCGTCGAGATCATGCCACGACTGGCCGAACACCAGACACGCGCATGACCGGACTGGTGCAGGACCCCCGATGGCACGGCAGCCCTGTCGAGCGACGGGACGCCGCCGCATGAGGGCGCTGCGACGGTCCTTGACGGGTCTGTTCCTGCTGGCGGTGACGCTGGCGCTGGCGGTCTGGGCGGTGGACATCCTGCGCAGCGCCGTCGTCGCCCGCATGACCCCGGAAACTGCCGACACCACGCCCCGCGAACGGGTCTTTGCGGTCGATGTCATGCAAATCGCGCCGCAAACCCTGTCACCGGTCCTGTCCGTGTACGGAGAGGTCGCCAGCCGGACCAGCCTTGCCCTGCGCGCCCCGGTCGGCGGCACGGTCGTCTGGACGGCGGCGACACTGGCCGAAGGCGGGGCGGTGGCCGCCGGTGACGTGGTGTTGCGGATCGACCCCGCCACGGCGCAGGCCGCCCGCGACCGCGCCGCCGCCGACGTGCAGGACGCCACCGGCGAAGTGCACGACGCGGACCGCGGCGTCACGCTGTCCGCCGACGAGCTGGCGCAGGCGCAGGCGCAGCTCGACCTGCGGCAGGGGGCATTGGCGCGCGCGCAGGATCTGGGTGGGCGCGGTGTCGGCACCCGCTCGGCCATCGAGGACGCGGAGCTCGCCCTGTCGGCGGCGCAATCGGCGATCCTTGCCGGCCGCCGGTCGCAGGCGCAGGCTACCGCGCGGCTGGATCTGGCCCGCACCGCGCTGTCGCGCGCGCAGATCGCCCTGACCGAGGCCGAACGCACGCTGGCGGATACGGCGATCACCGCCCCCTTCGACGGCAACCTGACGGCGGTGACGGCGGCACAGGGCACCCGGTTGAACGAGGGCGAGGCCATCGCCACCCTGATCGACCCGACCCGGCTGGAGGTTGCGTTCCGGCTGTCCACGGCGCAGTTCGTGCGTCTGCTGGACGGGGCTGACGGCGTGATCGGGCTGCCCGTCACCGCAGCACTGGCGGCGGATGGTCTGGACCTGACCGCCGGTGGCACCATCGACCGGATCGCCGGTGCCGTGGGCGAAGGACAGTCCGGCCGCCAGATCTTTACCAGCCTGACGGACGCGGCGGGGTTCCGCCCCGGTGATTTCGTCACGGTATCGGTGCAGGAACCGCCGCTGATGGCTGTGGTCCTGCTGCCGGCGACCGCCGTCGCGGCGGACGGCACGGTGCTGCGCGTGACCCAGGGCGACCGCCTCGCGATTCAGCCGGTCGATGTGCTGCGGCGTCAGGGCGACGACGTGATCGTGGCAGGCACGGGGCCGGACGGCATGGCGCTGAACGGCATGACCATCGTGACGGCCCGCACGCCGCAACTGGGGGCCGGCATCGGCGTGCGTCCCGTGCCGGCGTCCGACGCGGCAGACCCCGTGCAGGAGGCGGCGCGCGCTGTGATCCCGCTCGACCCAGACCGCCGTGCGCGGCTGAAGGACCGGGTGGTCGCCAGCGACATGACCGAGGTGGAGAAGGCCCGCCTGCTGCAACAGCTCGACGCCGCGACCGTGCCCGCCGCGACCGTGGCGATGCTGGAGCAGGAGGCGGAGGGGTGAGCGGCACCCCGCCCGGCACCGGCGCGCAGCCGGGCGGCCTGCTGTCCTACTTCGCCCGTCACCGCACCGTGGCGAACCTGCTGATGGCGCTGATGCTGGGGGCAGGCCTGCTGGCGTGGCCCAACATGCGCGCGCAATACCTGCCGGACGTGGTGATCGACGGCATCACCGTCGGCGTGCAATGGGACGGCGCCGGGGCCGAGGCTGTGGATGCGGGCATCGTGCAGGTGCTGGGCCCCGCGCTGCAGGCCGTGGCAGGAGTCACCGAAACCTCGGCCCGGTCCAGCGAGGGCAGCGCGCGCATCGATCTCGAATTCACGCCCGGCACCAACATGGACCGCGCCGCCGAGAATGTGCAGCAGGCCATCGATTCGGCTGGCAACCTGCCCGACGACGCAGAGGAGCCGACCTTGCGCCGCGGCGGCTGGACCGACCGCGTGACCGACGTCGTCATCACCGGCCCCGTGGGCGTCGACCAGTTGGGCCGCTTTGCCGACGAGATGGTGGTGCAGCTCTTTCAGGCCGGCGTCACGCAGGCCACTGTGCGCGGGATCGCCGCCCCCGGCATTCTGGTCGAGGTGCCGTCGCAGGCCCTGATCGCCAACGACATCGGGTTGAGCGACATCGCCGACCGCATCGCCGCCGAGACGACGGGCAGCGCCGTGGGCGACGTCTCTGGTGCCGCGCGCATCCGCACCGGCGCCGAGACCCGCAGCCGGGAGGCGATTGCCGCAATCCCCCTGCGGTCGGACCCGGACGGGGCGACATTGACCGTGGGCGACGTGGCCCGCATCATCGTGCTGGGCCCCGACCGCAGCCGCGCCTATTACGTGGGGGACGATCCTGCGGTGATGATCGGCGTTGTGCGCGGGGCTGACGGCGATGCCATCGGTCTGCAGGACAGCGTGGAGCGCGTCGCAGCCAGCCTGCAGCCGACCCTGCCTGCGGGCACGCGCATCGACCTGATCAACGCCCGTGCCGAGGAAATCACCGGACGCCTGAACCTGTTGTTCAAGAACGGCGTGCAGGGGCTGGCACTGGTCGTGGTGCTGCTGTTCCTGTTCCTGAATGCCCGCACCGCCCTGTGGGTGGCGGCGGGCATCCCCACGGCCATGCTGGCCGCCGTGGCGCTGATGTATGCCGCCGGCATCACGATCAACATGATCAGCCTGTTCGCGCTGATCCTGACGCTGGGCCTTGTCGTGGACGACGCCATCGTGGTGGGCGAACATGCCGACTACCGCGCGCGCCACCTGGGTGAGCCGTCGGTGGTCGCGGCAGAGCGCGCGGCGCAGCGCATGTTCAGCCCCGTGCTGGCGGCCTCGCTGACGACCTGCATCGCGTTCCTGGGGCTGGTGGTGGTGGGCGGGCAATTCGGCAGCCTGATTTCCGACATCCCGTTTACCGTGATCGTGGTGCTGGCCGCGTCGCTGGTGGAATGTTTCCTGATCCTGCCGCGTCACCTGAGCCACGGTCTGGGCGGATCGCAGGCGTGGTATGACGCGCCGTCGCGGATCATGAACCGCGGCTTCGACGCCTTTACGCGGGCGGTGTTCCGACCGCTGATCGCCCTTGTCGTGCGGGCCCGCTATGTGGTGCTGGCCGGTGCCTTGCTGCTGCTGTCCAGTCAGATCGCGCTGGTGGTGCGCGGCGACGTGCGGTGGGTGTTCTTTGCCAACCCCGAACAGGGCGAGGTGACGGGCAACGTCGCCATGCTGCCCGGTGCCACCCGCGACGACACCCGCGCCATGATGGCCGAGATGCAGCGCGCCACCGCCGCCCTGTCCGCGCGTCTGGCCGACGCGGACGGCGGTCGCAACCCCGTGGCGCATGTGGTGGCCGAGATCGGTGGCAATGCGGGGCGCGGCATCGCCGGCGCCGACGACAAGGATCCCGACCTGCTGGGGTCGATCAGCATCGGTCTGGTCGACACCGACGACCGGAGCGTCACCGCCGCCGCCTTCGTCAGTGCCCTGCAGGACGAGGTGGTGCAGCATCCGATGGCGGAAACCGTCAGTTTCCGCAGCTATGGCGCGGGGCCGGGCGGTGACGGCCTCGACATCCAGTTGTCCGGCGCGGATGCGCTGACGCTCAAGGCCGCCGCCGAGGCGCTGAAGACCGATCTTTCGCGTTATCCCGAGGTGACGGCGCTGGAGGACAGCCTGCCTTACGACCGCGAGGAACTGGTGCTGACGTTGACGCCGCAGGGCGCGGCGCTGGGCCTGTCCATCGACGCGCTGGGCGCCGACCTGCGCGCGCGGCTGGGCGGGATCGAGGCCGCGAGTTTTCCCGACGGCGTGCGGTCCGTCACCGTCCGCGTCGAATTGCCGGCGGGCGAAGTGGCGGCCGATTTCCTCGACGCCACGCAGATCCGCACGCCGGACGGTGCGTTCGTGCCATTGGGCGACGTGGTGCAGGTCGAGGCGCGGTCCGGCTTCGGCACCGTGCGCCGCGAGAACGGCGTGCCGTTGATCTCGGTGACGGGCAACCTGTCGGACGACGACCCCGACCGGGCGGCGCAGATCCAGTCCGAAATCGACACCCGCATCCTGCCCGCGATCGGGGCCCGTTACGGCATCCAGACGGTGCAGGCGGGCCTGTCCGCGCAGGCGGATGCATTCCTTTCGGATGCGGCGACGGCGCTGATCCTCGTGCTTGGTGGCATCTACGCCAGTCTGGCGTGGATCTTTTCCAGCTGGTCGCGGCCGCTGGTGGTGATGGCCGTGATCCCCTTCGGCCTCGTGGGCGCGATCTGGGGGCATCACGTCTGGGACATCCCGTTGTCCCTGTTCACGGTGGTCGGTCTGATCGGCATGACCGGCGTCATCATCAACGATTCCATCGTGCTGGTGACGACGATCGACGAACAGGCGGCGACGCGCGGCCTTGTCCCTGCGATCATCGACGGGTCGGCGAGCCGCCTGCGCCCGGTGCTGCTGACCACGCTGACGACGGTGCTGGGGTTGGGGCCGCTGCTGTACGAGCGTGCATCGCAGGCCGCGTTCCTGAAACCCACGGTGGTGACGCTGGTCTACGGCCTCGGCTTTGGTCTGGTGCTGGTCCTGTTGGTGGTGCCGGCGACGATGGCGGTGCAGGCCGATCTGGCCCGCCAGATGCGCAGCGCGCGCCGGGCGCTGATGTCGCGCCGGGCGGCGCTGCGCGGGCCTGCGGTGCTGGGGGCGGCCCTTGCTGTGGCGCTGTTCGCCGGAACCGTCGCCCCGGTGCTGGTCACGGGCAGTGCATGGGACCCGGCCAGCGCCGTCCTGCCGCTGCTAGCGGCGGGGACGGGGGCGGCGATGGCGGTGTTCGTGGCGGGGCTGGCGGTGGCGCTGCTGGCGATCTACGCCGCGTCGGCGCTGGTGCTGGTCGTCAGGCACCGGGCATAGGCGCGCCGGATCACCCTGCGGTGCAGCCCCGCACCTCGGTCGCGCGGTCCTGGCCCAGCACGGTGAAGCGCACCGCGCCGCGGTCGAACGCGATGGCCTGACCGCTGCCGCGCGTCATGGTAGCGGTGGCGGTCAGGGTGCCGCCCTGCCGGGCGATCACAGGCTCCGACACCCAGATCTGCGGATCGCCCGCCTCGATCACCAGCGCCTCGGCCCCGCCGGTGGGGGGCAGGGTCAGCGTGGCGTCCAGCCGGACGCCGTCGGCCTGCGGCGTGACGCGGCAGGTGGCGTGACCCGCGACCTGCGGCTGATCCAGCAGCGCGCCGATGATCGCCGGATCGCGCGGACCGGGCGTCAGGTCGCCGTCGAAGCGCAGTTGCGCGGGGATGCAGATGTCCTGACACACGCCGATGTCCATCGTCCCTGTCAGCCGCAGCGGGCCGGTGCCCCCGTCAAGTGCCGTCACCTCGACCGGCAACACGAGGCTGTCGTGATATCCGATGGACCGCATGCCGTTCTGGTCGAACACGTCCGGCGTGGGCCAGTGGAACGCCGCCGTGGCGACGTTGCCACCCGACAGGCTGATCAGGGGCGGGATGCCGGCGTCGCCGGGGCTGCGCCAGTAGGTCTTCCACCCAGGTGCCAGCGTGACGCGCAGCGCCGCCATATGCGTGCCACCTTCGGTGACATAGCCCGGCAGGACGGTGACACGCGCTACCTCGCTGCCGGATTGCGCCAGCACGGGGGGGGCGGTCAGAAGAAGGGTCGCAGCAAGGAGCGTCGGGATACGGTTCATGACGCCCTTCCTGCGCAATCGATGCTGCGTTGGAAAGTCACGAATGGGCGATGGGTCGAAGCCGTGGTGCCCTTGCACCATGGGACGCGGCGGCGCATCGTCGGCGTCATGGTGACGGAAATACAGACCCTGCGCGGCACGTTCCTGATCGCGATGCCCGACATGGCTGACCCGCGGTTCGCGGGCAGCGTGATCTGCCTGTGCCACCATGATGCCGACGGCGCGATGGGCGTGATCGTGAACCGCCCCCGCAGCGACATCACATTTGCCGCGATCCTCGATCAGATGCGCATCGACCATCACCGCGAGGGGCGGCAGGTCCGTCTGTTCGGTGGCGGGCCGGTGCAGCGGATGCGGGGCTATGTCCTGCACGGTCTGGACTACCGCGCGGACGCAACGCAGATCGTCACCGACGACATCGGCCTGACCGAGACGCGCGACATCCTCGTGGCACTCGCGGCGGGGGGCGGCCCGCAGGACGCCCTGCTGGCGCTGGGCTGTGCGGGCTGGGGGCCGGGGCAGCTGGAGGCGGAGCTGGCGGGCAACGACTGGCTGACCGCCCCGGTGGATGCCGCGATCCTGTTCGCCGCCGACCCGGCGACGATCCGGGCGGCGGCGCTGCAGTCCATCGGGGTGTCCCCCAGCAGCCTGTCGCTGACGGGTGGACGGGCCTGAGGTCAGTCGGCGGCCAGTGCCGCCACGATGGCCTGCGCGCTGTCGGACGACCAGTCGGCGTCGCCCTGCAGACGCGCGACCTCGCGCCCTTCCGCGTCGATCAGCACCGTCACCGGCAAGCCCAGCACGCCGAAGGCGCGGGCCATTTCCTGTCGCGGGTCCAGCGCCTTGGGCAGGTTGTCCACGCCGATCTCTTCGAAGAAGCGGTCGATGGCCTCTGGCGGATTGCGGCCCGTGGCGACGGTCAGCACCACCGCATCCGCGCCCATCGCGTCCTGCAGGGCGGACAGGTGCGGCATCTCTTCACGGCAGGGCGCGCACCATGTGGCCCAGAAGTTCAGGACCACGGGTTTGCCCGCATAATCGGCGAGCGATGCCTCGGCACCATCCTCGGTCGTGAACGTGGCCTCCGGCGCGGGGGCGGGGTTGGAGGCGATCGCCAGCTTGCGCATGTCGCCGTCCTTCAGCGCCTCCAGATTGGGCCGCGCCTCCAGATCGGGCGCCTCCTGCGCGTGGGCCGCATTTGCAAGGAGGGCCATGGCCGTATAGAGCAGGGCGGATCGTATCGACTTCAAGGGGCGCATCCTTTTCATGACCAAGACAGCGAACACGATGTGGGGTGGCCGGTTCAGCGCAGGCCCCGACGCGATCATGGAGGCGATCAACGCCTCGATCTCGTTCGACCAGCGGCTGGTGGCACAGGACATCGCAGGCTCGCGCGCCCATGCGGCCATGCTGGCCGCCACGGGCATCATCAGTGATAGCGATGCGGAGGCGATCCGCAAAGGCCTGCTCACGGTTCTGTCAGAGATCGAGGGCGGTGACTTCGCCTTTTCGGCGGCGCTCGAGGACATCCACATGAACGTGGAGGCGCGTCTGAAGGAGGTCGTGGGGGAAGCGGCGGGCCGCCTGCACACGGCCCGGTCGCGCAACGATCAGGTCGCCGTCGATTTCCGCCTGTGGGTGCGCGACCAGTGCGACGCCGCCGATAGCGCCTTGGCTGCGCTCCAACGCGCCCTGCTGGATCAGGCCGAGGCGGGGGCGGACTGGGTGATGCCCGGCTTCACCCATCTGCAGGTCGCACAGCCGGTCACATGGGGGCATCACATGCTGGCCTATGTCGACATGCTGGGGCGCGACCGGTCGCGCTTTGCCGATGCCCGCCGCCGCATGAACCTGTCGCCGCTGGGCGCTGCGGCGCTGGCGGGGACGTCGTTCCCCATCGACCGGCACATGACGGCGCAGGCCTTGGGCTTCGACGGGCCGATGACCAACAGTCTGGACGCCGTGAGCGACCGGGATTTCGCGCTGGAGTTTCTGGGGGCCGCGACGATCTGCGCCGTGCACCTGAGCCGTCTGGCCGAAGAGCTGGTGATCTGGTCGTCCGCGCAGTTCCGGTTCGTCAAGATGTCGGACCGCTGGTCCACCGGCAGCAGCATCATGCCGCAGAAACGCAACCCCGATGCGGCAGAGCTGATCCGCGCCAAGATCGGCCGCATCTTTGGCGCCAACGTGGCGCTGACACTGGTGATGAAGGGGCTGCCGCTGGCCTATTCCAAGGACATGCAGGAAGACAAGGAGCAGGTCTTCGACGCCGCCGACACGCTGATGCTGGCGCTGGCCGCGATGGCGGGCATGGTGGGCGACATGACCGCGAACACGGACGCACTGCGGGCCGCGGCGGGGACCGGGTTTTCCACGGCGACGGATCTGGCCGACTGGCTGGTCAGCGCGCTGGGTCTGCCGTTCCGCGAGGCGCACCACGTCACCGGATCGCTGGTGGCATTGGCAGAGGCACAGGGCTGCGACCTGCCGGACCTGACGCTGGCGCAGATGAGGTCGGTCCACGCGGGCATCCGGGCGGATGTGTTCGATGTGCTGGGGGTTGACAACTCGGTCGCCTCAAGGACCAGTTTCGGTGGCACGGCACCGGTGCGCGTGCGCGAGGCGGTGGGCGTGTGGCGGAAGGTGCTGGGATGACGCGGATCGGTCTTGTCGCGCTGGTGGCACTGGCGGGCGTGACGCTGGCGGGCTGCGGCGTGCAGGGCGATCCCGTGCCGCCCGGTGGCGTGCGCGAAGCGGGCGGAACGACCGCCAGCGTGGGCGTCGGCGTGGGCCCGAACGGCGTGACCCCCGGCGTGACGCTGGCCGACGGCATCGGGCGGGTCAGCCTGGGGCCGGGCGGCGTGCGGTTGGGTGCGGCCGGCATTCCGCTGGCCCTCGGGTTGTGAAGGAAGGACGCGACATGAAGGACATGACCCCTCTGCGCTGGGTCTGGGCGGCATTGGCCGTCTGGGGCGCGATCCATCCGATGTGGTGGTTCGTTGCGTGGTTTCAGGAGAATACGTGGTCGATCATGGCGATGGTGGACGCATGGCACGCCAATGCGGCGACCAGCGGTCTGGTCTGGGACCTGACCATCGCCGCCGTGACGCTGACGGTGTGGGTGGTGGCCGAGGTCGCGGTGCGGCGCAACTGGATCGCCCTGCTGGCGATCCCGGCGACGTTCTGCATCGGGGTCAGCTGTGGTCTGCCGCTGTATCTGTTCCTGCGCAGCAAGCCGGTGCGCTGACCGCACGCCTGCGTTGACGCCGTCCGGCGCTGTTCGCCGCTAGATGCGGCGAAGGCGCCCCGCCCGCCGTCCCGTGCCTGCGGCGAATCCGCCCTTGGGTCGGCGGCGCAGTCTGCTATGCATCGCCACAACGACGGACAGGAGCGGCGCATGGATCACTTTCTTTACCGGGACGGCGCCCTGCACGCCGAAGACGTGCCGCTGGCGGACATCGCGGCCACGGTCGGCACGCCGTTCTATGTCTATTCCAGCGCCACGTTGCTGCGGCATTACCATCTGTTCGACACCGCCCTGCAGGGCATGGACCACCTTGTCTGCTTTGCGATGAAATCGCTGTCCAATCAGGCGGTCCTGCGTCTGCTGGGCGATGCGGGGGCGGGAATGGATGTGGTGTCGGGCGGCGAATACGCCCGCGCCCGCGCCGCCGGCGTCCCCGGCGACCGCATCGTCTTTTCCGGCGTCGGCAAGACGCGGGAGGAGATGCGGCAGGCGCTGACCGGCGGCATTCGCCAGTTCAACGTGGAAAGCGAGCCGGAGATGGTGGCGCTGAGCGAGGTGGCCACGTCGCTGGGCCACGTCGCACCCATCACGATCCGGGTGAACCCGGACGTGGACGCGCAGACCCATGCCAAGATCGCCACCGGCAAGTCCGAGAACAAGTTCGGCATCCCCATCGCCCGGGCGCGAGAGGTCTATGCACTGGCAGCCTCCCTGCCGGGGGTGGAGGCCATCGGGATCGACGTGCACATCGGCAGCCAGCTGACCGATCTGGCCCCGTTCGAGGCGGCCTATCTGAAGGTCGCGGAACTGACCGAGCTGCTCCGCGCCGACGGGCACACCATCCGCAGGCTGGATCTGGGTGGCGGTCTGGGCATTCCTTATGTCCAGTCGAACATCGCCCCACCCACCCCGCAGGACTACGGCGACCTGATCCGCCGGACCGTGGGTCATCTGGGCTGCGAGATCGAGATCGAGCCGGGGCGACTGATTTCCGGCAATGCGGGCGTGATGGTCAGCCGGGTGGTCTACGTCAAGGACGGGGCGGATCGGCAGTTCCTGATCCTCGACGGGGCGATGAACGACCTGATCCGACCCGCCATGTATGACGCGCACCACGACATCGTGCCGGTGGTGGAGCCTGCGCCGGGGGCGGAGCGGGCCACCTACGACATCGTCGGTCCCGTCTGCGAAAGCGGCGACACCTTTGCCAAGGGCCGCGCGATGGCGCGGATGGCCCCCGGCGATCTGGTCGCCTTCCGGTCGGCAGGGGCTTACGGTGCCGTGATGGCGTCCGAATACAACTCGCGTCCGCTGATCCCCGAGGTGCTGGTGCAGCGCGATCAATTTGCGGTTATCCGCGAAAGACCGACCTTTGACGAAATGATCGCGCGCGATACCATTCCGGCGTGGCTGTAACGACATGGGTCGTCCGCCCACGACTGGGAGAGGCCCGCTGACCGACCGCCCCGAGACGCCCCACGATCTGCCCCACCTGACCCGCCCGCTGGCCCTGACCCGCTGGGGACTGGTGGCGGAGCGCGCGACGCGGGCGTTCTGGCCGGTCTGGACCGTGGCCTTCGTCATCCTAGCACCGCTGATGTTCGGCTGGCAGGACCGCATGAGCCTCGAGGTGTTCTGGGGCTTCGTGGGTCTGGGTGGCGTCGGACTGGCAGCAACGGTCGTCTGGGGTCTGCGGCAGTTCAACTGGCCCACGACCGCCGACGCAGTGGCGCGACTGGACGCAACGTTGCCCGGTCGCCCCATTGCCGCCGTGGCCGACACACAGGCCATCGGGGCAGGCGATCCGGCGTCGCAGGCGGTCTGGGCCGCGCACCTGGCGCGGATGCGCCGCGCGACGCAGGGCGCACGGCCGGTGGCCCCCGACCTGCGCGTGTCGGACCGCGATCCTTACGGCCTTCGGTTCACGGCGCTGCTGTTTTTCGTGGTGGCGCTGCTGTTCGGGTCGGTCCTGCGGGTCGGCTCCGTCACCGACATCGCGCGGGGGGGCATCGGCGGCACGCTTGCGACCGGCCCCACGTGGGAAGGCTGGATCGCGCCGCCCGCCTATACCGGGCGACCGATGCTCTACCTCAACGACCTTGCTCCCGGTCCGCTGGCGGTGCCCGCCGGGTCCGCCGTGACGCTGCGCCTGTATGGCGAGGTGGGCGCATTGAGCGTCGCCGAGACCGTGTCCGGGCGCACCGACGATGCGGTGCCGGTATCAGAGACGGAACAGGCCTTTGCCGTGACTACGGCAGGTCGCATCGCCATCGACGGCCCGAATGGCGCCGTATGGGAAATCTTGATCCTGCCGGATGCCGCACCCGAGGTCGATCTGACCGCGCCGATCACGGCGGACGCGATGGGAGAGCTGTCGCAACCCTTCGGCGCCGCAGACGACTACGGCATCGAGAGCGGGACGGCGGTGATCGCCCTTGATCTGGCTGCGGTGGACCGCCGCTATGGGCTGGCCGCCGACCCGCGAAAGATCGAGCCGGTGACGCTGGACCTGCCGATGCCCTTCGGCGGCGATCGTGCGGATTTCGAACAGGTGCTGGTCGACAATCTGTCGCTGCACCCGCTGGCGAACATGCCGGTCACGCTGACGCTGAGCGTGACGGACGCGGCAGGACAGACCGGCACCAGCACGACGGAATCCATCGTCCTGCCCGGTCGGCGGTTCTTTCAGCCCGTCGCGCGGGCCATCGTCGAACAGCGCCGCGACCTGATGTGGAGCCAGACCAACACCACCCGCGTCGTGCAGGTGCTGCGCGCGGTCAGCTATGCGCCGGAAACGCTGTTCGGCAATCAGGGCAGCTACCTGCGGTTGCGGACCATCATCCGCAGGCTGGACGCCACCCGCGCCACCGGCATGACGCCCGAGGTGGAGGCCGAGATCGTGCAGGCCCTGTGGGATCTGGCGCTGCAACTGGAGGAAGGCACCCTCGCCGATGCGCGCGCCCGGCTGGAGCGGGCGCAGGAACGTCTGGCCGAAGCGATGCGCAATGGCGCCTCGGAAGCCGAGATCGCGGAGCTGATGCAGGAGTTGCGCGAGGCGACGCAGGATTACATGCAGATGCTGGCCGACCAAATGGAGCCGGGGCAGGACGGCACCGACCAGCCGCAGATGTCCGAGAACGAGATGGAGCTGAGTGGCGACGAGTTGCAGGCCCTGATGGACCGCATCGAAGAGCTGATGCAGGAAGGCCGCATGGCCGAGGCGCAGGCGTTGATGGAACAGCTGAACGCGCTGCTGGAAAACATGCGGATCACCGAAGGCCAGCCCGGCAGCGGCGGCCCGCAGACCCCCGGCCAGCAGTCGATGGAGGATCTGGCCGACACCCTGCGCGAACAGCAGGAACTGTCGGACGAAGCCTTCCGCGAGATGCAGGAACAGGGGCAGCAGGGCCAGCCCGGACAGCAGCCGGGCCAGCAGCCCGGTGAGCAGCCGGGTCAGGGCCAGCAGCCGGGACAGCAACCGGGTCAGCAAGGGCAGGTCCAGCAACCGGGGCAGCGTCAGCAACCCGGCCAGCAGGGGCAGGGTCAGCAACCGGGCCAGCAGCCCGGCGACCAGCCCGGTGGCGCAGGCGAGGGCGAGGGACAGGACGGTGCTGGCACCGGCGAAAGCCTGGCCGAACGCCAGCAGGGTCTGCGCGACGAGCTGGCTCGTCAACGCGGCGCGCTGCCCGGTCTGCCGGGCGATGCGGGCGACGCCGCGCGCCGGTCCCTCGATCAGGCCGAAGGGGCGATGGATCAGGCAGAGCAGGCGTTGCGGCAGGGCGACAACGGCCGCGCCATCGACCAGCAGGCCGAGGCGATGGACGCCCTGCGCAACGGGATGCGTGCCATCGGCGAGGCGCTGGCGCAGAACGAACAGCCGCAGCCCGGTGAAAATCAGGGCGCCGGCGAAGGCCCGACCGGTCAGGTCCAACCCAGCCGCCGTGACCCCTTGGGCCGTGAGCTGGGCGGTGCGGGGCAATACGGCACCGACGAGAACCTGCTACAGGGCGAGGACGTCTATCGCCGGGCGGAGGAGCTGCTGGGCGAAATCCGCCGCAGGTCCGCAGAACAGTCACGCCCGCAGGTGGAACGCGATTACCTCGACCGGTTGCTGGACAGGTTCTGACCGTCCGGTCGTCGCGCCGGGACCGTGCAGTCGCCGCAGCGCAGGCCCCGGCGCGGTGCGGCGGGAAGGTTGTGCGAACGGCGGCGTGGCGGTCGTTTGTGCCGGGTCACATGATGGGCGCTCGCAGTTTCCACACTCCCCCACACCCCCGCTCGCATCGCGACCCGGCGGTCATCGGGCGGCGGTGAAACCACGCGTTGGGGCGTGCGGCCCGACCACGCGCACCGCCCGTTGCGTTGGATCGTGAGGGGTCACCCCGCACCCCGCATCCACACCGGAGAGGTGCACCGCTATGGTTCTTTACGGTGTCCCCTGCGTCTCGCTCAGAAGCCCCTGCACCCACGTATCCAGACGGATCCGCGCCTGGTCGATACTGGTGGCAAAGGCGTCCAGCGGTCCCGCCAGAGCGGGCATCGCCTCTGCGATGGTGTCCGCATTGGCATAGACCAGGACCAGAAGGGCGAAGACGAACAGCGTGCCGAAGAACCCGATGCGGCCGGACCGACGGTCCTGCTCGGCTATGGCACCGGACGACAGCGACAACGAATCCCGGTCCGCGCTGGATCGCAGGGTGGAATTGATTTCCTCGATGTCGGGGAACATCTCGCGCCGGGCACCGGCCGTCGTGGCTGCGGCCACCGTCGGTGCCGGGGTTGGCGCAGGCGAGGTGACGGCGGGTGCAGCGGACAGCGTCGCGGGCGGTGTGCCAGTGTCGGGACTGCTGCGACGCGCGCGCGCCGGGGCCGACAGCGGCAGCTCGTCCTGCCGTTCGGGCATGTCACGTGTCTCGGCGCGGCGCACAGCCTCTTCACGGGCGGCCTCCTCGCGCAGGATGTCGGCGATCGACGGGTCAAGCTGTTGGCGCATCGCCGTGGGCTGTGGGGGCGTCGGTGACGGCGGCGTTACGGAGGCGCGGGGTGCCGCGTCCGGTGCTGGTGGCGTCTGCGGTATGGCAAAAGGTGTGTCGTCCTGCGCGTCATCCTCGGCGCCCGTCGGTGCATCGGGCGACTCGAACCATGTGTGACCGCAGTTGGAACACTGCACGTCGCGCCCCTCGTCGGGGATGGCATCGTCGGCGACATCGTACTGCGCGCCGCAGTTCGGACAGATCAGCCGCATCGCGTTCGCTCCTTTGCACCAGCCACGGCGCCGGACGGCACCGCAAGCCTGCCTTCTCTATCCCCGTGGCCCGCCGCCGCCAAGGATTTGCGCCGGGTGCGCACGTGATTGCATTGTAACCTGTTGCAGATTTGGGCAAAAGATGGATCAGCGCGCCAAGGAGGACCCCCGGGTGATCGAGCTGCAAGACGTGGCCTACAGCTATGGCGGGGCAGAGCTGTTCGCTGGCCTGACGCTGAGCCTTGCAGCAGGGTCGTTCCAGTTCCTGACCGGGCCGTCCGGGGCGGGCAAGACGACGCTGCTGCGGCTGTGCTACGGCGATCTGCGGGCGACCGCCGGCCGCGTGAACCTGTTCGGCGCGGATGCGCAGGCCATGACCCGCGACGACGTGGCGATGGCCCGCCGCCGGATCGGGGTCGTGCATCAGGACTGCCAGTTCCTGGACCATCTGCCACTGGCCGACAACATCGCGCTGCCCCTGCAGGTCGCGGGCCGCAGCATGGAGGCGCAGGGCAACCTCGACGATCTGCTGGCCTGGGTTGGCCTGACGGCGCAGGCGGCGCAACTGCCGCCGCAACTGTCGGGCGGAGAGCGGCAGCGCGCCGCGCTGGCGCGGGCGGTCATCACCTCGCCCGATGTCATCATCGCAGATGAGCCCACCGGCAACGTGGACTGGGAGATGTCGCAGCGCCTTCTGACCCTGCTGGTGGAGCTGAACCGGATGGGCAAGACGGTGCTGATCGCGACGCATGACATGAACCTGATCCGCGCCGCCAAGGCGCAGGTCAGCGCATCGGTCCTGCGGCTCAAGGATGGGCGCCTGCAGGCGGGGGCGGCGCTGTGACCGGGCGCGTCGACCCCCGCGACCTGGCGATCCGGGCGCTGGGTGCGGTGCAGCGGGCGGCGGCCCTGCTGGTGGGCGATCCGCAGGCGGACCGGACCGTGCCGCCCACGGGCTATACCGCGCGGCTGACGGTGTTCACCGCAGGCGCGATGGCGTTCCTTGCGGTCTTTGCCATCGCGCTGTCGCTGGCCACGGGGCGGCTGGCGGATCGTTGGTCGGCCGAGCTCGCACGCACCGCGACGCTGCGCATTTCCGCACCGGTGGATCAGGCGGACGCACAGGTGCGCTCCGCGCTGACCGTGCTGGAGCAGACCCCCGGCATCGCCAGCGCCCGCGCGCTGACCGACGACGAGACGCGGGTGCTGCTGGAGCCGTGGTTCGGCCCGGACCTGCCGCTGGATGCGCTGGCGATCCCGCAACTGATCGAAATCGTCGAAGATGCGGACGGCTATGACGCCACCGGTCTGCGCGCACGTCTGGCCGCCGAAGTGCCGGGCGCCGTGCTGGACGACCACACCCGCTGGCGGGACCCGCTGGTCGCCGCCGCCAATCGTTTGCGGGCGCTGGGCTGGACCGCGCTGCTGCTGATCGGGGCCGCGACGGCGGCGATGATCACGCTGGCCGCACAATCGGCGCTGACCGCCAATGCGCAGGTGATCCGGGTGATGCGGCTGGTGGGTGCGCGGGACGCCTATATCGCGCGCGCCTTCGTGCGGCGGTTCACCCTGCGGGCGGGGGCCGGGGCGCTGGCGGGCACCGCCGCGGGGATGCTGGCGGTCGCGCTGATGCCGGGCGGGGACGACGCGACGGGGTTCCTGACCGATCTGGGTTTCCAGGGGGCGGGCTGGCTGTGGCCGCTGCTGGTGCCGCCCCTGGCGGCCATCGTGGCCTTCGTGGCGACCCGCAGCGCGGCGCTGCGCACATTGAGGACAGAAGCATGAAACAGTCCGGCCTGGCGTATGGCGTCCAGTGGCTGCGGTCGCTTGCCTTTACGGTCGTGATCTATGCGATGATGGCGGTGGTCGGCGTGCTGTTCCTGCCCTATGCGCTGCTGACCCGCGACGGTGCGATGAATACGTGCAAGATGTATGCGCGCCTCGTGATCCGGCTGGCCCGCCCGATGATCGGTCTGCGGTTCGAGGTGCGCGGCACGCCACCGGTCACCGGCTGCATGATCGCGGCGAAACATCAGTCGTTCATGGACGTGATGTTCATCTATCAGCTGCTGCCGCGTCCGCGGTTCATCATGAAGCGGTTGCTGCTGTGGGCGCCGGTGCTGGGTCTGTTTGCTTACAAGGCTGGGTGCATCCCCGTGGATCGCGGCAAGAAGGGCCGCGCGATCAAGGATATGCTGGCGCGCGTCAAGGCCGGCGACGCGGCCCCCGGACAGCTGTGCATCTATCCGCAAGGCACCCGCGTCGGCCCCGGCCAGATCGCGCCCTACAAGAAGGGGACGGCCGCCCTTTATGCCGACCTTGGCCAGCCGGTGGTGCCCGTGGCCACCAACATCGGCGTGTTCTGGCCCAAACGCGGGATCTATCGCAGGCCGGGCACGGCGGTGTTCCAGTTCCTCGACCCCATCCCGCCGGGCGTGCCGCTGCGGCAGTTCCTGACCGTGCTGGAAGAGGCGATCGAACCCGCTTCCGATACGCTGGCCCGCGAAGCTGGGCTGGCCATTCCAACGCGCCCGGTCGTCGTCATGCCGGACGAGGACGGCGCGCCGGTGTGATGAACGGCGAGGGCAGAGGGGGCGCTGCCCCCCGGCTGCGCCGTCCCCCGGGATATTTATGACCAGAAGAAGCCCGGGGACGGCGCAGCCCGGCTTGCCGTCATGCCAGGGGGCCGCGGCGCAGGCCGTCAGTGATCAGGCCGCGAGACCCTTCTTGCCCAGCGCGAGGTACTTTAGGCGGCGGTCACGGCGGATCTGGTCGGTTGGGGTCTTGTCGAGGTCGGCGAGGACGGCCGACAGCGCCTTGCCCACGGCCGCGATGGCGGTGGCGGGATCGCGGTGTGCACCGCCCAACGGCTCGGGGATGATCCGGTCGCAGACGCCGAGTTCGTGCAGGTTCCGGGCGGTCAGGCGCAGGGCGGCCGCAGCCTCTTGCGTCTTTCCTGCGTCCTTCCACAGGATCGAGGCGCAGCCTTCGGGGCTGATGACGGAATATATGGAGTGTTCCAGCATGAGCACGCGGTTGGCGGTGGCGAAGGCCACCGCGCCGCCGGACCCACCTTCGCCGATCACGACGCTGATCAGCGGCACGTTCAGGGCAAGGCAGGCTTCGGTCGAGCGGGCAATCGCCTCGGACTGGCCGCGTTCCTCGGCGCCCTTGCCGGGATAGGCGCCGGGGGTGTCGACCAGCGTCACCACCGGCAGGCCGAAGCGGTCGGCCAGTTCCATCAGGCGGATCGCCTTGCGATACCCTTCCGGGCGGGCCATGCCGAAGTTGTGGGCAATGCGGGATTTGGTGTCGTTGCCCTTTTCATGGCCCAGCACCACGACACTGCGGCCATCCAGCCGGGCGAGGCCGCCCATGATCGCATGGTCGTCGGCGAAGTTCCGGTCCCCCGCCAGCGGCGTGAACTCCGTGAACAGGGCGGCGATGTAATCCTTGCTATGGGGCCGGTCCGGGTGACGCGCGACCTGGCATTTGCGCCACGGCGTCAGGCCGGCATAGAGGGTCTTGAGCAGGTCACGGCTTTTGCGGTCGAGGGCGGCCGCCTCTTTCTCGACGTCCATGCCGGCGTTGTCGCGCGCCATGGCGCGCAGTTCCTCGGCCTTGCCTTCGATCTCGGCTAAGGGTTTTTCGAAGTCGAGATACTGTGTCATCGGCCTGCCTTGTTCACGGCGCACCTCTGGCGCTGACACCGATATAGGCGGTCCGGGGCGCGGTTTGCAATGGCCGCCCCCCGTGTTGACGCCGTCAGCCGGCGGCGATCATGCGGGACTGGTTCACGATGACCTCGGCCTGCTTGATGCTGGCGATGTCCACGAGGCGGCCCTTGTAGACCGTCGCCCCTTCGCCGCGGGCCTTGGCGGCGGTCATGGCGTCGAGGATCGCCTGCGCTTCTGCCACTTTGGCGTTGGACGGGGTGAAGACCTCGTTGGCGAGCGCGATCTGGCGGGGATGGATCGCCCATTTGCCGACCATGCCCAGCGTGGCGCTGCGGCGGGCCTGCGCGCGGTAGCCTTCGTCGTCGGAGAAATCACCGAAGGGGCCGTCGACGGGCAGCAGTCCATGGGTGCGACAGGCGGCGACGATGGCGGTCTGGCACCAGTGCCACGGATCGCTGTAATGGCGCGCCTCGCCCTGCAGCATGTAGTAGTCGTCCTGCGTGCCGCCGATGCCCGTGGTCTGCATCCCCATGGACGCGGCATAGTCCGCGGCCCCGAGGCTCATGGCCTGCAGGCGGGGGCTGCTGGCTGCGATTTCGTTCACGTTCACGAGGCCCGCTGCGGATTCGATAATGACCTCGAAGGCGATGCGCTTGGCGCGGCCCTTCGCGGCCTCGATCGCGGTGACGAGGGCATCGACGGCATAGATGTCGGCGGCGTTGCCCACCTTGGGGATCATGATCTGGTCGAGGCGGTCGCCCGCCTGTTCCAGCAGGTCCACCACGTCGCGATACCAGAACGGCGTGTCGAGGCTGTTGATCCGCGCGCTGAGGTGCTTGCGGCCCCAGTCGATGCTGCCGATGGCATCGATCACGTTCGCGCGGGCCTGATCCTTGTCGGCGGGGGCCACGCTGTCCTCCAGGTCGAGGTTGATCACGTCGGCGTCCGACGCCGCCATCTTGGCGAACAGTTTGGTGTTCGATCCGGGGCCGAACAGCTGGCAGCGGTTCGGACGGGCAGGGGGCGTTGGCTGCAGGCGGAATGACATGGGAGGGGTTTCTTTGTGTCGTTATGGGTTACCTTTTTGGTATGTTGTTGCGCTGTGGATCGCAAGGCGATTTTGCAGGTGCAGCAGAGGTGGGCGTGCCGCTGCAGGGCGCGCATGTGCGCGGCGGTCCGGCAGGTGGCACGGACGCCTGGGACATGGTGTGAGGGCGCAGGGGGCCAGCCCCCCGGCTGCGCCGTCCCCCGGGATATTTCTGACCAGAGGAAGCCGGGGGACGCGCGGGTGGGCGGAGGTGGGCGGTATCAGATGCCCGCGTCGATGATCGCCTGTGCGAGGATCGGCACGGTGCGGGCGTTGAGGCCCGCGATGTTCATCCGGCTGTCGCTGACCATGTAGATGCCGTGATCGGCGCGCAGCACTTCGACCTTGTCGGCGCTGGTGCCAAGCAGGCTGAACATGCCGCGATGGTGGGCGATGAAGTCGAAGCGGTCGTCGTTGGACAGGCGGCGCAGGTCGTCGGCCAGCGCCTGCCGCAGAGTCAGCATGGTGTTGCGGGTGTCCTCCAGCTCCGCCTCCCACTCCGCCCGCAGGGCAGGGTCGGTGAGGATGGTCGTGACGACCCGCGCGCCGTGGTCGGGGGGGAAGCTGTAATTCTGGCGGTTGAGGAAGTTGAGGTTGGCCTGCGTCAGGGCCGTCTCATCCTTGTCGCGGGTGATACCAAGCAGGATGCCGGTGCGTTCGCGGTAGATGCCGAAATTCTTAGAGCAACTCGCGGCGATCATCAGGTTCGGAAACGCGGCCGCGATGGCGCGGGTCGCCTGCGCATCCTGATCCAGCCCGTCGCCGAAGCCCTGATAGGCGACATCGACCAGCGGCACGGCCTGAACCTGTTGCAGGGTGGCAACGATGCGGGTCCACTGGTCGGCAGTCGGATTGGCCCCCGTCGGGTTGTGGCAGCAGCCATGCAGCAGAACCACGTCGCCGGGGGCGACCGTGCCCAGATCGGCGATCATGCCGTCGATGTCCACGCCGCGCGTGTCGGCGTCGAAGTAGCGGTAGCTGCGCATCGGCAGGCCGAGGAACTTGACGATGGAGGCGTGGTTCGGCCAGCTCGGGTCGCTGATCCAGATGGTGGCACCGGGGGCGGCGAGTTTCACCATCTCCAGCGCCTGACGGATCGCACCGGTGCCGCCGGGGGTGGCGATGGCCGCGATGCGGTCGCGGGGCAGGGTGTCGGCCAAGAGCAGGTCGATCATCGCATCCGCGAACGCCGGATCACCGGCAAGGCCGACATAGGCCTTGGTCGTCTGGTCGGCGACGAGGCGACGCTCCGCCTCCTTCACCGCGCGCATGACGGGTGTGTTGCCGCTGGCGTCCTTGTAGACGCCCACGCCCAGATCGACCTTGGTGTCGCGGGGGTCGGCCCTGTAGGCCTGCATCAAGGACAGGATCTTGTCGGCGGGTTGGGGTTTCAGCGTGTCGAACATGGGGAGGGGTTCCTAGGGAGGTGGCGCGTCAGGCGGCGGGGCCGGTGGCGAGGGGGAGGTCGGCATACATGCCCCATTCGGACCATGAGCCGTCGTAGAGTGCGTGATCGGTCTTGCCGATCCGTTCGAGGGCGAGGTTGACGATCGCCGCCGTCACGCCCGACCCACAGGTGGTGATGACGGGCTTCGTCAGGTCGGCACCCGCATCGGCAAAGACCTTTTGCAGGGCTGGCGCGGCTTTCAGCGTGCCATCCGCGTTCAGCAGCGTGGCGTAGTGGACGTTGCGCGCGCCGGGAATGTGGCCGCTGCGCAGGCCCGCGCGGGGTTCGGGTTCGGTGCCCGCAAAGCGACCGGGGCCGCGGGCGTCGATGATCGTGTGATCGCCAAGCTTGGCCGCGCGGGCGACCTGTGTGACGTCGCGCACCAGCTGGTTCTGGCGGCTGGTGGTCATGTGGCGGTCGCGGATCACCGGGGCGTTGTCGTCCATCGGGTGCCCTTCGGCCCGCCATTTGGGCAGGCCGCCGTCCAGCACCGCCACGTCGCGCTTGCCCATCAGGCGGAACAGCCACCACACGCGGGCGGCGGAAAACAGCCCCGTGCTGTCATAGACCACGACCTGATGGCCGTCGCCGACGCCCATCGCGCGCATCCGCGACATGAACTTTTCCGTGGCGGGTGCCATGTGCGGCAATTCCGACCGCGCATCGCTGATCTCGTCGATGTCGAAAAAGCGTGCGCCGGGGATGTGGTCCGCATGGTATTCTGCGGCGGCATCGCGGCCCGCGTCGGGCATGTGCCAGCTGGCGTCCAGCAGTCGCAGGTCCGGGTCCGACAGGTGGTCTGCCAGCCAGCGGGTGCTGACCAGCGTCTGCGGGTCGTCTGACGTGTCGGCCATGGCGCACCTGTTGCTGAGGATTGGCCCTTGACCTATCGCAGGGGCCGGGGTCGCGCAAGTTGCGCCCCGCGTCGCAGGATCAGTCGTGGGTCTTCATGATCCGGCTCTTCTGCCGGGCCCAGTCGCGCTTGGCGTCGGAGGCGCGCTTGTCGTGGTTCTTCTTGCCCTTGGCGATGGCAATCTTCAGCTTCACCAGCCCGCGGTCGTTGAAATACATCACCAGCGGCACCAGCGTCATGCCCTCGCGCTTGGTGGCGTTCCACAGGCGGGCCATTTCGCGCGACTTGACGAGGAGCTTGCGTTTCGCCCGTGCCTCGTGGCCGAACATGGCCTGTTCATAGGGCGCGATGTAGGAATTGGTCAGCCACAACTCGCCGTTGTCCACGCTCGCATAGCTGTCGGCGATGTTCGACTGGCCGACGCGCAGGGACTTCACCTCTGACCCGTGGAGGATGATCCCGACCTCCAGATCCTCCTGGATCTCGAAGTCGTAGCGGGCGCGCCGGTTTTCGGCGACGACCTTGTAGTTCTTGGTGTCGGATTTGCTGGCCATTGGGCCTAACTATGTCACGGCGCAGCACAGCACAAGGTGACGGCAACCCGCCGCAGGCCATGGCGCCGTGGCGGCTGGCCGGGCGGCCCGTCGCGGTGATAGTATGGGCGCGGGGCATCTGTCGCCTCTTGGAATGACCGATGCTGATCCAGATCGCCTTCGGCAGCGTCCTCGTCCTGACGTCCATCCTGATCGCCGGTGTCAGTTACTGGGCGATGGAGGCGGCGCTGGTCCGCCTGCGACCCTGGCTGGCGCGCAGACCGCATCCGCCCAAGCTGGTCTTCGTGCTTTGCATGACGGCCGTGTGGGTGCTGGCGCAGATGACGCTGGGGGTCTGGATCTGGGCGCTGGCGCTGCGCGGCCTGCACATCTTCGCCACGCTGGAGGAAGCGGTCTATTTCGCGCTTGTCGCTTTTACCACACTCGGGTTCGGCGATGTGCTGCTGCCGATGGAGTGGCGGTTGCTGGCAGGCATGGCCGCGACCAACGGGTTGCTGAACATCGGACTGACGACAGCGCTGATGCTGGACAGCCTGCGCGCGATCCGCGCAGGCCAGCAGGGAGCCCTAACCGGCGCGGGTCCCTAGTTCAGCAGGCCTGCGTGGACCATCGCGGCGCGGATGCGGTCCTTTACGCCGTCGGTCAGGGGGACGAGCGGTGTCCGCACCTCCGGCTCGCCCAGACCCAGCAGGGACAGACCGTATTTCGCACCGACAAGGCCCGGTTCGAGGAAGATCGCCTCGTGCAGGGGCATCAGGCGGTCGGTCAGGGTCAGGGCCGTGGCAAAATCGCCCGCCAGCGTCGCCTCCTGCATGCGGGCGCACAGGGCGGGGGCCACGTTGGCGGTGACGGAAATGCAGCCGACGCCGCCATGGGCGTTGAAGCCGAGCGCCGTCGCATCCTCGCCCGACATCTGCACAAAGTCGGTGCCGCACAGCATCCGCTGTTTCGGCACGCGGGACAGATCACCGGTCGCGTCCTTGACGCCCACGATCATCGGGTGTTTCGCCAGTTCGGCCATCGTGGCCACGGTCATGTCCACGGCGGACCGGCCCGGAATGTTGTAGATCACGACGGGCAGGCCGCAGTCGGCGGCGGCGGTGAAATGCGCGATCAGGCCCGCCTGCGTGGGGCGGTTGTAATAGGGGGTGACGACCAGCGCCGCATCGGCGCCGCTCGCCTTCGCCGCCTCCACCAGCCGCACGGTTTCCACCGTGTTGTTCGAACCGGCGCCAGCGATGACGGGGATGCGACCGGCGGTATGGTCCACCACGGTCTTGACGACCAGATCGTGTTCCGCATGGCTCAGCGTCGGGCTTTCGCCCGTGGTGCCGACCGGCACAAGGCCATGGGTGCCCTGTTCGATGTGCCAGTCCACCAGCCGTTTCAGCCCCGGCAGATCCACCTGTCCGTCCGTGAACGGCGTGACGAGGGCGACGAAGGAGCCTTTGAACATGGGTCTGATCCTGTGGATGGGTAAGCACAGCCGGAGCGGGTCGCGGCGCGTGGCGGACCCTAGACGCCTTTGCCGACAATGCCAAGATTGTGCGTTGCATCAGGGCTCTGTATGGCTAGGTTGCGCAGACCCCATGCCTGACCCGGGACCAGTCGATGCCGTTTCCCAGCTTGCGCCGCCTTGCCGCCGCAGCATGTATGACTGTCTCTGCCGCGCCACTGCTGGCGCAGGTGGATGGCGACGACGTGGCGGCGATCACCTTTGCGGTGCGGCAGGACTTTCTGAACGCCTATGCCCGCGCGGGCACGGACGACGCGGCGATCCGCGATCTGGTGACGTGGCAGCGCCTGCGGTTCGGCGACGCGGTGTTTTCCGATTACGTGGCGTTCGCGCGGGTGCGCGGCGACTGGCCCGGTCAGGACCTGTTGCGCGCCGAGGCCGAGGCGTTGATCCCCGCATCCTATGACCCGCAGATCGTCGTGGACTGGTTCGGCGACACCCCGCCCGTGACCGGGCAGGGGGCGGTGCGGCTGGCGCAGGCCCTGACGGCGCTGCGTCAACTCGACGCCGCCCGCGACGTGGTCCGCAGCGCGTGGTTGACGCTTGAGTTGAGCGAAGCTGGACAGGCCGCACTTCTGCAGGCCTTCGGCAGCGACCTGTCCGACCTGCATGCAGCCCGCGCGGATGCGCTGCTGTGGCGCTGGCTGACGGCAGAGGCGGAGCGGATGCTGCCCCTGCTCGACGACGATCAGGCGGCGCTGGTGCGGGCGCGCATCGCCCTGATCCGCAAGACCGGCGAGCCCGATGACGTGCTGGACGCGGTGCCAGCCGCGCTGCAGGGCGATCCGGGCCTGATCTACGACCGGTTCAACTGGCTGGCCGACAATGGGCGCCAGACCGACGCGATGGCCCTGCTGTCCGCGCAGTCCACCTCGGCCGAGGCGCTGGGTGTGCCATGGCGCTGGGCCAGCTGGCGCCGCAATCTGGCGCGCTGGCAGATGCGCGAAGGAAACGCGCAGGCCGCCTACGATCTGGCCTCTCGGCACTTCGTGACGGCTGACGCGAGTGCGGAATCCTATGCGGACCTCGAATGGCTGTCGGGCTATCTGATGCTGCGGTTCCTCGACGATCCCGCACAGGCGCTGGTGCATTTCGAGGCGATGTCGACGGGTGCACTTGGTGCCATCACGCTGGGCCGTGCCGGTTACTGGCAGGGTCGCGCACTGGAGGCGCTGGGCCGGACCGAGGATGCCCGCGCCGCCTATGCCAGTGGGGCGCAGCACCAGACCAGCTTCTATGGATTGCTGGCGGCGGAAAAGCTGGGGGTGCCGCTGGACCCGTTCCTGACTGGGGCTGGCGATCCGACCGACTGGCAGGACGCGCCCATCCTGCAGGACGATCTGGTGCGCGCGGCCTTCGCCCTGATGCAGGCCGGAGAGCGCGGCAAGGCGGTGCAGTTCTTTGCCGAGATCGGCAGGCGGCTGGACGGACCCGACATCGCCCGCGTCTCGGCGGCACTGGCGGCCAAGGGCCAGACCTATTTCGAGGTGCTGCTGGGCAAGTCCGCCGCCGCACGCGGGATCATCGTGCCCACCGCCTTCTATCCGCTGCATCCGCTGACGACGATGGACCTTCCGGTCGCACCCGAACTGGCGCTGGCGATCGCCCGGCGCGAGTCGGAGTTCAACACCGAGGCCGGCAGCCCCGTGGGCGCGCTGGGGCTGATGCAGCTGATGCCCGGCACCGCGAGCGACGTGTCGCGCGGGCTTGGCCTGCCTTACGACAAGGCGCAACTGACAGCCGACTGGCGTTACAACGCGACGCTGGGTGCGCGGTATCTGGCGGACCTGACAGAGCGGTTCGGCGACAGCCCCGTGCAGATCGCCGCAGGCTACAACGCGGGGCCGGGGCGGCCCCGCGACTGGATGGCCGCGCGTGGCGATCCGCGCAACGGCGACGTCGATGTGATCGACTGGATCGAGCTGATCCCCTTCAACGAGACCCGCAACTACGTGCAGCGGGTGACGGAATCGCTGCCGATCTATGCCGCAAGGCTCAGCGGCGAAACCGGCCCGGTCCGTTTCACCGACCTGCTGATCGGCGAAGGGTCCGTCGTGCGCCCGACCGCCAGCCCCGGCGGTGCGCTGTCGGTTCCGGCCCCCGTGACGGGCCCCACCGCCGAGGTCGATGCCACCGCAGCCTTGCCGCGCCCGGTGGCGCGCCCCGTGCGCGATGCAACCGTGGCGACGGCGGGGCCCGTTGCGACCCCCGGCACCGCGCCGACCGCTGAGGGCGAGACGGTCGTGGCGACGACGGCACCCGCCGCAGCACCCCCGTTCCGCCCCGTCGCCCGTCCCGTGCGGGCGGACGGCGTGCAGACCGTCGCGGCCGATGCAACAGCTGTGCCCGCCGCGACTGTCCCGCAGGCGACGGCGGCTGCCGTGCCCGCGATCGGACCCGCCACGGGGCCGCGTGTCACCTTGCGGCCCATCCTGCGCCCCGGCGGCTAGCGGGCGGGTGTCAGACCCGGCTGCTTTCGACGATGCGCGCAAACGGGCAGACCATGGTCCAGCGGACCCCCCCCGGCGCGATGATCCAGCGCCACATCGGCACACAGCGCGGCCTCTGTCATGGATTGCAGCACGGTCGAGCCGAATCCGCGACGGTCCGGCGGCACCACCGCCAGACCGCCCGTTTCCACGCAGGACAGGGTCAGCGCGTCGTCCGCGACCCGCCATGTCACCGCCACATGGCCAGCCGCGTTGGACAGGGCACCGTATTTCATTGCGTTCGTCGCCAGTTCGTGCAGGGCAAGCCCGATCGGCTGGATCGCGTTGAACCGCAGCGGCACGTCCGGGCCGCCGATGCTGATCCGGGCGGTTGTGCCGCCGGTGAACGGATGCAGCTGTTCGCACACCAGGGCCTCCAGCGTGACGCCAGCCTCGCCGCGCGTCACCAGCAGGTCCTGATTGTGCGCCAGCGCCCTGATCCGTGCGTCGAACCGCGCGATGAAATCGTCGGGCTCGCCCGTCCGGGCCGTCATGCGGGCGATGCTCTGGACGACGGTCAGCAGGTTCTTCAGCCGGTGGTTCATCTCTCGCATCAGGTCCTGCACCTGGCGTTCGGCCACCTTGTGGGCAGTCACGTCCATGATCGCGACCAGACCGCTGACGGGGCGGCGCTGGCCGTCGTCCCCTGTCTCGAACGTCACCTGCTTGCGCGCGCTCAGCCAGCGCGGTGTGCCGTCCGTCGTTTCCACCCGGTGCACCAGATCGACGAAATCCGCACCATCCACGGCCAGCATCGCCGCGATGCAGGCGTCCACGTCGGGGCGGTCGTCGGGATGGATGCACGCGTGCAGGTCGGTGCGCGGCATCGCCGTCATGGCGGTCAAGCCAAAGAGCTGGGCCGCACGGGCGTCCAGCGTGATCGTATCCGCGTGATAATCGATGCTGCCCAGACCCAGACCGGCGACCCGCACCCCGAGTGGCAAGAGCGGTGTCGGATCGGCGACGAAGGGGAGGCTGGACATGGATGCGGACATGAAAATGCTCGGACACTGAATTGTGAAAAAGTAGCGATGCCGCAACCGCGAATCAATCGCGCTGATACGGAAGCATATCAGGACCTGACGCGTTTCGCGCCAGCGCGACGTGTTTCAAACAGGCAGCGGGGCCGGTCAGGATGCGTTTTGCACCCGGCGGTTGCGCAGCAGGGTGAACACACCCGCCGCGACGACGATTCCCGCTCCGACGGCGACATGCGTCTCCAGCACCTCGCCGAACACGAACAGCCCGATCACGGCCGCGAAGGGCAGTTGCAGATAGGCAAAGGGTTGCACGGCGCTCGCCTCTGCCACCTCGTAGCAGCGGATCAGCAGCCAGTGACCAGTGACGCCGGTGACGCAGAGCGCGGCCATCCAGCCCCAGTCGGGGGCGGTCATCGGCTCCCACCCCCACAGGCCGACGCAGGTCATCGCCGCCGCACCGCTGATGCCGGTCCAGAAGAAACTGGTGGCGGTGGTGTCGGCGCGGGCGACGTAACGCGTCAGAAGGCCATACAGCGCGAACATGCAGGCCGCCGCGAAGGGCAGCATGGCTGCGGGCGCAAAGACCCCGAACCCCGGTTGCAGGATCACCAGAACGCCGACGAAGCCCACGCCGATCGCCAGCCAGCGCCGCCAGCCGACGCCTTCGCCCAGCACCGGGCCTGACAGGGCGGCGACCAGCAGCGGATAGCAGGCAAAGACCGCGTGGCTCTCGATCAGGCCCAGCACGACGAAGGCCGCGACCATGATGCAGATCTCGGCCGCCAGCAGCAGCCCGCGGAACGCCTGCAGCACGGGCTGCGTGGTGGCGGCGGCGGCGCGGATCGAGCCTGCCTTCGCCTTGGCGATGGCGATGACGAAGGCCGCAAAGAACCAGTAGCGGATCATCACGATCATCAGCACGTTGTATTCGCTGGCCAGATGCCGGGACAGCCCGTCCTGCACCGCAAAGACGAAGGTGGTGGCGATCATCAGGCCGACGCCAAGGCGGGTGTTGCTGGTCTGCATGTCAGTCCAGCCGCGCCGTGGTCATGTGCCGCTTGCTGGCGAACCCCGGCACGCGGGCCACGGTGAACCCCGCACGGGCCAGGCTGTCGCGCACATGGCCCGCCGCGGAATAGGTCGCCGCCGTCCCGCCCGGCACCGTATGCGCCGCCACCTGCGCGAGGATCGAGGGCGTCCAGAGCGCCGGGTTGCGGGCGGGCGAGAAGCCGTCGAGGAACCACGCATCCGCCATCCCCTGCCACAGGGGCAGGGTGTCGGTGGCGTCGCCGGACACGATGGTCAGGTCAAAATCGGGGCCGCTTTGGTCGGCCACCGCAGGCAGCAGGTTTACCGGCAGGGCATCGGCAAACGGGGTCAGTGCCCGCGCCAGCGCAGTGGGGTCTAGCGGGTAGGCCTCGAAACTGGTGAAGCGCAGTTTGCCGGGGATGCCCGCGTCGCGGAATGCCTGAAGGGTGGTCAGGAAGTTCAGCCCCGTGCCGAACCCCAGTTCCGCGATGTGGAACCCGTCGCGGAAGCGCGCGGGCAGATCGTTGCCAGACAGGAAGACGTGGCGCGTCTCCTCCAGCCCGCCCTGCAGGGAATAGAACGGGTCGTCGAACTGCAGCGACACGGGCACCGGGCCGTGCGTCGTGTCGCGCCAGTCCAGTGGATGATTGGCCAGCGGGTGCGGCGGTTTGGGGATCTGGCCGGTCATGGGGGATTGCCGTAAGGGTCTGGTCAGGTTGTGGAACGCGGGGCGGGGAATGGCAACGGCGGATGTGACGGTGATGGGGGCTGGCGTGTTCGGCCTGTCCATCGCCTGGGCCTGCGTGCAGCGCGGCGCTGTCGTACAGGTCATCGACCCTGCGGGCGTGGCGGCGGGGGCGTCCGGCGGGATCGTCGGCGCACTGGCCCCGCACGTGCCGGAACAGTGGAACGCCAAGAAGGCGTTCCAGCGCGACAGCCTGCTCGCCTCTGCCGATTTCTGGGCTGGCGTGACCGCGGCAGGCGGTTTGCCCACGGGATATGTCCGCAGCGGGCGGGTGCAGCCGCTGGCGGATGCGGCGGCGGTGGCGCTGGCAGAGGCGCGGGCGCAGGGCGCGGCCGCGCTGTGGCTGGGGCAGGCGGACTGGCGCGTGGTGGCGGCAGAGGCGGATGGCTGGACGCCGCACAGCCCCACGGGGCTGATGGTGCAGGACACGCTGTCGGCGCTGCTGCATCCGCGACAGGCGACCCATGCGCTGGCCGCCGCCGTGACCGCGCTGGGCGGGCGGATCGTGGCCGAAGGCACGCCGCAGGGGGCCGTCGTCTGGGCGACCGGCGTGGCGGGTCTGGTGGCGATGACCGACCGCCACACCCGCAGCGTCGGCGCTGGGGTCAAGGGACAGGCGGCGACCTTGCGGCACGGGGCGGCGGGCCTGCCGCAACTGTTCGTGGACGGGCTGCACATCGTGCCGCATCTGGACGGCACCGTGGCGATCGGATCGACGACCGAGCGTGACTACGACGACCCCGCCGCCACCGATGCGCAACTGGATGCGCTGATCGCCCGCGCCCGCGACGCGGTGCCAGCCCTGCGCGATGCCCCCGTGGCCGAACGCTGGGCGGGCGCGCGTCCGCGCAGCCGCAGCCGCGCGCCGATGATCGGGCCGCATCCGTTCCAGCTGGGGGCCTTTGTGGCGAACGGCGGGTTCAAGATCGGCTTCGGCATGGCCCCCGGCGTGGCTTTGGTCATGGTGGACCTGATCCTCGACGGTGTGGACCGCATCCCGGACGATTTCCGGCCCGTCGTCTCGCTCTAGCCCGCCGCGCTCTAGCCTGCCTGGCCGCTCATGCACAGCCGCCCGCCTTCGGCGCGGACCCATGTCGCACCGTCGTCGCGCCAGCAGACGGTCGCAGGTTCGCCAAGGATCAACGGCGCTGTCGCGCGGTAGTCGAACTGCCGCAGCGTGCCCTGCGCCCGCGTCGCCAGCCGCATCATCAGATGTGCCAGCAGCGGGCCGTGCACGACAGGGCCTGCATACCCTTCGACCTGACGCGCATAATCGGCGTCGTGGTGGATGCGGTGTCCGTTGAAGGTCAGCGCGGAGTAGCGGAACAGCAGGGTGGCGTCGGCGACCAGCGGGTCCGACAGGGTTTCGTCCGTGGGGGCGGGTGGCGGTGCTGCGTCTGCCGCGTCGCCCCGGTCCGGGCGATAGACCAGATCCTGCCACTCGGTCAGCGCCAGCGCCTGCCGCTGGCGGATGTCGTGGCGCAGCCGCACGAAGGCAAGCGGCCCGCTGCGTCCGTCCTTGCGGGTGATCCCCTCGATCCGCGTCAGGCGTTCGGCCCGGACCCCCGCCAGCAGGGGGCGGTGGAACACCAGCCGCCCCGCTGCCCACATGCGGCGCGGCAGGCCGAGGTCGGGGATGAACCCCCCCGTCGCCGGGTGCCCGTCGCGGCCGAGCTGCGCGGGCGGCTGCGGGTCCCAGAAATAGACGTGGTGCGCGAAGGGCGGCAGGGGGTCGCCCGTTGCGATCACCGGGTCCTCGCCCAGCGTCGCCTGCAGCGCCCGCGCGCGGGCGGGGTCCATCGGATCGGCACTGCTGTGGCTGTTGTCGGGGATCATTCCACATCCTTGCCTGCAAACCGGGTCGCGCGCAAACCGCATCGCCTTGCAGGGGACGGGTCCGGGGGTCATGGTGCGCGCGACGGACGGGCAGGAGGGCACGACATGCGGCACGGTGGGCAGATCCTTGTGGATCAACTGGTGAAACTGGGCGTGCGGCGCGTGTTCTCGGTCCCGGGCGAGAGTTTCCTTGCCGCGCTCGACGGGCTCTACGACAGCGGCATCCGAAACGTCGTGTGCCGTCACGAGGGCGGGGCCGCGATGATGGCCGAGGCGCATGGCAAGCTGACCGGCACCCCCGGCGTGTGTTTCGTCACCCGCGGGCCGGGGGCCACGAACGCCAGCGCCGGCGTGCACGTGGCGATGCAGGACAGCACGCCGATGGTGCTGCTCGTGGGCCAGATCGACAGCTGCCACACCGACCGCGAGACGTTTCAAGAGGTGGACTACAAGGCGCATTTCGGCGGGTTGGCCAAATGGGTGGCGCAGGTGAACGATACCGCGCGCCTGCCGGAATACATCGCCCGCGCGTTCCGCGTGGCCATGGCGGGCCGCCCCGGCCCGGTGGTGCTGGCGCTGCCCGAAAACGTGCTGAGCGCCTCCGCCGACGTGGCGGATTTCCACGGCGGCTGGCAGGTGCCTGTGAGCCTTGATGCGGGGGTCTGGGACGACGTGCTGACCCGCCTGCGCGGGGCAAAGGCGCCGCTGATGGTCGTGGGCGGGCCGCACTGGTCGCAGGTTGCGGCCGACGATCTGGCGGCGTTCGCGGAGGCCGCAGCGATCCCCGTCGCGGTGTCGTTCCGCCGTCAGGATTACATGGACAACCGCCACCCCTGCTATGCGGGCGATCTGAACGTCGGCGTGAACCCCGCGCTGGCGCAGCGGGTGCGGGACGCGGATGCGCTGCTGCTAATCGGCACGCGGTTCGGCGATATCGAGACGCAGGGCTATACGCTGTGCGATCCTGCCGATCCGCAAAAGACGATCCTGCACGTCCATGCGGACGCGGACGAGATCGGGCGCGTGTTCGGTGCGGACATGGGCGTGGTCTGCCCCGGCGACGTGGCGGTGGCGGGCCTGCGCGCGGCGCTGGGCCGTCAGGCGGACTGGCCCGGCTGGCCCGATGCGGTCGGCCCTGCGCGCGCCGCCTATGACGCGTGGCAGGTGCCGGTCGGCAGCCCCGGCGACCTGCGGCAGGAGGAGGTGATCCGCTGGCTGTCGGACACGCTGCCGGACGATGCCATCGTGACGAACGGCGCTGGCAACTATGCGGCGTGGCTGCACCGCTATTACCGGTGGCGGCAGTATGGGACGCAATTGGCCCCCACCTCCGGCTCGATGGGATACGGATTTCCGGCCGCCATCGCGGCGGCGCTGGAGCATCCGGGGCGGCAGGTGGTGTGCCTTGCGGGCGACGGCTGTTTCCAGATGACCTGCAACGAGCTGTCCACCGCCGTGCAGCATGGGGCCGCCCCCATCGTCGTGGTGATGAACAACGGCCGCTACGGCACGATCCGCATGCATCAGGAACGCAGTTATCCGGGACGCGTGTCTGGCACGGTGCTGGCAAATCCCGACTTTGCCGCCCTCGCCCGCGCCTATGGCGGGTTCGGCGCACGGGTGGCGACGCAAGACGCGTTCGCGGACGCCTTCGCGCAGGCGCAGGCGGCGGGGACGGTGGCAGTCATCGAATGCGTGCTCGACAGCCGCGTGCTGTCGCCGGGGGCGTCGCTGCCGGGGTGAAGGTGCGACGCTGGCGGAGGTCGGGGCGGTGTCCTTGGGGCTCTGCCCCAAACCCCGGGATATTTGCGACCAGAAGAAGGGCTGGACCGGCGTGTGAGAGGAGACAGGCGCGTCAGACCGTACGCCGGTAGGTGATCGTCGTGAGCCTGTCGAAACCCGCATGCGCCGTGCGGGCGATCTCCTCGAACCCCAGGCGGGTGAACGCGGCGTGGTTTTCCGTGAGTTCCACGCGGGTCTGCAGGGTGACGCTGGGATGGCCCAGTGCCGCGGCACGCATCAACGCCTGTGCGATCAGGCGGCGGGCATGGCCTCGTCGCTGTGCCGCTGGCACGACGGCGAGTTTGCCCAGATAGAGCGTATCCGCCCGCGGCGTCAGAACCATGCAGGCCAGTGGCGGCTGCCCGATCACCCAGACCTCGCGGCCCGGCAGGGCGAGGTCGGCGCGCGTCAGGCGATGCACCGAGGACGGCGGGTCGATCCGCCCGTCCATCCCGGCAAATGCGGTGCGGATCAGGTGCAGCACGGCGGACAGGTCGCTGTCTGTCGCGCGGTATGGCGTTTCGGTCACGGTGCCGTCCGCATCGCGTCATGGGGCGGAACCGATCGGCGGCTGCGGCCTTGTGCACGGCCTTCGGTTTTCATGAAAGTCCGCCCCATGCGTCTGTTCGTCCTGTGCCTCTTCACGTGTTACATCGCGACGGCGGCCCTCGCCACGGGGTTGTGACGCCGGCATCGGGCAGGGCCACGGCGTCCGGGGTTTGGTTCGCGCAGGCTTGACCTTTGCCACCGTTCACCCACATGAGAGGCTGAGCGATTCAGGAGCATGACCCATGGATTACGGCAAGCAAGGAGCGGCGAAAGTGGCGAAAAAAGGCCCCAAGCACACCGAGCACAACCAGTATGGCAGTGACAAGACGCCGTTCGGCAGCCGTCCGTCCAAGGAGGAGCTGCTGGCCCGGATGAAGGACGCGCAGGCCAAGGGCGGCGCGTCGACCAAGGATCTCGACCGTCCGGCGGACGCGTCCGAGCATGCCGCCGAGGACGAAGGCCCCGTGCGCGCGCCCGCCAAGCCGGATCAGGTCAACTGATCGCTACAGGCATTTTTGCATGAAGACGGAATGCGGCCCCGCGACGTAACTGCCGAACGGGCCGCACACCACGAAGCCGTGCCGCGCATAGAGCCGGTGCGCCGCATAGAGGTCGTCGCCGGTTTCCAGCCGCAGGCACCGCAGGTTCTGCGCCCGCGCCTCGTCCTCCAACCTGTGCATGAGAGCTGCGCCCGTCCCTGTGCCGCGGGCGGCAGGGGTGACGAACATCGACTTGATTTCTGCGTAATCGCCCATGTGCGCCAATGCGGCGCAGCCCAGCGCTGCACCGTCGGATTGGGCCAGCAAAAAGCGGATGTGCGGTGAGGCCAGCTCATCCGGGTCGAGCGCGAAGATCGCCTCGGGTGGATAGCGGGATGCCAGATGGGCGTGGCTGGCCTGCAGCAGGCCCAACGCGGCACCGTGGCGCGGATCGGCGATCGTTATGGTCAGCGGTGCAGTCACTGTTGTCTCGTCAGGGTGGGCGGAACGGGCCGGTGCGGTGGCCCGTTCCGTGGGTGGCGTCAGCCGTAGACGCGGGCGTCGAGGAGCGGGGTGCCGTGGGCGCGCAGGCGCTTGGCCAGTGCCAGCACCGCCAGATCGACCAGCGGTTCGGCCAGCACGACGGTCATGTAGGCCGCGCCGAACGTGCCGAGCGAGGCCAGCGTCGCCATGCTGGCGCCCTGTCCCCACAGCACCCAGAACGCGACCCAAGCGACGATGCCCGCCTGATAGGTCGTCGACAGCTTCAGCGCCTGCACATAGGTCAGATCGACGTAAGCCGTGCCGCGGGCCACCACGCGGCGGGTGATCCAGTGCAGCGCCAGCAGCGGCATCAGCAGCGTGGTGACGTTCATGCCGTATTGCGGCAGATCGAACGGGGCCATCAGCAGCCCCTGCAGCAGCAGGCCCAGCGCCAGACCGATCGCGGCGGGGGCGGTGCCCAGCATCAGCAGCAGGGTCGAGCCGAGGATCAGGTGCACTTCGGACGGGCCGACCGCGACATGCGGCAGCAGCTCGAAGAACACCACGGTCGCGGCGGTCGCCATCGCGCTGCGTGCCAGAAGGGACAAGGCGCCACGGTCGCGCAACGTCTCCCACGCCAGTTTGGCAGAGACGGTGGCGGCACCGGCGGCGGTGAATGTGCCAAGGGCCAGTTTCGCGCCTGTCACAACGCCCGGTTCGATATGCATGGATCTTCTCCTGTCGCCCGTCGCACCCGACGGGTCTTGGTTACGTCACGCAAGGCCGGTCTCCTGGCTCGCGGATAAAGTGTGTGGCGTCGCCTTCCCGGGGTGGACCCCAGTGGCATCGTGACGCCGCACTCTCCGCTTACAGTCGCGGGGGCGGCTGTGGCGCGGGGTCGTTGCACGTGGCAAGGACCCGTTCCACATTCCCAGTTTCATCCCACGCCACCGGATGGTGCCGCATGATACCTTGCCTCATCCTTGTGCGCCGCGGGCTAGTGCCGGGTCAACCCCGCATGGGGATCGGGATGCCTGCCATATCTTGTGGATAAGCCAGCGGATTGCCGCAGATGCGGTGCGGTTGCGTTGACTTGGGGGTGCAGGGGCCTGCATCATCGAGCGTCTAGGGAATCGACGGATCACCACAGCCCATGCGGTTCACGCGCCTTCGCCTCAACGGTTTCAAGAGCTTCGTCGATCCGACGGACCTGATCATCGCCGATGGTCTGACCGGCGTCGTCGGCCCGAACGGCTGCGGCAAGTCCAACCTGCTGGAGGCGTTGCGCTGGGTCATGGGCGAAAACCGCCCGACCGCGATGCGCGGCGGCGGGATGGAGGATGTGATCTTCGCGGGCACCGCGACCCGGCCCGCTCGCAACTTTGCCGAAGTGGCGCTGATCGTCGACAACGCCGAACGGCTGGCGCCCGCCGCCTTCAACGATGCCGATCAATTGGACATCGTGCGGCGGATCACCCGCGACGCGGGGTCCGCGTACAAGGTGGGAACGCGCGACGTCCGCGCCCGCGACGTGCAGATGCTGTTCGCCGATGCCTCGACCGGGTCGCAGTCCCCCGCGCTGGTGCGTCAGGGGCAGATCAGCGAGCTCATCAACGCGCGGCCCACCAGCCGCCGTCGCATCCTGGAGGAAGCGGCGGGGATCAGCGGCCTCTATCAGCGCCGCCACGAGGCGGAACTGAAGCTGCGGGGTGCGGAACAGAACCTCGGCCGCGTCGATGACGTGGTGGCGCAACTGGCCGGGCAGTTGGCGGGTCTGACCCGGCAGGTGCGGCAGGCCGCCCGCTACCGCGAAATCGGGGCCTTGCTGCGGCTGGCCGAAGGGATGCTACTGCTGCGCCATTGGCACGACGGGCAGATGGGGCTGGCCGGCGCTGCGGCGCTGGCCGACCGCTGCGCCGCCGCAGCCACCGTGACGGAGCGCGCCGCCGAAGCCGCCGCCGCCGCGCGCGCGGAGGCCGAGGCGGCGCTGGCGCCGCTGCGTGACGAGGCGGCCATTGCGGCGGCGGTCGTGCAACGGCTGCTGGCGCAGGGCGAACGGCTGGACGAACAGGCGGCGGCTGCGGATGCTGCGATCCGCACGCTGACCGGGCGCGTCGACCAGCTCGACCGCGACATGGCGCGAGAGGCCAGTCTGAACGCGGATGCCACAGCCACGATCCTGCGGCTGACCGAGGAGCGGACAGAGCTGACTGCGATGGACGACGGTCAGGCCGAGGCGCAGGATCTGGCCGATGCCACAGCCGAGGCAGCAGCCGAGGCGTTGGCCGCTCTCGAGCAGGACCTTGCGGATGGCACCGAATCCGTAGCCCGCCTGTCGGCGCGTCACCAGTCCGCACGACGCCTGCTGGATGACAGCACCAAGGCCGCGACACGGGCAGGTGCAGAGGCGGACCGCGCCCGCGCGGCGATGGCAGAGGCAGCCACCACCCGCGACCGGGCGGACGCCAATCTGGCCACCGCGACCGAAGGCGAGGAGATCGCCGCAGCGACGGCGCAGAACGCCGAGGATACCCTGCGCGAGACCGAGGCGGCCCGCGCCACCTGCCAGACGCGCGAGGGCGAGGCGCGGGCCAGCCGTGCCACCGCCGAAGGCGAGGCAGCGGCCCTGCGCGCGGAAGTGGCAGGCCTGACGCGTCTCGTGACCCGCAGCGCGGGCGCGGGCGATCAGGTGCTGGACCGGATCACCGTCGCGCGCGGGTTCGAGGCGGCGCTGGGGGCTGCGCTGTCCGACGACCTGACGGCACCTGCGGTGACGGAAGCCGACGCCTCGGGCTGGGTCACCCTGCCGGACTATGCCGCACCGCAGGCGCTGCCGGATGGTGTGCGGCCGTTGGCGGGTGTGGTGGATGCACCCGTCGCGCTTGCGCGCCGCATCGCGCAGGTGGGCGTGGTGAATGCCACGCAGGGGGCCGCTCTGCAGGCGGGCCTGCTGCCGGGCCAGCGCCTTGTCAGCGTGGCGGGCGACGTGTGGCGGTGGGACGGTCTGCGCACGGCGGCGGCAGATGCCCCGTCGGCTGCGGCCCTGCGGTTGCAGCAGATGAACCGTCTGGCCGACCTCGGTCGGGATCTGGCAAGCGCCGAGGCGGTGGCGGCCAGCGCCGCGGCGGCGCATGCGGCGCTGGCGGACCGGCTGGCCGCGCTGACGCAGGCCGACCAGACCGCCCGTCACGCCCGCCGTGACGCCGAGGTGCGTGTGTCGCAGGCACAGCGCGCCGCATCGCGGGCCGAGGCGGAGCGGCATCTGGCCGATGGCCGTGTCGAAACGCTGGCCTTCGCCGCGGCGCGCCATGCGGAAGACGCCGCGGCGGCGCGCCTGCAACTGGATGCGGCACAGGCACAGATCGCGGACCTGCCCGATCTGGCACTGGCGCGCGCAGCGGTGGACCGCGCGCGCCTGACGGTCGAGGCGGCCCGTCTGACCCTGATCGCCCGGCGTGCCGCCGCGGACGACCTGCGCCGCGCCGCAACCGCCCGCGACCGGCGTGTGACCGAGATCGCCCGGGACATACAGGCGTGGACCGACCGTCTGGATAATGCCGCGCGGCGCGGTGCGGAACTGGAGCAGCGCGCCGCGACGGCGCGGGTCGATCTGGCGGCAGCACAGGACGCACCCGCCCGGCTGGCCGCCGAACGCGCCGCGCTCGCAACGCAGCTCGACCGGGACCGTGCCCGTCAGGCGGACGCCGCCACGGCGCTGCAGACCGCCGAGGCGTTGCACCGCGATGCCACCCTTGCGGAACGCAGCGCCGAGCGCGACGCCGCCGATGCGCGCACGGCACGCGCCGCCGCCGAGGCCCGCCGCGAGGCCGCCGCCGAGATGGCCGCAGCCGCCGCCCTGCGCATCGGCGAGGACCGCGAGACCACGCCGGAGGCCCTTGCCGCCGACCTTGGCTGCGATCCCGCCGACCTGCCCCCCGTTGCCACGCTGGAGGCGGACATCGCCACCCACCGTCGCCAGCGCGACGCGCTGGGCGCGGTCAACCTGCGCGCCGAAGAGGATGCGACCCGCGTGCGGGACGAGCATAACGCCCTCGTGACCGAAAAGGCCGATCTGGAGGCCGCCATATCCGCCTTGCGGGCGGGTATCGCGGGGCTGAACCGCGAGGGCCGCGAACGCCTGCTGACGGCGTTCGAGCAGGTCAACGCCAATTTCGGCACCCTCTTTCGCAGCCTGTTCAATGGTGGTGAGGCGCGTCTGGAACTGGTGGAAAGCGACGACCCCCTCGACGCGGGGCTGGAAATCATGTGTCAGCCGCCGGGCAAGCGGCTGTCCACGCTGAGCCTGCTGTCGGGGGGCGAACAGACACTGACGGCGATGGCGCTGATCTTTGCGGTGTTTCTGGCAAACCCCGCGCCGATCTGCGTGCTGGACGAGGTGGACGCACCGCTGGACGACGCCAACGTCACGCGGTTCTGCGACCTGCTGGACGAGATGACGCGACGCACCGACACGCGGTTCCTGATCATCACCCACCATGCGGTCACGATGGCCCGCATGGACCGGCTGTTCGGCGTCACGATGGGCGAACAGGGTGTCAGCCAGCTTGTCAGCGTGGATCTGAAGAAGGCCGAGGCGATGGTCGCCTGACGCGCCGATGGCTGCGATTGTATTCGGCCGGTCCGGCCACGCGTCGTGGTTGCATCGGCGCGGCGGTTGCGCCCAGCAAACCGGCGTTCGGCATGGCACCGGGCGAAAAAACGCCGGCATGGTCCGCGACCCTGTGGCTATTTGCGTGGTGTGGGCTACCTTTCGGACATGTCACAACCCTCAGCGCACCCGGACCACGATCAGCTTCTGCACGTCCTGATCGTGCAGAGCCATCCAGAATTGGGTGCCGTCTGGCGCAACCATCTGGCACGTCAGGGTGCCGTCGTCACACTCGTGACGACCGCCGAACGCGCGGTGGCAGCAATCGAGGCCGACCCGTTCCACGTCATCGTGCTGGATATCGTGCTGGACGACGGCAATGCCCTCACCGTCGCAGACATGGCGGCATTCCGGCAGCCACAGGCGAACCTGATCTGCGTCACCGACAACAGTTTCTTCTCGGACGGCTCAATCTTTGCCCACAGTGCGACGGCTAGGTTGATGCTGCAGCGGGCGACGCCGCCAGACGAGCTGGCGGCGATCGTGTCCCATTACGGCGAGCGGTCAGCCGCGTCCGTGCGCTAGGGTAAAGTCCGGCCACGGGTTGATCGGGATGATCCGGTAGGGGTTCACCGTCTCATGGCTGTAGTGATAGTGGCGCACGATGTGATCCATGTTCACCGTATCCGCGACCGCACCATCCGGCGTCTGCCACTGATAGAGCTCTCGCGTGAAGCCCCACAGCGCGGGATAGTCGCTGATGAAGGCGCGGTTGCACTTGAAGTGCGTGTGATAGACGTTGTCGAACCGCACCAGCGTCGTCCACAGCCGCCAGTCCGCTTCGGTAATCCGGTCGCCTGTCAGGTAGCGGTTCTGCGATAGGATCCCTTCCAGCCAGTCGAGGCTGTCGAACAGTGGATGCACCGCTGCGTCATAGGCGTCCTGAGATGTGGCGAAACCGGCCTTGTAGACGCCGTTGTTCACCGTGTCGTAGATCCGCGCGTTCAGTGGCGCGATGGCATCGCGCAGCGCGGTGGGCCAATAGTCGTCCGTATTGCCTGACAGCCCGTCGAAGGCGGAATTGAACATGCGGATGATCTCGGAGGATTCGTTGGACACGATCCGGCCCAGTTCCTTGTCCCACAGCAGCGGCACGGTGACGTGACCGGTCATGTCCGGCGTATCCTTCAGATACACGTCGCGCAGGAACGGCAGGCCGAACAGGTCGTCGCCAGTGGCCCCCGGATAGTCGTCTGACAGCGTCCAGCCGTCCGACAGCATTTCGGGGTGGACGACCGACACGGTGATGTGGTCGCGCAGGCCTTTCAGCAGTCGGAACACCAGCGCCCGGTGCGCCCAGGGGCAGGCGTAGCTGGCATAGAGGTTGTAGCGTCCGCTCTCGGCCTTGAATCCCGCATCGCCCGTGGGCCCTGCGCTGCCGTCGGCGGTGATCCAGCTGCGGAAACGGGCCTCGTCGCGTTTGAACGACCCCCCGGTTTTCTTGGTGTCGTACCACTTGTCTTGCCACGTTCCATCGACCAGCAGGCCCATCGGTTCACTCCCTTTTTGTCTGTAAGTGGAAAGTTAGGCCGTCTGCGGCCCGCCACCACCCAAGGCGGCTGCACGGCCCCCCTGCGCTGACGCAGGGGGGGCGTCACCCACGGGTGCCGCCTTCACAAACCGGGTGCAGTCGCCTATCCCGGCAGCACCGGATGCATCATCTTGCCCGAAATACCCCCCCCTCGGAGGGTCCGACCCCTCACCCTGCCCAGAGGCCCGCCCGCATGAGACCCTTCCGCGACGATCCCGCAGCGATCCGGGTCCAGGCCGAGGTCATCGCCATGGCCGAGGGCCGGCTGGCGCGGTTTCCCGCGGACCAGCGATCCCTGATGGCGCAGGTCATCGCCGCCTGCGGCATGGTGGAGGTTGCCGACCGTCTGATCGTGTCGCCGGCGGCCGTGACTGCGGGGCGCGCAGCCCTCGCGGCGGGTGCGGCGATCCTGTGCGACGGTCCCATGGTGGCCGCCGGGATCGCGCCGCAGCGACCCGCGCGGAACCCGGTGATCGCCCCTGTGCAGGAGGCGGCGGACGGTGCCATCGACCTGTGGCTGCCGCATCTGGCGGGCAGCGTCGTGGGGATCGGCACGCAGCCGCTGGCCCTGTTCCGTCTGCTCGACCACCTCGACCGGGGTGGGCCGCACCCCGCGCTGATCGTCGCCTGTCCCGCCGGATTGGTCGATGCGGCGGCGGCCAAGGCGGAACTGGTCGCCCATCCGCGCGGCTGTGCGGTCATCGTCCTGCGTGGGCGCCGGGGCGGTCCGGCACTGGCTGCCGCCGCCGTCACGGCCCTGCTGGACCCCGACGCACAGGATCACCCATGACATCCCCCTGGCTGCATATCGTCGGCATCGGCGAAGACGGCATGGACGGCCTGACCCCCGCCACCCGCGCGGTGGTCGAGGCGGCGGAGGTCGTCATCGGCGGCGACCGCCACGCCGTCCTGTCGCCCGCCGTCACCGCCGAGCGGCTGGCCTGGCCCGCCACGTTCGACGCGATGATTGCGCTGATCCGTGCGCAGCGCGGGCGGCGCGCTGTGGTGCTGGTGACGGGCGATCCGCTGTGGTTCTCGGTCGGCGCGCGGATCGGGCGGGCCATCGATCCGGCCGAGATCGTGTATCATCCGCAGCTCAGCGCGTTCCAGCTGGCCGCCGCCCGCATGGGGTGGAGCCTTGCTGACGTCGAGACGGTCAGCGTGCATGGCCGCCCGGTGGCGCAGATGGTGGCCTTCGTGCAGCCCGACGCGCGGCTGCTGATCCTGACGACGGGCGCCGACACGCCCGCGCAGATCGCGACCTATCTGACGCAGCGCGGCTTCGGCCAGTCCCGCATGACGGTGTTCGCGGCGATGGGCGGGGCGGACGAGGCGCGGTTCGACGGGATTGCTGCGACATGGGATCACGTGGTCCCGCCCTTCAATACGCTGGCGGTGGAATGCCTCGCCGCCCCCGACGCGGCGCTGCTGCCGCGTGTGCCGGGGCTGGCGGATGCGCTGTTCCAGTCGGACGGCACCCTGACCCGGCAGGAGGTGCGGGCCGCGACGCTGGCCAAGCTGATGCCGATGCGCGGCGCGCTGTTGTGGGATATCGGTTGCGGGTCGGGATCGGTCGCCATCGAATGGATGCGCGCCGCCCGCTATGCCCGCGCCATCGGGATCGAGCCGTTGGGCGATCTGCGCGCCATGGCCGCCGCCAACGCGTTGGCGCTGGGCACGCCCCGGCTGGACCTGATCGACGGGACAGCACCGGAGTGTCTGGCCGGGCTGCCCGCGCCGGATGCTATCTGCATCGGTGGCGGCCTGAGCGACGTGACCTTCGCCGCCGCTTGGGACGCGCTGCGCCCCTTGGGGCGGCTCGTCGTCAACGCGACCACGCCGCAGGCCGAGGCGGGGCTGGCGTCCCTGCACGCCAGCCGGGGTGGCGATCTGGTGCGGATTGCGGTCAGCCGCGCCGTTCGGGAGGAGTCTGGCGTCGTCTGGGACGATGCCATGCCGGTCCTGCAATGGAGTGCCGTGAAGCGGTGACGGGTCACCGTCCGGCGGTGCCGGACCCTCCGGGGGGAGTATTTCCTAAAAAGCGAGTGGTTGGCGGCATGGACGGGACCGGGGCGATTCGGGGCCGGCAGGGGTGTCGGGTCGCGGGTGAGGGCCCCGGGCAGGCTTGCCGCGTGATCGCAACGCCACAGCCGACCGGATGTCTGCGGGGCTTTTCGCCGATGAAATGTCAGTCGTGGCAAGGTGTTGCGGGCGGATGGGGCATTTGCCGCGCCTGCGCTGCCGCAATGCGGCGGATTTTCGCCTGAACAAATACACGATTTGATCGTTAGGCTGTCAGCAACGGAGGACCATCATGACCCATTTTCTGCCGGATGCCGTTTTTCAGGGCCTGCGCGATGCGCGGCGCGCCTCGGTTCAGCGGGGCAATCGTCTGAGCGTGCGCGACGGCGAGACGGTGATCCGCATCCGCAGGCTGTGGGCCGAGGGGATGGCGATGGACGCCGGCGCCAGCGAGCAGCTGCGCGGTCGCGTCGATATCTATGACGGCGTGCGCCACCTGTATCAGGCGCTGATCGTCGGCACGCAGACCGACGGCGGCGAATGCGTCGTCGAGTTCAAATGGCTGCATCTGGTCAGCGAAACGGCGCCCGTCGACTATGACAGGCTGGACGTAGTGCCTGCGGGTCTGCTGCCGCGCGCCTGATCGGGGCGGTTATTGCAGGTCGGCGAAAGCTGCATGAAGCCGCGCCACAGCCTCTGCGACCTGCGCGCGCGGCGCGCCGAGGTTGAACCGCAGGAACGTGTCCCCGCCCGGACCGAAGGTGGGACCGTGGTTTGGAGCGATGCGGGCATCCTGCTGGACGCGGCGCAGGATTTCTTCAGTCGTCATGCCGGTTCCTGCGAAATCGACCCAAGCGAGGTAGGTCGCCTCCAGCGTCATCGACCGGACGCCGGGGATGGCATTCAAGCCGTCGTCGAACAGGCGGCGGTTGCCGTCGAGGTAAGCGCACAACGCGTCCACCCACGCGGCCCCGGCGGACGAATAGGCCGCCGTCACCATGTGCAGGCCGAAGCTGTTCGGCGACAGGCCCAATGCGTTCATCCGCGCGGCGAAGCGGTCGCGCAGCGCGGGGTCGGCGATGATGACGTTCCCCGTATGGCTGCCCGCGATGTTGAACGTCTTGGTCGCTGCCGTCATCATCACCAGCCGGTCCGCGATGCCGTCGAGCAAGGCCATGGCCGTGTGGGTCTGACCCGGCATCAGCAGGTCGTGGTGGATCTCGTCCGACACGAGGATCAGGTCATGACGGCGGGCGAAGGCTGCGACCTTCTCCAGCTCCGCGCGGGTCCAGACGCGGCCACCGGGGTTGTGTGGCGAGCAGAGGATCACCATGCGCTCCGACCCGGTCATCTGGGCATCGTAGGTGTCGAAGTCCATCGTGTAGCGGCCATCGGTGTTGACCAGTTCGCAGGACCGCACCTCTCGCCCCGCGGCTGTGATGACGCGGGCGAAGGCGTGATAGACCGGGGTAAAGATCACGACCGCATCGCCGGGTGCGGTGAAGGCATCAACACACAGGCCCGTGCCGTTCACGAGGCCATGGGTGGTGAAGATGTCGCCCGCCGCCACGTCCCAGCCGTGGCGGTGCCGCATCCACCAGCGGATCGCATCGGTGTAGGGGGTCATGTTGCCGAAATAGCCGTAGACGCCGTGGTCGCGCATCGCCTGCACCGCGTCCTGAATGACCGGCGCCGCGGCGAAATCCATGTCGGCCACCCACATCGCGATTCCGTCCGCCGGGTCGACGCCATAGGCCGCCTGCATCCCGTCCCATTTGACGCAGTGCGTGTCGCGGCGGTCGATGGGCGTGTCGAAATCCATGGGCTGTCCTGTCACGGCTGTTCGGCGCGACTCTAGCAGGCAGGGGCGCGGGGCCAAGGCGAAAATCCGGCCATGAACCCTTGGTGCGGCGGTGTCCTTGGCAAGCGGCGGGGCAGGGGTTACATCGGGCCCATGACCATTCGCCCCATCCTGATCCACCCGGATCCCCGCCTGAAGAAGCCCGCAGATCCGGTGGCGGAGGTGACGCCTGTGCTGCGCCAGCTTGCCACCGACATGCTGGAGACGATGTACGACGCCCCCGGCATCGGGCTGGCCGCGCCGCAGGTCGGCGTCATGCTGCGGGTCATGGTGATGGATTGCGTCAAGGACGACGCCACCCCCGCCCGCCCGATGGTCCTGCTGAACCCTGAGGTGACGTGGGAGAGCGACGAGCTGAGCACCTACGAGGAGGGGTGTCTGTCGATCCCCGAGCAATACGCCGACGTGGAGCGCCCTGCGCAGGTCGAGGTGCGGTGGATGGACCTTGACGGTGTGACGCAGACCGAGAGGTTCGCGGGCCTGTGGGCGACCTGCGTGCAGCACGAGATCGACCACCTGGAGGGCAAGCTGTTCATCGACTACCTCAAACCGCTGCGGCGGCAGATGATCACCCGCAAGATGCAGAAGCTGAAGCGCGAGCGGGCGAGAACATGAGGCGGTGGGCATGAGGCGGTGGGCGTGATGCGGTGGGCGTGATGCGGCCCATTCTGACGGACCCCGATCCGGCCCTGCGCACGGTCTGCGCGCCCGTGACGGCGTTTGACACGGACCTTGCGGTGCTTGCCGCCGAGATGCTGGACGTGATGTATGCCGCGCCCGGTCGCGGTCTGGCGGCGCCGCAGATCGGCGTGCTGAGCCGGGTCTTCGTCATGGATGCCGACTGGAAGACGGGCACGCCCGCGCCGCAGGTGTTCGTCAATCCGCAGATCGTGGCCAGCGGTGAGACACTGGTCGCCTGCGACGAGGCATGCCTGTCGATCCCCGGTCGCACGGTGTCGGTCACGCGGCCCGGTCAGGTGACGCTGCGCTGGCAGGGTCTGGACGGTGCGGTGGCGGAGCGCGTGTTCGACGGGGTCGAGGCGGTCATCGTGCAGCATGAGCGCGACCATCTGGACGGTGTGCTCTGCACCGATCTGGGGGTGGACGTATGACACGGGCAATCCTGCAGTGGCCGCACCCGATGCTGCGCACGGCGGCGGCGGATGTGGCTGCGGTCGACGACAGCGTGCGCGGCCTCTGGGACGAGATGATCGCGGTGATGGAAGCGATGCCAGGCGTGGGCCTTGCCGCGGTGCAGATCGGCGTGCCGCTGCGCCTTGCGGTGGTGGATGCCAGCACGGCGCGCGGGCAGGCGGTGCGGATGGCCAACCCCGAAGTGCTGCATGCCAGTGTGGAGTTCCGCGACCACGAGGAGGCGAGCCCCTGCCTGCCCGGTGTCTCGTCTCTGGTGAACCGGCCCCGCGCCGTGACCGTGCGGTTTCTGAATGCGGAAGGCGTGGTCGAGGACCGCGATTTCGTGGGGTTGTGGGCCGTGTCGGTGCAGCACCAGATCGACCATCTGGCGGGGCGGATGTATGTCGACCGGCTGACCCGGTTGAAGCGCGACATGCTGCTGCGCAAGGCGGCGAAGCTGCGTGGCTGACGCATTTGTTGCATGAGATGACGAAACGCCGGGACTGACGCGGGCGTTGCTGGGGGCGCTGCCCCCCGGCTGCGCCGGCCCCCGGGATATTTTCGACCAGAAGAACGGGGGACCGTGCGGCTGGCGGCCGTCGGAGCGGCGCGACGGGCCGGTCGTGTGGGGGGCTGCTGCGATCAGCCCGGTGCCGTCACACGTCGTGGCATCCATCGGCAAGGGATTTCACGAAGGCGAGGATGTCCTCGACGCTGTCGCCCGCGGCGATCCGGTCCACGATGGCGGACCCGACCACGGCCCCGTCCGCCACCTGTGCGATCGCGCGCGCGGCGTCCGGTGTCTTGATACCGAAGCCCACGATCACCGGCAGGTCGGTCTGCGACTTGATCCGTGCCACCTTTGGTGCCACGTCGGCGGTCTGGGCGCTGGCGGTGCCGGTGATGCCCGTAACCGAGACGTAGTAGAGGAAACCGGAGGTGTTCGTCAGCACGCGCGGCAGACGCGCGTCGTCGGTGGTGGGGGTCGCGAGGCGGATGAAGTTCAGACCGGCCTTCTGCGCGGGCAGGCAGAGTTCGTCATCCTCCTCCGGCGGCAGATCGACGACGATCAGACCGTCGATGCCCGCGTCGCGGGCCTGCTGCAGGAACAGGTCCACGCCGCGCGAATAGATCGGGTTGTAGTAGCCCATCAGCACGATGGGCGTGGTGTCGTCGGTTTCCCGCAGGCTGCGCGCGATGTCGAGGGTGCGGTCCAGCGTCATGTGACCCGCCAGCGCGCGCTGTCCGGCCAGCTGGATCGTCGTGCCGTCCGCCATCGGGTCGGTGAAGGGCAGGCCCAGTTCGATGATGTCCACGCCGGCGGCGGGCAGGCCGCGCACGATCTGCAGGCTTTTGTCGTAGGTGGGATCGCCCGCCATGACATAGGCCACGAAGGCCTTGCGGTTCCGGGCGCGCAGGGCGGCGAAGGTGGCGTCGATACGGGACATGGCGGCAACTTTCATGGATCACCGCTTTCTGCTGCAAGGGCTGCGCGATTGCAATGGTGCGGCGGGGTTTGAAATCCGCGCGTGCGCCCCCATATCGGGGTCATGAATTACATCCTCGCGCTTCTGCTGCCCCCGCTGTCGATCCTGTTCGCAGGCCGACCCATCGTCGCCATCCTTGCGTTCCTGTTCTGGGTGCCCGCCATCATCTTCAGTGGCGGCCTTGGTCATCCGGCGTTCGTCATCCTCGCCTGGATCCTGATCTGGGAAGGGCGCAACCGCGCCTGATGCGATCAGGCCGGGTCGGCGGCGGTGTCGATCATCCAGCGGATGCCGAAGCGGTCGGTGAAGGCCCCGAAGCCCGGCGACCAGAACTGCGGCGCGAACGGCATGCGGACCTCTCCTCCCTCTGACAGGGCGTCGAAACAGGCGCGGGCGCGGTCCTCGTCGGGCAAGGCGATCATCACGTTGCAGCCCGCCATCGCGGGACCGGGTGTGTCCGACAGGTCGTCTGACCCGTTCAGCGCACCGTCACCCACCACGAGGTGGGCGTGCATGATGCCGTTCACGGCACTTGGCGGCAGGTGCTCTTCCATGGGAGAGCCCTTGACCCGCATGAACTGCGGTGTCGTGCCGAAGACCTTGCCGTAAAAGGTGAACGCCTCTTCGCAGGTGTCATGGAAGAAGAGATAGGGGATCGGTGTCATGGGCTACTCCTATGCAACGATGCTCCTGATCCTAGCAGAGGTGCGGCCAGCGGCCAAAGCCTTTGGCTTGCACGACGGGGGCCACCCGTTTAAGGCCGGGCGGACACCGGGACAGGAGATGCGTCATGGGCTTCAAGATGGGGATCGTGGGTTTGCCGAACGTCGGCAAGTCGACGCTGTTCAATGCGCTGACGCGCACTGCAGCCGCGCAGGCCGCCAACTTTCCGTTCTGCACGATCGAGCCCAATGTGGGCGACGTGGCCGTGCCCGACGCGCGGCTGGACAAGCTGGCCAGCATTGCTGGCAGCAAGCAGATCATCCCGACGCGCATGACCTTCGTCGATATCGCGGGCCTCGTGAAGGGTGCCAGCAAGGGCGAGGGGCTGGGCAACCAGTTTCTGGCCAACATCCGCGAATGCGACGCCATCGCCCATGTGCTGCGGTGCTTCGAGGATGACGACATCACCCATGTGGAAGGTCGCGTGGATCCCGTGTCGGATGCCGAAGTGATCGAGACGGAACTGATGCTGTCCGATCTGGAAAGCATCGAGAAGCGTCTGGTCAACCTGCAGCGCAAGGTGCGCGGCGGCGACAAGGATGCAGGCCAGCAGGTCCGCCTGCTGGAAGCCGCACAGGCCGCACTGGAGGCGGGCCGTCCCGCCCGCACCGTAGACGTGGACCCCGAGGACGCCAAGGCGTGGCGGATGCTGCAACTGCTGACGACGAAACCCGTCCTTTACGTCTGCAACGTCGAGGAGGCGGCGAGCGCCACCGGCAACGCCCAGTCGGAGCGCGTGCGCGCCATGGCCGAGGCGGAGGGCAATTCCGCCGTCGTGATCTCCGCCCGGATCGAGGAGGAGATCAGCCAGCTCGACGCGGACGAGGCGGAGATGTTCCTGTCCGAGATGGGTCTGGCCGAGGCGGGTCTGGATCGCCTGATCCGTGCGGGCTATGCCCTGCTGCACCTGCAGACCTATTTCACCGTGGGCCCGAAAGAGGCGCGCGCGTGGACGATCAACGCGGGCACGAGTGCGCCCAAGGCTGCCGGCGTGATCCACGGCGATTTCGAGCGTGGCTTCATCCGCGCCGAAACCATCGCCTATGATGATTTCGTGACGCTTGGTGGTGAACAGCCCGCCAAGGAGGCTGGCAAGATGCGGTCTGAAGGCAAGACCTATACCGTCAAGGACGGTGACGTGCTGCATTTCCTGTTCAACACCTGACGCCCATGCGGGCCGCGATCCGGGGCGGCCGTCAGCGGCCCCGGCGGGCGGGCGGTTTGCCGGACTTCGCGGTGCGCTGCTTGCGCGCCATGGTGGCTGCGATGCTTTCGGTCGATTGCGCATCCTCTGCCCGCAGCTTGCGGTAGCGGCGCAGACGCTCCGGGTCGATGTCGCCGGCATCCACCGCCGCCTGCACGGCACAGCCCGGCTCGCCCCCGTGCAGGCAATCGCGGAACCGGCACGCGCCGGTCAGGGCGCTGATCTCTGGAAAGGTCGCGTCGATGCCGGCGGTGACGTCGGCCACGGCCAGCCCGCGCATGCCCGGCGTGTCGATCAGCCAGCCGCCCGTGGGCAGGGCATGCAGGCTGCGTTTGGTGGTGGTGTGACGGCCACGCGCATCATCCTCTCGGATCGCCTGCGTGTCGTCGTTACGGCCCGTCAGGGCGTTGGCCAGCGTCGTCTTGCCCACGCCGGAGGAGCCGACGAGTGCCACGGTCTGCCCCGGCCCGCACCACGGCGCCAGCAGGGCAGCCACGTCCGGCCCCTTGGCGTTCAGCGCGATCACCGGCAGGTCGGGGCCAAGGGCGCGGGCCTGCGCGATATAGTCGGCGGCATCGGACTGGTCCGCCTTGGTCAGCACGATCGCGGGCAAGATGCCAGCATCATGGGCGAGGGCGAGGTAGCGTTCCAGCCGTGCCACGTTGAAGTCCGCATTGCAGGACGTGACCACGAACAGCGTGTCGAGGTTGGCTGCGATCAGCTGCCGCTGGCCGCTGTGGAACTCTGCCCCGCGCTGCAGCAGGCTGCGCCGGTCGAGGCGGCGGACCAGATGCGCCGACGCGGTATCGCACAGCACCCAGTCGCCGACGGCGAAGCTGGCGGTGGTGATGCCCGGATCGGCGACCAGCGTCAGCGGGCCTGTGGCAGTCAGGGCACCGACGTTGCGGCGGTTCACGGTGCTGATGCGGGCGGGGGTCAGGGCGGCGTCATCGGACGACATCTGGTCCCGTTCGAACGCGGACCAGCCAAGGTGGGTCAGGGCGTCGGCTTGCGCGTCGGTGGTGGGGTTCAACGCGGGACTGCCCTGACTGGCGGGAAATGGGGTGAGAGGCTGACAACGACCCAAGCGGGGCTCGTTATGGCTGCTTCCTTCCGGACCTGACCAGGTTGGCGAGGCGCTCGCCCGCGCCAACCTCTCTCCCCTGATATAGCGGTGGGTGCGGCGGGGTGCAAGGCCGCGCTGTGGCGTCAGAGCGTCAGACGGAACCGGGCATATCCGTCGGTTCCGAGGCCGAGGGGTTCAAGGCCCGCCACGGGCCGCGGCGTGTGCAATGCCGCAGGGCTCGTCTCGAACACCGCGCTGGCGCCCGGCAGGGTGGCGAAGGACCACGGCGGGGGGGCGCCGGGCGGCACGTGGCCGTCCCGTTGCAGGGTGCGGGTCAGCAGGGTCAGCAGGCCGTCCTGCGTCGTGTGCAGCAGATCGGCGTCCGTTGCACGGACCATGCCACCGCCGCCGCGGGCGCGGTAGGTGCTGGTGGCCACGATGCAGCGGTCGGTATCGGCCAGCGGTCTGCCGTCCACGGACAAATCCGCGATGCGGCCCGGTTGGCCCGGTGCCAGCGACAGGTCGATGCGATAGGCGACACCATGCAGCGTGTCGAAATGATAGGGTGGGATGCTGCGGTCGATCAGCGGTTGATCCGCGACGCCCGGCACCAGCGTCCGGTAGAACGCCGACGTGACGTCGAGCCATGTGCGGATCTGTCGGCCGGTCCGCAGCACGGCGCAGATCCGGTTGTCGAAGGGCACCATGGCGGCGCAATCGCGCAGGCGCAGGATGCCGGGGGGAATGCACAGGTAATTCTGCGGGCCGCCGTGCCCGCCGGCGCGGAACGGCGCGGTGCTGGCCAGCACCGGCAGGTCGGCCCAGACCGTGTCCTTCAACGCCGGTTTCACGGCGGCGATCTGCACCTGCGCCAGCAGCAATGCGGTATCGTCGTGGCCGATCGCGGCAAAGTGGCTGGTCAGCGCATGGCCCGCCCGCCCGACAGGGCTGTGCAACCGCTTCAGCGTCGCTGCGTGCGGGGCGGACAGGACGCAGTCCATCTGGCGCGACAGGGCCGAGGGGGCGTGATCGCCACGGTCGGGGGCGCGCAGGGCGGCGTGGTGCCCCGTCACCGTCCAGCGCCGGGCGGCACCGGATGGAGCCACGCGCAGGTCCAGATCCAGCACACCGATCTTCTGGCCATAGGATGCAGCCATGACGGCAGGTGTCCCCGCCAGCAGGCCAGCGGCGCTGTCCGCGTCGGGCAGACCCGCAAAGCAGGGCCCCGGAAAGCTGCCGTGCATGTGGCCCATCAGCAGCGCATCGATGCCCGCCAAGCGGGCCAGCGACAGGGCCGCATTCTCCATCCGCGGCTGGTCGGGACCGGCGACCGGCCCCCCGTGGCACAGGGCGACGATCAGGTCAGCGCCGGCGGCCTGCAGCAGCGGCAGGGTCAGGCGGGCGGCCGTCAGGATGTCCTGCGTCTGCAGCGCCTCGTCCAGGATGTCGGCGTTCCAGTCCACGATCTGCGGCGGCGCGAATCCCATGATCCCGATTGCCAGTGGACGCACACTGTCGTCCGAACACGGGACGCTGCGGTGCAGGACTGTCCACGGCAGGATCAGCGGCGCCGGACCGGTGACGGTCAGGTTGGTGCCGACCACCGGCGCATCCAGATCCTGCAGCACCCGGCCCAGCCAGGGCATGCCATAGTCGAAGTCGTGGTTGCCCAGCGTCACCGCATCGTAGCGCAGCGCGTTGAAGGCCTGCACCATGGGATGCGGCAGCACGTCGGATGCGGCGATGTGATCGGCCAACGGCGAGCCCTGCAGGAAATCGCCGCTGTCGCACAGGATCGTGGCCGCACAATCGGCGCGGGCGGCGGCGATCAGGGGGGCAAGGCGCGTCAGGCCGCCGTTGCCAAAAGGCTCGTCGCGCAGATAGTCGTAGGGTGTCAGCTGCATGTGCAGGTCTGTCGTGCCGATCAGGCGCAGACGTCCCGTGATCGTCGCGTCGTCCGGCACCGGGATACGTGTCGCTGGAACGTCCAATCGCAGGCCCTGATGCAACCGCAGGTTTACCATCTCGTGACGGAATGTTTCCACCGTTGCAAGCAATTGCGCTTTCATCATGGCCGTGCGATGCCCGGTGCATGAATTTGGCGGAAACTGTGACATTTGGCGGTGGCCGCTTGAACCGCGCGGCGCATCTGCGCGGCGATGCGGCCCTGCCGACATCGCCTGATTCGCGCATTATCGTCCTGTGGCGCGGCAAGCCGCTGATCGACCGTGGTGGGCTGGTGCGGCTGACCCCGGATCACCCGATGCTGGCGGACGCCGGACCGAACCGGGTGCTGCTGGGGCTGGTGGACGGCACACCCCTGTCGGCCGCCGACCTGTCCCGCTGGATACCGGACGGCGATGACGCCCCCGTCGACGGCTTTGCCGACACGACGCGGCAGGTGCATCCCACCTTGCCCGAGGGTCCGGCATTCGCTGAACTGCGCAGCGTGATGACCGACCTGTCGCCGCTGGACGCGGAACTTGCTGCGACGGCGCGGGCGCTGGTCACATGGCACGGCAGCCACGGGTTCTGTGCCAACTGCGGGGCGGCCACTGCGATGGCGCAGGGCGGCTGGCAGCGCAACTGCGCCCCGTGCGGACGGCACCATTTCCCGCGCACCGACCCGGTGGTCATCATGCTGGTGACGCACGGCAATTCCGTCCTGGTGGGCCGGTCGCCGGGCTGGCCTGCGGGGATGTATTCGCTGCTCGCGGGCTTCGTCGAACCCGGCGAGACGCTGGAGGCCGCCGTGCGTCGCGAGGTGTTCGAGGAAACCGGCGTCCGCGTCGGCCCGGTCCGGTATCTGGCCAGCCAGCCATGGCCGTTTCCCGCGTCGCTGATGTGCGGCATGGCGGGCGAGGCCACCAGCACCGCCATCACCATCGACCCCGTCGAGATCGAGGATGCCCGCTGGGTCACGCGCGAGGAGATGGCCGATGTGTTCGCCGGACTGCACCCCGACATCCGCCCCGCGCGACCCGGTGCCATCGCGCACCACTTGCTGCACGGCTGGCTGGCGGACAGGCTCGATTAATCCTTACATGCGACAGTGCCGGGTGACCGGATCAGATAGGCGTTCCAGATGAAGTTCAGTGCCCGCGAAGATATCGAAGCTCCGATCCAGCAGGTGTACGCCCGCGTGACCGATTTTGCCGGCTACGAGCGTCAGATGCTGCGCCGGGGTGCGGACGTCAAACGGCTGGACACCGGGCAGCCCGTGGTGGTCGGGTCCGCATGGGACGCCACGTTCACCTATCGTGGGCGCGAACGTCGCGTTCAGGCCCGCATCGCGCGACTCGACGCGCCGACCGATCTGGTCGTGTCGATTGTGGCCAACGGTCTGGATGGTGCGACGACCGTCGAACTGGTCGCTCTGTCGCCGAAACGGACGCGGCTGTCGGTCACCATCGAACTGTCCGCCAGGTCGATTCCCGCCCGCCTGCTGCTGCAATCGCTGAAACTCGCCAAGTCGAATCTGACCGCGCGGTTCAAGAAACGGGTCTCGGAGTTCGCCAAGTCCGTTGAAGGGCCTGCGACCGGCAATCCCTGACCTTATCAGGTGGCGCGTTCGTGGCGGCGCGGGGCTGCGGGGAACACGCCCATCAGCCGCACGTGGTCGGTGAAGTAATCCAGCTCTTCCAGCGCCAGTTGCACGCTGCGGTCGTCGGGATGGCCCTCGACCTCGGCATAGAACTGGGTCGCGGTAAAGTTGCCGCCGACCATGTAGCTTTCCAGCTTGGTCATGTTCACGCCGTTGGTCGCAAAGCCACCCATCGCCTTGTAAAGTGCTGCGGGGATGTTGCGCACGCGAAAGACGAACGCCGTGACCATCGGCCCGCGCCCGCGCCGCCGCAGGTCCGGATCGCGCGCCATGATGACGAAGCGTGTGGTGTTGCGGGCGTGATCCTCGATATGTCGCGCAAGGATCTTCAACCCGTAGATGCCGGCGGCCAGTTCGGACGCCAGTGCGCCTTGTGTGGGATCGCCCCGGCTGGCCACTTCGCGTGCGGCGCGGGCATTGTCGCTGCTGACCACGCCCCGGATGCTGTGTTCGCGCAGGAACCCCGCGCATTGCGGCAGGATCACCACGTGGCCGTGGGCATGGGTCACGTCCTTGACGGTTGCGCCCTGCACCCCCAGCAGGTTGACGTGCACCCGCACGAACGCCTCGTCCACGATGTGCAGACCGCTTTCGGGCAGCAGGGAATGCACGTCCGCGACCCGGCCATAGGTGGAATTCTCGATCGCGATCATGCCCAGATCGGCGTCGCCCTTGCGGACCGCCTCTATCGTGTCCTCGAAGGTGGCACAGGGCAGGGGCGCGTGGTCGGGGCGCGTCTCGACGCAGGCCTGATGGCCATAGGCGCCCAATTCGCCCTGAAAGGCGATGTGCGATGTCATGTCATGTCCCCCCAGACATTTCGCCGGACCTTTGGCCGGGCATTCGGCAGTCGTCACGACACGGCAGTCGTTTCGTCGCGCCACTATAGCTTGCGCAGGGCCGCGCGAAACGGATAGTAGGGCGCAACTGATCCAAGCGGGGTGGAACGCGACATGTTCGACACAATGACATTGACCAAGGTCATCGGCGGCTTCTGCGGCGCGTTCCTTGTCTTCATGCTGGGCGGCTGGGCGGCCGAGGCGATCCTGCATCCGGGCGGGCATGGCGAAGGCGAGCAGGCCTACATCATCGAAGTGCCCGAAGCCGGTGGCGAAGCGGCCCCTGCGGAAGAAGCCGTGCCCTATGACGTGGCGCTCGCCGCAGCCGACGCGACCGCTGGCGAAGGCGTGTTCCGCAACTGCCGGTCTTGCCATGCTCTCGACGGCGCGGACGGCGTCGGCCCGCACCTGAACGGTGTGGTGGGGCGTCCCGTGCAGGCGGTTGACGGCTTCGGTTATTCCGGCGCGCTGATCGAGGTGGCCGATGCCTGGACCGAGGAGAACCTCTACAACTTCCTCGAGGACCCGCAGGGCTGGGCGCCCGGCACGTCTATGGGCTATGCCGGTCTGTCGGACCCCGCCGACCGCGCGAACCTGATCGCCTATCTGGCGACCACCGGCGGCTGATCGCCGCAACCGTGCAATGCCATGAACCGCGTCCCCACCGGGCGCGGTTTTTCGTTGCGCCGGATGGGGTTCACGCAGAGATTACATTTTCGCAACTTGCGGCCCCATCCCCGCTGCGACTAGCGTGATCCGAACGCCAGCGTCCCGCCCCCTGACCCGACCGGAGATTGCACCGATGATCCACGCCCCGCGCCGCCCCATTGCCACCGCGCAGGCGAAAGCCCGGTTATCGCAGGGTCCGTCATGGCTGGCGGGATCGGCGCTGCTGGTGGGGCTGGCGCTGCTGGCCGGGCAGGCACGTGCGCAGGACGCGGCACCTGTCGCAGCACCGGCCGCATCGGACGACGTGGTCGTCACCCACGGCTATTCCTATTTCGGCGATCTGAACTATCCCGCCGACTTTCCCCATCTGGACTACGTGAACCCCGACGCGCCCAAGGGCGGCGAGATGTCCCAATGGTTCGCGGGCACCTTCGACGGCTTCAACCCCTACACGCGCGGCGGCAACGCCGCCGTGCTGTCCCAGACCCCGTTCGAGGCGATCGTGACCACGACCGCCGACGATCCGACCGCGCTCTACTGTTATCTGTGCACGACGATGGAATATCCCGCCGACCTCGCATGGGTGATCTTCAACCTGCGCGACGACGTGACCTTCAGCGACGGCACGCCGATGACCGCCGAGGACATCAAGTTCAGCTACGACACCTTCATGTCGCAGGGCCTGCCTGAATTCCGCGCCGCATTTGACGGGCAGATCACGCAGGTGGAGGTGCTGGACCTGTTGCGCATCCGCTTCTCCTTTGGCGCGGATGCCCCGCGCCGCGACAGGATCGGTCTGGCCGCAACGTTTCCGCCCTTCTCGCAGGCCGAATGGACCGAGTCGGGCCGCCGTCTGGACGAGACTTGGCAGACCCCGCCGCTGGGCACCGGGGCCTACCTGCTGGGCGATTTCGACTATGGCCGCACACTGACCTACGTGCGCAACCCGAACTTCTGGGGCGCCGACCTGCCGATCAACGTGGGCCGCAACAACTTCGACAGCATCCGCATCGAATATTTCGCCGACGGCGATACCGCGTTCGAGGCGTTCAAGGCGGGTGAATACACCTTCCGCAGCGAGAATTCGGCCCTGACATGGGCGACGGGATACGATTTTCCGGGGGTGCAGAACGGCAGCGTGATCAAGACGGAACTGCCCGACGGCAACCTGCCACGGGCGCAGTCCTTCATCTTCAACCTCAACGATCCGGTCTTTCAGGACCCGGCGGTGCGGGCCGCGATCCGGCTGATGTTCAATTTCGAGTGGTCGAACGAGACACTGTTCTATGGCCTATACGAGCGGACGACGTCGTTCTGGGCCAATACCGAGATGGAGGCCACGGGCGTCCCCACCGCGGAGGAGGCGGCGATCCTGCAACCGCTGGTGAATGAGGGGCTGCTGGATGCGACGATCCTGACGGACGAGGCGGCGATACCGCCGGTCTCCTCGACCGGCCAGCTGGACAGGGGCAACCTGCGTGCGGCGTCCGCCCTGCTGGAAGAGGCGGGTTGGGTCGCGGGCAGCGACGGGATTCGTCGCAAGGATGGCCAGTGGCTGGACGTGACCTTTCTCGAAAGCAGCCCGGCGTTCGACCGGGTCATCAACCCCTATGTCGAGAACCTGAAACGACTGGGCGTGAACGCGGTGCTGGACCGTGTCGATCCGGCGCAGGAACAGGAACGCACAAGGTCCGGCGACTGGGACGTGGTCACCCACAGCTTTTCCATGTCGCTGGAACCGGGGACAGAGCTGAAACAGTGGTTCGGGTCGGAGACCGCCGAGGACAGCAGTCGCAACCTGATGGCGCTGCGCGATCCCGCGGTGGACAGCCTGATCGACACGGTCATCGCCGCCGATACGACCGACGACATGCACGCCGCCACCCGCGCCCTGGACAGGGTGTTGCGGGCGAACGGGTTCTGGGTGCCGCAATGGTTCAAGCCGACCTACACGGTGGCCTATTACGACATGTTCGAGCATCCTGCGGACCTGCCGCCCTATGCGCTGGGCGAGACGGACTTCTGGTGGTTCAACGCGGACAAGGCCGAGGCGCTGCGGGCCTCCGGCGCGCTGCGCTGATCCGCTGATGGGCGCCTACATCCTACGCCGGCTGCTGCTGGTGATCCCCACGTTGCTGGGGATCATGGTGCTGAACTTTTCCCTGACGCAATTCGTGCCGGGCGGTCCGATCGAGCAGATCATCGCCCAGATGGAAGGCGGCGGCGACGTGTTCGAGGGGATCGCCGGTGGCGGTGGCGGCGAGATCGTGGATGGCGGCGGTGGCAGCGACTACATCGGCGCGCGCGGGCTGCCGCCCGGTTTCATCGAGGATCTGGAACGCGAGTTCGGCTTCGACAAGCCGCCGCTGGAACGCTTCCTGACGATGATGTGGAACTACGTCCGGTTCGATTTCGGCGACAGTTATTTCCGCAACATCAGCGTCTTCGATCTGGTGATGGAGAAGATGCCCGTCAGCATCACGCTCGGCCTGTGGACGACGCTGATCGCCTATGCCATTTCCATCCCGCTGGGCATCCGCAAAGCGGTGCGCGACGGGTCCAAGTTCGACACATGGACCAGTGGTGCGATCATCGTGGGTTATGCGATCCCCGGTTTCCTCTTTGCGATCCTGCTGATCGTGCTGTTCGCGGGCGGCAGCTATTACCGCATCTTTCCGCTGCGCGGGCTGACGTCGGCCAATTTCGATGACCTGTCGCTGTTGGGCAAGATAGGCGACTATTTCTGGCACATTGCCCTGCCGGTGCTGTCCATGACCATCGCCAGTTTCGCCACGCTGACGCTGCTGACCAAGAACAGCTTTCTGGACGAAATCAAGAAGCAGTACGTTCTGACCGCCAAGGCCAAGGGTCTGGGCGAGCGGACGATCCTGTATCGTCACGTGTTCCGCAACGCGATGCTGATCGTGATCTCGGGCTTTCCGGCACTGTTCATCTCGGTCTTCTTCGGCGGCTCTCTCATCATCGAGACGCTGTTCAGCCTCGATGGTCTGGGGCGTCTGGGGTACGAGGCGGCGGTGGCGCGGGACTATCCGGTGGTGTTCGGGACACTGTTCGCGTTCTCACTCATGGGGCTGGTCGTCGGTATCCTGACCGACCTGACCTACATGTTCATCGACCCACGCATCGACTTCGAGGCGAGAGGCTAGGCCCGTGACCAACATCGACCCCAACACACAGGCCCTGATGGGGGCGGCCAAGCGCCGCGCGCCGTTCCTGTCGCCGTTGAACCAGCGCCGCTGGCGCAACTTCAAGCGCAACCGCCGCGCGGTCTGGTCGCTGTGGATCTTTGCCATCCTGTTCGGCCTGTCGCTGTGCGCGGAGTTCATCGCCAACGACAAGCCGCTGCTGGTCAGCTATCGCGGCGAGTTGCGGATGCCGATCTTTCAGTTCTATTCCGAGGCCGACTATGGCGGCGATTTCCTGACCGAGGCAGGCTATACGGACGTCGAGGTGAAATGCCTGATCGCCACCGGCGGTCTGGTCGATCTGTGTTTCGACGATCCGGACGGCACCATCGCCGCGTCCGATGCGGGCACCCTGAGCGAGGCGGATTACGACAAGGGCTGGATGGTCTGGCCGCTGATCCCCTACAGCTACAACACCATCGTCGACATTCCGGGCGTGGCCCCGTCGGCACCGGACAGCAACAACTGGCTGGGCACGGACGACACGAAACGCGACGTGGTGGCGCGGGTGATCTATGGGTTCCGGCTGTCGATCATCTTCACCCTGATCGTCACCATAGCATCCAGCGTCATCGGCATCATGGCAGGGGCGGTGCAGGGCTATTTCGGTGGTTGGGTCGACCTCGCGTTCCAGCGCGTGATCGAGATCTGGTCGGGCATCCCGTCGCTGTATGTCATCATCATCATGTTCGCCATTCTGGGGCGAAGTTTCTGGCTGCTGGTGTTCCTGATCGTGCTGTTCGGCTGGACGTCACTTGTAGGCCTCGTGCGGGCCGAATTCCTGCGGGCGCGCAATTTCGAATATGTCCGCGCCGCCCGCGCGCTGGGGGTGCGGGACCGCACGATCATGATGCGCCACATCCTGCCCAACGCGATGGTGGCGACGGTGACCATGCTGCCGTTCTTGATCACCGGGGGCATCTCGACGCTGGCGACGCTCGACTTCCTTGGCTTCGGACTGCCGTCCTCGGCACCGTCGCTGGGCGAACTCACGTTGCAGGCGAAACAGAACCTGCAGGCGCCATGGCTCGGGTTCACCGCCTTCTTCACCTTCGCAATCATGCTGTCGCTGCTGGTGTTCATCTTCGAGGGGGTCCGCGACGCCTTCGATCCCAGAAAGACCTTCGCATGACGCCTCTGCTCGATGTGCGCGACCTGACGGTGTCGTTTCGTCAGGACGGCGACGTGACGCAGGCCGTGCGTGGCGTGTCGTTCCAGATCGCCCGCGGCGAAACATTGGCCATCGTGGGCGAAAGCGGGTCGGGCAAATCCGTCACCGCCCTGTCCACGGTGCAGCTGTTGGGCGACAGTGCCACGGTGACGGGCTCGATCACCTACGACGGCACGCAGATGGTTGGCGCGCCCGAACGTGACCTGATGCGGGTGCGCGGCAACGACATCAGCTTCATCTTTCAGGAGCCGATGACCTCGCTGAACCCGCTGCACACGATCCAGCGGCAGTTGGGCGAGTCCATCGAGTTGCATCAGGGCCTGCGCGGCGACGCGGTGCGGACCCGCGTCATCGAACTGCTGACGCAGGTCGGCATCCGCGAGCCGGAGGAGCGTCTGGAGGCGTTTCCGCACCAGTTGTCCGGCGGGCAGCGGCAGCGCGTGATGATCGCCATGGCGCTGGCCAACGGCCCGGAACTGCTGATCGCGGACGAGCCCACGACCGCGCTCGACGTCACCATTCAGGCGCAGATCCTCGATCTGCTGGCTGACCTGAAGGCGCAGCAGGGCCTGTCGATGCTGTTCATCACCCACGACCTGACCATCGTGCGCAAGATCGCCGACCGCGTCTGCGTGATGAAGGACGGCGTGATCGTCGAAACCGGCCCTGCCGCCGAAATCTTTGCCAACCCGCAGCACCCCTATACGCAGACGCTGCTGGCCGCGGAATCGGTGGGGCAGCCGGGGCCGGTCGCGAAGGGTGCCCCCATCATCGCCGAGGCCGCGCATCTGAAGGTCTGGTTTCCGATCCGGCGCGGTCTGCTGAAACGCACCGTGGGCCACATCAAGGCGGTGAACGACGCGAGCTTTACCGTCCGGGCGGGCGAAACGCTGGGCATCGTGGGCGAATCGGGGTCTGGCAAGACCACATTGGCTCTGGCGATGATGCGTCTGATCGGGTCCGAAGGGCGGATCGTGTTCCAAGGGCGGGACATCGGCGACTTCAACCAGCGCCAGATGCGCCCCCTGCGGTCCGACATGCAGATCGTCTTTCAGGACCCGTTCGGCAGCCTGTCGCCGCGCATGACCGTGGAGCAGATCATCAGCGAAGGCCTGACCATCCACCACATCGACCCCGGTACGCCGCACCGCGGCCAGGTCGCCGCGATCATGACCGAGGTGGGCCTGAACCCCGCGCTGATGGACCGCTATCCGCACGAATTCTCGGGCGGCCAGCGGCAGCGCATCGCCATTGCCCGTGCCATGATCCTGCGACCAAAGCTGGTGGTGCTGGACGAACCGACGAGTGCGCTCGACATGACGGTGCAGGTGCAGATCGTGGACCTGTTGCGTGACCTGCAGGCGCGGCACGGGCTGGCCTATATCTTCATCTCTCACGACCTGAAGGTGGTGCGCGCCATGTCCCACACGGTGATGGTGATGAAACAGGGCGACGTGGTCGAGGCGGGGACGGCGGCGGCGATCTTTGACGCGCCGCAGACCGCCTACACCCGTGCCCTGATGGCAGCGGCGTTCGAGGGGCGGACGGTCTAGACCCCCAGCAGCGCCAGAACGAGGGGCAGGGTCAGGGCCGACGCGAGCGTCTGCGCGGTGATGAGGCCCGCCATGAACGGCCCGTCGCCGCCCATCGCCCGCGTCAGCACATAGGCCGTGGTCGCGGTGGGGATGGCGCTGAACACCACCAGCACCTGCAACTCCACCCCCGTCAGGCCGCAGGCGCGCCCGACACCCCACGCAAGCCACGGCATCGCAGCCAGCCGCAGCGCGCTGTTGATCCCCAGCGCCGCCACATCGCGCCGCATGGCCGCGGGCTGCAGGGCGGCGCCCACGCACAGCAGGCCCAGCGGCAGGCTGGCCTGCGCCAGAAACCCGAGGAACGTGCCGCTGCCCCATGGCAGGCCCGTGCCCGTGACGGCCAGTGCCAGCCCGCATGCACAGGCAAGGATCAGGGGATTGCGCAGCACCTGCAGCAGCAGGGGGAGGGGGCGCGCCCCATTGCTGAGGGCCATGATCGACAGCACGTTGACCAGCGGCACGGCGACGGCCAGGAACACGGCGGCGCGCGTCAGGCCTGCGGGCCCCGCGATGCCGCCGACGATGGCCAGTCCCAGATACGTGTTGAACCGCAGCACCCCTTGCAGGGCAGGGCCGAACCGTGCGGGCGTCGCAGGCCAACGCAGGCGCAGCAATGCCAGCAGGCCGGCGGCAACCCCGATGCTGAGCGCCGTGGCACCACCCAGCCGCAGCAGGGCCGGATCATCGACCGGGGCCACCGCGAGGCTGGCGACCAGCAGCGCCGGGAACAGCAGGACATAGTTGATGCGCTCTGCCGCCGGCCAGAACCCTGCGCCCGGAAACCCGCGCCGGGCAAGCGTGTAGCCAAGCACGATCAGGGCAAAGACGGGCCACAGCGTCTGGATCAGCACGTTCGACCGACCGCGTACCCCGGACATGACAACGCCGCCGGTTTCCCGGCGGCGAAGGTCTCGGTTGGCTGACGATCGTCCAAATCCGCCACCCGATCGGCAAGGAGCGAGGGGCTCAGCCCTCGGACCCGATCATGAAACAGGACTGGTCGCGTGCCTGCAACCTGCGGCAGGCGAGGTCGGCGCCTTCCCGCGTAAGTCCCATGAAATTGGCGTCGAAACCGCGCGTGGTCTCGGTCACGCGGCGCACGGCCCCGTCCAGCGTGCTCATCTCGTTCAGCGCGACGCGGAGCAGCACCTTTTCCGCTTCATAGCGGGAATTGAACCGCCCGACGTTCACGCCCCAGTGCCGCCCGCCAGAGGTCGAGATGCGGGTCACGACCTCGGGTGCGGCGGGAACCACGGGTGCGGGGGCCACGGCTGCGACCTGCACCGCCTCTGCCAGCACCGAGTTGATCATGTCCGTGTCCACCGACAGGCCCGCGACGGCTGCGGGTGCCGCCAGTGCGGGCCGCAGCGCCGGGCGCAGGCTGCGGGTCACGCGACCTGACACGCGCACGGTCTTGCCCGCACCGCCGTTGGTGGCGGGCCCGGTGTTCTCGCTTAGCAACATCGGGGCGACGGCGGGGGCGTCTGCGGCGGGCACGTCGGGGCGCTGCAGTGTGGCCGTGCTGGGCGCGCGGTTGAAGCCGAGGTCCATCAGCTCTGTCACCTTGGCGTTGCGCTGCGCGGTGGACGTGCCGCCGAAGACGGTCGCGATGATGCGTTCCTGTCCGCGCTGCGCCGATGCAGTCAGGTTCAGGCCCGCCGCGTTGGTGAACCCCGTCTTGATCCCGTCCGCACCCGGATAGCTGTCGAGGAACCGGCTGTTGGTGTGGCGCACCTCGGCCACGCCCGCATCGGCGGTGCGGCGCGAGAAGAGGTTGTAGTACTGTGGGAAGTCATAGATCACGTGCCGCCCCAGCACGCTCATGTCCCGCGCGGTGGATAGATGCCCCTCTGCCGTCAGGCCGTGGGCATTGCGGAACGTGGTGTTGGTCATGCCCATCGCGGCAGCGGTGCGGTTCATCCGGGTCGCGAACGCGTCCTCGGAGCCCGAGATCGCCTCGCCGATGGCGGTGGCCGCATCGTTGGCGGATTTCACGGCGGCGGCGCGCAGCAGATAGCGCAGCTTGATCCGCTGACCGGCGCGCAGGCCCAGCTTCGACGGGGGTTCATTTGCGGCAAGGCTGCTGATCGTCACTTCGGTATCCAGCGTGATCTCGCCGCGCTGGATCGCTTGAAAGGCGATGTAGAGGGTCATCATCTTGGTCAGCGACGCGGGGTGCAGCCGCGTGTCTGCATTCTCGGCAAACAGGACCTCTCCGGTCCGGGCATCCATGACGAAACCCGCATAGGGCGCCGCAAAGGCCATCAGCGGGGCCAGCATCAGCAGGATCGACAGGAACAGAGCGCGCAAAGCGCGGGTCATCGGACGGTTTTGCACGTCGCTCGCCTTTTTTTATTGGACTGCTTTTCGACTGCCTCTTGGTCCCGGTTTGTCCGGTGACCGCATTGTTGCACAAGTGCTAGCACACCTCTGCCCCTGACGAAAACATCAAAGTTTCAAAGGCTTTGACTGTGGTCTTTGTGCACATTGTCCAGATGTTGTGCACCATTCCGGCCGCGCCCCCACATGTTGAGAAATCATGGCAATATCGTGCGCCGGGACGTGGCGGCAGCCATGTGCAGCATTCCGCTGCCCGTGACGCCGTGGCACGGCGCGGCGGCCCGTTCAGGGGGTTTTCATGCATCGATTTGCCATTATATAGGGGCGATCAAGGACATGGCAGGATCTGGGTCACGATGCGGACGCGACATTACCTCATGGCGGCCAACGACGACGGCGACGGGCAGGACGATGTCGGCGTCGTCCTGAAGACACGCGAGAAGACCAAGCGACCGCCGCTGTACAAGGTGCTGATCCTGAACGACGATTTCACGCCGATGGAATTCGTGGTGATGGTGCTGGAACGCTTCTTCGGCATGACTCATGCGCAGGCCTTCGACATCATGCTGACCGTCCACAAGAAGGGCGTCGCCGTCGTCGGCGTCTACAGCCACGAGATCGCCGAGACGAAGGTCGCGCAGGTCATGGACTATGCCCAGCGGCACCAGCATCCCCTGCAATGCACGATGGAGAAGGAATAGCGCGCCGCGCTGTTCCCCCGACCGATGGCCGCCACATCCCGCCTGCAAACCGTCATCGACGACGGGCTTCTGACATTGCCCGCCGGTCCCGTGACCGTGATGCGGCCAACCGCCGACTACGACCTCTCGCCGCTGGCGGGGCACGAGATCCGTATCGCGCAGGGCTTTGCCCCCGATGCCGCCGCCTTTGCGCAAGCCGGGTTTGCCGTGACGCAGGTGGCCACCGCCGCCCCCACCATGATCGTCGTCGTGCCACGGTCGAAGGCCTTGGCCCGGTCGATGATCGCGCAGGCCTGCGCTGGCGCGGAGCTGGTCATCGTCGATGGCCAGCGCACGGACGGCATCGACAGCCTGCTGCGCGACGTACGCGCCGTGCTGGGGGAAGTGCCGTCGCTGCCCAAGGCCAAGGGGCGGCTGTTCTGGTTTGCGGCGACACCGGCCTTTGCCGATTGGGCGGCCCCTGCGCCGGTGCAGGGCGATCATGGCTTCTACACCACGGCCGGCGTGTTCTCGGATGGCGCGGTCGATCGCGGCTCTGCGTTGTTGGCCGCCGCGTTGCCGGAAAAACTGCCCGCCCGCATGGGCGATCTGGGCGCGGGCTGGGGGTATCTGGCCCATGCGGTTCTGGCGTGTGACGGCGTGAAATCCCTCGACCTGATCGAGGCGGAGGCCCTGTCGCTGGACTGCGCGCGCCTGAACGTGACCGACCCGCGGGCGACCTTTCATTGGGCCGATGCGCTGACCCATACGGTCAAGCCGAAGTGGGACGGCATCGTGATGAACCCGCCGTTCCACACGGGATCCAAGGGCACGCCGGCGCTGGGGCAGGGGTTCATTGCGGCGGCATCCCGCCTGCTTGCGCCGCACGGCAAGCTGTGGATGGTCGCCAACCGCCATCTGCCCTACGAGGCGGCCTTGCGCGAACGGTTCCGCAACGTGGGCGAGTTGCCCGGCGACGGGGCCTACAAGCTGTTCCACGCCACGCGGCCCATCGCGGGCTGAGGCCATCCTGTCCTGACAAGGGAAACCGCCATGTCATTTTCCATCAAGGGCCGCACGGCCATCGTGACCGGGGCTGCGAACGGCATCGGGCTGGCGGTGGCCCGCCATTTCGTCCGCGCCGGGGCGAACGTCATGATGGCCGACAGCGACGAGGCGGCGCTGGACCGCGAGGTGGCCGAACTGTCCGCCGACAGCGAACGGGTGCGCATGTTCGCAGGCGATCTGCGGCAGAAACTGGCGGTGGCGAACCTCGTCTCGGCGACCGTCGATGCGTTCGACGGCGTCGATATCCTGGTGAATGCGGCGCGCCAGATCGGGCCGACCGCGCCGCTGGACCCCGACGACACGTCAGTCGCCGATCTGCTGGAGCAGAACCTGACACTGCCGCTGCGCCTGTCGCAGTCCATCGCAAGGCGTTTCGTGAAACAGGCCGAAGGCCTGTCCGACGACGACGACCGGATCATCGGCACGATCGTCAACCTGTCCTCCATCGCCGGCAGGCGTGCGCATCCCGAATTGCTGGGCTATGGCATGGCGAACGCCGCGCTCGATCAGATGACGCGCAGCATGGCGGTGGCGCTGGCGCCGCACCGGATTAGGATGAATGGGGTCTGCGTGGGATCCGTGCTGTCCAACAGCCTGAACCTGTGGCTGCGCGATCACGGCGCGGCCCGCGCGGCGATCCTCGGCGCGACGCCGATGGGCCGGATCGCCAATGCCAGCGAGGTGCCGGACACCGTGCAATACCTTGCGTCAGACGCATCGGGGTTCGTGACGGGCCAGATCATCGTCATCGACGGCGGCCGCACCCTGCTGGACGCAGGTGCGGTCGCCGCACACTAGCGTCATTCGGGATAGAGCGTCCGGCACTGCGCGGTCGCGGCGGCGGTCCGGCGTTCCAGATTGGCACGGGTCGCCAGCAACTGGTTCAGCGTGTCGCGTTCCACGGTCAGGTTGATGGCCTGCGGCACGTTCACCGTGCGGACCTTCTGGACAGGGCACAGGCGGGTGTCGATGCTGCCGTCGCGGTTCCGCTCGCGGCACATGTCGAACCCCCGGCTGACCCGTTGCTGGCGGTCGATGGCGAAACCGCGATCCAGATTGGCCTGCGTCTGCGCGATCAGAAAGGCATTCACCCGCAGATCCTGCGTCACGTTCGACAGGCACTGCTGCTGCGGCGTGGCACAGGCCGCCAGCAGGACGAGGGGGGACAAGGCAATCAGGAACCGCATGGGCGCACTCTTTCACGACTGGGGACGGACAGGCCACGGGGAGGTCCGCTTGCGTCCACCTCCGCACGGTTCTAGATGATATGCAATAACACGCAGACACGCGGGGGGGCGGCATGACCGATCGGATGGACGACGAGAAGGCACAGGCGAGCGCATGGTTCGAAACCCTGCGCGACACCATCGTCACCGCCTTCGAGGGGTTGGAGGACAGCCAGACCGCCGGTCCCACGGCAGGCCTGCCCGCCGGCCGGTTCGAGCGGACCTTGACCCACCGCAGCAGTGACGACGGGTCGGACGCAGGCGGCGGTATCATGTCGGTGATGCGCGGTGGCCGCGTGTTCGAAAAGGTCGGCGTGAACACGTCCACCGTGCACGGCGTGCTGGGCGCGGCCGCGCAGCGCGCGATGGCCGCCCGCGGCGTGCCCGGCATGGACAGCGATCCGCGCTTCTGGGCGTCGGGCATCAGCCTTGTGGCGCACATGCAGAACCCGCATGCGCCCGCCGTCCACATGAATACCCGCATGTTCTGGACGCCGCATGCGTGGTGGTTCGGCGGCGGGTCCGACCTGAACCCCTGCATCGAATATGCCGACGACACGGCGCATTTCCACGCCACGCAGCAGCGGCACCTCGACCCGCACGGGATGGACCTGTATCCCCGGCTGAAGGCGTGGGCGGACGAGTATTTCTACATCCCGCACCGCAACCGGGCGCGGGGCGTCGGCGGCATCTTCATGGACGACCACTGCACCGGCGACTGGGCGGCGGATTTCACGCTGACGCAGGACATCGGCCGCGCATTCCTGCCCGCCTATCAGCCGCTGGTGGAACTGCGCCGCGATACGCCGTGGACCGACGCCGACAAGGACACGCAGCTGATCCACCGCGGGCTCTATGCGGAATACAACCTCGTCTATGACCGGGGGACAAAGTTCGGCCTGACCACCGGGCACGACGCCAACGCGGTGCTGATGAGCTTGCCGCCGCTGGCCAAGTGGACGTGACCTAGCGCCCGGTCAGCCCTTCCATGTTGGTCAGGGGGACGGGCTGAGTGACGAGGTGGCTCTTGCGGCGCTCGTAGAACGCGTTGCCTCCCGCCGTGACGACATAGTGCATGTTGTCGTAGCCCGCCCGGTAGCTGGCCGCGTGAAAGAATTCGGCCCGACCGACCAAAGGATGCCGTTCGCCGCGCATCACCGCGCGGGCCGCGGCCTGCGCCAGCGGCGCGCCCCGGTCGTCCATGCGCTTGGACAGCACGCCGGAGGCGAACTGGTTCTTCTGGCCCACGACGGCGCAGACGGTGTCGGGATATTGCGGCGACTGCACCCGGTTCATCACCACCGTCCCCACTGCGATCATCCCGTCGCGGCTGGAGCGGTTGGATTCGAAATACATCGCGCGGGCCAGACATTCTTCCGGACCCTGGCGCTTGAAGATGCCGCATCCCGTGAGCGTGGTCAGCGCCAGCCCCGCGCATATGGCAAGCCGCAACCGCACCGTTCCTGTCGTCATGTGATCAATCCTGCTGCCTGCCGCGCCGCCCGTTTGCCGGGCTTGTCACTCCATCCTAGCAGAAAACAGCACGTCTGCTCAACAGGGGTGTCAGACCTCTGGGCGCAACACGCGGGCCAGCGCCGCACCTTGCGGGCCGCTTGCGGCCAGACCCCGCGCGGTGCCGTCGCGGTCGGCCTGCGGTTTGTGCTGGTTGACCTTCCATGCGCCCTCCAGCCGGTCCACGGTCAGGCGCAGGCCGACGATGCCGCGCTGCAACCCGGCGATATAGTCGGCGGGTGCGTCGGACACGGCCCATGGGGCGGGGCGGTCAGCCTCCATCCGGTCACTGATGGTGGTGACATGGGCGTGCAGCCAGTCGGGATCGTCCACGACCCGCAATGACCCGTGGGCATGGACGCTGATATAAGTCCACGTGGGCACGACCTTGCCCGTTTCGGCCTTGGACGGGTAGAACGAGGGCGAGACATAGGCCTGCGGCCCCTGAAAGATCGCGATGCTTGGCCCCGGTGTCCGCCAATGCGGATTGGCGCGGGCGACGTGGGTTTCCAGCACCAGCGCATCGTCCGGGCCGGTCAACAGCATCGGCACATGTGTCGCGACGGGGCCGTCCGCGGTCTGCGTGACGAGGGCGGCCAGCATGATCTGCCCCACGGCGGCGCGCAGCACGTCCACCCGATCCTCGCGGAAGGCGGGCGGCGCGTACATCAGCCGCCGCGCACCGTGTCGATCATCAACTGCACGTTGTCGGGGTGTGCGTCGGGCGTGATGCCGTGGCCAAGGTTGAAGATGTGCGGGCCGTGCGCGAAGGCATCCACCACACGCCGCGTCTCGCGCACCAGATCGTCGCCGCCCGTGACCATGTGGCGCGAGGCGAGGTTGCCCTGCACGCAGCCACCCGGCTGCACATGGGCGGCCGCCCATTCCGGCGTCACGCCGTCGTCGAGTGCGATGCAGTCCGCGCCGATGGCGGCGTGCAGGCCCGCGTATTTTTCGCCCGCGCCACGGGGGAACGCGATGACGGGGACGTGGGGGTATTTCGCCTTCAGCGCCGCCGCGATCTGGCGGGCGGGCTCGACCGCGTATTTTGCGAAATCGTCGCCCTGCAGCGATCCGGCCCAGCTGTCGAAGATCTTGACGACCTCGGCCCCCGCCTCGATCTGGCGGGACAGATAGGCGATGGTGCCCGTCGTCAGCGTGGCCATCAGCGCGTCGAACACCGCGGGATCGCTGGCCTTCAGCGCATGGGCCGGGGCCTGATCCGGCGTGCCCTGACCCGCGATCATATAGGTGGCGACGGTCCACGGCGCACCGGCGAAACCGATCAGCGTCGTATCGCTGGGCAGCTCCCGGCGCAGGATGCGCAGTGTTTCATAGACCGGCGACAGCACCGCGTCGATCTCGTCCACGGGCTTCAGCTTGTCCAAGCCGGACTGGTCGGTGATGGTGGACAGGCGCGGGCCTTCGCCGGTCACGAACCACAGGTCGGCCCCCAGCGCCTGCGGCAGCAGCAGGATGTCCGCGAACATGATCGCCGCGTCGAAGCCATAGCGGCGGATCGGCTGCAACGTGACCTCGGCCGCCAGTTCGGAGTTGTAGCACAGCGACAGGAAATCGCCTGCCTGCGCTCGCGTCGCCTTGTATTCCGGCAGGTATCGCCCGGCCTGACGCATCATCCAGATCGGCGGGGTGGGCAGGGTTTCACCCGCAAGGGCACGGAGGATGGTCTTTTGGCTGGTCATCGGGGGTCCTTTGGTTTGGCCATTTCGTCGCAATGCGCTGGCCTGTTGTCAACCCGGATTGACACCGCTAACACTGCCCTCATGACGCTGACATTGCCCACACCCGCCCAACCCCTGCGTATCGGAACCCGGGGATCGCCCCTCGCCCTCGTGCAGGCGCACGAGACGCGCCGCAGGCTGGCGGAGGCGTTCCAGCTGCCCGAGGCGGCGTTCGAGATCGTGGTCATCAAGGTGCTGGGGGACCAGATCCTCGACCGTGCGTTGAAGGAGATCGGCGGCAAGGGCCTGTTTACGCGCGAGATCGAAGAGGCGCTGCTGGACGGCGGCATCGACATCGCGGTCCATTCGATGAAGGACATGCCGACGCTGCAACCGGACGGGCTGCTGCTGGACACCTATCTGCCGCGAGAGGATGTGCGCGACGCCTTCGTGTCGCGCCACGCCACCCGCATCGCCGATCTGGCGCAGGGGGCCACGGTCGGCTCCTCCAGCCTGCGCCGTCGGGCGCAGCTGCGCGCGCGACGCCCCGACCTGAACGTTGTGGAATTCCGCGGTAACGTGCAGACGCGGCTGAAGAAACTGGACGACGGCGTGGCCGTCGCCACGTTCCTCGCGAAGGCGGGGTTGAACCGTCTCGGTATGGGCGACGTGCCGCATCATCCGATCTCCGTCGACGACATGCTGCCCGCCATAGCACAAGGCGCCATCGGCATCGAACGGCGGGCGAACGACGCCCGCGTGGCCGATCTGCTGGCGGCGATCCACGACAGTCCCACCGGGCAGCGGCTGGCGGCGGAACGCGCGCTGTTGCAGGCGCTGGACGGGTCCTGCGAGACGCCGATCGCCGGTCTGGCCGAGATCGAGGGCGGCAACCTGCGCCTGCGCGGCGAGATCCTGCGCGAGGATGGCAGCCGCGTCCTGTCCGACGACATGACCGGCCCCATCGCCGACGGCCCCCAGATGGGTCGGGAGATGGCGGCGAAACTGCTGGACCGCGCGGGGCCGGGCTTCTTCGCCTAGGCGTCCAGCGGGGCGTTCCTGTCGAGCCACAGGATCGCCACCATCGCCGCCGACATCACCACCGCCCCCAGCACCGCAGCTATGCCGTAGCCACCCAGCGCCGCACCAAGGGCGAATGCCGCGGCGCTGATTCCCTGCGCCGCGATCTGCTGCAAGGCCAGCAGCGATGCACCAGCCCCGGCGCGGCTGCCCAGAAGATCCTGCAGATAGCCGATGGCCAGCGCGTAGACCATCGCACCACCGACGCCCAGCGGCAGCGTCAGCAGCCACAGGGCCGGGGTGCCGACCGCCAGCGGCAGGGCAGCCAGCGCCAGCGCATAGACGAAGGTGCCAACGGCGATGATGTGCAGCCTGCGGGCGAACTGCCGCAACCAGCCGACCGACAACGTGGCCGCGATCTCGAACACGACGAAGATCGCGATGAACATGCCCGCAGCCCCCGCGCCCGCAGAGGCATCCGCGTCCGCACCGGCGCCCGCACCGCTGGCCGCATGCAGCAGCAGCGCCAGCACCACGCCCAGCAGCGCCGATCCGCTGTGCACCGCGCCCACAAGGACGACACGCAGCAGGACGGGACCGTGCATCATCTCGGCCAGTGACGCGCGAAAGCCGAGGCCCGATGGCACGTCGGTCCAGGGCGTGCGGGCATCGTGCGGCCAGCGTCGCAGGATCAGCACCATCAGCACAGCACCGGTCAGCGTCGTCCAGCCATAGACCGACAGCAGCGACACGCCGCGGTCGAACAGCAGGCCCCACAGGGCCAGCATGACCACGAAGGGCACCGCATAGATCGCGCGGACGGTGGCCATAATGCCGTCGCGCTGCGCGCGCGGATAGTCCGCCGTCACCAGCCGCACGACCGCGAACAACTGACCAAACAGCGTGCCCGCCACCGGCAGCAGCAGCACATGCGCCACCACGAAGGCCACGGCGTTGTCGCCCGCCAGCACCAGCACCGCACCCGCCGTCATCGTCACTGCCGCGCACAGCGCCAGCGCCCGACGGCTGGGCCGCTGGTCGGTGATGATGCCGACCCCAATGGACGCCGCCACCGAGACGATCAGGGACGCCACCAGCACAAGCGCATAGGCGCCATCGCTCAGCCCATAGAGGGTGACGGCGATCAGCGACTGGAACGTGCTGACCGAGGCCACGAAGCTGCCTTGCAGCAGCATCGCCACGACCATCAGCCGCAGGCTGGGATCGCGCCACAGCGCCGTGATCGCGGGTGTCATTGGGGTATCGTCTTTCCGGGGTTCAGGATGTTGTGCGGGTCCAGCGCCGCCTTGATGGCGCGCATGGCGTCCAGCGCGACGGGGTCCTTGCGGCGGGTCATGCTGCCCAGCTTGGACAGGCCGATGCCGTGTTCGGCGCTGAACGATCCGGACAGGTCCTGCACCACATCCTCGACCATCTCGCGGATCGCGGCGATCAGGGCGGGGTCGTCCCGGCTGGGGCAGGCGGTGTAGTGCACGTTGCCGTCGCCCAGATGCGCGACGGCGATGTCGGTGGCGGCGGGATCGAGGATCAGGAGGCGGCGCTTCGCCTCCGCCATGAATGTGGCGACATCCGGCAGCGCCAGCGCCACGTCGGTGTCGACGAAGGGCTGCATGGCGAACATCACCTCCGCCGCGGCCTCGCGCCGGGCCCACATGGTGCGGCGCTGCGCCTCGGTCTGGGCCACGACCGCATCGAGGACGAGGCCTTCGTCCATCATCTGCGCCAGCGTGTCCTGCAGCAGCGCCACGACGGGCAGGCTGCCGTCGGCCAAGGGGGTGGCGTCGCGGGGGGCGGTGGCGCCGACCTCGATCAGGATGTTCACGTCGTGGGGGTGTGCAAAGGGGGCCTTCGCCCCGGCGATCACCGCAAGGTGGCGGGCGATATAGGTGGCGGGCATGTACTCGAACGCCTCGACAGCGCCACCCGTGGCGTCCTGCATCCGGTGCAGCAGGGTCAGCGCGGCAGGCAGGCTGGCGGCTGCGACCATGGCCGTGGCATAGGCACGGGGGCGCTGGAACAGCTTCACCGTGGCTGCGGTGATGATGCCGAGGCTGCCTTCCGCCCCGATCAGCAGGTGTTTGAGGTTGAGCCCGCTGTTGTCCTTGTGCAGGCGGCCCGACAGATCCATCACCCGGCCGTCCGCCATGACCGCGGTCAGCCCCAGCACCAGATCGCGGGTGTTGCCATAGCGCAGCACGTTCGATCCGCCCGCGTTGGTGGACAGCACGCCGCCGATCATCGCGGACCCGCGCGCGCCGAAGGTCAGCGGAAAGATCAGGTCGTGGTCGGCAGCCGCGTCGTGCAGGCGGGACAGGATCACCCCCGCCTCGACCGTGGCCGTGCGGGCGGCGGCGTCGATGTCGCGGATGGCGCACAGGCGGTCCAGCGACAGCACGAGGCCGCCCATCGCCGACGCCCCGCCGTTCAGGCCCGTGTGTCCGGACACGGGCACCACGGGTGTGCCGGTTGCATGGCAGGCCGCGACGACGGCGCTGACCTGTGCGGTCGTGGCAGGGCGGGCGACCGCCAGCGGCGTGCTGACATAGCGTCCGGTCCAGTCGCGGACCCACGGGGCCATGTCGACGGGATCGGTCAGCAGGGCGCCGGGCCCGAGGAGCGGGGCGAGCGTTTCGAGGAGTGTCATGTGGCGATCCGAGGCGGTGGGACGCCGCGACCCTGACCGCGACCGCGGCGGGTTGCAAGATGCCGAAAGCCGCGCCGCAAACGATTACGGTGCAGTGTCGCAATGAGGCCGTTCAGCACGCAATGAGGGGAGGAGGAGGTGTGTGGTGGCGTGGGGGAGACTTGAACTCCCGACCTATCGATTATGAGTCGATCGCTCTAACCAACTGAGCTACCGCGCCTTGCCGTGGCGCTTCCGATAAGCGGCCCGGCGGGTGGTGTCAAACCGATTTTTGCAACGATCGCCATCACGGGGTGCCCCGCTTGACAAGCGTCGGGCGTAACCGTTCTGTGGTGCGTCACCGCCAAGAGGAGCGCCGCATCATGTCCACAGGTTTCCTGACCACCCATGTCCTCGATACCGCGCGGGGGATGCCTGCGGCGGGGCTGGTGATCGTGCTCTTAAGGCTGGACGGCGATACGGCGCAGGAGCTGGCGCGCATGACCACGAACGCCGACGGGCGCACCGATGCGCCGATCCTGCCGCAGGGCCGGTTCGCTGCCGGCACCTATGAGCTGGTGTTCCATGCGGGGGATTATCTGCGCGCGACGGGGCAGGACGGCGATGCGCCGCTGTTCCTCGATACGGTGCCGATCCGCTTCGGCATCAGCGACGCGGCGGCGCATTACCATGTGCCGCTGCTGCTGTCGCCCTATGGCTATTCCACCTATCGCGGCAGCTGACGCGCCGCTCAGCTCCGCGTGAAACTGAACGTGGTGAACTGGCGGTAAGGCGCGTCCTCGGTCACGCGGATCGAGGGGAAGCCGTCGTGGGTCGGGGCGTCGGGCCAGTTCTGCGCCTCGAACACCAGACCCTCGTAGGTGCCCTTGCCGAGACGGATCGCCCAGCGGCCGTCGAACAGCTGCATGCCCGGCTGGTCGGTCGCCAGCGTCAGGGTGACGCCGGACTGACCCGTCAGCCACAGCACGTCGCGCAGGGCGGTGGGGGCGTCGGACAGGCAGACGTTGTGATCCATGTCCGGATTGCCGGGCGTCACGACGCGGCCCGCGCGCAGATCCAGCGGCGATCCGGTGATGTCGGCGATCTCGCCCGTGGGCGTGAAATCGGGCGTGGCGGGCAGGTAGCGGTCTGCCGCGACCCGCAGCGTGTGACCCGCCCAGGTCGGGGTGTTGTCGAGGTTCCACATCGCATGGTTGGCGAAGTTCATCAGCGTCGGCTGATCGGTCTTGCCGGTGATTTCCATCGTCAGGGTCGCGGGGGCGATCAGCGTGTAGACCACGCGGATGTGCCGGTCGCCGGGCAGGCCGCAGTCGCCGTCGGGCAGGTGCAGGGTCAGGGTCACGCGGTCAGGTGTCGCCTCGGCGATCTTCCACGGGCGCAGATGCGTGGCACGGCTGCCGGAATGCAGGTGGATGCCGTTCGGCGCATTGCGTTCCAGCTCGTACATCATGCCGTCGATGGCGACGCGGCCGGTGCTGATGCGGTTCACGATGGGGCCGATGACGGACCCGGAATAGCGCATCTCGCCTTCGTAGTCCGCCAGATGGTCGGACCCCAGGGTCAGAGGGTAGTCCACGCCGGACAATCGGACGTCCTGCACCACCGCGCCCCACGTCAGGATGGTGGCGGTCAGATCGCCCGCCCGCAGCGTCACTGCGTCGATATCAAGGCCGTCTGCCGTGGTGCCGAAGTGTGCGATCATGCGAGGCTCTCCCAATGGACCCCGGCCGCCGGGATCGTCGTGCCCTGCCATGTGACAGGCTTGGGTCCGTAATTGAAGACAAAACGATGCCGCGCCGTGTCGCGGATGCGCAATCCGTCCGGCAGTTGCAGCGTGGCAAGGCCCGCCGCATCGCACAGCCCGCCGACGATACCATCGAAGGTCGCATCATCCGGCCAGCCCGCCAGATAGCGCAGGTGATCGCCGCCCATGATCGCAGGCTGGCCGTCCCTGGTGGACAGATGAACGGGCGCGGTGCCTTCCAGGTGTTCGAACCAGTGGCGGAAGCGACCACCGCCCTGCAGCTTGATCTTGTCGCTGGGCGGCAGGCTTTCACATAGGACGACGGTCACGTCAGTGTCGGGCAGGTCGGGGCCCATCGGCACCGGGATCGCCATGTCGCGCGTCTTCAGATCGCTGCGCGGCCCGATCAGGGCGGTGCCCTGAAAGCGCGCGAGCGCGGCGCGGAGGGGATCGGAGATCGTCATCAGGCCGGGGGCGAGGACGAGCTTGTAGGGCGCCAGGTCGGCGGTGTCGGGGGGCAGGATGTCGATGGACAGTCCCGCCCGCCGCAGCGCGCGGTAGGCGGCGAAGGCGAGGCGGAACATCTCGAAATCCGCGCCCTGCGGTTGCGTGTCCCACGCCCATGCGGATTCGTAATCGAAGATCAGCGCCACCTGTGCCGCGACCGGATCGCAGTCGGGCATCGCGGCGATTTCCGCCGCCACCTGCGCCGCCTCGGCCAATGCAGGCGCGGGCTGGCTGTCGGGGCGCAAGAGGCCTGCGTGCATCTGTTCCTGCGCGAAGGGGGCTTGCCGCCAGCGGAAATAGCAGACCGCCTCGGCGCCGTGGGCGAACGCCTCCCACGCCCAAAGGCGGGCCATGCCGGGCAGGGGGGCGGGATTGTAGGGCGCCCAGTTCACCGGGCCGGGCTGTTGTTCCATGACCCACAACCGGCCCTTGCCCACGGCGCGGTAGAGGTCGTGGTGGAACGCCTGATTGTCCGGGTGGCCCTGCCGCAGGAAGGTCTGCTTTTCCTTGGGCGAACCTTCGATCCGGTCCGACAGAAAGCCGATCGGGTAACTGTCCCATGACGCAATGTCGAGGTCGGCCCCTACCGCGTAGTGATCGAACGTCAGCGTGCGGCCCATGTAGTTGTGAATGAGCGGCGCATCGGTCAGCGGGCGCAGCGCATCCACCTGCACCCGGTTGAACGCCACCACCTGATCGGAACTGTAGCGGCGGAAGTCCATGACATGCGACGGATTGGGTTCGGTCACGGTCAGGTTCGGCAGGTCGATCCGGTCGAAGTCGTCGTATTGCATCGACCAGAACACGTTGCCCCACGCGCGGTTCAGCGCATCGGGCGACTGGTATTTCTGTGCCAGCCAGTCACGGAACCCGCGGCGTGCGGCGTCGGAATAGCTGAGTGTGGTCGCATGACAATCGTATTCGTTGTCGATCTGCCAGGCGGCCACATGCGGGTTGCGGCCATAGCGTTCGCCCATCGCCTGCGCGATGCGGCGACATTCTTCGCGGTAGCCCTGATGGCTGAAGTCGTAGTGGCGGCGCGACCCAAAACCGCGCGGGCGGCCTTGCGCATCGACGGGCAGCATGTCGGGCAACTTGTCCAGCATCCAGCGCGGCGGGGTCGCGGTGGGGGTGCCCATCACGACGCGCAGCCCCGCGTCGCCCAGCGTCTGCACCGCCCGGTCGAGCCACGCCCAGTCATAGGTGCCGGGGCTGGGTTCCATCAGGCTCCACGCGAATTCGCCGATGCGGATCCAGGTCAGGCCCGTTTCCTTCATCCGGGCAGCGTCGGTGGCCCACTGCGCCTCTGGCCAGTGTTCTGGGTAATAGCAGACGCCGAGGGTGCGGGGCATGTTGCGCTCTTCTTTTTGAGTATTTGGGGAAAAAGCGAGGACAGGGTCAGAGGATGACGCGGTGTTCCCGCTGGCCGGTATAACGGGTGCGGACCGCATAGGTCGCGCCCTGTGCATCGTCGGGATCGGTCAGGCCTTGCCGGGCGCTGGTGACGTAGAGCGTGTACAGGTCCGTGCCGCCGAACGCCGGGCAGGACGTATGCAGGGCGGGAAAGGCGAAGTGTTCGATGAACGCGCCCCGCGGGTCATAGACCGCCACGCGGCCCGTGCCCCATTGTGCCGAAAACAGGTTGCCTGCCGCATCGACCACGGCCCCGTCCGGGTGGAAGTCGGTGCCGGTCAGATCGATGTGGACCTGCGGGTCGCCAGCAGGCCAGCCATGCGCGTCGAGCGCCACGCGCATGATCTGCTGCGTCGTGGTGTCGGCGAAATAGGCGGTGGTGCCGTCGGGGGCGAAGCTGATTGCGTTGGTGATGGCGAGGTCGCGGTAGAGGTGCCGCAGCTCGCCCCGGTAGTAGCGCCAGATGCTGCCGTGACCGGCCTCAGCGCCGAGGCCCATGGTGCCGATCCAGAACCCGCCCTGCGGGTCGGCGCGGCCATCGTTGGATCGGGTGCCCGCCATGTCGTGTTCCAGATCCATGATCTTGGTCCGGTCGCCCGACGCGATGTCGAAGCGCATCAAGGCGACTTCGGACGCGACCAGCAGCGTGTCGTAGTCGATCCAGCCCGCCGCCGAGACATGACCGTCGAAGTCCCAGTGCTGGCCGCGCGTGTGCATCCGGCGGGTGATGATGTCGAACCAGAACAGCTGCTCACGCTCCGGGTGCCAAAGCGGCCCTTCGCCCAGAATGCAGGGGGTGGGGTCGAAGACGATGGCTTCACTCATGCGATCGCCCCGTCGTAGGCCGCAACGATGCTGCGCGCGCGGGTGGCGATCTGTTCCGTGTCCAGACCGGGGACATAGAGCGCCGTGCCGATCCCGAACCCGTCGGTGCCGGCGGCCAGCCATTCGGCGAAGTTGTCGGGGCCGGCACCGCCGACCGCATAGACCGGGCAGGCGGCGGGCAGGACGGCGCGCATCGCGCGGATCCCCGCAGGACCGATCAGGCTGGCGGGAAAGATCTTCAATCCGTCGGCCCCGGCGGCAAGGGCCGCGAAGCATTCGGTGGGCGTCATCACGCCGGGCCAGCTGGCCATGCCTGCGGCCTTGGCGGCGCGGATCACGTCCGTGTCGCAGTTGGGCGAGACGATCAGGGTGCCGCCCGCATCGGCCACGCGGCCCACGTCGGCGGTGGTCAGCACGGTGCCTGCGCCGATTTCGGCCACGTCGCCGTGGGCGTCCGCCATGCGGCGGATGCTGTCGAAGGGGGTGGGCGAGTTCAGCGGCACCTCGATTCGGGTGATGCCCGCTGCGATGCAGGCGGCGGCGGCGGCCACGGCCTCTGCGGGCGTGATGCCCCGCAGGATGGCGATGATGGGGCGGTGGGTCACGGGCGGTCCTTCCAGCGGCGATGGGCGGCCGTCAGGCCTGCAAGGGTGGCACGGTCGGCGTTCACCTGCGTCGCCGGTGCAGCCTGCGCGCCCAGGGCCGCCACGTAAAGCCCCGCCAACGTGCCTGCGCCGATGACGGCGATCTGCTGCCCAAGCCAGTAGGCGCGGGTCGCGGCAAGTTCCGCGCCGATCAGCAGGCCCGACAGACGCGCGCGGGCGGTGGCGTCGGGCAGCGCGTTCAGCAAGCCTTCGGCCCGCAGGGAGAAGAGCCGCGTGGCAAGGCGTTCGGGGTGCGACAGCGCCTCGTCCACGCCCAGCAGGAAGCCCGCATCGTCCCAGCCCGCGGCGGTGGAATGGCGCAGCACCGTATGCCCGGTGATGGCGGCGAACAGATCACCGGTCATGGCGGTCTGGAAACTGACGACCTCGCCCGCGCTGACATGCGCCCATTTCGTGTGGGTGCCGGGCAGGCAGATCACGCCGTCCCAGCCGGGGTTGAGCGCAAGGAAACCTGCGACCTGCGTCTCTTCACCGCGCATCACGTCGGCGGGGGCGGTCTGTTTCAGGCCGGGGATGATGTGGGTCCGGTCGCCCGCCGCCGTCAGATCGTCCGCCAGCGGCGGACAGGGAACCGCTGCATAGGCCGCCTCGACCCAGCCCTGACGCGAGCCCACCATGCCGCAGGCGATGACCGGCACGCGGGGCCAGTCTGCCGTGAGGCGGTCCAGCGCCGGGGCAAAGCCGTCGCGGGTCAGGCGGCCCATTCCGTCGTCCGACGTGGCCTGCGCCAGCACGGTGCCGCTGGACGACATCGCCCAGACCCGCAAGTGCGTCGTGCCCCAATCGGCGGCGATCCATGTGGCAGACGTGGGACTCATCCGGTGAACGCCAGCCCGCCGTCGATGAACAGGCACTGCGCCGTCATCATCCGCGACAGGTCCGAGGCGAGGAACAGCGCCGTCCCCGGCACGTCGCCCGGATAGAGGTTCTCCGGCAGGCACTGCCGTTCGCGGAACGCGGCGAGATCCTCTTCGGTGTGCACCTCCTCGATCTGCTTTTTCGTCAGCACGAGACCCGGCGAGATTGCGTTGACGCGGATGCCCGTGGGGCCGAAGTCGCGGGCCAGTGCCCGCGTCAGGCCGATGATGCCCGCGTTGGAGGCGATGTAGGGGGCCAGCTTGTCACCGGCGATCTGGTAGCTGGCGGAGGAGAAGTTGATGATCGAACCGCCCTTGCCCATCAAGGCGGCGGCCTTCTGGCAGGCAAAGAAATAGTGGCGCAGGTTGATCGCGATCTGGTCGTCCCAGTCCTGCACGGTGATGTCCGCAGGCGCCATGCGGGTGTCGGTGGCGGCGTTGTTGACCTGGACGCGCAGCGGGCCCTGTTCGGCCACGGCGCGGTCCATCGCGGCATGCAGCGCCGTGGTGTCGGTCACGTCGCATTTGATGAACAGCGGCGTGTCGCCGGTCTTGTCGCCCATTTTGGCGGCGAAATCGGCGTAGTCGCCACGCCCGACGAAACTGACCTTGGACCCCTGACGCAGAAACGCCTCGGTCAGGGCGGCGCCGATGCCGGACCCGCCCCCGGTGATGAAGACGTGGGCACCTGCAAGGTCGGTGAATGTGGCGGTCATTGGCGGTGTCCTTCGAGAATCCAGATGGATGAGGGGACCGCATAGGGTAGGGCCACGCCCTGCGACAGCAAACTTTGACCCGTCAGGGTGAGGGTGCCGGTCTTGAGCGCCGGTGCGCCGCGCGAGAGGGAGGAGATATCCTCCTTGTTGGTCAGCGACACGGTATAGACAGCCTCCGGGTCCAGCCCGGTCAGGCGCAGGGGGCGTGGCGAGATCTGGGCGCTGGTCGCCGCCTGTCCCGCCCAGACGGCGAACCGTGCTTTGTCGTCGGACAGATGCTGTTCGGCGATGACAGAGGCGTCGGCGCTGTCCAGCCGCAGGATGCAGGCCGTGCGCAGCCAGTCGCGGTTGGCCTTGAACCAGCCGGTGACGCGGGTCAGCGTCGCGGCCTCGTCCCCTGTCAGCTCGCGCGGGTCCATCTCGAACCCCATATGGCGGCTGGCGGCGACCCAGGCGCGGAAGGCCATGGTATGAATGCGGCCCGTGGTGTGGCAGGTGCGCGGGCCGACGTGACTCCCGGTGACGCAGGCGGGCAGGAACATCGCGGCGTCCGACTGGATGCGCAGCCGTTCCGCGGCGTCGTTGCAGTCCGACAGCCAGACCCGCTGGGTTTGCGCCATGATGCCGAAATCGATGCGCCCACCACCCGAGGCGCAGCTTTCGAACTCTACCCCCGGATGTGCGTCGCGCAGGCGCTGGAACAGGTGCAGCACGCCGCGCGTCTGGTTCGCGTCCACATGGGGCAGGACGCGGTTGTGGTCCCATTTCACATAGTCGATGTCGTGCGCGGACAGCACCGCGTCGATCTGCGCGAAGAGGTCGTCGCGCACGGCAGGATTGGCCAGATCGAGGACATGCTGCCCGCGGCCCAGCGGCTGGTCCACCGGCCCCAGCACCCAGTCGGGGTGCGCGCGGTAGAGGTCGCTGTCCGTGTTCACCATCTCCGGCTCGAACCACAGACCGAAGGTCATGCCGAGGCTGTGGACATGGTCGATCAGCGGGCCGAGGCCGTCGGGCCACTTCGCTGTGTCGATGGTCCAGTCGCCGAGGCTGCTGGTGTCGTCATGACGCCCCTTGAACCAGCCGTCGTCTAGCACGAAACGCTCTGCCCCCAGGGCCACTGCACGGTCGGCGATGGCGGTCAGATCGGACAGCGTGTGGTCGAAATAGATCGCCTCCCAGCAGTTGTAGTGCACGGGGCGCGGGCGGTCGGGATGCGGCCACGTCACGATCCGGTCGCGCAGATGGCGCTGATAGGCGGTGGCGATGCCGTTCAGCCCGCTGTCCGACCAGGCGAGGTAAAGTGGTGCTGTCTGGAATCGGGTGCCGGGGCGCGGGTCGCTGCGGCTGGCATGGCCGAACTGCACCTGACGGCGACCGTCGGGCAGTTCCTCGGCAAGCATCCGGTGGCCGCCGGACCAGCCATAGTGCAGGGCGTGGGCCTGACCGGCGGTGTGCGTGCAGCCATGGGCAGGCAGGATCAGGGCGGGGAAATGTTCGTGCCCGGTGCGGCCCGTCGGATTGTCGCGGCTGCGGATGCCGGGGATCCAGGGCGTCGTGACGGGCTGGAACTCTCCGTTCCAGCGCCCGGCATAGTCGATCATCGTGTCGGCCAGTTGCGGGCCGGGCAGGACGGGTGCTGCCAGCCAGTCGCACAGCACGGGATCGTCGCTATCGAGGGTCGTCTGCGCCGTGACGATGCCGGTGGCGGGGTCGGCTGTGAACTGGAACGTCAGCGTCAGCGCCAGATCGGCATCGCGCGCGATCAGCGCGAGGCCTTCGTCGGTCGCCAGCGCCTCTGTCACGAAACGGGGGTGCAGGGGCGTGCCGTCCACCCCCCGCACCACCAGGCCTGCTTGCCCCGGAAAGGTGTCCGCCAGCTGCGGGGACAGCGTCAGCGGGGGCAAGGCGTCCAGCATCCCGCCGGTGATGTCCAGTGCCGCAGCCGCAGCGACCTGCGCCAGATCGGCATGGGCGGGCAAAGGCGCGCCCCAATGGGTGCACACGGGCAGGCCCGTGGCGGGGACCGACAGCACGAGGGTCTGCCGGGCGGCGTCGATGCGATGATGGGACATGTGGGGCTTTTCAGTTTATTTCACGGCGCCCAGCGTCAGGCCCGCGATGAAGTGTTTCTGCATCAGAAAGAACATGGCGACCGGGGGCAGGGCGGCGACGATGGACCCCGCCGACACCAGATGCCAGGCTGCGACCCACTGGCCGTTCAGCGACGACAGGCCCGCCGTGACGGGCCGGGTGTCGGCGCTGGTGGTCAGCACGGTGGCCCAGAAGAAGTCGTTCCACACAAAGGTGAAGATCAGGACCGACAGCGCCGCGATCGCGGGCTTCATCAGCGGCAGCACGATGTACCAGAAGATCTGCCAGTCGGCGACGCCCTCGACCCGCGCCGCCTCGATCAGTTCGCGCGGCAATGCTGCGATGAAGTTGCGCATGAACAGGGTGCAAAACCCGGTCTGGAACGCGATGTGGAACAGGATCAGCGCCTGCGGCGTGTCGTAGATCCCCAGATCCAGCGTCAGATCGCGGACGGGCACCATCAGGATCTGGAACGGCACGAAGTTTCCGGCCACGAACATGAAGAAGATCAGCAGGTTGCCCTTGAACCGGTAGATGCCCAAGGCGAAGCCCGTCAGGCACGACAGCGCCACCGCACCCACCACGGTGGGAATCGTCACGACGAACGAATTGCGGATGTATTTCCACAGGTCGTACTCGAACAGCACGCTCCAGTAGTTTTCGAACGCGAGGTAGCTCGGCAGGCCGAAGTAGTTGCCGGATGCGAGGTCCGACGACGGTTTGATCGAGGTCAGCGCGATGCCGAGCAGCGGCAGCAGCCACAGGATCAGCGCGATGGGCAGCATGGCCGAATAGGACCACTGGGCGACAGCACTGCGCTGGGCGATGGGACGTGGAAACATGACTCAGTGACCTCTCTCGTCGCGGACCATCTTCCAGACGAAGCCGGTGATGAAGACCATCATGATCAGGAACAGGACGACGGCGATGGCGGCGCCATACCCCATGCGGAAGCCGTATTCGGACAGGGCGCGTTCGTACATGTAGAACGACAGCACGCGGGTCTGCCCGAAGGGTCCGCCGTTGGTCATGATCGACACCAGATCGAAGCTGCGCAGCGCGCCGATGACGGTGACGACCACGGCGATGAACGTGGCGGGGCGCAGTTGCGGCAGCACGACATACCACAGCATCTTCAGCCCCTTGGCACCGTCCAGACGGGCCGCCTCGATCTGGTCGGGGGCCACGTTGTTCAGGCCGGTCAGATACAGGATCATGCAATAGGCGATCTGCGGCCAAAGCCCGGCCACGATGATGCCGTATGTCGCGTATTCCGGGTTCGCCAGCACCGCCGTGCCAGTGCCGGTCAGCCATTCGGTCAACTGAAAGAACAGGCCGAAGTTCGGCGCATAGAACCACGCGAACATCAGGCCGACGACGACCTGAGATATTACGAAAGGAAAGAAGAACAGTGACTTATAAAGCCGGATGCCCGTCACCGTCTGGTTGAGAAAAATCGCAAGGCCCAGTCCCGCCGGCACGGCCAGCATATACAGGACCAGCCAGACGATGTTGTTCTTGAGCGAGATGATGAAATTGCGGTCCGACCACAGTTCCACATAGTTGCCCCAGCCGACCCATTCCATCGGCGACAGCCCGTCCCAGTCGTAGAAGCTGAACCGGAACGACGCGGCAATGGGCCAGATCACATAGACCGCGAACATGAACAGGCCGGGGGCGAGGAACAGCCACGGCGTCACACGCTGCTGATTGCTTTTCCACCACGACCGCTTGGGTCCGTGGGCGTCTGGCAGTGCGGTCATGGCGATTTCCCCCGGCAAGTCAGATGGCGGCCCCTGTGACGGGACCGCCAATGGTGTGGCCGTTACTGCGCGTAGATGCGCTGACGGTCGCTTTCCAGCCGGTTCAGGATGTCCTCGAGGTTGGCCGGATAGGCCATGAACTCCTGGAACCCTTCCATGCCGCTGGCGGCCATTTCGGCCGTTGCGTCACGGTCAAAGAACTGGGCAAGGCCCGACGCCTCGGACAGCATGGTGAAGCCTGCAGCGAGGTAGGGATCATTCTGGTCCACGGTCGACTGGTTGTTGACCGGCAGCTGACCCAGTGCGGTGTTCAGCTTGGTCTGCACATCGGCCCGCGCGAGGTAGGCGAGGAACAGCTTGGCATCCTCGGGGTTCTTGGCACCCGCGGGGATGTGGACCGTGTCGGTCGGCGCATCCTCGGCCCGTTCCACGTCCGGGTTGATCGTCGGGAACGGGAAGAAGCCCAGCGTCTCGTCGGTCATGCCGCCGTCGCGGAACGTCGCCACGGCGAAGTTGCCCATGACATAGTTGGCGGCCTCGCCCTGGCTCATCAGGGCGGCGGCGTCCTGCCAGTCGATGGCGGCGGCGTTGGCGGTGATGAAACCCGGCTCGACCAGACGGTTCCACTGGGCGAACGTCTCGCGCACGCGCTCGTCGGTCCACGGGATCTCGCCCGCGGTCAGCTGCATGTGGAAATCGTAGCCGTTGGTGCGCAGGTTGAAGTAGTCGAACAGGCCTGCGGCGGGCCACATCTGCGACGTGCCGGTGGTCAGGCAGTCGATGCCCGCATCCTTGAACAGCTGGCAGTTCTCGACGAACTGGTCGTAGGTTTCGGGCACTTCGGCGCCGACCTGCTCGTAGAGCGCTTTGTTATAGTACACGCCCCACTGGTAATAGGTGTAGGGGACGCCCCACTGCTTACCGTCGATGGTCATCGACGATTCGGCGGATGCCAGCTGCGTGGTCAGGTCGTTGTCGGCCCACACGTCGGACACGTCCATGAACTGGCCCGCATCGACGAAGGGTTTCATCCGGTTGCCCGCATACCAGTTGGCCAGATCCGGGCTGTCGGCGGTCAAGAAGTTGCGGATCGCCGTCTTGTAGCCTTCGTGGTCGAACAGGTTCACCTGCACGTCAATCTCGGGGTATTCGGCCTCGAAGTCGGCGATCAGCGCCTCGAACGCGGCCTTGGGCGCGGGGTCGGACGTATCGGTGTTGAAGACGAGTGCCCGCTGCTGTGCCATGGCCGACGTGGCCCCCAGCAAGGCCGCGGTCAGGATCAGGCCGGTGCCCAGCGGGCCGGTCAGACGAGAAGTGCGCAACATGGTTTCCTCCCTGAATTGCGATGCACGTGGTTCCATTATGTGAAACTCAGTTTTGCATATTGATACCTAATCGCGAATCTCCTAGGCTTGTCAACAGTCGCGTCAGCGGCATTCAGACGGGGCGCAGGGAAGGGCATCCGACGTGGCAGACACCGCATCCATTGCCGCACCCGATCGGACGGCTGTCTTCGACGGCACCGTGGGCAAGGCCCTCGACGTGCTGGATCAGGTGGCAGGCTTCGGGCGGCCCGTGCGGTTCTCGGACGTGCTGGCGGCCAGCGCCTATCCGAAGCCGACGCTGTATCGCCTGCTGCAAACCCTCGTCAGCCAGAACATGCTGGCCTATGATCCGGACCATCAGACCTATGCGCCCGGTGCGCGTCTGGTGCGTCTGGCGCACGCGGCCTGGGCGCAATCGAGCCTCGTGCAGGTCGCGAGCCCGCATCTGGTGCGGCTGTCGCAGGCGACGCAGGAAACCGTGCACCTGGCGCAGCTCGATCACGCGCAGGTGCTGTATCTGGCGAAACGCAATGCCGCCCGTCCGGTCGAGATGTTCAGTCAGGCCGGCAAGGTCGGCCCCGCCTATTGCACCGGCGTGGGCAAGGCGATGCTGGCCTGCCTGCCGGATGCGGAAGCCGAGGCGATCATCGCCCAGCAATCCTTTCACCGCTTCCAGCCCGGCACCCTGACGACGCCCGCCGCCCTGCGCCGCGAACTGGCCGAGATCCGGGGACGCGGCTACGCCTTCGACCGCGAGGAACACGAGGCGGGCATCATCTGCATCGCGGCCCCGATCCTGACGCCTGCGGGCCGGGTTCTGGGCGCGGTATCGGTGACCAGCACCACGGCGCGCACGGATCTGGACGGGCTGGCAGGCATCGCGCCGCAGGTCTGCGCCGCAGCCCGCGCCATCGCATCCGAGGCGGCCAACTGGTCGTTCCCGGATGCAGCGCCGAGACAACCGAACACGACAGGGGGGACGCGACCATGACGGGCGTGACGTTGAACAATGCGATCAAGACCTATGGTGACGTGACCGTCATCCACGGCATCGACCTGGATGTGAAGGACGGCGAGTTCTGTGTCTTCGTTGGCCCTTCGGGATGCGGGAAATCCACGCTGCTGCGCATGATCGCCGGGCTGGAGGAAACCACCGCAGGCCGCATCGGCATCGGGGCCCGCGACGTGACCCGCCTCGATCCATCGGACCGGGGCGTCGCGATGGTGTTCCAGACCTATGCGCTCTACCCGCACATGACGGTGAAGGAGAACATGGGCTTCGGTCTGAAGATGAACGGCCACCCCAAGCCCAAGATCGCGGCCAAGGTGGCGGAAGCCAGCCGCATCCTGAAGCTGGACGACTACCTCGACCGCAAACCCGCCGCCCTGTCGGGTGGTCAGCGCCAGCGCGTCAGCATCGGGCGCGCCATCGTGCGCGGGCCCGAGGTGTTCCTGTTCGACGAACCGCTGTCGAACCTCGATGCCGAGTTGCGGGTCGAGATGCGGGTCGAGATCGCGCGCCTGCACAAGGAGATCGGCGCGACGATGATCTACGTCACCCACGATCAGGTCGAGGCGATGACGCTGGCCGACAAGATCGTGGTGCTGCGCAAGGGGCGAATCGAACAGGTCGGCGCGCCGATGGACCTGTACCGCGACCCGGACAACAGGTTCGTCGCCGGCTTCATCGGCAGCCCCGCGATGAACTTCATGATGGGCGAGGTCATGGACGGCACGGTGATCGTGCCGGGGATGAAGGCGCGGTTCGACCTTGGCCTGCGCAACCACACGGGGCCGGTCACGGTGGGCATGCGGGCCGAACACCTGATGACCGATCCCGCCGGCGACACGCATACGGTCGATCTGACCGAAAGCCTCGGCGGTGTGTCCTATGTCTATCTGCTCGGCGACACCGGCGAGCGTCTGGTGATCGAGGAACGCGGCGACCACCGCTCGCGCCGTGGCGACCGGGTCGGCGTCACCATCGATGCAAAACGGGTCTATCTGTTCGACCCTGCGTCCGAGGCGCGCATCCGCACCACGGCCTGAGGTAGCGTCCAGGTCCCCCGTTCTTCTGGTCTCAAATATCCCGGGGTGCGGGGCAGCGCCCCGTGACTTGGCTGGTGGCCAGACCGACGTCGCGTATGGTCGCACCGGGGAAGGGGGGCCAGCCCCCCGTCGCAAGCGACTCCCCCCGGGATATTTAGGACCAGAAGAAGCCGCAGGCGGGGACGGCGCCCCGCCGCAGGGGTCAGCCCAGAACGCGGGTCAAGGCGCGGTCGACCGCATCGGTGATCTGGTCGATGTCGTCCTTTGTCGCGATCAGGGCGGGGGCGAACAGCAGCGTGTTGTTGAACCCGGGGACCGAACGGTTGGTGGCCCCGATGATGACGCCCTGCGCCATGCAGTCGGCGGTGATGGCCGCGACCTGCTTTTCGCTCAGCGGCTCCTTCGTGGCGCGGTCGGTGACAAGCTCTGCACCGCAGAACAGGCCCTGACCGCGCACGTCGCCGATCACCGCGTGCTTGTCCATCAGCGCGTGCAGGTTCGCTTTCAGATGCGCGCCCATGGCGGTGGAGTTGTCGAGCAGACCTTCCTCTTCGATGATCGCCATGTTCTCGATCGCCGCCGTCGGCCCTGCGGTGCAGCCGCCGAAGGTCGAGATGTCGCGGAAATAGGACAGCGGGTCGGTGTCGTCCTTGAACTGTTCGAACACCGCATCCGTGGTCACGCAGCACGAGATGGCGGCGTAGCCGGACGCCACGCCCTTGGCCATCGTCACGATGTCGGGCTTCACGCCATATTGCTGATAGCCGAACCATGTCCCGGTGCGGCCAAGGCCGCAGACGACCTCGTCGATGTGCAGCAGGATGTCGTATTTCGCGCAGATCTCCTGCACGCGGTCCCAGTAGCCTTGCGGCGGCGTGACGATGCCGCCACCGGCGGTCATGGGTTCCAGGCACAGCGCGCCCACGGTGTCGGGGCCTTCGCGCAGGATTACCGCCTCAATGGCGTCGGCAGCACGCTGGCCGAACTGGTCGTCGGTCATGCCGTCCCAGCGGCGGTATGCGAGGCAGTGCGGCACCTGTACGAAACCGGGGGTGAAGGGGCCGTATTGCGCATTGCGCTCGGCCTGACCGCCCGCCGACAGGTTGGCGATGGTGGTGCCGTGGTAGTCGCGTTCGCGGAACAGGATCTTGTGCTTGCGCCCGCCGTGATGCTTGTGCGCGATCTGGCGCACCATCTTGAAGGCCTTCTCGTTCGCCTCCGAGCCGGAGTTGGCATAATAGACGCGGTCGAGGCCCGGCATCTTGTCCACCAGCATTTCGGCGAACTGCGCGCCGGGGATGGTGCCGGAGGCGCCTGCGAAGAAGCACATCTTTGTCAGCTGCGCCGCGACCGCGTCGGCGATCCGCTTGCGCCCGTAGCCCACGTTCACGGTCCAGACGGCACCGGACACGGCGTCGATGTGTTCCTTGCCCATGATGTCCCAGACGCGCAGGCCCTTGCCCTCGACGATGATGCGGGGATCGACGGTCTCGAACGGCTTGTGCTGGATCAGGTGGTGCCACACATGCGCGCGGTCGGCGGCGACGATGGCGGCAGGGTCATTCGACAGGACATGCTGGTTCATGGGGCGGCTTTCGCGGATTGCGGGGATTTGGCGCGAGTGTGGCCCCGCATCCGGCCCATTGCAAGGTCTCTGACAGGGCACCTGAGTCCTGTCGCCCGATCCACTTGCGGTGCCGGGTCTGTTGCGCATGATGGCGATACACGGGCTGGTTGCAGCCGACGCAGCAGGAGCGCACGGGAATGGGTCTGACATCTGCACTGGCCGCGCTGATCGTGCTGCTGGTCATCGGCGGGGCAGACCCTGCCAGCTTGCAGGGGCTGGTCCTGATCCTGCTGGCGGTGCTGGCGCTGGAGGTCGTGGCGGGCCTTGGCACTTTCGTGCGAAAGCTGTCGCGCGGACCGTCGCAACTGCCCCGTGCGGCCCGGCAGGCAGAAGGTGCGCCGACCATCGTGGTGGACGGGTCCAACGTCATGCACTGGAACGGCGAGCCGTCGGCGCTGGTCCTGACCCGGGTGGTGGTGGCGCTGACAGCGCGCGGCGAACGGCCTCACGTCTATTTCGATGCCAACGTGGGGTACAAGCTGCAGGACCGCTTTCTGAATGCCACCGCCATGGCGTTCCTGATAGGTCTGCCGCCCGCGCGCGTCACCGTGGCGGACAGGGACAACCCGGCCGACCCGCTCTTGCTGGATTACGCCATCCGCCTTGGTGTGCGGGTATTGTCGAACGACCGGTTCCGCGACTGGCGGCAGGCCTATCCGCAAATCGCCGCGCGCGGCTTTCTGGTGCGGGGACGGTGGCAGCAGGGCACGGTGATCCTCGATCTGCCCGACGTCCCCGCGCAGGCCGCATGATACCGAAAAAGCAATCCTAATCCGAGGCCTGCGCGTGTCGGTTGTGGACATGGGCGCGCTGGGCTGCTTTCTATTCCCCCGGAGGGGGTCCGCGTGTCGCGCGGGCCTTTCTCACATTGCCACAGGAGGACATGCAATGGACCGTCGTTCTTTCATCCGTACCGGCACGCTGGGCGCCGGGGCCGCCATGCTGGCCGCCCCCGCCATCGCGCAGGGCAACATCACATGGCGCATGGTCACGACCTGGCCCAAGAACTTTCCCGGCCTCGGCGTCGGCGCGCAGCGTCTGGCCGACCGCATCACCGCCGCCAGCGGTGGTCGTCTGACCGTGCAGGTCTTTTCCGCCGGCGAAATGGTCCCGCCGCTGCAGTCGCTGGACGCCGTGATCGACGGCACCGCCGAGATGAGCCACGGTGCCGCCTACTACTGGCAGAACAAGTCCGCTGCCCTGTCGTTCTTTACCGGCGTCCCTTACGGCATGACTGCGAACGAGCTGGCGGGCTGGGTCCGCTTCATGGGCGGGCAGGAGATCTGGGACGAGGTCTATGACCAGTTCGGCGTGCAGGGCTTTCTGTCGGGCAACACCGGCACGCAGGCGGGCGGCTGGTTCAAGACCGAGCTGACCGGCGTCGAAAGCCTGCAGGGCGTCCGCTTCCGCACCCCCGGTCTGGGTGGTCAGGTCTGGGAGAAACTGGGTGCCACCGTGACCAACATGGCGGCCGGTGAAATCTTCCAGGCGCTGCAGTCGGGCACGCTCGATGCGGCCGAGTTCGTCGGGCCCTACAACGATCTGGCGCTGGGCTTTTACCAGGTGTGCAAGAACTACTACTTCCCCAGCTTCGTAGAACCGGGCTTGGCGACGGAACTGGTCGTGGACAAGGCCAAGTATCAGGCGCTGCCCGCCGACCTGCAGGCCATCGTGCGCGATTGTAGTCAGGCGGAATACGACATGGTCGCCAGCGACTTCATGGCCAACGACCCGCGCGCGTTGCAGACCCTGATCAACGACCATGGCGTGAACGTGCTGCAGTTCCCCGAAAGCATCCTCGAGGCGGGTGCCGTCGCCTCGCTCGAGGTGCTGACGGAACTGCGCGACAGCGGTGACGCGCTGACCAAGAAGACCGCCGAAAGCTTCGTCGAGGCGCTGAACATCATGCGCACTCGCACGCAGGACAACGACAGCGCGTTCGTCCGCGCACGGGCGCAGTACTTCACGCTCTGACGGATCGACATGCGCAAACGAAAGGCGGCCCCGGCACGATGCCGGGGCCGCCTTTTTCTTTGGGCTTCTTCTGGTTTCAAATATCCCGGGGGTTGGGGGGCTGGCCCCCCTTCCTTACCCCGCGATCAACCGCGGCAGCCAGGTCACGATGCCCGGGAAGGCGAACAGGATCGCGATGGCGATCATCTGCAGGAAGACGAAGGGGATGATCCCCTTGTAGATCGCGGATGTCGGCAGGCTCGCCGGGGCGACGCCGCGCAGATAGAACAGCGCGAACCCGAATGGCGGCGTCAGGAACGAGGTCTGCAGGTTCACGCCCACGATCACGCCCAGCCACACCGGGTCCACGTCCAGCGCGAGCAGGACCGGCGCGGTGATCGGGATCACGATGAAGATGATCTCGAACGTGTCCAGGATGAAGCCCAAAACGAACATGATGAGCATGACCACGGCCACGGCCGTCATGGTTCCGCCAGGCAGGTTCGCCAGGAATTCGTGCACCAGGTTGTCGCCGCCCATCAGGCGGAACACGACCGAGAACACGGCAGCACCCAGCAGGATCACGAAGACCATAGACGTGATGGTGGCCGTGGCGATCACCGTCTGGTGCAGCACCTTGAACGACAGCCGCCAGCGCAGCGCCGCCAGCACCATCGCGCCCACGGCGCCCACCGAAGCCGCCTCGGTCGCGGTGGCGATGCCACCCAGGATCGAGCCCAACACGGCGAGGATCAGCAGCAGCGGCGGCACCATCGCCGTCATCACGTCGCGGCCCAGTGTGGCGCGGTCGGCGGCAGAGACGGGCGTTGCGGGCATCGACGTGGGGTTCATGTAGGCACGGAAGATCGTATAGCTCAGATACAGTCCTACCAGCATCAGGCCCGGCAGGATGGCCCCGGCGAACAGGTCGCCGACGCTGACCGGGGTGGGGGCGAAGTTGCCCTTTTCCATCTGCACCTGCGCATTGATCCCCGACAGCATGTCGCCCATGAAGATCAGCACCGTGGACGGCGGGATGATCTGCCCCAGCGTGCCGGAGGCGCAGATGACGCCCGTCGCCATCTTGGGGTCGTAGCCCGCCCGCAGCATGGCGGGCAGCGAGATCAGGCCCATCGTGACGACCGTGGCACCGACGACGCCCGTGGACGCCGCCAGCAGCGCACCCACGATGATGACCGAAATCGCAAGGCCGCCGCTGAGGTTGCCAAAGAGCTTGCCCATCGTCAGAAGCAGTTGTTCCGCGATCTGGCTGCGTTCCAGCATCACGCCCATGAAGATGAACAGCGGCACCGCGACCAGCACCTCGTTCGTCATGAAACCGATGTAGCGGTTGGGCAGAGAGCCGAAGTTCGACACGTCGAACACGCCGAAGAACATGCCGATCGCCCCGAAGCCGAGCGAGACGCCGGCCAGCGAGAAGGCCACCGGAAAGCCCAGCAGCAGAAAGCCGATGATGCCGAAGAACATGAGACCGGCGAGGATCTCTCCGAGCAGGATGGGGTCCATCAGTTCAACCCTTCGGCGATCTGGGCCGCGGGATGGGCCTGTGTTTCGGGATAGGCCATCATCGGCGGCACGAGGTCGGTGCGCCCAGCCAGGACGAGGATGGACCGGCAGATCATGGCGATGCCCTGCAGCGCGATCAGCACGACCATGGCGATGATGAACGACTTGAGGATGAACAGGCCCGGCATGCCGCCGACGTTGGAAGACGCCTCGAAATAGGACCAGGCGCGCAGGACGAACGGCATGGAATAGATGTAGACGATCCAGCAGAACGGCAGCAGGAACAGGATCGTGCCGATCAGATCGACGATCGCGCGGGTGCGCATCGTGGCGGGGCGGTAGAAGATATCGACCCGCACATGGTCGTCGCGCAACAGGGCAAAGGCCGCCACGGCGGTGAACATCGCGCCGTTCAGCCAGATATAGAGGTCCTGCAACCACACGAAGCTGGTCGCGAAGACATAGCGCAGCACGACGACGCTGAAGCAGACCAGCACAATCCCCAACGCCAGCCATGAAAAGATCTGGCCCACCAGCCAGTTCAGGCGGCTGATCGCACCTGCCACGACACTCAGACCACGTAACACGACGGCACCCCTCCCCGGTATGGCGACATGATGCAGGTTCACTGCATCGCGCGTCCGTCATGCATAAGCATCGGGAAACGCACGTCAACCTGTCTGACAGGGCGAAAGCTGCGGTGTCGCGGTGAAAATCGAGGAAACCAGCGCCGGACGTGACGCCGCAAGGCCGCGTCGGTGGTTCCATGACGGTGGTCTGGTGGAGACGATCGGGATCGAACCGACGACCTCGTCGTTGCGAACGACGCGCTCTCCCAACTGAGCTACGTCCCCACTCGAGCGATTAGATGGCGCGGCGCGGATGGGGTGTCAAGCGGTGCTGCGTTTCGGCCACAGGGGCCCTGAAATGCGCGGGGCCCATGGAACGCAGGCCGCGCCCGTGGTGTTCGACGGCGAAACAAAGGAGACGACGATGGAACCGACAGTTACAAACGTGGATACGCAGGCCGTCCTGCAGGTCATCGGCTGGAGCGCCGTCATCCTGCTGGCCATCGTCGGTCTGGTCGCGGGGCTGATCGCCGCCGTCGTCACGGGCGGCAGCAAGGCGAAGTTCATCCTCGGTGGCATCGTGGGCGCAGTGGCGCTGCCGTTCGTTCTCGCCCTTCTGGGCGTGACCGCCATCATCGGCACGGGCCTGCTGGTGATCCTCGTGATCGGCGTCGTGGGGGCCGCGATCCTCGTGGCGCTGATCGGGGCCATCGCCGGCAAGCGCGACCGGCGCAACCAGCCCGTCGACCGGCGGTTCTGATACGATCCGCCCCGCCCGACCGGGCGGGGCACAAGGGTCCTAGCGCTTTTTCCCGCCATACCGCGACTTGCCGCCGCGCATACCGCCGCGACCACCGGTCGAGCGGCCTGACGCGGCCGTGCTCTCCTCCACCGCCTTGTCCACCGCCTGCTGACGGGCCAGCGGATCGTCGGCGATGGCGAGTTCGACCGCTTCCAGCCGCTTCAGCTCGTCGCGCAGGCGGGCGGCGGTCTCGAACTCCAGGTTTTCGGCGGCCTTGCGCATGTCGGTGCGCAGACCGTCCAGCACGGTCTTCATGTTGCCGCCCTGCCGCTCGACCTTGGCTGTGACACGGTTCATGTCCACATCGCCCTTGTAGAGGCCGGCGAGGATATCCTCGACGTTCTTCTTCACCGTGGTGGGCGTGATGCCGTGTTCGACGTTGTAGGCGGTCTGCCGGGCGCGACGCCGCTCCGTTTCCTTCATCGCGCGTTCCATGCTGCCGGTGATCCGGTCCGCATACATGATGACGCGGCCTTCGGCGTTCCGGGCCGCACGGCCGATGGTCTGCACGAGCGACGTTTCCGACCGCAGGAAGCCTTCCTTGTCCGCGTCGAGGATCGCCACGAGGCCACATTCGGGGATGTCCAACCCCTCGCGCAGCAGGTTGATCCCGATCAGCACGTCGAACGCGCCAAGGCGCAGATCGCGCAGGATCTCGATCCGCTCGATCGTGTCGATGTCAGAGTGCATGTAGCGGACGCGGATGCCCTGTTCGTGCATGTATTCGGTCAGATCCTCTGCCATGCGCTTGGTCAGGGTGGTGCAGAGCGTGCGGAACCCTGCGGCGCTGACCTTGCGCACTTCGTCCAGCAAATCGTCGACCTGCATGCCCACCGGGCGGATCTCGATGATGGGGTCGATCAGGCCGGTGGGGCGGATGATCTGCTCGGTGAACACACCGCCGGTCTGCTCCAGCTCCCACGCGGCAGGCGTCGCACTGACGAACACCGACTGGGGCCGCATCGCGTCCCATTCCTCGAACTTCAGCGGGCGGTTGTCCATGCAGCTGGGCAGGCGGAAGCCATGCTCGGCCAGCGTGAACTTGCGCCGGTAGTCGCCTTTGTACATCCCGCCGATCTGGGGAACCGAGACGTGGCTTTCGTCAGCGAACACGATGGCGTTGTCGGGAATGAACTCGAACAGGGTGGGGGGCGGCTCTCCCGGTGCGCGGCCCGTCAGATAGCGGGAATAGTTCTCGACCCCGTTGCAGACCCCCGTCGCCTCGAGCATCTCGAGGTCGAAGTTGGTGCGCTGTTCCAGCCGCTGCGCCTCCAGCAGCTTGCCTTCGTTCACCAGCTGATCGAGCCGCATCCGCAGCTCTTTCTTGATGCCGATGACGGCCTGCTGCATCGTGGGTTTCGGCGTGACGTAGTGGCTGTTTGCGTAGACGCGGATCTTGGGAAAGGTGCCGGTCTTTTCCCCCGTCAGCGGATCGAACTCGGTGATCGCCTCCAGCTCTTCGCCAAAGAAGCTCAACCGCCATGCCCGGTCGTCGAGGTGGGCGGGCCAGATTTCGAGGCTATCACCACGTACCCGGAAACATCCGCGCTGAAAGCCCGCATCGTTGCGACGGTACTGCTGGGCGATCAGATCGGCCATGATCTTGCGCTGGTCATAGGATTTGCCGGTGTGGATGTCCTGCGTCATGGCGCCATAGGTTTCCACCGACCCGATGCCGTAGATGCAGGACACCGACGCCACGATGATCACGTCGTCACGCTCCAGCAGCGCCCGGGTGGCCGAGTGGCGCATCCGGTCGATCTGTTCGTTGATCTGGCTTTCCTTCTCGATATAGGTGTCCGACCGGGCGACGTAGGCCTCCGGCTGATAGTAGTCGTAGTAGCTGACGAAATATTCGACGGCGTTGTCCGGAAAGAACCCCTTGAACTCGCCGTATAACTGCGCCGCCAGCGTCTTGTTGGGCGCAAGGATGATCGCGGGGCGCTGCGTCTCCTCGATGATCTTGGCCATGGTAAAGGTCTTGCCGGTCCCCGTCGCGCCCAGCAGCACCTGATCCCGCTCGCCGTTGCGCACGCCTTCCGACAGCTCTGCGATGGCCGTAGGCTGATCGCCTGCGGGTTCGAAATCGGTGCGCAGGACGAAGCGACGACCGCCCTCCATCTTCTCGCGCTCGCGCACATTGGGGGCGGGGTTCGACAGATAGGCGGCGTCGGCGATCTCGCGCTTGTCGGTCTGGGCGTAGGCCATGGGGCATCCTTCGGGGTTGGATCATATTTGACCCCTCTGCCGCGCGGTTCAAGGGGCGTGACGGTCGAACCGCTGCAGGTGACCGGCGACGGGTGCACCCGGATATGCTAGGGTGCGACATATTGGCATGCAGGGGGGCTGCGATGGGTCTGTCGATACTGCTGGGCACCTCGAAAGGCGCGTTCGTCGTAAGCGAGGGTGTCAGGGTCGCCACGGGGCCGTTCTGCCACGGCTGGCCGATCAACCATGTGATCGGCGATGCGGCGACGGGTATGCTCTGGGCCGGTGGCGGCGGCGACTGGCACGGCGCCGGCGTGTGGCGCAGCGGGGACGGCGGTGCCACGTGGACGCTGTCCAAGCTGACGACGGGCCAGATGGACGATTTCGCCGCGAACGATCCGGGTTTCGCGCAGATGATCGGCTGGACCGACACGCCGGTGCCGTTCGGGCGGGACTTCACCCAGGTCTGGTCGCTGCACCATGCGCATGGCGTCCTTTATGCAGGCACGAAACCCGCGCGCCTGCTGGCCAGCCGCGACAATGGCGCGACATGGGAGATGGTGAAAGGCCTGACCGAGGATCAGGGCGTGAACGACTGGCAGGCGGGCGGGGCGGGGCTGACGCTGCACAGCATCGTCACCCACCCGGCCGATCCGGACCGCATGTGGGTCGGCATCAGCGCCGAAGGTGTCTTCGCGACCGAGGATGGCGGTGCCACATGGGACCGCCGCAACCGCCTGTCGAACGCGGGGGCTTGCGCCGATCACTACCACCCCGCCGGGCCGGAAGGGGGAGAGGTCGGGCATTGCGTTCACAACGTGATGCGCGCGCCGGGCGATGCGGACGTCATCTATCAGCAGAACCACCACGGGGTCTGGCGCTCCGCCGACGGCGGGCGGTCGTGGGATGACGTCACGGCGGGCCTGCCGTCCACATTCGGCTTTCCGATCCGGGTGCATCCGCGCGATCCCGACACGATCTGGACCCTGCCGCTGAACGGCGACAGGACGGGACGCTTCCCGCCCGACGCTGCCTGTGCGGTCTGGCGGTCGCGCGACGGCGGCGCGACATGGGACGACCTGCGTCACGGCCTGCCGCAGCAGGGCTGCTATTTCACCGTGCTGCGGCAGGCGATGGCGGGCGACGCGCGCGACCCGGCGGGGCTCTATTTCGGGACCAACTCCGGCTCCGTCTTCGCCAGCCGGGACGAGGGCGACACCTGGACGGAGGTCACGCGCCACCTGCCCACCATCCTGTCGGTGGAGGTGCTGGAGACCGCATGAGCCGTGGTTGACGCGGGCGGGCAGGGGCGTAGGGTCGCGGCCAAACCATAGGAGAGCCCCATGTCCGACCATCTGGACCCCGTGAAACTCGACCGTCTGGCCGAAGTTGCCGTGCGCACCGGCGTCAACCTGCAGCCGGGGCAGGACCTGATCATCACCGCCAACATGTCCGCTCTGCCGCTGGTGCAGCGCATCGCCGTGCACGCCTACAAGGCAGGGGCCGGGCTGGTGATCCCGTTCTTCACCGACGACGCCATCACGCTGGCGCGGTATGAAAACGCCGCCGACGACAGCTTCGACCGCGCGCCCGCGTGGTTCTACGAAGGGTTGGGCAAAGCCTACAAGGCGGGCGCCGCGCGCATGGCGATCACCGGCGACGACCCCATGCTGCTGGCCGAACAGGACCCGGCACGCGTCGCCCGCGCATCGAAGGCGGTGTCCATCGCCGCCAAACCCGCCATGCAGCCCATCGTGGGGTTCGAGGTGAACTGGAACATCGTGGCCTTCCCCGGCGCCGCCTGGGCGGCCCGCGTGTTCCCCGACCTGCCCGTGGATCAGGCGCAGGGCAAACTGCTCGACGCGATCTATGACGCGTCGCGCCTTGGCGGTGACGACCCGGTGGCGAACTGGGCCGACCACACGACAGAGCTGAAAAAGCGCGTGACGTGGCTGAACGACCAGAACTTCACGGCACTCCACTACACCGGGCCGGGCACCGACCTGCACCTCGGTCTGGCGGAAGGACACATCTGGAAGGGCGGCGCATCCCCCGCGCTGAACGGCGTCGTCTGCCAGCCCAACATCCCGACCGAAGAGGTGTTCACCTGCCCGCACGCCTACAAGGCGGACGGCACCGTCGCCGCGACGAAACCGCTCGCCTATCAGGGCACCGTGATCCGCGACATCGCCGTCCGGTTCGAGGCGGGCCGCATCGTCGCGGCGACGGCATCGTCCGGCGAGGCCGTGTTCCGTGACCTGCTGAAGGTCGACGACGGGTCCAGCCGCATCGGCGAGGTGGCGCTGGTGCCCCACTCTTCGCCGATCTCGCAATCCGGCACGCTGTTCTACAACACGCTGTTCGATGAAAACGCGTCCTGCCACATCGCGCTGGGCCAATGCTATGCGGACACGATCACGGGCGGGTCCGACCTGTCCGAGGACGAGTTGAAGCAGAAGGGCGGCAACCAGTCGCTGATCCACGTGGACTGGATGATGGGCTCCGACGCGGTGGACATCGACGGCATCGGTCGTGACGGCGTGGTGGTGCCGGTGATGCGCCGCGGCGAATGGGCGTTCTGACCGCTGCGGGCAAGGGGGCTGCGACACGTCTCCCCCTTGCCCTTCGCCTGCGATTTTCCGATACAGACAGGGCCTTGTTCAGGAGTGTCGCCATGCAGGCCCGCATCTATCGTCCCGCCCGGACCGCCATGTCGTCCGGCACGGCCAAGACCCACACCTGGGTGCTGGATTTCGTGGCCGACACCGCACGCGAGATCGACCCCCTGATGGGCTGGACCAGCTCCGGCGACACGCAAAGTCAGGTGCGACTGACCTTCGCCACCAAGGAAGAGGCGCTGGATTACGCGCGCGCAAACGGCATCGACGCGGTGGTGACGGAGCCTCAATCGCGCCGTGCCAATGTGCGCACGGGCGGCTACGGCGAGAACTTTGCCACGAATCGCCGTGGGGTGTGGACCCACTGATCGGTTGGTACTGACGCCGGGCGCCGCCCTGTGCCGTGCTGGCGGGCGCATGGTCGGATCTTCGAATTGGGTGCGACCCGACAGGCGGATGCGGCGCGACCGTGCCGCTGATTGCGCTTGGGACTGATGCAGCGTCAAGGCATCTGCCCGGGGCGATACCGTGACATCCGTGACGATGCAGCGGTCCGCACCATCGCATTGCGGCACCCTGCCTCCGGCCTCCGAGCCGCATGTGGCGTCTTCGGCGGCTTCTCCATCACGTCGGTGCCTGTAACGGCGGTGTCGCGTCCCGCCCGATGACCCTTGCATCATGGCGTGATGCCGGTCCCGGGGGCCGACCCTGTCGCGTCATTCCCGGACAGTTGGTTCGCATTGGGACGCGACGTGTCGGTTCAGTCAGCCCATGTCGCCGTATCAAAGCACCGAGCAGGCCCCGCGCACAGGTGTCCCCGACCGTAGCCGTGGGCGGGTTGCCCCGGTTTCGCGCGGGCAACATTGGGAACTGGCTGCATCGCGCCCTAGTTAGGCTACGCGCCGCAACGGCACGCATGGCGCAGCCGACGAACTGCAACTGCCATTGCAAGTGAGGTTGGCCGCCCTCGGGCGCCTGTGGCTTTCGGCGTCTGGCAGGACGGGGCGGGAACGATGCCTTCGGCCTCGTATCCAACCGACACGGTGGTCATGCCCCTTCGATGCGTGATCAGAACCGCACGATCGCCGCAGCGACGCCCGGCATCAAGCGACGGACCGGCAGGATCGCAGGATCGCACGGAGCGTGGCGTCACCCGCCGACCCTTGGGGTTTGACGGCGCTGGACGATTCTTCGGCCCGCGATTTGCAACTGGGTGGTCGGATCGTTGGCAAATGGCCTGCCGCACGTCGGGCCTGCGCCGTCATGGCCAAGGGCCATTGCAAGGCAGAGCTGGTCGCGGCCCCGGGAAACTGCGCGAAGGGTGCCTGCGTCACGCACTCCACCTTGGCCCCCTGACACCCCCGACGAGCGGGATGCATCGCTGGAGCGGTGCATCGTTCTGGCTGGTCGCCATTTGATTCTCTATGGTCGCATCAAGTTTTGCCTCCGTTGCCGTTGCCGTTGCCGTTGCCGAGGACATGGACGACCGCCCGATCTTGAAGGTGTCGGACGTCGACCATAATCGCGTCACTCGCCTGCCGATCAGGATGCGCCCGGGGAAATTGAAGCCGCATCTCGGATGATCGAGCAAGCCGGTCAGACGGGCGGTGCAGGCGCAATCAAGCAGCCAGGGTTCACAGTTGGGGTTCGTGAGTGGGACAAGCTTTTCCTTGCCCGGACCTGCTGACAACGACCCGCCGCCACGGGAGTCAGTTGCATGGCATCAAAATCCCCCCCGGCTTCGGCCCGGCGGCGGTATTTTGAAGAGACCTCGCGGTGTCTTTCCACCGTTTGTCCCGTCTACCGGGTCGACCTCTCATCGTCGGTCCGATCCGCACCGCTTGGTGCCGTTCTGCGACAAATTCCAAGGCAGCACCAACCGATGCGCGACGTCACAGCCCGAACGCCTGCCGACGCGCGGACTGGCTCGAACACGTTCTACTCTGGGCACGTGGGCATGACCTGGATCTGGCCGGGGTATTGCGCACCGGATCAGGCTTCGGCCGCCTGCTGCATCCGTCCCGCGATGAACTCGGCGATTTCAAGTCGGGTCGTGCCATCAAGTGAGCCGAGGCGATTGCGCCAGATGTCGTATCCCAGGCCAACCCACGCGTCGGCACCGTGATCGGCCGATGTCTGTGCCGAGGTGGCTCCCGATGTCTCCAGTGCCCCCATCAACCGATCCAGTTTTCGCAGCAACTGACTTTGAACCAGACCCTGCCGCACGATGTGTTGGCGCAGGCTGGCGTTGTCTGGCTCACCCGACGGCACGGCTGGCGCGGTCGGTGTTGCCACCGCCGACGCGGAGATGTCCCGGGACAGTTGATTCACAGCGGCCGTCAACGCCGTGACGGCATCGGCGGTGCCTGCAATTCCATCCAGCGCGACCGACATGTCCTGTATCTTGTCTATCAGTCCGGCAGAAACATCCTGCGCGGACGCAGCCTCTTGACGGGTGAGAATCCGTTCGGTCACGTCCGCCTGGCGACCCAATGCCGTCGTCAGCCAAGACAGGTCCTGCGCAGCCGACTGTTGCCACAGATCGTCCAGACGACCGACGATGGTCTGATGCGCAACATCGGACCGCAGCGCATTGGAGGCCCGGTCTGCGCGGATGCTGGCGACCACGTCGTCCACGGCCGTTCGCAGGTCAGCGTGCGACGGCACGTCGGCGCGGTCCCGTTCAATGTCGCCCTGCAAGGTGCGGATTGCGTGGCCGAGGTCGCTGATCGAGTTCGTGACGATACTGGTCCGGTCGTGCGAAAACCGTTGCATCAGGTGATCCAGTTCCGCGGCGATCCTGATGTCGACAGTGGCGGCATGGGCATGTGCCACCTGCAGGCCGGCGTCGATCCGGTCCAGTCTCGCAAGAATTGCGACCCCCTCCTCATCGGGTGCAGCACCGCGTTCCGGGGGGGCGGTCGGATCATCCGTTGCTTCGACCGCCGCGCGCGCGTCCGCTCCTTCGACGGTCTCCGGCTGCGGCACACCTGATCCCGTGGTTTCGTGGGCTTTGGGCAAGGACGGTTGCAGGCCAGACGGACCGGCAGCGTCCGCCTCTTCTGCGTCAGGCAAAGGCGGTGCGGTATCGCACGCGGGATCGAGGGATGTCGCCATGCCGTCCAACACCGCAGGCAGGCCGTCGGGACAGCCAACGGCGACGGTGCCGTCGTCGCAAATCACCAGAAGCGTCAGACCATCCAGATCGCGCACGGATTGCGGGTCGATGGACCAGACGATGCCATCCGCTGGGGGGGACAGCACATGCGTGACGAATCCCTGCTGGTGCAAGGTGGTGATCCGGTCCGGCCAAAGTGTACGTCCATGGCTCACGGTGTATCCTGTCACACAATATCGCAATTCAGGTCGACGGAACGAAACCGCGATCAACCGACCACCTTTGCTTGCCTAAACCCCCAGCCCTTAAGCGAGGATTAACGCCGTACCGCAGGATCGGTTTTTCCTTCGCACGTACCGCGTGCTGAAAGGTTTTGATAACCTGTCCGGGGTTAGATCGTGGCACCGCGGGCATCGTGCCCGCGGCACATCGGGCGCGGGGTCGCATGGCACAGGGTCGGAATCGAACGGCAACGGCGCGGTCGTTGCGTCTTGACATGCGCGCCGCGCTGCGGACCCACCGCGAGGATCGCGTCCTGCACCTGTTGGCGCGCAGGCAATTGCAGGATGCGCGAGTGACGCCCGGGGTGGAGGCTGCGACCGTCGATCCCGATATCGCGACGGACATCGCCGGGGACATCCTTGCGACCGCGCACGCACCGCGCATCAGCGATTCTCACCAACCGATTGCGACAATCGGGTTGACGCTGTCCATGACCCCCGACGACCTGCCGGTCGTCTTTCGCTCGACCCGTGTCGATACTGATCAATGGGACACGGCCCCGGCCGCGCGCGCCGAGAAGGCGCTGTTGGCGCTTACGCGTTTGCCGGACGTCCAGCCCCGGCTCATCTGGGTTCTGCAGCAGTGCGGCATAGCCGACTTGTCCGATCTGGCTGCCGCAGACCTGGTGCATCTCGAAGGCAGACTGGGCCTGTTCGCCGTCCTGCTGCCCCTTGCCGATTGGCAGGACGTGGCGAGGCGGTGTGTCCATCTGCCTCTTTAGCAGGCAATTCGTGCCATCCGACACACGGCATGACGTATTCGTGACGCAAAACAGGGCTGTCGTTTGGCGACGGGACGCAGGCGCGGGCTAACATTGTTTCAGCAAATCATGCCGAGGCATGGCGTCCCGCGTTCATCCAAGAGGCCTATCGATGTCGATCTTCAAGCAATGTCTTCTGGGGATCGGCATTCTTGCTGCGGCCTTCGTGGCGTGGATCCAGCTCGTGCCGACCGCCCGCACGACGCTGGACGGCATGGGACTTGGCCGGCTGGCAGCCATGGCGCCGGATCCTGCTGCAAACGCCACGCCGGATGCGGCACCCGGGGGCGGCAGGCCGGGCGGTGGAAGTGCGACAGTGGTGGCAATGCCGGTCACCATGGGTGCGATCGACAATTCGGTCATGGCGCTGGGCGATGCACAGGCCATCCGGTCCGTGACCGTCCGGTCGGAGGCCGCAGGCCTGATCCAGACCCTGAGCGTCACCGACGGCAGCCGCGTATCGGCGGGAGACGTTCTGGTGTCGCTGGACGATGCGGCACAACAGATCGCCCTGCAGCAGGCACAGGCCACGTTGAACGACGCGCAGGCGGAACTCGACAGGCAAACGCAGCTTCGCCAAAGCGGGGCAGCGGCAGCTGTCACGCTGCAAGCGGCCGAACTGGAACTTCAAACGGCTGCGCTGGCCGTCGAGCAGGCGGAATATAACCTCGAACAACGCACCATCACGTCGCCGATCTCTGGGCGCATGGGATTGCTGGAGGTCGAGGCGGGCGCACGGATCGCGGCGCAGGATCCGATCGGCGTCATCACGGATCAGTCCGAAATCCTGATCGATTTCCGCGTCCCCGAGCGTGCGGTGGGCCAGATGACCGTGGGGGCGCCAATCACGGTGATGCCGCTTGCCGTGACCGATGTCACCATCGCCGGCGAAATTCGTGCGGTCGACAACATCGTCGATCTGGCAAGCCGGACGCTGCGCGTGCAGGGCGTGGTGCCCAACGACGACAATCTGCTGCGCGCGGGCATGTCGGCCACCGTCACCGTCGCCTTCGACGGTGACGAATTTCCGACGATCGATCCGCTGGCGCTGCAGTGGTCGAACGAAGGCTCCTACGTCTGGGTGGCGGTGGACGGTCAGGCCAAGCGGGTGCCGGTGGTGATCCGCGAGCGCAATGCCGACAGCATCCTGGTCGAGGGTGATCTGGCGGATGGCGATCTCGTCATCACGGAGGGTCTTGCGACCCTGCAGGACGGCGATGCCGTGGTGTTGGCCCCGAATGATGACGCGCAGGCTTCGGTCGCGCCGGCACCCAGCCTGTGACACGCGAGGATGATGCCTCACGGAAAGGCCGTGCCATGACCCAGACTGCGCCGGATACCGATCAGACCTTGCCGACGCCCGGTGGCATCGCCCTGTTCGTGCGACGCCCGATCCTGGCCTTCGTCTTCAGCGCGCTGATCATCATCGCGGGCCTCGCGGGCTTGCTGGGGGTCGAAGTGCGCGAGTTGCCGAACGTGGATCGCCCGGTCATCACCGTGCGCACCAATTTCGACGGCGCGTCGCCGGAAACCGTTGATCAGGAACTGACCAACCAGATCGAAGGTGCCGTGGGCCGGGTCTCCGGCATCTCCAAGATCGCCTCCGCATCGGAATTCGGCAGCAGCCGCGTGACGCTGGAGTTCGGCGATGGCGTCGATCTGGACGTGGCCGCCAGCGATGCCCGCGATGCGATCGCCCGCATCGCGAACAGCCTGCCAGAGGGTGCGGACGAGCCAAGCATCGTCAAGGCCGACGCCAACGCACAGCCGATCATCCGCCTTGCCATTACCTCGGCCACCCGGTCGCCACAGGATCTGACGGCGATTGTGCAGGATCAGGTGGAGGATCGCATCATCTCGATCGGCGGCGTGGCCGATCTGCAGATCTACGGTGAACGCACCCCGATCTTTCGCGTCGATATCGACACGGCGGCACTGGCCAGTCGGGGTCTGACGCTGGCCGACATGCGCGATGCGCTGTCCGACGTGTCCTTCGACGTGCCTGCCGGCGATCTGAGCGGCACACGGCAGAGCGTCAACGTGCGCACCACTGCGACCGTCAACACGCCGGAGGCCTTCGGCGATCTGGAACTGGCCGACAACGTGTTCATCCGCGACGTGGCGACGGTCACGCTGGGCCCCGCACCCGGCGAGACGGTGTTGCGCGCCAACGGCCAGACGGGTCTGGGGCTGGGCATCATCCGGCAGGCGACCAGCAACACGCTCGACATTTCGCGCGATGTGCGGGCCGTCGTGGCGGATCTGGACGCGGTGCTGCCAGACGATGTGAGCATCTTTGTCACGTCGGACGATGCCGTCTTCATCGAAGGCGCGATCCGCGAGGTGATCCTGTCGCTGCTGCTGGCCACCGCCATCGTCGTGGTCGTCATCTTCGTGTTCCTGCGCGATTGGCGCGCCACGTTGATACCCGCCCTGACCCTGCCGGTGTCCTTGATCGGCACGCTGGCGGCAATCTATCTGATCGGTTTCTCGGTCAACATCCTGACGCTGCTGGCCCTCGTCCTTGCGACCGGCATGGTGGTCGACGACGCGATCGTGGTGCTGGAAAACATCGTGCGCCGCAGATCGCAGGGCATGGGCGCACGGGCCGCCGCAGTGCTGGGCACGCAGGAGGTATTCTTTGCGGTCGTCACCACGACGGCGGTGCTGGCCGCCGTGTTCATCCCGCTGTCCTTCCTGCCGGGTCAGGCTGGCGGGTTGTTCCGCGAGTTCGGCTTCACGCTGGCCATTTCGGTCATGCTGTCGTCGGTCGTGGCGCTGACGCTGTGCCCGGTGCTGGCCAGCCGGTTGCTGACGCGCGACACGCAGGGCGTCGTGCAGCGGGGGCCGCTGGTCTGGCTCGGCGCGCGTCTGGAGGATCTCTATGCCGCCACGCTGCGCGGCGCGCTGGCGGCACCGCTGGTCGTGATCCTCGTCGCCGGATTGTTCGCAGCGGCTGCGGTCGTGGCATCCGCAAGCATTCGGTCAGAACTGACCCCGCAAGAGGATCGGTCCGTCGCACTGCTGCGCATCTCTGTGCCGCAGGGGGTGTCGGTCGACTACACCAACACCAAGATGCTGGAGATCGAGGGCCTTCTGGACCCTTTGCGGGAAAGCGGCGAGATCACGTCGGTCTTCGCGATCAGCGGTCTGGGCGGCAACGGCGGCTTCATGGTGCTGAGCCTCGCGGGCTGGGAGGAGCGAGAGCGCAATCAGGCCGAGATCGTGACCGAGATCAACGGCAAGCTGCGGGGCATCGTGGGCGTCCGTGCCTTTGCGGTCCAGCCGAATTCGCTGGGCATCCGGGGCGGCGGCCAAGGGCTGAACTTCGCCATCACCGGCGGCAGCTACGAGCAGTTGGGCGAAGTGCAGGCCGCGATGGCCGAACGGATGCGGCAGGTGCCCGAACTTGGCGATATCGAGGTCGGCTACGAGACGACGCAACCGCAGCTTTTCATCGACATCGACCGCAGGCGCGCCGCCGATCTGGGCATCGACATCAGCGGCCTCGGCCCGGCGCTGCAGGCAGTGCTGAAAGGCGCGCCTGTGGGGTCGGTCTTCATCGACGACACCAGCTATGACATCGAGATGCTGTCGACCCTCAACCCCGTGGACGACCCGGGCGATCTGGAGAACATCTTCATCCAGACCGGCGAAGGGCAGATGGTGCCGATGTCCACCTTCGTCACGCTGGAGGAACGGGCCATCGCACCCGAGTTGAAGCGCGAGGAACAGAACCGCGCCGTCGACATCAGCGCGTCGCTGACCGACGACATCTCGTTGGGCGACGCACTGACGATGGTGGAGGAGATGGCCGACGAGGTGTTCGAGGAGCAGAACACGCTGATCCCGCTGGCCGAGGCAGCGACGCTGGACGAGACGGCGAACGGCCTGATCATCACCTTCGGCTTCGCCCTGCTGATCGTGTTCCTCGTGCTGGCGGCGCAGTTCGAAAGCTTTGTGTCGGCCATCGTGGTCATGGCGACCGTACCGCTTGGCGTGGCCTGCGCCATGTTCGCGCTGCTGCTGTCGGGGCAAAGTCTGAACGTATACAGCCAGATCGGATTGGTGATGCTGGTCGGGATCATGGCCAAGAACGGCATCCTGATCGTCGAATTCGCAAACCAGTTGCGCGACAAGGGACAGGATGTGCGCAGCGCGATCATGGATGCGTCAACGATCCGGCTGCGGCCAGTAATGATGACGATGGTGTCCACGGTGCTGGGGGGTGTGCCGCTGATCCTGTCGTCCGGTGCGGGTGCCGAAGCGCGGGAGGCGCTGGGTTGGGTCATCGTGGGCGGCCTGGGCCTGGCCACGATTTCGACCCTCTATCTGACGCCGGTGGCCTATCTGCTGCTTGCGGGTTTCAGCAAGCCGAGGGTCGAGGAAGAAGCCCGCCTGAAGCGCGAATTGCGCGACGCCCAGTCGCTGGGCGTCTGAGCCGGCGCAAGCGGCGCCGTCAGCCACCCAGCGACGTGCGTCCCGCCGGTGCAGCGGACGTGCGGGACGACCCGAACCCCCCCGTAGCGTTGACGCTGGCACGCGTCATGGGTGCCGCCGCGGCGGGCGCTGCACGGAAACTGTCCGGCGACAGGCGCGTGGTGCCGCGGTTGCCGTTCAGCACCGTCGATCCGCCCGCCGTCGCATAGCGCCCGGTGTTGTCGCGATACAGCGGCTGGGTCGCCGCCCGGTTGCCGTTCAGCATGTTGCCGATCAGATAGCCCGCCATCAGCGGCATGAAGATCGACCCGCCGCCGCCGCCGGTGCCTTCCTGTGCCACGCATCCGCCGCCATGCTGTTCCTCGCACAGGGCCTGATCGTCATAGCGCGGGGCGGAGCGTTCGTATTCCACCAGCGCCTCCTGAAACGTGGCGTCGCAATCGGCCGCCGAAAACAGGACCGTTCCGGATGCCGCCGCCTGTTGACAGGCTTGCAGATCCGGAAAGGCGCTGGCCTCGACCTCTTCGTCCTGACAGGCGGACAGGGCAAAGGCGGCAGCCCCCAGCAGAACGGCTGGCATGACCCGCGACCGTTTCGTGCGGCGGATCGGTGTCGTGACGGATGCGGTCATGGCTGGCTCCTGCGATGTGGCGTGCGTGACAGATAGGGTCTGTCAGTCGGTGATGTAATGGGGTTTGAAGCGGCTCAGATCCTGCGTGATGCGCGAAGGGTCCTCACGCAGGCCCATGCCCACGCAGGTCTCGCCCACGATCCATGCGCCGATCACCGGACGGAATGCGTCGAAGACGGGCATTTCCGCATAGGCCTGTACGACCTGCGGGTGCGCGTCGTATTCGGTGTTGTCGGAAGCTTCCAGCACCGCGCCGCCCTGGCGGATGGTGACGCCTGCGCCTTCGCGCCCGAACACCGGTTTCGTCACGGTGCCGCGCGACAGCGCATCGGCGGCGCGGGTCACGGCGGGCGATCCCGCCGCTACTTCGTCGGCAAAGAACGCGGGCAGCAGGTTGGGATGGCCCTCATACATCCGCCACAGCACGGGCAGCAGACCCTTGTTCGACACGACGGCCTTCCACGCGGGCTCCAGATAGGTGCACTGCGCCGATCCCAGATGCGGGGCGAAGTTGTCGCGCAACAGGTCTTCCCACGGATAGAGCTTGAACAGGTGCCCGATGATCCGCTTGTCGGCATCGGCGAACTGGCCGCGGTCGGTCAGGCCGATCTGCGACAGATCGACGAAATGCGCGCCAAGGTCGGCAGCGCGGGCGGCATAGGCCATCATCTCGACGGTGGCGTAATCCTCGACGTTGCTCTCGAACGCGGTGAAGTGGATGTCCGTGTTCGGTGCGAACAGCGCGCGGAATCGCGCGGTCAGCGCCTCGTGGATGCCGTTGAACTGGTCCGATCCGGCGGGCAGGGCGCCGCTTTCGATCATGTCCTCCAGCCAGGTCCACTGGAATGCGGCGCTCTCGAACAATGCGGTGGGGGTGTCGGCGTTGTATTCGATCATCCGTGCCGGCCCTGTGCCGTCGTAGATCAGATCGAACCGGCCATAAAGCTCCGGCTGGCCGGTCTTCCACGACTGCGCGACCAAATCCCAGTGGGCGCGGGGGATCGCCAGACGCTCCATCAGTTCCTCGTCGTCCACGATTCGGGCCGCAGCCTCGCGGCACATGGCGTGCAGTTCGGTCGCCGGGTCCTCGATGTCGGTCTCGACCTGCGCGAGCGTAAAGGCGTAGGCCGTCTCTTCGTCCCAATAGGGCTCGCCATACATCGTGTGGAACGTGAAACCTGCCGCTTCGGCCTTGGCAGGCAGGTCGGGACGGGCGCCTGTCGCGATGCGCTGCATGGGTCTGGCCTTTGCGTGTCATGGGTGTCGCGACAGACCTAGCCGGGATCGCCGCCGCCGGAAACCCGGGTTGGTTCAGCATTGCGTCAGCGCGTGCTGCAGATCCGCCACGTGGGCGGGTAGGTCGGCGAAATCGTCGAACGCCACGACATGTGCAAGGTCCGCCACCGGCGACTTGCGATAGCCGCGCGTGAACAGGGCAAAGGGGACCTGCGCCGCATGGGACGTCTGCGCATCGACCTCGCTGTCGCCGACATAGACCAGCCGGGCGGCGGGCAGGGCGGCAAAGGCGGCGTGCAGCGGGGCGGGATCGGGCTTGCGCACGGGCAGGCTGTCGCCACCGATCACGGCGGCAAAGAACCGCGACAGGTCGAGTGCGTCGAGGATCGCATGGGTGGCCGCGACGGGCTTGTTCGTGCACAGGCCCAGCGGATGGCCTGCGGCCTGCAGCCGCGTCAGCGCCGCCACGACACCCGGATAGGGGCGGGTCAGGGCGACGGGGTGCGCCGCGTACTGCGTCATCATCGCGGCCAGCATGCGCGGCTGTTCGCCCGCATCGATGCCGTGGTGCGCCCGCACCAGCCCGACCAGATGCGGCAGCCCGTGCCCGATGAAGGACACGACCGTGGGCATGTCCAGCGGGGCTGCGCCGATCCCCGCCAGCATGCGGTTCACCGCCGCGTGGATGTCGGGTGCGCTGTCGATCAGCGTCCCGTCGAGGTCGAAGACGATCCCGCCGGGCCGCGCGTCATGCACCGGCATGTTGCACCGCATCGCGGATCGCGCGGATGTTGGCGCCATAGACGTGTGGTGCGTCGACCGACCCGCCACGGAACACGGCAGAGCCTGCGACCAGCACATCCGCCCCTGCCGCCACGACCAGCGGTGCCGTGACCGGATCGACGCCGCCGTCGATCTGGATGTGGACCGGGCGGTCGCCGATCATGGCGCGCAGGGACCGCACCTTGGCGGTCATGTCGATGAACGACTGCCCGCCGAAACCGGGGTTCACGGTCATCACGCAGACCAGATCGACCATGTCGATCAGGTGGGCTGCCGCCTCGGCAGGCGTGCCGGGGTTCAGGGCGACGCCGGCCTTCATCCCCGCCGCACGGATCGCCTGCACCGTGCGGTGGATGTGGGGGCCCGCCTCGACATGCGCGGTCAGGATGTCGGCGCCCGCGTCTGCATAGGCGGTGATGAACGGATCGACCGGCGCGATCATCAGGTGCACGTCCATCACCGTCCTGACATGGCGGCGGAACGCCTTGACCGCCGGCGGACCGAAGGTGAGGTTCGGCACGAAATGCCCGTCCATCACATCCACATGGACCCAGTCCGCGCCCTGATCCTCGATCGCGCGGATCTCGCGGCCGAAGTCGGCGAAGTCGGCGGACAGGATCGACGGTGCGATCAGGATCTGGCGTGTCGGGGTCATGGGGCGGTCCTTGCGTGTCAGGGGGCTGGCACACGTGGTGATAGCCTGCGCGGCTGCGTCCTGCTATGCCAAACGCGCAGGGTGTGCGGCGCCGGGTGGGCGACGGCGTGCCGCGCCCTAGCTTTTGCGCAAAGGCCCGCTGGGGTGGGCCGCCACCGCCGCGCGACGCGGCCCCTTGAGAGAGATCATGATGACATCGCTTCAGACCGTGCCGGGGATCGGCCCCGCGCTGTCCCGCACCTTCACCTCTCATGGCATCGCGACGGTCGCCGATCTGGCCGGTGCGTCGCCCGACATGCTGGCGGCTATCCCGCGGGTCAGCCCCGCGCGGATGCAGGCAATGCAGTCGGCGGCGCAGGCGCTCGCGGACGGGTCCGGTGGCCGATCCGCCTCCGACGTGCCGCTGTCTGACGCGATCCCGGCCGCCGCCGCACCCGTCGCAGCCAAGACCCTGACCGCCGCCACCGCCGACGCGGTCGAGGATGACGCCCGCATCGCCAAGCGCCCGGGCAGCGGCAAGTCAGAGGCGTATGATAGGCCCGCCAAGGCGAAGGCAACGAAGGCCGCTCAGAAGCCGAAGTCGGAAAAGGCCAGGTCGGAAAAGTCCAAGCCACAGCAGGCATCTGCGAAGAAGGACGGCAAGACGCCCAACAAGGATGTCGACCCGGCGAAAAAGGCCAAGTCGGCGAAGACCGACAAGAAGGACGGATCGTCCAAGGCAAAGGCCGATCCGAAGTCCGGCAAAGGCAAGAAGGCCACGTCGATCAAGGCCGCTGGCAAGGCCGCTGGCAAGGCCAAGGCCGCTGAAAAGGCCAAGCCCAAAGCGAAGGCCAAACCCAAGCCCAAGTCGAAATCCGGCAAGTCCTGACCCTGGACGCGCCGATCTCGTCCCCGGTCAGTCGACGACGGCCTTGACGCGCCGGATCATGCGGCGCGGGACGGACGGCCTGACCTTGCGCTCGATCTCGTCGAACAGCAGGCCCGCCACGTTCCGGCCCGTGGCACCTTCGATCCCCTCGAACCCCGGCGAGGAGTTCACCTCCAGCACCTGCGGGCCATCGTGCGCGCGCAGCAAATCGACGCCTGCCAACCCAAGCTGAAAGGCCCGCGCGGCGCGGATTGCCGTGTCCCGTTCGGCCTTGCTGATGCGCACGGGCTCCGCGCTGCCGCCTTGATGCAGGTTCGAGCGGAACTCGCCCGCCTCGGCCCGGCGCAGCATGGTGGCGACCACGCGGCCACCGATCACGAGGCAGCGGATATCCTCGCCCGCCGCCTCCTTGACGAAATGCTGCACGAGGAAATTGGCCTTGAGCCCGCGAAAGGCGGAAATCACCGACTGGGCCGCGCGGCGCGTCTCGGCCAGCACGACGCCCTTGCCCTGCGTGCTTTCCAGCAGCTTGACCACGAGGGGTGCGTTGCCGACCAGCGCGATCAGGTTGTCGGTATCCTTGGGCGATGCGGCAAAGGCCGTGGCGGGCATCCCGATCCGGCTGCGCGACAGGATTTGGTGGGCGTGGAGTTTGTCCCGGCTGGCGACGATGCCGTCGGCGCCGTTCACGCAATACGTGCCCTGCGCCTCGAACTGGCGGATCAAGGCGGCACCATAGGCGGTGACCGAGGTGCCGATGCGCGGAATGACCGCGTCATAGCGCGGCAGACGTGCCCCGTCGTAATGGATCTCGGGCTGCAGGCGGTTGATGAGCATGTAGCAACGCGTCGTGTCGATCACCTCGACGACATGGCCGCGTGCAGCCCCCTCGGCCACGATGCGGCGGGTGGAATAGGCCCCCCCTTCGCGCGACAGGACGGCGATGCGCAGGGTGCGGGCGGGGGCGGTGCCCGGGGCCGTGGGCGCATGATAGGCGGAATAGTCGCGCGGCGTCTGGCAGCAGCTTTCGCCGGGAACGATCACCATGTCGTCGGTCAGCGCCTGACGGCCCAGCAACATGCGATAGGCCATGCTGCCGCGGTCGGTCAGCGTCACCTCGATCGGCCATGTGCGGTCGCCAAGGGCAATGTCGGTCCCGATGACATAGCGCCACTCCGTCTCGCCGTTGGACGACGTGACCTCGCGTCGGTCGCGCACGGCGGCGGAACAGGCGATGGTGATATCCTCGCGCCCCGGAATCGGATGCACCGAAAAGCGGACATGCGGCGCCTGCGCCGGGCCGAACGGTTCGATGTCGAAGGCATGCAGCGCCGAGGTGCGCGCGCCCGTGTCGATCTTGGCCTTCAGGGCCGGCAGGCCAAGGCCGGGCAGGGCGACCCACTCTTCCCATCCCAGCCTGAACGGCGGGGCCGGTTCCACATGGTCTGACACCGGATGCTCCTTTGGTCTTGTCTGACGGGCCGCGCCGGGCTGGGGCCGGGCAAGGCGCCGCAGCGCAGACCGGATTAACGCGCCAGTGTCAATTATTTGCGACGCCTCGCGTGGCGTCAGCGGGCGCATGCGCGGCCATGCCCATGCATCCGCGCGGACCTCTGGCGGATCGGACCCTGTCCGGGCTTGTCAAAGCCGAAAAACATGACATCTGCATAGAGCACATGCGACGGATCGCATGCTGTCGGTTGCATACGATCACGACGGAGACCGCGCCCATGCCGGAGACGACGACGCCTGTTGCAACCGAACGTTTGCAGACAGGAACCCCGGGTCTGGACGACATCCTGAACGGCGGTCCGACGCCGGAACGTCTGTATCTGGTCGAAGGCACGCCGGGCGCAGGCAAGACGACACTGGCGCTGCGGTTCCTGCTGGTCGGGCGCGATGCGGGCGACCGCGGTCTCTATTTCACGCTGTCCCAAACCGAGAGCGAATTGCGCGCCGTGGCCCAGACGCACGACTGGTCGCTGGACGGGATCACCCTGCGCGAGATGGTGGGCGAGGATGCCTGTGGCGCGGCGCATGATCAGACGCTGCTGCACACCAGCGAGCTGGAGCCGGGCAAGACGGTGCGCGGCATCATCGAACTGGTCGAGCGGACCGAACCGACGCGGATCGTCGTGGACAGCCTGTCCGAATTGCGTCTTCTGGCGCAGAACCCCCTGCGCTACCGCCGTCAGATCGTTGCGCTGAAACACTTCTTTGCGCGCAGGCGCTGCACCGTGCTGCTGCTGGACGACCGCACGTCCGACGTCGACGACCTGCAGCTGCATGCGATCGCGCATGGCGTGATCTGTCTGGAACAGCTGTCCAACGATTTCGGGGCAGAGCGGCGGCGGCTGCGCGTGGTCAGGAAGCGCGGCATGACGTATCGCCGCGGCTTTCACGATTTCACCATCGCGACCGGTGGTATGCGCGTCTATCCGCGTCTGGTCTCGGCAGAGCAGGCCACCACCTGCGATGCGACGCCGGTGACGACGGGCCTGGCGGGGCTGGATGCGTTGTTGCTGGGCGACGGCCTGTATCCGGGAACCAACGCGCTGCAGGCGGGGCCTGCTGGCATCGGCAGGGCCACGACGGCGGTCCGTTGCATGATCGCGGCCCTCGACCGGGAGCAGCGGGCGGCGTGTTTCCTGTTCGACGAACGGCGCACCACCCTCAAGATGCGCTGCCGGGCGCTGGGCATTGACCTGCAACCCTACATCGACGACGGGCGGCTGACGATCCGCCAGATCGACCCCACGGAACTGTCGCCGGGCGAGCTCTCCAACGCGGTCCGCGTCAGCGTGGAGGAGGGTGGCACGCAGATCGTCGTGCTGGACAGTCTGAACGCCTGTCTGCATGCGATGCCGGGCGACACCTTCCTCGTGTTGCAGATGCACGCACTGCTCGGCTATCTGGCGCAGAGGGGTGTCGTGTCGCTGCTGATCCTCGGTCAGCACGGCGCCACCGGTGACCTGCGGTCCGACGTGGACATCAGCTATCTTGCGGATCCTGTGCTGCTGCTGCGGTTCTGCGCGGCGGCGGGCGCGGTGCGCAAATCCATCGCCGTCGTCAAGACGCGCACATCGGATCATGAACGCACCATCCGGGCGCTGTCGCCCGACCACGACGGTCTGCGGATCGGCGCGCCGATCCGCAGCTTTACCGGGCGGCTGTCTGGCACGCCGGTGTTTCAGCAGCAGACCGTGGCACATCAGGCGGGCGGGCCGTCGTGAGCCTGCTGGCGGATACCGCCATGGCGGCTGCATCGGTGACCGCGCAGCAGGTCACCATCCTCGCTCCGCGCGGTCGCGATGCGGATGTGGCCCGCGAAGTGCTGGAGGTCGAAGGGATCGACACCCGCGTCGTCGGCAGCCTGGCCGAACTGGCCGGCACCGTGATCGACAGTCTGGGCATCGTGCTGGCCACCGAAGAGGCGTTGATGGGCGACGGGCGCGACGCCCTCGACGCCGCATTGGCGGCGCAGCCCGCATGGTCGGATGTGCCGTTCGTCGTCCTGTCGAACGGATCGGTCAGCGGTTGGTCGTTCACCGCAGGACAGGGGATCGAGCGGTTGAACAACGCGGTGCTGCTGTCGCGTCCGCTGCATTCGCAGGAACTGCTGCGCGCGGTCCGCTCTGCCCTGACCGCGCGCTTGCGCCAGCACGTGGCGCGCGATCAGCTGGAGGCGCTGCACCTGCGCGAGCGCCAGTTGCGCGAGAGCGAGGCCAAGTTCCACGCCATCGCCGACAGCGTCGATCAGATGATCTGGTCCACGCTGCCGGACGGCTATCACGACTATTACAACCGGCGCTGGTACGAATTCACCGGCATGCCGGAGGGATCGACCGACGGTGCCGCATGGAACGGGATGTTCCATCCCGACGATCAGGATCAGGCTTGGGCGGTGTGGACGGAATGTCTGCGGACCGGCGACACCTACGAGATCGAATACCGTCTACGGCACCACACCGGCGTCTATCGCTGGGTGCTGGGCCGTGCGCAGCCCGTGCGTGGCGAGGATGGGACCATCATGCGCTGGTATGGCACCTGCACCGACATCCATCACGAAGTGTTGGCGCGGCAGGCCACGCTGACCGACATCACCCGCCAGCGGGACGTGGTCTGGGACATGGCCATCGACCTGATCGCCGTGGTGAACCGCGATGCCACGCTGGTCAACGTCAATGCCGCATGGACCCGCATCCTCGAACTGACACCGGCAGAGGTACTGGGGCGGTCCTTCCTCGACTGGGTGCATCCCGATGACGTGGACCGGACGGTGGAAAAGTTCATCTCGGTGTTCCAGTCGCCGCTGATCGACCCCTACGAATTCCGGTTCCGGCACCGGGATGGCAGCTATCGCTGGTTCGCGTGGACCGCCTCGGCGCATGGCGGGCAGGTGTATGCGATCGGCCGCGACGTGACCGATCGTCTGGAACGGGCGCGGACGCTGGCCGAGACCGAAGCCGCCCTGCGCCAAAGCCAGAAGCTCGAGATGATCGGTCAGCTGACGGGGGGCGTGGCGCACGATTTCAACAATCTGCTGATGGCGACCCGTGCCAGTCTGGATCTGTTGCGACGCCACCTGCACGATGCCGATGATCGCAGCATGGCGCTGATCGCCAATGCGACCAAGGCCGTCGAACGCGGAGCGGCACTGACACAGCGGATGCTGGCCTTCGCGCGCAAGCAGGATCTGCACGCGGTGGCGGTGGACATGGCGACGGCGATCCCCGACATGCGTGACCTGCTGGTCCGTGCCATCGGGCCAGAGGTCGAAATCGCGATGACCGTGGCCCCCGACCTGCCCCATGCGGACGTGGACCTGAACCAGTTCGAGATGGCGCTGCTGAACCTTGCCGTGAACGCCCGCGACGCGATGGACGGGGCCGGCCAGTTGCAGATCGACGTCGATGCAGTCGAAGGCGACGGCGTCGCCGAGCTGAAGCCCGGCACCTATCTGCGCGTGGCGGTGACCGACGACGGCTGCGGCATGGATGCAGCGACGCTGGCGCAGGCGACGGAGCCGTTCTTTACCACCAAGGGTGTCGGCAAGGGCACGGGGCTGGGCCTGTCGATGATCCACGGGCTGGCCAAGCAGTCCGGTGGCACGTTCACCCTGTCCAGCGAAGTCGGTGGAGGGACCACGGCGCTGCTTTATCTTCCGGCCGCGACGGCCGAGACGCAGCTTGTCACCGAGGTGAGCGCACCCGCCCCGGCGCCCGCCCCCACCGCCAGCGAACGCCGGACGCTCGTCATCCTTGCGGTGGACGACGACGTGCTGGTGTCGATGGGCACGGTCGGCCTGCTGGAGGATCTGGGCCACGAGGTCATCGCCGCCTATTCCGGTGCCGAGGGGCTGGCCCGGCTGGCCGAGCGGGCCGACATCGACCTGATCCTGACCGATCAGGCGATGCCCAAGATGACCGGCGTGGAAATGGCCTGCCAGATCCGCCTGACGCGCCCCGACATCCCCATCATCCTTGCCACCGGCTACGCGGACATGCCGGACGGGGCTGCGGGTCTGATCACCGAACGGCTGGAAAAGCCGTTCTCGGATGCGGCGCTGGAACGGCTGCTCGACCGCTTCATGGTGTGACGCCCGGCACCGCCGGGGACCGCACCGCCGCAGCCGTGGCGGTGTCCGTTATGGCCGGTATGTGGATGCGCACCGTCGTGCCATAGGGCGTGCTGCGCAGATCGAGGCCGCCGCCCAACCCGTCTGCCAGGCCATAGACCATCGACAGGCCCAGCCCGGTGCCTTTGCCCACTGGCTTGGTGGTGAAGAACGGCTCGATCACCTGAGCCGTGATGTCGGCCGGAATGCCGGTGCCCGTATCGGTGACGTCGTAGACCACATAGACGCCCGGGGGCAGAACCTTTGGCCCTGCGACCCGCAGGGGTGTCGCAAGGTGCGCCACCTCGACCGACAGCCGGATGCGTCCGTTGGCGGGGGTCGCATCGACGGCGTTCACGATCAGGTTCAGCAGCGCGGAGGTCAGATGGTTCACGTCGGCCCGGATCTGCACCGGACCGGGCAGGGGCCGCATGGTCAGCGTGATGCGCCGCGGGATCAGGTGATCGGTCAGCGACCGCAACCCGTGCAGCGGCGCATTCGCATCGGTCAGCAACAGGGTCTGCGGCGACTGGCGGGCAAAGATCGTGATCTGGCTGACGATGCCGGCGCCGCGTTGGCTGGCCATGTGGGCGGCGGCCACCACCTCGTCGCGTTCCGCCGGGTCCGACAGGACTTCGTACAGCTGCAGGTTGCCGGAGATGGCGGTGAGGATGTTGTTGAAGTCATGGGCGATTCCGCCCGCCAGCCTGCCGATCGCCGAGATCTTTTCCGCCTGTGACGCGCGGGCGTTCGCCCGGTCGCGGTCCAGTCGCCGGTCGCGCGCCGCCAGCATGGATTGCGCGAAATACAGCAGCAGCGCCAGCCAGCTGCCAAAGATGCCCAACCGCATCAGCGGGTCCGTCATCTGCGGCCACAGGGCGACGTAGGCCACCGCAAGGACGGCACCGAAGATCGCGATGTTGCCGATAGTGACGAAGCGTGACGCGTCGGATCGCTGCAAAAGATGCACCAGTTGCGCCCCGATCAGACCAGCCCCGAACAGCCACAGGTCGCGGTCCGGCTGCACGACGGTCCAGACCGGCAGCCACACGAAGGTCAGCGTGTTCACGAGGACCGTCGCCTCTGCCAGACGGCACTGACGTTCGGTCACCACGGCACCCAGCGTGCGGACATAGGCGACCGATGCGGCGAAGGAGGTCAGATAGAGCACGGGCCAGATCACCGCATGGATGCTTTCGGTGCGCAGCCAGATCAGCGCGGCGGCCAGCGGGATACCCACCATGCGGACCACCACGTCCATGATGGCCCCCTGTTCCAGCCGGATCAGCCGGTCGATGTCGGGACGGTGGTTCAGCGGTCCGGATGGACCGGGCATGATCCTGTATGGCATGTCACGCGACTACATCCTGTCAAAGGTCAACGGAACGGCGCAAGGGCCGACGCCACAGACAGGACCATCGCCTGCCGCTGCACCGCAGGCGTGATCGTGACGAAAACCCGCGACAACGCAAGCTTTTCCGGTCCGTCGCCGTCAGGCCCGCGTCATCATGTGGCGGGTAAGGGCCGCCGTATCGACCTGCCGCAGGCCCAGCTTGCTGCGCCGCCACAGCACGTCATCCGCGGTGCGGGCGAATTCGTGGCGCATCAGCCAGTCCACCTCGGCCCCGGTCAGGGTCGCACCGAAATCCGGACCCAGATCGGCGGGACTGGTGGCCGTCCCCAGGATCAGACGTGCCTCGGTGCCATAGGCGCGGATCAGGCGGCGCGCCCAGCGATCGGTCAGGAACGGATAGTCGGCCCGCAGGTCAGCGATCAGCCGGTCCACGTCGCCCACCGGAAAATCGCCGCCGGGCAGGGCCACCCCAGCCGTCCACGCCCCCTGCCGCAGGGGCAGCCGCTGGCCGATCTTCTCCAGCGCGCCTTCCGCCAGACGGCGATAGGTCGTGATCTTACCGCCGAAGACATGCAGTGCGGGCGCGCCAGCGCTGTCGTCCAGCTTGAGCGTATAGTCGCGGGTCGCGGCGGTGGCGGATCCGCCCCCCGCGTCATAGAGCGGGCGGACGCCGGAATAGCTCCAGACCACGTCGTCGGCCGTGACGGGCGTGCGCAGATAGGCGTTCACGAAATCCAGCATGTAGGCCTGTTCCGCAGGCGTGCAGACCGGTGGCGTATCCACGTCGGCATGCTCCTGATCGGTCGTCCCGATCAGGGTGAAATCCGTCTCGTAGGGGATGGCGAACATGATCCGCCCGTCGGCGCCCTGAAAGAAATAGCATTTGTCGTGGTCGAACAGGCGGCGGGTGACGATATGGCTGCCACGCACCAGCCGCACGTCGTCGGCGCTGTTCGATCCGATCCGGGTGCGCAGGATCTGACCGACCCACGGCCCGCCCGCGTTCACGATCATCCGGGCGCGGATGGTCCGGGTGTTGCCGGTCTGCGCATCCTCGACCGTCACCGCCCAGATGCCGTCCGTCGCATGGGCCTGCGTCACGCGCGTCCGGGTCAGCACCTGCGCGCCCCGCTGCACCGCGTCGCGTGCGTTCAGGGCGACCAGTCGCGAATCCTCGATCCAGCAGTCGCTGTACTCAAAAGCCTTGTGGATGCCGGTGCGCAGGGCCGCCCCCTCTGGCCCTGTCGTCAGGTCCAGCGTCGTCGTGCCGGGCAGGATCTGCCGCCCGCCCAGCGTGTCGTACATCAGCAGACCTGCGCGGATCAGCCAGTCGGGCCGCCGCCCGCGCAGCCACGGCATGACCGTGCCCAGCAGTTTCGCCACCGGGCTGTCGCCCTCGAACCGCATCCCGGGGTGCAAGGGGAGCACGAAGCGCAGGGGCCAGCTGATGTGCGGCATGGCGCGCAGCAGCGTCTCACGCTCGATCAACGCTTCGCGGACCAGACGGATTTCCAGATATTCGAGATACCGCAGACCGCCGTGGAACAGCTTGGTCGACGCCGAGGATGTCGCCTGCGCCAGATCCGACATTTCAACCAGCGTCACGGTCAGCCCGCGCCCCGCCGCGTCCCGGGCGATGCCGCAGCCGTTGATGCCGCCGCCGATGACCAGAAGGTCGCGGATGTCGTCGTTGTCCAAGATGATGTGCCTTTTGTTTGCGGGCGCACCATGCCGCCGGGGTGCCGGAATGGAAACCCGGCACCATGTCGCGGCCCTTACGCGACCAGCACGACAAGGCCTGCGGGCGGCATGCTGATCGTGACCGGTGCGCCCACATCCGGTGGCGGCGTGCTAGCCCGGTTGAAGGTGTCGAGGGTCAGGCTGTCGCCGCCCAGATCCGCCGTCACGCGGATGATCGCGCCCAGGAACTGCACGTCGCTGATCCGCGCCCGCAGCACCACGTCACCGGGTTCACCGATGCCCAGCGTGGCCGTTTCGGGCCGCATCGCCAGCGTCACGGTGGTGCCAGCGGCGGCATCGACAGGGCGGTGCAGCGCGATGGGGGTGTCGCCCAGCGTGACGGTGCCTGTGGCCGGATCGGTCACGACCGCCTGAAACGTGTTCAGCGTGCCGACGAAGCCTGCGACAAAGCGGGTCGCCGGGGTATTGTAGATCTCGAACGGGGTGCCGATCTGGTCGGCGCGCCCGCCGTTCATCACGACGACGCGGTCGGACATGGACAGCGCCTCCTCCTGATCGTGGGTGACGAAGATCGTGGTGATGCCCAGCCGCTGCTGGATCGCGCGGATCTCGCGCCGCAGGCTGGCGCGGATCTTGGCGTCCAGCGCCGACAGCGGCTCGTCCAGCAGCAGCACCTTGGGCCGCACGGCCAGCGCGCGGGCGAGCGCCACGCGCTGCTGTTGCCCGCCCGAGAGTTGGTAAGGATACCGACCACCCAGATCGGGCAGGCCGATCAGGGCCAGCATCTCGTCCACGCGGGTCTGCGTCTCTGCCCGTGCGACGCCCGCCACCTTGAGGCCGAAGGCGACGTTCTGCGCCACGGTCAGGTTGGGGAACAGGGCATAGGCTTGGAACACCATGCCGATGTTGCGCTGGTTCGGGCGCAGGTGGGTCATGTCCTGCCCGTCGATGCGGATCGCGCCGGAGGAGGGTGTTTCGAACCCGGCCACCATGCGCAGCACGGTGGTCTTGCCGCAGCCCGAGGGGCCGAGCAGGGATACGAATTCGCCCTGCGCGATGCTCAGGTCGAAGTCCTTGACGACATGGTTGGGGCCGAACGACTTGTTCAGCTGCGACAGGTCGAGGAATGCCATGGGCTCAGGCCCCCTTGTGTTTGGACAGGCGGGCGATGGTGCCGATCAGGCCCATGCAGACCCATGTGATGGCGAATGCGATCACCGCGAGGGCGGCGGGTTCATAAGCGCGGTTCGCCCCCAGCACCTGCATGTAGGGACCGAAGGCGGGCCGGTCGAGCAGGGCCGCCATGGTGAATTCCCCGATCACGATGGCCAGCGTCAGGAACGCACCGGACAGCACCGCACCCAGCACGTTGGGCAGGATCACCGTCGCCATGATCCGCAGCCACCCCGCGCCCAGCGATTGCGCCGCCTCGGTCAGGGTGGCCACATCGACGGTGCGCAGTCCCGTGTCGACCGCCCGGTACATGTAGGGCAGGGCGAGGGTGGCATAGCCGAACATCAGCAGGATGTTGGTCCCTGTCACGCTGCCCGTCAGCGGCAGCCAGCCCGACGTGTTGTAGAGGCGGATATACCCGAACACGATGACGATGGCGGGAATGACCAGCGGCAACAGGGTGATGAACTCCACCACCGGGCGCAGGCGCGGCATCTTGAGCTGGACCCAGACGGCGGTCGGCACGACCAGCAGCACGCCGAACACGATCGTCACCAGCGCCATGGCCAGCGAGAACAGGAACGTCGCCTGAAACCGCGGGTCCGCAAGCACCACGCGGTAGGCGTCGAGGGAATACGCGTCGCGCCGCATCGACAGCGAAAACTCTGCCATGCCGATCATCGGCAGCGCGAAATAGAGGCAGCCCAGCAGAATGGCCGTCCAGGCAAGAAACTTGGTCATTTCAGCCACCGTTCGGCGCGGAACCGCAGCACGATATAGATCGCATTGGCCAGCCCGGTGATGACGATCATTCCGAACGCCAAGGCATAGCCGAGGTTCGGATTGCCCAGCACGTCGCCCCTGATCTGCGCATAGAGCAGGATCGGCGCGATGTTCAGCGACGGCCCCGTCAGCGCGATGGCCGTGGCGACCGCACCGAAGGCGTTGGCGAACAGCAGCGCCATGGTGCCGAGGATCGCCGGAAACAGGATCGGCAGGGCGACCATGCGCCAGTATTGCGCGCCCGTGGCGCCAAGGATCGCCGCCGCCTCGCGCCACTCGCGCTTCAGCCCCTCCAGCGCGGGGGTGATGATGAGGATCATCAGCGGGATCTGGAAGAACAGATAGGTGACGATCAGCCCCCACGTCGACAGCAGGTTCCAGCCATAGGCGCGCAGGTTGATCCCGAACTCTGTCCGCAGATAGGCGGTGATCAGGCCCGCAGGGCCGATGGTCGCGATAAAGGCGAAGGCCAGCGGCACACCCGCGAAGTTGGAGGCGACGCCGGAAAAGGTCAGCAGCGGTCCTTTGATCCGGCGGGTGACACCGCCCAGCACCATCGCCGCCGCCATGGCGAAGCCGATCAGGCAGCCCAGCAGCGCGGACAGGAAGCTGACCTTGATCGACACCCAATAGGCGGACCGGATCGTAGGCGTGTTCAAATCGAGGATGTTCTGGATCGTGAATTCACCATCGGTGCCACGAAAGGCACCGATCACGATGTGCAGCGTCGGCAGGATCAGGAACAGCCCGGTGAACAGCACGAAAGGCGCAAGGCCGATCCAGCGTCCGGCAAGGCCCGCGATGGCGGAAGGGCGGGGGGATGCGGTCATGCAGCGCGGATCATGGTGGGGGCCTTCTTGCACGGATGCGCCCCCCGGACCGGGTCCGGGGGGCGCTTTGGGACGGTCTGACAGGCTTACTGGACGTTCGCGCCCACGACGCTGTCCCAACCTGCGACGACGGCGGCGTTGTTGGCGTTCACCTGATCCAGCGTCGGGAACACGGCGGCTTCATAGGCCTCTGCCGGGGGCAGCGCCTCCAGCAGTTCGGCGGGGACGGCATCGTTGGCGACCAGATCGTTGAAGCGGATCGGGTGGCAGTAACCGGCCAGCCAGCCCAGCTGCCCTTCGTCGGAATAGAGGTATTCCATCCACAGCTTGGCTGCGTTCGGGTTCGGGGCATAGGCGCTGATCGCCTGCACATACACACCCGCCAGCACCGCATCCGACGGCACCACGACCTCGACCGGCGGGTTGCCCGCCAGCGTGTCGCGCGACGACAGGGCGTTGTAGTCCCATTCGATCACGATGGGCGTCGTGCCCTGTGCCAGCGTTCCGGCCTTGCCGATCACGGGGACGAAGTTGCCCGCGGCATTCAGCTCCGCGAAATACTCCAGCCCGGCCTGTGCGGCGGCTTCGCCCGGTTCGGCACCGCGCGCCATGCCTGCGGCCATGACCGCCAGGATCGCCTGGTTCGAGGCGCGGGGATCACCGGCCAGCGCCACCATGCCAGCGTATTCCGGCTTCAGCAGATCGGCAAAGCTGGTCGGCACGTTTTCCACCAGATCGGTGTTCACCAGAAACGACATCACGCCATAATAGTCGCCGTACCAGTGACCCTCGGCATCCTTGGCGTCTGCGGGAATCGTGTCCCAGGTGCTGACCTGATAGGGCTGTAGCAGCCCTTCTTCCTGTGCGGCGGGGCCGAAGGACAGGCCCACGTCCAGCACGTCTGGTGCCTGCGGGCCGGTGTTGCCCTTGTTGGCACGCACGGCTTCCAGCTCGTCGGCAGAGCCCGCGTCAGGGTTCAGTTCGTTCACCTCGATGTCGGGATACTTGGCCTTGAAGCCTGCGATCACTTCGCCGTAGCCGCACCAGTCGTGGGGCAGGGCGATGGTGGACAGGCGGCCTTCGGCGTTCGCGGCGGCGATCAGCTCGTCCGATTGGGCCTGTGCGATGGGTGCCACGGTCATGGCGACGAGGCTGACACTGGCCAGCAGGGTGGTGCGGGAATTCATGGGATGCTCCGGGATCATGGTTGCGGTGGGACGTTGGCGGCAGCAGGTAGTCCCGCCACATGACATTCGTGTGACGAACGTTAACGGCGCGCGATCAAACCGCAAGAGTTTTGCGGTCCGACTGCGACGGGGCTGCACCTTGCCCTCTGGCTGCGCAGGGCGGATAGTGTGCCGGACTTCGGCCCCGGCGTGGGGCGGCACAGCAGGGGACATACGCGATGGCCAAGGATCTGATCGGCATGGGACCTGACCTCGGTCCCTTCGACTGGGCGGATGCCCTGCTGCTCGAACAGCAACTGTCCGAGGACGAGCGCATGCTGCGCGACGCCGCCCGCGACTTTGCGCAGTCCGTGCTGCAACCCCGCGTGACGCAGGCCTACCGCGACGAGGCGGCGGCCCCCGACCTGTTCCCCCTGATGGGCGAGGCGGGTCTGCTGGGCTGCACCATCCCCGAGGAATACGGCGGCCTCGGCGCATCCTACGTCACCTACGGCCTGATCGCGCGAGAGGTCGAGCGCGTCGATTCGGGGTATCGGTCGATGATGTCGGTGCAGTCGTCGCTCGTGATGTATCCCATCCACGCCTACGGGTCAGAGGAGCAGCGCCGCAAATACCTGCCCGGTCTGGTCAGCGGTACGCTCATCGGCTGCTTCGGTCTGACCGAACCGGATGCGGGCTCCGACCCTGCGGGCATGAAGACCGTGGCGAAGAGGACCGCCGACGGTTACGTGCTGAACGGGTCCAAGATGTGGATCTCCAACGCGCCGTTCGCCGATGTCTTCGTGGTCTGGGCCAAGTCAGAGGCGCATGACGGCAAGATCCGCGGCTTCGTCCTCGACAAGGGCACGCCGGGGCTGTCCGCGCCCAAGATCGGCGGCAAGCTGTCGTTGCGCGCCTCCACCACCGGCGAGATCGTGATGAAGGACGTGGCGGTGGGCGAGGATGCCCTGCTGCCCGGCGTGCAGGGGTTGAAGGGCCCCTTCGGCTGCCTGAACCGTGCCCGCTATGGCATCGCCTGGGGCACCATGGGTGCGGCGGAGTTCTGTTTCCACGCAGCAAGGCAATACGGTCTGGACCGCAAGCAGTTCGGCAAGCCGCTGGCGCAGACGCAGCTCTATCAGAAAAAGCTGGCCGACATGCAGACCGAGATCACGCTGGGCCTGCAGGCCGCGCTGCAGGTGGGCCGCCTGATGGATGCAGGCCACGCCGCCCCCGAGATGATCAGCCTGATCAAGCGCAACAATTGCGGCAAGGCGCTGGAGATTGCCCGCCACAGCCGCGACATGCACGGCGGCAACGGCATCTCGGACGAGTTCCACATCATGCGCCACATGATCAACCTCGAGACGGTGAACACCTACGAGGGGACGCACGACGTGCATGCCCTGATCCTCGGGCGGGCGATCACGGGACTGCAGGCGTTTTTTTAAAGGGGCCGGGGGGCAAATAGTAACTCGGAAAAATCCGCTGTGAGAAAACGATTTTGCGCCGCAATCACGCTGACGACAGATGCCAAGAATTGCTCAAAACACTATCTTTTTTCGTAAATTCACAATGATTATGCCATCTATTTTAATTTTAAACGATGGAGGCTAGTGTAAGGAAATACTGTCGAATGATGAAGCCCGATCAGTATAAGGTACAGATTGTTGAGGTGCTTTTCCAACGTCTCAAAGAAATGCCCAACGACCTTCCAAGTGCTTTTAGCCTCATATGGGCAATTGATGTGTATGCCGTTCACGTTGCTTGCCACGTAGAGAAGCCTGAAACATCTTTTAAAGATTCCATTTGCGACGGCGGAGGATGGCAGTTCAGAATTTTACGTGAAGCAAGTAACGCAACCAAACATGCGATCCGTCGAGGTAATCAGACAGACGTTGACGCAAGTGACAAAGTCAAGACATCTCCTTATCTGTTAGGTTGGGCTGCATGGTGCGCGGGGTCAAGATATCTTGGACAGCAGATTTGTATTGATGTTGTTTGGAAGAAACCTCGGCTTAATTCCACCAGTTGGATTGACATTAAGGGACTCTGTTGCGCAAATCAGCTGACGGACGGTTTTCCCCTTACCCCAGACGGATTTATGCCACTGCCTTTGTGACGGGGATGCCAAGGGCG
>NZ_FOCI01000055.1 GCF_900110065.1 Loktanella fryxellensis | reverse complement strand
CCTCGCTTTTTGCGAAATACTCCGGGGGGGCGGCGGCACGCCGGGGGGGCTGGCCCCCCTTGCCACGCTTGCACCGGGGGCCGCCGCCGCCTCACACCCGGTTGCATTGACCCCGCCTGCGATTTGCGATCATGGTCCGCGCACCCTTTGACCGGACGGACCCATGGCCCAGACCAGACCCTTTGCGCGCTTCGAATGGCTGATCGCCTGGCGCTACATCCGAGCCAAGCGGGCCGAAGGCGGTGTCAGCACCATGACGTGGATCAGCCTGATCGGCATCACGCTGGCGGTCTTTGCATTAATCGCCACGCTTGCGATCCGGTCGGGCTTCCGGGCAGAGTTCGTGGACACGATCCTCGGGTCCAACGCCCATGTCACGGTCTATGAACAGACGCCCATCGCGGGCACTGACCAGTTCACGCGCATCATCTCGGACTACGCCGCCCTGACCGCGCGCATCAGTGCCGTACCCGGCGTGACCCGCGCCGCCCCCCTCGTGCGTCAGCAGGTCATGGCGAACCGCGGCACCGACAACGCGGGGGTCGAGGTTTACGGCATCACCGAAGCCGACCTGCGCACCGTCCCCCGCATCGTGAACCCAGAAGAGTCCGTGGGCACCCTCGACGACTTCCAGTCGGGCATCGCCATAGGGTCGGGTGTCGCGCAGGAGTTGGGCGTCACCGTGGGCGACCAGATCAAGCTGATTTCGCCCAACGGCGTGCGCACCGCGATGGGCACCAGCCCGCGCGTCAACGTCTACACGGTCACCTATGTCTTTACCGCAGGCCGCTACGACATCGACCGCACGCGGGTCTACATGCCGCTCGAGGAGGCGCAGAGCTTCTTCAACCGCGAGGGCGTCGCCGACGAGATCGAGGTCATGGTCGCCGATCCCGACGCGGTCGAGGAGGTGATGCCGGGCATCCTCGAAGCCGCGGGCGACTATGCCTACCTGTGGTCGTGGCGCGATTCTGCGGGGGCCTTCCTGCGGGCGCTGACGGTCGAGGACAACGTGATGTTCGTCCTGCTGTCGATCCTCGTGCTGATCGCGTCGATGAACATCATCTCGGGCCTCATCATGCTGGTCAAGAACAAGGGCCGCGACATCGGCATCCTGCGCACCATGGGCCTGACCGAAGGGTCGATCCTGCGCATCTTCTTCATCTGCGGGGCGGGGATCGGCACCGTGGGCACCGTGCTGGGCCTGATCCTCGGGTGCCTCTTCGCGCTCTACATCGATCCGATCTTCTCCTTCGTGAACTATGCCGCGGGCGGCGGCGTCTGGGACCCGGAGATCCGGGGGATCTATGCGCTGCCAGCGCAACTGAACGCGGGCGACGTGCTGTCGTCGGTCGCGCTGTCGCTGGGGCTGAGCTGGATCGTCACCATCTTCCCGGCCCGTCGCGCGGCCCGCATGAACCCGGTCGAGGCGTTGCGTTATGAGTGATCCCATCCTGAACCTGCGCGACCTGCGCAAGGGCTACAACGCGGGCAAGCCGAACGAAGTGCGCGTGCTGCAGGGCATCGATCTGACCGTGCAGGCGGGCGAGGTGGTGGCCCTCGTCGCCCCCTCCGGTGCCGGCAAATCGACGTTGCTGCATATCGCGGGGCTGCTCGATACGCCCGACACGGGAACCGTGGCGATCAGGGGTCAGGACATGAGCGCGCTCAATGATCGCAAGCGCACGGCCATTCGCCGCAACGACGTGGGCTTCATCTATCAGTTCCACCACTTGCTGCCGGAGTTTTCGGCGCTGGAGAACATCGTTCTGCCGCAACTGGCGAACGGCGCAACCGACGCCGCCGCCCGCGACCGGGCGATGCACCTGCTGGACACCGTGGGCATCGCGCCCCGCGCGACCCACCGGCCCGCCGCCCTGTCGGGGGGCGAACAGCAGCGCGTCGCGTTCTGCCGCGCATTGGCGAACGATCCGGTGCTGCTGCTGGCGGACGAGCCCACCGGCAACCTCGACCCCGTGACCTCGGACCGGGTGTTCGCGGCGCTGATGGCGCTGGTGCGTCAGACGGGCCTTGCCGCCGTGATCGCGACCCACAACCTCGATCTCGCCGCGCGGATGGACCGCGCCGTGCGGCTGGTGGACGGGCGGCTGGTGGACGGCGCTGCCTGAGCGTTGCCGCTTGCCAGCGCCCGCGCGCAGGCCCATGCTGATCTGGAACAAGCGTCGGTCAACGGCGCGCAGCAGCAGGCGGACACCATGCGATACATCATCCTTGCAGGATCACTGGCCCTGGCCGCCTGCACGCCGGAGGCAGAGCCTGATCCCATCGACGGGCAGGCGTCGTTCATGGCGCAGTGCAGCGCCTGTCACGGGCCGGATGCCCGTGGCGGCGGTGCGGCTGCGGCGGGACTGCCCATCGCGCCGCCGGACCTGACGCTGATCGCCGCGCGCAACGGCGGCACGTTCCCCCGCGATGGCGTGATGAGCACGATCGACGGTCTGTCGCGCGGCGCGCACGGGGCGGTCGATCCGATGCCGCATTTTGGCGACGGCGACATGGGGCCGATGATCATGACCGACGACGGCGGCAACCCGATGCCCGTCCCGGCAGAGCTGCTGGCCTTGACCGACTATCTGCAGTCAATCCAGCGCCAGCCGTAGGGGCGGCACCTCGCCCGCGATTTCCAGCACCAGCTTGCGCTGCACGGCGGCGGCAAAGCTGTCGCGCCCCTCTGCCGTGACCATGAATGCGCCCGGCCCGCCGATGATGTTGTCGGCGTAAAGCTGTTCGAGGTCGTAGCCCGCCCGCCGCATGTCGTCCGCGCGCAGGATCGGAAGGGCGTTGATGACCGTGCCGGTCGCCAGCACCTGATCGCGCGACGGCAGGATCGCGGGGCCGCTGGAGTTGCCCATGCTGTCGCCGGAAAAGTCGATCACGTGGCGAAAGCCGTCATAGGCGTTGGTGTCGATCAGGCGCTGCCCCGCCAGCAGCGCGGCCCCGATGGCGTTGCTGCCGAAGGTCGCGCGGGGGGCTGCGGTCAGCGCATCGGCAAAGGCCTGCGCCGCCTCCACCCAGTCGATCAGCATCCAGTCCACGACCTGCACCTGATTGGTCGCCCATTCGACGTAGGTCACGGCGATATGCCCGTGCAGCGTGTCGGCGATGGCGTCCTGCACCGTGTCGGACAGCAGCGCATCCGCATAGCCCTGCCGCTGGAACGCCAGTTCGCCCGCGTCGATCGACACGTTGGCATCCGCCAGCAGCACGAGTTCGAGCGACGTTTCCACCCCCGCAGCCACAGGCGCGGCCTCTGGCCCGCCGGATTGGGGCAGTTGCAGGGTGGTCTGGGCGGTGGCGGTGCCGGTCCACAGCACCAGCGCGGGAATGATGTGTCGCATGACCCCAGTTTAGACACCGCGGCGCGTTTCATCGCCTGACAATGGCGTGAGGCGCGGTGTCATGCGGTGATTTGGCGCGGTGCCGGGTTAAGATCAAGGCAACCGCACAGGAGATCGCCATGTCCCGCACCCGCCTTCGCACCGCCGCCGCCGCCTTGATCCTGCTGACAGGCCCGGCGCTGGCCGGTCCCGTCAGCTTTGCCGGCTGGCAGGAACAGCGCCTGTCGCTGTTCGGATCGAACGATTACACGTTCGGGGACACGCTGGAGATGACCTCCGCCGGGTCGGTCAGCATCGCGTGGGGCCGCGTAGCACAGGGTGACTGGGGCGCACGGCGGGCGTCGTGGACATGGGACGTGACCACCAGCGTGCCGCCCACGGACCTGAGCCGCAAGGGCGGCGACGACCGCAACCTCGCGGTCTATTTCCTGTTCGTGCCGCAGGCAGAGGCAGCTGCCCTTGCCAGCGCCGACATCCGCGCCCTGCTGGGCCGGTCCGACGTGCGGGTGCTACAATACGCTTACGGCGGCAACAACCCGGTCGGGTCCGTGCTGCCGTCCCCCTATGGCACGCCGGGCACCGGGGCCACGATCGTGCTGCGGCAGGCGGGCACGGGGTCGCACAGCGAGAGCGTGGACCTCTCTGCCGATTACGCACGGGCGTTTGACGGGGCGCCCGGCGCGCTGATCGGCATGGCGGTGAGTGGCGACAGCGACGATACGAAGAGCCCAGTCGCTGCGGCGGTGGGGGGGATGCGGGTGGAGTGACGTGGGCTGACTAGCATTGAATTACCAATTTTATCTTGGTCTAGTAGCGCTGACCTTTCTAATCCTTTTCCTCTCGAAAAACTTAATCACCCCAGGCCAAACATCTAAAATAGATTTCAGTATTCGAAAAGGCAATATAAATGCAATTACAAGTAAGGCAATATTTCTACTGATGACTTTACTTCTACTACTGTTGAGGTCGCTTAATTGTTGGCGAATGAATTCGCCCTCCATGGCTAAGTCGATTTCGGAATTACTGATCGTGATGACAGCGTCAGCAAGCTCAAATCCTGAGTCATATAAATTAAATACTACACCTCGGGATTTGCCGGATTTAATATTAAATAAGATTCGATCAAATTCAGAACCTTTGTCCAGTAGACTGATGTATTTCTCACAGTTAAAAATTGTTGAAACGCCAGGAAGATGAGTGCAGCCTGGGACACTAGTATGCCGAATGGCTCTGTTGCACAAATCCGAGAGGGATTCATGT
>NZ_FOCI01000041.1 GCF_900110065.1 Loktanella fryxellensis | reverse complement strand
GCACGGCGCCAATCGGTCAACGCGGAGGAATAAAGCCCCTCCCGCCGCAGAATGGCTGAAACCGTGCCTGTATCAGCAGCATGGTCCGTCTCATCCAGAATGCGTAGTTTGTATTTTGCAGTGAACGTGCGCCGCTTCGGGGTCGTCGTCAGCTCGGCCGTAGGGACACGCGGCGCAGCTACGACGCGAGCGGGTGGGATCGTAGGCGAAATCTCAGATCCGGTATCCTGTGGAGGCGGCATCTGTGAAGGCATTACCATGGGTTCGGTCTCCTTCGCCCTCAAGTCTAAACTTTAGCCAGTCAAATGTCTCACTCTTATTGGCACGGAGGGTTCCGCGATACGATGCGTGACGATCAGAACCGCCGTGCCCCCATCCCGCAGCGCGCGCATCTCCTCGTGCAGGCGGCTCGTCGCCTCAAGGTCCAGCGCTGCCGAGCTTTCGTCGAAGATCAGCACGCGCGGTTTCTGCACGAGCGCTCGGGCGATCACGACCCATTGCTTGACGCTCAGGGTCAAGTCCGCCACCCGTGCATCCGGGTCAATGGGGCAGGCCGCAAGCCGCGACAGAACCTCGTGCGTCTCGGCCCGCTTTTGCGTATTGCTGCGCTGCCGCCGCCAGGTTGGGTCGCTGCCCGCAAACAAGTTTTCCCAGACCGAAAGCTCTTCTGCCAGCATCATTTCCTGATAGATCGTCACCACACCAGCCGCGATAGCCGCAACAGGGGTGCGCGGGGTTGCGCCGAAGACGCTGACCGTCCCTGAATCGGGCAAGATGATCCCTGAGGCGATCTTGGCCAGCGTGCTCTTGCCGCTGCCATTCTCACCCACGATAGCGTGAATCTCGCCCATGCGGGCAAGTAAGGATGCGCCGCGCAAGGCGCGCGTCTTGCCAAATGACTTGTGGATGTCCACGATCTCGACGGCAACCGAAGACATGGCTGCATTCCTTCCTGTGACTTGTTGGCTTAGTAGCTCAACCCGGCCCTCGACGGGATCGGCGCCGGGTTGCCCGGCACCGATCCTGCTTTTCAGTTTGGCTTCCATTCCAGCGGTGGCACCGGGTTGTCGAAGAAGTTCGCCGCCCATTCATCCGAGAACCAGGTTTCGATGCCCGGCTGGATGTATGCGGTCGAGTCGATCGAGCAGTCGGCCGCCAGACCGGCCACATACTCCTCAGCCGAGACGCGATAGACCGGACGAAGGATCGACTGGATCTTCGGGCCCTGCCCCTGCAGCGTGCGCATCACGACGTTGATGCCCAGTTCCATCTCGTCGCCCGGAGGCCAGATCTGGAAGGCGTGGCTCATCCAGTCGGGGTTCTGCTTCAGATAGCAGGCAGCGCCCTCCGAGCCCGCCAGCGAGATCGGCATGACGTCACGCCCCGATTGCAGGACGGCCTTCAGGATACCGGTTTCCTGAGATCCTTGGGCGATGATGCCGTCGATCTGCGCGGGGTTGGTGGCGAGGAACTTCTGTACCTCGGTTTGGGCGACCTGATCGGTCCAGTTGCCCCAGACCTGACCTAGGAGCTTGGCGTCGGGGAATTCTTCGAAGGCACGCTTGGCACCGACGTCAAAACTCTCCGACGACGCTGCGCCCGCGATACCCGAAGCCAGCAGGAAGTTGCCCTTGCCGCCTGCCTCCTCGATCAGCGCCTTTGCGATCTCATAACCGCCCGAGCCATAGTTGGCCGAGGCATTTAGCGCCTTGTCCGATGTGAGATACCCTGAGTAGGAGAACACGACGACGCCATTCGCATGGGCATATTCCACCGCGCCATTTAGCGCGACAGGGTTCGAACAGCAGACGATGATCGCATCGACGCCCTGATCCACCAGCTGGCGGATCTGCTGGATCTGGCGCGCATCGTTCAGGTCGGACTGAGTGACGATTACATCCTCCAGCAGCCCGGCCTCCTTATATTTCGGCAGCATGACATCCATCAGCCGCGTCATGCCTTCGGCGCGCCAGGTGTTGCCCGCGTAGGAACTGGCATAGCCGATGGTCCAGGGCGCTTCGCCCCGCGGCTTCCACTCGCGATAGGCCGAGGGCCCGACGGGTTGTCCCGGTTCCATCCCTTCGTAGGCCGCCTGAGCTTCAGGAGAAAGGTCGCTCAGCCCTTGGGCAAACGAGACAGAGGCAGACAGCACAAATGGTGCGACGGCGAGCGCCGTCAGTGATTTCCAGAACATGTTATCCTCCCAGTTAGTCGGAAATTGCTTTTCCGCTTTGCCAATGGTTTCCGAAACCGCTGCACCAAGGAAGGCAGCCGTCCGGTATCACGGCTATAGACGATCCCTATAGCAGGAAGCAGATGAAGGTCCGGCTAGTACGCCGAGCACTTCGGGCCTGCCATAGCCTTAGATGTCGAGGCGCTCTCAACTTGGGATACTCAAACCGTCGAGGGGCCCGAACGCTACAACGTCGCTCTCCGCGACCCGTCGGCGCTCCGGCAGGACCCCGACGCCATCGCGCGCGAGGTGCAGTGGCCTTGCCCAGTGGGGGCATTCCAGCGGCACCGTGCCCATTGCCGCAAGGTCAACGCTTGATTGCAAGCAGAGTACTTGCACACCTGAACTCGCGCCGGTGATAGGTGCTGTCGTTTTCACCATCCGCCGGGCCACGGCCAAGGGCGCACGCCTGCTGATGGAACCCCCTGGCAGCGCCGTCCCCGATCTTGCTGACCACCAGGGCCGCCAGAAACGGCGCGCCGGCTTCGGCGTCTTCGACCATGGTTGCCTCAAGCGCCTGTGTCACTTTCGCAATGGATCCGGGCATGAACAGCCCCAGATCCCGTGCAAGCTGGCCATAGGTCAGCGGCACATCTTTTGCGAACAGCCCGGTTAGATGCGCGCGGATACGGTCGCGCAGCGCATTGCCTGCTGCAGCAGCCTTGATCGCGGCACGCGGCGCCGGGATTTCATGAGCGGTTCCATCGGCGGCGATCTCAGCCGCCCAGACCCGCTGCCTTGACCGCATGATCAACCGCGTCTTGCCTGCATCCGCCCCAGTGCCAGATTCCGATTGGCTGACAACCTCGCCCGATTGCAGTGCTGCCCGCAGGCTTTGGGCATCCATTCCCAGACGCGGCGCCAGATAGTCTGGTGAGATCAGAAATTGTCCCTCCTCAAGCGCAATCGCATCGGGTGGGACGGGGCGATACAGCAAGGGGCGCTTTGCGGCAGCCGGTCCATCCGGTGGCGCACTGTAAAAGGGTGCCGCACCGGCGGCATGGTCGGTCACGTCGATGATCTCGCGAACCTCTGGCACTGCGGCGCGGATCATGTTTTCCACCCCGCCGCGCAGCGTTGCCGCAGAGGATGCACAGCCCTGACAGCCCCCCGACATCAGCATGCTGACAACGCCGTCGCGCACATCGGTCACGCTCACATGTCCGCCGTGGCTGGCAATCGCGGGGTTGGCCTGCCGGTCCAACACCTCTTGCACGGCGGTCCGGATCTCAGCATCGGTCCGGGCCACCCCGAGGGCTTTGGCCGCGTTCCCCAGTGGAGCAGAAAACCGGGCCATGCTGTCGCGGATCGCCTGCGCTATCTGGGGTTTCAGGACGGACCAATCACTGTCCGCGGTCTTGACCACCGTTACGACCGCTCCAGCGACATCAACCTTTTCAACGCCAGGAATGGCGAACAGGGAAAGCGCCAACGGTGCGCTCTGCGCTGCGGCTGCGCCGGAAAACGTGGCCCCTGCCCCCGCTTGCACGTCGCGCTCTACCACGAAGCGCAGGCTGTGCGGATCAGCGGGTGAACTTTCCGCCCGGATGCGCAGCAGGACTACTGGTTCAGACATCCTCAACCTCGGCGGACTTCATGCTGCGCAAATGGCCAAAGGTGTAGATCCCCGACTGATGGCCATCGCTGAAGCTGGCGCCGATGGCATAGTTGCCAATGCTCCAGATCCGGGTCGGGGTGATGTTCAGCGGCACGCTTGCCGGAACCAGCACCGCGCGCCTGCTCATCTCGTCCACGCAGGCGGCGCAGCGGCAGGCCAGACGCAGATCGCGCACGTCGATCGCCTGATCATGCCCGTCTTGCCAACGCACGACCAGCGTGCGCCCGTCGCGGCGGTGCATGGCCACCGGGACCTCTGCCGCACCGCCCGCATGACCAGCCACAGGCGCAGGCATTGGCGTGCTGGCATCATCGGCCCACTGCCAGCCGAACGGTGTCGGCAAGCCGGGCTTGGCCCGCACGCGCCGCAAAAGAGTGGCGGCAATGTCGCGATAGGCCTGTGCTGCGGGTGTATCGGGGTGGGCAATCACCAATGGCAGCCCGTCATCGCCGCAATCCACGATCGCCGGATCAAGCGGCACCGCGCCCAGAAACGGCACGCCAAGGCTTGCCGCGATCTTTTCGCCGCCGCCTTGATGAAATATGTGGGTCACCTCGCCACATGATGGGCAGGTAAACCCACTCATGTTCTCGACGATGCCAAGGATCGGCACTTTGACCTGCTCCATCATCCGGATACCGCGCCGGGCGATCTTCAGGCTGACATCCTGCGGCGTGCTGACGATGACAGCACCAGTCAACGGAAAGCTTTGCGCCAGCGTGAGTTGTGTGTCGCCGGTGCCGGGCGGCAGATCAAGGATCAGATAGTCAAGCTTGCCCCAGTCCACCTCCAGAATGAACATGCGCAGGTATTTCGAGACCATCGGGCCGCGCAGTACGGCAGGCTTGTCGTCATCCGTCAGCATGCCCATCGAGATCACCTTGATGCCATGCGCCTGTGCGGGCATCACCTTGCCCGAAGGTGACATCGAGGGGTTCTTGCCGGTCTTGATCCCCAGCATTCCCGGTACGCTGGGGCCGTAAAGATCGGCATCCACCAGCCCGACCGCAGCCCCCTGCGCCGCCAGCGCTAGCGCAAGGTTGGTGCTGAGTGTGCTTTTGCCCACCCCGCCCTTGCCACTGGCCACAGCGATGATCTGGCCCAGATGCGCCATGCCGGTGTCTTCGGGCGCGCGGGAGGTTGCTGGTGTGGAAGTCATCTGGTTTCCCCGGGTTCAAAACCGGGCGAGGCCAGCTTCCGGCCTTCGCGCGCGGCGAAATTGATGCACAAACGGCCAAGATCGGCCGGAGCGAGTTCAGCCGCGACGCAGGCACAATAGCTGATGGCGCCGCCCGAATAGTGCCGACAATCGCCACAGGTGCCAAAGGCGACCGTATCGCGGATCGCTGCAAGCTCTCCAGCCAAGGCGGGCAAGGCCTGCCGCAAAGCTGATTTCAGCCCCGCGTCCAGCCGATCGATCGCTTCAGACACGGCGCGTAACGGATCTTCGCGCATTGCGGCAAGCCCGGCATCCGTCAGATCGAACCGGACACTCCGCCGGTCATCCGCCGACTCGTGTCGTTCAAGATACCCCTTTACCAACAACGATTTGATGGTTTGCGATGCCGTACCCCGCGTGGTGGCGTGAAAGCTGGCAAAGGCTGAAGGGGTGCGCGACACATCGTTGGCCCGTGCAAAGAACCGCAGCGCCGTCCACTGCGCTGCCGTCATGTCAGACGCCGCGTCGCCCCCGCGAGCCGCACGCCCAAGGTAGACAAGCAGTTCGGCGATTTCATCTGTGCTGGTCACGTTGTTGTCCATTCCAGAAAGATAGCGTTTCGAAACTGAATGACAAGCGGACCCGAAGAAAACTAGTATCGAAACGAAACTACACGTGCAGGAAAATGAACAAGCCTTTTGGAGTGCCCCCACTGAAGTGGTCCACCTTTTGGGATAGAATTATCCCGTTTTCAGGAGGACGACGAGATGGCTGGCAAGCGAGAGAAGCCCGAGGATATCGTGCTGAAGCTGCGACAAGTTGAAGTGCTGCAAGGACAAGGCAAATCGGTTCAGGAGGCCGTGCGGCAGATCGGTGTCACGGTTCAGACCTACTATCGATGGCCTACCTCTGCCTGACGGCGGTGGAGGGCAACGTGGCTACCCCATTGCTGCTCGGTCGACGTCTGGAGCTCAACACCGTTGCGGTGTTTCTGACGGTCGTCCTCTGGGGCTGGCTTTGGGGCATTCCGGGCGCACTGGTCGCGGTGCCGTTCCTCGTGATCTTCAAGGTCATTGCCGACAACGTCGAGGGCATGGAGATCGTAGGAAACTTCCTCGGAGCGGCGGATACCCCCGTTCAAAATGACGACACGGTCGTCGAGACTACGGGATCCGACGAGGACGATGGGCCCGGCCCATCAACATCGGCACCGTCCGTGCTGTGAGCACTGGCGTCAGGACAACTGCCCTGCTGCGACATCAAGTGCCACTGAGCGACCGGGGCACGACGTTCGAGCCTACCTCACATGCCGTTACCTGATCAGCTCTTTCGCTCTGATCAGTCGACTGCGGCAGGGCTGTTGGTCGGCGTTTCGCTTACGCGGTTGCAACCACTGTCGCAGGAGCGAACCTCCGCAGCCGCAACGCATTGCCAAGGACGAACACGCTCGACATGGCCATCGCGCCTGCCGCGAGCATGGGCGACAACAGGACGCCGAACGCAGGGTAAAGCGCACCTGCGGCCACGGGGATCAGGGCGGCGTTGTAAGCGAAGGCCCAGAACAGGTTCTGGCGGATGTTGCGGATCGTCGCGCGCGACAGGGCGATGGCCTGTGGCACACCCGCCAGGTTGCCGGACATCAGCACCACATCCGCGGCCTCGATGGCGATGTCTGTGCCCGTGCCGATGGCGATGCCCACATCCGCCTGTGCCAGGGCCGGTGCGTCGTTGATGCCGTCGCCGACGAAGGCGACCCTTCCATGTTTGCGTTGCAGCGCCGTGACCGCAGCGACCTTGCCGTCCGGCAGCACCTCGGCCACCACATCGTCGATGCCCAGATCTCGTGCGATGGCCTGTGCCGTGCGGCGGTTGTCACCTGTGATCATCACGACCTTCAGCCCCAAGTCGTGCAGGGCACGGATGGCTGCTGGCGTTGACGGCTTGATCGGGTCAGCAATGGCCATGATCGCTGCAAGCTTTCCGTCGATGGCGGCGTAAAGCGGCGACTTGCCCGCCCCCGCCAGCTGCGTGGAAGCCGACGCGAACAATCCGATCTCAACGCCGCACGAGTTCATGAATCGGTCGGCACCGACTTCGACCCGGTGGCCATCGACGAAGGCCGTGACGCCGTGGCCGGTCACGCTGTCGAACCGGGACGGATCCGACAGCGTCAGCCCCTCGGCCGCGGCAGCGTCGACGATGGCACGGGCGATGGGATGCTCTGACTTCGCCTCGACCGATGCGACCAGAGCAAGGACGTCGGCCCTGGTATGACCCGCCGTGACGATCATGTCGGTCAGGGTCGGCTTGCCTGCGGTCAGTGTGCCGGTCTTGTCGATGGCAACGGCAGAGACACTCATCAGCGACTGCAACGCGGCCCCTTTGCGGAACAGCACACCCATTTCTGCCCCGCGCCCGGTGCCGACCATGATCGATGTCGGTGTCGCCAACCCCATCGCACAGGGACAGGCAATGATCAGCACGGCCACCGCATTCACGAGCGCATAGGTCAGCGACGGGTCGGGGCCGAAGATCAACCACGCCAGAAACGTCAGGGCTGCGAGCGCAAGCACGGCGGGCACGAACCACAGCGTCACCCGGTCCACGAGCGCCTGGATCGGCAGCTTCGATCCTTGAGCGTCTTCGACCATACGAATGATCTGCGCAAGCATCGTGTCTGCGCCGACCGCCGTCGCACGGACCACCAGGGCACCGGTCTGGTTCACGGTGCCGCCCACCACGCTTGCCCCCGCAGCCTTTTCCACCGGCATGGGCTCGCCCGTGATCATCGCCTCATCGACGAAGGACGCACCCGAGACCACTTGACCATCCACCGCGATCCGCTCGCCGGGTCGCACATCGATCTGATCACCGGTCACGATGTCGTCCAACGCGACCTCCACGACGCCGCCTTCCCTGTGAACGCGGGCGACCTTGGGCTGCAAACCGACCAGCCGCTTGATCGCCTGCGACGTCCGGCCCTTGGCCCGCGCCTCCAGCGTGCGACCAAGCATGACCAACGTCACGATGACCGCAGCTGCCTCGTAATAGACATTCACGGTGCCTGGCGGCAGCAACTGAGGTGCAAAGGTCGCCACGACGGAATAGCCCCATGCCGCCAGGGTGCCGACGGCGACGAGGGAATTCATATCGGGCGCGGCCCGCATCAGCGCCGGCAGACCGATCCAATAAAACCGCAGACCGGGCCAGAACAGGACCACGGTGGTCAGCAGGCATTGCAGATACCAGCTGCCACGCATGCCGATAGTGGACATGATCAGGTCATGCACCGCCGGGATCAGGTGGGACCCCATCTCCAGCACGAAGACCGGCAAGGTAAGGGTCGCTGCGATGGTCAGGTCGCGCTGCAGGGCGTCCTGCTCTGCCTGTTTGCGGTCCGCTTGGGCATCCTCATCCCCGGTGCCGCCGACAGGTTGCGCCGCGTATCCGGCAGCGGCAACGGCCGCGACAAGGTCGCTGTCCGCCACGGCACCGGTGGCCACAATCGTGGCCCGCTCGGTCGCCAGGTTGACGGCAGCGGTTGCGACGCCCGACACTGAGAGCAGCGCCTTCTCGACGCGGGCGACGCAGGAGGCGCAGGTCATGCCGTCGATGCTGAGCGTGACGGTCCGGTCCAGCACCGCGTAACCAGCATCCACGACCGCCTGCACCAGACCTTCTCGGCTGGCAGGCTGCGTGAACGTCACATCGGCCCGCTCGGTGGCAAGGTTGACGACAGCCTCGCTGACCCCCTCCATGCGGTTCAGCGCCTTTTCCACCCGCCCCACGCAGGAGGCGCAGGTCATCCCGATCACGGGCAGAGACAAGGTCTGCGACCCATGCTGCCGGACACTGTCGCTCTGGACGTTTCGCTGGATCTGGGTGTTCATCATCGGATACTCGAGAAAGGCTCTGCGTATCCTGATGCGCCTTCCAGCCACCGTAAGGTCAAGACCCAATATCGTGTGCAACGCTTGTCTTGACCTTCCCCCTGCTGGAAGCCCCATGTGTATGGTCGTTGCAGCTGAGCGGGAGGACCCCCATGCAGATCCACATCGACAACATGACGTGCGGCCATTGCGTCAAGAGTGTCACCGAGGCGATCCACGCCGTCGATCCACTGGCACAGGTTGAGATCGACCTGACCGACAAGCGCGTCGCAGTCACCTCCGCTGCCGCGGCATCGGCCATCACGGCCGCACTGGACGACGCCGGATATCCGCCGCGCACCGCCGTGTAACCATCAGGCCAATCGAGACACGCATCACGCCATTCAAACAGGAAGACATCCAATGACCAATTTGACACTGACCACCCTGAGACTGACCGGTGCGGCAGGCCTTGTCGCGTTCACCGCATTTGCCTCCCCTGCCGTTGCGCAGGATGCGGAATTCCAACTTCCGGAGCAGTGTGTCGCAGCTGCAGGAATGGACGGCATGGATCATGCCGCGATGGGGCATGGTGAGATGGCGGACACTGATGCTGCAGAGGGGGACATGGCATCGGACATGATGGGGATGCCCGGAATAGAAGAGATGGCGTCGATGCCGGTGCATGTGCAAGAGAACATGCGCAAGATGATGGTCACGATGCCGGCGATGCATGAGGGCATGATGAACGCTGATGCGGACGTGGCCTTTGCCTGCGGGATGATCGCGCATCACCAGGGTGCCATCGACATGGCCGAAGTCCTGCTGGAGCACGGTGAGGACGACCAGATGCGTGCCCTCGCAGAAGAGATCATCGCCGCACAGGTGGGTGAGATCGCGCAAATGACGACCTGGCTCGAGGCGGCTGCCGAGTAAGATCACCTTGGCCGCGCGGCCCACGTCGCGCGGACATGCGCAGGCGCATCCCCTGCGCAGGCCCCAGGAACAGATCGTAGACTGACGAAGGACAAAGGTAACGACGCATGAACATCGGTGCCGCAGCACAGGCCTCTGGCTTGCCACAAAAGACGATCCGCTCCTACGAGGAGATCGGACTGCTGACGGCAGACCGGGCCGCCAATGGCTATCGCGACTATACGACGGAGGACGTCCACCGCCTGCGCTTCCTGCAGCGGTCGCGCAGCCTCGGCTTCTCGGTTGCAGAGTGCCGGCAGCTGCTGTCGCTCTACACCGACCGCGACCGGGCCGGCGCGGACGTCAAGGCCGTCGCGAGCGAAAAGCTGGCAGAGGTCGACCGGAAGATCACGGAACTGACCGAACTGCGGATCAACTGAACCGCGCCGGGTTTGCCGGAGACCAGTTGCTTCACTTTATGTGACCATATCGAGCGCGGCACGCTGCGCATAGGAGTTGGCTTCAGCCTCGGCAGGCGGGATGTTCCCGATGGGTTCAAGCAGTCGGCGGTTGTTGAACCAATCCACCCATTCGAGGGTCGCCATCTCGACGGTCTCGAGGTTTTTCCAAGGGCCGCGACGGCGAATGACCTCGGTCTTGTAGAGGCCATTGATCGTCTCGGCCAATGCGTTGTCGTAGCTGTCTCCGACGGCCGCCGAGGAACGCCATCGGTCCGAGTTACGATGGCGGCGACTGAGGGCTCGATGCCTGCGTCGGCCAGGCGCTCGGTGTAGCGGATGGAAACGTATTGGGACCCGCGATCGCTGTGATGCACCAGGCTGCCGTCACCATCGGGGCGTCGTTTGTAGAGCGCCTGCTCCAGCGCATCCAGAACGAAGTCCGTCTTGGCCGACCCCGATACCCGCCAGCCAACGATGTGATTGGCGAATGTATCGATCACGAAGGCCACGTAAACGAAGCCGGCCCAGGTCGAGACGTAGTTGAAGTCGCTCACCCATAGCATGTCCGGTGCCGGGGCCCGGAACTGGCGGTTGACCTTGTCTTGCGGACATGGTGCCGCTGTATCGCTCTGCGTAGTCTTGATGGCCTTGCCACGCACGGCCCGAAGCAGCCCGATCTGGGTCATCAGCCGCGCCACCGTGCAACGGGCGACATCGAAGCCTTTCCGTCTGAGCTGGTGCCAGGCTTTGCGCACGCCGTAGACTTTGAAGTTAATGTCCCAGATCCGCCGAATCTCGGGACGCAACGCTGCATCCCTTTGCTGTCGCGCCGACGCCTTGGACGCATCGGCACGGATGGCCAGGTGCGCATAAAACGTCCCCTCTCGGCAGATTGCTGCGCAATCGCCTGCCGGGCAATGGATGGGGCGATCGGCAGAACCCGGCAGATCGGCTCGACTCCATGGACGGCACGATGATCGCAGGTAAACTCGATCATCGCTTCAACGGGCAGTCGAGCCCCGCCTGAGCGAAATAAGCTGATGCTCTGCGGAGGATCTCGTTCGCCTGACGCAACTCTCAATTCTCGCGTTCAAGCAGCTTGATCCGATCGCGTTCGTCGCTGATCGCGCCACCCGCAGCACCGGCGTCCTTTGCGGCCGCCCGGGGCCAGACTGCAAGCGTCTGCGGAATACAGCCGATCTTCGGTGCAATCGCCGCTATCGCGGCGCTCTGCGTTTCATAGGAACTCTGATGTTACAACACCATCCGCACAGCGCGGGCGCGGACCTCCGGTGAATAGCGGTTGGCCATCTTGCTCTTTTCCATGACTCTCATCCTTCTCAGGTTTCAAGTCTCCGGCAAACCCGGCGCGGTTCAAGCGCCTCATGGCACGGGACTTCGACCGCCAGGTCGCGGAACTTCAGGTCCGTATCGCCGTGCTCAACGGCTACACAGCGCTCGGCATACCCGTCACAGAAGCTGTGGGATAAACCCGTCCGGGAAAAGGCGAACCTCGGCGATAAGCCGATTTGTGCAACAGGGCCAGCCTCGCCACCATTCAGGCGGGTTGAGAACGCCATGTTAAATCACCGTGCAAGCCAGCCTCCATCCACGTTGAGGATGGCGCCGTGGACGTAAGAAGCGGCGGGGGTGCACAGGTACACGGCGGCCCCCGCGATGTCGCTCGCCTCTCCCCAGCGGCCCGCCGGGATGCGCGCGAGGATGGCGGCGTTGCGGTCGGGGTCGGCGCGCAGGGCCTCGGTGTTGTTCGTCTCGATGTAGCCCGGGGCCACCGCGTTCACGTTGATGCCCTTGGCCGCCCATTCGTTCGCCAGCAGCTTCGTCAGCCCGGCCACGCCGTGCTTGGACGCGGTATAGCTCGGCACGCGGATGCCGCCCTGGAACGACAGCAGCGAGGCGATGTTCACCACGCGGCCCTGCGCGCCCCGCGCGAACACTGCCTTGGCGAAGGCCTGCGTGGTGAAGAACAGCGCCTTCAGGTTCACGTCCATCACCGCGTCCCAGTCGGCCTCGGAGAACTCCACCGCGTCGGCGCGGCGGATGAGGCCTGCGTTGTTCACGAGGATGTCGATGGGCGCGCCGTCGAACAGCCCCTGCCCCGCCATGGGATCGGCAAAGTCCACCAGCACAGACGACGCAGTGCCGCCCGCCTGCGCGATCAACGCCACCGTCGCGTCGCAGGCCCGGCGCCCGGCGCAGACCACGCTGGCCCCCGCCTGTGCCAGTCCCACGGCGATGGCCTGACCGATGCCCGTGTTGGCGCCCGTCACCAGCGCGCGCTTGCCGTTCAGTGAAAACATACTCACCGCAGCGCCTCCATCGGGATCATGTCCATGTCGGTGAAGTCGGTGTTGTCGCCCGCCATCGCCCAGCAGAAGGTGTAGGACCCGGTCCCCGCCCCCGCATGCACCGACCACGGCGGAGAGATCACCGCCTCCTCGTTCGCCATGACGATGTGGCGCGTCTGGTCGGGGGTGCCCATGATGTGGAACACGCGCCGGTCGGCGGGCATGTCGAAGT
>NZ_FOCI01000039.1 GCF_900110065.1 Loktanella fryxellensis | reverse complement strand
ACATGAATCCCTCTCGGATTTGTGCAACAGAGCCCAACTCTCCACAAAACGCTCAACCAATTGCATCGCTCACCTGCCGGGACGATCGCAATCTGCGAGTAGTCCAGGGGTGCCGGATCGTGCATCGTGGAGGGGTTCTCGATCACCAGCCCCGAGGGCATGACCTCCCGTCGTCCGTTGTGCGCATTGCTCATGCCGCTACCCTTTTCTGCTTCATTCCACCCCAACTGACCAAGGCGACACCGGCGACGATTAACGGCACCGCGTAGATCAGGCCGCCGGGAGGCGTCTCGCCGAGGAGCAGGATCGCCGCCGGCACGCCGACGATCGCGCCGACCGATCCGAGCAGGCTCAGAAGGACGGGCCCGCCGACCTTCTGGAGCGTGAAGAGAAGCAGGAACTGACCGGCGAACAACGCGGTCTGAACCGCCACCAGCAGGTAAGGGAGCGCGGTCCCTGTCGGCAGAGCGAGCGTGAAGTTGGGCAGGGCGCCCGCCAGAAGCAACATCGCCGCTGCGGCGACCAGCATTCCAGGGGCCAGCGCATCGGCGGTCTCGCCCTCGGGCCAGCGCAGCGTGCGATAGAGGTTGCCGATCGCGAGCAGGACGGGGCCGCACATGGTCAGCACGATCCAGAACACCGGGGCGTCGGGTGCCGAGAGCTGGAACACGGCGAGGACGACGGCCCCCGCGAGGGCCAGCACCACGCCGCCCGCCCGGAGCGCGCTGAACCGCTCGACCCGCAGGGCGAGCGCGCCGAGATAGGTCAGCAGCGGCGGAAACGCGATGGCGAGCGCCACGAAAGAAGCCCCCACCTTCGGGACGGCGGAGACGAAGATAAGGTTCGACCCCGCGACGGTCACGAAGGCGGCAACGAGGAAGTACTCGACCGTGCGCGCGTTCAGAGACGGGAGCGTTTGGCGAACCACGCCGACGACGAGCAGGATCAGCGCCGCGCCCGTGATCGACCAGGCGAGATACGCCAGCGGCGGCAGGCCCGCATCGCCGGCGATCTTGGCGAGGTTGGTGGAGGCACCGAGCATGATCCCGGTCGCGATCAGAAGGATGATCGGCAGAAAGCGTCTGGACGTCTGCATCGGGAACACGATCCTTGCCTATTTGTGCGCGCACCGTAATAGTGAACGTTGGAGATGAGATACTTAAAGCAATGTATCTCAGTGTCAAGGTAGTTGGTCGATGTCGGATGACGCAACAGGAAGCAGGACCGACCGGGCTGGCCGGGCCTATCTCGAATGGCAGCGCGAGCGGCCGGACCTCGAGGCCTTGCCGATGGTGCTTTTCGGTCGGTTGACCGAAATCGCTGAGCGGGCGCGCAAGGATCACATCCGCCCGTTCTTCACCGAGCACGGCCTGCAGGGCGGCGAGTTCGACGTGCTCGCCACCCTGCGCCGGTCGGGAGCGCCCTATGCGCTCAACCCCACGGCGCTCTACGAGGCCACGATGGTGACGTCGGGCGCGATGACGGCGCGGATCGACAAGCTGGAGACGGCCGGGCTGGTCGAGCGTCGACGCGATCCAGACGACCGGCGCGGCACGCTGGTCGCCCTGTCCGATACCGGGTTCGCCCTGATCGACCGATTGATGGCGCTACACGTTGCGAACCAGACGCGGTTGCTCGCAGGCCTGACCGACGAGGAGCGGACCGAACTGACGCGATTGCTGGGCAAGCTCGTCGAGGGGCTTTGAGAGGGATGTTGCGCTAGGTGCAAGCCACCGACCCTGCCCACCTCTCCTTCGCGCGCGGCGGTGCCTGCTATTGGGCGCGTGAGTTTTCGAAGGCAGGCCTTAAGATCAAGCTGATTGCTCCGCAATACGTGAAGCCCTTTGTGAAGCGTCAGAAGAATGACGCTGCCGATGCCGAAGCGATTGTCGTCGCGGCGCAGCGTCCCGAAATGCGGTTCGTGCCGCCTGAGAACGAAGAGCAGCAGGCGCGGGCGGTGCTGTTTCGGGCGCGCGAGCGGCTGGTGCATCAGCGCACCGAGCTTTCGAATGCACTTCGCTCGGTGCTCTGCGAATACGGTCATCCCAACCCCCTGTTGCATCATAACATAGCAGATGAATGAGCCACCAAGCCCGGCGTGCAGCGTTCACATCTGGGGAAGCTTTTCCTGCCGCGACGAGAAAGACTGGATTTTCGCGATCCGCTCTTGTCGCGTTTCAGCTCGTTTCGCCAAATGAAGCCAGCGCAAAACGTTCCTGCGGTAGCTTGGTGCTGCGGCCTCAAAGAAACGCTGTGCTTCTGAATCGTCCGCCAGCGCGTTCAACAGATCATCCGGGACGACGAGTGCATCCACCTCGGCCGTCTCGTCCCAGCGCCCGCCGGCTTTGGCGGCGTCGATGGACGCGAGGCCCGCGGCATGCATCCGGCCTTCGCCGCCAAGCCGTTCAGCCCGTTCCTTGTAGGTCAGTGCCCAAGCCTGCTGTTTGCGCGGCGAGATAAGCTGCATCGTGCGGTCTTCGTCCAGCTTCAGCCGGCGTCCGTCGATCCATCCGTAAGCGATCAGCGCGTCCAGCACATCGTCCCGGCCTACATACCGATCACGGTGGCTGGCCTTCCATGTCACCAGCCATACGCTTTCCAGCATGGCGTGGTTGACGTCGAGCCATGACCAGACTTCGGCGGATGAACGCACTTCGACGCGCGCAAACTTTTCATGGTCCATCGCTGTGTCCGGCCTTAATGGAAAAGTGCATATGCGACGCAACGACCAGTGCCTTCGCCACAGCGCGTGCGCCCAACTCGACCTTGTGATCTTGCGTCGGACTTGGCGTCGCTTCGGCGAGACAGGCCCTGCCTGTTTCCATTGCGGTCCTTTCATCAAGCACGCGCCCGATAAGCCTGCCTTCTGCCGCAGCGCACCGCCACGGGACTGTCGCAAGACCGCCGATCGTGATCCGGGCACTGCTAACTTTCGACCCGTCGAATTCAAGCGCCACTGCGGCAGACGCGCTGGCAAAAGCATAGGACGCCCGGTCCCGCAGTTTTACATAAGTTTGCCCTGTCCAGGTCGGCACAGGCAAATGGATCGCTGTGATCAGATCGCCATGCGCAAGCGTCGTTTCATGGTTCGGCGTGGCGCCGGGCAGGCGGTAAAGGTCCTGCACGGCGATGCGTCGCCTGCGCCCGTCCCTATCCTCGACCGACATATCTGCACCGAGCATGACCAGTGCCACGGCAAGATCGCCGGGGTAGTTCGCCATACAATTCTCAGAGGTTCCAAGAATGGCCAAAGCGGCATCATCGCCGCCAATCGCAGAACATCCGGTGCCCGGTGCGCGCTTGTTGCACGGCGAATGACCGTCGCGGAAATAGGTGCAGCGGGTGCGTTGCAGCAGATTTCCGCCCAGCGTTGCCATCTCGCGGATCTGGGGGCTGGCGGCCAAAGCAAGTGCCAGGTGAACGGCGGGATAATCCCGCTGGATGCGTAGATCACGCTCGGTTTCGGCCAATGTGGTCATGGCGCCAAGCGTCAACCCGCCGTCCGCGTCAGCGATCCCGGAAAGCGTGGCGCGGCGGGGGCCCAAATCCACAAGACCTGCGGGCTGCTCTATGCCGAGCTTCATCAGATCGACGAGGTTCGTTCCGCCAGCGATCCAGCTTTCGGCAGCAGCGGGCGCGCCTTGACGGTGCAGGATGGGGCGGCTCATGTGGATGCCTCGGCGGTTTGCAGGGTGCAGGCGCGGATGGCGGCGCGGATTTGCGTATAAGCGGCACAGCGGCACAGGTTGCCTGACATCCATTCCGCAATCTCGCGATCAGACCGAATATGGCCTTCATTGACGCAGGCAATTGCCGACATGATCTGGCCGGGCGTGCAATAGCCACATTGATAGGCGTCGTGTTCCAGAAAAGCGGCCTGCATCGGGTGCAGATCGCCCTCGGTTACGATGCCCTCGATGGTGGTCACGGCACCCGGCACCGTTGCTGCTAGCTGCAGGCATGACAGGATGCGTCTGCCATCCACATGAACGGTGCAGGCGCCGCATTGACCATGGTCGCAGCCCTTTTTCGTACCGACAAGACCGAGGTCTTCGCGCATGAAATCCAGTAGGGTTCGCCGTATATCATCTGGAATGGGATGGTCAGTGCCGTTGATGGTCAGCATCATTCTGCGGATTCCTTCAAGGTTGTGGGTTCCAGGTCGCGAACGGCGCGCAACCGTTCCTTATGTGTCATCGGCAGGGACCGGATCTGTCCACCCGTGGCATCCGCAAACGCCGATGCAATGGCGGGTGCGACACCGACGATCGCGGTCTCTGCGATGCCTTTGAAGTTCAGAGGATTGGCCCCAGAGAGCGCACCAACCGTTATGGCCTCGAGATGCCCGACATCGGCCTGCGTCGGGATCAGCGCCTCGCCCAATTCGGCGTTCGTCCATGCGCCGGTGCGCCGGTCAAGACGGGTTTCCTCCATCAGCGCCTGGCCCAGCCCCATGATCATCGCGCCGCGCAGTTGCGCCTGCGCGATGGCGGGCTGCAGGACGCGACCGCAATCGTAGGCCCCGATCAGGCGAACCACTTCGATATCGAGTGTCACCGCATCCACGGCCATTTCGCAAAAAACGGCTCCGAAACTCGCCTTGGCTTTGGCCGAGGCCCCGAAGGTCAAACCCGCCCTGCCCGAGGCGGATTGCGCGCCATACCGCGCCAGCAGATCGGCCAGCGGCGCACGGGTGCCATCGCCAAGAACAAGGTGGTCGGACATAAGCCGGGCCAAACCGGAAGGGCGACCATAGAACGGCGATGCGCGGTCCTTTCGCGCCTTGACCAGCAGACCTGCCGTAATGCGTTGCACGGCATCAAGGATTGCGGCGGCGTTGGAGTAGGTGCCCGTCGAGCCGATGGAGCCCGCAGCGTAGCTTTCCGTCGTGGCGGACCGCCTGAGTTCAACCCGGTCCGTGGGCAGGCCCGTCATTTCCGAAATCAGCCCGGTCAGCCCGGTCAAAAGACCCTGACCCATCTCGGACACAGCCAGCGACACATCCACCCTTGCATCCGCAGTCAAGGTGACATGCGCCGTGGCGGGAAACTGGCGCCCAAGGTCGATGGCAGAGGCCATGCCATAGCCCGTCAGCCGCCCATCCGGTCGCATCGTCCCGCCCTTTGGCCGATCACGCCATCCGATGGCCGCAGCGCCTGCGTCATAGGCCTCGCGCAGCGCCTTTGCCTCCCATGGCTTTGTGCTGACCGGGTGCACGTCTGCGTGGTTGATCAAGCGGATATCAAGGGGATCCATGCGCAGTTCTGCGGCGAGGCGATCCATTCCTTGTTCAAGCGCAAAGATCGCATAAGCCACCCCCGGTCCGCGCATCCAGCCCGCTCCTGGCAGGTCTAGGGATGCAACTTGGGACGTCAAACGGTGCGTCTTGTGCGCGTAAAGCTGCATCGGCATCTCACCCACCGGCTCGACAAACGCCGCGGCACCCTTGGCGATGTCTGGTTCAAGAACGATGGCTGCAAGGCGCCCATCTGCCGCCCCGCCAAGACGCAATCGCTGCCGCGCCTCAGAGCGGTGGGACATCAGACTGAACGTGTCGCGCCGCGTGTGGATGAATTTCACCGGGGCGCCAACGACTTTGGCAGCCATCGGAGCCAACAGCAGCGCCTGGTAGGAAATGTTGCGCCCGAACGCGCCGCCCGAGAAGTGATTGTTCAGCCGGACCTTGCCCTCGGACCGGTTTTTCCTGAGCACGCGGTTCAGAAAGCCGGGCAGTCCATCGGACCAGCCAAACCCGAAGGCCTGTCCGATCATCATCGTGTCGACGTGGTGCCATTGGACCGCGGCATGGACAGTCACGCCGCCATCCGGGTCCCAACGCGCAACGACGGCGCCGGGCTCGATCGGATTTTGATGATGCGCCGCGTTGTGGAACGTGTCGTCGGTTGTGACGGCAGCCCCGGCCAACGCCGCATCTGCATCGCCCTTGCGCGACCGACCGGGACCGATTCCCGCACGCTTGACGCTTTTCAGCCGCGCCTTGGCATCGGCAAGGATCACAACCGGCGCAGAACCGGCGTCGATCTCAAGGCCAACCGACGCCACGCCATCCCGCGCAGCCTGCAAGGTATCAGCGATCACCAAGGCAACAATCTGACCGGCGTAGTCGATCCGCGCAGATTGCAGCGGCAGCCGGGTGCCCGGCTCTGACATGCTCAGAGAAATCACCTTGCGCAGGCGCGGCGCATTCTCGTGCGTAATGACCGCGCGCACGCCCGGAATGGCCAACGCATCCGCTGATCTGATCGCTCGGACGGTGCCCGAGCCCACAGGCGTTGTCACGGCAAGTGCGATCAGCGGCACAAAGCCAAGGTCGCTGTCGCGCAGGTCATCCACGAACAAGGCGCGCCCGCGCACCTTGTCAGCCCCTTCAATCCGGTGCCCTCTCATTGTGCGGGCCCCGCGAATGTCAGCAAGGGCATTGCGTCCCGGGCAAGCGCCTCGACGCGGTCGATGACGTCACCGGTCAGCCACGCCGCCTTTGGCAGCGGCTCGCGCACGATCAACGATTTCAACCGGATTTCTGCGGCATGCCGATGCTCTGACTGTTCGGCAAACCCTTTGGGCATGGCGGTCAAGCTGTCTGTACGATCAAGGTCGCGGCCGGCCTTGCCAAGATGAGCCATCACGTCGTCAAAACGGTCCGCCTTTTCTACCATTGCGTCGCGGATTGGCCCAAGTTGGGCAGGGCTGAAATTATAGTAGCCAGCCGCCGCAAAGCCACCGGTCGCGTCAAGGTGCACATAGACAATGCCACTGGCTTCCTTCTTCGATCCAGAGGGCGTCAGAAGGCCAGAGAGGTTGGTCTTGTAGGGCTGCTTGTCTGCGCTGAAACGAACGTCGCGGTTCATTCTGAAAACGGTCGCCTTGCCGCCGGACAAGGCGCGGGGCGCATCGGCCAACCGATTGCTCAGGGTTTCGAGCAAATGGATGAATGGATCTTCAAGCTGCGTTGTGAACGCATCCTTGTTGTCGTTGAACCAATCCCGGTCGTTGTTGGCTGCAAGACCTTCAAAGAAATCAAAGCTTTTGGCGGTAAAGGCATTGTTGGCGGTCATCTGTTCAGCTCCTTGTTTCGTTCTTGGTCGTCTTATTCAGCGGCGAGTCTGTGGGACGTTAATTCGACCGCGACCCTCAGGTCCGCCTGCGGTTTGTTTTGCCGCCTTTCAGCCATCCGTTCTTTTCTCAGATACGTCGCATAGAACACCGGCACGCCGATCAGCGTCAGAACGGTTGCGAACGCGAGACCGGCCATGATCGTGACAGCCATCGAGGCGAAGAACACGTCGAACAACAGCGGGGCCATGCCAAGAATAGTCGTCACGGCTGCCAGCACGACCGGGTTCAGACGGCTGACGCAGGCGCGCACGATGGCCTCGGATTGCGGCAACCCGCCTTCGTCTTTCTGGATGTCGATTTCCTCGACCAGCACAATCGCGTTCTTGATCAACATGCCCGACAGGCTGAGCAGACCCAGAAGCGCTGTAAAGCTGAACGGCAGCCCGGTGAACAACAGCCCAAAGGCAACGCCGTTGACCGCCATCGGCACCACCGTCCAGATCACGGCCGTCTGGCGCAACTTGCCAAACAGCAAAACGGTGATCAGGAACATGGTGCCGAACGCCATCGGCATCTGCTTGCCCAGACTGGCCTGTGCTGCGCCCGCACTTTCATGCTCGCCGCCCCATGCCATCCGGTATCCGGGCGGCAGATCCAACGCCTCGATCTCGGCCCGCACTTGGGCAAAAGCGGTGGGCGGCATCACGCCGGGCACGGTAAAGCCCTGAACGCTCAGCGTGGGCATTCGGTCGCGCCGGACGATCACGCTGTCGCGCGTGATCACCTCGAACCCGTCGATTACCTGATCCAGCGCCACATATCCGGCTGTCGCCGGGGAAAAAACGATCTGATCGCGCACGCGCCCGTCTGCCGTCATCTCGGCGCGCGGGGTCCGAACGATAATGGGGATGTCCCGTTCGCCTTCGCGGATCGCGCCCGCTGGGACGCCGTCGGTGGCAAGGGCAAGGGCCGTGGCCACATCGCTGCGGGTTACGCCCAACGCTTGCGCGCGGTCGGCTGCATAAAAGGGACGTGTCGTAAAGACCCGCTCACGCCAATCGACGCGCCTTGTCTGCAACAGCGGGGATGTGTTGAAGATGGCCAGCGCCTGATCACTTAGATCGCGCAGCACGTCCGGGTCAGGACCGGACAGGCGCACCTCGACATCCGCAGTCACCGGTGGGCCATAGATGACCTGTTCGACCCGCGTTTCGGCCCATGGCAACGCCGTTTGCGCAAAAGCGGCCAGATCGTCGCGCAGGGCCGGGATTGCCTCGAAACTGGTCGCCCGGATCAAAAGCTGGCCATAGGAAGGGTCCGGCTTGGCCGGCGTGTAGGTCAGAATGAACCGCGTCAGGGATCGGCCGGCTGTCGTGGTCACGGCCGTCACATCGTCGCGCTCTGCCAGCCACGCCTCGACCACCTCCAGATCGTCCAGTGTCTGCTGTATCTGAGTGCCCTGCGCCGCCTTGTAGTTCAGATAGAACAGCGGCGTCGATGCGGGCGGAAAGAACTGCTGCGTGACAAGGCTCATGGCACCAAAGCAGGCAACCGTGCCCCCGACCAGCGCCACGATGATCAGCCAGCGCACTCGCAGCGCCCCGCGCACGATGGCCGCATAGCCCCGAAACACCGCGCCTGCGTAAGGGTCCTGGCCTTCCGCAAGGCCGCCCGTCCGGAACAGATAACTGCCCAGCAGCGGCGTGACCGTTACCGAAAGCACCCATGACAGCATCAGCGATATGGTGATGACCGCGAACAGCGAAAACAGAAATTCGCCACTGGCATCGGGCGAAAGGCCGATTCCGGCAAAGGCCATCGCCCCGATGATCGTGGCGCCCAGCAGCGGCACTTGCGTCTTGCGGGCGGTTTCAGCGGCGGCATCGGCGGCGCGGCGGCCCTTGCGCATCTCGATCTGCATGCCCTCGGCCACGACAATCGCATTGTCCACCAACATGCCCATCGCGATGATCAGTGCGCCAAGGCTGATCCGTTCGACCTTGATGTCGAACAGCATCATGAAGAAAAATGTGAACGTGACTGTCAAAAGCAATGTCAGTCCCACCACCAGCGAGGCGCGCCAACCCATGAACAGCGCAAGGACGGCGATCACCACAGCCACCGATAGGGCGAGGCTGACCAGAAATTCGCCGTTTGCGTCGCCCACAACGCGGTGCTGCTGGTAAATCGGCTCGATCGTTACGCCCACCGGCAGCACGTCTGACAAAGCGGCAAGACGCGCCTCGACCCGCGCGCCCACGTCCACGATATTTTCCGATTGCAACCCTGCAATGCCAAGGGTGAACGCCTCGACCCCGTTGTGGCGAATGACGTGCTGGGGCTGATCCACGCGACCCCGCGAGATTGCGGCGATATCGGCCAGACTGAACGTATCCCCCTGCGCACCGATGGTCAGCCCCCGGATGTCAAACGCCTGCCCCTCGGGGCGTGGTGGCTCGATGCGCAAATTCCGGCCTGCATCGCTAACAGCGCCCGTGGGCGATATGGCTGAAACAGCTCCGATGGCTCCAAGAATGACCCCCGGCGGCACTCCGATCGTCGCCAGGCTGCGGCTGTTGGGCTCCACGAACACCGCTTCGTCAGGCAGGCCCAGAAGATCGGCATTTGCCACGCCCCGCACGCCAAGAACCTCGCGCCGCAGGAATTGCGCGATCTCGTGGATTTCCGCATCGGCGAACCCCGGCGCGGTGACGGCGTAGTAGATGCCGAAAATGTCGCCGAAGGTGTCGTTGACCTGCGCAGGCAAAGCGCCCGGCGGCAGTGATCCGGCTGCATCTGCCACACGGGCGCGCAGATCGTTCCAGACCTGCGGTAACTCGGATCCGCCATAGGTCGGCTTGATCTCGACCTCGATCACCGAAAGACCCGGCGTGTTGCGCGAGGTGATGTAATCAACCTCCCCCATCCGCTGAATCTCGCTTTCCAGCACTTCAGAGACCTCGGATGCAACCTCGTCCGCCGTAGCCCCCGGATAGGGCGTGATGACAAGGGCGGTCTTGAGCGTAAAGGTCGGGTCTTCCAGTTTTCCCACACCCAGATACCCGAGCGCCCCGCCGATCAGGCAAAACAGGATCAGGATCCATGTGTAAATCGGGCGTTCGATAGCGGCGCGTGCAATGGACATGGTTTAATTCTCCGCCGTAATCAGACCGGTGAACCGCCGCACGATCTGGCCATCGCGCAACAGATGCACGCCAGTGGCCACAATTTCGGTGTCAGGAGGCAGTCCTTCGACAGCAAGCCCCACGCCTGTTTCGGACCCCACGGTGACCGGCATCTCGCGCAATTGAAGGCTGCCACCCATAGGCACAATGGCCAGCACCGAGGCACCCCGATCATTGCCTGCCAGCAGCGCGGTAGCGGGTATGGCCATGCCCTGCCCCTGATGCGGCAGGGTCGCCGTCACGGCAACGGATGCGCCCGGAAGGATCGACGCGGGCGGCTGCCCGTCGAACGCCAGCGTGACGGTATAGCTTTGCCCGACCCGGCCGGTCGCCGGTTGAAACGAGACAAGTCGCAACGGCCATGCGCGCCCGGCAGGAAGTGTCGCCGAAAACCTGACATCGGCCAGATCACCGGCCTGCTGAAACACCTGCTCCGGCAGGGCGAACTCCACCCTGACCTCGCTCATGTCGTGTAGCTTGAGAATGGGCTGACCGGGGGCGACCGCTGAATAGGCAGGCGTCATGCGGACTGCGACCAGCCCGTCGAAAGGTGCGCGCAAACTGGCATCGGCAAGGGCTGCTTGCGCATCGCGCAAAGCAACCTCCGCCAGATCGCGGGCCGTTGCCGCATCCTGCGCGCGTGCCGCCGCCCCGATCTGCCGCGACGCGAGCGTCTGCGCGCGCTCGGCCTCACGCCGCGCCATATCAAGCGCAAGGGTCGCCTGTTCTACTGAACGTTCAAAGCCGGAAAGTTCAAGCTGGCCCAGAAGATCGCCCCGGCTGACCAGCGTGCCTTCATCCGGAACGAGGCGTTCAAGGGTGCCGCCAACCTCGAACGACAGATCGACCGTTTCACGCGCGGTCACCCGACCGAAAAACTGCCGTGTTATGCTCTCGGAAGGTGCGGCGAGGGTGATCGTGCGCACGACCGGAACTGCCTCACCTTCGCCGAACGACGGTGATGCGCAAAGCAAAGCCGCGACCATGGCTATGACCCGCAGTGTTGTGTATTGATTTTTCATCGGGACAGCCTAACTATATTCCCAGTCTTCCGACCGTTCGGTAGTCAAATAGAGGAGCAATCCGTGGTGTCAATGGAAGACCAGAACAAAACTGGCGCGTCCCCCAACCGTCGGCAGGACATCATGGATCATGCGATTGATCTGTTTTTGATGCGTGGCTATGCTGGCACGTCGATGGCCGATCTTGCACGCGCCTGTGGGATACAGAAGGCGAGCCTTTATCACCACTTTGCCAGCAAGGATGCGCTGTTCGTCTCTTGCGTGACCGAGGGGTATGAGGCGGCCACACGCCTTCTCGAACACATCCGCGATGATGCCAGCCTGAGCGATACCGATCGAATTCGCAAAGCGATTGCAACGCTTTACGGTGTAATCGTAGCCTCTCCGGTTGGCCGGATGTCACCTCTGATCGCAGAGGTCGGAATGCAGATGCCCGAGGTTGCGAGCAGGTTCTATGAGGTTTTTATGCGCAACCAACACGATGTTTTAAATGAGATTATCGACAAGGGACTGATGAACGGTACGTTTCGCGCCCATGACCGGCTTGGAATGGAACACATGGTGTTCGGCCCCATCGTCACGCTGTCCCTGTCACGCGAAATGTTGGCGTCGTCTGACCGGCGCGATGAGTTTTTCCCGGTGGACGCCATCCGCAAAAGTCACACGGCAATGATACTGACCCTTCTGGGCCAGATCGGCGGCGCGCAGGAAGAGGCTTCCTGACGATGATCGCACAGAATTAAACTTTTAATACGCCGGGACCGACTTGCGTGAAACGACAACCAGATTCTGAAGGCTCGGGCAACCAAAGCCTTTGTCAGAAGGAACTTGCACCGGTGATACAGGTTTATGAAATAAAACGCCCTCCTTTCACTTGCTTCGGAACGAACAGGATAGATGTTTAGTCCCGGCATCTGATGGATCGGATTGCGGGTGAACTTTTCTGGTTCGGTTATCCACTGTTTGCAGATGAACTCGTAGGGCGTGAGGCCTTTGAGTGTATTTAACCGTCGCCCGAAGTTGCAGGCGCTGATAAAGTTGACGAGGTGGCCCCGTAGCTGATCGCGGTCGTCATAGTGGAAGCGTTTGACGGTCGCCTCCTTGATTGTTCGGTTCATTCGCTTGACCTGGCCGTTCGTCCAGGGGTGCTTGACCTTGGTGAGCCGGTGTTCGATCTGGTGCTCGCCACAGACCCGGTCGAAGATGTCCTCGAAGGGACTCTGTTGCGCAAATCAGCTGACGGACGGTTTTCCCCTTACCCCAGACGGATTTATGCCACTGCCTTTGTGACGGGGATGCCAAGGGCGGTGTAGCCATTCAGGATAGCGATGCGCACCTGGACCTCCGCGACCTGGCGGTCGAAGTCCCGAGCCATCAGCCGCTGGCCCAGCAGCTTTACACAATGCATCTTTGTCTCGACGCGGCTCCGGCGGTGGTATCCGCTCCAGTTCCGCCAGAGCGCCCGACCCAGACACTTCGATGCGCGGAGCGCATCATTCCTGGCTATGGCACCGGCGGTGGTTGGTTCCCATGGTTGGGCATTTTTGCGCGGTGGGATGACCGCAGAGGCTCCACGATCGGCGATGGCGTTATGGCATCGGCGCGTGTCGTATGCGCCATCCGCGGTCACGCTGCCGATCTCCTGATCTTGCGGGATCTGGTTGAGGAGATGAGGCAACATCGGTGCATCCCCGGTGTTGCTGCCAGTGATTTCAACTGCCCTGACTTCCAGAGTTTGTTCATCAATGCCGCAGCAGGCTCTCGACGAAGCCCGTCGTCTG
>NZ_FOCI01000038.1 GCF_900110065.1 Loktanella fryxellensis | reverse complement strand
AAAGCCCCCAACGTCCCCGCTGCGCGCGCACGGCGCCAATCGGTCAACGCGGAGGAATAAAGCCCCTCCCGCCGCAGAATGGCTGAAACCGTGCCTGTATCAGCAGCATGGTCCGTCTCATCCAGAATGCGTAGTTTGTATTTTGCAGTGAACGTGCGCCGCTTCGGGGTCGTCGTCAGCTCGGCCGTAGGGACACGCGGCGCAGCTACGACGCGAGCGGGTGGGATCGTAGGCGAAATCTCAGATCCGGTATCCTGTGGAGGCGGCATCTGTGAAGGCATTACCATGGGTTCGGTCTCCTTCGCCCTCAAGTCTAAACTTTAGCCAGTCAAATGTCTCACTCTTATTGGCACGGAGGGGAACGCCAGACGTCGGTGACACGACAAGGGGGCCGCATCGGTGTGATGCGGCCCCCCTTTTTTGTCGTCAGTGCCCGAGCAGGATCAGGCGCCCAGCGCCTCGCGCAGGCGGATGAGCGTGGCGTCCAGCAGCGCGGGATCATCCTCGGCGGCGCGGACGCTGTCGGTTAGCGCCGTCTTTTGCACGTCCGACAGGTCGCTGGCGGCAATGCGGCCCACGACGGCATCCGCGTCGAAGCCTGCCGGCGTCAGCAGCACGTCCAGCGGCACGTCGGCGGCCGCAGGCTCGATCCGGTCGCTGAGGTCAGCGGCGGCACCGGCCAGCGCGCCTGCGGCGGCGTCGGCGGCATTCTGCAGGGCGGTCCCGGCCTGATCGGCGGCATCGCTTGCCTGCTGGAGGGCTGCGGCCGTAGCACCTTCGGCATCGTTCGACAGGTTTTCCAGCGCCGCACCGGCGTCGGCAGCCGCGTCACGCGCCAGGTTGGCGGCATCGTTGGCCGCGGCGGCGGCCTGATCCGTGGCGGTGTCGGCGGCGGCACCTGCCTCGGCGGCAGCGGCATCGGCGGCGGCGGCCAGATCGGCTGTCGCATCCGCCGCTGCATCGGCGGCGGCGGCGGCCGCAGCGGCGGCCTCGTCGGCGGCATCCGCGGTGGCGGTGGCTGCGGCATCGGCGGTGGCGTCCACGTCGGCTGCGACCTGATCGGCGGGCGTCACCGCCCCGGTGCCGGCGACGACGGCCTGCGGATCGCGGCCGTTGACGGCGTATTGAAAGCCGAAATAACCAAGAATGGCCACGACGGCGATTATGACGATGGCGCGCATGGAATGTCCCCTTTTGCGTGATGCGCCTTGCGGCGCGGTCTGGCCCGCAGATGCGGTCGCACGGTCGCGGCGTCAAGAACCATCGCCCCCGATCGGCGGTTTCGGGCATGTAAACCACCGATTTGCGCCTTGAAGCGGACGCGCCACAGGTTTAGGTTCCCATGATCAAATTCAAACGACCAAAGGATGAAGACCATAGGACGCAGACCCCATAACGCACCCCCCGTGCGTGAGACCGGCCCCCGGATCAACGAACGCATCCGCGGCGGCGACATCCGCCTGATCGGTGCCGACGGCGAGAACGTCGGTGTCGTCAGCCCCGAGCGCGCGATGCAGATGGCCGAGGAGGCCGGACTCGATCTGGTCGAGATCTCGCCCAATGCCGTGCCGCCGGTCTGCAAGATCATGGATTTCGGCAAGTACAAGTACGAGACCCAGAAGAAGGAAAACGAGGCGCGCAAGAAGCAGAAGATCATCGAGATCAAAGAGATCAAGTTCCGTCCGAACACGGACAGCAACGATTACGATGTGAAGATGCGCAGCGTCTACAAGTTCCTCGAGGGCGGCGACAAGGTGAAGGTCACCCTGCGGTTCCGTGGCCGCGAGATGGCGCACCAGGAATTGGGTCGCCAGCTGCTGGAGCGGGTGGCCGAGGACACCAAGGAGCACGGCAAGGTCGAGAACTTTCCCAAGATGGAAGGCCGCCAGATGGTCATGCTGATCGGCCCGATGCCGAAGTAAGGCCCGAGGCGAATCGTGAGAAAGGCCCCGATGGCGACATCGGGGCCTTTTGCATGTCAGGAGTTGAGTGACGTCCGGGGGGCCAGCCCGTCGCCGGCCAGTTCTCGAACCGGTGGCGCATCCGCCGTCCACCCCCGGGATATGTCCGACCAGAAGAAGGGGAGCGTGTGCGGGGCGGGCTTTTGCAACGACAAACGGCCCGCGCCTGTGTCGCGGGCCGTCCATGTCATCGCTCGGGTCGGCTTAGCTGCGCAGCAGCTGCGTGATATTGCGCACCGAAGCGCGACGGTTCGCACGTTCGTCACCCAGCGACTGCACGCGCAGGAACTGCTCGCCGTAGCCCTGCGTCACGAGGTTCTCGGGCGGGACCGAGAAGTACTGCGACAGGGCCAGCGCGACCGTTTCGGCACGACGGTCCGACAGACCCAGGTTGTAGCCCGCATCGCCGACGGCGTCCGTGTGCCCTTCCACGAGGAAGATCGCGGAGGGGTTGTTCGCGACGATCTGACGGATCGCGCCACCGAGGGCGGCAAGCTGTTCGGCCTGGCTCGGCTGAATGGCGGCCGAGCCCGTTTCGAACGTGATCGCGTCGAGGTCGATCTGCGGCGCAAGGGCGCGTACCTCGCGGATGCCGCGCACCTGTTCAAGCGAATAGGTCCGCCCGGTGTTGGCCAGCAGGCTGGCCGTCAGCGCGGTTTCGAGCGCCGCCTGATCGTTCAGCGCAACGGAGCGCGACGAGACACGTTCTGTCGGGACCGGCGGCAGGTCCGAGACGACGACGGGCACGGACGCGGTACCGAGGTCATCGATCAGCGCGACCTGCGTGCCGTCGACCTGCGTCAGGCTGCGGCGCAGCACGGTGCCGTCCGCCGAGCGGATCGTGGTGACGACGCTGCCGTCGTCACGCGTCACGGTGGTCAGGGTCGAGCCGTCGTCGAAGGTCTGCGTGCCGACCTGCGCGCCGGGCTGGCGCAGCAGCACGTCATCGTTCTTGAGCACGCGCAGCTGCCCGTCACGCTCCACGATCACGCGGTCGCCGGAATTCGACACGACCTCGTCACCGTTGCGCAGCAGCGATCCGACCACCACGGCGCCGAGGCCGAGGACAAGCGCCTTCTCGAAGTTCGACAGGCCGTCGTCGTCATTCGAGTCCGCCTCGCGGATGTCGCCGATGCGGTTGACGAAGTCTTCGTCCGCGGTGCGCACGTCGTCCTCCGTCACGTCCTCGGTCACGACCTCTGGTGCATCGCCGTCCACGGCCGTTCCGGCGGCGAGGGCCGCGGCAGCCGCAGCCGCGGCCGCATTCTGGCGCTCCGCCTCGAGTTCGGCGGTGCGGTCGGCCTGATCTTCGGCAGAAGGTGCTTCGCCTTCGACGGTGGCTTCGGCGGTGGCCTCGGTCTCGACGTTCACATCCACGTCCGCCGCGGGCGGCGTGGCCGTTTCGGCACTCGTGTCGTCGGCGACGGTCGAGCCGTCTTCGGCGGGCGGCGTGGCGGTATCCGCCGTCGTCGCATCGTCCGCCGTCGCCGGATCTGCGGCGGGCACGTCTTCGGCGGTTGCAGTATCGTCGGTCGCGGCTTCGGCGACCGGTGCGGCCTCGCCTTCGGTCTGCGCCGCGATCGCCGCAGCAGCGGCATCGGCATCTCTCATCGGTGCATCGTCGGTTGCCGTGATCTCCGCTTCGGCTTCTGCTGGGGCTGCGGTGGTTTCGGCTTCGGCTTCGGCGTCAGCGGGCGCTGCGGTGGTTTCGGCTTCGGCCTCTGCCGGGGCGTCAGCGGTATCGTCGGTTGCAGCATCCGCAGCGGCCTGATCGGCAGCAGCTTGGTCATCAGCGGCCTGATCGGCAGCGGCTTGGTCCGCAGCCGCCTGATCCGCAACGGCCTGATCCGCAGCAGCTTGGTCCGCAGCGGCCTGGTCCGCAGCAGCTTGATCAGCAGCGGCTTGATCGGCAGCGGCCTGATCCGCAGCAGCTCGGTCCGCAGCAGCTTGATCAGCAGCAGCTTGATCAGCAGCGGCTTGATCGGCAGCGGCCTGATCCGCAGCGGCTTGATCGGCAGCAGCTTGGTCCGCAGCAGCCTGATCCGCTGCAGCTTGATCAGCAGCAGCCTGATCGGCAGCAGCCTGATCCGCAGCTGCTTGGTCTGCAGCTGCTTGGTCTGCAGCAGCCTGATCAGCAGCGGCTTGGTCGGCGGCAGCCTGATCGGCGGCAGCCTGATCGGCAGCGGCCTGGTCGGCGACTGCGGCTTCGGCGGCTACGACATCAGCGGCTGCGATGGCTTCGGGGCCACACACCACGGCATCGTCTGCCGGTGCCTGCTCGCCACCCGCGCTCAGTGCGGCGGCCAGGGATGCGGCGTCGCCAGCGGTTTCGCCATTCGGTGCCACGCAGGGGAACGGTGCGCCTTGTGCAGCAGCGTCCTGTGCAATGCCCGGCGTCGCCAACGACAGGCACAGCACCAGCGATGTGGTCGATTTCAACAAGGTCTTCATCTGTTTCCTCCGGCAAACGGCCCGTGACGGGTCCGCACATATCGCTGTTAAAACCCGCACATCGCGACACACGTTCCTGTCGTCATCAGGGAACCAGCGGAAAACCGCCGATCGTGACGGTGTCGATCGACGCCGTTCGATGACAACCGACAGGCGGTGCCACACCGGATGGGTTCATCGCACCGCCCGTCGATCAATGGCCCTGCTCGACCAAGTCACGCCATGCGAAACGGGCACGACACCTGCCACAGGCAACTAGACCTTGCGCAGTCGCCTCGCCGATGCGGTCAAGGTCGGGCGACGTCGTGACCCGTCCCCGTCCATCACATACCCGCAGCTTCTTCTGGTCAGAAATATCCCGGGGGGCGGCGCAGCCGGGGGGCTGGCCCCCCAGCGACGCTGCACCCCGGCACAAGGCCTAGTCCTTGCTGCCGATCAGCCGCTTGACCCATCCCTTTTTCTCGACCGGCGGCGCGTCGGGGACGGGCACGTCGGCGGCGTCCACACCCTCGACCACCGCTTTGAAGTCGTCGAAGAACTGGTCCGCCATCTTGCGCGCAAAGCCGTCGATGATCCGGCTGCCGAGTTGCGCCATCTTGCCGCCGACCTTGGCGGTCACGTCGTAGGACAGCCGCGTGCCGCCCTCGCTGGGCGTCAGCACCACCGCCGCCCCGCCAGAGGCGAAGCCGGCGGGTCCACCCTTGCCCTGCCCGCTGATCGTCAGGCTGTGCGGGGCGATCATCTCGCTCAGCGTCACCTCGCCCTGGAACGTCGCCTTCACCGGGCCGACCTTCTGGACGACCGTGGCAGTGAACCCCTCCTCCGGGCTGCCCGCCATGGCGGTGCAGCCGGGTACGCAAGCCTTCAGCACCTCGGCGTCCAGCAGGGCGGCCCAGACCACCTCCGGCGGGGCTGCGATCTCGCGTTCGTCCTTCAGTTCCATGGTTCCGGTCCCTCCCTGTCATGCGTGGCCTGCGCCGCCGCTCGCGTCACGCTAACAATCCACCGCCCGCATCGCCAGACCGAACCGGCATGGCGTGCACCGTAGCGGGCCGCCCCGACAGGTGCAGCACCCGCGTGGCCAGACGCGCCACCTCGGCGGGGGTGTGGGTGACGATCACGCAGCCCATGGGGCGGCGCGCGGCCAGCCCCGCGAACAGCGACATCATCGCATCGGCGGTGGGCTGGTCGAGCGACACGAAGGGTTCGTCGAGCAACATCAGGTCCGGTGCGGTGGCAAAGGCCCGCGCCAGCGTCAGGCGGCGTTGCTGACCAAGGCTCATCTGATCAGGGAACCGCGCGGCCAGATCGCCGACACCCACATCCTCCAGCGCCGCCTGTGCCGCGGCGGGGGTGACGCCCGCCGCGATCTCGACGTTGCGGCGTGCCGTGCGCCAGCGCAGCAGGACCGGTTCCTGAAAGACGAAGGCGATGCGCGGTGTGACGGCGCGGATGCCCACGGCGGGGCTCAGCCCCGCGAGGATGCGCAACAGCGTCGATTTGCCGATGCCGGACGCGCCCGTCAGCGCCAGCACCTCGCCCCGTGCGACGCGCAGCGCTACGGGGCCGAGAACGGGCGTCGTGCCATAGGCGAAGCCCGGCAGGTCGAGGGCCGCCACCGTGTCGGTCATGCAGGCGGCAAGGTGTAGAACATGGCCTCCGGCAACGCCGTCACGTCGCCGACCAGATCGGGCCCGCCCAGATCCGACATCAGCGCCAGCATCCGCTGTGCCGCCGCCACGTCGACCGGACCCGGCAGCGGCTTGCCTGCGGCGAACCCCGCCTGCAACGCGGCAAAGGCCGCGTCGTCCGGATCGCCCATGCGCGTACGCAGCCGGGCCCATGCGGCGGAATCGTCCGCCAGCACCGCCTTGGCCTGTTGCGATGCACGGGCAAGGCCCGCCACCAGCGCCGGGTTGTCCTCCAGCAGCTTGGCCCGCACGACATAGCCCAAGAGCGGCGTGGCGGGATCGAGGCCCAGCGCCGTCGCCGCATCGGCGATCGAGATCAGCTCGCGCATCCCCTCGGCCTGCATCCGCGCCATGAAGTGCCAGACGTTGATCGCCCCTTCCAGCTGCCCGGTGGTGGCGGCGTTCATGATCAGGGGCGGTGCGCCGAACACCTGCGTGGTCGCCGCCGCCAGATCGAGGCCATAGGTCTGCTGCGCATAGGCCTGCAGGATGATCCAGCCCTTGTCCAGCCGCCCGCCCGCCACGCCGATGCGCCCGCCGTCAATGTCGGCCAACGTCTGCGCGGTGGAATCCTGCGGCACCAGCAGGCCGCCCACGGCGCGGCTGAAGGGGATGAACACCAGCGCCTCGCCCGCCGCGTTCTGGCGCGCGACCCAGATCCAGTCGCTGACGATCACATCGACCGCCCCGCCCTGAAACGCGATCTGCGCCGCATCCGCCCCCGCCGTCGCCTGCACGTCGAGCGTGAAGCCGTTCGCCGCGTCCAGCCCGTAGTGTCGAATCGTGTCCAGTTCCCACATCACGGTTCCGGTTTCCTGTGCCGCGGCGCGCAGGGTCGGGTCCTGTGCGGCGACAGAACCGGCCATCGCAAGCCAGAGGGCCAGTGCCGCGTGGTGGAGGTGTCCCATGATCGTTCCCTTCGGTCTGTCGCCGGACCTGCGCCGGGCACGCACCTATCCCGCAGCGCGACGGGTCACGCAAGGCGAGGCGAGACACCTCGGCTGCGGCGATCTGGCGTCGTGCAGCCTAACCGGCGACGTAGATCGCCCGCAGATCGTTCACGTTGGTCAGCGTCGGCCCGGTCACGACCTGATCGCCGAGGGCCGTGAACAGCGCATGGGCGTCGTGGCCGTCCAGCACCGCGCGTGGATCGAAGCCCAGCGCCCACGCCCGTGCCAGCGTGTCGGGCCCGATCACCGCCCCCGCCGCATCCCCCACACCGTCGATCCCGTCCGTGTCGCCCGCAAGTGCCGTGATGCGCAGGTGCCCGTCCAGTGCTATGGCCAGCGCCAGCGCGAATTCGACGTTGCGCCCGCCTTGCCCGGTCTGCGCGCCGGGCTTCAGCGTCACCACCGTCTCGCCGCCCGACAGCAGCACGCAGGGCGCGCCGAACGGCAGGCCATGGCCTGCTACGCTGACCGCGATGCCCCCCAGCGTGCGGGCGACCTCGCGCGCCTCCCCCTCCAGCGCATCGCCGAGGATGTGGCAGGGTATGCCGTGGTCTGCCGCCACCTTTGCTGCCGCACGCAGGGCGATAAGAGGCGAGGAGATCAGCCTGAACGATGCCCCCGCCAGTCGCGGATCGCCGGGCTTCACCGTCTCACACAGGGGCGGTGCGGTGATGCCGTACCGCGTCAGGATCGCCTGCGCGTCGGCCACCGTCGTCGGATCGCCCACCGTGGGGCCGGATGCGATGACCGTGGCCGCATCCCCCGGCACGTCGGAGATCGCCAGCGTCACCACCCGCGCCGGATGGCACAGGGCGGCCAGATGCCCGCCCTTGATCGCCGACAGGTGCCGGCGCACGGTGTTCATCTGCGCGATGTCCGCGCCGGAGGCGAGCAGTGCCGCCGCAATCCCCTGCTTGTCCGCCAGCGTCACGCCGGGGCCTGTGTCCACCAGCAGGGCAGAGCCGCCGCCGGAGATCAGGCAGATCACAAGATCGTCCGCCGAAAGGCCGGTGCAGGCCGCCCTGATCTCTGCCGTGGCCGCGAGCCCTGCGGCGTCCGGCACCGGATGCGCCGCCTCTCGCACCGCGATGCGCTGGCAGGGCACCGCATGGCCATAGCGGGTCACGACGACGCCGGACAGCGGACCGGGCCAGTGATCCTCGACTGCGCGGGCCATGGCGGCGGCGGCCTTGCCTGCCCCCACCACGACGGTGCGCCCGCGCGGCGGGTCTGGCAGCGCGGGCGGCACGCACAGGGCCGGTTGCGCCGCAGCGATCCCTGCGGCGAACATGGCCCGCAAGAGGGCGTCGGCGGTGTCGAAGGGGGGCATGGCCAAGGTCCGTTCGCTGGGGATGGCGTCAGGCTAGACCGCCCCCGCGCGGCACACCAGATGCGGGACCGCGCGGTCGCATCCGCCAGGGGGCTGCCGGTGACTTGCCCGCATTGGTCGCGACCATGGGCGGGCGGTGGTGCGCAGAGGTATGGACGGCGCGTCGGATGGCGGATGCCACATGACCGTGACGCGACACCGCCCCCTTCATCACATCACGCAGCCGACCTGCCAGGGCACGAACTCGTTATCACCCAGCCCCAGCGCCTCGGACTTCGTCACCTGCCCCGATGCGGTGGCGCGGATCAGATCGAAGATCGCCTGCCCCGCCACAGCGATGGGCGTGCCACGGCTGACGATGTCGCCGGTGCCCATGTCCATGTCGTCAGGCATCTGCGCCAAAAGCGCGTCGGAGGTCGCGATCTTGATCGTCGGCGCGGGTTTCGAGCCGAACGCCGACCCTCGCCCGGTGGTGAACACCACGATCTGCGCGCCGCCCGCGATCTGCCCGGTAGCGGACACCGGATCGTAGCCCGGCGTGTCCATGAACACGAAGCCCGGCGCATCCACCCGGTCGGCATAGTCGTAAACCGCTGCAAGCGGCGTCGATCCCCCCTTGGCCGCAGCCCCCAGCGATTTCTCGAGGATGGTCGTAATCCCGCCCTGCTTGTTGCCGGGGCTGGGGTTGTTGTCCATCGACCCGCCGTTCTGGGCCGTGTACCGCTCCCACCAGCGGATCTGGGCGATCAGCTTGTCGGCCACCGCCGGCGTCGCCGCCCGGCGCAGCAGCAGGTTTTCCGCGCCATAGATCTCGGGCGTTTCCGACAAGATGGCCGTCGCCCCCTGCGCCACCAGCAGGTCGGACGCGACGCCAAGTGCCGGGTTGGCCGTGATCGCCGAGAATCCGTCCGATCCGCCGCATTGCAGGGCGATCCGCAGCGCAGCCATCGCCTGCGGCGTGCGGGCGACAGCGTTCACCTGCGGCAGGATACCCGCCACATGCGCCTTGATCGCGTCGATGGTGGCGCGCGTGCCGCCGGTGCCCTGAATGGTCAGCGCGTGGAACCGTTCGGTCCCCGCAGCACCGAACTGCGCCTGCATGCGGGCGATCTGCATCACCTCGCACCCCAGCCCGACAAAGACGGTGGCGCCCACGTTGGGATGCGTCGCATGGCCCCACAACACCCGGTCGAGGATCGCATACCCCGGCCCGTCCTCATCCATGCCGCAGCCGGTGCCATGCGCCAGCGCCACGATGCCGTCGACGTCTGCGTAGCCGTCCAGCAGCCCCGACGCCTCGATCTCGGCCGTCGCCTTGCGGATCACGGTCGCCGAACAGTTCACCGTGGCGATGAGTGCCACATAGTTGCGCGTGCCCACGCGACCGTCGGCGCGGGCATAGCCCTGAAACGTCAGCGGTGCGGTTTGCGGGACAGCGGCGCGGGCGGCGTCGAGGTCCACGCCCACCGCATAAGCCTGATCGTGCGCAGAAAACGCGCAGTTGTGGGTGTGGACATGATCGCCTACCGCGATGGCTTGCGTCGCGGTGCCGATGATCTGGCCGAACTTCAGCACCACCGCACCCGTGGCCATCGCCACCCGCGCGACCTTGTGCCCCGCAGGAATCGCTGCCGTCAGCGGCACGCCCAGCCCCAGCGGATCGCTGCCCGCCGGGGCGCGGGCAGTCAGGACCGCCACCGTGTCGGCGGGGTGCAGGATCAGGGGCTCAGCCATGCGCGCGCCCATGCGACAGCGCTCGCATGACCCCGCGCAGTTCCGCCAATCCCCGAAGACGCCCGATCAGCGGATAGCCGGGGATCAGCGTCCGGTCGAGGTCGGACAGGATGTGGTGCCCGTGATCCGGCCGGAACGGAATCGCGTGATCGGCGCGACCCGCATCGCGGCGACGCGCCTCCTCCGCCAGCAGCACGGCGCACAGGGCGACCATGTCGGTGTCGCCGTCCAGATGGGCCGCCTCCTCGAAACTGCCGTCCGCATCCTTTCGCACGTTGCGCAGGTGGGCGAAGTGGATGCGGTCGGCAAAGCGCGCCGCGATGGCCGGCACATCGTTGGCGGGATTGGCGCCCAGCGATCCTGCGCACAGCGTCAGCCCGTTGGCGGGCGCATTCACCGCGTTCATGATCCAGCCGATGTCGTCGGCGTCCGACACGATGCGCGGCAGGCCGAGGATGTCGCGCGGCGGGTCGTCAGGATGGACGCAGAACCGCATCCCCAGATCGTTGGCGGCCGGAATGACCTCCTCCAAGAACCGCTTGTAGTTGGCGCGCAGGGCTGTGCGGTCGATGTCCGCATAGCCCGCCAAGGCGCGGCGCAGGCCGGGAATGTCGTAGCGGTCGAACGCCCCCGGCAGGCCCGCCATGATCGAGGCGAGCAGCGCGTCGCGGTCCCCCTCGGTCGCCTGCTGATACCACGCGGCAGCGCGGTTCAGCACGTCGGGGGTGTAGTCCGCCTCCGCCTCCCTCCGCCCCAGCATGTGGACCTCGAAGGCGGCCATGCGATGCGCCTCGAACCGCAGGCAGGTGCCGCCGCCTGCGACGGGAGCTGTCAGGTCGGTGCGGGTCCAGTCCAGCAGCGGCATGAAGTTGTAGCAGATCGTGGTGATGCCGTTCGCCGCGAGGTTCGCCATCGACTGGCGGTAGTTGGCAAAGAGCGGGGCCAGATCGCCGGTCCCGGTCTTGATGTTCTCGTGGATCGGCAGGCTTTCCACCACGACCCAGTCAAAGCCCGCGCCGCTCACACGTGCCTTGCGGGCGGCAATGGCCTCCGTGCCCCAGACCTCGCCATAAGGGATCTCGTGCAGGGCCGTGACGATGCCGCGCGCACCGGTCTGTGCCACTTCGGCCAATGCGATGGGATCGAGGTCGCCGTACCAGCGCCAGCTCTCGATCATGTCGCCACCTCCTGCACCGCAGCCCGCGCGCCGACGACCCATAGCCGTTCCGCCGCACGGGTCACCGGGGCGGTCAGCAGGGCCGCGATGTCAGCGGGAAAGATCTGGTCCAGCGACAGCAGCGCGGACGCCATCGCCGTGGGGCCTTGGTTCAGCCCGCCGGTCGCCGTTCGACGCAGCAGGTCGGCCAGCGGGTCACGGACATCGATGGGCTCGTCCGCCTCGTCCGTCCCCGCCGCATAGCGCATCCACCCCGCCACGGCGAGGCACAGGGCCGGGCTGGCACGGCCCGCGCCTAGGTTCTCTCGCAGGGTGCCCAGCAGGCGCTGCGGCAATTTTTGGCTGCCGTCCATGGCGATCTGCCACGTGCGGTGGCGGATCGCGGGGTTGGCATAGCGGTCGAACAGCGCATCCGCGTAGGCCGCCAGATCGACGCCCGGGGGTGCCGCGACGGCGGGCATGATCTCTGCCCAACAGGTGCGGACATAGGCGGCGAAGGCGGGGTCGGCGACGGTATCGGCGATCGTCTCGTGCCCCGCGAGATAGCCGAGGTAGGCGAGTGCCGAATGCGTGCCGTTCAGCATCCGCAGCTTCATGTCCTCGAACGCGGTGACGTCGGAGACCAGTTGCACGCCGGCCGCCGCCAGATCGGGCCGCGCGCCGCCCACGAAATCGTCCTGCACCGCCCACTGGCGGAACGGTTCATGCATGACTGGCGCGGCATCGTGCCACCCGGTCAGGCGTTCGACGAGCGCGATGTCATCCGCCGTCGTGGCCGGCGTGATGCGGTCGACCATCGTGGCAGGAAAGCGCCCCTCTGCCGCGATCCAGTCGGCCAGCACCGGATCGATCCGCCGCGCGAGGTCGAGGACGACGCCGCGCACAAGCGCCCCGTTGTGCGGAAGGTTGTCGCAGGTCAGCACGGTGAACGGGGCGATCCCAGCGGCACGGCGCAGCGCCAAGGCCCGCACGATGTAGCCGGGGGCGGAGCGTGGCAGGTCGTGGGTCAGATCGTGGACGATGTCCGGATGGTCCGCGTTCAGCGCACCGGTCGCCGGGTTGTGGCAATAGCCCTTTTCCGTGACGGTCAGCGAGACGATTTTCACGGCGGGATCGGTCATTGCGGCAAGGACCGCCGTCGGGTCCTCGGGTGCCACCAGCACGTCGGTCAGCACAGAGGTCACGCGGGTCTGGGGACCGTCGGGGGCCAGAGTGACAGCGGTATAGGCCCAGCCCTGCGGGCGCAGCGCGTCGCGGGTGTCGGGGTTGCGCAGGCTGACGCCGCAGATGCCCCAGTCGCCGCCGGACGCCTGCACCGCATCGTCCACGATCACGCAGCCGAAGGCGCGAAAGAACGCGCCGAGACCCAGATGCACGATGCCTGTGACGGGGCGTGGGGAGTCGGGGCGGGTCAGGCGGTTGGTCTGGATCATGGGTGGCACCGAGGGGTCAGGCATGGAGGAAGGGTCGGAAGGTGTGCCGCACGCAGGCATGACGCGTGGCGGAGCGAGCATCGAATCGCGGGAGGGCGGGTCAGACGGTCACCGTGCAAGCCAGCCTCCATCCACGTTGAGGATGGCACCGTGGACGTAAGAAGCGGCGGGGGTGCACAGGTACACGGCGGCCCCCGCGATGTCGCTCGCCTCTCCCCAGCGGCCCGCCGGGATGCGCGCGAGGATGGCGGCGTTGCGGTCGGGGTCGGCGCGCAGGGCCTCGGTGTTGTTCGTCTCGATGTAGCCCGGGGCCACCGCGTTCACGTTGATGCCCTTGGCCGCCCATTCGTTCGCCAGCAGCTTCGTCAGCCCGGCCACGCCGTGCTTGGACGCGGTATAGCTCGGCACGCGGATGCCGCCCTGGAACGAC
>NZ_FOCI01000030.1 GCF_900110065.1 Loktanella fryxellensis | reverse complement strand
CTGTGTGCCGCTGCTTGCGATGAACCTCCCGATCGCCTTCCAGCCACGCGTCTATAATCCCGGTGAAAGTGTCCAGCTTCGGCCGTTTGACCGGAGCCGTCCGCCGATATCCGGGCGGGACCGAGAACGCCATCATCTTCGCTACGCTGTCGCGCGAGACGTTGAAATGCCGCGCCGCTTCTCGCTGGCTCATGCCCTCAGCACAGGCCAGCCGAACCCTCCGATACAAATCCACGGTGAAAATCCTCCCGCCCTCCCTGTCGCCAGAAAGGGTAAAAGTGGACGACTTTTAAGCCGCCCGCAGCAGGCTCATCCCGCCGCTACCGTGGCCGACTTTTGCACCGCCGTTCTCACCCGGCACCGTGACCGCCGACGCCGACCAGCAGCCCGCGCTGACCATCACGAAGCGGATCCGCCCGGGCACCGCCGCCACGTTCGACGCGCCGGGCGACCTGTCCGATCCGGTCAATCCGAACAACCTCGTCTTCGACTTCATCGTCCGCAATGCCGGCAACGTCACGACGACCGATCCCATCACCGTTTCGGATTCCCTGATCCAGCCTGCACCGCTGACCTGCACGGAAGCGCCGCTTGCCCCCGGCGATCAGGTGATCTGCTCTTTGCCCTATGCACCGACCCAGGCGAATGTGGATGCGGGGCTCTTTGCGAACAGCGCCACCGCTGCGACCCAGTTCGGCGGGGACAGCGTGACGACCCCTGTGCCCGGCACCGTGACGGCCATCGCCGTGCGGCGCCCCGGTCTGGCTGTGGTCAAGTCGCTGGTCAGCCTTGCCAGCTTCTCTCCCGGTCAGATCGCGACGTACCGGTACGATCTGACGAACAACGGCAACACCACGATCACGGGGCCGATCACCGTCGACGACGACAAGATCCCCGGACCGATCGCATGTGGCGCGGCGAGCCTCGCGCCCGGTGGCACGACGAGCTGCACCGCGACATACAGGATCGCCGTGCGCGACGTGCAATTCGGCAGCGTGACGAACTCTGCCACCGGCACCAACGGGACGGTCACGTCGGATCCGACGTCGCTGACCATTCCGCCGGGGGCCGCACCGACCTTGTCGATCACCAAGACACCGCAAGTCGCAAGCTTCTCGACGGCGGGCGAGGTCATTCCATATACCTTCGTCGTCACGAACACATCCGCAGGCACCGCACCGCCTGCCTTCGTCGAACCCGTGGTGATCGTCGACGACAAGATCACGACGCCCATTTCCTGCCCTATCGTCGATGGTGACAACCCGCTCGAACCCACCGACAGCATTACCTGTACCGGCAGTTATACGGTCACGCAGGCCGACGTGGACGCGCTGCGTCCGGGTGCGACCAGTGGCTTCGTCATCAACAACGCCTTCGCCCGGTCGTCCTTCGCCGAAGAGGACGTTCTGTCTCCGGTCGTGCAGGCGCGTGTGGACGCTGTCGCAAACCCCGCGCTGACCGTCGCCAAGACGGCAGTCAACCAGACGAACCCCGGCCTGCCCGCCGCCGCGGATGACGTGATCCTGTTCACGATCGTGGCGCGGAATACCGGTAGTCAGACCTTGCAGGGTGTCACGATCACAGATCCCTTCGTCGGCACGTTGTCCTGCGATGTGGCGGCCCCCGTCACGCTGGCACCGCCGTCCGGCGCCACGCCGGGCGATGCGCTGACCTGCACGGGCACGTACACCGTGACGCAGGACGACGTGGATGCCGGCGCCGCCATCGCGAACACCGCCGGTGTGGACGCGACCACGCTGCAGGGAACGCCTGTGACCGGCGGCGACAGCACCACCTATCCCGTGGCAGAGCCCACCCCCGCGATGACGGTGACCAAGACCCTGATCCCGTCGGGAAGCCTGACCGATTACACAACGGCAGGTGAAACGCTGAGCTTCGGCATCGCTGTTGCGAATACGGGAAACATCACTTTGAACGACATCTCCGTGACCGACAGTCTGGTGCCGGGGACGTGCGACATCGCGACCCTCGCGCCGGGCGAGACCGATGCGACCTGCGTGTTCGCTCTTGTGGTGACGCAGGCGGACATCGACCGCGGCACGATCGACAACACGGCCACGGCCACGGCGCTGCCCGCCAATCCCGGCGCAGCGCCCCTGACCGAGACAGGGGTCGAGTCGCTGACCGGCCCCGATCGTCTGCCACGGATCGGTCTGTCCAAGACCGGGTCCGGAGAGGTGACGGCAGGTGACGGATCGCCGACGTTCAACGTGGCGGGCCAGACGCTTAACTATGTATATACCGTCGCCAACATCGGCAACGTGACACTGAACCGGCTGCCTGCCATCAGCGACGACCGCATCCCCAGCGTGATCTGCGACCCCCTGCCGGCAGGTGGACTGATGCCGTCGCAAACGCTGGAGTGTCGTGGCACGGACGTCGTCGATCAGGTCGACCTGAACGCGGGCTTCGTCACGAACAATGCCACCGCAACGATGGCGAACGAATACGGCGGTGATCCTCTGACGGCTGCGGCATCCGAAACCATCACCGCAATGGTCGAACCCGACGTCAGCATCAGCAAGGTCCCGTCCGTGACGACCGATGTGACCGCCGGCACGGAAGTGACCTATACCTATACCGTGCAGAACCCCGGCAACGTGACGTTGAACGACATCGCTCTTGTCGATTTCCACACCAGTGCGACGGGTCTTCAGCAGTTGCCGCTGACGGATGGCGGCCGGATCGCCAGCCTTCAACCGGGAGAGGAAGCGGTTCTGACTGCGACGTATACCGTGACGCAGGACGACATCGATTCCGGCAATGCGGTGCGAAACACTGTCAACCTGTCGTCAACCCTGACGGGTGGTGGCGCGGGTCCGACCGATACGGCCCGCGCACGGGTGGATCTTGCGCGGCCCGCACCCGCCATGACGGCGATCAAGACGGTGCCGTCGCTGCCTGCCACCCTCGTTGCCGGGACCGACATCGCATTCGAGATTGCGCTGACCAACACGGGCAACGTCACGCTGACCGAACCCGACCTGACCGACGATGTGCGCCGTATCGGTGGCACGACCGTCGTCGCGACACCCGCCGTGACCCTGTCGAGTGGTGACACCGGTGCCCCCGGCGTGTTCGAGGTGGGCGAAGCCCGCATTTATGCGGTGACCTATACGCTGACGCAGGCCGACATCGACGCAGGCGGGGTCACGAACAGCGTGACGGCTGCGGCAAACGATCTGCTCGGCAATCCCGTGACGGACGTGTCCGACAACGGGGCAGGGGACGGTGACGATCCGACCGTCGTGCCGGTGCAGGCCGCCGGTGCGATCGATGTGGTCAAGGTGGTCCAGACGCAGCCCGACCCCGTAATCCCCGGTGGCGTCGTCACATTCGAGATCAGCGTCGCGAACACCGGCAACGTCACCCTGACCGCGCCGATCCTGACCGAGGATCTGCGCCGCGCCGATGGCACCCCGATCACGCCGCAACCCGAGCCCGTTTTCGTGGCCGCCAGCGATGCGAACACCAACGGCACCCTCGATCTGGCAGAGGTCTGGCGCTGGACGGTCGAACATACGCTGACGCAGGACGACATCGACGCCGGAGGTCTGACCAACAGCGTGACCGCCGCGACGACCGATCCCTCTGGCACGGCGATCGAGGATGTGTCCGACAACGGCGACGATGCTGACGGGAATACGACGGACGATCCGGCGGTCTTTGCGGTCGTGCCGGCCCCGGCGCTTGATGTGACCAAGGTGGTCGCAGAGTCCGGGTCTGCCGTCGGCGACACGGTGATCTTCCGGATCACGGCTGTGAACACCGGGAACGTGACGCTGTCCGACCCGGTCCTGACCGACGACTTCACCCGTTTCGACGGCAGCACGATCACCGGGCGGGTACCGGTTCTGACCGGCGCGGGGGCGGCGGGCGATCCGCTTGCGCCACTAGCGACCCGGGTCTGGACACTGACCCATGTGCTGACACAGGCCGACGTGGACGCAGGTGGTCTGCGCAATACGGCGACGCTCAGTGCAGTCGCGCCGGGTGGCGCGGCCGTCAGTGACGTGTCCGACAACGGCGACGACGGCGACGGCAACACGGTCGACGATTCCACAGATCTGCCGATTGCGGGCAATTCCGGGCTCGAGATCGTGAAACAGGTGACGACGGCTGGCGTGATGGCAGGCGATCCGGTGGTGTTTACCCTGACGGCCACGAACACAGGCACGCTGAGCCTGTCGAATGTCACGCTGACCGACACCTTTACCCGCGCCGACGGTGTGGCGATCACGGGGGCCATGCCGGTGCCTGCGTCCCCCGCGACGGTGAACGATCCGATGCTGCCGACGCAGACGCGGGTGTGGACGCTGACCCACACGCTGACGCAGGCGGATATCGATGCGGGCGGTCTGCGGAACACCGCTCTCGCCAGCGGCACCGCGCCGAACGGCTCGACCGTCACTGACGTGTCGGACGACGGCGACGACGGCGACGGCAACGCCACGGACGATCCTACCGAGCTGCTGATCGCGCCCGCACCGCTGCTGGACGTGACGAAGGTCGTGTCGCGCGGCGGGTCCGAAGTGGGGGACAGTGTCGCGTTCACGATCACGGCGACCAACGTCGGCAACGTGACCCTGACCAACCCCGTGGTTGTCGACACGCTGACGGACCAGCTTGGCAACGCGCGCGCCACCGCAGACCCCGTGTTCGTCGCGGGCACGTCGGAGACGACGATCCAGGTGGGTGCAAGCAACCGGTACACCGTCACCTATGTCCTGACCCAGGCGGACATCGATGCAGGCGGCTTGCGCAACACCGCCACGGTGTCGGCAGAGTCGGCTGCCGGTGCACCGGTCAGCGATGTGTCGGACAATGGCGACGATACGGACGGCAACACGACCGACGATCCGACGGACCTGTCCGTCGCCCTCGCGGCTTCGCTGTCGGCCGTGAAGCAGATCGTGGCCGGTCCAGTGACCGTCGGCGGGCGGGTCATCTTCGACATCCGCGTGACCAATACGGGCAATGTCACGCTGCGGCAGGTCGCCATTGCCAGCGATACGTTGACCCGCGCCGACGGGACGGCCCTCACCCTGACCAATGGTCCGGTCCTGCGATCGACGGATCAGGGATCCGTGGCCGGGACCCTGGCCGTTGGCGAAACCGGCATCTGGCGCGCCAGCTATGTCCTGACGCAGGCCGACATCGACGCAGGCGGGATCAGCAACATTGCGGTCGCCACCGGGACCCCGTTGACGGGCAACCCCGTCACCGCGCAGACCCGCGACACGGACGAGGCGGACGGCAACCCTGCCACCGACCCGACCGAACTGATCGTGCCGATCAACCCCGCGCTGGTCGTCGACAAGGTTCTGTCCGCCGGTGGGCCCACGTTCAATGCCGTCGGTCAGACACTGTCGTTCCGGTTCGACGTCCGCAATACCGGCAACGTGAGGCTGGTGGACGGCATCGCGATCGACGATCCGTTGATCACCGATGCAGGCGGCACGGTCAGTTGTCCTGCGGGCCCGCTGGCACCGGGCGCCGCGATCAGCTGCACGGCCGACTATGCCGTGACGCAGGCGGACATCGACGCCGGTGGCGTGACCAACACGGCCACGGCGACAAGCGGCGCGGTCAGCAGCGCACCCGATGCGGTGACGGTGCCGGCCAGCCAGTCTCCGGCGTTGACGACCGTCAAGACCGCGGTGTCGATTTCGACCGGTGGCCAGACGTTCACGCAGATCGAACCGCAGTATTTCCAGATCGGTGCCGTCGTCGCCTACGATTACGTCGTCACGAATACGGGCAACACGACGGTCACTGCGCCGATCACGGTGACGGACAACCAGAACCCGGTGTCCTGCCCGGCCATTCCGGACGGCCTTGCGCCGCAGGCGGCGATCACCTGCACGGCGACCTATACGGTCGACGGCAACGACGTGGCGCTGGGCTCGGTGACCAACGTGGCCAGCGCCAGCGACGGGGCGACGACCAGCCCCCTGGTCAGCGAAACCGTGCCGCAAGGTGGCATGCCCGCGCTGGAGTTGGACAAGGCGCTGATCGCGATTGCGAACCCGGACGGCAGCCCGCAGACGGATCTGCAGTTCAACCAGATCGGCGACGAGCTGACCTATCGGTTCACGGTGACCAACACCGGCAACGCCGCCTATGCCCGCGACGTCGTCGTGGACGATGCTTTGCTCGCGGCTCCGCTGGTCTGCTTCGACTCGCAGAACAGCACGGTGAACCTCGCATCGATGGACTCCAGCGTCTGCGACGCGATCTATGTCGTGACGCAATCCGATCTGGACCGCGCGAGCATCCTGAACGAGGCGGTCGCGGCGACGATCTTCGGCCCGGACGGCAACACGACGACGGTGTCTTCGCGCCCCGCGCAGGTTCTGACACCCGCCGCAGCGCTGTCCGCCCTGACGTTGACCAAATCGGCGACGGTTCTGCCCATCAACGGCGCAGGTCAGGTGCTGACCTATACGCTGACGGTCGAGAATACGGGGAACCAGACGCTGACATCGATCGCGGTTTCGGATCCCCTGCTGCCCGCGCTGACCTGCGAACAGGGCAGGCTCGCGCCGCAGGGGGTCCTGACGTGCGATGGCCCCTATACGGTGACGCAGGCGGACATCGATGCCGGAACGCTGGTCAACACCGCCACCGTGACCGCCACGACACCGCAGGGCGCGGCCCGCACGGCGACCGATACGCTGACGCTGGATACGCCTGCGCCGGCCAACGATCTGCAACTGACCAAAGCCGCCAGCGTCGCAGCCTTCGGTCGCGTGGGCAGCACACTGACCTTCGATCTGATCGTGACGAACAACGGCAATCTGACCCTGACGGACCTTGTCCTGACGGATCCTGCCATCGATCCCGCCTACAGCTGCACCGTCGCCAGCCTGGCGCCGGGCGCCAGCGACAGCACCTGCACGGTTGCGCGGACCGTGACGCAGGCCGACGTGGACGCAGGCATCCTGACCAACACCGCCTTCGTTACTGGCCGCGACGCACGCGGAAACCCGGTCACGGCCGAAGGGTCGGCCAGCGTGCCAAGCCAGCCGCGCACCAGCGCGCTTGATGTGACAAAGGTCCTGACCCAGACCGGCGCGAACGTCGGCGACACGGTGACGTTCGAGATCACGGCCCTGAACGCGGGCGATGTCACGCTGCGCGATCTGGCGATTGCCGACACGTTCACCCGACTTGACGGGTCGGAGATTGTGACACAGGCGCCGGTCCTTGTCGGGCCCGGTGCTGCCACGGACCCGTTGAACCCCGGCGATGTGCGTGTCTGGACGCTGGATCATGTCCTGACGCAGGACGATCTGGACGCGGGCGGATTGCGCAACTCTGCCACCGTCAGCGGCGTGGATCCGGCAGATGCACCGGTCAGCGACGTGTCCGACAACGGAAACGACGCGGACGGCAATGTCGTCGACGATGCGACGCTGCTGCCACTGATTGCAGGACCGGCCATCGACCTTGAAAAGCGGCTGACGACGTCGGGCGCGGTTGCCGGCGACACGGTGGTCTTCACCATCACGGCCACCAACGTGGGCAACGTCAGCCTGTCCGATCTGACTTTGACGGATACGTTCACGCGTGCAGACGGCACCGCGATCGTGGGGACCACGCCGATGCCCTCCGATCCTGCCACCGTCGACGACCCGTTGCGGCCGGGCCAGTCACGTCTGTGGACGCTGACCTATGCATTGACGCAGGCGGACATCGACGCAGGCGGACTTGCCAACACGGCCAGCATCACGGCGACCGATCCCGCAGGCGATCCTGCAGGCGACGTGTCGGACAACGGGATCGACGACGATGGCAACACGACCAACGATCCGACCCTGCTGCCGATTTCCGGTGCGCCTGGCCTGAACGTGACCATGGTCGTGGCCACGCCCGGCACCGCTGTCGGCGATACCGTGACCTACGAGATTTCGGTCACGAACACCGGCAACGTGACCCTGATGGGCCTCGTGGTGACCGACACCATGACGGCACTCGACGGCACCCCACGCGGCGCCCGAGATGTGACGTTCGCCCGCGGAACCGATGCCACCATTCTGGGTGTCGGACAGACCAACGTCTATGACGTGGCCTATGTCCTGACGCAGGCCGACTTCAACGCCGGCGGGGTCGCCAACGTGGCCACGGCGATGGCGCCTGTGATGGGCGGCGGCTTGTTGACGGATACCTCCGACGACGGTGACGACACCGATGGCAATACCGTCGACGATCCGACGGTGCTGTTCCTCGACTCCGACGCGGCGGTTGCGGTCACCAAATCGGTCGGCATTCCCCGGCGCGAGGCTGCTGACCGGGTGGTCTATTCGTTCACCATTACCGTCGAAAACACCGGCAACGTGACGCTGACGGGCCTGCAGATCGCCGATGACCTGCGCGGCTTCGCGGCACCGTCCCGCGTGGTGTCGGTGACGGTGCCACAGGCGGCGGGTTTCGCAGGCACGGGTGGCGCAGCGGGCGCTTTCGACGGCGTCCGGCAGACCGGAACGCTGCAGGGCGACGTGTCCCTTGCTCCTGGCGACATCGGCACGGTCCGCTTTTCCGTCGTCCTCGATCCGACCCAAGGTTACCCGGCGCAGGACAACGTGGCCGAAGTCACTGCCGATCAGATCGCCGATCCGGCGACGGGTACCGTCGCGGTGCCTGCGCTTCCGGCCGCGAATGTGCGGGTAGTGAAGGTCGCCGATACGGAATCGGCGCTGCTGGGCGGGACGGTCGGCTATACCCTGACGTTCGAGAACCTGAACAACAGCATCGAGACCGGTCTGACCTTCGTGGATGCTCTGCCCGACGGGCTGAGCTTTACCCCCGGCACGGCGCGTTACGACGGCGCCGACACGCCGCAGCCGACAATCCGCGGTGATCTGCTGGAGTGGAGCGACATCACGCTGGCGCCACGTCAGACGGTCACGATCACCCTCGACGCCCGCGTGACGGACAGCGACGGCGACCTGACCAACAGGGCCTATGTGCTGGACGCGGGACGGGCCGTCATCTCGAACAGGGCAGAGGCGACGGTGTCGCGCCGCCCCGAGGCCGTCTTCGATTGTGGCGACGTCATCGGCAAGGTCTTCGACGACCGCAACCTGAACGGCTATCAGGATGGCGTGGCCCCCGAAGACCGCAGTGCGATCACCGACCAGACCTATGACGAGGACAAGGTCCAGACGCAGGCCGATCAGCAGTCCGAGGGTGAGCCGGGTCTGGCAGGCGTGCGGCTGGCGACGGTCAATGGAACGATCATCACGACGGATGCCTACGGTCGGTTCAGCGTACCCTGCGCAGAACTGCCTGCCGCCATCGGATCGAACTTCACGCTGAAGCTCGACACGCGCACCTTGCCCACGGGCTACACCGTGACGACGGAAAACCCGCGCACGGTGCGTCTGACCCCGGGCACGGTGGCCAAGCTGAACTTCGGCGCGGCGATCGCGAATGTGGTCGACATCGATCTGACGGGTGCCGCGTTCGTGGGGTCCACGGCGGACCCGGTTGCGGCGCTGCCTGCGGGGGTCGACGCCCTGCTGGAACAGATCCGCGACGTGCCGTCGGCCATCAGGCTCAGTTACTATACGGATGGCGAAGATCGCGCCCTGGCACGTGCGCGTCTGGATGCCGTCGAGAGCATGATCCAATCGAAGTGGCGGGGGGGCGGGGCATATCGCCTGCAGATCGAGCGTTCGATACAGGCGCTGGAATAGGATGGACATGATGATGCGGCAATTCAATCGCGGCGGTTCCGTCCTGAAGGCCCTTCTGGCGGCCACGGCTCTGTCCGGGGCGGCCACTGCGACGATCGCGCAGACCGACACCGGCTTTGCCATCTCGCTGAATGGCGCACCCGTTGCGGGTGACCGGGCCATCGTCGAACGTGTCCGCACGGTCGATATCGCGCTGGCCGATGCCGACATCCGCGTGACGTTCGATGGTCTTGGAGCCGAACCGCGCCTCGATCTGGAACAATCGCCGGGTGCCACCGACGGTGCCGTCGTCCTGCGGTCCGCGCTGAACTATCCTGCCTACGTGGACCGGGGCGAAATGCGGATCGTTGACCTGGCCGCTCTTTGCGGTCCGCGCGTCGTGTCCGTCGTGCCGGTCGATCCCAATGGCGAAGTGTCCGTCGATCTGCCGCAGGGCGACGATCTGTTCGTCGTGCACCGGGTCTATGATGCATCCGGTCGGTACGACGAAACCGCAGCGCAGCCCCTTGGTGCCGATCTGCCGATGGGCAGCGTGGCCGACGTCGAGGAAGGCCGCGATACCCTGCGTCGGCGTGGCATCCCCGTCTTCGGCGGCGCGGTCACGGTGTCCGGTGCCAGTGTCGTTCAGGGCGCGCAGGTGCAGGCGCTGGGCGAAATCCTGCGCCCCGATCCCGCAGGTCGCTTTGTCATCCAGCGCATCCTGCCGCAAGGCACCTACGAAGTGGACGTCAGCGTCACCGGGCCCGGTCAGTCGACAGATCTGACGCGCGACGTGACGATCCCCGCCGCCGACTGGCTTGCGGTCGGCACGGCGGACCTGACCTTCGGCACCCGCACGGGCGGACGCGACGACACGTCCGACACCTATGCGACAGGACGCCTTGCCGGGTTCGTCAACGGACGCACCGCTACCGGATACGAGGTCACGGCCTCTGTCGATACGGGCGAAGGACCGCTCGACACCCTCATTCGCGATTTGGATGAAAAGGACCCGCGCCAGCTGCTGCTGCGTGTCGATCCAGCGGACGACTATCCGACCTTCGGCGACGATTCAGAGATCGTCGATCTGACGCCGACCTCTGGCAAGATCTATGTGCGTGTCGCGCGAGAGGGGAATTTCGTCCAGTTCGGCGATTTCGTGGCCGCCTTGGGTGACAACGTCTTCGTGCGCAACGACCGGACGCTGTATGGCGCACAGGCCCATGTGGAATCCCGTGACCAGACGGTGTTCGGCACGCCGCTGCGTCAGGCGACGGTCCATGCGGCACAACCAGAGCAGATCCCGCAGCGCGAGGCGTTCGTCGGCACGGGCGGGTCGGTCTATTTCCTGCAACAGCAGGACATCGCACGCGGGACAGAGCAGCTTTTCGTGCAGGTCCGCGACCCCCAGTCCGACCGCATCATCGACAGCAAGGTTCTGGTGCCGGGCGTCGATTACCAGATCAACTACATTCAGGGCATCGTCACCCTGTCGCGGCCCCTGTCCAGCACCAGTGGCGATGGCCTGATCACGTCGACAGGGTCGCGCCGCGACGACGTGGTCCTCGTGGCGCAGTACGAATACACGCCCGTCGCGGGCGATGTGGACGGTTACGCGACCGGCGTGCGACTGGAAGGCTGGCTGACGCCGCAACTGCGGGTCGGTGTGGCGGGCACACAGGACGATACGGGATTGCGCGACCATCGGCTGGTCGGTGGCGACATCCTGTTCGCCCCGTCCGAACGCACCTATCTGCGCATCGACGCAGCCGAAAGCGATGGGCAGGGCATCGACACGCTGCTGTCCTTCAACGGTGGTCTGAACAGCGAAACGCAAGCGGCCGCTGCCGGTCAGGGCCGGTCCCTGCGGGTCGAGGGACGCGCCGATCTGGCGGATCTGGGGATCGCGCAGGAAGGTGTCCTCGGCGGTTACGCAGAGCGGCGTGACGAGGGATTCTCCTCTCTCGACACGCAGGTCACGGAAACGACCGGGGACGAGGACCTGTGGGGCGTCTTTGGCGACCTCCGTGTCTCGGACGCGTCCACGCTGAAGCTGAGCTACGATAGCTATACCAATGAAACCGGTGACGAGGACCTCGAGGGAGAAGCGGAACTGACCACCCAAGCGTCAGAGCGCGTGTCCTACACGCTGGGGGCCGTCCGCATCGACCGGGACGACGCCCGTGAAGAAGGCAACCGCACGGACGTCGCCGCCCGGCTGACCTATGCTTTCGACGACAGCGTCTCGGCCTTTGTCATCGGCCAGAAAACCGTGGACCGCGATGGTCTGGACCGCAATGACCGTGTCGGTCTGGGCGTGATCTACGACACCGGCACCGGCTGGGTCATCGAGGGTGAGGTGTCCGACGGCAATCAGGGGGCGGGTGCGCGTGCACTCGCGGTGCGGACGGACGCGTCCGGCGATACGCAGTACATCGGATACACGCTGGACCCCGAACGCGATCTGGACGGGCTTGACCTGATCGGCCGCGATCGGGGGCGTGTCGTCGTGGGCGGCAGGCGGACCGTGTCGGAAACGGTCTCGATCTTCGGAGAGAACACCTACGACATGTTCGGTCAGCGCGAGTCCCTCACCTCCGCCTACGGCGTGACCTACCGGGCGAACGCGGCGCTGACGACGACCATCGCGTACGAAATGGGACAGGTGCAGGACAGTCTGTCGAACGATTTCGACCGCCATGCGATCTCGGTTGGGGCAGCCTATGCGACCGAGGATCTGACGGCAAACGGGCGCATCGAATATCGCACAGAGGATGGAACGCTGTCGGATGCGCCGCTGGACAACGACACGATCCTGACGTCCATGGATCTGACCTACAAGATCGACGAGACGCAGCGCATCCTGTTCAGCGCCGATAGCCTGCGGTCGCGCAGTGATCAGGCGTCGTTCCGCGACGGCGATTACAGCGACGTATCCTTGGGATACGCGTTGCGTCCGATCGAAAACGATCGGTTCAACATGCTGGCACGCTATCGCTACCTCGACGATCAGGTCGGCCAACGGCTGGACGGAACGGACGATCTGGGTCCGGTGCAGCGCAGTCACGTGGTCAGCCTCGATGCGTCGTATGATGTGAACCGCTTCTGGACGCTGAACGGCAAGGTTGGCTATCGCAGCGCCGAAACGGCAACGGACCGTGACGCCACCTTCGCGCGCAACGACGCGGCGCTGGCGGTCATCGGCGCACGCTATCATCTGGTGAACGAGTGGGACATGCTGGCAGAGCTGCGCCACCTGGCACTGACCACGGCTGACGTGACAGAAACGGGTGCCCTGATCGCGGCGTTCAAACAGATCAACGGCAATGTGCAGATCGGTGCGGGCTACAACTTCAGTCATTTTTCCGACGACCTGACCGATCTGACATACGACGATCAGGGCGTGTTCCTGAACATCGTGGCGAAGTATTGATACACGCCACAGTGGATTGATCCATCGCGGCGCAAAGCGCTGTGACGGCGGTTTCGTAGGCTGCCGTCGCGTGGCCGTTCGGATCTGGCGGGTGGACCTGCCGATCAAGCCACTCCGCACCGGAGGGACCTTGCATCGCGGTGCGGTCACCATGGCGATGGTGGAACCTGCACCGACAACGCGATCCTTGCACGTCGGGACACGTGCCCACAGGACCTGACGGACGGCGAGGCGTCGACGGGTGCGCGGATGTCCGGGGACCCAGGACGACGCTCAGGTCCCGTCACCCTCGGGAGGGCAGAGGTGGATCGCGGTTTGCCATGTGGCACATCGAGAGGCGAGGTCCGTCAGCACCGGAGCGTCGGTCAGGAAATCGTTGATCTCCGACAGCGATCCGATCCGGGCGGGGGCCTTGCGTTTGAACTTGGTCTGGTCGGCGATCAGCATCCGCCGGCGGGAATGGCGCAGGATCGTCTGACTGACGCCGACCTCGTGCAGGTCGAAATCCAGGATGTCACCGTCCTGGTCGATGGCGGAACAGCCGATCACACCGATGTCGAACTTGAACTGCCGGATCGCCGCGGTCGTGATCTCTCCCGTCAGGCCGCCATCCGACTGGCGCAACGATCCCCCCGTCACGATCACCTCGCAGTCGGGATTGCGCGACAGGATGTTGGCGACGTTCATGTTGTTGGTCACGACCAGCAGGTTGCGATGATGCAGCAATTCGGTCGCGACCGCTTCGGTGCTTGTTCCGATGTTGAGGAAGATCGCGCAATCCTCCGGGATCAACCGCGCGCAGGCCTTGGCCATCGCGGTCTTGCCCTCGGCGTTCAGGCGGCGACGTTCCTCATAGGCGATGTTGACGGTGCCTGACGGCAGCACCGCGCCGCCGTGGACCCGCTCCAGCTTGCCGGCGTCGGCAAGTTCGCTCAGATCGCGGCGGATCGTCTGCAGGGTGACGCCCAGATGCTCTGCAAGATGGTCCACCGTGACCTTTCCGTCGCGTCTGGCGATGTCCAGGATTTCGAGATGGCGAATCGAAAGTGACATGATGGATTCCGTGATGCAGGAGCAAGGGCCCGATGAACGGCTCCCCGTCGCATCGGCGTCATGTGCGCAAATGTGCACTCTGGTCAGCCTTACGCAGAATACGGGGAAACGATAGCAAAACTTGCCCGCCATACCGACGAATTGGCGATGGAATCCAAAAACCGAACATAAACGAAAAAATCTGCTTTCTATTTCCGTGCAACGCGCCGATAGTTCTGCCAAGCGGATTTGGGAGGATCCAACGTGACGCGTGACGCAGGCATCTGCGACCTGTTGGTCGTCGGCGGTGGCATCAATGGATGCGGCATCGCGCGGGATGCCGCAGGTCGCGGTCTGTCGGTGACGCTGGCCGAGATGTCGGATCTGGCGTCGGCGACCTCGTCCGCCTCGACCAAGTTGTTCCATGGCGGGCTGCGGTACCTCGAATACTTCGAATTCCGCCTTGTGCGCGAGGCGCTGATCGAGCGCGAGACGCTGCTGCGCGCCATGCCGCACATCAGTTGGCCGATGCGTTTCGTGCTGCCCTATCACGCCAGCATGCGGTTCGAAGGCGATACGCCGACGAGCAAGCTGATGGCGGCGGTCATGCCATGGATGCGCGGCCGCCGTCCCGCGTGGCTGATCCGGCTGGGACTTCTGATGTACGACACGCTGGGGGGCCGCAAGATCCTGCCGGGCACCAGCACGCTCGACCTGACGCGCGGGCCGGAGGGTGCGCCACTGAAGGACATGTTCAGCACGGCCTATGAATACAGCGATTGCTGGATCGAGGATTCGCGGCTGGTCGCCCTGAACGCCCGCGACGCCGAGGCGCGGGGTGCCACCATCCTGACGCGCATGCGGGTCGTCTCGGCCAAGGCCGAGTCCGGGATCTGGATCGTCACGTTGCAGGACGTGGACAGCGGCGCGCAGCGCAGCCTGCGCGCCCGCATGGTCGTGAATGCAGGCGGGCCGTGGGTCGGACAGATCCTGCGTCAGCAGATCGGGTCGAACAGTCACGATGACGTGCGGCTGGTGCGCGGCAGCCATATCGTGACGCGGCGTCTGTTCGATCACGACAAATGCTATTTCTTTCAGGGCACCGACGGGCGCATCATGTTCGCGATCCCCTACGAGACGGACTACACCCTGATCGGCACGACCGATCAGGAACATGCGGATCTGTCGCAAAAGCCGGTCTGCACGCCGCAAGAGCGCGACTACATGATCGACTTCGTGAACGGCTATCTGAAGACGCCGATCACGGCCGACGACATCGTGTGGACCTATGCAGGTGTCCGGCCTCTCTTTGACGAAGGGGGCGGTTCCGCGACGGCCGCCACCCGCGACTATACCCTGAAGCTCGACGACAGTGCCGGTGCACCGGCGCTGAACATCTTCGGCGGCAAGATCACGACCTATCGCAGGCTGGCCGAAGCGGCGCTGGACAAGATCGGGCAGCGTCTGGATGTGGCGCAGGGACCGTGGACCGCCGGCGTGCCGCTGCCCGGCGGTGATTTCCCCGTGGACGGAGTGGAGCGTCTGATCGCAGAACTGGCGTCCGGTTATCCTTTCCTGACGCAGGCGTGGGCGCGTCGCCTGATCCGGGCCTACGGCACGGATGCACGGTTGATCCTGGGACAGGCGCGGGGTGCCGCCGATCTGGGGCAGGATTTCGGCGCGACCCTGACCGCGGCCGAGGTGGACTGGCTGATGACGCACGAATTCGCCCGTACCGCCGAAGACATCCTGTGGCGGCGCAGCAAGCTGGGCCTGCGTCAGGCCGACGCCGCTGCCATCGACGCCTACATGGCCGCCCGTTGCCCGCACCTGAAGGATATCGCATGACACTCGAACTCAAGGGCGTCAGCCATGTCGTCGGTGCGCAGACCCATATCCATCCGACCGATCTGACACTGGAAAACAGCACGATGAACGTGCTGCTGGGGCCGACCTCGTCCGGCAAGACGACGTTGATGCGGCTGATGGCCGGGCTCGACGCCCCCACGCAGGGGCGCATCCTGTGGAACGGTCAGGACGTGACCGGCGTGCGCGTGCAGGACCGCAAGATCGCGATGGTTTATCAGCAGTTCATCAACTACCCCGCGATGACCGTCTACGACAACATCGCCTCGCCTCTGCGGCTCCTCGGCCTCGATCGCGCCGGGATCGACGCCCGCGTGCGCGCCACCGCCGAGATGATGCGCCTGACACCGATGCTGGACCGCAAGCCGCTGGAGCTGTCGGGCGGCCAACAGCAGCGCTGTGCGCTGGCCCGCGCACTGGTCAAGAACGCGGGGCTGGTGCTGCTGGACGAACCGCTGGCCAACCTCGACTACAAGCTGCGCGAGGAGTTGCGCGCCGAGATCCCCCGCATCTTCGCTGAATCCGGGTCGATCTTTGTCTATGCAACGACAGAGCCGGAAGAGGCGCTGTTGCTGGGCGGGCGGTGCGCCACCTTGTGGGAGGGTCGCGTGACGCAGTTCGGGCCGACCGCACAGGTCTATCGCAACCCGCAGGACACCACCACGGCGCGGGTGTTTTCCGACCCGCCGATGAATTTCCTGACCGTGGACAAGCGTGGCGACCGGATGCATTTCGGTCAGGCTGCCTCGATGCCCGCCGTGGGCGGCGATCTGGCGGACGGGACCTATCAGCTTGGCTTTCGACCGAACCACCTGTCGCTGGAACCGGGGCCGGGCACGATCACGTTCGACACGACCCTGAGCGTGATGGAGATCACCGGGTCGGAAACCTTCGTCCATGTGGCCCACGGCAACGCCCGCTGGGTCGGCCTGATCCACGGCATCCGCCAACTGACACCCGGTCAGCCGCTGCCCGTGCATCTGGACCCATCTCGCATCTATGTCTTCGGTCAGGGCGGCGCCCTCGTCGCATCCGCCCCTTATGCGGAGGCGGCGTAGCATGGCGCGGATCACCCTCGACAACCTCGCGCATTCCTATCTGACCTATCCGCGCGGGCCGGAAGATTTCGCGCTGAAGGAACTGAACCACGATTGGGCGGACGGCGAGGCCTATGCCCTGCTGGGTGCGTCGGGCTGTGGCAAGTCCACGTTGCTGAACATCATCTCGGGCCTGCTGATCCCCAGTCAGGGGCGTGTGCTGTTCGACGGGCGCGACGTGACGACCGCACCGACGGCGGAACGCAACATCGCGCAGGTGTTCCAGTTTCCCGTGGTCTACGACACGATGACCGTGCGCCAGAACCTTGCCTTTCCGCTGAAGAACCGGGGCATGGAGGCTGCCGAGATCGCGCGCCGCGTCCAGAAGGTCGCGGCCATGATCGACATGGAGGCGCAGCTCGACCGCAAGGCGCGGGGCCTGACGGCGGATGCCAAGCAGAAGATCAGCCTTGGTCGCGGCATGGTCCGCGAGGACGTGAACGCGCTGCTGTTCGATGAGCCGCTGACGGTGATCGACCCGCACATGAAGTGGGAACTGCGCACGCAGCTCAAGAAGCTGCATCACGATTTCGGCCACACGATGATCTACGTCACCCACGACCAGACCGAGGCGCTGACATTCGCCGACAAGGTGGTGGTGATGCACGACGGGCGCGTGGTGCAGATCGGCACGCCGCAGGACCTGTTCGAGCGGCCCGCGCATACCTTCGTGGGCTATTTCATCGGCTCTCCGGGCATGAACCTGTTCGATGCCACGCTGGATGCGACGTCGAATGGGCGCCACGCGCGTATCGGCGATGCGACGGTCGATCTGACACAGCCCTATGCCGCCACCGGGCGCGTGCAGGTCGGCGTGCGGCCCGAGTTCATCCGTCTGGCCGCTGGCGGCGACGGCATTCCCGCCCAGATCACGCGGATCGAGGACGTGGGCCGCCACAAGATCGTGCGGCTGCACGCAGCAGGGCGCGACATCAGTGCCCTGATCGGCGAGGGCGAGGCGATCCCCGCGGATACCGACCGGATTACCTTTGCGCCGCAGGGGGTCAACGTCTACGCGGACGACTGGCGCGTCGCACCGGGGGGAGAATCCAGATGAACAAGACCGTCAACCAGAAGGCGTGGTTCCTGATCCTGCCGGTTCTGATCCTCGTCGCATTCTCTGCCGTCATCCCGCTGATGACGGTGGTGAACTATGCGGTGCAGGACACGTTCGGCAACAACGAATTCTTCTGGGCCGGTCTGTCCTGGTTCGAGGACATGCTGCAGTCCGACCGGATGTGGGACGCGCTGGGGCGGCAACTGCTGTTTTCCGCGATCATCCTTGCGATCGAGGTGCCGCTGGGCATCCTCGTGGCGCTGAACATGCCCAAGAAGGGGTTCTGGGCGTCGTTCTGTCTGGTGGTGATGTCGCTGCCGCTGCTGATCCCGTGGAACGTGGTCGGCACGATCTGGCAGATCTTCGGGCGCGTGGACATTGGTCTGCTGGGACACACGCTGGCCGCACTCGGGTTCGATTACAACTACACGCAGGACACGTTCGACGCCTGGGTGACGGTGATCGTGATGGACGTGTGGCACTGGACCTCGTTGGTGGCGCTCTTGGCCTATGCGGGTCTGCGGTCGATCCCCGACGCCTATTATCAGGCGGCCAAGATCGATCAGGCCAGCCGCTGGGCCGTGTTCCGCTATATCGAGCTGCCGAAGATGGCGGGCGTGCTGATGATCGCCATCCTGCTGCGCTTCATGGACAGCTTCATGATCTACACCGAACCCTTCGTGCTGACGGGCGGCGGGCCGGGCAATGCCACCACATTCCTGTCCATCGATCTGGTCAAGATGGCGCTGGGCCAGTTCGATCTGGGACCCGCGGCGGCGTTCAGCCTGATGTATTTCCTGGTCATCATGGCGATCTCTTGGGTGTTCTACACGGTGATGACGACGCTCGACAAAAGGGATGGCATCTGATGACCGACGCATCGTCTGCACGCGCGGCCCCCATGACCATCGCCGCACCGCGCACCGCCACACGCCGCCTGCGTCCGTCGGGCAGCGCCGTGGTGATGGGTCTGTATCTGCTGTTCCTGATGCTGCCGATCTACTGGCTGCTGAACATGAGCCTCAAGACCAATGCGGAAATCCTCGGCGCGTTCAGCCTGTGGCCCCGCGATCTGACATTCGCCAACTATCAGACGATCCTGACCGACCCGAGCTGGTACATGGGCTACGTCAATTCGCTGATCTACGTGGTGATGAACACCGCGATCAGCCTGCTCGTGGCGCTGCCCGCCGCCTATGCGTTCAGCCGCTACAGCTTCATGGGGGACAAGCATCTGTTCTTCTGGCTGCTGACGAACCGCATGGCGCCGCCCGCCGTGTTCGCGCTGCCGTTCTTCCAGCTCTATTCCAGCATCGGCCTGTTCGACACCCACATCGCCGTGGCGCTGGCGCATTGCCTCTTCAACGTGCCCCTCGCGGTGTGGATCCTCGAAGGGTTCATGCGCGGTGTGCCCAAGGAGATCGACGAGACGGCCTATATCGACGGGTATTCGTTTCCGGCGTTCTTCATCAAGATCTTCACCCCGCTGATCGCCAGCGGCATCGGGGTCGCGGCGTTCTTCTGCTTCATGTTTTCCTGGGTGGAACTGCTGCTGTCGCGCACGCTGACGTCGGTGGACGCCAAGCCCATCGCTGCCACCATGACCCGCACGGTGGGCGCGGCGGGCGTGGACTGGGGCGTGCTGGCGGCGGCGGGCATCCTGACGATCCTGCCGGGGGCCTTGGTGATCTATTTCGTCCGCAACTACATCGCCAAGGGCTTTGCCCTGGGACGGGTGTGATGACGCTCAGGGGAGGGACAGCAAATGCTTGACTGGATGGCCTGGACCTGGCCCACGGCGGCCTTCTTTGGGGTGATCGCGACCCTGCTGACCCTCTTCACAGTGCTGGCGATCAAATACCCCGAGGTGCCGCGCAAGGGCGTGCTGCGCATCGAGACGACCCGCGGCGACAGGCTCTACATCTCGCTGCTGGGGTCCGCCTTCATCAATCTGGCGTGGCTGGGGCTGGAAGTCGGCCCACAGCCCTACGCGCTGATCGTCTGTCTGGTCTATGCCGCGGCGGTGTTCCGCTGGGTCTAGGCCATGTCAAATCCCGGTCCAGACCATCGGATCGGTTCGTCTGCGTTCACATTCAGGGAGGAAACCTACAATGAACGTCTTGTTGAAATCGACCACGGCACTGGGGCTGGCACTCGCCATGTCGCAGCCTGCGTGGGCCGACATGGCTGCGGCCACGGCCTTTCTCGACGCTGAGATCGGCGACGTCTCGACCCTGACCCGGGCCGAGCAGGAAGCCGAGATGCAGTGGTTCGTCGACGCCGCCGCACCGTTCCAGGGGATGGAGATCAACGTCGTGTCGGAAACGATCACGACCCACGAATACGAGGCGCAGGTGCTGGCCCCTGCCTTTACTGCGATCACCGGGATCACGGTCAACCATGACCTGATCGGCGAAGGCGACGTGGTGGAAAAACTGCAGACCCAGATGCAGTCCGGCGAGAACATCTACGACGCGTACGTCAACGACTCCGACCTGATCGGCACCCACTGGCGCTATCAACAGGTCCGCAACCTGACCGACTGGATGGCCGGTGAAGGCGCCGCCGTCACGTCGCCGACGCTGAACCTCGACGATTTCATCGGGACAGAGTTCACGACCGCCCCCGATGGCAAGCTGTACCAACTGCCGTCACAGCAGTTCGCGAACCTGTATTGGTTCCGCTACGACTGGTTCAACGACGAACAGAACAAGGCCGACTTCCTGGCTGAATACGGCTACGATCTGGGCGTCCCGGTGAACTGGTCCGCCTACGAGGATATCGCCGCCTTCTTTACCGGTCGCGATCTGTCCCGCATGGGGGTCACCGATGCGGTCTATGGCAGCATGGACTATGGCAAGAAGGACCCGTCGCTGGGCTGGCGTTACACCGACGCGTGGATGTCGATGGCCGGCATGGGCGACGTGGGCGAACCCAACGGTCTGCCGGTCGACGAATGGGGCATCCGCGTGAACGAGAACTCGCAGCCCGTGGGCGCCTGCGTGACGCGCGGCGGGGCCACGAACTCTCCGGCCGCGGTCTATGCGGTGGACAAGGCGATCGACTGGCTGACGAACTACTCGCCGCCGTCCGCCATGGGCATGACCTTCTCGGAGGCAGGTCCGGTTCCGGCACAGGGCAACATCGCCCAGCAGATGTTCATGTACACGACCTTCGTGGCGCCGCTTGTCGCCTCCGACGCCGTGATGAACGAGGACGGAACGCCGAAGTGGCGGCTCGCCCCCAGCCCGCACGGCGTCTATTGGGAAGAAGGCATGAAGGTCGGCTATCAGGACGTAGGATCCTGGACGCTGATGGAATCCACCCCCGTGGATCGCGCACAGGCCGCATGGCTTTACGCGCAGTTCGTCACCTCGATGACCGTCGACGTCAAGAAGTCCGACGTGGGCCTGACGTTCATCCGGGACTCGACGATCAACTCCGACCACTTCACCGAACGCGCGGACAAGCTGGGCGGTCTGGTCGAGTTCTATCGCTCGCCCGACCGCGTGCGCTGGTCGCCCACGGGCACCAACGTGCCGGACTACCCCAAGCTGGCGCAATTGTGGTGGCAGAACATCGGCGACGCCATGTCCGGTGCCAAGACCGCGCAGGAGGCGCTGGATCAGCTCTGTGCCGATATGGAAGACGTCATGACCCGTCTGGAACGGGCCGGCGTGCAGGGTGACCTGGGCCCGGTGATGGGTGAAGAGCAGGATGCCGAATTCTGGCTGAACGAGCCCGGCGCACCCAAGCCCGCGCTGGAGAACGAGGACGAAGAGCCGCAGACCATCGGCTACGACGAACTCGTGGCGTCCTGGAACCAGTAAACGAAACGCCTTGGCCGGGACGCACGCCAGCGCCCCGGCCTTTTCATGTTCGCAAGGTGGCGCAGACCCGGACGTATCAGGCAGGTCATGCGGATGACCCGCCGTTGTGCGCAACTTGCGCCCCGTGCGCCGCGGGTCCATGCCTCTGAAACGTCCCCTTGCCGCCGATGTTTCGCTGATCGCACTCAATGACCTGCGCTTCGATCTGACGGACGCAGCCTTGCGCGTCAGATGTCGCGCAGGTCCTCGGGCAGCAGCGCGGTCGGCATGTTCTGGTAGCAGACCGGACGCAGGAAGCGCCGGATCGCCAGCGTGCCCACCGACGTGGCGCCGAAGTTGGTGCTGGCGGGGAAGGGGCCGCCATGGACCATGGCGTCCGCGACCTCGACCCCGGTGGGCCAGCCGTTGACCAGCAGGCGGCCCGCCTTGCGTTCGAGGACCGGGACAAGCGCCTGCGCCAGTGCCGTGTCGGCATCATCCATCTGCAGGGTGCAGGTCAGTTGCCCATGCAGGGCGCTGGCGATGGTGGCCATGTCGGCGTCCGATCCGGCACGGATCACGATGCCGGCGGGGCCGAACATCTCGATGGCAAGGCTGTCGTTCGCCAGCCAGTCGGCGGCATCCACGACGAACAGCGCGGGGCCTGCGCTGCGACCGGTCCCCGGCACATGCAGGCGGGTGTCGACCTCTGGCGCGCCTGCGATGCTCTCGACGCCACGGCGATAGCCGTCTGCGGTGCCCAACGTCAGCATCGCGGCGGGGGCCATGTCCTGCAACGCGGCGGCGGCGGCGGTGATGAAGGCATCGGCGTCCGCAGCGGGGATCACGACGACGCCGGGGTTGGTGCAGAACTGCCCGGTGCCCATGGTCAGTGACGCGGCCCAGCCGGTGCCCAGGGCCGCGGCCCGCGCGGCGGCGGCGGCAGGCAGCACGAACACCGGGTTGATCGCACCCAACTCGCCGAAGAACGGGATCGGCTCCGGCCGTGCCATCGCCAGATCGAACAGCGCCTTGCCACCGCGGTAGGAGCCGGTGAAGCCCACGGCGCGGGTCAGCGGGTGCTGCACCAATGCCTCGCCGGCCTCGTTCGTGTTCGACTGGATGAGGCCGAAGGTGCCGGCGGGCATGCCCGTCTGGAGGATGGCGGCGGCGATAGCCTGCGCCACGATCTCTGTGGTCGCAGGGTGGCCGGGGTGGCCCTTGTACACCACGGTGCAGCCTGCGGCGAGGGCGGCTGCGGTATCGCCACCGGCGGTCGAGAAGGCGAGGGGAAAGTTCGACGCACCGAACACCGCGACGGGTCCGATGGGGCGCTGCACCATCCGCAGGTCGGGGCGTGGCAGGGGCGCGCGGTCCGGCAGGGCGGCGTCGTGACGCCGGTCGAGGTGATCGCCCCGCCGCAGATGGTCCGCGAAAAGCCGCAACTGCATGCAGGTGCGCCCCCGCTCGCCGATCAGGCGGGCAGCGGGCAATCCCGTCTCGGCGCTGCCATGGGCGGTCAGGGCATCGCCGCGCGCGTCGATCTGGTCCGCGATGGCGTCGAGGAACGCGGCGCGGTCGGTGCGGCTGGTCCAGCCGTAAATGGCGAAGGCCGCCTCGGCGGCCTGCATCGCCGCATCCACCTGTGCGGTCCCCGCCGACAGTACGGTGACGGGATCGCCGGTGACGGGGTCGGAGGTGAAGGGCACCCCGCCCCCGACCCAGTCGCCGTCGATCAGGTGGTGTCCGGTCAATGCGGTCATGGTGGTCTCCTAGGGGTCAGTCGTGGAACGCGGCCACGGTCGTGCGGCGGCCCAGCAGAAAGGCATCTGCCACGTGGGCAAGCGGGCTCGTGTCCACGTCGGACTGGCCCGCCTCGATCAGCTCGGCGAAGCGGTGGTAGAGGCCCGGATATTCGCCGATCCCCGCGACTGTCTGCAGCACGCCGTCGATGTGCAGGGTGGCCCCGCCATCGGTCAGGCGCAACTCGCCGTCCGTCGTCTGCACCGTAATGGTCCAGCTTTGCGGCCCCTCTTGGCGCCAGTCGAAGGCCGCATCGACTCGCAGCCCGGCCGCACCGGCAAAGACAAGGTCGGCGGCGATGGGCGTGTCGCGGTTGGCGGGGAACGCCAGCGTGGCGGCGGTCAGGTGCACGGGCTGCGGCAGGACCGCGGTCATGATCGACAGGGCGTTGATGCCCGGATCAAACACGCCGAGGCCGCCGGCCTGCCAGATCCAGTCCTGACCCGGATGCCAGCGGCGCACGTCCTCGCGCCAGTCGATCTGCACATGGGTGATCCGGGCATCGCGCAGATGCGCGCGGGCCCGTGCGACGCCCGCCGCGTGCCGCGAATGCCATGTGGCGAACAGGGTCACACCCTTGGCGCGGGCCAGGCGTTCGAGCTTGTGCACTTCGGACACCGTGGCGCCGGGGGGCTTTTCCAGCATGACGTGCTTGCCCGCCGCCAGCGCCGCCATGGCGATGTCGAACCGCGGCACGGGCGGCATGCACAGCGACACCACGCCGATGTCGGGCCGGGCGGCCAGCAGGGCCGCGATGTCGGTGTGATTCTCGACCCCGTCCACGCCGCCGGACCGGCTGACGGTCGCTGTCAGATGGAAGGCGTCGGATCTGGCGATGGCGGGGATGTGCTGGTCGCGGGCGATCTTGCCGATACCCAGCAGGGCGATGGGTTCGCTCTTCAGCTGCCGCCCCATGCCGCCCGCGCCTGCGCCCCTCATGCCTGCCTCTTTAATGACTGTCACGGGGCACCTCGCGTCCACGGCAGCCCTTGAGGATGCCGAAGTCGGCCCCGGTATCGGCCCCCTCGACCATGTCCACGAAGAGCTTGGAGTAGCCGCTGGCGAACATCGGTGCCGCCGGCTGCCATGCGGCCAGACGGGCGGCCAGTTCGGCGTCACTGATGTCCAGATGGATGCGCCGGGCGGCCACGTCGAGTTCGATCATGTCGCCGGTGCGCACCACGGCCAGCGGTCCGCCCGCCGCCGCCTCCGGCGCGGTATGCAGCACGACGGTGCCATAGGCGGTGCCGGACATGCGCGCGTCGCTGATGCGGACCATG
>NZ_FOCI01000002.1 GCF_900110065.1 Loktanella fryxellensis | reverse complement strand
CGCCGCTAGAACCGAAGTTCCCGCTCGACTTGCATGTGTTAGGCGTGCCGCCAGCGTTCGTTCTGAGCCAGGATCAAACTCTCAAGTTGAAAGCTGACATAATCAGCTAACCTTGACGTTCGAACCTCTGCACATCATCCCACATCAACCCGGCTAAGGTATCAATGCAGGACGTTTCTCTGTCTTCTGTGCTTCAGGTTATCCAAAGATAACAAGAAACCACATCAAACAGTGAAGCTGACACCGGTCATCGGGTTCCCCCTACCGGCGCGATATGCAAACGTCTGATCCATCGAACCGAACCAAACCGCCCACATATCTCTTCAGATACTAAATTTTCAAACAGCGTTAGAAAACGGTACTTAGCCAGATTACTCTGTCTTTCCTGTGCCGCCTTCCGAATTCTTCCTGAGAGCGTCGCAAACCTGCGTTCGTTTCCGTCTTTCAGTCCGTAGCGCCGTGTCCGTCGCTTCGTTGAGAGGGGTTCTACGGAGAGTGTCCGGGACCCGCAAGTGCCATTTTCGTGAAATGTCGAATTTTTATGACAAGCCGGAAAATGACGGAATTTTAAGGGGTTGCCGGAATATTCTGTCGCGGACCTTGCGTCGCATCGCAACATACGACCGCCTTCCGGTCGCGCCTTGTGGATACCCACAAGGTTATCCACAAGGGGTGGCTGCGCGACTGTCAGCTCGCGTCGGCGGGCCTGGACCGACGCACGAACAGGGTGCGAATCTGGCTCCATTTCAGCCGCAAGGTCAGCAAGGCGATCACCACGGCCATGTAGATGAACGGCTCTCGCGGCCATCCCTTGACCAGCCAGACGTAATGCAGCGCCCCCAGAACGGCGGCAGGATAGACAAGCTTGTGCAGATGCCGCCACCTGACCGGACCCAGTTTGCGGATCGCGCGATTGTTCGAGGTGAGTGCGAGGGGGATCAGCAACACGAAGGCGGCGAAACCGACGGTCACGTAGGGGCGCTTCACCACCTCTGTCACGACCCGCGACAGCGACTGCACATCGAGCAGCACGAAGACTAGAAAGTGCGCCAGCACCAGAAAGAAGGCCAGCAGACCGATGGCCCTGCGGAACTTGATCAGGTTGACCCCCGTCCAGACGCGCAGGGGGGTCACGGCAAGCCCTGCGATCAGCAACAGCAAGGCCGCCTCGCCATACTGTCGTTCCAGCACGTTGATCGGCTCTACCGCATAGGCGCCCTGCTGGGTCAGGGCTGACCAGAACTCCCACCCTACATAGGCTGCGCCGAGGATATAGAGGGGCCAGGCGGGCACGCGCCGCACGGCGCCGTTGATGGCGGACGCGATGGCCATCAGTATTCGCGGCTCAGGTCCATGCCCTCGTAGAGGCTGGCAACGTCGTCATAGCCGTTGAACATCAGCGTGTCCTGACGTGCCGCGAACAGCCCGCCGCCGATCTTGCGTTCCGTGGCCTGCGACCAGCGCGGGTGATCCACCGTCGGGTTCACGTTGGAATAGAACCCGTATTCTTCTGCGCTGATCAGGTTCCACGTGGTTGCGGGCTGCGCGTCCACCAGCGAGATGCGCGAAATCGACTTGATCGACTTGAAGCCGTATTTCCACGGCACCACCAGACGCAGGGGCGCGCCGGACTGGTTCGGCAGCGGCTCTCCATACAGGCCCGTCGCCATGATCGTCAGTGGATGCATCGCTTCGTCCAGACGCAGCCCTTCCACATAAGGAAAGTCGATGACTTGCCGCTGCACGCCGGGCATGTTGTCGGGCTGCACGACGGTCTCGAACGCGACGTGGGTTGCGCCTGCCTGTACACCGAGTTTGGCCAGCAGGTCGGCCAGTTCGAACCCTTGCCACGGCACGACGCGGGACCACGCCTCGACGCAGCGGAAACGATAGATGCGATCCTCGATCGTCATGCCGTCGATCAGGTCGGCCAGACTATAGTCACCGGGGTTGTCGACCAGCCCGTCGACCTTGACCACCCATGGATCCGTCACCATCGCCCCGGCGTTTTCGGCCGGATCGGTCTTGCCGGTGCCGAACTCGTAGAAATTGTTGTAGCTCGTGATCTCTTCCAACGTGTTGGGTTCCAGCGCGTCCTGCGCCACGGCCCGCCCGGCAATCCCGCTCAGCCCCAAGGCACCCAGTCCAGCGCTGCCGGCGATCAGCTGGCGGCGATTCATCCAGGCCCCACGGGGGGTCACGTTGGCTTGCGTCAGGTCGTTGATCCAGCGATAGGCCATGTCGGGCTCCCTTTGCGTTCTTGTCTTATATACGCGCAACGCCAATGAAAAGTTTCTCACGACTGCGGGGGGGACCTGTAACCCGGTCCCTGCATGCCCCGCCCGATCACGCGTGGTCACGGCTGTTCACGGTTAATCGAGTTGAAGTTCGCAAATGCCACTGCTTAGGCGGACGCGCTTCGCCGACCACAGGTCAGAGTGCCGCAGGGCATGGCAGACCGCCGCTAAACTTTCATACGGGCTGCCTTAGATACGGCTCATGCAGCCAAAAGGTTGCACGACACTCGTGAGGAGACACCACATGCTTCGTAAGACTCTGATGACCACCGCCGCCCTGCTGACCTTCGGTGCCGGCACCGCGGCCTATGCGCAAGAAGCCGACATCGTCGATACCGCCGTCGCCGCCGGCAACTTCACCACGCTGGTCGCCGCCGTCGAGGCTGCGGGTCTGGTCGAGACGCTGAAGGGCGAAGGCCCGTTCACCGTGTTCGCCCCCACGGACGAGGCATTCGCTGCCCTGCCCGAAGGCACCGTCGAGGATCTGCTGCTGCCCGAGAACATCGACCAGCTGACCGCGATCCTGACCTATCACGTGGTGCCGGGTGCCGTCATGGCCGCCGACCTGACCGACGGCATGACCGCCGCCACCGTGCAGGGTGCAGACGTGACGATCGGTGTGGGCGACACGGTCACCGTGAACGACGCCACCGTAACCACGCCGGACATCGCCGCCACGAACGGCGTGATCCACGTGGTCGACTCGGTCCTGATGCCGCCGGCCGAGTAATCGACCGACACCGCTTTTGAACGGTCGTTCCAAAGCTGGCCCCCTGCACCCGGTGCAGGGGGTCTTTTTGTTCCTAAAACAGGCAGTTGCGCAAAACCGCGGCGCAGACTGAGGGCTGCCGCTTGCCAAGCGGCAGAGGCGATGGTTCGGTCGGCTCAAACCCATCAGTCCCGCCACAGGAGCAACCATGTCCCGACCGACCCGCCTTATCGCCCTTGCCGTCACGGCCATGCTGGCCGCATCACCCGCACTGGCGCATCTCGACCATGCCGAACACGGGTCCTTTGCAGCGGGCTTCTCTCATCCGCTGTTCGGGCTAGACCATATTCTTGCGATGATCGCTGTGGGCTTGTGGGCGGCAGTGCTGGGTGGGCGCGCCATGCTGGTTGTGCCCGCCGCCTTCGTGACGGCTATGCTCGCAGGCTTTGCCGCCGCGATCGGGGGATTTCCGCTGATCCATGTGGAACCGATGATCCTCGCGTCGATCATCGTGATCGGCGTGCTGATCGCCATGCGCGCGCGCATGAGCATCATGACGGGTGCTGCACTGATGGCAGTCTTCGCCTTTTTCCACGGTCACGCCCATGGTGGCGAGTTGGGTGGCGCTGGCGCGGCCACGTTCGGCGCGGGATTCGTGGTGGCCACGGTGGCCCTGCACGCAGGCGGTGTGGTGCTGGGACTGCTGATCGCACGAATGGGTGCCGGAAACGGCGTCGTCATGCGGCTGCTGGGGGGTGCGACGGCCCTTGCAGGTGTCCTGCTGGCCTTCGGCTGACGATGAATGCACCCCCGGGGACAGGTCCCCGGGGGTGCATCGCGGTCAGTGGACGACGGCATCCTCCGGCCGGGGCCGTTGGGTGCCCGACACGCGGTCGCCCACGATCAGGCCATCGACACCGGCACTGACCGGCACGTGGTCGCCGTCACGGACATCGCCGGACAGGATCATCTCGGCCAGTTGATCCTGCAACGCGCGCTGGATCACCCGCTTCAACGGACGGGCACCGAAGACCGGATCGTAGCCTTCCTCGGCCAGCCAGCCCAGCGCGCCCGCATCCAGATCGAGGTGGATGTTCCGCCCCGCCAGCCGCTGTTCCAGCCGCTTCATCTGGATCGTGACGATCCCCGCCATGTCGGACCGCGCCAGACGGTCGAAGATGATCGTCTCGTCCAGACGGTTCAGAAACTCTGGCCGGAAATGCGCCCGCACCGCGTCCATCACGTCGCGCTTGGCCTGCGCCGGGTCCGCGCCGTCGGGCATCAGGCTCAACGCCTGTGCGCCGAGGTTGCTGGTCAGGATGATGAGCGTCTGCTTGAAGTCGACCGTCCGCCCCTGCCCGTCCGTCAGCATGCCGTCATCCAGCACCTGCAGCAGCACGTTGAACACGTCCGGGTCCGCCTTTTCGACCTCGTCGAACAGCACGACCTGATAGGGCCTGCGCCGCACCGCCTCGGTCAGCACGCCGCCTTCGTCATAGCCGACATAACCCGGAGGGGCACCGATCAGACGCGACACGGCGTGCTTCTCCATGAACTCGCTCATGTCGATGCGCACCATCGCTGAGTCGTCGTCGAACAGATAGTTCGCCAGCGCCTTGGTCAGCTCCGTCTTGCCCACGCCCGTCGGCCCAAGGAACAGGAAGCTGCCCAGCGGGCGCCCCTCGTCATTCAGACCGGCGCGCGCGCGGCGCACGGCGTTGGCCACGGCGCGCACCGCCTGCTTCTGCCCGATCACGCGACGACCCAGCTCGTCCTCCATGCGCAGCAGCTTGTCACGCTCGCCTTCCAGCATCTTGGACATGGGGATGCCGGTCCAGCGTTCCACGACCTCGGCGATCTGCTCGGGGCGCACCGCCTCTGCCACCATCAGGTCGCCGCCATCCGCCTCGCTCAACTGCCGCTCCAGCGTCGGGATCACGCCGTAGGACAGCTCTCCCGCCTTCGCCAAATTGCCTTCGCGCTTGGCGATCTCCAGATCGGCGCGGGCGCGGTCCAGCTTTTCCTTCAGCGCGCGGCCCGTCTCCAGCTTGTCGCGCTCGGCCTGCCACTTCGCCGTCATCTCGGACGCGCGTTCCTGCAGGTTCGCCAGCTCCTCCTCCAGCTTGGCCAGACGGTCCTTGGATGCGGCGTCGTCCTCCTTGCGCAGGGCCTCCTGCTCGATCTGCTTTTGCATGATGTCGCGGTCGAGCGCGTCAAGCGCCTCGGGCTTGCTGTCCACTTCCATGCGCAGACGCGACGCCGCCTCGTCCATCAGGTCGATGGCCTTGTCAGGCAGAAAGCGGTCGGTGATGTAGCGGTGCGACAGGGTCGCCGCCGCCACGAGGGCGCTGTCGCTGATCCGCACGCCGTGGTGCAGTTCGTACTTTTCCTTGATGCCGCGCAGGATGCTGATCGTGTCCACCACGGTCGGCTCCTCGACCATGATCGGCTGGAACCGCCGCGCAAGGGCCGCGTCCTTTTCGACATACTTGCGGTATTCGTCCAGCGTCGTGGCACCGACGCAATGCAGCTCGCCCCGCGCCAGCGCGGGTTTGATCAGGTTGGCCGCATCCATCGCGCCATCGGATTTGCCTGCCCCGACAAGGGTGTGCATCTCGTCGATGAACAGGATGACTTCACCCGCCGCCGCCTCAATCTCCTTCAGGATCGATTTCAGCCGCTCCTCGAACTCGCCGCGATACTTGGCGCCTGCAATCAGCGCCCCCATGTCGAGGGCCATCAGCCGCTTGTTGCGCAAGGATTCCGGCACGTCGCCGTTGACGATGCGCAGGGCGAGGCCTTCGGCAATCGCCGTCTTCCCGACGCCGGGTTCGCCGATCAGCACGGGGTTGTTCTTGGTCCGGCGCGACAGCACCTGCATCGACCGGCGGATCTCCTCGTCGCGGCCGATGATGGGGTCGATCTTGCCGGCCCGCGCGGCTTCAGTCAGGTCCCGGGCATATTTGTTCAACGCGTCATAGCCATCCTCGGCGCTGGCGCTGTCGGCGGTCCGGCCCTTGCGCACGTCGTTGATCGCGGCGTTCAGTGCCATCGGCGTGACGCGCCCTGCGTCCAACGCGTCCTTGGCCTTGGACTTCACGATGGCGAGCGCCGTCAGGATGCGCTCCACCGGGACAAAGGAATCGCCCGCCTTGGTCGCCAGCTTCTCCGCCTCGTCCAGCACCTTGGCCGTGGCATTGTCCATATAGGTCTGGCCCGCATCGCCGGTCACCTTGGCAATCCGCGCCACGCTGGCATCGACGTGGGTCCGCACGGCCTGCGCGTCGCCGCCGCCGTGGGCGATCAGGTTCGCGGCCAGGCCTTCGCCGTCGTCCATCAGCGCCTTCAGCAGATGCTCCGGCAGCAGCCGCTGGTGGTTTTCGCGCATGGCGATCGTCTGGGCCGCTTGAACGAAGCCGCGCGCGCGTTCGGTGAATTTCTCGAGGTTCATGCTCTCTCTCCTGCACAGCACCCGTTGGGTCAGGACGCCCGCGCTGCGGCACGCCCCCGGTCCGGGCCTTGAAGATGAGATGGGTCGCGCCACGGCCTGTTGCAAGTATCACACAGTCCGATTTCCGAACGGGCCAAGCAAAAGGCGCGCCCCGATGTGGGGCGCGCCTGTATTGGACGTGTGCAGGGCTGCGGGATCAGTTGCCCGTCGCAGGCTCTGCCGTGTCGGCAGCGTCATCATCGCCGCCCACCAGCGGCACTGCGGTGCCCGTCGCATCGGTGCCGGGCTGTGCCGCATCGGCGCCAGCCTGTGCCGGGGCCTCTGCGGGGGTGGTCGCATCGCCCGTCGCTGCGGGGGCATCATCGGCCGGTGCCGCCTCGGTGGCGGCGTCCGTGCCTGTGGGCGCGTCGGTCGCCGCTTCCGGTGCTGGCGCAGGTGCTGCCTCTTCGCCCGTGGGCGTGGTGAGCGGCGCGGTATCTTCAGGGGTCACGGCAGCGCCATCGCCTTCGACGACCACAGCCTCGGGGTCGGCACCTGCGCCCACGGCATCGCCATCGGTCGCCTCGTCCACGGCAGCGGCATCGTCAAGCGGTGCGGCCTCCTCGGCGGGTGCGGTCTCTTCGGCAGGTGCAGCTTCTTCGGCAGGCGCTTCAGCAGCAGGCGCGGCTTCTTCGGCGGGGGCAACCTCTTCGGCAGGCGCGTCCTCGGCGGGGGCAGCCTCCTCCACGGGTGCATCTTCGACAGGTGCGGCGTCCTCTGCCGGGGCTTCCGCGTCCGCCGGATCGGCCGCCACTTCTTCCACTACGGGACCGGACCCGACGGCCGCACCGATCTGCGGTGTCGTGACCGCCATCGCCAGCGCGATGACCGCAGCAACGCCGGCCCCGAGGCCGACGATCATGAAGAAGGGATTGGAGGCGAAACCGCCCGCTTTCTGTGCCACCGCGAAACTCCTTGTCACGTCATGGGCGCATTGCGCCGTTGGCAAAGACCTAGGTCCGTCCGCCGCTTTGGTCAATCCACGCCATCGTCAATCAAGACAGGCGCATAGCGCACATAGGCGAATGATGCGCCATCCGGGGACCAGCACGGCACGTTGATGCTGCCCTGCCCACCGAACAGGTCCAGCACCGCCCGGCTGTCACCACCGTCCTGCGGCATGACCCGCAACTGCACGGTCAGGTCGCGCGGGTGATAGAGCGTGCCCGCCGGATAGGCCAGATACAGCACATGCGCCCCGTCGGGGCTGGGGTGCGGGAACCAGTCCACGGTGTCGGACACGACCATGCGCTGCACGTCCGTTCCGCAGCGCCGCATCCGCCAGATCTGCGCCGCGCCACTGCGGTCGGAGTTGAACCAGATCCATGCGCCATCCGCGCTGAAATCGGGACCATCGTTGTGCCCCTCGTCGCTGCCCACGCCGGTCAGTTGCCGTTCCGCGCCATCCCACGTGCACACCTCGTACCGTCCGCCACGCCGCGCGCAGTAGGCGATCACACCGTAACGGTCGACGCCGTGCCAGTAGGACGGCACGTCAGGCACCACCTGTTCGGGCACGCCACCGCCCACCGGCACCCGGTAGAGGGTCGAGAGTTTGTCGACGTGATGCGACAGCCAGATCCAGCGCCCGTCCGCGCTGATCCCGTGGTCGTTGTTGCAGGCATCCGCGAAACCGATGTCGATCTCGGCCACGGTTCCGTCCAGTCCGACCCGCAACAGGCGCCCGTCCCGGTTTACCAGCAACCACCCGTCCGGGTGCCAGTTCGGCGCCTCGATCAGCGCGTCGGTCTGCCAGACGACGCGGACGTCGCCCGTCGCCATGTCGTAGATCTCCAGACTGCTGCGCATGACCGCCCCCCGATTGCCCCGTTCACATCCTTGGATTAGACCCGCGCAAGCAGAAAAGGAAAACCCCATGACCACCGCCGATGACCGCCTGATCGTTGCCCTCGACGTGCCCGACGTGATCGCGGGGCTGGACCTTGCCACGCGCCTCGGCGACGCGGTGTCGTTCTACAAGATCGGTCTGGGGATGCTGACGGGTGGCGGACTGGCCCTGGCGAACGAGCTGAAGCAGGAACACGGCAAGCGCATCTTCCTCGACATGAAGCTCTTCGACATCTCGGCCACCATCGAGGCGGCGGTGCGGGGCATCGCGCGCTACGACATCGACTTTCTGACCGTGCACGGCGACCCGCATGTGGTCCGCGCCGCCAAGGAAGGCGCCGCCGGCAGCGACATGAAGATCCTCGCCGTCACGATCCTGACCTCGCTCGACCGTGCCGATCTGGACGATTGCCTGATCCGCGACGGAGCCATCCCCGATCTGGTCGTGGACCGCGCGGCCCGCGCGCTGGACGCGGGTGCCGACGGCGTCATCGCGTCCCCGCAAGAGGCGGCGCTGATCCGCGCCCTGTCCGAATCGGATGGCCGCCTGATCGTCACCCCCGGCGTGCGCCCCGCAGGCGACGCCCCCGGCGATCAGAAGCGCATCGCCACACCCGCACAGGCGCTGGCGGACGGGGCCGATCATCTGGTGGTCGGACGCCCGATCTGGCAGGCTGGCGACCCCTTAGCCGCCACGTCGGCGATTCTGCGCCAGATGGCCGCGATTTTGCGCCAGACGCAGCTGTAAACAACAATCTTGCCTTGACAGGGAACTAATTCCCGATCTGTGCCGTTTCTTCACCGAGACATGATGAACCATGTCGCGCCTGCGCGGATCAACCGCCGGCCAGCTTGAGGAGCTAAAGCAGTGACACAGATCAATCTCGGCGACGTCCGTTATAATGCCACTGTCGGCGCCTTTGAGGCGCGCGTGGACATCCAGCGCGCCGGTCGCACGTTCCGTTATCCCTGCATGGTCGCAGGCCCGCTGAGCATGGACATGGACCGCGTGCGTCAGGGCCTTGCCCGTCATGCGCTGCGGATGTCCGACAGCGGCACCTCGCTCATGTCCTCGATTTGAGTTTTCCCGGTCCCGAAGGCCTGCTGCCGCAATCGCTGCCTCTGTCCCCAAACGATTGCCACATGGCGCGACCTTCCTCCTGACCCGGTGCTCCTCACGGACACCGGGTCATTTTTTTTACGACTGGCTGTGGCGTCCTGCCCCTATGCGCCGTGCCAAGGCGATAACAGTCACGCTGCATACGATCACGCCAAACATCTTCCATGCGTCAGGGTCGTAGACTGAAACACCCCGTACCATCACTGCGCTGATCGCCATCCCGGCAAGGATCGTCGTCAGCCCGTTCACGGTCGCCCGCTCTGACGCGCGACGCGGGATCAGCCAGACCAGCAGCACCGCAATAGCGAGGGCTGCAATTGGCATGATCTGGTCCACGCGCAGCCGCGGGCCTTGTGCGCGTTGCGTATCAAAAAATTCTGATAATACAATCGGATCGCGGGTGTCTATCGCCTCCAGGAAAGCCATTGTCGACGCGCGTTCGTTGAGGGCCAAGGGCTGCAACGCCCAGCCCGCCAGCACCAGCCCAACTGCAGGTCCGAGGGCCAACACGACCCAGCGCCAGAATGCGATCCGGGCTCCCTTAGTCGTTGATGTCACGGTCCCAGACCTTGGGTGCCTCACCCCGCAGGCCGAAGATGCGGCGCATCGCGAGGTAGGCGAGCAGCGACAGCACCGCAAAGATCGCGAGGATCAGCGGCAGGGACGCAATGGGCACGACCAGCAGCACCAGCCCCAGCACCCCGGCGCCTGCGGCGAAGCCGAGGAAGATGTAGCCCGGCACAATCACCTCGAGCGTGGCCAGCGCCAGCGCCGCCGACAGCCACACCCACCAGACCGACCACAGCATTAGGTCCGTCCCTTCAACATGCGGAACGCGTTGCCGAAGGCCTCGACCGCATCCGCGGGCAGGATCACGGTCTGCTGGCCCGCGCCACCGGCGATCTTGGCCAGCGCCTCGACCTGCTTCAGCGCGACCTGATACTGCGCCGCCTCCAAACCATTCTCGGCGATGGCGACGGCGACGACCTGCGTCGCATAGGCCTCTGCATCGGCCAGCACGCGGCGGGCCTTGGCCTCCTGCTCGGCGGCATAGAGGTCCGCATCCGCCTGCAACTCCACGCTCCGCTTGCGGCCTTCGGCCTCGGTCACCTGTGCACGCCGCGCGCGTTCGGCATTCAGCTGCTGCAGCATGGCGGCACGGGTCGCCGCGTCGAGGTTGACGTCAAGGATCTCGGCCCGCGTCACCTCGATCCCCCAGTCGTCCACCTGTTCGGCCAGTTGTTCGCGCACGGCGGCGATGACGCTGCTGCGGTTCGACTGCACCTGATCCAGTTCCATGCGGCCCACTTCGGACCGCACGATGCCAGCCACGGTGGTCGAGATCGCACCGTCCACGTCCCGGATGCGATAGACGGTCTTTTCCGGCTCGATGATACGGTAGAAGACGCTCGTCTCGACCTGCACCAGCACGTTATCGGTTGTGATCGCGTCCTGCTTCATCGTCGGCAACTGCCGCTCAAGGATGCTGACCTTGTGACGTACCACGTCGAGGAACGGCACCACGATGTTGATCCCCGGCCCCAGCACGGTGCGCAAGCGGCCCAGCCGTTCGACCACGTATTTCTCGGATTGCGGGACGATCCGCACGCCCTTGATGATGGCGAAGACCAGAAAGATCGCCAGCACCACAAAGACGATGTTCAGCCCCGCGTAATCGCCCAACTGCATTTGCGGTTCCATGGATCGCCTCCGTGCCAGAATGTCCCCGCAGGACTAAGGCCGCGCCCCGGTCCATGCAATGGAAACCGCAACGACTGGGACTTGCGCCCGCGCATCATCTTGCCCGGCATACTCCCGCGCTGTCGACGTGTGCAGGGGGTGCCGCCCTCACGCCAGTCCCATCACCGGTTTCATCCGCAGCCCTGCCGCCTCCAGCGCGGTGGCGGCGATGTCCACCGCCGTCAGACCTGCCTCGGCATACATCGCCTCGGGGCTGGCCTGATCAATGTAGCGGTCTGGCAGCGTCATCGTCCGGACCTGACAGCGCCCGTCCAGCAGGCCATCGTTCGCCAGATCGTGCAGGACCATGGCCCCGAACCCGCCGCGCGATCCCTGTTCGACGCAGATCAGCGCCTTGTGGTGGCGCAGCAACTGCCGGATCAGGTCGCGGTCCAGCGGTTTGGCAAAGCGCGCATCCGCCAGCGTCGGCGTGACGCCCTGCGCCGTCATCAACGCGCACGCACGGCGGCATTCGCCCAGATGCGCCCCGAACGACAGGATCGCCACATCGGACCCCTCGACCAGCACGCGACCTTTGCCGATGGCGATGATCTCGCCCCGCTCCGGCAGGGTCACGGCATCCCCCGCCCCGCGCGGATAGCGGAAGGCGATGGGGCCCGCATCGTGGTCCGCCGCGGTGCGGACCATGTGCTGCAACTCGGCGGCGTCGCCAGCGGCCATCACCACCATGTTCGGCAGTGCGGTCAGAAACCCCACATCGAAGGCGCCCGCATGGGTCGCCCCGTCCTGCCCCACCAGCCCCGCGCGGTCGATCGCAAAGCGCACCGGCAGGTTCTGCAGCGCCACGTCGTGCACGATCTGGTCATAGCCGCGCTGCAGGAACGTCGAATAGATCGCAGCGAACGGCCGCAGGCCGCTGGCCGCCATCCCGGCGGCAAAGGTCACGCCGTGCTGTTCGGCAATGCCCACATCGAACACGCGGCCCGGAAACCGCGCCTGCATGATGTCGACACCGGTGCCCCCCGGCATCGCCGCCGTGACGGCCACGACGCGCGGATCACGCGTGGCCTCGCCCAGCAGTGCCTCGCCGAACACCTGCGTATAGCTCTTGGGGGCGGGCTTGCCTTTCGCTTGCACACCCGTCGCGGGATCGAACTTGCCGACCCCATGCCCACGGTCGGATGCGGTCTCTGCCGGGGCATAGCCCTTACCCTTGACCGTGCAGACATGGATCAGCACAGGCCCGGTCGCCCGCGTCCGTGCAGCGCGCAGCACCGGCAAGAGCTGCGTCAGATCGTGCCCGTCGATGGGACCGATGTAGGAAAATCCCAGCGCCTCGAACAGGCTGCCCTGACCGCCCGCCGCCACGCCCGTCACCAGCTGCCGTGCACGGCGCGCGTGATCGCGCAGGGGGCCTGGCAAGGCAGCCTCGAACCCTTCGGCCATGCGGTGCATCTGGCCGAGCGGCCCGGCATAGAGGCTGGAAAGGTATTTCGACATCGCGCCGACGGGCGGGGCAATGGACATCTCGTTGTCGTTCAGGATGACGAACAGGCGGCGCCCTTCGGCACCTGCGTTGTTCATCGCCTCGTACGCCATGCCCGCGCTGATCGCACCGTCGCCGATCACCGCGATGGCGTCGCCGGTGTCCATGCCCAGATCGCGCCCAACGGCGAACCCGAGTGCTGCCGAAATCGACGTGCTGGAATGGGCCGCGCCGAACGGATCGAACACGCTTTCGCTGCGCTTGGTGAAGCCGGACAGACCACCCTCCTGCCGCAGCGTCAGCATCCGGTCGCGACGGCCCGTCAGGATCTTGTGCGGATAGCACTGGTGGCCCACGTCCCAGACCAGCTTGTCGCGCGGCGTGTCGAAGACGGCATGGATCGCCACCGCCAGTTCCACGACACCCAGCGACGACCCCAGATGCCCGCCGGTGACGGCCACACTTTCGATGACGCTGTTGCGCACGTCCGCCGCGACACCGGCCAGTGCGGCGTCGGTCATCTGCCGCAGATCGGCGGTGTCGGTCACGCGGTCGAGGAAGGGGGTCGGTGTCATGGCAGCCTCTGCGGATGAGAATGAAAAAGGCGCCGCACCGGGTTCACACCCTTTGCGACGCCTTGTCCCGTAGCCAACGGGCAGGAACGGAATGCCACATGCCGTGAAGCGGGCATTCCATGACGGATCACCGGGAAGGGGCGACCCGACGGCGCAGGGTCCGGCGGCGGCATCGGGCCGCCGGACCCAAGGTGTCGTCAGACCGAAACGATCGGTCCGACGAAGGTCGTGTCGAGGAAGCTCAGCGGCGTCGGGTCCGGCGCCTGCTTGCTTTCCTCGGGCAGGGCCCGGCCGATGGCGGCGATCACGGCGATGGTCAGCCAGATCCCCAGAACCACGATGGCCGCATAGCCCGCGCCCTTCAGCATCAGGATCGTGACGTCGCCGGTCAGGCGGGCCTTTTCCGTCGCGCCGAGGATGTTGATCTTGTCGGTCATGTCTGTCTCTCCCTCAGTTCAGCGGGGCATAGCCATGGACCTGCGCCCAGGCGAACCAGTTGTCCACGACCGTGCCCGTCAGCAGGATTCCGATGCCACCCGTCAGCGGGGTCAGCACGGCGAACCACCATGCCCAGCGGTGGATACCCTCCATCGTGGCGTTGAAGCCCATGGTCCAGCGCCAGAACAGGGCCGCACGTTCCGTGGCGGTGCCACGGTCGACGATCTGCTCCAGCTCGCGGTCGCCGCCGAACCGGCTGACGGCCAGGATGGTCGCGCCATGCATGGCGAACAGCAGGGCCGAGCCATAGAGGAACACGATCGAGAGGGCGTGGAACGGGTTGTAGAACAGGTTTCCGTAGGTGATGGAAAACAGGTTCGTCCAGTCGAGGTGCGGGAAGATGCCGTAGGGCACGGCCTCGCTCCACGATCCCATCAGGATCGGCCGGAACAGGCCCAGCACGAAGATCAGCCACAGCAGCGAGGCGAAGGCCCAGCTGACGTGATGGCCCATGCCCAGCGCCGTGGCGCGGGTATAGGTGCGGATCCACCAGGCCGAACACCCGATCAGGAAGAAGAAGCTGGCGATCAGCCACCAGCCGCCCTCGTCCAGCGGCGCAAACCCCAGACCGTATTCCGACGACGGCGGATCCAGCGACAGCCACGCAAGGTCGCGCAGGAAGATCGCCGGCGACCAGCCGACCTGCTGCCAGAACGTCATGCCGATGATGACGAACCAGGTGGCAAATCCGACGACCGCGATCAGGCCGTAAGGACCCAGGTGGACAGGCCCGACCTGTGCGTTGCCGAAGATGCCCGCCAGCTTCGAGAAGGTCGCGGATTTCGTCCGCTCGAAGTTGGTGGTGGCGTCTGCGGCGACCCCCATTTCGAGGGGCCCCTGCACCTGGACCTGCGTGAAGATATTTTGATATTCAGCCATTTTTCATCCCTCCGATCACAGATCCACCCACCACGGCAGCTCGTAGTACCAATCCCACCAGACGATCCATTCCTGGAACCAGATGGTGCCCGAAATCACGATGCAGACCGCCGACCAGAAGCCCGCCATCAGCGCCAGGAACAGGCCCAGACGGTGGATGCCGAGCGGCCCGATCGAATAGCCGATCAGATCGCGGAAGTAGGTGTCTTCGTGATCCGGCGATTTGACTTCGTCACCCTTGCGGGCCGGGTTCATCGCCGACAGGATCAGCGACCCGTGCAGCGCCAGCGCCAGCGCCGTGATCCAGAAGAAGCTGATCGCGATCATGTGGGCCGGGTTGTAGTGGAAGTTGCCATAGGCGTAGCCCACGTTGTTGACCCAATCGAGGTGGCTGAAAATGCCATAGGGGAAACCATGACCCCACGCGCCCATCAGCACCGGACGGATCACCACAAGCGTGACATAGGCAAAGATCGCCACGCCGAAGGCGAAGGGCACGTGATAGCCGATCCCCAGCTTGCGACAGATCTCGACCTCCCGCATCATCCAGCCGACGAAGGCGAAGATCGCGCAGATCGTGATGATCTGCCACAGCCCACCTTCCAGCAGCGGTGCGGCCCCGAGGCCGACCTCGAGCGCGGGCGGGTCGATGCTGATCAGCCACGGGTTCCATGTCGGACCCTGGCTGGCGCCGTAGAATATCAAAACCGTGCCGAGCACGGAAAAAAAGAACGTCACGACCCCGAAGAAGCCGACGTAGAACGGCCCCACCCAGAAGTCGAACAGGTCGCCGCCGATCAGTGTCCCGCCGCGGACCCGGTATTTTCTCTCGAAGCTGAGCTGTGCCATCTTCCCCTCATTCCATCAAAGGACAGGCCAAAGCCCCTGTCCGGCCCCCAAGTGCTAGGCCACCTTTCGTCGCGGGCGGTCTGTCGTCGAGTTGTCGTCAAGTGCCGCGGCCGGGCTCCCCGCCCGCCCGCAGCAATGCTGTCACGCGGGTGCGCGTTACTCGACCACTGCGGCCATGTCGGGACCGAATGCGAGGTTGAACCAGTTGGTCTCCGGGTTGGAGAGCAGGACCAGGTGGATCATCACGGCCAGCAGGAACAGGAACACGCCCTGTGCCACGAAGACGCGGCGCGGATCGAAGATGAGCCAGATTTTATAGAACTGTGCCATTGTGACGTTCCTTCCTTACCAGCTGAACCAAGGCAGTTTGATGTACGTCAGGATGTGCGCCACCACGGCAACTGCCGTGAAGATCGCGAATCCGCTCATGTAGACCGAGTGCAGCTCTTGAGCCTGCTCGTCCGACAGTCCGGTGAAGGACAGGTCACTCTTGTCAGCCATTGTTTTGTCTCCAAAATTTGAACTGAGACCGCGCTACCCGCGGCCGGGTCGTGACGGAGGCGCATCCCCCGCCTTTGTCTTCGCCGCCTTTTGGGACAGGCGAAATCGTCACCCCCGTGCGGCACGGTGATGCCGCCGGGGGAATGGGGTCACGCCGTGAAGATGTGCGGTGTGATGATGCGGGCTTGGGTCCACGCGCTGGCGACGGGGCCTTTCTCGGGGATCTCCATGCGGCGTGCCGCCTTCAGCGCCCACATCAGCAGGCACAGCGGCAGGGTCGCCGCGAAGATCAGGGCAAAATAGACGTAGAATTCGCGCCGGGAGGCCGTGCCGCTGCGGCGCAGGATCGGGGCGTCCGTTGTGAAATCGCTCATGGTGTTCCTCCTGTCGTGGGTTGAAGCGTGGCGACGGTGGCAAGTGCCACCCGGTCGCATCCGGTGTCGCGCGCGGTCTTTTCAGCCGCGTCGCGCAATGATTTCGCCGCAGAGATGCGGGTCAGGATCGGGTGGCTCGCCACGATCCGGTCCAGCGCCGCCTGCGCATCCGCATCCCACGGCAGTTGCCGCAGACCGGCCAGCGTCGGCGGGGCCGCATCCATGTCGCTGCCCAATGGCAGGATGTGGAATAGCGCGTCGAACAGGCCGTTGCACACCTCTTGCAGCAGATAGGTGGCACCGGCGTAGCCCATGAACGGCGTGCCGGTGTGCCTGCGGATCGCGGCACCGGGAAAGCTGGCGGGAATGAAGGCGGGCGCGGGTCCGAAGCCCTTCTTCATCTCGGCCATGTACATCTTTTCGTTGATCGACCCCATGACGATCAGCGGCCGCTTGGCGTGCATCAGGGCGCGGACGCTCTCGTTGTCGGTCTTCTGACCGCGGGTGCGGGCCACGGCAAAGGCGCAAGGAAAGCCGAGGTCGTCTTCCAGATACTTGCGGATGCCCCGCGTGTAGGTTTCCGACGCCACGATGGCGAATTCGCAGGTGGCGAAGAAATCCTGCGTCACCGAGCGCCACAGATCCCAGATCGGCTTCAGGGTGGAATGCTTCTCGGTCTCGATGAACGGCTCCGGGTCGAGGCCCAGCAGATCGCCCAGCGTGCGCAGAAAGGCGGTGGTCTGGTCGATGCCGATGGGCGCCTGCAGATAGGGCTTGCCCAGCACCTCGCACAGCCCGCGACCGAATTCGCGGTACATGCAGATGTTCACGTCCGCATTCACCAGATTGCGCATCTCGGCCAGGTGGGCGCCCAGCGGCATCACCATGTTGACCTCTGCACCGATCCCCTCGACCAGACGCCGGATCTCGGCGAGGTCGGACGGCATGTTGAACGTGCCGTACATGGGGCCGAGGATGTTGACGCGCGGGGCATCGCCCGCCTCGCGCTTCTTCTCGGGCGGCATCCGGCCCTTGGTCTGGCCGAACTCGGTAAAGATCCAGGTCATCGCGCGGTCGGCACTTTCCCACTGATCCTCGTCGATGGTGCGCGGCAGGAAGCGCTGAATGTTCGTGCCCATGGGTGTCACGCCACCACCGATCATCTCGGCGATGGACCCTGTCACGACGACGGCGGGCAGCGCGGGGTCCAGCACGTCCCAGGCGCGTTTCATCGCGGCCTCGGTGCCCTCGCCCATCTCGGTCTCGCCCAGTCCGGTCACCACGATGGGCAGCTCGTGCGGCGGCAGACCGTCGGTATAATGCAGGACAGATGTCACTGGCAGGTTTTCGCATCCGACCGGACCGTCGATAACGACCTGCAGACCTTTTACCGCGCAAAAGGCATAGACCGCGCCCCAGTATCCGCCCGCGCGGTCGTGGTCGATCACTAGCATGACGCAACCCCCTGCTTCTTCTGGTCGGAAATATCCCGGGGTCCGGGGCAGAGCCCCGAAAGGGGCGGGCGGGCGGGGCCCGCCGCCACCCGATGAACAAACATACCCGTCATATCATCTGCTCCGCCGCCGCCGCACGGGCCTGCTTGTCCAGCTTCTTCTGGTGCTGGGCGCGGAAATCGGGGCGCAGGTTCGGCGCACCGGACCAGACACCGGCGGTGTCGCCACGGCCCACCCCGTCGAAGAATCCGCGCATCTTGTCCATCCGGTCGCGCCCGCCCATGGCGGCGCGGACGACCTGCTGCAGGCTGCCTGCCCCCGCAGGCCCCATCAGCGGCCGGGCCGAGATCAGGTTCGTGAAATAGAGCGCCGGGATGCCCAGCTCCTTGCCGCGCTGCACCAGCGGCGTGGTGCCGATGGCCAGATCGGGGCGGACCCCTTCCATCACCGACAGATCATCCTCGAGCGACGCGCGGAACTTCACGGTCACGCCACGCGCGCGCAGCCAGTCCGCGTCGACGGCGGACCACGGCGTCTTAGGCAGGGCGGTGCCCACGTAAGGCACATCCGCGCCGCTTTCGATCAGTAGGCGCGCGACCAGCAGCTCCGACCCTTCATAGCCCGACACGGTGATCGTGCCGTCGATCCGGGCCCCCGCAAGGGCCGCCTTGATCGCTGGCAGGAACGCATTCTGTGCTGCGGCGATACGCTCGGCGCCGACGTTGCAGGCGGCCCCGATCGCGGCCAGCCAGTCGGCGGTCCCCTCGACACCGACCGGGGCAGAGCCCACGACGGCGCGGCCTGCAGCGTGGAATTCACGCACGCTGGCGGTGTAGAACGGGTGGATCGCGGCGGCGACCTGACAATCGAGGGCGGCATAAAGCTCGCGCCATTCGCGGGTCGGCACGACGGGACCGGCGGCCAGACCCATGGGGGCCAGCATCGCGCCGATCATCATGGGGTCGGCGGGAAACATCTCGCCCAGCAGGGCGACGGTGGGCAGATCGCCCTTGGCTGTGGCGGGGCGGGCGACGGGGCCGGCCTCGGCCTCCAGCCGCGCGTAATTCAGCATGGCCCCGGCCAGCACGTCCTTGGCCTCGGCGTGGGTGGGGATGCCGAAGCCCGGCACGTCGATGCCGACGATCCGCACGCCGTTGATATCCTTGGGCAACAGGCGCAGCGGCACGCCGCTGGCGGTCGGCACGCAGAGGTTGGTGACCACGATGGCGTCATACTTTTCCGGATCGGCCATGGTGTGGACGCTCTCGCGGATGTCCTCGAACAGCTTGCCGGTGACGAGGGATTCCGAGTTGAACGGCACATAGCCCACGGACCGGCGTGCACCGTAGAAATGCGACACGAAGGTCAGGCCATAGACGCAGCAGGCGGAGCCCGACAGGATCGTCGCCACACGCTTCATCCGCAGGCCCACACGCAGGCTGCCGAAGGCGGGGCACATGGATTGCGGCTGATCATGCGGACCCTTGGGATAGTCGCGGGCGAACTGGTCCAGCAGGTCGGACTGACCGGCGGCGCGGGCGGCGGCGTCGAGTTCGCCCTTGGAGGTGCACAGACCGGCCGTCGCTGGGGGCGCTGCCCCCGCAGGCAAGCCTGCTCCCCCGGGATATTTTTCACCAGAAGAAGCCGGGGACGCGGTCACGAGGACCGTGCCATCCGCATCCTTGCTGACGTGAAAGCCCTCACGCGTCATCGTATATGACCTCGAGGCTGGCTTTCGGGGTGCCATGCTTGCCGCGCATGTCCACATCGGTGGCGGGCACGAGTTGATAGTCGCCGCCGGTGTCCTTGGCGTCGAACAGGCCGAGCAGGCCGTCCTGATCCAAAGGCGTGGGGCGGACGGGCGGCGCGATGCCGACGGCTTCGGCCAGGTCCTGGAACATCTGGCCCCACTGCGACGCGTGGGTGCCGACGATCTGGTAGTTCGCGGACTTCTTGCGCAGGTCGTCGTCCTGCGGAATCGCCGACAGCACGGGAATCTTGACGGCCTTGGCGAACGCCTGCGCCTCGCCCGACCCATCGTCCTTGTTGATGACGAGGCCAGCGACGCCGACGTTGCCGCCCATCTTGCGGAAATATTCCACCGCAGAGCAGACGTTGTTGGCGACATAGAGCGACTGCAGGTCGTTGGAGGCGACGAGGATCACCTTTTGCGCCATGTCCCGCGCGATCGGCAGGCCGAAACCGCCGCAGACCACGTCGCCCAGAAAGTCGAGCAGGACATAGTCGAAGTCCCAGTCGTGGAAGCCCAGCTTCTCCAGCAGCTCGAAGCCGTGGATGATGCCGCGACCGCCGCAGCCGCGACCGACCTCGGGTCCGCCGAGTTCCATCGCGAAGACGCCGCCACGCTTGAAGCAGACGTCGCCGATGGCGACTTCCTCACCGGCCAGCTTCTTGCGGGACGAAGTTTCGATGATCGTGGGGCACGCCTTGCCGCCAAACAGCAGCGACGTGGTGTCGGATTTCGGATCGCAGCCGATCAGCAGCACGCGCTTGCCCATCTCGGCCATCATGTGGCTGAGGTTGGCGAGGGTGAAGGATTTGCCGATGCCGCCCTTGCCGTAGATCGCGATGATCTGCGTCTTGGACGTGGGCGCACCCTGCGGCACTTCGAGGGTCGGCTCTGCCGCAGCCTCGTCGCGCAGCGCCTTGTCGTAATCGCGCAGGTTCGGGACTTCGTCTTTCATGCGGCATTCCAATCAAGGATCATTTTCAGGCAGGTCGTGTCGGTGAAGGCCGTGCGATAGGCCGCAGGGGCCTGCGTCGCCGGCATCGTGTGTGTGACGAGGTCGGCGAGGTTCAGATCGCCCGACATCACCAGCTCGCGGGTCGCCACCATGTCGGCGGGCTGCCATTCGGCGCTGACGCGAAACCGCGCCTCGCGCATGAAGGCGGGCGGAAAGGCAAAGCTGAGCGGTTCGGTATAGAAGCCCGCGAGCACGATCTCTCCGCCGCGCGCGAGGCGCCCGATCAGGTCGGGCAGCAGGGGGGACTGGCCGGACACGTCGTAGATCGAGGTGTAGTCGCGGCGGGTGTCGGTGGCGGGGTCGATCACGTCATAGCCGACGTTGCCGGTGCGACGGGTCGGGTCGATGTCCCAGACGGTCGGTGCGGGCGCGCCCGACAGCACCGTCAGGCGGGCCAGCAGGCGGCCCAGAGCGCCGTGACCCACGACGAGGTCCGGCACGGCCTTGCCCGGTCCGGCGATCGCGTGACGGGCGGTGGCGGCCAGCGCCAGCAGGGCCGCGGCAGAGCCAAGGGACGCGTCGATGCGCGTCACGCGGGATGCGGGGGTCACGACGGTCCGTGCGGCAGCGCCGAACAGGCCGAACGCGCCGTCATAGCAGTTCGCACCGGGCACGAAGACATGGGTGCCGACGGGAATGCCCGCGTCGGGGCCAGCCTCGACCACTTCGCCGGCGGCTTCGTAACCAGGGACCAGCGGGAACCCCATGCCAGGGAATGGCGGCATCGCGCCGGACCAGAACAGTTTTTCGGTGCCGGTCGAGATGCCGGAATGGTGGATCTGCACCACGACATCGCCACGGCCAGGGGCCTGCAGGCCGACCTTCGCCAGATCGAGCTGCCCCGGTGCGGTCAGGAGTACGGCGGTGGTGTGCATGGTGTCTCCCCTCCCTGGTGCGGCGCCAGTCCGGCGTCTGTATGTGTAAGTCTAGCTAGACAGCTTATAATGTCAACGTGAATAGACAGATTGCAGAGCGTGATCCGCGACTGTGTCAGTGGCGTGTCGCCGTCAGCACCGTGGTGATGGCCGGACGCGCACCTGCAGGCGAAAAGATCTGCACGAAACCAGCCTGCCCCAGCAGCGTGCCGATCTGCGCAGCAGACCGCGCGCGCCCCGTGCGCATCGCCATGCAGTAGAGCGCGAAATAGGCGTCGCCCGCCCGGGTCGGCGCAGCGCCGCCCGTCATCGGCTCTGAGATCACGAGACGTCCGCCCGGCGGCAGCGCAGCATGGACGCGCGCCAGCAGGGCGGCGACGGTGGCGTCGGCATGGTCGTAGAAGACGCGCACGAGGGTGATGGTATCGGCGCCCACAGGCAGGTCCGCGTCGCGAAACGAACCGGCACGAATCGTCGTGCGTGGCGTCAGACCTGCGGCGGCAAAGCGGTCCGCGGCCGCCGGGGCGACGGCCGGCAGATCGAACAGCGTCAGCCGCGGATGCGCTTGTGCCAGCCCGAGGGCGGTCAGGAATGCGCCGGTCCCGCCGCCCACGTCCATGACGTGCTGGCTGCGGGTCCAGTCCACCGCGGCGATCGTGTCTGCGGCGACCAGCGCCTGACTGTCGGCCATCAAGGCGGAATAAGTCGCGGTCACGCCCGGATCGGTCGCACCGCCAGCACCGAAGACATAGGGCCAGAAATCGGCCAGCTCCGTCCGCACCTGCCCGCGAAAGAACGCGACCGGATCGGACAGGTCGCGGTAAAGGACATCGTGATGCGCGATCATCCCCTGCAGGCCGGGCACCCCCGCCAGCGCCGCGCCGCGCACGGTCAGCGACCAGTGATCGCGGATCTGCTTGACCAGACCAAGGGACGCCGCGGCATTCAGCAGAACGGTCATCCGGTCGACGGGCATGGCCGCACGGGCGGCCAGCGTGGCGGTGCCGGCGGTCGCGTCAAGCAGTTGCGCGGGGATGTGGAGGCGCACCAGCGCCAGCAGCACCTGACTGTGACAAAATCCGGCCACCAGATCGAACATGGCGTCCCCCTCGCGCCGCACGATACGGCGGAGCAGCGGCAGACGCGCGGCACGCGCCTGGAATGCGGGGTCGGCGACAAGCCGGATCAGGCGCTGGCGCAGGGTCATGCGCTGTACGGCGGGGATCGGGGCGGCGATGTCGGTCATTCGCCGGGGATGGCCGTGCGCGCCACGGCTGGCACCAGACGGTCCGCATAGGTGCGCACCATCTGCGCCAAAGCCGCCTCGCCGGGGCAGGCGGGAATCGAGGAGATGGCCGCACTCAGCACATCGTCGAATCGTGCCACCGCGCCGTGGATGCCCAGTTGCGCCACCGCGTTGGGACGCCCGTGCAGGTCGTCCTGCCCGGCGGGCTTGCCCAGTTCGGCGTCGTCGCACAGCGCGTCGCGCAGATCGTCGGCGACCTGAAAGGCCTCGCCGATGCGGTCGCCGAGTTCCGCCCAAGGTGCGCCGTCCTGCCCTGCGGCGATGGCCCCCATCTGCGTCGCCGCAATGAACAGGGCGCCAGTCTTGGCGCGGTGATAGGCGGCGAGGTCGATCTCGGCCTCCCCCTCCCAGCCCTGACCGGCGCAGATGCCGAACGGCATGCCGGTCCGGGTCGCCAGCACGTCGATCAGCGCCATGGCGCGGTCGGGGGCCAGATGTGCGGCACGGGCAAGCACCTGAAATCCCATCACGATCAGACTGTCGCCCGTCAACACCGCAATGGGCTGGCCAAAGGCGCGGTGCACCGCAGGCTTGCCGCGACGGGTGTCGGCGTCGTCGAAACATGGCAGGTCGTCATGCACGAGGCTGGCACAATGGATGACCTCCAGCGCGGCGGCCGCGGCATCGGAAAGCGCCGGGCGGTCGTCGCCGCAGGCCATGGCCACCGACAGCAGGATCGTCGGCCTGATCCGCGCCCCGCCCGGCGTCACCGCATAATGCAGGGCCGCCGACAGACGGGATGGCGCCGGATGGGCCTGCCCGATGCGCACGGCATGCGTGACCGCAAGGTCGATCCGGTCCGACAATCGCATGGCAAGCTCCTGCTTTCAGAAAGTGTCAATATTTTTGGACAATGCACTGTCAACTAGACTGGACACATCTGCCCGATGTGTCAACACTGGACATCAAGGAGGTGTCATGAGGACCAAGACTCGAATCGTGATCGTCGGTGCAGGCATCGGGGGGCTGAGTGCCGCCCTGCGGCTGGCCCATGCCGGATGCGATGTGACCGTCGTCGAACGACAGGCGGCACCGGGTGGCAAGATGCGTACCCTTCCGACCCTTGCGGGTCCCGTCGATGCAGGACCGACCGTCCTGACGATGTTGCCGGTGTTCGAGGCGCTCTTTGCCGATGTCGGCCTGACCCTGTCCGATCATGTCACCCTGCGGCGGCTCGCTACGCTGGCGCGCCACTATTGGAGCGATGGCTCCACCTTCGATCTGATGGCCGATCCCGACGAGAGTGCAGCGCGGATCGCTGCCGCCTTCGGGGGATCCAGCGCCGACGACTTCCGCCGTTTCAGTACCCGCGCCGCACGCCTGATGGCCGCGTTCGAAGGGCCGATGATGCAGTCCCCTACGCCGTCACAGACGCGGCTGGCGCTGCAGGTGATGCGCCAACCCCGCCTGCTGGCCGACATGGCGCCGCACCAGACGTTGGCGCAGCTTGCGACCGCGTCGTTCCGCGAACCGCGTCTGGCGCAACTCTTTGCCCGCTATGCCACCTATGTCGGCGGCAGGCCCGCGGCCGCACCTGCCCTGCTGTCGCTGATCTGGGACGCCGAGGCACGCGGCGTCTGGACGGTGGACGGCGGCATGCACGCACTGGCTGCCACCGTCGCGCGCCTTGCAGCCGGGTTCGGCGCGCACCTGCGGTATGACACGACGGTCACGCAGATCGTCCGGCAGGGCGACCGCGTCACCGGCATCGACACCGACGCGGGCCGGATCGACGCCGACATGGTGCTGTTCAACGGCGATCCAGCCGCATTGCACGACGGGCTGCTGGGACAGGCCGCCCGCCCCGCCGTGCCGCACAAGGCCGTGTTCCCGCGCAGCCTGTCCGCGCATGTCGCCAGTTTCGCCGCCGTGCCCACGGGGGTGGCCCTGGCGCATCACACGGTCTTTTTCGCCGACAAGGCCGAGGCGGAATTCGACGCGATCGTCAAAGGCGGCATCCCGCAGGATGCCACGCTCTACATCTGCGCGCAGGACGCCGCCGCCGCCCCCGGCGCGCTGCAGCGGTTCGAGATCATCCGCAACGCAGCCCCGCTCTCTTCCGACACACCGCCCGAGGAATTCTCATGCCAATCCCTGATCTTCGACCGCCTGCGCCGCTTCGGCCTGACCTTCTCTCCGGGACCGGTGACGGTGACGGGACCGGCGGACTTCGCGGCGCTGTTCCCGGGCAGTCGGGGGTCGCTCTACGGACGGTCGCCGCAGGGTCTGACATCGGCGCTGCAGCGTCCGCTCGCGCGGACGGCGGTGCCAGGCCTCTATCTGTGCGGGGGCGGGGCGCATCCGGGGGCGGGGGTGCCGATGGCGACACTCTCCGGCCAGCATGCGGCCGCGGCGATGCTGCAGGACCTCGCTTCGACACGGCCGTCCCGCCGGACGGCTATGCGTGGTGGTATGTCGACGGCATCAGTGACGACGGTCTTCGGGCGATCTCGGTCATAGGGTTCGTCGGATCGGTGTTCAGCCCGTGGTATGCGTGGTCGGGGCGGCGCGATCCCGCGAACCACTGCTGTTTTAACGTGGCCACATACGGTCCCGGCGGGCGGTTCACGATGACCGACCGGGGGCGGCAAGCCCTGCACCGGACCGCCGACACCCTGCTCATCGGCCCGTCGCAGATGCACTGGACCGGTCGCGACCTAGTCATCACCATCGACGAGGTCAGCGGCCCGCCGGTGATCGGTCGCGTGCGCGGCACGATCACCCTGACGCCGCAGGCGGTGACCGGCGCGGAACTGTTGCTGACGCCGGACGGGGCCCACGTCTGGCGGCCCTTCGCCCCCGTCGCGCGCATCGCCGTGGATCTGGAGGCGAAGGGCTGGCAATGGTCCGGCCACGGCTATCACGACGCCAACTTCGGCACCCGCGCGCTCGAAGTGGATTTCGACCGCTGGACCTGGGGCCGCTATCCCACCGCCACGGGGGCCACGGTGTTCTATGACGCGGTGCGCCGCGACGGCAGCACGCTCGACACCGCGATCGCGTTCGGCCCGGATGGCAGCGCCAGTCTTACCACGGCGCCGGCAAACACCGACTTCGCCGCGACCGGCTGGCGCATCCGCCGCGCCACCCGCGCCGACCCGGGCACGACACCGCGGCAGGTCATGGCGATGCTCGATGCCCCGTTCTACAGTCGGTCCGCCGTGCAGACGGTACTGGATGGCGAAACCGTCACCGGCGTTCACGAGGCGCTGGACCTGACCCGGTTCCGCAACCCGGTGGTCAAGGCGATGCTGACAGCCCGCGTCCCTCGCCGCAGCCGGTGGCCGCATCCGCTGACGTAACGACCGGCCTCTTGCGGATCATCTTGCCCGCGATACTCCGGGGGTGGCGCGGCACGCGCCGGGGGCTGCATCCCCCTGCCCCGCCCCCGGACGCTCAGTTGCCCAGCGTCACCACATCGCCGCCCGCCGCCTCTGCATCGGCGGCATCGTGGGTGACCATCAGCACCGGCAGCGCCCGCGCCCGTGCGCGGGCGAAGACCATCTCGCGGACCTGCGCGCGCAGCACGGTGTCGAGGCGACCGAACGCCTCGTCCAGCAACAGCGTGCAGGGGTCGGCCAGCAGCATCCGCATCAGGGCGACCCGCGCCTTCTGGCCGCCCGACAGGGTGGCGGGGTCGCGGTCGGCGAAGCCTGCCAGATCGACCTCTTCTAGCGCCTGCGCGACGCGCGCGCGCCGCGCCGCCCGGTCGCCGCCCGGGGCCAGCCCGAACATCAGGTTCGCGCCCACCGACAGGTGCGGGAACAACAGATCGTCCTGGAACAGGATGCCGACCCTGCGGTCGTGCGGCGGCAGCCGCGTGATGTCGCGTCCGTCCAGCAGGACCCGGCCCGTGCAGGCGAACGCGTTTGGCAGCGTGCCCGTCACGACCGACAGCAGCGTCGATTTGCCGACGCCGGACGGACCCATCACGGTCAGCACCTGTCCCGGCGCGATATGGCGGTCGAGTGCCACCAGCGGGACGCCGCCCTTTGTGATCGCGATGCGGTCCAGCGTCAGACCCTTAACCATGTTGCAGCCCCCTGCGGTTGCGCCAGACCAGCGCGGGTATCATCAGGGCCAGCGCAAAAGGGATCAACGCGGCCCCCGTCTGCATCAGGCCGAAGACAGCGATCGCCTTGCGGTCGCCGCCGGACGACAGGGCCACAGCCTCGGTCGTCAAGGTGGCGACGTGACCGCCACCGATCAGCAGCGTGGCGAGGTATTGCCCGACGCTGACCGAAAGACCGACCGCCGCTGCCGTCAGGACAGGTCGCAGCAGCATCGGCAGCCGCACCCGCCACAGCACGCCGTCGGGGCCGGCCCCCAGTGCCGCCGCCACCGCGCCGTTGCGCGCATCCCATGCCCGGAACGGGTCGGCCAGCGACAGGAACACATAGGGCAGCACGAACACCAGATGCGCCAGCATCACCGGCGCGCGCCCCACATCGGCACCGACGCCCAACAACAGCCCTTGCAATCCCGGCAAGAACGCCGTCTGCGGCACCAGCAGCGGCAGATAAAGCAGCCATAGCCCCCGCTGCGTCAGCCGCCGCCCATGCCTCACCTCGGCCTCCAGACAGCCGATGGTCAGCACCAGCGCTGCGGCGGTGACGACGCCTGCGATCAGCGCCGTCTCTCCGACGGCGGCCAGCACGTCGTCACCCTGCCGCATCCATGTCCGCAGGGTGAACCCCTCGGGCAGCGCATCCGGGAATCCCCAGAAACCGGCCACGCTCCACACCGCGAGCACCGCCAGCCCCAGCAGGATCGACAAGGCGGCCACGCCGGCCCCCGCCAGCGCTGCGCCGCGCACCGCAGCGTCGCGCACGCCCCGGTGGCCGCTGGCGATCCAGCGCAGGCCAAGGTGCGCCACCGCGATTTCGCCCAGCCGCCAAGCCACCAGCGCCCCCACCACCAGCCCCAGCTGCAGCAGGGCCGCCGCCGAAGCGAGCAGGCGCGCCGAAAAATCCGGCTCGCCCATCCAGCGCACGATCTGCACCGACAGCGGCGGCGGCGTTCCGGGGCCGAGGATCAGCGCCACGTCCACCACGCTCATGCCATAGGCGAGCACCACATAGACCGGCAGGCGGATCTGCGCATAGACGCGCGGGAACACGGTCTTGAGCCAGCCGGTCGTGCGCCCATAGCCCAGCGCCGCGGCGACGGCCCCCGCGCGCCGGGTGTCGGCCTGCGCCAGCGCCGCCAGCGTCATGAGCAACAGGAACGGCACCTCCTTGGCTACCAGGCCCGCCATCAGCGCCAACCCGAGGGGATCGTTCACGATCAGCCAATCCGGTGGCTGGTCCCATCCGGTCAACCCCGGCGAGATCAGCCGCGCGATCCAGCCCGACGGCGCGATCAGGAACGCCAGCCCGAACGCCGCCGCCGCATGCGGCACGCTCAGCAGCGGCGACAGCAGGCGTTCCAGCGCGGCGAAGGCGCGCGTGCCGGACCAGCCCGCGACCAGCAGCACGACCAGCGCGAGCGCGATCAGCGTCGTGCCGAAGCCCGTGGTGACCGACAGCATCACGGCGCGCGGCAGGCCCGGCCAGTCGCCCAGCGCCCGGAACGCGTCGAGGTTCGGCCCCGTCAGCCCCGCGCCTGGCAGGTGGCCGAAGGCCGCGCGCACGGTGCCCCACAGTCCTGCGACGACGGGACCGAGCATGACCAGCAGGGTCAGCGCCGGAACGATCGGCAGCAGCCTCATGTCAGGAAGGCCACGTCATGGCACGATGCAGGGATCAAGCTGACACGGTAAATCAGGGTAATCGGCTTCTTTATGGCAAGGCAGGACGCCATATCCGACAGACCGCCTTGCCAAACGGCTTACTGGGCTACACCGTAGCGGGTGTCCCAGTCCGCCGCGATGCGGGTCATCCAGCTGGGGTGTGGTTCGTCCTGCACGGTGCCGAGTTCCTCCGGCGACAGGGTGGCGATGCCCAGATCCAGCGCGTCGAACAGGGCACGCTGGTCGGCATCCAGCGTGTCCAGCGCCAATACCGTGCTATAACCCAGCAGGTTCGGATCCTGCGCGCGGGCCTGCGCCTCTGGCGACAGCAGGGCGTTGGCTATGACCATCGCCCCTTCAACGCTGCCGGAGTTGTAGGGGATCGCCACGAAGCTCGCGTTGCCGATCGTGCCCTTGTCCAGCACGAAGGTGCGCACCGTGTCAGGCAGTTCGTCGTTGGCGATCGCCGCCGTCGCCGCACCGGGGCTGAACGAGATCGACAGGTCGATCTCTCCGTCCGCGATCAGCGGGAACATGGCGGTGCCGGTGGCCGGATAGGCGCGCCCCTCGCGCCACAGGGTCGGCGACAGCGCGTCGAGATAGTCCCACAGCGGGGCGGTGACCTCGGCGTAGGTTTCATCGGTGGCGGGTTCCTGCAGGACGGAAGGGTCGTCCAGCAGATCGACCAGCACCTGTTTCAGGAACGTGGTGCCCAGAAAGTCCGGCGGCTGCGGATACGTGAACCGTCCGGGATTGGCGGTGGACCATTCAAGGATCGCCTGCATCGACCCGAGCGGTTCCAGATCGGCACTGTCGTAGTCGAAAACGACCTGCGCCATGGCCCAGGGACTCTCGTAGCCCACGGTGGGGATGGTGAAGTCGGTCTGCACGGTCTTGCCGGCGGTATCGACGTATTGCCAGTTCGGCAGCGCCTCGGCGAAGGGGCCGAACAGCAGGCCCGCCTCCTTCATCGCGGCAAAGTTCGGGCCGTTGATCCAGATCATGTCGATGGCGCCGTCGGTGTCGGTGCCCGCCTGCTTTTCGGCAACCACGCGGGTGACCGCGTCGGCGGTGTCGGTCAGCTTGACGTGTTCCAGCGTGACGCCGTTCTCTTCGGCCACCTTGTCGGCGATCCATGCGATGAAATCGTTGGTCTGTGTGGACCCGCCCCAGGCGTTCCAATAGACGGTCTGGCCGCGGGCAGCCGCCGTGACGGCATCCCAATCGGTGGGATCGGTCTGGGCCAGCGTGGCGGTGGGCAGCGCGAGCGCTGCGAGCAGGGCGAAGGACCGCATGGGTATACCTTTCATGTGAACAACTTGGACGCACCATAGAGGCGCAGGGTGGCGGTAAGGTAGCAGAGCGCGCCGAAGACCCAGGCCAACGGGGCGAAGGCGGCGGGAAACAGGCAGAGGGCCACGAAGAGGAGGATCGTCTCGGTCCCCTCCAACAGGCCGTTGGAGTAGTAGAGCGATTTGATCCCCTGCGCCTGCGTGGTGATCCCCCGCTTTTCCGCGAGGATTGCATAGCCGAGGAAGGACGTGCCGTTGAAGTAGAACGCGGCCAGCAGAAAGGCGGCTGGCAGGGCGTTGACGGGATCGAGCACGGCAAAGGCCAGCGGCACCGCACCGTAGAAGGCGAAGTCGCACGCGATGTCGAGATAGCCGCCGAAGTCGGTGCCATGGCTCGCGCGCGCCACCGCCCCGTCAAGGCCGTCCGCCAGACGGCTCGCCAGCAGCGGGAGCAGCGCCAGCAGCGGTTGGCCCAGCGCGATGGTCAGTGCGGCGATAAGGCCGAGGGCGAGGCCCAGCAGGGTCACGCCGTTCGCGGTCCAGCCACGCGCCGCGAGGACCGCACCGAGGCGGTTCAACGGCGGGTCGATCAGGCGGCGGGCGGAACGGTCGAGCATGTGGCGATCCTAGCGATGACGTCGTTGTGACCGAGCGGGAGGCACAGCGCAATCCGGGCCACGGCAACGTGAGGCGGTTGCAATGGCCGGCAGTTATCGCATCGAGGGTGCTGGGGGGCCAGCCCCCCCCCCGGCGCAGCACGCGCCGCCCCCCGGAGTATTTGCGGCAAGATGAGGGGCGGGATGGGACGCCCCACGGCGGCGATGGCAGTCCGGGTGCGGCAGGCGGTGCGGTGCAAGGCCGTGTCAGTTGGACAGTCCGGCATACGCGGGGTCGCACGCGGCCTGCCCCGCGATCCACAGGGCGAGGCGCTGTTGCAAAGTGCCGATCAGGTCCGTCATGTGCAGGGCCGTGGTCGTGTCGGTCAGCTGCCAGCCCTGTCCCTCGTCACCGAAGGTCACGCAGGACCCGGCGGGCAGGCGTGCAACGAAGAACCAGACGATCGCACCATCGCCGCGCAGGCTGCGGTGCTGCCAGATCACGTCGGCGGGGGTCAGGGTCAGCCCCACCTCCTCGCGTGTTTCGCGCTGGACGGTCTGGAACGGCGTCTCGGCCCCTTCGCGCCTGCCGCCGGGAAAATCCCACTGGCCGGGCCACGGGATATCGGGGCGATCGTTGCGCTGGATCAGCAACAGCCGCCGACCAAGAAACAGCGCGACCTTGGCCCCGTCGAAACCCGACGGGTCCTGCGTTGCCGTCGTCATGCGCACCCCCTAGATTGATCCCATGCCCAGCCTTTGCCGCGATTGCCTGACAACACACGACACAGGTCGGCGCTGCCCGGCCTGCGGCAGTCCCCGCATGACCAGCCACCCAGAGCTCTTCGATCTGACCATCGCGCACATGGACTGCGACGCATTCTATGCGAGCGTGGAAAAGCGCGACAACCCGGAACTGGCCGACAAGCCAGTCATCATCGGCGGCGGACGGCGCGGGGTCGTATCGACCGCCTGCTACGTCGCCCGCATCCGCGGCGTGAAATCGGCCATGCCGATGTTCCAGGCGCTGAAGCTGTGCCCCGATGCGGTCATCGTGAAGCCGCGGTTCGACGCCTATGTGGCCGCGTCCCGCGCGATCCGGGCGATGATGGACGACCTGACGCCGGTGGTCGAGCCGCTCAGCCTCGACGAGGCGTTCCTCGACATGACCGGCACCGCGCGACTGCACGGCGCGCCGCCCGCCGTCATGCTGGCGCGGCTGGTCAAGCGGATGAAGGACGAGTTGGGGCTGACAGGCTCCATCGGATTGTCCCACAACAAGTTTCTGGCCAAGGTCGCATCCGATCTGGACAAGCCGCGCGGCTTTTCCATCATCGGGCAGGCCGAAACGACGGAATTCCTGCGGCCCCGCTCCGTCCGGTTGATCTGGGGCATCGGCGAAGTCGGTCAGGACAGTCTGGCGCAGGCGGGCATCCGCACCTTCGACGATCTGCTGCGCTGGGACCGGCGCGATCTGAACGACCGTTTCGGCGGCATGGGCGACCGGCTGTGGCAGTTGGCGCGCGGACAGGACGGGCGGCGCATCAGCGCCCACGTGCCTGTGCGCGGATTGTCGAACGAGACGACGTTCCATGCGGACACGGGCGATGTCGACATCCTCGACGGGCATATCTGGCGCATGGCGGAAAAGGTCAGCGCGCGGGCCAAGGCCAAGGATCTGGCGGGGCGCGTCGTGACGCTGAAGCTGAAGCGCAGTGATCACGGGCTGATCACGCGCAGGCACGCCCTGCGGCATCCCACGCAGATCGCCGACACCATCTATCGCACGGCACGCGCCCTGTTCGATGCGGCCGCCCCGCACCCCACCTATCGGTTGCTGGGCGTCGGCATCTCGGAGTTGACGGGTGCGCATCTGGCGGACCCCAGCGGCGACCTCTTGGATCCGCAGGCGGACCGGCGGGTGGCGGCAGAGCGCGCTGCGGACGCGATCCGGCAGCGGTTCGGTGCCGACGCGATCATCAAGGGGCGCGCGCTGCGCTAGGCATCAAGGGGCGCGCGCTGCGCTAGGCATCAAGGGGCGCGCGCTGCGCTAGGCATCAAGGGGCGCGCGCTGCGCTGAGCCGCGCGCCCCAAGTCAGCTTAGAACGGAAAGAACAGCGGGATGGCAAGGACGCTTGCGGCCCCCACGATCACGTTCATCGGGATCCCGATCTTGAGGAAATCGCTGAACCGATAGTCGCCGGCACCGTAGACCAGCGTGTTGGTCTGATAGCCGATCGGCGTCGCAAAGCTGGCGGATGCCCCGAACATCACGGCCACGACGAACGGCCGCGGGTCGAAGCCCGCCTGCGTCGCCAACCCCACCGCGATCGGCGTCAGGATCACCGCCACGGCAGAGTTCGTCACCATCTCGGTCAGGATCGAGGTCACCGCATAGAGCGCCGCCAGCAGCAGGATCGGCGGCAGACCGTCGAGGAACGGTGCAAGCGTTTCCACGATCAGTTGCACCGCGCCGGTTTGTTGCAGACCGATGCCCACGATCAGCATGGCAAAGATCAGCACGATGATCTGCGCGTCGATGGCACCCCACGCCTCGTCGCTGTCGATGCAACGCATCAGCAGGATGAAGGCGACGGCGACCAGAGCCAACACGGCGATGGGGGCCACATTGAAGGCGGCCAGCCCGATGACCGCCAGCAACGACACCAGCGCCAGTGGCGCACGCGCCCGTCGGTAGGCGCGGCCCTGCGACAGGCTGACCGTCATCAGGTCGCCCGCACTCGACAGTTGCTGGAACGCGCTCGGCGTCCCTTCCAGCAGCAGCGAATCGGCGGCGCGCAGAGTCACGGTCCGCAGGTCGGGGCCGATCTGGTGGCCGTGGCGATGCGCGCCAAGGACACGCATCCCGTGGCGCGTGCCCAGCGACATCTGGTCCAGCGTCTGACTGCCGCCGCGCCGCCCGGCGGTCACGACCGCCTCGGCGACCATCAGATCGCCGTCGGACACGCCGGTGGGCGCGGCACCGCGGCGATAGCCCACGACCAGACCCGTCGCCGCATGGAGCGTCAGCAACTCGGACATGGTGGCGCGCAGGATCACCTCGTCGCCCACCTTCAGCACGTGATCGGCCAGGTTGTCGCGGCGCAGGGTGCCGCCCTGCCGGATGCCCGTGACCTGCACGCCCGCATGGCCGAATGTGCCGATCTCGGGCACTGGCTTGTCGATGCCGGTGAACTTGTCCGTCACGCGCACCTCGGTCAGATAGGTGGTGTTGCGTTCATCCTCGCCATCGGTGTCGCCACCGCGCGCGGGCAGCAGCAGCGGCCCCAGCACGAGCAGGGCGACAAGGCCCGTGCCCACGACGACCGCACCGACCGGCGCGATCTCGAAGATCCCGAACGGCTCCAACCCCTGTTGCGTCGCCACGCCCGAAATCAGGATGTTCGTGGACGTGCCGATCAGCGTCAGCGTGCCGCCCATGATCGCCACATAGGACAGCGGAATAAGCAGGCGCGTGGGCGCCATGTCCAGCGACTGCGCCAGCCGGATCACGACGGGAATCAGCACCAGCACCACCGGCGTGTTGTTCACGAAGGCCGACCCGACCACCGTGGCGGTGACGAAGGCTGCGGCGGCCATCATGGGGCGTTTCTCGGCCAGACCCACGATGCCGTTCGACAACGCCTCCAGCAGGCCGGTCCGCACCAGCGCCCCGGACAGCACGAACATCGCGGCGATGGTGATCGGTGCTTCGTTCGAGAACGCGCCCAGCACCTGATCCGTGGGGGTCAGGCCCAGCACGATGAACACACCGGCAGCGACGGCGGCCGTCACCTCCGGCGGGTATTTTTCCCAGATGAAGGCGGCCAGCATCACAACGAGCAGCCCGAGGGCCACGAGCGGGGCCATGTCGGCGGAAATGAAATCGGTCATAGGATCCAGGATAAAGCTTTATTCGGCGGCGTGGGCCATGGCATCGGCACGGCCAGCAGCGGCGATGGTGGCGATCGCGCCATCCAGCACCCGCTGCAGGTCGTCGAAATCGTGTCGCTTGTCCAGCGTCGCCTCGTCCATGTAGAGGCTGCGGTCGATCTCGATCTGGACGGCATGTTGGCGGCGGGCAGGTCGGCCATAGGCCTGCGTGACGTAGGCGCCGGCGAACGGCATGTTGCGCACCACACGCAACCCGGCATCGGTCAGCGCCGCTTCGATCATGGCCACGACGGCGGCGCTGGCGGACGCGCCGAAGCGGTCGCCGATCACCACGTCGGGCCGCCGTCCGCCGACCTGCGACAGCGCCTCGCGCGGCATGGAGTGGCAGTCGATCAGAATCGCCTGACCATGATCCCGCCGCGCGGCGTCCATCAGCGCCTGCAACCGGTCGTGCCACGGCCGCCAGTGCGTCGTCAGGCGGCCATGTGCCTGTGCAAGGGATATCTTGCCACTGTAGATCGCCCGCCCGCCCGCCACGACGCGCGGAATGACGCCAAGGCCGCTGGCGACGCGCGGATTGTGCGGCAGGCGCGCGGCCCCTTCGATCAGGGCGGGGTCCAGCTCGTCCGGGGCGCGGTTGAAATCGACGAAGGCGCGCGGCGTGCGCGCGCTCAGCAAAGGTGCGCCGTGGTCGGGGGCCGTGCGGAACAGCTGGTCCACATACGCATCCTCGGACGACCGGATCGCATGGGGGTCCAGCCGCGCCTGCGCCAGAAACGCCTGCCCGTAATCGCTGCCGCTGTGGGGCGAGGCAAAGACGACACCCGTCGTGACGACGTGAGGCAGCCAGAGATCATAGGCGATATGGGTCATGCACGCTCCTGTCCTCGGTCATAGATAGCGCCTTTGCATTAAACTCCAAAAGCCCTTGATCCCCCCCGGTGATCCTTTTATAGACCGCCTACCCGACGCGGTTCTGCCCGCGCGACCGGCCTTTCCGGGGACGATGGCAGACAGCAAACGGCATGGATGATTAGCTCAGCGGTAGAGCACTTCGTTGACATCGAAGGGGTCACTGGTTCGATCCCAGTATCGTCCACCAGAATTCGCGGGGGCCCAAGGCGGCCCCCATATCGTTAACCCAAGGCGCAACCGCCGCGCCGCGACAAGAGGAGCCTTTCGACATGAAAGTGCGTAACTCCCTCCGCTCGCTCAAGCAGCGCCACCGCGATTGCCGCGTCGTGCGCCGCAAGGGCCGTGTCTATGTGATCAACAAGACGCAACCCCGGTTCAAGGCCCGTCAGGGCTGACACCCGGACTGGTTTCCAGATCAGGGCCGCGTTCCGCAAGGAACGCGGCCTTTTTCGTAGCGTAATGTCGACTGGCCGGGTTAATCTGGATCACATCGGTCACAGAAGGTTCCCCGATCATGCCAGCCTTGCGTCTGAAATCCATTTTCGTCGCCACCACCGCACTGACCCTGTCGGGACTGGCGGCGACCCCGTCGTTTGCGCAGGACATGGACTGCGGCGAAGCTGCATTGGGCGGTCAGTGGATTGGCGGCGATGCCGACGGGTCGGACGTGTCGGCACTGGACACCCATGCGGAACAGATGGCGCTGGTTCTGAACGGCAATGCCTATGTCGGCCTGTTCAGCATCGGTGAAGCCACGGATGTGCGCATCGAAGCCGCAGGGCGCGGTGCGGGCGATCCCACGATGACGCTGCTGGACAGCACCGGCGCGGAAGTGGCCAGCGACGACGATTCGGGCGGCAACGGGGCATCGCGCATCGAAACGGCGCTGGAACCCGGCACCTATTGCGCGGTCGTGCGCAGCTACGACGATTCGCCGATGACCGCCTTCGTCCGTGTCGGTCGCCCAGAGATGGAGGCGCTGACCACCGGCATGAACGACGCCGACGACGGCATGATCGACGATGGTGGGTCCGATGCGTCGCCAGAGGACATCGTCGCAGGCTGCGCCTCAGGCCGCGACCTTGGCGTGTTCACGACCGACGCCCTGACCTATACGGACAGCGCGGACGCGGCCCCCTATGCCCGGTTCAGCGTGACCGAACCGCGCGCGGTGTCGCTGACGGCGACCAATTCCAACGCCGACCCGGTCCTGACCCTGCGCGACATGAACGGGAACGAGATTGCCGCGAACGACGATTTCGACGGTCTCGATTCGCGCATCGATCAGACCATGCCGCTGGAGACGGGCGAATACTGCATCGGTCTGGATGCGATCAGCGACACGACGCTGCCGATCGACGTGGCCGTTCTGGCCTATGATCCGGCGGCGGCGCTCGCTGCACTCTATGACCGCGGCGAGGCGTCGCCGCCGCTGGACGGGTCGGTGGACATCACCGATCTGGGCGATCTGTCAGGTCGGCTGCGGCAGGATGTCGAGGCGACCGGCACGGCCAAGTGGTTCAGCGTGACGCTTGATACCCCCGGCCTGCTGCTGGTCGAGGCGATCGCCATCGGCACCGACGACGACCCCTGGCTGGCGATGTACGACGATCTGGGTCGCGAAGTGGCGTTCAACGACGACACCCCGCCGGGCACGAACGCGCAGATTGCCGAACGGACTCAGCCCGGCACATACCTGATTGCGCTGAAGCAGGTCGGCGACCGGGCCGGCATCGTGCGGCTGGTGATGGAACGCTTCGCCCCGGTCCCGTAACCTGCGCGTGTCACCAGTGCGAGCGTCCCCGCCCGGTCAGTCATCCGGACGGGGACGCCATTACCGGAAGGCGTCCGTCAGCATCCGCGACACGACCGACTGATCGAGATAGCCCGTGTCAGTCAGCCCGTTGTCGCGCTGATACCGGCTGATCGCCCGCCGCGTATCGCGGGTGATGCGCCCGTCGATGGTGCCCGGATCAAGGCCGATCTGCGCAAGGCGCGCCTCGACCAGCCGCATCGCGATCGGATCGAGTCCGAGGGCATTCTCGCGCGCCACGGCTGCGGCGGTGGCATCGTCGACCTCCGCATCCTGTTCCAGACGGCGCAGCCGCTCTTCGGCGTCCGCCCGGAACCGTCCATCCGGTTGCTGGGCCAGATAGTCGCGGTATGCCGATCCGTCATTGGCCTCCTGAACGCGGTCCCACAGCGCACGGTCCGCCTCCTCGGCGTTCCGGCGCGCAACCCGCGCGCTCCTGTCCAAGGCCTCCCGCGCGCGATCGGCATTCTCGCCATCGGGATACCGGTCCAGATAGGCCTGCAGACCCGCCGCAGTGCCCAGATCGCTCATCTCGGCCCAGTATGCGCGGTCGGCCTGCAGTTGCGTGGCGCGCTGCGCCTCTTGCTCGGCAGCCAGTTGCGCAGACCGGGTGGCGGTCTGCTGGCCGATCAGCGCGATCTGCGACGCATCGACATAGCCGTTCTGCGCCACACCGTTGGCGGCCTGCCAACGCCGGATCGCGTCGCGCGTGCCTGACCCCCAGATCCCGTCCACACCCCGCGTGTCATATCCCAGCACCTGCAAATTGCGCTGCACGGCGCGGCGCGCCTCCAGCGACAGGTTCAGCGCCTGTTCGATGCCGGACACGGCGCGGTTCGGATCGCGCAATTCACGCAACCGGGTGACGGCACCGTCCGCCTGCGCACCCTGCGGAAACCGGTCAAGGTAGCGGGTATAGGCCGCTTCGGTATCGGCAGCCCGCGCTTCGGTCCAGGCCGTCGAATCTGCATCGGCGACCGCGACGGGCGGGACGACCACGGGTGGCGCGACGACGGGCGGCGTCGCGGTGGCCGGCTGCGTGTCCGCTGCCACGAGGACGAGAGATGCGGGCAAGAACCCGGCCCCGGTGAGGTCGTCGATATCGTCGAGGCCCGCGATGACATCGCCGCCCGGCACCGCGATCACGCGGCGCAACAGGGTCGCCGCCGCGTCGACCGGCCCTTCGATCACGGTCACGCCACTGGGTATGTCCAGCGCCCCGATGCCGCTGCGCAATCCGGCCCCCAGATCGCCGTCGTCGCGCCCATCGCGCCCCAGCACGAGGATTGCAGCCCCCGGAGCGGCAGCGAGCGTCTGCAACGCTGTCTCGACCGAAATGGCACCATCCGCCACGCTGAACGGCGCAGGCGTCCGGGCATCCGCGGGCATCAGCCATGTGCGCGCGCCGTCCGTGACGAACCGCCCCGCCAGCACGACCACCAGACGCTCCGCCCCGGCTGCGGTCTCGGCGAAGCGGTTGGCCTCGCTCTGAAGGTCGGGCGCCGCCGCCGTGCCGTGCAGCACGAATCCCAGATCGCGCAGGGTCCGGCCTGCATCGACCACGTCACCCACGCCGCGCAGCGTGCGCAGTGTCTGGTAATCCGGGACGCCCACCACCAGCGCCGCATCCTCGGCACGTGGCAGGGTGGCCGCACAGATCAGTGCGGTGGTCATCAAAAGGTGTCTCATCGGTCGTTGTCCCTTACGTCAGGTCGCATAGGTGCGCCGGTCCTCGATCACGAGGCCGTCGCGCGGCAGCGTGCCGGGCGCCACGAACATGACCGCGCCGCGCAGTTTCAGGATCTCGCTCGCGGCAGTCATCACCGCCTCTTGGTCGAGGGCGGTGCCCTCGCACATCACCGTCATCACATCGGCGTCGCCGGCACGGTCCGCCACGATACGGATCCGATCCGCCCCGGTCCGCGCCACGAGGGCCGCGACCTGTTCGGGGCGCACGAACATGCCCTTGATCTTGGTGGTCTGGTCGGCGCGCCCCATCCAGCCCTTGATCCGCATGTTGGTGCGTCCGCAGGGCGACTGTCCCGGCAGGACCGCGCTCAGATCGCCCGTGGCGAAGCGGACCAACGGATAATCGGGGTTCAGCGTGGTGACGACGATCTCGCCCACCTCACCCTCCGCCACGGGATCGCCCGTGCCCGGTGTGCAGATCTCGACGATCACGCCCTCGTCCACGATCAACCCGCTGTCTGGCGCACTTTCATACGCGATGAGGCCCAGATCAGCGGTGGCATAGCATTGCAGACACGCGATGCCACGATCGGCGTAATACTGGCGAAGTTGCGGGAACAGCGCGCCGCCCGACACGGCGGCCTTGGTGATCTTCAGAGCGACACCCATCTCGTCCGCCTTCTGAAGGATCACCTTCAGGTAATCCGGCGTGCCCGCATAGGCCGTGACGCCGGCCGCTGCGGCGGCCTGCACCTGCAATTCGGTCTGACCGGTACCGGCGGGCAGAACGACGGCCCCCACGGCGCGGGCGCCGTTTTCGAACATCGTGCCTGCAGGCGTCAGGTGATAGCCAAAGCAATTCTGCACCACGTCGCCCGCACCGATGCCGCAGGCATGCAGGAACCGACCGAACCGCCACCAGTCGTGGCCGCTGCCACCGGGTTCATAGATCGGGCCGGGCGACTGGAAGATATGGCTGATGTTGGCGACAGGAATGCCACCGAATGGCGGGTCCGCCTTTTGCCGTGCAGCAAGGTCGGCCTTGCGCAGAACCGGCAGACGGCTCAGGTCGGACCACCGCGCGATAGGCCCGCCCACAGTCGACACGCCGTCGGAACCGCCCACCTGCGCGACCTGTGATTGAAGGGCCGCAAGCTGCGCCGCAACGCGCGTCGCGGCAGCGCGTCTCTCCAGATCGTCGTATCGGGTGGTCATGGCGGTCATCCTTGCATCCGGGCACATGGCGGCACTGTGCCGCCCCGGATGGGCACAAGCTAGGGGTGCGACCGCCCGCTATCCAATAGCGGCGGTCGCACGGCGACGTTCTCAGGACGGCTCAATCGAATTGTTGCAGATGTTCGTGACCAGCCGCACCATGTCCTCCGACACATCGCCCGCCACGCCGGCATTGTCGGCCCCGGTGTCGGCATTGTCGCGTGCCGTCGCCGCGCCATCCGCCGCGGCCGCGGCGTCAGAGGACGTCATGCTGCCCACGTCGCCGCTGTCCATGCCCGCGTCCGCTGGCGGAAGCTCGGACGATCCGACGGTCAGCAGGGTCGCCAGCGCGTCGAACCGTGCATCCTCCTCCAGATCAAGGAACTGCGTGCAGGACAGCATCGGGTTGCCCGCGCCGGTTTCCAACCCGGTCGTCGTGTCTTGTGCCAGCACAGGGCTGGCGGCGAGGATCGCAAACGTGCCGCACAGGGCCGTCATTCGAAGGGTCATTGGTATCACTCCCGTAAGATGCGCCGCACGATGCCTGCGCCTGGGGATGAACGCCGCGAACGGGTGGGCCGGGTCATATGCGCGACACAATGTCGCACGTCCGGCTGTCAGGCCAGCCAGCGTTTGCGCCTGCGGTAACTGCGCACGTCACGGAACGACTTACGGCCCGCGTCCGACACGCCAAGGTAGAATTCCTTCACGTCCGGGTTCTCGCGCAATTCGGCGGCGGGCCCCTCCATCACCACGCGCCCGCTTTCAAGGATGTAGCCGTGGTGGGCGAACCGCAGGGCGACGTTGGTGTTCTGTTCGGCCAGCAGGAAACTGACACCCTCGCGCTCGTTCAGATCCTTGACGATGCCAAAGATCTCCTCGACCAGCTGCGGGGCCAGACCCATCGACGGCTCGTCCAGCAGGATCGTCTCGGGCTTGCTCATCAGCGCCCGCCCGATGGCACACATCTGCTGCTCACCACCCGAGGTATAGCCCGCCTGCGATTTCCGCCGCTCGCGCAGACGCGGGAAATAGGTATAGACCATCTCCAGATCCGCCGCGACCGCAGCTTTGCCGGCGCTGCGGGTATAGGCGCCGGTCATCAGGTTCTCCTCGATGGTCAGATGCTCGAAGCAATGCCGCCCCTCCATCACCTGAATGACGCCGCGCCTGACCAGCGCTTCCGGCGACAGCTCCTGCACCCGCTCGCCGCGATAGATGATGCTGCCCTTGGTCACGGCACCCCGCTCGGAATGCAGCAGGTTGGAAATCGCCTTCAGCGTGGTGGTCTTGCCGGCGCCGTTGCCGCCCAGCAGGGCGGTGATGCCGCCTTTGGGCACCTTCAGGCTGACCCCCTTCAGCACGAGGATCACGTGGTTGTAGATCACCTCGATGTTGCTGACCTCCAGCAAGGTCTCGGTCTGTGCCTCGTCCAGCATGATGCGGCCCTGCCCTCGCTTTTTCATAAATACTCGAAAAAATCGGGTGGCCCCATGGGGCCACCCGACGCGCCTTACAGGCAGCCCGGCGTGATGCCGTTCTCGGCCGCATAGGCCGCCGCATCCTCGGCGATCAGCGGATCGATGACGCTCTTGTCGGGCGCGATGAAGTCGGTCAGCGGCACCCAGACCTGCTCGGCCGCATTCCACTGCTGCACCAGACCCTCGCCGGACCCGGAGTGGTTCTCGCAGCTCACGGTGAACTCCGGCCCGATCCCTTCCATGCCCAGTTCGGCCATGCGGGCGTTGGTGATCTCCAGCGCCTCCATCCCGTCGCGCATCTGCGCGGCGGTGATCTGCGGGCTGCCGGCCAGTTCCTGCGCCTTGGCGATGGCCTCGGCGGCCAGCATGGCGGTGTACATGCCACGAATGTACAGCACCGTGCCCACGTTGGACCCGTCGCCCGCGCCGTTGCCTGCGTCGATGACCTGCGCGCGAATCTCGTCCAGCACCGGATAGTTCTGGATGCGGTTCATGTTCAGCGACTTGTAACCGTCGGCGGCCATGCCTGCGGCCATCACGTCAGGCTCGGCACCCGCCCACCAGTTGCCGATGAACTGGTCCATCGGATAGCCGACGTTCGCCGCCTCCTGAATGGCGACCTGGTTCTGCACGCCCCAGCCCCACATGATGACATAGTCGGGACGGTCCCGGCGGATTTGCAGCCACTGGGATTTCTGCTCCTGCCCCGGCGGATCGACGGGCAGCTGCGTCAGCGTGAACCCGTGCTTCTCGGACAGCTCCTCCAGCGTGCGGATCGGCTCCTTGCCGTAGGCCGAGTTGTGGTAGATCAGCGCGATGGTCTTGCCGGACAGATCGTCGCCGTTCTCGCTCAGCAGATAGTTCACCGCGACGGATGCTGCGTCCCAGTAGGTCGCAGGATAGTTGAACACCCAGGGGAACGTCTCGCCCGCTGCAGCGGACGTGCGGCCATACCCCAGCGTGTGCATCGGGATCTGGTCCGCCGCAACCTTGGGGATCAACTGATAGGTGATGCCGGTGGACAGCGGCTGATAGACCAGCGGCGCATCGCCCTTGGTCGCCTCGTAGCACTCGACGCCCTTTTCAGTGTTGTAGGCCGTCTCGCATTCGTTGATGCGGATCGTCTCGCCGCCGATGCCGCCGTCGCGGGCGTTCAGCAGGGCGAAGTAATCCTGATAGCCGTCCGAAAACGGCGTGCCGTTGGCCCCGTAGGGCCCCGTGCGATAGCTCAGATCGGGGATCACCAGTTCCGCCAGCGCAGGCCCGCTGGCCAGCAGGCCCGCCAAGGCTGCGGTGGCAAGGGTCTTCATCGTCATCTCAACTCTCCTCCCAAAGATTGAACCGTGAACCGGGGCGTGCCGCCCCGTCGTGTGCCCCGCGGCGCCTCCTCGCGCCGCGGGTATTCAGTAGGGGAACGGCCACAGGCGCAGCTTTTCCTTGGTCACGCGCCACAGTTGCGCCAGACCGTGTGGTTCCTTGATCAGAAAGAACATGATCAGCGCACCCACGGCGACCAATTGCAGATGCGCCACCGTCGAACTGGGCCAGCCCAGCAGATCGACGCCCAGCACCTTCAGCGCCACAGGCAACAGCACCAGGAACGCGGCCCCCGCGAAACTGCCGAAGATGCTGCCAAGTCCGCCGATGATGCACATGAACAGCACAAGGAAAGACTTCTGGATGCCGAACGCCTCGCCGACTTCGACCGCGCCGAGATAGACTGCAAAGAACAGCGCCCCCGATATCCCGATGAAGAAGCTGCTGACCGCGAAGGCCGACAGTTTCGCCGTCAGGGGGTTCACGCCGATGATCTCTGCGGCGATGTCCATATCGCGGATCGCCATCCATTTGCGCCCCACGCTGCCCCGCGTCAGGTTGCGCGCCACGATGGCGCAGACCGTGACGAAAGCGAGGCAGATCAGATACTGCGCCCAAGGGGCCGTGTTGGCCCCGGTCACGGCGACCCCCGCCACGAACCGCTCCGGCGCCGAAATCTGGCCGGAGGCGGAGTAGTTGTAGAACCACCCCACCTTGTTGAAGAGCCACACGAGGAAGAACTGCGCCGCCAGCGTCGCCACCGCCAGATAGAACCCCTTGATCCGCAAGGACGGAAGGCCGAACGCCGTGCCGACCAGCGCGGTGATCCCGCCGGCCAGGATCACATGCACGACGATGCTGACCTCGGGGAACATCGTCATCAGCTTGTAGACGCTGTAGGCCCCCACGGCCATGAACCCGCCGGTGCCAAGGCTGACCTGCCCGCAATAGCCCGTCAGGATATTCAGCCCGATCGCCGCGATGCTGTAGATCAGGAACGGCACGAGGATCGCATTTGCCCAGTAGTCGTCGATGACGAAAGGGATCACGCCCCACGCGATGGCCAGCACCGCGAAATAGCGCCAGCGATCCGACCGGATCGGAAAGGTCTGGCTGTCCGCCGCATAGGTCGTCTTGAAATCGCCCGCCTCACGATAGAGCATGGTGCGTCCCCTTCATGATGTTGGACAAGCCCCGCGTGGCCGGGCGGGCGGGCGTCATGAGGCGCAGCCTCATGCGGGCGCACGACAGGTCACACACGCTCGATGATCCTCTCGCCGAACAGCCCCTGCGGGCGGAACACCAGAAACAGCAGCGCCAGCACATAGGCGAACCAGTTTTCGGTCGCACCGCCGATCATCGGGCCGATGGTGTATTCGAACAGCTTTTCGCCCACGCCGATGATCAGCCCGCCGACGATGGCACCGGGGATGGATGTGAAGCCGCCCAGCATCAGCACCGGCAGCGCCTTCAGCGCGATCAGCGACAGCGAGAATTGCACGCCGGACTTCGCCCCCCACATGATGCCCGCGACCAGCGCCACCATGCCCGCCAGCGACCACACCAGTACCCAGATGAAGTTCAAGGAGATGCCGACCGACAGCGCCGCCTGATGGTCGTCCGCCACGGCGCGCATGGCGCGGCCCTGCTTGGTGTATTGCGCAAAGGCGATCAGCCCCGCCACCAGCAGGATCGCCACGACGCTGGCGGTGATGTCCAGCTTGTCGATGAAGAAGCCGTAGAAATCCTCGCCGCCCAGACCCGACGACAGGTTTTCCACCCACAGCGACCCGCCCTGCGGGATGCCCACGTCCAGGGTCTTGATGTCGGACCCCCACATCAGGTCGCCGATCCCTTCCAGGAAATAGGCCAGACCGATGGTCGCCATGAACAGGATGATCGGCTCCTGCCCCACCAGATGCCGAAAGACGAAGGTGTGCACCATCCACGCCAACAGGATCATCACCCCGACGGTCAGCAAGATCGCGAGCAGCGCTGGCACGGTCCAGCCGAATTGGTGCAGGTCGGTCCCGAAGGTCGCGTTGATGATATGGGCGAAGGGCACCTGCCCCTCCATGATCCCCACCAGCGTCAGCGCCCCGAACAGCGCCATGACCCCCTGGGCATAGTTGAAGATGCCGCTGGCCTTGTAGATCAGCACGAACCCGAGGGCGACGAGCGCATAGAGCACCCCCGCCATCAGCCCGTTGATGACCACCTCGATCATGTAGAGGAAATCAGCGGACATGGTGGCCTCCCGTCGCGTTGCGCTCAGTCATGGGCGACCCCCAGATAGGCGTCGATCACCTCTTGGTTGGCGCGGATCTCGGCGGGTGTGCCGTCGCCGATCTTGCGGCCGTAATCCATCACCACCACCCGGTCGGACAGGTCCATCACCACGCCCATGTCATGCTCGATCAGCGCGATGGTCGTCCCGAATTCGTCGTTCACATCAAGGATGAAGCGGCTCATGTCCTCCTTCTCCTCGACGTTCATGCCCGCCATCGGCTCGTCCAGCAGCAGCAGCTTCGGTTCCGCCGCCAGCGCGCGCGCCAGTTCCACCCGCTTCTTCAACCCGTAGGGCAACCGCCCCACCGGCGTCTTGCGGATCGCCTGAATTTCCAGAAAGTCGATGATGCGTTCCACCACGGCGCGGTTCTCGGCCTCTTCGCGCGCAGCGGGTCCGGCCCAGACCATCTGCGACAGCAGACCCGTCTTCATGTGGGTCAGGCGGCCCGTCATGATGTTGTCCAGCACGCTCATGCCGTCGAAAAGCGCGATGTTCTGGAACGTCCGCGCGATCCCCAGCCGCGCCACCTGAAAGGGCTTCATCGCCGGCCGCTTCGCGCCGCGGAACCAGACCTCGCCGTCCTGCGGGTGGTAGAAGCCGGAAATCACATTCAGCATCGACGACTTGCCAGCCCCGTTCGGGCCGATGATCGCACGGATCTCGCCTTCTCGGATGTCGAAGCTGATGTTCTTGATCGCCTCGACCCCGCCGAACCGCAGCGTGATCCCGCGCAGGTCCATAAGCACGCCGCCGATCCTGCGGCCATCCGCCGTGACATGAGGTTCCACCTGATCCTTCATGCGCGGTCCCCCCGTTCATCCGACCGAAAAAACTCTCGCCGAAGGCTGATGGGCGGCACGCCCGTCATTCCGCAGCCATCCGCGCAGGCGTCACGACCACCGCGTCGCGGATCGCCAATGTGGCCTTGATCGCGCCCTTGCGGCCATCCTCATAGGTCACTTCCGTCTCGGTATAGACCTGATCCGCACCGCCGTAGAGGGCGGCGATCAGGTCGGCGAACTTGTCGCCCACCACGGCGCGGCGGACCTTGCGCGACCGCGTCATCTCTCCGTCGTCGGCGTCGAGCTCCTTGTGCAGCACGAGGAAGCGGTGGATCTGGCAGCCCGCCAGCATCGGGTCGGTCGCCACGCTGGCATTGACCGCATTCACGTGCCCCGCCACCAGATCCAGCACGCGGGGGTGCTGCGACAGTTCCTGATAGCTGGAATAGGCGATGTTGTTGCGCTCGGCCCAGTTGCCGACCGCCGTCAGGTCGATGTTGATGAACGCGACACAGGACGCCCGGCCTGCGCCGAACACCACCGCCTCGAGGATGTCGGGATAGAACTTCAGCTTGTTCTCGACATACTTGGGCGCGAACATCGCGCCGTCAGCCATGCGGCCCACGTCCTTGGCCCGGTCGATGATCCGCAGATGGCCCGACCCTTCCTCGATGAAACCGGCGTCGCCCGTCGCCACCCAGCCGTCCGCGTCCTTGGTCGATGCGGTGCTGTCGGGGTTCTTGTAGTATTCGACGAAGGTCCCGGCAGAGCGGTAGAACACCTCGCCATTCTCTGCGATCCGCAATTCCACCCCCGGCGACGGCACGCCCACCGTGTCGGACCGGACCTGCCCGTCGGGCTGCTGCGTGATGAACACCGTCGCCTCGGTCTGACCGTAAAGCTGTTTCAGGTTGATCCCGAGGCTGCGGTAGAAATCGAAGATCTCCGGCCCGATCGCCTCGCCCGCCGTGTAGCCGACGCGCACGCGCGACAGGCCCAGCGTATTCTTCAGCGGGCCATAGACCAGCAGGTCGCCGATCCGGTAGCGCAGCCGGTCCAGCAGGCCCACGGGCCGCCCGTCCAGCAGCGCGGGCCCGACCCGGCGGGCGACGGCCATGTAGTGATCGAAGAGCCATTTCTTGACCCGTCCCGCATCCTCCATCCGGATCATCACAGTGGTCAACTGCCCCTCGAACACGCGGGGCGGGGCAAAGAAATAGGTGGGCCCGATCTCCCTCAGGTCGGTCAGCATGGTGTCGGGGCTTTCGGGGCAGTTCACGCAGAACCCCGTCCACATCGCCTGCCCCACGGAAAAGATGAAATCCCCCACCCACGCCATCGGGAGGTAGGCCAGCACCTCGTCGCCCGCGCGCAGACTGTCGAAGATGGCAGAGTTCTTCGATGTCTCGATCACGTTGCGGTTCGACAGCACCACGCCCTTGGGCCGCCCCGTGGTGCCAGAGGTGTAGAGCATCACACAGGTGTCGTCATAGGTGCGCGCATCGGTGCGGGCCTGCATCTCGGCCCGCCGGCCGGACGCGCGGCCCATCGCCTGCACGTCGGCATAGGACGTCAGCGTCGCATGGTCGTAACGGCGCAACCCGCGCCCGTCGAGGTAGATGATCCGCTCCAACCCCGGCAGGCTGGCTCGCGCCTCAGTCAGCTTGTCGACCTGTTCCTGATCGCCGGCGATGGCGAACCGCGCCCCGCTGTGTTCCAGCGCATAGGCGATCTCTTCGACCGCAGCTTCTTGGTACAGGGGCACCGGGACACACCCCAGCTTCTGCGCCGCTACCATCGCCCAGTACAGGGCGGGACGATTGCGTCCCGAAATGGCGATGTGATCGCCGGGGGCAGCCCCCATTTCCAGCAGGCCAAGTGCCAGGGCGTCGATCTGCTCTGCCGCCTGCGCCCAGGTCCAGCTTTGCCAGATCCCGAATTCCTTTTCGCGGTAGGCCGCCTTGCTGCCATGACGGGCCACGTTATGGGCCAGCAGATGTGGAACACTGACGGGCGCGGCGCCCGGCGCAGCTGATGACATGCAGACCCCCCCTACGCACCACGGGACCGGACCGGCCGGACCCGCCACGACCACGCCTCCTCGCGCGTTCGCTTGGGTCGAGTGTGGAACGACTGGACCGCTTGCGTCAAATATTTTTATGAACGACCGTTCAATTAATTTCGCCCCACTGCGCGAGGCCTTTAATTGCAATCGGGCGGTGGCTTTCGCCACCGCCCGTCTTCAGCGATATCCGGGAATGCAATCCGAAGTATCAGTTGAAGTTGTACACGACTGCCACGCCAAGGGTGTTGGACGCGTCGCCGAAATCGCTATCCAGATCGTCGTTGAACGCGGTCGTCAGCGACGTGCGCAGCGACAGGGCGTTCGACACGGAAACGTTCAGCGCCAGGTCGTTGTTCACCAGGGTCGACGCGTCAGAGAAGATCACGTCGGTATCGTTGGTGATGTAGGACGTCGCGCTGAGCGAGCGGTAGTAGTTGGACGACACCGAACCGGCGACTTCCGAGGTTTCGCCGTTGGTCACGGACTCTGTGTAGCGATAGCCCGGACCAGCCTGAACCGACCACTGGCTGATCTCGTCGTTCAGGATACGGTAACCGACACCGGCACCCACGAATGCGTCGGTGAAGTTCTCGGAGTTGTCGGCGACGTCGTCGAACTTGGCGTCCAGCTTGCCGTAGCCGAAGTAGCGCGGGCCGAAGTCACGACGGTAATCCGCACCCAGGAACAGTTCCTTCGTGTCGACGTTGCCGTTCACTTCGCTGTAGTTGTAGGTCGCGGTGGTGTCGATGCCGTTCACGCCGTCGAACGAACCGTAACGCAGGCCGACACCGACGTCATAGGACTCGTCGCTGATCAGCGCATCGGGGTCGGTCGGGTCGGTGCGGCCATTGTCGTCGCTGACGGACGATGCGCGCAACGCAACCGAACCATACGTGCCAACGGTGCGGCCTTCGTTGCCGAAACGGTTCACGTCACGCTCTGCATCGTCCGAGATCTGCTCTTGCAGGTCATCGAACTGGTCAGCGGCGGCGGATTCGGTGCGGAACGTGGTTTCCTGTGCGGACACGGCACCGGCGATGGTTGCGGCGGCGGCGGCGGCCACGAAGACGTTGACGATCTTGGTCATGGTGAAATCCTTTTCGACTGCCCGCAGCAGTGCGGGTTCTGGCTGGTAAATGCGCGTCACCGCCCAAAAGTTCGAGACTCTCCGGCGTCTTTCGGCGCCCGTTGCAGCAACTGTATACTTTTTGCGACATGGGCTAAGATCGGCTTGCCCCAAACCTTTGATATATATGTAATTTACCATTATCACGGCGGCGTGTGCAGAATAATGCACACTTGGCCTTGAATGTGATGGAACTTTTCAGGGGCGTTTACGTGTCATCCGCCATCGCAGGATGCCACTACTCAACCATGTGAATATAGACATATTTTTGAGCATTTCGTGACTGCGGACGGCCTTGGATCCGATGTGCAGGCTATGCCGCCGTGCGGGTAAAGGCCCATGTGGCATCATCCGACAAATCCGGGTCGTAGGCATACCCACCCGCCGTGAACCCGCGGATCGCGTCGGGATCGGTCAGTCGTTCCGTCACGATATAGCGCGCCATCGCGCCGCGGGCCCGTTTGGCAAAGAACGACACGATCTTGGGACGGCCGTCCTTCACCTCCAGGAACTGGGGTGTGATGACCCGCAATTTCAAGGCCGACCGGTTGGCGGCCGCGAAGTATTCCTGACTGGCGCAGTTGATCAGCGTCTGTGTGCCGGTCACGGCAGCCTGCGCATTCAGCGCCTGTGCAATCGCATCGCCCCAATAGGCATAGAGCGTGCTACCCCGCCGCGTCTTCAACCGGCTGCCCATCTCCAACCGGTAGGGCTGGATCGCATCGAGGGGGCGCAGCAGACCGTATAGACCCGACAGGATGCACAGGTGGTCCTGCGCAAAGGCGATGTCGTCGGGCTGCAGCGACCGCGCATCGAGTCCGGTATAGGTGTCGCCGTCGAACATCCATGCGGCGGGCTTCACCGCCTCCGCCTCGGGCATGTCGGAGAAGGCCCGGAACCGGTCGCGGTTCAGCCGCGCCAGGTCGTCCGAAATCGCCATCAGGCTGCGCAGTTGTGTCAGGGTCTGGCCCCGCATCGTACGGGCCAGCCGCGCCGCATCCTGCGCGAACTGCGGCTGCGTCGGCGTCAGGTCCACGGGCGACAGGTCCAACGATTTTGCGGGCGACAGGGTGACGAGCATCGGCTTCTCCTTGTGACGTGACAGCCTTCTAGCAGCCCGCCCCCCGGATTCCAGCCGCGTGACTGTCGCAGGATCAGTCGCCCGATCAGCCGTCGGTCAGAACCGCCAGGAACGCATCGCCGAACCGTTCCGCGTGCCGCTCTCCGATCACGCGCGCCACCGCATCCGCATCCGCCTGACGCAGTTGCGCGACCTTGGCCAGTTGCGCCGCGGAACAGCTCATCGGTTTGTCATGGCCGTCCGGCCCTCGCGCCAGATCCGCCTGTGCGGCCAGCAGCCGGTCATAGACGGCCCCTTCGGTGCGCCCCGCCAGCTTCATCCGGGCGGGGTGCACCTGATCCACGGCACCCGCGATCACCTCAAGGAACGCGCGACCATAACTCTCCAGCTTCTTGGCCCCCACGCCGCCGATCCGCGCCATCTGGTCGAGCGTGGCGGGCTTGGCCTCCGCCATCTCGATCAGCGTCTTGTCGTTGAAGATGATATAGGCGGGCCCACCCGCAGCCTCGGCCAGCGCGCGACGCTTGGCCTTCAATGCGGACAGCAGCGGCGCATCCTCCTCGCTGACCATGGCGCGGACGGCGGGGCTGAACTTGGCGTTCGTCACCGTGTCGCGGCGCAGGATCACCACAGCCTCGCCGCGCAGGATGGGGCGCGCCGCCTCTGTCATCCGCAGGGCACCGTGGCGTTCGGGATCGGGGCGGAACAGGTCGCGCCCCATCATCTGACGAAAGATCGCCTGCCACTGGCGCTTGTTCCATTCGCGCCCCACGCCATAGGTGGGCAGGGCGTCGTGGCCGCGCTCGCGGATCTTGGGCGTGTCGGCCCCCATCACGATGTCGATCAGATGCCCCGCCCCGAACCATTCGTCGGTGCGCAGCGCCGCCGACAGCGCCATGCGCACAGCCTGCGTCGCGTCGAAGGTTTCGGCAGGGGTATCGCACAGGTCGCAGTTGCCGCAGGGCTGCGGGTCCTCTCCGAAGTATCGCAGCAGGTTCACACGCCTGCAGGTCAACGCCTCGGCCAGCCCCAGCAGCGCATTCAGCCGCCCGTGATCCGCGTCGCGCCGCTCCGGCGGGGCCAGCCCCTCGTCGATCTGGGTCCGGCGATAGCGGATGTCATCGGGCCCATAGAGTGTCATCGTCTCCGCCGGTTCGCCGTCGCGGCCCGCGCGGCCGATCTCCTGATAATAGCCCTCGATCGACTTGGGCAGATCCGCATGGGCGACCCAGCGGATGTCGGGCTTGTCGATCCCCATGCCAAAGGCGACGGTCGCCGTCACGATCAACCCGTCCTCCTGCTGGAACCGCCGTTCCACGTCGCGTCGCGCCTGCGCGTCCATGCCGCCGTGGTAATGACAGGCGCTGTGTCCAGCCTGCCCCAGTGCCGCGCTCAGCGTCTCGGTCTTAGCGCGCGTGCCGCAATAGACGATGCCGGACTGCCCCTTGCGGGCGGCGGCGAACCCGAGGATCTGGGTGCGCGGATTGTCCTTCACCGCAAAGGCGAGGTGGATGTTCGGCCGGTCGAAGCCGCGCAGGAACGTCGCGGGAGAGACCCCGCCGAACAGCTTTTCCACGATTTCGACCTGCGTTTCCGCGTCCGCCGTCGCGGTAAAGGCCGCCAGCGGCACGTCCAGCATCCCCCGCAATTCGCCGATGCGCAGGTAATCGGGGCGGAAATCATGGCCCCACTGGCTGACGCAATGCGCCTCGTCCACCGCGATCAGCGTCACGTTCGCCTCGCGCAGCATCCGCTGCGTGCCGAACGACGCCAGCCGTTCCGGCGCCATGTAGAGCAGCTTCAGCGTGCCAGCCGCCAGTTGCGCCCAGACCGCCTCCGTCTCCTCCTCGGTGTTGCCGGATGTCAGCGCGCCCGCAGCGACCCCTGCCGCCTGCAATCCCCGCACTTGATCGCGCATCAGCGCGATGAGCGGCGAAATCACGACCGTTACCCCCGGCCGCACCAGTGCCGGCAACTGGAAGCACAGCGATTTGCCGCCGCCCGTCGGCATGATCGCCAGCGTGTTGCGCCCCGCCACGACGGCATCGACGATCTCTTCCTGACCGGGGCGGAACCCGTCGAATCCAAAGATGTCGCGCAGCAGCGTCGCAGCCTGCATCGTCCGTCCGTCCCTTGCCTGTGGGGGCTACAATTTCATGCCCCGAATCGGTAAACAAGGGCTGAACGCCCACCTGTACCGCTGACGCCGTGTCCTCGCTTTTTGCCAAGTACTCCCCCCGGAGGGTTCGACCCCACCCCCATCCGCGCCGTTGCCATCGGACACCCGACGCCTTACCCAGACCGCAGACAAGGGGAGACGCCGCATGGGTGAAATCACGCTGGTCCGCCACGGGCAGGCCAATTCCGCCGCCACGACAGAGGCAGACTATGACCGCCTGTCGGACCTCGGTCACGCACAGGCAACCCTGCTGGGTGAGTGGATGCGCGACCATGACCGGCCCTTCGACCTCGTGCTGTCCGGCACCCTGCGGCGGCAGCGTGAAACGGTGTCGCGCATGGGATACGCCGACGCGGCCACCGACGCCCGCCTGAACGAGATCGCCTACTACGACCTCACACACGAGATGACGGCGCTGAACGGCACGGAACGCACCAGCCCGGAAGATTTCGTCACCCACTTTCCCGCCACCCTGACCGCGTGGCGGCAGGGTCAGATCGGCAGCGCGGAAACCTACGATACGTTCCGCAGCCGCGTGGCGGAGGTCATGGCGATGGCGGCCCAGCCGGGGCGGCGCGTGCTGTGCGTCACCTCTGGCGGGATCATCGCGCAGGCGATCTCGGACGTGCTCGGCCTCGATATCCCGCAGATGGCGCGGATCGCGCTGCCGATCATGAACACCTCCGTGCATCGCATCCAGATCGCCGATCACGGCCCGCTGCTGACGTGCTACAACGGCGCCCCGCACCTCGACACCGCCGCGCGCGCCGACCAGCGCACCTATTACTGAAGGCCACTCATGCTGACGCTGCATTACAACCCGCTGACCGTCGCCCCCACCATCGCCATCGTGCTGGAGGAGCTGGGGCTGGACTACACCGCCGTCCTCGTCGATTTCGTAACCAAGGCGCAGGCCGCCCCGGCGCATCTGGCGCTGAACCCGAAGGGGCGCGTGCCGGTGCTGGTGACGGACGCGGGCGTGCTGACGGAAACGGGAGCGATCCTCTACTGGCTGGCGGCGGTTCATGGGCCGCATCTGGTGCCAGCCGATGCGTTCCAGGCCGCACGGATGCGCGAGACGATGTATTATCTGGCCGCCACCCTGCACGTAAACTTTGCCCACGCCCTGCGCGGCGCGCGCTGGGCCGACAGACAGGCATCGTGGGACGACATGACCGCGAAGGCGCCGGAAACCTTCGCCGCCTCGCTCGCATATCTCGAAGGCCACCTCGACCTCGCCCCCTTCGTGGTGGGCGACGGCTATACCCTGGCCGATCCGTGGCTGTTCGTGCTGACCGCCTTTGCGTCGCGGCTGAAGATCGACGTGGCGGATTACCCGAAACTCGCCGCCCATCAGGCGATGATGAACGACCGCGCGTCCGTGCAGGCGGCGCGCGCAAAAGGGGTGCTGGCATGACGCATCTGTGGGTCCGCGCTGAATCCCGCGATCACGAGGCACGTGTGGGGATCATGCCGGAAGGCGTGGCCGCGCTCGTCAAGGCGGGGCTGACCGTGACGGTCGAGGACAGCCGCCAGCGTTGCGTGCCCATCGCGGACTACGCCGCCGCCGGCGCGACGGTCGCGGCCGAGGGCGCGTGGGTCGATGCGCCGCTGGACGCGCTAATCTTCGGGTTGAAGGAATTGCCGGCCGACGGCACGCCGCTGCGCCACACCCACATCATGTTCGGTCACGCCTACAAGGGGCAGCCCGACGGGCGCGTGCTGCTGGACCGCTTCCGCGCGGGCGGCGGGCGGTTGCTGGACCTCGAGTATCTTGTCGACGACAGCGGTCGCCGCGTCGCCGCCTTCGGCTATTGGGCCGGCTATGCGGGGGCGGCGGTCAGCCTGATGGCGTGGATGGCGCAGCAGCGCGGCAGCCCGATGGGGCCGGTGCGCGCGGTCGCCAGTCAGACGCATCTGCTGGCGGACCTGCAGGGCGATCTGGTGCAACTGGGCACCGAGCGGCCCACCGCGCTGATCATCGGGGCGCTGGGCCGGGTCGGCACGGGTGCCGCCGACCTGTGCCGCGACATGGGCGTCGCCACGACCCTGTGGGACATGGCCGACACCGCCAGCGGCGGGCCGTTCCCGCAGATCCTGACCCACGAGCTGTTTCTGAACTGCATCCTCGCACGGCCCGGCACGCCGGTCTTCGTGCCTGCCAGCGCCAAGGTCGCCCCCCGCCGCCTGAGCGTGATCGGAGATATCGCCTGCGATCCCGACAGCGACTTTTCACCGATCAAGGTCTATGACCGCGTGACGACATGGGACGCCCCTGCGCTGCGGGTGCACGATGCACCGGTGCTGGACGTGACGGCGATCGACAACCTGCCCTCGCTCATGCCGCGCGAATCCTCGCAGGATTTCGCGGACCAGCTGTTGCCGCATCTGGCGACACCCGCGTCCGACGTCTGGGCGCGGGCCAGCCACCTGTTCGACCGTGCCATGAGGCCCGGCGACCTGACTTAGGTCTTGGGGCGGAAGATGCCGTAATAGGCCCAGTCGGGCAGGAACTGCGACAGGCGGAACACCCACGAAAACAGCGTGGGAAAGCTCTTCTTGAACCGCGTGGGGTCGTTCATGTGGTCGAACACCGCCGTCGCCGCCTCTTCAGGCTCCATGATGAATGGCATGTCGAAATCGTTCTTGGCGGTCAGCTGCGTCTTGATGAAGCCGGGGTTGACCACCTGCACGTGCACGCCCGTCTTGCGCAGGTCGGCATACATGCACTCGGCCAAGGACATGATTGCGGCCTTGGATGCGGTATAACCGATGGTCCCCGGCAGGCCACGGAACGCAGTGAGGCTGGAGGTGACGACGATGTGGCCCCGGTCACGCGACGTGAAATCCTTCATCACGCTGCCGATGACGCGACTGGCGCCCAGATAGTTGATGTTGGCCATCGCCTCGGCCTGACCGTTGTCCCATGCGGACGACAGCATCGGCCAGTAGACACCCGCCAGATAGACGACGCCGTCGATCTCGCCCACCTCGGCGCGGGCCTTTTCGACGGAGTCCAGATCCGACACGTCGACGGTCACATAGCGCCCCTTGCCCGGCAACTCATCGACCAGCGATTTCAGGCGATCCTCCGACCGGGCGGAGACGATCACCTCGACACCCACGCGGCTGAGTTTCAGCGCCAGTGCGCGACCCAACCCTTCGCTTGCGCCGACGATCCAGTATCTCTTGCCTTGCCAATCCACGGTGTCTTCTCCTGTCAAGCTGTCGCTCTCAGGTAGGGCGGGACACGTCATCCTCAAGCGATGTGGCGGTCAAGAGGGCGATGGCGATCAGCTTCAGCCCGATGGGCACCCCGGCATAGAGCCATGTCAGCAGCGTCAGCGCCTGCGGTGGGTTGTCGCCGCCCGACACGAACCCCGCGCGTTCCAGCAGCGGCAGCAGAAGGGCGGCGGCAAAGGCCAGCGTCAGCTTGTTGACGAGGCTCCATACCCCGAACCCCATGCCCCCGTTGGGCGACACCTTTGCCATGCGGCGGGCGAACATGGCGGGCAGCAGCGTCAGGTCCGCGCCGATGCTGGCCCCCGACAGCACGCAGACCACGGCGAAGGCCACCTGATCCCCCGCCCCCAGCCGCAAGGTGTAGCCGAAGGACGCGACGGCCAGCACCATGGCGCACAGTAGCACCGGTTTCGCCCCGAACCGCTGGGCCAGCGCGGACCAGACCGGCGACGACACCGCGGCGGAGAGGAAGAACAAGACCAGAAGCGGCCCCTCCCATCCCGGTGCGGCCAGACGGCTGTCGACGTAGAAGAGGAACAGGGTGGACGACACAGCCAGCGGAATGGCGTTGACCAGCGCCAGCAGCAGCAGGCGGCGGGTCAGGCGGTCAGACAGGATGGTGCGGATGGGCGTGGCTTCGGCCACCGTGCGGCCCTGCCACTCGGGCCACATCACCACGGCGGCGACTAGTGCCAGCACGGCAAAACCCCACGCGAAGACGGCAAAGGGGGACGCCACCATGCCCATCAGCAGCGTGGGTGCAATGGCCGCGGCACAGATGCCCAGCAGTGATCCGGTTTCGCGCCACGCGGCCAGACGCACGTGGCCATCGTCGCCCGCACCCGCCTTGGCGATGCCTTGGGCATAGAAGTTGATGGTCAGAAAGGAGAACGCACTGAAGAGGGCCGTGATCGTCAGGCCGAACCACCAGATCGGGGCAATCGGTGGCGGCAAGGCGAACAGGCCGATCATGGACAGAGCCAGCGCCACGGTCCCGAGGGTCACAGCCAGCGCCTTGCGCCGGTCCAGCCGTTCGCTGATCCAGCCCAGAACCGGGTCCTGCACCACGTCGACCAGCCGCAGCAGCGCCAGCAACCCGCCCAGCGCCGTCAGGCTGACGCCATAGGTGTCGGCGTAATACTTTGGCGCATAGATGTAGATCGGCAGCCCCGCCGCGTTGATGATCGCCGCGAACAGCGCAAAGGCGGGCAGACGGGTCAACTGACCTCGTCCCGTGGCGGCTTCGACCAGGGGCGGAACGTGGCGCCTTTCCACCACAGGCGGACCGCCTGCCAGTGGATCAGCGCCAGCACCCGGCGCGACCCGAAGGGGCGGCGCAGCAACGCGCCGACGATGCCCGTATTGGTCAACGGGCGGCGCGGGCCGGTCAGGGTGGCGATCAGACCGCCCTCGCCCCGGGTATAGTCGATGCGGATGTCGATGGCGTCGGCCGCGATGTCGAAGTGGAACACGTAGCCGCCCGCGATCGGCTGAAACGGCGAGACGTGAAAGATCTTGTCTGCCGCAAGCGGCGTGTCACGGGTGATCGGCGCAAGATCCGGCAGGCGGCACAGATAGGAATGACGGTCGCCAAAGGTGTTGCCCACCTCGGCGATCACGCAGCGCATCACGCCCGCCTCATCGTGGATCAACCAGAAGCTGACGGGGTTGAACACATGTCCCAGCACGCGCGGTTGCGCCAGCAGGTCGATACGGCCCGAAAGCCGGATGTCATGCGCGGCCAGCACGGCACGCACCCACGCGGCCCCCTGCCCGCCCCTGATCGCGCCACCGTGGTCGCTGTCGTGCAGCGACATCAGCCCCCGCCGGTTGCGCCCGAAAAGAGCGGGGCCGCTTTCGTCAGCCTCTGCGTTGCACAGCACATAGTCGATGCCATAGCGGAACGCGTTCTTCACGGCGCCCTTGCGCCCGTGGAACGTCTGCCCCGCGATGTGCTCGATCCCGCTCATGCGGCGCAGGCATCCCGCCGCTCGGCGGCGTTCAGCGCCGTCACCACGTCATAGGCCGACGACAGGCCATCCTCGTGGAAGCCGTTCTTCATCCATGCGCCGCAGAACCATGTCCGGTTTTGCCCGTTCATCGCCCGCGCCTGCGTCTGTGCCGCCAGCGCCGCCGTATCATAGACCGGATGGCGCAGGTTCGTCTCGTCCCAGATCAACTCCTCGCGGATGGTGCGCGTCGTGTTCAGCGTCACCATGTAGTCGGGCCCGGTCAGCCACGGCTGCAGCGAGTTCATCCAATAGGTCAGGTCGATCTGTTCCGTCGCCTTGGCCGCCGCCTCGGTATAGATCCAGCTGGCCCAGACCTTGCGCCGCAGCGGCATGATCGACGTGTCGGAATGCAGCACGACGCGGTTGGGCTGGTAACGAACGGCGCCCAGAACCGCTCGCTCCTCTGGCGTGGCGTCGGCCAGCAGGGCCAGCGTGTCGTCGGAATGGCTGGCGAAGACGACCTCGTCGAAATCCTCCCACTCCGCCCCGGTGGCACGCACCTGCACGCCCGTCGTGGTGCGGCGCACGCCGGCCACGGGCGCGTTCAGGCGCACATCGACGCCGCGCGCATCAAGGTCCGCGCCCAGCCGACGCACATACTGAATGCTCCCGCCGTCGACCGTCCACCACTGGTGCTGCCCCGTCGCCCCCAGCAGCGCGTGGTTGTCGAAGAACGACAGCAGCGCGTGGGCCGGAAAATCGAGGATCCGTTCCTTGGGCGTGGACCAGATCGCGCCCGAGAATGGCAGCAGGTAGTGATCGCGGAAATAGTCCGACAGACCGAGTTGCTGCAACAGACCGCCTATCGTCAGGCTGGTATCGCGGCTGGCAGCCAGACCGTGCTTGTTGAAATGCAGGATGTCGCGGACCATCCGCAGGAACCGCGGGTTCACCGCATTGCGCCGCTGCGCGAACAGCGCGTCGAGCGATGTCAGCGCGTATTCCAGCCGCCCGCCGTCGAAGGACGCCCCGAAGCTCATGTTGCTTTTGACGACCGGCACCGACAGGTGGTCGAACAGCGCCGTCAGGTGCGGATAGTTGGCATAGTTGAACACGATGAAGCCGGTATCGACCGCCGTGTCGCCCTGCGGACCTGCCATCCGGGTGCGGGCATGGCCGCCCAGCCGACCGCATGCCTCGAACAGCACGACGCGGTGATCGCGGGCCAGCGCATGGGCGGCCCCCATGCCGGAAATGCCGGCACCGATCACCGCCACCTTGCGGGGCAGGTTGGTCGAGGTTTCAAATGGCATGGGAAGTCTCCGTCACGGGCACTGCATCAACCTAAAGCCACGCGGGCGCGGGGGAAATGGTTGCAGACAGCCTGCGTGCGGATCTGTCGCAGAGATCAGTTCCACGCCAGCGGCGTCAGCACCTGTTGTGCGCCGGTCTGCACGCCCATGAACCCGTCGCCGTTCCTGTCCAGATAGAAGACGCGCCCCGGATAGCTCTCGCGCACCACGTACTGCCCGTTTTCCAGCGTCAGCGTTCCGGCAAAGCGCGGATCGCCCGCCGCACAGACCGCCCGTCCATCCTGACACGGGACAAGGCGATAGGTCTGGATCACGCGCAGGGGATCGGGGTCCTTCACCAGCACCGCCACGGACTGACCATCGGCGAAGGGCGTGTCGAAGAACGCATCCGCGATCGCCCGCCCGGTCACGGGCACGCCCGGCGCGATATCCGCGGCACAGGCCGACAGGGCGATCAGGGCGGCTGCGATCAGGGGCTTGTGCATGGGTCGGTCCTTCGGCTGATGGCGTCAGTCTTGGCCGCTGGCCCGCTGCGGCGCAAGGGGCAATGGCGCGGCAGGATCGGGCGCCACATCGGCGAAGTCGAAGTTGTCGAGCCGGTCCGCCCGCTTGCCCGCACGGCTCGCCGCCGTCAGTACGCCTGCCACATCCTCGCCCGCCTGCCGCAGGTGGGTCTCCAGCTTGCCCGCCTTTTCGGTGATGATCTCCACGTCGCGGTGCAACTGGCGCAGGGCGGTGCGGATCGCGCCCGCCTGTTCGCGCATTCGCGCATCTTTCAGGATCGCACGCATGGTGTTCAGCGTCGCCATGCAGGTCGTGGGCGACACGATCCACACACGGGCGTCGAAACCTGCGCGCACCACCTCCGGCAGGCGGGCGTGGAGTTCGGCATAGACCGCCTCCGACGGCAGGAACATGATCGCGCCGTCAGCCGTCTCGCCCTCGATGATATACCGCTCCGAGATGTCGCGGATGTGCTTGCGCACGGCATAGGCCAAGGCCCGCAGCGCCTGTGTCTGCGCCTCCCGCGTCTCGGCGGCGGCGAGGGCTTCGTAGGCCTCCAGCGGGAACTTGGCGTCGATGACGATGGGGCCCGGCGGGTTCGGCAGATGCACGAGGCAGTCGGCGCGTTTGCCGTTCGACAGGGTATGCTGCAGGGTGAAGCTGTCGGCGGGCAGCGCCTTGGCCACGATGTCGGTCAGCTGGATCTCACCGAACAGACCGCGGCGCTGCTTGTTCGACAGGATGTCCTGCAGGGACAGCACGTCGCCGGACAGCTTCTCGATATTGGTCTGTGCCCGGTCGATGGTGGCCAGGCGTTCCTGTAACTGGATCAGTTGTTTGGACGCCTTCTCGGCGGTCCCCGTGAGAGTTTCGGTCATGCCGGCCTGCACTTCGGCCAGACGGCGTTCCATCGTCGCCAGCACCTGCACCTGCGCGGTCGTCTGCGCATCGGCCACTGTGCGGATGTTGGCGGCCAGCTGCGTCTGCCCCGCGCCCAATGCCTGCATGTAATCGGCCAGTTGCGCCATCTGCGGGGTCAGGTCCGGCTGTCCGCGACCGGCTCGCCACAGCAGGACCAGCATCAGCAGGACAAACGCCGCCACACCCAACACCAGCGGATCGGTCAGCGACAGGGTCACGTCGCCCAACCGGATCATGTGCGGCCGAACAGCCGGTCGATGTCGGCCAGCGACAGCGTGACCGATGTGGGTCGCCCGTGGTTGCACTGGCCGGACAGGGGCGTGGCCTCCATCCGGCGCAGCAGCGCGTTCATTTCCGGCCCCGACATGCGGCGGCCCGTGCGGACCGACCCGTGGCAGGCGACCCGGCTGAGCACTGCGTCGATGCGGGCGCGCAAGGGTGCCGTGTCGCCGCCATCCGTCAGCGCGTCCAGCACGTCCAGGATCAGCCGCCGCGCATCCACGGTGCCGAGGATCGCCGGCGTCTCGCGCACCGCGATGGCCCCGCCGCCGAATGGTTCGATGGTCAGCCCAAGCAGCGCCAGATCGTCCGCCACGCCCAGCAGCAGGTCGGCGTCGGTGGGCGACAGGGTGACGATCTCGGGGATCAGCAGCGCCTGCCCCGCGATGCGGCCAGCAGCCATCTGGTCTTTCAATGCCTCGTAGACCAGCCGTTCGTGGGCCGCGTGGGCGTCCACGATCACCAGACCCGTAGCGGTCTGCGACAGGATGTAGTTCTCGTGAAGTTGCGCGCGGGCCGCACCGAGGGGGAGCGCCTCATCCTCTGGTGCCGCAGGCGCCTCGATCCGGGCCGCGTGGGTTTCGGCAAAGCCGGACTGGAACGTCATCGACGCGGCTGTGAACCGCTGCGGTCGCGCCGTGTGGTCCATCTGATAGACGCGCGGTGCGTCGGCCGGGACCATGGCCGCAAGCGTGGCGTGACCCACGGTCGTGGCGCTGCGGTGCCCCGCACCCGCCAGCGCGTGACGGATGCCGGACACGATCAGGCCGCGCACACAGGCAGGATCGCGAAAGCGCACCTCGGACTTCGCCGGATGCACGTTCACGTCCACCAGCGTGGGGTCGCAATCGACGAACAGGCAGGCGACCGGGTGGCGGTCGCGCGACATCACGTCCATATAGGCGGCCCGCAGCGCGCCCAGCAGCATCCGGTCGCGCACGGGCCGCCCGTTGACGTTCAGGTATTGCGCGACGGCGGCCCCCTTGGAAAAGGTCGGCAGGGCGGCAAAGCCCGTCAGGTGGAACCCGTCCCGTTCAGCGTCCAGCGCCAGCGCGTTGTCGGCGAAATCGCGGCCCAGCACCGTGCGCAACCGGCCGCCCAGCGCGTCGAACATGTGGCCGGTTTCCGCATCGGCGCGGAACAGGGTCCGTTCATCCCCGCCCGTCGTGTCGCGCAGGATCATGGTGACGAAGGGTTCGGCCATCGCCAGCCTGCGGACCACATCGACGACCGCCTGCGTCTCTGCCCGGTCGGTGCGCAGGAATTTCAGCCGTGCGGGCGTGGCATAGAACAGGTCCGCAAGATCGACCTGCGTGCCCCGCGCAAGGGCTGCGGGTTTCACCGGCCCCATCGTGCCGCCCGTCACCTGAATGGTCTCAGCCGTATCGCCCGCCGCCCGGCTGGTGATCGTCAGACGACCGACAGCACCAAGCGACGGCAACGCTTCGCCCCGGAAGCCGAAGGAGTGGATGTTCAGCAGATCGGTGCCGTCGATCTTGGACGTGGCGTGCCGCGACAGGGCCAGCGGCAGGTCGGTGGCGGCGATGCCGCAGCCGTCGTCCACCACGCGGATCAGGGTCTTGCCGCCGTCGGCGATGGTCACCTCGATCCGGGTCGCCCCGGCGTCGATGCTGTTTTCCACCAGCTCTTTCACCGCGGATGCGGGGCGTTCGACCACCTCGCCCGCCGCGATGCGGTTGATCGCCGCCTCGTCCAGCTGGCGGATCACCGGGCGCTGCGTCGAATCGCGGCCTATCTGGGGAGCGGTCATCGTCATGCCACTAGGGATAGCATATCCACCCGCCGCGATACGAGGGGATATGCGGAGTCAGTCGGCGGCAGGTGCCGCCTCGGTCGGCGCCGCATCCGCAGGTGCGGTTTCGGGCGCTGGCGCAGCGTCCTGTGGCAGCACGCCCCCCGGCGCGGGATCGCCGGTCAGCCCCTCGGGCTGGCCCACTACCACGAACCGCAGATCGTCGGGACGCAGCAACTCACGGGCGACGCGGTTCACGTCGTCCAGCGTCACGGCGTTCAGCTGCGCATTGCGGTCCACGACATAGCTGGGCGGCAGGTCGATCACCTGCATCCCCACGAGGATCGTGGCGATGGACGCATTCCCGTCGAAGCGCAGCGGATAGGCCCCGGTGAGGTAGGTCTTCACCCGGTCCAGCTCCTCCTGCGTCATGCCGTCGGTCGCCATGCGGGCCCATTCGGCGCGGATCACGTCGATCGCCTCGGCCATCGTGGAATTGCTCGACCCCAGCTGCCCCAGAATCAGCTCTCCATAGAACTGCGGGACGAGGAACGTGCTGATGCCATAGGTCAGACCGCGTTCCTCGCGCACCTCCTGCATCAGGCGCGATTCGAACCCGCCTGCGCCCAGCGCTTCGTTCAGGATATAGGCGGCCATGTAGTCGGGGTCGTCGCGGGTGATGCCGCGATGCCCGAACAACGCCACCGACTGCGGCGTGTCATAGGGGATCACCGTGACACCCCCCGTCAGGGCGTAATCCGCATCATCCGGCAGCGGCACGGTCGCGGCGGGCAGGTCGCCCAGCAGATCGTCCAGCAGCGCGCCCAGATCCTCGGGCGTGATGTCGCCCACAGCACCCACGTAAACGCGGTCGCGGGTCAGCGTCGCCCGATGCGCCACAACGATGTCGTCGCGGGTCAGGGCGGTCACACTCTCGACCGTGCCCGACAGCGACGCGCCATAGGGATGATCGCCGAAGGCCGCAGCATCCAGCGCGCGGCTGGCAATATCGCCGGGGGATTTTTCGTCGCTGGCGATATTGGCCAGCACCTGCGCACGCACCCGGTCGACGGCGTCCTGATCAAACCGGGGTGCCACCAGCGCGGAGCGCAGCAGCGCCACCGCCTCGTCACGGTTCTCGGTCAGCATCTGGGCGCTGATCGCCACCATGTCGTCGTCGGCATCGAACCCGTAACTCGCCGCCAACTCCTCGCGCCGCGTCTGAAAGGCCTGTGCCGTCAGGTCGTCGGCGCCTTCCTCCAGCAGAGCCATCATCAGGTTGGTGGCCCCGCGCTTGCCCGGCGCATCCAGTGCCGCGCCACCGACGATGCGGATTTCCAGCGCGGTGAAGGGGATGTTGTGATCCTCCACCAGCCACGCCTCGATCCCGCCGGGCGAGGTGACTTCCTCGATTTCGACGGCGGCATGGGCGGTGCCTGCGACCAGTGTCAGGCAAAGGGTGAGGATACGGATCATTGCGCTTGCTCCGGGTTGGCCACGACCCAGCCGGTCACGGATTGGTTCAGGTCGAACACCAGTTCGGCCGCCGCTTTCACGTCCTCGGCTGTCACCTCCTGCAGGACCTGCGGCCATGCCTCCACGTCCGCGATGGTCAGACCTTGGGTCAGGGCCGCGCCATAGCGTTGCGCACGGCCCTGCACGTCGTCGAGGGCGTAGATTTCCTGCGCGTTCAACTGCGTGCGAATCCGCTCCATCGCGGCGGGGTCGATGTCGGCGGCCATGAAATCGGCGATCACCTTGTCCATCGCGGCCTCCCCCTCGGACAGGGTGACACCGGCAGCAGGCACGATCGACACGCCAAAGGTCGTGGAATCAAGGCTGTCGCCACTGTAACCCGCACTGGTGTAAACCGCGGTCTGCGTGTCGAACTGCAATGCCTGCCCGAGGGCGGAGGTGAAGGACGACCCGCCCAGCAGTTCCGCCAGATAGACCAGCGCCGCCGCCGTATCCTGATCGCCCGCATCGCGTTCGGGCGCGAGGTAGCTGCGCACCACATACGGCTGGCTGACGCGCGGGTCGGTATAGGTAATGCGGCGCGGCGCGATCTGCGGCGGCTCTGCCGGGCGCAGGCGTTCGGGCAGATCCTCCTCGCGCGGGATCGTGCCATAGTATTCGGCAGCCAGCGCCATCACGGCATCGGGCTGCACGTCGCCCGCCACGATCAGGACGGCGTTGTTCGGAGAGTAATGGATGTCGTAGAACGACAGCGCATCCTGCAGGCTAAGCTCCTCCATCTCGTGCTTCCAGCCGATGATCGGCACGCCGTAACGGTGGTTCTGGTATTGCGCGGCCATGAACTGTTCGCGGGCCAACGCGCCGGGATTGTTCTCGGTCCGCTGGTTGCGTTCTTCGAGGATCACGTTGCGCTCGGTCGCGATGTCGCCTTCGCCGATCGCGAGGTTTTCCATCCGGTCGCTTTCCATCTGCATCATCAGCGGCAGACGGTCGGCGGCGACGCGCTGGAAATAGGCGGTGTAGTCATAGCTGGTAAAGGCGTTGTCGGACCCGCCGTTGGCCGCCACGGTGGAAGAGAACTCTCCCGGTGCCAGCGTGTCGGTGCCCTTGAACAGCAGGTGTTCGAGGAAGTGCGCCACGCCCGACTGTCCCACGGGTTCGTCGGCGGACCCGGCGCGATACCAGACCATCTGCACGGCGACGGCGGCGCGATGATCCTCGATCACCACGACCTCCATCCCGTTGTCGAGGGTGAAGGTCGTCACATCCTCGCCGATGGTCTGCGGGGCCGACACGGTGACGGTGGTGTCGTCAAAGATGAAGGTCTGTTCACCCGACGATTGCGCGGACAGGGGGTGGGCGGCCAGCAGCAGGGCTGGGACGGCGAGGATGCGTATCATGGAAACCCTGTAGCTGGTGCGCGTTGCCGGAAACCTAGAGGTTCACCGCACGACTGCAATCGGCCATACGGGCTTGTGACCGCGACGGATCAGCCGCCCGTGCCGTTCAGGGCGGCGATGGCCTGTGCGCGGGGATTGGGGTCGGCCGGGTTGGTGCCGCCGGGCGTCGGCACCGGCAGCGCATTGGTGGCCGGATAGATCAGGGGCCGGGCGGTCTGCACCGCGAATTCGTCGGGTCCGCTGTCGCCGGCGGACCGGTTGCCACACCCTGCAAGGGCCGCACAGGCCGCAAGGCCGATCATAATCCGCTGCATCGTAGCCCCTTTTCGCATCATGTTCGCGCCGTTCTAGCGCAGGTGGCGCACCGCGTCACGCCCGCTTGGGTTTCGATGCCGGCGGGCGGCCGTCTGGCAGGAACGCAAGGCCCAGGGCGCCGGCAAAGATCGCCACGTCGGCCACGTTGAACGCATAGGGATTGTCGAACCCGTACCACGACATGTTGATGAAGTCCGCGACCGCACCATACAGCACCCGGTCCACCACATTGCCCAGCGCCCCGCCGATCAGCAACCCCGCCGCGATGTGGATCTTGGGTGTGCCGCCCGTCCGCTGCAGCCAGACCAGCACGGCGACCGAAATCGCGAGTGCGATGCCGATCAGGACCCAGCGCATGTCGAACCCAGCACCGAGGCCGAAGTTCACACCCCGGTTCCATGCCATCTGGAACGTCAGGAACGGCGGCACCACGTCGATCTGCTGGCGCGTGATCAGGTCCAACTGATGAACGACGATGTATTTCGTCGCCTGATCCAGCAGGAACGTCCAGAATCCCGCCCAGAAGATCAACCGCATCCCCGTTCCCCTCAATGCCGAAAGTGGCGCATGCCGGTAAAGACCATCGCGATGCCCGCGTCATCGGCTGCGGCGATCACTTCGGCGTCACGCATCGACCCACCGGGCTGGATGACACAGGTGGCCCCTGCGGCCGCCGCCTCCATCAAGCCGTCGGCAAAGGGAAAGAACGCATCCGACGCGACCGCCGAACCGATGGTCAGCGGCTGCGGCAATCCCGTGGCATCGGCCATGCGCTCGGCCTTCTTCGCGGCGATCAGGGCGCTGTCGAGGCGGCTCATCTGGCCCGCGCCGACGCCCACGGTGGCCCCGTCGCGGACATAGACGATGGCGTTCGATTTCACGTGCTTGGCCACGGTCCATGCGAACCGCAGATCGGCCATCTGCGCGTCCGTGGGCTGCACCTTCGTCACCACGCGCAGGTCGGCGGCGGGGACGTGGCCGGTGTCCTTGTCCTGCACCAGCATGCCCCCTGCGACCTGACGGTAGGTCAGTTGGGCAGCTTGCGGATCGGGCAGGCCGTCGGTGGTCAGCAGGCGCAGGTTCTTCTTGGCCGCGAACACCGCGCGGGCGGCGTCGGAGGCACCGGGCGCGATTACGACCTCGGTAAAGATCTCGGCGATGGCCTGCGCGGTTTCCTCGTCCAACGCGACATTCATCGCCACGATTCCGCCGAAGGCCGACGTGCGGTCGCAGTCGAAGGCTTTGCGGTAAGCCTCCAGCAGGGTGGCGCCACGGGCCACGCCGCAGGGGTTGGCGTGCTTGATGATCGCCACGGCGGGGCCGTCGGCGGGATCGAACTCGGCCACCAGCTCGAACGCGGCGTCAGTGTCGTTGATGTTGTTGTAGGACAATTCCTTGCCCTGATGCTGCACGGCGGTTGCCACGCCGGGCCGCCCGCTGCCGTCCGCATAGAAGCTGGCGGTCTGATGCGGGTTTTCGCCATAGCGCATGGTCTGCCGCAGCTCTCCGGCAAAGGCGCGGCGGCGTGGCGTCGCCTGACCGATGGCCTGCGCCATCCACGTGCTGACGGCAGCGTCGTAGGCGGCGGTGCGCCCGTAGGCCGCCTGCGCCAGCCGCTGCCGGAAGGCGAGCGTGGTCTGGCCGTCGTGGGCGTCGAGTTCTGCCAGCAGGGCGTCGTAATCCCCCACGTCGACGATGGTGCTGACATAGGCGTGATTCTTGGACGCGGCGCGGATCATCGCGGGGCCGCCGATGTCGATGTTCTCGATGCAGGTGTCGTAATCGCCGCCCGCCGCCACCGTCGCCTCGAACGGATAGAGGTTCACGACCAGCAGGTCGATGCCTGCGATCCCGTGATCCTGCATCGCCTGTCGGTGGCCCGCATCGTCGCGCAGGGCCAGCAAGCCACCATGGACCATCGGGTGCAGGGTCTTGACGCGACCGTCCATCATCTCGGGGAATCCCGTGACCTCGGCCACGTCCGTCACCGGCAGGCCCGCGTCGCGCAGCGCCTTTGCGGTGCCGCCCGTGGACAGCAGGACAACGTCGCGGGCGACCAGCGCGCGGCCAAGGTCGATCAGGCCGGTCTTGTCGGAAACGCTCAGAAGCGCGCGGCGCAGCGGTTGCAGGTCGGTCATGTTGGGTCCCCGGTCACAGTGTCATCGTCGTCCGCCTCTCGGACCGGGCTCAGGTCACGCACCACGTCGGGGGTGTCCTGCGCCTTGGCCAGCGACCAGCGGATGCGCGTCGCATAGGCCATCGCGACACCGGATAAAACCACCTGTCGTGCGGCACGCGGCTTCAACCGCCCGGATTCGAGGTAAACCGACGGCTCCAGCGTCAGATCGGCGTGCCCGTCGTGGCGCAGCACCCAGATTTCGCCCGATTGCAGCGCCATCGACACCGCGGACCCGCCCAGATCAACGGTGGCGTCCACATCGGGGTGCAGATGGAACCGGATCGCATAGGGCACGCCCTGCCGAAACGTCGCCTCGAACGCCGCGTCGAACAGCGCCTTGTCGCCCACATCCAGCGTGGTCAGCAGATCTTCACCGCTGAGGCCCCGCCCGTCGAGGGTCAGTTCCAGCGTGCGCGCATGGGTCAGACCGTGGGTCGGGCGAAAGCCGTCGTGCGACAGCTCGGCCCGGCGGCCATCGTCCAGATGCGTGACGATGCCGTTCACCACGTCGGGCAGATCGACCAGCAATTCCTGTGCGATACCACCCGTGGTCACGGCAGGGGCCAGGCGCGACGACGAATAGCCGCCGATTCCCAGCGTCGAGTGGCTCGGCGTGGCCCGCCCCGCCCTGCGCCAGTCGGCACCGAAGGTGACGCCGGACCCGCAGTTCACGATCAGCGGGCGGCGACCCGACGTCATCTCGAACGCGAGGGTCGACGCGTGGGCGTGGGCGGCGGCGGCCCCTTCCGGCGGGCGGGCGGCGTCGGCGATCAGCGTGGTGCGCCCTGCGCTCAACCGCGCGAACCCCATGCACAGCGTGTCGGTGACGCTGCGGCGGGGCGTGGGACCGCCCAGCGACAGGGCGTGGTCCAGCCGCCCGTCGGCACCGCGCCCGCCACCGTGGAACCGCGCCAGCCCGCCGTCCGCATGGCGCAGCGCCCGCAGGGTCGGGCCGATGCGCGCGATCGCAGCGGTCAGCGCGGGCGGCACCGGGCGGTCGCTGGCGGCGATGGCCCCGCGCGCCCAGTGCAGCAGGGTCAGGATGTCCAGCAACTCCTCCGGGTTGCGGGTCGGGATACCGCCGTCCGGGCCGATCTGGCGGGCGCAATCGGCGGCAAGCGCGGCGATGGCGGGGGCGGTCATGCGGTCCATCCCCTGCAGCGACAGCCCCGCATAGATCAGGCCGGCCAGCGCCTCGAACCGGGCAAGGCCCGGTCCGGTCGCCCGCCAGCGGCGCGACAGGAACAGGGTCTGCTGCGCCAATGAGCGGAACAGGCGTTCCTGTGCCGCCTTGTCCTGACCGCGCAGCAAGAAGATCCCGTGCGAGATCCAGCGGATCAGCCGCCGCCCCGTCAGATCCGGCGTCCAGCCCGGCCCGTGGCCCGCACCGAAGGCGTCGATCCATTCGCCGACCCACGCCTGCGCCGCATGCCGTGCGCGCGTGTCGCCCACGGCGGCCAGATCGTCGAGCCAGCCGAAGCCGTGCAGTTCGAAGTCCACCTGCGCCCGGTCGCCCAAAGCCTGCCAGATCGACCCGCCGGGCGCGGTGGTCAGGACGCCTGCGAACAGGAAGTTGCCCGCCAGCAATTGCCGCCCGCGGGCGAAATGACCGATGCCGCGCGGTTCGGGCTGCGACACGAATCCGGTTGCCAAGGCCTTCCGCGCCGCCCAGCGCGCATGCACGCGGTGCATGAAGGCCCGGTTGCGGGCACGCCATGGGACGGTCTCGGCCAAACTGCTGCCTCTGCGTTGCGGTGTCGCATTCTTGTTGGGCCGCAGGGTAACGCGGTGCAGCGGGCCTGTCACGCGGGCTTTGTCAGTACCGCCATGTAGAAGCCATCCATGCCGCCGATGTCGGCCCAGTAATCCGGGCGCAGGCGCAGTCCGCCTTCGGGCGTGATCCAGTCCGGGTCGATGCCGGGACGGTCGAGCGCCGCACGGTCGACGGTCAGGTCCGGATGGCGGGCCAGCGCTTCCTCGATCTGCACCTCGCCCTCGTCCGGCAGCAAGGAGCAGGTGCAGAACACCAGCCGCCCGCCGGGATGCAGCAGCGTCAGCGCATGGTCGATCAGCGCGCCCTGCTGGTCGATCAGACCGCCGAACTCGGCCCCGTCCTTGCCATAGGGCAGGTCCGGGTGGCGGCGCATGGTACCGGTGGCACTGCAGGGCGCGTCAAGCAGCACGGCGTCCCATGCGCCGGTGACGTCGAAGGCATCGGCAACCTCTGTGATCGCATTCAGCCCGATGCGGGTCAGGTTCTGCGCCACCCGCGCCATGCGGGAGGGGGAGGAATCCACGGCCGTGACCTCTGCCCCCCGCGCCGCGAGTTGCATCGTCTTGCCACCCGGTGCGGCGCACAGGTCCAGCACGCGCAGGCCCGTCACATCGCCCAGCAGTTGCACCGGCAGCGCCGCCGCCGCGTCCTGCACCCACCAGTCGCCGGCCTCGTACCCCGGCAGCGCCGTCACCTGCCCCGCGTCCCCGATGCGCACCGAACCGGTCGGCAGGACGGTGCCGCCAACGGCGGCGGCGACAGCCTGCGCATCACCCTTGGGTGTCAGGTCCAGCGGCGGGGTGGTGGCCTGCACGGCCTCCATCGCCGCGACGTCGGCGCGGCCCCAGGCGGCCACCAGCGGCTGGCGCAGCCAGCCCGGCAGCAGCGGCGCAGGCATCTTGTCCCAAGCCTCGGGGCCAAGGTCGGCCACATTGCGCAGCACCGCGTTCACGAGGCCCTTCAGCCGCGCGGTATGGTGGTTGCGCCCGACGATCTCGACATAGGAATTCACCACGCCGTAGGCGGCAGCGCCCTGCACGATCTCCAGCGTACCAAGGCGCAGGGCGTTGCGGACGTAGAGCGGCGGTTCCTTGGCCAGAAACGGCTTCAGCATCCGGTCGGCCCGGTCGAGCATGCGCAACGTCTCGGTCGCCAGACGCTGGGCGCGGGCGCGGTCGTCGGGGGCCAGATGGTCCAGCGCACCGCCGCCCAGCAGTTCCGACATCAGGCGGCCGTCGTCGATCACCTCTTGCAGCAGGTGATGCGCGGCGCGGCGCGGGGCAAGGCCCATCTGGTCGCCATTCTTGCTGTCGCCGGTCTGATTCATGACGAAACCCTTTGCGGTGGCGGCCCCTTGTTCAGGGTCTGGTGCGGCGTATATCACAGCCACACCCCCGGCAAGGAGGACAGACCCATGACCGATGACAGGGCCACACAGGTGGCAGACCTGCCCGCCGCCGCCCAGCGCGCGCTGGCCGAGGCGGAAGCCCGCCGCAACGCCGCCAAGCGGCCCGATCTGCCACCCGAACTGGGCGGGCGCGACGGGCCGGAACCGGTGCGCTATGGCGACTGGGAAAACAAGGGGCTGGCCATCGACTTCTGACCGTGCCGCGGCGCGTGGTCAGCGCAGGCGCAGCGCCGCCGACCGGCCCGCGCCCTGATCGGTGGTAAAGCGCACCAGATCGCCGTTCTGTTCGACAAGCTGGCAGTTGTAGGGAATCTCGTCCCCGCCCCAGTCCATCGTGCGGCAAAAGAAACCGTCCTGCCACGCCCACGTGCCGGTGACGGGCCAGCCGACCGCATCGCCATTGATCTGGCCGTCGGGCGTCACGCTCAGCGCGATGTCGAATACCGCGTGGGTCAGCGTGCCCTGCGCCATCAGCGCCAGAAACGCATCCTGATCGGTGACGCGGGCGTAACCCTGCGCGGTGGCCGCGACGGGCAGCAGGCCCAGCGCAATGGCAAGAACGACGTGACGCATGATCCGCACCTCCCTGGATGGGAGGGGAGTTAAGTGCGCACCGCCCAGCGTCAAGTCAGGGAGTTCAGATCCCCAGCACGTCCAGCATGTCGTATTCGCCCGGATCGCGGTCCTGCCCCCACAACGCAGCGCGCAGCGCCCCGCGCACGAAGACGCTGCGGTCGGTGGCGACATGTCGCAGGGTGATCCGCTCGCCATCGGCGGCGAAGATCACGTCGTGTTCGCCGACGATGTCGCCGCCACGGATCGCGGCAAAGCCGATGTCGCCGCGCCGCCGTGCGCCCGTCATACCGTCGCGGCCCGCGTCGCGCACCTCGTTCAACACCACGCCACGCCCCGCCGCCGCCGCCTCGCCCAGCATCAAGGCGGTGCCGGAGGGGGCGTCCACCTTGTGGCGGTGGTGCGCCTCGACGATCTCGATGTCGTAATCCGCATCCAGCGCCGCCGCGACACGCTGGGTCATCTGCATCAGCAGGTTCAGGCCGAGGCTCATGTTGCCGGCGCGCACGATCACCGCATGGTGGGCGGCGCGGGAAATTGCCGCCAAATCCACCTCCGACAGGCCCGTGGTGCCGATCACATGCACCGCGCGGGCCTGTGCGGCCAGCGCCGCGAAACCCACCGTGGCGGCGGGGGCGGTGAAATCGACGACAGCCTGCGCCCGGGCAAAGGCCGCGACGGGGTCGTCGGTGACGGTCACGCCGATGGCGGCACCGCCCATCGCCGTGCCCACGTCCTGCCCGACCCAAGGGTGGCCCTCACGTTCCAGCGCCGCCACAAGATGGCAGACCTCCGACGCGTGGATCGCCCGCACCAGCATCTGCCCCATGCGACCGGATGCCCCCGTCACAACGATTCCCGGTCCTGCCGCCATATCCGCCCCCACACTCGTGTTGCCGCCATCGTGATACTGCCCGCAGGGGCCTTGCGAAACCCCATGCTTGGAAATGCCGCCCCGCGGGGGTAAGGGGGGGCATGGCAAAGACATCATCCTCCGGGGGCGGCGCCCCCAACCAACGCCAGCTGCGGCTGGGCGAACTGATCCGCCGGCGGTTGTCGGAACTGCTGCAACGGGGCGAGATCCACGATCCCGACCTGTCGCGCATGATGATCACAGTGGGCGAAGTGCGCTGTTCCCCGGACCTGAGCGTGGCGACCGCGTTCATCCTGCCGCTGGGCGGCAACGACAAGGACGCCGCCTTGCTGGCCCTGCGCAAATCCCGCCACGAGATCCGGCGCGAGGTCGCCAAGGTGCTGACCATCAAGTTCGCCCCCGAAATCCGCTTCGAGCTCGATGACACCTTCGATCGCATGGACGCGACCCGCGCCCTGTTCGAGAAACCCGACGTCAAGGCCGATCTGGCCGCACCGGACCGCAGCGACGACGACGAGGTCGCGCGGGACGAACAGGCATGAGGCGGCTTGCGGCGCAGTGCGCGCCTCTGCTGCTGGCGCTGGGCGTGGCCGGTCCCGCCGGGGCCGTGACCTGCCAGAACGTGACGTTCGATGGCGCGCGGTTCACCGCCTGCACCGTCGATGCCACGACGGAGGATCTGCGACTGTTCCACCGCGACGCCACCGGCACCGTGCTGGGCGGCTGGAATACCCTGCAACGCACGGTGGCTCCGAACACACTCGCCTTCGCGATGAACGCCGGCATGTATCACGAGGATCGCCGCGCCGTCGGCCTCTATATCGAAGACGGTGTGGAGGCGGCACCGCTGGTGACGCGCGAAGGGCCGGGCAACTTCGGCCTGCTGCCCAACGGCGTGTTCTGCCTGACCGACACCACCGCCCGCGTGATCGAGACGCTGAGCTATGCCGACACCCGCCCCGCCTGCCGGGACGCCACGCAGTCGGGGCCGATGCTGGTGATCGGCGGGCAGCTGCACCCCCGCTTTCTGCCCGACAGCGACTCGCTTTACGTCCGCAACGGCGTCGGCACGAGCGCGGACGGGACCACGGCGGTCTTCGTCATCTCGGACGATCCGGTGAACTTCCATCTGTTCGCGCGGTTCTTTCGGGACGGGCTGGGGCTGCCGGATGCGCTGTTCCTCGACGGGTCGATCAGCCGCCTCTATGCGCCCACTTTGAACCGGGCGGATTTCGGGTTCGCGCCGCTGGGGCCACTGGTGGGCGTCGTCCAATAGCTTGACGCGCGGCACCGCACCCCCTAGCAGGCGCGTTCACCTTTCGACGGAGAGCCTCATGGGTCGGCGCAAATCGGGACGCAACATTTCGGGCTGGCTGATCGTGGACAAACCCGCGGGCCTGACCAGCACGACCGTCGTCAACAAGGTGCGCTGGGCGCTGGGCGCCAACAAGGCGGGTCATGCGGGCACGCTCGATCCCGACGCGACCGGCGTGCTGGCGATTGCGCTGGGCGAGGCGACGAAGACCGTCCCCTTCATCACCGATGCGCTGAAGGCCTATACCTTCACCATACGCTTCGGTCAGGCGACCAACACCGACGATGCGGAAGGCGAGGTGATCGCCACCAGCGACACGCGCCCCACCGACGATCAGATCAAGGCCGCGCTGGGTCGGTTCGTCGGCAACATCCAGCAGGTGCCGCCGCAGTTTTCCGCAGTCAAGATCGACGGAGAGCGCGCCTACAAACGCGCCCGCGACGGCGAGACGATGGACATCGCCGCCCGACCGCTGTGGGTCGAAAGCCTGCTGCTGGACGACCGCCCCGACGCCGACCATGCGGTGCTGGAGATGGTCTGCGGCAAGGGCGGCTACGTGCGGTCCATCGCCCGCGACTTGGGGGCGGCGCTGGGCTGCCACGCCCATGTGCGGCAGTTGCGGCGGATCTGGTCCGGCCCCTTCCGGGCCGAGGATGCGCTGACGCTGGACGCGATCGAGGCCATCGCGCGGACGCCCGCGCTCGACGACCATCTGCAGCCGCTGGAGGTGGGTCTGGCCGACCTGCCGATGGTCACCTGCCCCACCGCCAGCCTGACACCCCTGCGCCACGGCAACGCGGCGACGGTGATCGCCAGCGGCATCGACTATGGGTCCGAGGTGTGGGCCGCCCATCAGGGCCGCGCCGTCGCCGTCGGCCGCCTGATGGGCAGCGAATTGCATCCCAGCCGCGTGTTCGTGGACTGAACTTCCGCGTGACAGAGGACCTGCCGTCGCTAGGGTAAGGGCGTCGCCACGGGGGATCGATCGATGATCGCAGGCTTTACCCGATCCTTCGTCCCGATCGGCGAGGTCACGCTGTCGGTGCACCGCGCCGGGCGCGGCGTGCCGCTGATCCTGCTGCATGGCTATCCGCAGAACCACCATTGCTGGGCGCGTGTGGCACCGCGGTTCGCGCAGGATTTCGACGTGATCGTGCCGGACCTGCGCGGCTATGGCGACAGCGACGCGCCGGCGGACGATGCGGACCACACGACCTATGCCAAGCGCACGATGGCCCGTGACATCGTGGGGCTGATGGATGCGCTGGGACTGGACCGCGCTCATGTGCTGGGTCACGACCGGGGCGCGCGGGTGGCCTATCGTCTGGCGCTGGATCACCCGGAAAGGGTGCGCCGCCTCGGCATCATCGAGATCGTGCCGACGGGCGATTTCTGGGCAGGCTGGACCGCCGATCTGGCGATGAAGGCCTATCACTGGACCTTCCTCGCGCAGCCCGCGCCCCTGCCGGAACGGATGATCGCGGCGGATGCGGCGGGTTACACGGACTGGACACTGACCGCCTGGACACGTGCGAAATCCCTGGATGTCTTTGCCCCGGACGCGCTGGACAGCTACCGCGCACAGATGGCGGGACGGGCGGCGGCGATGTGCGCCGACTACCGCGCAGGGGCCACGACCGACCGGCGGATCGACGACACCGACCGCGCGACGGGTGCGCGGATCTCGGCCCCGTTGCATTTCCTGTGGGCCGAGGCGGGATTCCCCGCCCAGACCGGTGATCCGCTGGCGATCTGGCAAAGGTGGGCGTGGCAGGTGACGGGCAACGCCTGCCGGTCCGGCCACTTCGCGATGGAGGAGAACCCGCAGGCGGTGCTGGATGCCTTCGTGCCGCATTTCAGACAAGATTAACCGTTTGTGCACGAACCCCATGCAAATATCCCGTGGGAATGGTAGAGAGGTCGACAACGGGTCGGGGGCGATCCATGTGAGGCGCCAACATGCTTGCGATCATCGGTTTACTCGGACTTGCGATGTCGTCCTTCGTCATGGTGGGGGATGTCGCGGCCAGCGACGACACCGATCCGGCGAACGATCCGCAGCGGCCAACGGACGACGCGGGTCAGACCACTGATCTGGTGACGATGGTGTCGGACATGGACGGCGATGCGGGCGCCGGCGGCGTCCTGACGGATGATTCCGACGATGGTGCCGGTGCAGGCGCCATTCTGGCCGACGATGGCAGCGCGACGACCGATCCGGACGTCGATTTCGGCGACGACCTGTTGTCCGATGCAGGCAGCGAACCGGACACGTCGGATGACATCGGTACGGACATTGACACGGTGCCGGGCGTGACCGACGACCTTTTCCCCCTGCCCGGGGTCGAACCGCTGCCAGTGGTGGAGCCGTCCATCCGCACCGGCACGATGGACGCTGATGAAATTGCGGGCGACATGCAGGACGACGACATCTTTGCGGATGCGGGGGACGACACCGTCTTCGGCAATCTGGGGGACGACCGGGTGGACGCCGGGGCGGGCCACGATCAGGTCCATGGCGGCGACGGCGACGACTTGCTGCTGGGCGCGGATGGCGACGATGTCCTGATGGGCGGCTGGGGCGATGACACGCTGGTCGGCGGCGCGGGCGCGGACACCATGATGGGCGGCGGCGGCAATGACCTGCTGGACGGACGCACAGATGACGATGCGGCAGGCCGCGATGGGGCGGACGATCCGTCGGTCGTGACCGCCGATTATCTGAATGGCGGTGCCGGCAACGACCGGATCGTGGCCGGCCATGGCGATCACCTGAACGGCGGCGACGGCGCGGACACGTTCGACCTTTTGCAAGGGGGCAATGCCGTCATCGACGACTTCGACGCCACGCAGGATGTGATCGAGGTGAGTTACACGGGCGACGTGCCGACCCTGTCCACCATCACCGATGCGGATGGCCTGACCCTCTTGGCCGACGACGCGGTGGTGGCACGCCTGTCCGGCGTCGCGACCCTCGATCTGTCGCGGGTCGTGCTGACCGCGATCTGACGCAGCCCCAAGGCAAAGACGCTTTCCTTTCGCGGATGATGCGCCTATAGGCGCGTATCCACCCTCCAAGGGCCTTTCTGGACGACATCCCGGATTGCGCCATCACCTTTAACCAAGGAGACCCCGATGTCGATTACCGCCGAAGAAAAAGCCCGCGTCATGAAGGACTATGCGACCAAGGAAGGCGACACCGGTTCGCCCGAAGTCCAGGTCGCCATCCTGTCGTCGCGCATCGCGACGCTGACCGAGCATTTCAAGATGCACAAGAAAGACAACCACGGCCGCCGTGGTCTGCTGAAGATGGTCGCCCTGCGCCGCAAGCTGCTGGACTATACCCGCAGCAAGGACGAGGCCCGCTATCAGGACCTGATCAAGCGTCTGGGTCTGCGCCGCTAACGCGGACAGGCCACGACGACGAAGGCCCGCCAGACATGGCGGGCCTTTTGCGTTTCCGGACAGTGGCCTCTGCATCAGGTCGAATAGCGGATTGCCACGATCTTCAATTCCGCCACGCCACCAGGTTTGCGCCAGTCCACCACGTCACCCACCCGCGCGCCCATCAGTGCCTGCGCGAGGGGCGAGAAGGGCGCGATGCGGTGCTGCGCGGGATCGGCTTCGTCCTCTCCCACGATACGCCATTCCGTTTGCCGGTCCTCGTCGTCCAGGACGGTCACGCTGGCCCCGAAGGCCACGGCATCTGCGTCCTGGGCTGCCGGATCGACCGGGATCGCGCGGTTGATGCGCCCCTCCAGAAACCGGATGTCGCGTTCCGCCATGGCGCGGGGTACCTTGGCCGCCAGACTGTCGCGCGGCAGGGCTGACAGATCTGCGTGCCGGTCGCGCAACTGTTGCTGCAATCTGACCAAACCCGCTGGCGTCACATAATTTGGATGCGGGCTTTGCGGCAGATCGTCCAGCCGGTCGGCCTGCGGTCCTTCGTCTTCTTTGGTGAATGCCTTGTTCATGCGATGGGAACGTGCGGTCCGTCCCGTTGTTCCACCCGATGCAGGCACAGGCGGGTCATGACCATGGCTATGATCATCCCTCGTAAGCCGATCAACAGGGCCATCATCGGGATATTCAGCGTGAACCATCCCACACCGTAGATCGTGAGGATCATCAGTACGGACCATCGCCGCCATCAGCACAGCCGGACCGACCGCCATCCCGTATGATGCCTGTGCGTTTGCGACCGAGAATGTCGTCGCGACACCGAATCCCTCCGATAACGGACCGTCGCGGATGAACCCGCCCAGCAAGAGCGCGGGGTTCGACGGGCCAAAGGTCATGAACAGGGCCACTTTCCACACCCGCGCAGGGCTGCGCCACGCGAGCGGTCGTGGGTGTGGACTGTTTCCTCGCATCGGCGGTGCGCTTCGAGCTGGCTGTGTCATGACGCCTGCATCGCAGTTGCGATGGGCGGACTTGCGGCGCGGGTGCGCCCCGCGACAGTCCGCTTTCTTTTGCGCCGCTTTTCCTGTAAGGCCCCGCCATCTGTGACGTAACGCATCAGACCCCGGCGTTAGGCAAAGGACAGGGGTCGGCGGCAATGGGGCCGCCAGTCAACGGGCGACCCGGACCGCCGGGCGCCCTACATGAAAGACGATAGATGTTTAATGAAGTGAAGAAATCCATGCAGTGGGGTCAGGAGACCCTGACGCTCGAGACGGGCAAGGTTGCCCGTCAGGCCGATGGATCGGTCATTGCGACGCTGGGCGAGACCTCGGTCATGGCGAACGTGACCTTTGCCCGCAAGCAAAAGCCCGGTCAGGACTTTTTCCCGCTGACCGTTCACTACCAGGAAAAATACTACGCAGCCGGCAAGGTGCCCGGCGGCTTCTTCAAGCGTGAAGCCCGCCCGACCGAGAAGGAGACGCTGACCGCGCGCCTGATCGACCGGCCGATCCGCCCGCTGTTCGTCCCCGGCTTCAAGAACGAAGTGCTGGTGATGTGCACCGTGCTGTCGCACGACATGGTCAACGATCCCGACATGGTCGCGATGATCGCAGCCTCCGCCGCGCTGACGATCTCCGGCGCGCCGTTCCGTGGTCCGATCGCGGCCTGCCGCGTCGGTTTCGTCGATGGCGAATACATCCTGAACCCCGAAATCGACGACATGATGAACCTGCGGTCCAAGGCCAACCAGCGGTTGGATCTGGTCGTCGCGGGCACGCAGGACGCGGTCATGATGGTCGAGTCGGAAGCCTACGAGCTGACCGAAGACGAGATGCTGGGCGCCGTGAGCTTTGCGCACGAGCAGATCCAGCCGGTGATCGACCTGATCATCGATCTGGCCGAAGACGCGGCGAAGGAGCCCTTCGACTTCACCCCCGCCGACTACTCTGCCCTGTCCGCCGCCGTGAAGGCCGCTGGCGAGGACAAGATGCGCGCCGCCTATGCGATCATCGACAAGCAGGAACGCACCGCCGCCGTGCAGCAGGCCAAGGACGACATCGTCGCCTCCCTGTCCGCAGAGCAGCAGGAAGACGGCAACCTCGGCCCCGCGCTGAAAAAGCTGGAATCCGCCGTGCTGCGCGGTGACGTCGTCAAGAACGGTCGCCGCATCGACGGTCGCCGTCTGGACGAGATCCGTCCGATCGTGTCCGAAGTCGGCATCCTGCCCCGCACCCACGGGTCGGCGCTGTTCACCCGTGGCGAGACGCAAGGCCTGGTCGTGACCACGCTGGGCACCGGCGACGACGAGCAGATGATCGACGCACTGACCGGCATGACCAAGACCAACTTCATGCTGCACTACAACTTCCCCCCGTATTCGGTGGGTGAAGTGGGCCGCGTCGGCTCCCCCGGCCGCCGCGAGATCGGTCATGGCAAGCTGGCATGGCGTGCGCTGCAGGCCGTGCTGCCCGCCGCGACCGACTTCCCCTACACCATCCGCATCGTGTCCGAGATCACCGAATCGAACGGCTCGTCGTCGATGGCTTCGGTCTGTGGCGGTTCGCTGTCCATGATGGACGCTGGCGTGCCGCTGAAGGCCGCCGTGGCCGGTGTGGCCATGGGTCTGGTGATGGAAGAGGACGGCAGCTATGCCGTGCTGTCCGACATCCTGGGTGACGAAGACCACCTCGGCGACATGGACTTCAAGGTCGCAGGGACCGAGAACGGCATCACGTCGCTGCAGATGGACATCAAGATCGCAGGCATCACGCCCGAGATCATGAAGAAGGCGCTGGAGCAGGCGCGCGCAGGTCGTCTGCACATCCTGGGCGAAATGGGCAAGGCGCTGACCGGCGCCGGCAAGTTCAGCGTCCACGCGCCCAAGATCGAGACGATGCAGATCGCCACCGACAAGATCCGTGAAGTCATCGGATCCGGCGGCAAGGTGATCCGCGAGATCGTCGAAGTCTCCGGTGCCAAGGTCGACATCAACGACGATGGCGTGATCAAGATCGCATCCAACGACGCGGACAAGATCAAAAAGGCCTACGACATGATCTGGTCGATCGTGGCAGAGCCGGAAGAGGGCAAGGTCTACAAGGGCACCGTCGTCAAGCTGGTCGATTTCGGCGCCTTCGTGAACTTCTTCGGCAAGAAGGACGGTCTGGTGCATGTCTCGCAGATCGAGAACCGCCGCCTGAACCATCCGTCGGATGTGCTGAAGGAAGGCCAGGACGTGTGGGTCAAGCTCTTGGGCTTCGACGACCGCGGCAAGGTGCGTCTGTCGATGAAGATGATCGACCAGACCACCGGCGTGGAAATGGCCGAGGCCCCCGCAGAGGCCTGAGCCTTGCGGATGTGAGACTGGACGGCCCCGGCAGCGATGCCGGGGCCGTTCGCATGTGGGGCCAGCGGTCCGATGGGGGCCCCGCCTGATCCGTGCCGCGCGGATACTTGCAGCCGGACGACGCAGGGCGCTTGCGCATGGGCAAGGCGCAGCGGATGGTGACGCTCTGACGGAGTGTCTGCCGATGCGTTTCCTCCATGCCGCCGACCTGCACCTCGATTCGCCGCTGCGGGCGCAGGCGCTGAAAAACCCGCTGCTGGCGGGCGCGCTGCGCCATGCGTCGCGCAGCGTGCTGGCGCGGATCGTGGATCTGGCCATCGCAGAAGAGGTGATGGCGCTGCTGCTGGCGGGCGACGTGTTTGACGGCGGTGTGGTTGATGTGACCAGCCGCGCGGCGCTGGTGGTGGAACTTGCGCGGTTGGGGCGGGCCGGTATCCCTGCGGTGATGATCCGTGGCAACCACGATGCGCTGCTGGATCTGGAACGCTACGGCCCGATCGGACCGTCGGTCACCGTCCTGACGGCGGCCCGACCGACGCTGGATCTGCCCGGTGTCGCGATCCACGGGATCGGGTTCGAGACGCGGCACGTGCAGGACAGCCTTCTGCCACGCTATCCGCGCGCCACGCCGGGTGTCGTGAACTTGGGTTTGATGCACACGTCGCTGGGCGGCTCGCCCGACCACGATCCCTATGCTCCCTGCGCCGAGGCGGATCTGCTGGGCCACGGCTATGACTATTGGGCGTTGGGGCATATCCATCAGCGGTTCGAGCGGCGCAGCGACTCCTGTCTTGCGGTGATGCCGGGCATTCCGCAGGGACGCAGCATCCGCGAAACGGCCGGCGGGTCCGTGACGCTGGTCGACATCGGACTGGACGGGATCAGGGCCACACCGCTGGCCGTCGACCTGATGCGGTTTGCCACCGTCACCGTCGATCTGGCGGGCGCAGGCGACGCGGCGCGGGCCATTTCGGACGCCTTGCTGGCTGCACGGCCCGCCGATGCCGCGCTTGCGGCACGGGTGGTGTTGACGGGGGCGGCAGCGCTGGCCGGCGACCGCGCCTATGCCCGCGCGCTGGTCGAGCAGGCGGCGGAGGCCCTGCCGGATGTGCACATCGAAACCGTCCAGCTGTGCGAGGTCGGACCGCACACCGCGCCCGGTGTGCTGGCCGATCTGGCGGCGATGATGCAACAGGATGCCGCATCGCCCGGCGTCCGCGACGAGGCGGCGGCGGCCCTCGACGACTGGCGTCGCGCCCTGCCCCGCGACGTGGCCCATGTGCTGAGCGATGCCGTCCTCGACGAACTGATGGCGGAGGGGCGCGATGCCGTGGTGCATCGCCTCGCGCGGGCGGCGGGCCGCGGATGAGGCTGCGACGGCTCGACCTGATCCGTTACGGGCGGTTTGCGGATGTCGCGCTCGATTTCGGGGCGCGGCCTGCCGGACCCGATGTCACGGTCGTGTATGGACCGAACGAGGCGGGCAAGAGCACCGCGTTTGCCGGATGGCTCGATTTCCTGTTCGGATTGCCGAAGGGGGAGCATCCCCACGCCTTTCGCTTCGACCGCAAGGAGCTGATGGTGGGTGCCGTGATCGAGACACAGGATCAGATGCTGACCCTGCGCCGCACGGGGGCCACCAAGGAACCGCTGACCGACGAACAGGGCCGCATGGTCGAGGAAAACCGGCTGACGGCGCTGTTGTGGGGCCTTGACCGGGCGGCCTATCGCACGCGGTTTTCGCTAAACGATCAAATCTTGCGCGACGGTGGCGCAGAGATTGCGGCGGCGCAGGGCGACCTTGGGCAGTTGCTGCATGCGGGCACATCCGGCCTGTCGGGCATCACCGCAGAGCTGGACGCGATCGAAGAAGAGATCGACAAGTTTCACAAGAAGCGCGCCAGTTCCAGCATCCTCGCGAAAGCCAAGAAGGATCTGGCCGAGATCGAGGCGCAGATCGCGGACGCACGGCTGGACCCCCGGCTCTGGGACAAGCTGCAGGCGGACGTCGCGGCGGCGGCGGATGCAGAGGTCGCGGCGCGGGCAGACAGGACTGCGGCGCAACAGGCCTGCGCCCTGCGCCGGGCCGCGGATGGGGGGCGCGACCTGACCCGGCGGATGGCAGAGATCGACAGCGCACTGGCGGATCTGCCCTCCGGCCCGACCCTCCCCCACGGGGCAGAGGCGCGGCTGACAGAGGCATTGACCCGGCGCGCGACGGCCGCACAGGCGATTGCAGCCGCGCGGCAGGCCGGCGACGCCGCCACCGCCGCGCTGGCCGACCTGCCGGCGGACCCCGACGGGGCGACCGTCGCGGCGCTGTTCGATACGGTCATGGATGCCACGTTCGAGGACGGCCAGAAGCTGGAGGCGCGTGCGCAGACGGCGGCGGCGGACATCGACGGATTGCGCGGCAGACGCGATGCGCTGGATGCACGCATCGCAGCCCTTGCGACGCGGATCGCCGGCCCGGACGCCCGGGCCGACGACGTGTCGATGCCGCGGGACAGGATGGCCCGGCTGGTGACATCGGCGCAGGCGGCGCGGGATGCGGACCGGGAACGGGCCAGCCTGGCAGCGCAATGCGACCGCATGGCCAGCCTGCTGGGCCCCGAACCGGTCGTCCCTGACGCGGCACCTGCCCTGGCGGCCATCCTTGCGGCAGCGGATCGCGGAACCGACGATCTTGCGGCCCTGCAGGCGCAGGCGGCAGTGCTGGCCCTGACGGCCCGGACGGCGGCCCTTGGATTGGGGCCGGACTGGGCCACGGCGGTGGCCACGGGCCTGCCGCCCGATGCGGCGCTGGTGGCACTGGCCGTGACCGATGACCGGCTGCAGCAGGCCTATGATGCGACGGCGCGCGCATGGCACGAGGCGGCAGAGCTGTTGGCGAGCCTGCGGGCCCGCGACGACGCGATGGCCGACGCGGACACCGTGGTCACCGATGCGGCGCTGGAGCAGGCCTTGGCCGCGCGCGACGGGGCGTGGCAAGTGCACCGCGATACGCTGGACCCTGTGACGGCTGACGATTTCGCCCTGACGCTGCGGACCCATGACGATCTGCGGGATCGTCATGCGACCATGGCCGAGGCACGGGTCCAGCTGGCGCAACGCCGGATCGAACTGGCACGGGCAGAAGCCACCGAAACCCACCGCAAGGCGGCGCTGGATCTGGCTGCGGCGGCACTGGCAGATGGTCGCACGGATGTGGCGCAGATGGCGGACCGGTTGGGTCTGGCCCCCGACAGTCCGGTGGTGTCCCTGCGCGACAGGCGGGCGGCGCTGTTGGCCGCGGCACAGGCGGCAGAGGCATTGCAGACCGCGGATGCGGCGGTCGCACAGGCCGTCACGCGGCAGGCCGGCCGCGATGCGCAGCTGGTAGCGGTTCTGCACGATCTCGGCCACACGGTGGGTGCGGACCGGATGCTGTGGCACACGGCCCGCCGTGTCGCCGCCGAACTGGCCCAATCGGGCGAACAGGCGCGCGCGCGCGCCGCTGCGGCCCAGACACTGAACGGCCTGATCCGGGACCAGATCGAGGCGGCGGACAAGGCCAAGGCTGCCAACGACGCCTATCGGACCGCCACGACCGACCTGTGGTGCCGTGAGCTGAGCGCCGATGCCTTTCTGGCGCTGCGCGGCGAACTGGACGATCTGGCGGCGCGCACGCAGGAACGTGCGGATCTGGATCAGCGGATCGGTCGCCTTGCCACGGCCCTTGATCATTTTCACCGGCTGACGGCGCCTTTGGTGGCGGTGCTGGCACTGGCGCAGGATGCGGACCCGACCGCCATTGTCGGTGCGGCGCGCCTGCGCGCGGACGCCGCCAAGGACATCGACCGGCGACGCCGGTCGCTGGAGGACGACGTCCGCACTGCGACGGCGGCGGTCGCACAGCACAGCGCCACCCGGGACGGCTGCGACGCCGTGATTGCGCAGGTGCTGAATGGACAGGACACCACGGATGCGCCGCCGCAGGATGCAATCGCGCTGCTGGTCCGACGCGACGCGCTACGCGCCAGCCGCGATGCGGTGGCCAGCGAACAGGCGCGCAACGCAGAAGGCTTCGATCCCGCCGGTCTGTCACGCGAGATTGCGGATGCAGACCCGCTGCGCAGCGGGCTGCTGATCGAGGCGTTGGACCTTGCCGATGCCGCGCACGAGGCCGCGATGGCGCGCCTGACGACGGCGCGTCTGTTGCTGGATCAGGCCCTGTCGCGCGACGGGGCGGCGGCGTTGCAGCAGGACCGCGCCACGATGCTGGAAACGCTTGGCGATGCAGCACGCGCGCAAGCGACCCAGATGCTGGGATTGATGATCGCTCGCGGTGCCTTGCGGCGGTTCCGGCGTGACCGGCGCGGAACGCTGCTGCAGGCCTCGGAAGCGGCCTTTACCGCGATGACCGGTGGCGAATGGTCCGGGCTGGATACGCAGCAGATGGGCCGGACGGAGCGCCTGATCGGCGTACGCGGCGGCCATGGTGCGCATGTGGCGGTCGACGCCATGTCCACGGGCACGCGCGGGCAGTTGTATCTGGCGCTGCGGATCGCAGGGCATGCGGATTTCATCGCCCGCAACGGCCCGTTGCCGTTCGTGACCGACGACATCCATGAGACCTTCGACGACGACCGTGCACAGGCCGCGATCCGTCTGGCGGGTGAAATGGGGCAGCGCGGTCAGGTGATCCTGTTCACGCACCACCGGCATCTGGTCGATCTGGCGCGCGACGCCATCGCCGGTCTGCGCGTCATCGATATCCCGGCGGCATAGTCGTCAGGACAGGCTGTCGTCGAACGGAATGCCAAGGTCGAGCAGGGCCGAGACGGGCGATGCGCAGCGCAGCCCCATGTCCGCATTACGCGCCACGTCACGGGCTAGTGCGAAACCCGCAAGGATGCGGTCCAGCCCGGCGATGATGCCGGATGACGCGGTGTCGCCAGCAGTTTCGTAGAACCGCGGGGTCGCCGCGTTGGTCAGGTCGATCCCCGCCAACAGGATGTGGTGGGGTCGCGCGGCCAGCGCGATCTGCAGCGCCGAGAATGCGACCGTGCCCACGATGACCACACCGCGATCCGGGTCGCGACTGAGGGCCGCCTGTCCGTCCCTGCACAGGACACCGTCCAACACGCGGTCATCCAGCCTGCGTCGCGGTGCGTTCACAGGCTTTGCGAGGTTGTCGATCAGCGCAACGGCACGCCTGCGCAGCAGGTTCGGGTCGCGCTCTGCCACCGCCCGCAGGGCAGCCGGCGACAGCATCCACGGCAGGGTGGACGGCAGCCGGGCCAGCATGGCGATGTGGCGAAAGACGAAACGCTCGTCCTCGACCGCGACGGCCAATGGCGACACTTGGTCTGACAGACTGGCAGCGCCGTTCACGAGGATCGCCGTCCGGGGTGGCAAACGCTCCGGGTGCTGGGCGGCCAGCGACGGACCGCTGCCGACGATTGCAAGCTGACCGGCCTGCTGTGGCATCAGTGCGGACGGCGGCACGAGCGTCAGCAACGGCTTGCCCCGCCAGCGTACCTCCCCGCTGTCGCGGGCGATCGCCAAGTACGGCCACAGGTCCTGCCGGTGCGCCCGCGACGGCCCGGCCAGCAGGGCGGCCAGCCGGACCATACGGCGGCTGAATGGCCGGTCGCCCATCGCCTAGAAGTCGAGGTTTTCGACGTTCAGCGCGTTGTCCTGAATGAAGATCCGGCGCGGTTCGACCACGTCGCCCATCAGCTTGGTGAACAAATCATCCGCCTCGGCCAGATCATCTACCTTGACCTGCAGCAGCGTGCGGGCGTCCGGGTCCAGCGTGGTTTCCCACAGCTGTTCGGGGTTCATCTCGCCCAGACCCTTGTAGCGCTGATAGGACAGGCCACGCTCGCCCTCCTCCAGGATCGCGGCGAGCAGGTCGAGCGGGCCGTGGATCAGCTGGTTGCGGTCGCGACGCACCAGTGTCGCTGGCAGGTCGTAGACGTCCTGCAGGGCCTGCGTGAACGTGCCCGTGCGGCGCGCCTCGCCCGACCGCAACAGGCCGCCGTCCAGTGTGCGGACCTCTTCGACGCCGCGCAGGATACGGGCCAGACGGATGCCATGGTCCTGCGTGATGCGCCCCTGCCAGCCACGTTCCCATTCCAGCGCGATCAGGTTCAGACGCGTCGCCACCTTGTCGGCGACACCCTGCAGGTCGTCGGTCACGGCCCCGGCGGCGAAGGCCCCGGCAATCGCCGCCTGTTCGAGGATATGGCGCGGGTAATGCGTGGGGAACGCGTCCAGCACCCGCTTCAGCTGACGGGCATCCTCGATCACGCGGCGCAGGTCGGCACCGCTGATTTCCTCGCCGTTGCCTTGGCGCAGCATGGCGCCGTCGATGCCCTGTTCGATCAGGTAATCGTCCATCGCCGCCTGATCCTTGAGGTAGACCTCGGACTTGCCGCGCACGACCTTATACAGCGGCGGTTGCGCGATGTAGAGGTAGCCCCCCTCGATCAGTTGCGGCATCTGGCGGAAGAAGAACGTCAGCAGCAGCGTGCGGATATGCGCGCCGTCCACGTCGGCGTCGGTCATGATGATGACCTTGTGATAGCGCAGCTTCTTGATGTTGAACTCGTCTCGGCCGATGCCGGTGCCCAGCGCCATGACAAGGTTGCCGATCTCCTGGCTGCCCAGCATCCGGTCGAACCGCGCGCGTTCCACGTTCAGGATCTTGCCCTTCAGCGGCAGGATCGCCTGCGTGCCACGGTCGCGGCCCGTCTGGGCGGACCCACCGGCGGAGTCACCTTCGACGAGGAACACCTCGGTCTTCGACGGGTCCTTTTCGGAACAATCCTTCAGCTTGCCTGCAAGGAAGTTCACGTCCATCGCCGTCTTGCGCCGTGTCAGATCGCGGGCCTTGCGGGCCGCTTCGCGGGCCAGGGCGGCCTCCACGATCTTGCCGACGACGACCTTGGCGATCTGTGGGTTTTCCTCGAACCACTCGGCCAGCTTCTCGCCCACGAGGTTCTCGACGGCGGGCCGCACCTCGGAGCTGACCAGCTTGTCCTTGGTCTGGCTGGAGAATTTCGGGTCTGGCACCTTGACCGACAGCACGCAGGTCAGCCCTTCGCGGGCGTCGTCGCCGGTAAAGCTGACCTTTTCCTTCTTCGCGATGCCGCTGGACTGCGCATAGTTGTTGATCGTGCGCGTCAGGGCGGCGCGGAACCCGGCCATGTGGGTGCCCCCGTCGCGCTGCGGGATGTTGTTGGTGAACGGCAGCACCATCTCATTATAGCTGTCGTTCCACCACATCGCGACTTCGACCCCGATGTCGTCACGCTCGCCGCGCACATAGATCGGCTCTGGCAGGATCGACGCCTTGGACCGGTCGAGGTATTTCACGAATTCCTTGACGCCGCCCTCGTAGAAGAGCTCGGTCTTCAACGCCTCGGCCGGGCGCAGATCCTCCAGGATGATGCGCACGCCGGAGTTCAGGAAGGCCAGCTCGCGCAGGCGTTTCTCGAGGATGTGATAGTCGAAGTCGCGGTTGCTGAAGGTGGCCAGTGACGCAAGGAACGTCACCTCGGTCCCCTTGCGGCCATTGGCGTCGCCGACGACGCGCAGGGATTCGACCGTATTGCCGCCCTCGAACCGGGCGAAGTGTTCCTTGCCGTTGCGCCAGATGCGCAACTCGAGGAAATCCGACAGCGCGTTCACGACGGAAATGCCGACGCCGTGCAGGCCGCCCGACACCTTGTAGGAATTCTGGTCGAATTTGCCGCCAGCATGCAGCTGGGTCATGATGACCTCGGCGGCGCTGACTCCTTCCTCCTTGTGCATGTCCACGGGAATGCCGCGCCCGTTGTCACCGACCGAGACCGATGAATCCGCGTTGATCCGCACGTAGACATGGTCCGCATGACCGGCCAACGCCTCGTCCACGCCGTTGTCCACGACCTCGTAGACCATGTGGTGCAGACCTGACCCGTCGTCGGTGTCGCCGATATACATGCCGGGCCGCTTGCGGACGGCATCCAACCCCTTGAGGACCTTGATGGAATCGGCACCATAGGCGGCGTTTTCGGCGGCATCGTCTGACATGGGGGCGCGTCCTTGTTCTTGCCCATGGAACATATGCTTTTTTGCAGGGAGTGTCACGCGGAACGCCCCAGATTTCGTGTCAGAGCAGAGGGATGGCGCAACCTAAGGCAATCAGCAAACCGCCCGCGATCCGGTTGGTCCTGCGCACGGCGGCGGGCGAGCGCAGGAGCGCCCGCGCCCGGCCCAGAAACCACGCCAGCGCAAGGTTCCCGGACAGCGGGATCGCCGCCGAGATGCCGCAGATCGCAGCGACGTCGACCCACGTCAGCCGCGTCAGATCGAAGAACCCCGGCAGGACGCCCATGTAGAACAGGATCGCCTTGGGGTTGCCGAGGATCACCGCGAGCCCCGCAAGGAACCCCGCCCAGCGCCCCGGTCGGGTCAGGCGGCTGTTGCTGCCGATGGCGCGTCCTGCGTTGCGGATGATGAGGATGCCCATGACGATGAATGTGGCACTGGCGACCCAGCGCAGGACGGTCATCACCTCGCCATAGACGGACACGACCCACGACACGCCGAGGATCGCCAGAACCGGCCACAGCAGATCGCCGATCACGACGCCGACGGCCAGGGGCCATGCGGCACTGAACCCGCCCGACATGGTCCGCGCCAACAACGCGACCCAGACCGGACCGGGGGTCAGGAACAGCGCAAACTGCGCCGCCGCATAAAGTGCCAGATCCGCGGCAGAGACGGTCATCAGAAGATATGCCCCACCAGATCGACGGGGGCGTCGTCGGGCCAGACCACGTCACCCAGCGGCAGGATCATCAGGGTGTCGTCCCTGCGCTGCACCACGCCGCCGCTGCGCGCGCCGTCAAGTTGCAGGTAGGTCAACGGATTGGCCGCACGCCGGAACCCGTGCCCCGCATAGATCGGGCGATGGCCGAACAGCACCATGAACTCCGCCAGCGATGACCGCGCGTCCACGATGGCGCGGGTCAGCATCGCGCCGGCGATGCCCTGTCCCCGGTTGTCGGGATGCGTCGCCACCTCGGCCACGCCGACGATCGGGGTCAGGCGGTCGCCCACCCGGATCACCCGCAGCAACAGCGCGATATGGCCCACGATGCCACCGGCGCCGTCCTGCGCCACAATCCGCAGATGGTGGTGCTGCTTGTGAAACGACCGCCCGCCGAAACCCGCATCCACGAACGCCACGTCCAGCAGCGCGCCGATCGCCCGGTCCTGCGCCGGGGTCAGACGCATCTCGGTGATCGCGTCGATGCGGATCATGGGACCTCCTCCGCCGTGACGGTCGAGGTGCCGCCCGCGTCGGTCACGCTCAGATACTGCGCACGATTGCCCAGCGTGTCGAACAATGCCCGCTCGGTCCCCGTCATCCAGGCCTGTGCCCCAAGCGCACAGATCTCGTCATAGAGCGCCGCCCGCCGCGCCGTGTCGAGATGCGCCGCCACCTCGTCCAGCAAAAGCACCGGCGCGCGCCCCGTCGCTGCTGCCAGCGCGCGCGCATTGGCCAGGATCAGGCTGATCAGCAACGCCTTCTGCTCTCCCGTCGAACAATCGCGGGCGGCCACGCCCTTGTCCGCATAGATCGCCTCCAGATCGCTGCGGTGCGGCCCCGACAGGGTCCGCCCCGCCGCCAGATCGCGGGCGCGGCCCCTGGCATAGGCATCGCGCAGCGCATCGGCCCCCTCGGCATCGGCAGGGTCCACCAGCGTCAGCGTCGCGGTGGGAAACACCGTCGCCGCCCCCGCCTGCGCCGCCGTCAGCGCCGCCACCGCCGTGCGCCGGTTGCCCTGCACCACGGCCCCCGCCACCGCCATCGCGTCCTCCAGCGCCGCATACCAATGCGGATCGCGCACACCGTCCTTCAACAGCCGGTTGCGTTCGCGCATCGCCTTGTCATAGCGCAAGGTGGCCTCGGCATGGTCCGGCACGAAACTCAGCGTCGCTCGGTCAAGGAACCGCCTGCGCCCATCGGCCCCTTCGATCCATAGCCGGTCCATGGCGGGCACAAGCCACAGCACCCGCAGGATGGACGCCAGCGCCGTCTGCGTCGCCGCCTTGCCGTCGATCTGCACGCTGCGCGCCGCCCCCGCCTCGGCCCCGGTGACGATCTCGGTCAGGGCCCGGCCGTCCGTCACCTCGGCAAAGACGCGCCAGCCCAGCGCCTCTGGCCGGCGCACCAGATCGTCCGGCCCGGCCCGCCTGAATCCGCGCCCCGGCGACAGCAGCGACACCGCTTCCAGCAGATTGGTCTTGCCGGCCCCGTTCGGCCCGTGGATCGCCACAGGCCGACCGTCGGCCACGACAACCGCCCCCAGATGGGAACGGAAGTGCGACACCTGCAGCCGCGCAACGGTCAGTCCGGTCACGGCGCGTCAGCCCTTCTTCTGGTCAAAAATATCCCCGCGCGGCGCGCTTCGGCTCCGCAGGAGGCGAAATCTCAGACCCGCATCGGCATGACGACATAGACGGCGGACATGTCGTTGCCCTCGCGCATCAAGGTTGGGTCGGCAGAGCCGTTGAACATGAAGACCGCATTCTCGCGGTCGACCTGATTGGCGATTTCCAGCAGATACTTGGCGTTGAAGCCGATCTCCAGCCGCTCGTCGGAATAGGCGACGGCCAGTTCCTCTTCGGCGGCACCGGAATCGGGGGCGTTGACCGACAGGACCAGGCGATCCTCGTCCAGTTGCAGCTTGACCGCGCGGCTGCGTTCGCTGCTGACGGTCGCCACCCGGTCCACGGCGCGGGCGAAGGCGGCGGCGTCGACCTCCAGCCTCCGCGTGTTGCCCTGCGGAATGACGCGGGTGTAGTCGGGGAACGTGCCGTCGATCACCTTGGACGTCAGCGTGATGCTGGGCGTGGCGAATCGCACCTTGGTGTCGGACACGCTGACCTCGACCTGCAGATCGTCGTCGTCCAGCAACTTGCGCAATTCGCCCACCGTCTTGCGCGGCACGATCACGCCGGCCATGCCGGCAGCCCCATCGGGCAGGGGCGCGTCGATGCGCGCCAGACGGTGGCCGTCGGTGGCGACACAGCGCAATACCGGACCGCTGTCGCCCTCTGCCACGTGCATGTAGACGCCGTTCAGGTAATACCGCGTCTCTTCGGTCGAGATCGCGAATTTCGCCTTGTCGAACAGCCGCCGCAGCACGGGTGCCGCCGCGGTGAAAGTGGTGGCATAGTCTGAGGTCGCCATCACGGGGAAATCCTCGCGCGGCAACGTGGCGAGGCTGAAGGTCGAACGCCCGGCCTGTATCGTGACGCGGCCAGCGGCACCATCCTCGGTCAGAGTCACGAGCGCGCCGTCCGGCAGCTTGCGCACGATCTCGTTCAGGGTCACGGCGGCGATGGTAGTCGATCCGGCGCGGTCCACCTTGGCGGGGGCGCGGTCCACCACCTCGATGTCGAGGTCGGTGGCGCGGAACTGCACGGTGTCGCCCTCGGCCTCGATCAGTACGTTGGCCAGGATCGGAATCGTGTTGCGCCGCTCGACGACGGACTGGGCCTGGGCGACGGCCTTCATCAGGCTTGCGCGTTCGATGCTGAATTTCATGGGTCTCGCTCCGCCGTTGCACCCGATGTCCGGGACCGCGACGCTACCTCTTTTCGCGCCGCGCTCAAGCCATAACCCGGCGATTTCCGCCGGGTGTGGCCCAGTTACCGGGTGCGTTTACCGGGGGATTACTGCTCCAGCGCGCGGCGCAGGATTTCCAGATCGTCGGCGATCTGGCTGTCGGTCTGGCGCAACTCGTCGATCCGCTTGACGCCGTGCATGACCGTGGTGTGGTCCCGCTTGCCGAACCGGCGCCCGATGTCGGGCAGCGACCGGCTGGTCAGCGTCTTGGACAGATACATCGCCATCTGCCGCGGACGGGCAAAGTTGCGCACCCGCTTGGGCCCGACCATGTCGGACAGGCGGATGTTGTAATATTCGCTGACCTTGCGCTGGATCTCCTCGACGCTGACCTTGCGGTCGTTGGCCCGCAGGATGTCCGACAGGCAGTCCTGCGCCTGCTCCAGATCGATGTCGCGCCCCACGAGGCTCGCATGGGCAAAGAGCCGGACCAGCGCCCCTTCCAGCACGCGGATGTTGCTGGTGATCTTGTGCGCGAGGTATTCCAGCACGCCGGGCGCGATGGTCAGCCCCGGATAGATCTCCTGCTGGCGCGCGACCTTGGATTGCAGCACGCCCAGACGCAGCTCGAAGTCGGTGGGGTGCAGATCGACGATCAGGCCGCATTGCAGGCGGGACCGCATCCGGTCCTCCATGTCCTTGATCTCTCCGGGCGCGCGGTCACCGGACAGGATCACCTGCTTGCGCGCGTCGACCAGCGCGTTGAACGTGTGAAAGAATTCTTCCTGTGTCGAATCCTTGCCGCCCATGAACTGCACGTCGTCGACCATCAGGATGTCGACGGACCGCAGGGCATGCTTGAATTCCATCATCTTGCGCTCGCGCAGGGCGGTGATGAAGCGGTACATGAACCGTTCCGCCGACATGTAGAGGACGCGCAATTCGGGCTGCCGGCGGGCCAGCTCGTTGGCGATGGCGTGCATCAGGTGCGTCTTGCCGAGGCCGACGCCTGAATACAAGAACAGGGGATTGAACGTGACCGGGCCGCCTTCGGCGACGCGGCGGGCGGCGGCGTGGGCCAACTCGTTCGGCTTGCCCACGACGAAGCTGTCAAAGGTCAGGTTGGGGTCGATGGGCAGTCCGAGCGGGTCCATGTCCGCACCGAAATCGGCGGTTGCGGTGCGGGCGGTCGTCGCAGCAGGCGGCACCGGCACGGGTCCATCGCGCCGGATCGCGTTCACGTCGAACCGCAGCCTGTCCACGGCGCGGCCCGCGCGGTTGAACCCATAGATGATCTGATCGCTGAAATGCTGATCGACGTAGTTGCCGATGAACGTCGTCGGCACGTCGAAGCGCGCCACGCGGTCCTGGATCTCGGTAAAGCTCAGCGAGGCAATCCAGCTTTGAAATTTCGCCTTGCTCATGTCCTTTTCCAGGTCCGCCAGCACATGCCCCCACACGTCGTCGCTCATCTGATCCCGATCCGTTTCTTCTGCCTGCCCGACGGACCGGCAGGTCCGCCACGTTCACATCGCCCAACGCCCCTGTCCGCACCGCCGCAGCAGCGGTCGCAGGCAAGGAACACGGTCGCCGCCCACGATGGGCGAACGAACGTGCCGTTCAGGGACAGGGCAACACACCAACCGGGCAGGCGCAGCACAAGGCTACTCCTGCCGGTCGGTCCGACCGGTCATCCCATGACGGTGTCATGGTCAACAGTCTGGTTGCATGGACTGCAGCGTCTGATACGGCCGCGCGCCTTTGGCCATTCCACGGCCATGGTGCATTCTGCCTGCGCCGCAATCCCCATGTCCCCCCCCGGAACGATGTGAATCGCAGGCTCATTTAGCAACGCGATCAGGGCGGCCACAACACAACAACGCGCTTGACTCATATCCCGCAGGCGGAGAATCCCGGACGTCTTTGAAACGTCACAGAACTTTCTCCACAGGCTGTGCGGCGAAAAAAAACGCCCCCCGAAAGGTGCGTTTGGAACCCATGCAAACCGGCAACAGCGTGCCGGTTCACCGGCATGCAAAGGGGGCGGATCCTTGCGGATCGCCCCCCATGTCGGCGTGGAATGTCGTTTCCGGTCCGCGATCAGGCGGTGGTCGTCTCGCCCAGCGCCTTCACGCGGCTGGACAGGCGGGACATCTTGCGGGCCGCGGTGTTCTTGTGGACGACGCCCTTGGTGACGCCGCGCATCAGTTCCGGCTGTGCGGCCTTCAGTGCGGCAGCAGCGGCGGCCTGATCGCCGGATGCGATCGCCTCTTCGACGCCGCGCAGGAAGGTGCGGATGCGCGAACGGCGCATCTTGTTGACGGCAAAACGCGCTTCGCTTTGCTTGGCGCGCTTTTTAGCCTGTGGGGTATTTGCCATGATCCGGGCCCTTGTGTTGTCAGGTCGATGAAATACGAATTCGCGCCTGAGGGGCCCACCGGGTTCAAGACCGGACTGATCTGCCTAAGCGGGCATCACGCGCATGTAGGGCGGCGGTTAGCGCGCGCCCGCCCGAAAGGCAAGCCTTACTTGTCGCGGAACTGCGCCTCGCGCTTGTCGCGGAATGCGGCCATGCCTTCCTTCTGGTCCTGCGTCGCAAAGAGACCATAGAAGGTGCGGCGTTCGTAATTCAGACCTTCGGCCAAGGGCGTCTCAAAGGCGCGGTTCACGGTGTCCTTGACGGCCATCGCGGCCAGCATGGATTTCGCCGCGATCTTCTGTGCCGCCCCCTGTGCCTCTTCCATCAGCTTCTTGGCAGGCACGACCCGGCTGACGAGGCCGGACGACAGCGCCTCTTCGGCGTCCATGAAGCGCCCGGTCAGGTTCATGTCCATCGCCTTGGACTTGCCCACATAGCGGGCCAGACGCTGGGTGCCGCCCATGCCGGGAATGACGCCGAGGTTGATTTCCGGCTGGCCGAACTTGGCGGTGTCGGCGGCGATGATGAAGTCGCACATCATCGCAAGCTCGCACCCGCCGCCCAGCGCATAACCCGAGACGGCGGCGATGATCGGCTTGCGGATCGCCTCGATCCGGCGGGACTGGGACTGGAAATAGGCCTGCGTGGTCATGTCCACATAGGTCTTGTCAGCCATCTCGGTGATGTCGGCCCCGGCGGCGAACGCCTTTTCGGACCCGGTCAGCACGATGCAGCGGACCTTGTCGGAGGCATCCGCCTCCTCCAGCGCCGTGCAGACTTCGTTCAGCAGCTTCTGGTTGAGGGCGTTCAGCGCGTCGGGCCGGTTCAGGCGGATGGTGGCTATGTCGTCGGCGATCTCGACGATGATGGTCTCGTAGGCCATGCGGCCCTCCTCGTGACAGGTCAGACCCCATGTGATGCGCAAAACCGCACCTGCGATCAAGCGGTTCTTGTCAGCGCTGGCAGAGCGGGCAGAAGAACGACGAACGACCCGACTGCACGATTCGGGCCACGGTCCCTGCACAGCCGGGTGTGATGCAGGGCTGCCCCTCGCGGCCATAGACGGCGAACCCATGCTGGAAATAGCCCAGCTCGCCATCCGCCTGCCGGTAGTCGCGCAGCGACGATCCACCGGCGGCGATCGCCTCCTCCAGCACCTGACGGATCAGCGGCACCAGCCCTGCCACACGCCGGGCGGCAATGCGTCCCGCCTTGCGGGCCGGGTTGATACCTGCGCGGTGCAGCACCTCGCACACATAGATGTTGCCGAGGCCAGCGACGATGCGCTGATCCAGCAGCGCGGACTTGATCGGCATGCTGCGCCCCGCAAGACGCCCGATCAGATAATCCTCGTTGAAATCGTTGGCAAAGGGTTCGGGCCCCAGATCGCGCATCAGCCAGTGATCGGGGGCCGAATCCGTCGCCATCAGGTCCATCGCCCCGAACCGGCGCGCGTCGTTGAAGGTGATCCGTGCCCCCTGCCCCATGTGCAGCACGACGTGATCATGCTTGGCCGGGGCGGCGTGGGCATGGACGAAATCGCCGACGATGCCGCCGGAAATCAGCATCCGCCCCGACATGCCCAGATGGATCAGCAGCGTTTCCCCCCGGTCGAGGTCGGCGAGGATATACTTCGACCTGCGCCGCAACCGTTCGATCCGCGCACCCGTCAGCCGATCTGCCATCCGGTCGGGAAACGGCCAGCGCAGGTCGGGGCGGTTCACGTCCGCCTGCACGATCACCTGACCCTCCAACACGGGGGCCAGACCGCGACGGACTGTCTCGACCTCCGGCAATTCTGGCATGGGGTGTTCCTTGGGCGGGTGCGACGTTGTAGGACCGGGCTGGCACCCTACATCTGGTGCGACACAGACAGGACCGCAAGCCATGACCGACCGCGACGACCAGACCACCCACTTCGGTTTCGAGACCGTCCGCGAAGAGGACAAGGCCGGGCGGGTGCGCGGCGTCTTCTCCTCGGTCGCCAGCAAGTACGACATCATGAACGACGTGATGTCCGGCGGGGTCCACCGGCTGTGGAAGGACGCGATGATGGATTGGCTGGCGCCGCGTGCGGGCCAACGCCTGCTTGACGTGGCGGGCGGCACCGGCGACATCGCGTTCCGCTTTCTGAAGCGCGCCGGTGCGGGCCATGCCACGGTCCTCGATCTGACCGAACCCATGCTGATCGAGGGTCGCAAGCGGGCCGATGCGGAACGGATGCACGACCAGCTCGACTGGGTGGTGGGCGACGCGATGGCGCTGCCGTTCCCGGATGCGACCTTCGACGTCTATACGATCAGCTTCGGCATCCGGAACGTCACCCGCCCGCAGGAAGCGCTGAACGAGGCGTTCCGCGTGCTGCGTCCCGGTGGCCGCCTGATGGTGCTGGAGTTCAGCCAGCTTCCCAACCCGCTGATGCAAAAGGCCTATGACGCCTATTCGTTCAACGTCATTCCCCGCATGGGGCAGTTGATCGCGAACGACCGCGACAGCTATCAGTATCTCGTCGAATCGATCCGCAAGTTTCCCGACCAGGACACGTTCCTCGGCATGGTGCGGGCTGCGGGGTTCGAGAATGCGAAATATCGCAACCTCACGCTGGGTGTCGCGGCGCTGCATTCGGGCTGGAAGCTCTAGGTGCGCGGACCCCACAACATCATCCGCCTGATCCGGACCGGCGCGACGCTGGAACGGACGGGTGCCATGGCGGTCGTCATGGACGCCTTCGACGTGGGGCCACTGCTGCGCGGCGTGATCCGCACCGTCGTCTGGCCATTCCAGTGGCTGGGCTATGCCGGCGACCCGATGATGCCACCCGCACCCCGGGCGCTGACGGCGCTTGGCCCGGCCTACATCAAGTTCGGCCAGGTCCTGTCCACCCGCCCCGACGTGGTCGGTGACGAGTTGGCCGTGCAGCTGCGTGTCCTGCAGGACAAACTGCCGCCCTTTTCCATCGCAGAGGCCAAGGCCGAGGTCCTGCGCGAGTTGGGCGTGCCGGTGGAACAGATCTTTTCCAGCTTTTCGGAGCCGGTCGCCGCCGCCTCCCTCGCGCAGGTGCACAAGGCGCATCTGGCCGACACCGGTGAAGCGGTCGCTGTCAAGATCCTGCGCCCCGGCATCGAACGGGCGTTCCGGCAGGACATCGACGCCTTCTATTTTGCCGCCCGCGTGATCGAGGCGCTCTCGCCATCGTCCCGCCGCCTGCGCCCGATGGAGGTCGTGACGCATTTCGAAGGCGTCGTGATGGGCGAACTCGATCTGCGGCTGGAAAGTGCTGCCGCGGCAGAGTTCAAGGCGAACACGGCCAAGGATGCCGGGTTTCAGGTGCCGTCGATCCGCTGGGACCTGTCGAGGCGCCGCGTGATGACGCTGGACTGGGTCGAGGGGATCGGCGCGGGCGACAACGCCGCCCTGGATGCGGCGGGTCTGGACCGGTCCGCGTTGGCCGCGCGCGTTTTGCAGCTGTTCCTGTCCCACGCTCTGCGCGACGGCTACTTCCACGGCGACATGCATCAGGGCAACCTGAAGATCGGTGCCAACGGCGACATCATCGCCTTCGACTTCGGCATCATGGGTCGGATCGACGAATACACCCGCCGCGTCTATGCCGAGATTCTGTTCGGCTTCATCCGCCGCGATTATCAGCGCGTGGCCGAAGTGCATTTCGAGGCCGGCTACGTGCCAGCCGACCGCAGCGTGGACGATTTCGCGCGTGCGCTGCGCGCCGTGGGCGAGCCGATCTTCGGGATGGACGCGAGCCGGATCTCGATGGCGCGGCTCTTGTCCTATCTGTTCGAGGTGACCGAGCGCTTCGGCATGGAGACACGGACCGAACTGATCCTGCTGCAACGCACCATGGTCGTTGTCGAAGGCGTCGCGCGGTCGATGGACCCACGCATGAATATCTGGCAGGTCGCGCAACCCATCGTCACCGACTACGTCGCCAAAAGCATCGGGCCCAAGGCGCTGCTGAACGATCTGCGAAGGACCGCACTCGTGCTGGCCCGCTTTGGTCCCCAACTGCCGCGACTGGCGGAAGAGGCGCTGATACGCCTGAACAATCCACCGCCACAGCAACGCCTGCGGGACGGTCGCGATCAACTGGCGTGGATGGCCTTCGGCGGTGCCGTCGTCGGCGGTGCTTGGGTCATCGCGGCCCTGTTCTGAAGCGGGTAGCATGACGGGGCAGTCTCCTACGACGTGGACCCGCCCCTGACGGCCGTGATCTGGGTCACAGGGACGTTCCGCCCGCCGGCGAGGACGACCGTATTCACGCCGCCTGCCACCTGAACCTCGATCACACGGGCATAGATTTCCGCGGGCCGGTCAGAAATGACTTCTTCCCCTGACAGGCTGACAGTCGAAAAGCTGTAGTAACCTTTTGGGAACGGCGTCCCATTCGACGCCACGCCGGCCCAACTCATGGGGCCACCGGCGACCGGAACATCGATCCGCTGGACTTCATTCCCGGCCGCGTTCCGCACGAGGATTTCCGCTGCGTCCGCCCCCCCTTCGACCTTTGGCACCACCGTGACCGGTGCGCCGTCGAAGTAGGCCGGCACGGCCGCGCGGGCCTGCATCCCCACCCAGCCGGCCAGCTGCGCCAGCCCGCCGGTTCCCATCTGACCGGACAGCGTGCGCAGCAGATCGTTCGTCTGCACTTGTTGTTCGACACCCGAGAACGTCGCCAGTTGCGTGGCATAGTCCGACGAATCGACCGGATTCAGCGGATCCTGATTTTGCATCTGCACCGTCAGCATCTTGAGGAACGTCTCGAAATCGGCGCTGATTTCCGTGCCGGATCCTGTGGCGGGGGCTGGTATGGTTGCGGTTCGCGTCGCGGATGTGGTCGGTGAGGTGATGACGGTCATAATGGGTTCCTGTTGCTCAGAGGCGAAGGTCGAGGCTGCCATCGGCAGACTGATTTGCCGGGGATGCTATTGTCGCCGCCGCGATCTCACCGTCTTGGCGCGGCTCGGTATCCGACGACACCTCGCCCGGTCCGACGCCAGTCCCACCATGCGGTCCGGTGCCGTTGTCACCGCCCGCGAAGGACAGGTTGACGGTCGTGAAACCCAGATTTCGAAACTCCTGTTGAAGGAGCTCACCGTGACGGCGCATCAGATCCGCTGTTTCGGGACGCTCTGCCATCAGGACGAGTGTCAGCGTCTGATCCGTCGTCGTGACCGTCATCCGCACCCGTCCCAGCTCGACGGGATCGAGCGCCAGTTCGGTCACGCCGTCGACCCGCTGACGAATTTCGACTGCAAGCTGACCGGACAGATGCTGTGCGAGCAAGGGCGTCTGCGGTCGCATCGTGTGCCGCACGAAGGCCGCTTCCGTCGACAAAGGCCCTGCCGTATCGGGTCCGAACGGAGCGAGGAAACCTGACATGCCACCAATCAGAAGATCATCGCCTGTGGCAGCGGCCGGGGTCGGCAGGTCAACACGTTTTGGCACCTCTTGAGGCATCTGCAGCGTTGCGTTCGCATAGGACACGTCGCGTCCAGGTGAGGTCGCAGACTGGGCGGATTCGGCAAAGGGGGGGGGAGCCTGTTGACCTTGGTCCACCGAAGCCAGATTTGGCAATGTGTCTGTCGATCCGACTGCCGTCCTGTCGATCCCGACCGCGTCGGAACCTTTTGCAGTGAAGGGTCGAGCGACTGCGGACAGCAACTGGGCCACAGGCATGGCGCGGGTGACCGTCGTAGCCGGATCGACTGGTAATTCGTCCGATCGGCGCGGCAGCGACGCGACCTCGTCGCCATTTCCGCCAGGCGGAACCACGCCTTTGCGCGTCATGTCGACTGCCACGTCCGGTACATCCCGTGGCCGCAGATCGACCCTTTCGGTCGTATCAGTCGTCGCCGATGTGGCGGCGGGCGAGGTCTGCAATGACGGTCGCTGCGCGTCGGGCCGTGAAGGCGGCACAACGACCCCCGACGACGTCAATGCGACTGAGACTGTACCGTCGGCATCGCGACCGAAAGCGCTCGCAGCCTCGGTATGGCCAGACGATCCGCCGGACAAGATGGTCATGGAAGACCATGATGAGATCGCTCCACCCGGCGCAAATTGGCTGTCGATCTGCGCAAGTTCTGCTGGCGGCTGTCCTTCGACCAGCCCGTCACAGCCGGTCGACGCGGCGCAGTTGCCATCGGACACCTCGGCCTCGTTTCCATTCGCTTTCGACATCTCGGACCCGGATGCAACGACCTCCGTCTCGATCCCAGTTGCTTCGGCGGGATTCGCGGTGGGTGCCGCCGTTTGCCCGGCAGGACCAGTGGTCAGCGCTGCCAGGATGTCCAAGAATGCATCTGCTGCTCGTGGCGGGGATGCTGGATTCGAGGGAACCATCCGTTCTGGCACGACCGATGGAACGGACGCGGCCAACTGGCCGTGATGAACGATCTGCATGCTGTCCCTTTCGGTCTGTTGCGACCCTTGTCGGGCAGAGAGGTTACGAAAATTTTCACGGATCTGCGTCAAGACGGAAAAAACATCTGCCTGGAGGCCTCGATGATACCGATCCCCGTGATGCCCGCCGCCGTGGCGCCGCACCATTCCCCACGGATGCAAGGCGACGACGTGCGCCTGCGCGACGCCGCCCGGCAGATGGAAGCCACCTTCCTGTCCGAAATGCTGAAATACGCCGGATTCGACACGGCGCGTGGCGGTTTCGACGGGGGCGACATGACCGATGGCTTCGCATCGTTCCTCCGCGAAGCGCAGGCCGGGGACATGGTCGACGCGGGGGGGATCGGGCTCGCCGAAACGCTTTTCAACGCCATGAAGGCTCGGGCGGATGCGTAGGCCCCCGGCCGCGGCTCTCTTGTCCGTCCTGCAGGACGAACGAATCGCGCTGTTGTCCGGGCGCCTGGACGCGTTGCCCGATCTTGCACAACGCAAGCTGGACCTCCTCCCCTCGCTGCTTTCCGCGACACACGACGCCGCGACGATTGCGCGAATCGATCAGGCACTGAGGCGGAACGCACGATTGCTGGCCGCCGCACGCGACGGCATCGCAGCGGCGCGGGATCGGTTGACGGCGGTGAAGGCAGTCCGCGATGGCCTCGACGTCTACGGTGCCGATGGAAGCCGCACGTCGATCCTGCGTCGCAACGACATGCTCGAACGCAAGGCCTGACGACAGATCGATCGAATTGTCCGGAAGTGGCGACCGGCCATTAACCCGGCATTGAGATTGAAAGATGCATCACTCTGTCATCCAGAAGGGATGCCATCATCGTCAAAGTTGCGGTGTCGGACGTCAGAACGGCGTGTCATGGCCCCCAACCGATCGGGGGCAGTCCATCCATCCAGCGGCCGGCAAAACGCCGCCCCGAAAGGAACCCACCCATGTCCAGCATTCTGACCAACAACAGCGCCATGGTCGCGCTGCAAACACTGAAGACGATTAACAAAGGTCTGGCCGACACACAGTCGATGATCTCGACCGGCAAGGCCGTGAGCAGCGCCAAGGACAACTCGGCCGTCTGGGCCATTTCCAAGGTCATGGAATCCGACGTCAAGGGCTTCAAGGCCATTTCGGAAAGCCTGTCGCTGGGCCAATCGACCGTCGCCGTCGCCCGCAACGGTGCAGAGAAGATCACCGATCTGCTCAACGACATCAAAGGCAAGATTATCGCGGCGAACGAAGAGAATTTCGACGGTGACAAGCTGCAAGCGGATCTCGGCGCGTTGCGCGACCAGATCTCCAGCATCACCGGGGCCGCGCAGCTCAACGGTCTGAACCTGCTGGACAACAAGGCCGTGGGTGCCAACACCGCCGCCACGGTCAAGGCCAAGGGCAGCGGCGACGTGTCGATCACCTCTTCGCTGGACCGTAAGGCGGATGGGTCGGTGTCCACCTCGACGATCAAGGCGGCCAAGCAGGATCTGGGACTGCAGGCGGCGGTGCTGGGCACCGGGACCGATATCGCCGCCAGTGCAATGGTCGCAACGGCCGCAACCGCGACCATGGGCTCCACCGGTACGATTACCATCGCAGGCGATTCGACAACAGCGGCCCGCGTGGGCAACCGTGTCCTGGCCGGCGACAGCTACCGGCTGACAGGTTCGGCGTTCGGTCTGAGCGCCGACATCAGCTATGTCGCGCGCGACGGCGACACGGTCACCGACATCGCGAAAGCTATGGAGGCAAGCCTGTCCTTCCAGGCCAAGAAGGACAACGTGGCGATCACCACGTCGCGCAACGGTGCCGTCGTCACCTTCACCAACAACACGGGTGCCGCGATCACCGCACCGACCGTGACCAACACCACCGGCGGAACGGCGGGCGGTGGCCTTGAACTGATGAGCAAGGTCGACGTCTCGACCCTCGACGGCGCGAAAGCGGCGCTGGCTGCCTTCGAAAGCATGGCGCAGACCGCCATCGACGCCGCCGCGTCATTCGGTTCGACCGAGGGTCGTATCGAGATCCAGAGCAACTTCATCTCGTCGCTGTCCGACAGCCTGAAATCCGGCATCGGCGCCCTGGTGGATGCGAACATGGAAGAGGCGTCCGCGCGGCTTCAGGCCCTGCAGGTGCAACAGCAGCTCGGTGTCCAGTCGCTCTCGATCGCGAACCAGGCACCGCAATCGATCCTGTCGCTCTTCCGCTGATCATCGTGATGGCAAAGACCGGAGGGGGGCAACCGCCTCCGGTCGATGCACGAGATCGATCCGCGCGGTAAAACCGTGCGCCGTTCCACTTCGTCCCGAAAGGACACAACGTGAACGCCATCCTGAAAGCACAAAATGCCTATGCACCTGCAGTGCCGTCGATCCAGACGCCCCGCGCGATCGAACTCCGGATCTTGACCAGCATCACCGCAAGGCTTTCGCGCACCACAGACTCCTATGCGCATTTTGCGCAGGCAATCCACGACAACCGCTGCATGTGGACAGCCTTGGCCGTCGATGTTGCAGATTCAGAAAACGGCCTTTCAGCCAGCTTGCGCGCACAGATCTTCTATCTGGCGGAATTCGTCAGTCATCACAGCGCACGCGTCCTGCGCGGCGAGGCCAGTGCCGCAGCATTGATCGACGTCAACACGTCCATCATTCGCGGCCTTCACGCCACGGGACGGGTCTGATGGCTGGCCTTGTCCTGAAATTGAATCCGCATGAGCGCGTCCTGGTGAACGGCGCCGTCATCGAGAATGGCGACAGGCGCAGCAGACTGTCGATCCTGACCCCGAGCGCGAACATCCTTCGCCTGCGCGACGCGATCCGACCCGATGAGGTCAACACCCCTGTCAGACGGGTCTGCTACATCGCACAGCTCGTCCTCTCTGGCGATGCCGTCGAAGACGAGGCTCAGCGTCAATTGCTGCGTGGTATCGAACAGCTCGCACAGGTTCTGGTCGACGCAGACAGCCGGATGCATCTGGAGGCCGCCCGCGATGCTGTCGCACAAGGCGACTTCTATCGCAGCCTGAAATGTCTTCGCGTACTTCTGCCGCGTGAGGAAGCGCTCATGGCAGCAGGCGGTGCGTCGTGAACTTTCAACCGGTTCTGCCGCTGGCTGGCTATGGGGGGTGGCGTTTTCTGCAACGGACACTTGAAAGTCAGCAAGCGACGTTCGCAGAGAGCGCACCGGTCAAACGGGCCACGGATCAGTTCCGCGAACGGATCGGCGCCATTCAGACGGCAGATGACCTCGTAGCCGATCGCCAGTTGCTACAGGTCGCACTCGGCGCATTTGGCCTAGACGACGATATCAACAACCGCTTTTTCATCGCGAAGGTCTTGTCAGAAGGCACAGGTTCCAACGCAGCGTTGTCCGCGCGGCTTGCCGACAAGCGTTATGCAGCTTTTTCGGCAGAGTTCGGACTGGGCGAAGGTCAGACGCCTCGGACAGCCCTTCCAGGCTTTGCAGAGCGCATCATCAATCGATACGAAAGCCGACAATTCGAAAGAGCCGTTGGAGATCAGGACAACGATTTGCGGTCTGCACTCAACCTTACCAACGGGTTGCGCGATATCGTGAGCGGTAGTGGATCCAACACCGCGCGTTGGTTTTCGATCATGGGCGACCCTCCGGTCAGGGCGGTCATCGAAACCGCACTCGGGCTCCCGGCATCGATCGGGCGGTTGGACATCGACCGACAGCTGGACATGTTCAAGGATCGGGCGCGTGCCACATTCGGGACCGATGCGGTCGCCGACTTGACAGACCCCGCGTCGCAGGAAAAACTGATCCGGCTGTTCCTGATCCGATCGGAAGCTTCCGCCTCTGCAGCGACTTCGAATGGCGCAATTGCCCTGACACTGCTTCAGAACACGCTGCGACCGGCCTGAGCGGGGACTTGCGCATCGCGTCCGTCATCGTGTGGTCCGGGCGGCCGACAGTGCCTGACGCAGAACGGCAAAATGGGCAGCTGGTGTACCGCGGTCCCTGACTGCAAGGAATTCTTCCAGACTGGCATGACAGGCGATGGCCGCGTCGATCTCCGGATCGGACCCTGCTTCGTAAAGGCCCGCCCTTATCATGAGCGCGGCCTGATCATAGGTCGCCAGCCGCTTGCGCGCCTCCGCAATGATGGCATTCTCTGCCCTGTCCGCTGCACCAGGCAGCGACCGCGAAACGGATCTCAGCACATCGATCGCGGGAAACCGACCGCGTTCCGCGATCTTTCGGTCCAGAACAATGTGACCGTCGAGGACGCCGCGCAGCATGTCTGCAACCGGTTCGTCCATATCCGATCCAGCCACAAGGACGCTGTAGACTGCCGTGATGTCGCCGGCGTCGTCGCATCCGGGCCCGGCACGTTCGCACAATGCCGCAATGGCGCCGGCCGTCGACGGTGGGTAACCCCTCAAATTGGCCAATTCACCACCAACGACAGAGATTTCCCGGTGCGCCTCGCAGTATCGTGTCACCGAATCGACCAGCAGCAGGACCTGCTCTCCTTGATCCCGGAAATGTTCCGCGATGGCGGTCGCGGCCCAGGCACAGCGGCGCCGCACCTGCGGTGCACGGTCGGACGTTGCGGCCACGACGATCGTCTTGCGCATACCCTCCGGTCCCAGGACATCCTGAATGAAATGACGGACTTCGCGTCCCCGCTCACCGACGAGGGCGATGACGGTCACATCGGACGACATGCCCCGCGCCAGATCGGCAAGCAGGGTCGATTTGCCAACGCCGGAACCTGCGAAAAGACCGATCCGTTGTCCCCTGACCAAAGGCAGCAGGGTGTTCATGACAGCCAGTCCCGTTTCCTGGCGGGCCCCCATCCCCCGGCGGCGATGCGCCGGGGGCGGGGCACATTGCAGCTCTGCCGCCTGCAAGCCCGGCAGCAAAGGCCGACCGTCGAGCGGCAGACCGTCCGGATCGATCAGGCGCCCGATCCAGCTTTGATCGGGGGCGAACCGTGGCTGCGGCAGGCACTGGACCGCATCGCCGATGGCGATTCCATCTGCAGGTCCGTCGATGACGGCGTGCGCCAAGCGGTCCTGCAGACGGACGACGTCGGCCCGCACGCAACCGTCGCGCGCCACAATCGATAGCCGGTCACCCTGCCGCAAGGTCTGGGTCAACCCCGCGACATGCACCCCTGACCCGGTGACCGCATGCACGCGGCCGACCGCACGCTCTGCCGTAGCGGCGTCGATGACGGCAGCCATCCGATCGAATAATGCGGCGTTCATCGCGACTCCCTGGGGCAACTCACTTTCTTTTAAGGAATCACCCTTAATGATCCGTGCATTGGTCTCGTGGGAGAAACCCCGATGTTCGAAAAACTCAGCCTGTTTGACACGTCTGCTGCCATGGCACGTCATGCCGGATCGGCGCAGGCGCAGATCGCACGCAATATCGCGCATGCCGATACACCGGACTTTCGGGCCAGCCGTCTCGCCGATTTCGCCAGCACAGTGAACGTTCCGGCAGCACCCGGGATGAAGGCCACCCGCGCCCTGCATGTCCTGGGGCACCCCGACCAGCCCACCGCACGGCTGCGCGACACCGGCAACGAGGCGTCGCCCAATGGCAACACCGTTTCGGTGGAGGAGGAACTCTTTGCATCGGCGCGGGCGGGATCGGACCACCGCCGGGCCCTCGCGATCTATCGTCATGCCATGACGGTCATCCGCAGCAGCCTCGGCCGATAGGAGGGCGATGCGGTGACAGACTTTTCCGACGCGCTTTCGATTAGCACCAGCGGGATGCGGGCGCAGGCCACGCGACTGCGACACGTGTCCGAGAACATCGCCAATGCGGATACCCCCGGCTACCGGCGCAAAACCGTCAGTTTCGGCGAGACGATGCAAAGCACGGCCCGATCAGGGGGAACGATCGGCACGATCCGCGTCGGCCCGATGCGGCTCGACCCGTCGCCACTGACCAGCATCCACGACCCGGCCAATCCGCTGGCCGACGCCGCCGGGAACTACGATGGATCCAACGTGGATCTGTTGATGGAAATCGCCGACGCCCGCGAGGCGCAGCGCAGCTACGAAGCCAATCTCAAGATGTTCGACCAGATCAGGCAAATGGGCCAGGGCCTGCTCGACCTCTTGCGCAACTGACCATCAAAGGAGACCAGAATGGACATCCGTAACGCGCTCATTGCGCAGAACTACGCCAGCAACCTTGCGGCGACAAAGGCGCAACCCACCGCCGGAGCGGCGCTGACCGGGGCGGCGCAGGACTTCATGGCCACCCTCCGACAGAGCGAGCAGGCCGCGATGACCGCGATGACCCAAGGTGGCGATCCGCATACGCTGGTGCAGGCCCTCGCGCAGACGGAACTTGCGGTGCAAACCGCTGTCACAGTTCGCGACAAGGTCGTGGAAGCGTATCAGGAAATTCTGCGCATGCCGGTCTGAGGCGGTGAGCGAGGCCGTCTTCTACGACACGTTGAGGCAGGGCCTGTGGATCGCCCTTCAGATCTCGATCCCCGTCCTGACCGCCGCCCTCGTCGTCGGTCTGGCGATCGGATTGCTGCAGGCGCTGACCTCGATCCAGGAAATGACGCTGACCTTCGTGCCGAAACTGGCCGCCATTGCCGCCGTCTTCTGGATATCGATGGCCTTCATGACAGAAACCCTGGTGAGCTTCTTTCAGGCCGCCATCATTCCCCTGATCGCCGGAGGCTGATCCATGGACAACGCAGGCTATGCAACCCTGACGCGGCAATCGGGCCTGATGCAGGAACTGCAGCTCGTGGCGAACAACATCGCCAACGCCAACACGACCGGTTTCCGCGCCGAGGGCGTGATGTTCTCGGAGTTCGTGGCTGACCTGGGGCGTGATACATCATCGCTGTCGATGGCAGCCGCACGGATCAAGCTGACGGACATGACCCAAGGCACGCTGGCACAGACCGGTGGGTCCTTCGACCTCGCGATCGAAGGGGACGGCTACTTTCTGGTCGGCACCCCCGATGGGCCGCGCCTGACACGCGCAGGAAGCTTTACGCCCAATGCGGACGGCGAACTGGCGACGATGGACGGCAATCCCGTCCTGGATGCGGGGGGTGCGCCGGTCTTCGTGCCCGCCGGCGATGGTCCCGTCGGCATCGCCGCCGATGGTACGCTGAGTGCGGGTGGTGTGGCCGTCGGACAGATCGGGATCGTGGTTCCGACCGACCCGACCGCCATGCGCCGGCAGTCGGGCACGCTGTTTGCCGCCGATGCCGGGTTCGAACCCGCACCCAGCGGTCGCGTCCTGCAGGGCTTTCTGGAGGACAGCAACGTCAATCCGATCGTCCAGATCAGCCGGATGATCGAACTGCAGCGCGCCTATGAACTGGGTGCGAGTTTTCTTGAAACCGAAGACACGCGGATCCGCGGCGTCATTCAGGCCATCGGCCGCTAACCCAATCCAAGGACGATCCCCATGCGCGCCTTACAGATCGCCGCCGCAGGCATGAGTGCCCAACAGATGCGGGTCGAAGTGATTTCCAACAACCTCGCGAACATGTCCACGACAGGCTACAACACGCGGCGTGCCGAATTCGCCGACCTGTCCTATCAACAGGTCGCCCGGCCAGGCACGATCAATTCGGCCAGCGGCACGATCCTTCCGACCGGCATCCAGCTGGGCCTCGGCGTCAGGGCCACGGCGGTCAGCATGATGATCGACCAAGGGTCGCTGGCGGCGACGGGTGGGGATCTGGACGTGGCGATCGAGGGGTTGGGATATCTCGAGGTGACGCTGCCGGACGGCACACCCGCCTATACCCGCGACGGTGCCCTCAAGCTCACCGGAGAAGGTCAGGTCGTCACTTCGGACGGTCATCCCGTCGTGCCGGACATCACCGTGCCGGAAGATGCGCGCTCGATCTCGATCAACGCGAACGGAGAGGTTTACGCTTATTTCCTTGGCGACACGCAACCGGCGCTGCTGGGGCAGATGACGCTGGCGAATTTCACCAACCCGAAGGGATTGGAAGCGATCGGTTCCAACCTGTTCCTCGAAACAGCGGCATCGGGTCCATCTGCGGTCGGCGTGCCGGGCGAAGATGGCCTTGGCACCGTGCGGCAGGGCTATCTGGAGGACAGCTCCGTCGATCCGGTGAGGGAGGTCACGAATCTGATCGCCGCCCAACGCGGCTACGAGTTGAACTCCAAGGTCATCACGGCCAGCGACCAGATGCTCGGGTCCATGGTGCAGATCCGATGAAACATCTGGTGCTGTTTGCCATCGTGGCGGCGCAGGCCGCCGCTGCCGACACGCTCGTTGCCGCGCGCACGATCCCGGCGCAATCGATCATCGGCGCTTCCGATCTGCTGCTGCAGGATGGCGACACCACGGGTGGCACCGACGATCCGCTGCTGCTGGTCGGGATGGAGGCGCGAACCGCCCTCTATGCCGGGCGGCCCGTCCTTCCAGCCGACGTCGGCTTTCCCGCGATCGTCGATCGCAACCAGATCGTGCCCATCATCTATGACATGGGCGGCCTGACGATCACGACCGACGGCCGCGCCCTTGGACGTGCCGGTGCGGGCGAGACGATTCTCGTCATGAACCTGACCTCCCGCACCACAGTGACCGCGCAGATCCGCGCCGATGGAGCCGCTTATGTGTCCCGCTAACATGCTCCGTCTGTGGAAGCTGTCGCCCTGCGTCCTCGTGGTCGCCTGTTCCAGCGCGGATGTCGGCCGCGCGCCGGAATTGACACCCATCGCTGCGACGGCGGACAGGATCGCCATGATGAACCAGGCATTGCCGCAGACGCTGGACCAGGGGCCGCAGACGCCGGGTGCCCAAGCCTCGCTCTGGACCGGAGACCGCGGGTCGTTGCTGGGCGATCGCCGGGCGATGGAGCAAGGCGACATCCTGACCGTCGTGATCGAGATTGACGACAGCGCCGAAATATCGAATTCGTCCGAACGTGGCAGATCCGCAGGGCAAACCCTTGGCGTACCGTCGCTGTTCGGCCTGCCACAGAAGATCGACGAGAGGTTGCCGGACGGCGCGACCCTCGGCAGCGCGGTCGGCGTGAACTCCACCTCGACGGCGGAAGGCAACGGATCCGTCCAGCGCAACGAGAAGCTGACATTGCGGATTGCGGCCACGATCACCGACATGTTGCCGAACGGCGTCCTCGCGATCGAAGGCCAGCAGGAAGTGCGGGTGAACTTCGAACTGCGCGAACTGACCATTACGGGCTTCGTCCGGCCTGCGGATATCTCGCGGCAGAACGAGATCACATACGACAAGATCGCCTCGGCCCGCATTTCGTATGGTGGCCGCGGACAGATCAGCGACATGCAGCAACCGCGATACGGTCAGCAGGCGCTCGAAGCGATCTTGCCCTTCTGACCCCAAGGAGATCTTCCGATGAAGAAATTTCTGCTGCCCATCGTGATGCTTCTGGCCGGGACCGGAGCCGGTGTCGGGGCCGCGATCATCCTGAAACCGGACCCGGTGCCGGACACCGGCGACGATATCGTAGCCGCAGCCCCCTGCGGCGACCCGGTCGCAGCGGATGCGACGACGCCCGACGACCCGGTCGATGTCGCACCGATCGCTGCATCCGAAGGCAGCGAATTCGCCCCCTTGGAAAACCCCTTCGTCATCCCGGTCATGGATGGCGAGGATCTGGTCTCGATGATGGCGATTACCGTCAGCATCGAGGTGCCTACGGGACAGGTGTCAGCCGTTTACGACATCGAACCGCGCCTGCGTGACAGCCTGCTCCAGGATATGTTCCAGCATGCCAACATCGGTGGCTTTACGGGCAACTACACGGCGACGGACAAATTGCGGATCCTTCGCCAGGACCTGTTGCGGACGGCGCGCGACATCCTTGGCGATACGGCGCTGGACATCCTGTTGATCGACATCAAACGCCAGGACGTCTGATCGCTCAGCCGTCTCGTGCCATCCGCCTTTCCACTTGCCGCCGCCGCGCCACATGCGCATCTGCCTCGAGCGCGGCGAGCGCGCTGGCACGCCCGAAGGCATCGCGAACCACGATGATCTGCAGACGTTTCAGCTCCAGCACTTGAAGAAGTTCGGTATTCAGGTGGGTCTGACGCATGGCGATCCATTGCAGCCAGCGGCCATCCGCGCCGGCAGCCAGGGCTGCATCGTCTGGTCCTTGCAGCCGCGTGGCGATCTCCGCGCGATCCTGTCCGATCTTTGCAATCTTCGCGCGCAAATCGGTCTCCCGCTGCTGGATGCGGGATAGTCGGGCCTGCGCACCGTGCAGCACCATGTCTGCAAGCCCGGTCAGACCGGACAGACCGTCGTGCGTCATGTCGACCGCCGCATCTTGGACCGCATGGTCTGCGAAAACCGGATTGCCACGGCGACGGCGCGATACTGATCCGGCGCAATCTCCTGCCCGATCGCGACGGCGGCATGAAGAGCGCGGGCGGTTGGGGGATCCGGATGGATGGGCACTCCGTGTTCGGCCGCAACTTCACGGATCCGTGCAGCAATCTCATCCACACCCTTGGCCACACAAACGGGAGCATGCCCTGCGTCACCGGGCCAGTGCAGCGCCACAGCATAATGCAATGGATTGACGATGACGACGCTGGCTGTGGGCACATCGGCCAGCATCTTGTTCATAGCCAGATCGATCGCGCGCTGTCGACGTTGCTGTTTCACCATCGGATCACCATCCTGCTGTTTTTGTTCGTCCAACAATTCCTGACGGGTCATCCTATGTTTGCGCGCATGTTGGGAACGCTGCCAAAGCAGATCGACGACTCCGAGAGCCAAGGATATTCCGACAACGGTCAACAGTAATGACAATGTCAGGCGTCCGATCTCGACGACTATCATTCCTGGCGAGAGCGAAATCGTCGCAACGATATCGTCCAGCCGCGACATCAGGAAGTATCCGAGTAGGACCGAATATATCGCCAGTTTGACGAAGCTCTTTGCAAATTCGAACAATCCCTCGCGACCGAATTTTGTCTTGGCCCCTTGCAAAAGCGAAAGGCGTGACAATTTGGGTGAAATCTTTTGTGGGGCGACCACGAAAGCCTGCTGGCCAAGGGTCGACAGGATCGCACCCACCGCAGGAAATACGACCCACGGCAACGCGGCGACCGCGACCGCCCCTACGATGCCCCCAAGGAGAGGTTGTGCCGACGATGTCAGTATTACCGCGGCCAGTACATCCGATTGATCGAGCAGATAGGCGAGCGTTTGTCCGATGCCCGACAAGGACTGGCCCGCCATCGCAGCGAGCGCGATCGCGAAACCACCATATGCGGCGGCTGTCGTCAGGTCCGCAGACTTGGGAAATTCACCTTTCTCACGGGCGTCATCCAGCTTCTTTTGCGACGGCTCGAACGGTTTGTCGTCATCGTCGCTTTGATCGCTCACGGCATCTGCCCTCCTGGCAAGGCCAAGGTCGCCGCGAATGCGTTGAGCCAAATCGGCAGCAGGATTGGCGCGCAGACCCACAACAGAACCAAACCGCCACCTGCGATGGCGGGGGCGCCGACGAAACTGACCATGAGCTGCGGCATCGCGCGGTTCATGATTCCCAGCATCACGTTATAGAGTAGCGATGCCACGACGAAGGGCACAGCAAGCGTAAATCCAAGGACAAAGGTCTGGGCCACGCTGCGGACACCGATCTCGGCCACCAGAGCAGCACTGATGGGCGCACCGACCGGCACCATCGCGTAGGTCTGAAGCATGTAGGCCGCAAACGTCGTGTGCAATCCCGTCAGAGCAACCAGCGCTAGAGCTGTCACGGTGAGGATCTGACCGACCGCCGCTTGCGGATCGGCACCTGCAGTTCCGCCGAACAGTTGCGAAAGCGACGTCGATTGAGCGATGATCGCACCGGCAATTTGAAGTGCGAAGATCATGAAGCGAAGAAGGAGACCGAAGAATATCCCTGCGAGGACCTCGGGTCCGGTTAGACCGATCGCACCTCGAAAACTGGTGGGCATGGCGAAACCGGCAGGAATTGCAGCCGGCGCCACGATCAACGTAAAGGCCAGTGAAATAGCGATCCGGACACGCATCGGGATGACTTGCTCGCCGAATAGCGGAACCAGGGCAAGAGTGGCCCCGACACGCAAGAAGACGATCAAGCCCAGCCAGAGCGCCTCTTGCGAGCGGCTTGTTAAAAGGCCGATCGTGTCGATCATAACGTGACCAGACCCACGAGCGCCGGCCGCGCGTCGATACCGATCTCTTCGAACGACAGGACCGGATTCAGGATGCCCTTGGCTGCCAGCACCGTCCGCAAGAAACGCCGTCTCCGCACCGAGGTCACGAGAGCCGCGTAGGTGCCTTGCGCCGCGGCCTGATCGAGCTTGGCGGCAATGCCATCGGCAAGTCGATTGAATTCCTCGGGTGGCAATGCGACGTCACCGCCCGGATTGCCGCGTTCGGCACGAATTTCATATGTTGCGAAAGCGTCCTCCCACTCCGGTGCCAATTGAACGAGCGGGATCGTCCCATCGGTTCGCCGCACCGATGCGACGAGCTGGAAGCCCAGCCTGCGACGAACATGTTCGGTCATCCCATCTACCGTCGGCTGCAACTGCCGCGCCTCGGCGATTGCCTCGAGGATCAGTGGCAGGTTGCGAATCGAAACACGTTCTTCCAGCAGCAGGCGCAGCACCCCGAGCAGCAGGTCCATCGGCACCTTGTCAGGCATCAACTCGTCAAGCAGTCGGCGGTTTGCATCGGCACGTGCCCGATCCGTCAGCCCGACCATCTCGTCGAGGCGCTTGCGAAGCGCCTTGTGGGTCAGCAACCTTGGAAAGTTCCGCTTCACGATCTCGAGAAGGTGGGTCGCCAGAACTTCCGCAGGCTGTATGACGGTCAACCCTGACAGCGCCGCTGTTTCCTGCATGTCACGTGCGATCCAGCGCGCGGGCGCCCCATAGACGGGTTCTGCAACTGAATCTCCCGGAATATCCGGAGCCTGCCCATCCGGCAAAAGCGCCAGTGCCCGGTCTGCCTGCAGACGATCGCGGACCTGCTCGACACCCTGAATGTGCACAACATAGCTGCCAGTCGGCAAGGCCGCGTTATCCGTCAATCGTATCTCTGGAAGTACGACACCATATGCGGTCGCGACGTGATTGCGCATATTGACGATCCGCGCATCAAGCCCCGTTCCGGGATCGAGGACCATTTCCACAAGGTCAGGCGCAAACTCCACATGGATATCGTCAAGATCGAGCATGTCGCCGAGCGATCGTTCCTGAGGGATGGCCACATCCTGTGATTCGGGTATCGCCTTGATCGCATTGCGTCGCGCTGCCGATCGCGAAATGACATATGCGCATCCGCCCAGACCAAGCGCTCCCGCCATGAAAGGAACGAATGGCATACCGGGGACGATGGCGAACAACGCCATCAGGCCACCGACAGTTCCAAGGGCAGCGGGATGTCGCCCCAGTTGATCTACAAGCGCAAGATCGGTCGCCCCTACAGCCCCACCGCGCGCCAGAAGCAAGGCCGTGGCGATCGAGATGATGACAGCTGGAATCTGACTGACGAGACCATCACCAACCGTCAGAATCGCGTAAGTCTCGAATGCTTTGCCGAAAGGCATGTCCATCATTGCGACACCGACGCCCAAACCAACCACCATGTTCAGGCAGGTAATCAGCAGTCCAGCAATCGCATCGCCTTTCACGAACTTTGACGCACCATCGAGGGAGCCGAAGAAAGTCGTCTCGGCCTGCTCCCGCTCGCGACGCATGCGCGCCTCCGCATGGTTGATCGCACCCGCCGCCATGTCGGCATCGATCGCCAACTGCTTCCCCGGCATGGCATCAAGAGCGAACCGGGCTCCAACCTCTGCCATCCGCGTCGCACCCTTGTTGATCACGATGAAATTCACGATCAGGATCACGCAGAAGACGACGATACCGAGCAGGACATTTCCAGACATCACGAACATCGCGAAGCCTTCGATGACATGACCAGCCGCGTCCGTTCCGGTATGACCCTGCCCAATGATCAACTTTGTCGAGGACACGTTAAGGGAAAGTCGAAGCATCAAAGACGCCAGCAGCACGGTCGGAAAAGCCGCGAAGTCCAACGGTCGTTCAATGAACAGCGTGATGGTGAACATGAGGATCGCGAGTGCGAAGGACGCTGCGAGGCCCAGATCCAGAACCCATGATGGCATGGGGAGGATCATCATGACGATAACGGCCATCAAGCCAATCGTCAGAATGATGGTTGGATTGAATAGTCTTGCAATCATGGATTTCGGCGTTGCCCTGCTTCAAATTTGTGGCATTACATGCCAGATCCAACCCGGACGGTCGTCGCTTCGGGCAGGGACGAGTGACGTCAACAGGCCAATGCACGCATTAAAAGGATGCTTTTGGTACATAGGCACAAGAGTGCGAACTGATCGGTCAATCTTGTATTGAATGGGTTTAAAAATCATGAACTCACTCATCGACAGGCAATGCGAAACGTTCGACCAAGGTATCTAAAGTCGCCCTGGTCTGACTGGCGTCTTCAATTAGTGCACGACCACTCGCTAATGGTGCCGCCACATCAGGTGTTGGATCGATCTCTGTCTGCACCAAATTTGCCGTGTCCTGCAGAAGCTGGTCACCCGATTCCATTAGTGATGACCAGTCTTCTGTCATGAACGCCCTATCAGCTTGAGAAACGTCATCAGCCGATCCGGGTTCAATCGCCGTGGACAAGATGGCTTCGGCCCGGGCAGTGGAAATGCCGGACAAGATTTGACGTGCTGAGGCACTGTCACCTTTTGCTATGGCGGCAGTTGCGCGCAAATAGCGTCGCTCGGCCATGGCGCCGCCTACTGCATTCGACTCAAGAATCTCTGACGCCCGGTCTGGAAAGCCGAGATCGAGCAATCGGAAGGCCACGCCGTTCTGTGTATCCGACGATGTCTCTTCGACATCCGAGCTGAATGCAAAGTCCAAGAAAAGCATATCGTCTGGATGCGCCACCGCACCCTTGATTATTGCTTCACTCAGCGGCGCCTCAGTCTGATCTGACAGCGTAGGAACACCCTCATTCAATAAGCGAAACGCTGCTCGGAGATCACCCCGTGAGGTAAGCGCTGAAGTGCGCGCACGTTTTATATCGGGTGCCACTTCTTGCTTTCGGTACTCGAAAGCAAACGTCTCCAGCAAAGCAAGCTGATCGTCGGCCACGACTTCACCTGCCTCGATTTGCAGATCAACGAGTCGAACAAAGGCTTCTGGTGTCATCCGCGGGCTGCGTAATGCAAGAGCTTCAAGCGGTTTGGCCGCCTCGGAGATCTGGCCTCGTGACGATGCCAGTTCAGAGCTTACAACTGCGCTCGCTATAGGTGGTTCAGCCAACTTCATGGCAGGCATCAGCAAGCCTTCACTGAACTCTGTATGACCACTGCGGTTCATGACGTCGGCAAGCCTCGGCCCCAAGTGAGTTTGCAGAGGCAAAGGCAACAATTTAAATTCGCGCGCGATTTGACCGATGTCCACACTCGGTGGCAGCGTGGATACCTCAGCCGCGAGGACAGCCCACAAGGCAGTCGACCCGCTACAACCGGTCTGGGATATCAAGTCCGGTTGGGATTGCGGCATGCCATCCACAACTTCGGCCATGGCGCGCAAAGCACGTCGGCTCCGGTCATTGACGCCGTCGATCAAAAGTGTCTGCAGGGCTTCTTCACCAAATCCAAAGGATAGATACCCCTTTGCCAGCGCGGCCACCGCCACTGCATCAGAACGATCTCGCGCATCGGTCAAGGCAATTCGTAACTCTGAAATTGATGTGGCAAAGTCCGGTTGAATGTCATTACTCGTTTCGAAGTCTGTCAAAGTGGTCGCCCAACACTCCGAACTTAACGGGCTTTGCTTCGACTGTTCGGAAAGCAAACTCTGCAACTGGTCGTAACTCGTCCGATACGTGATACCAGGCGTCGCCGATAAAGAGAGACTCGCCTGTGCCGGCCCGGCAGGCGGATCTTGATCTGTCGAGGTATCGGTCAGGGGCAGTTGCACCTGTTGATCCCATCTACCCTCTGCTTCGCGTTCGACGCCGTCGTCGACGGGCTCCGCAAGTTCCACCAGACCTTGCGATGCTGCACGCGCCAGACTGTCGATGACGCCGCGCTCCAGTTCAACGATTTCACTCGCTGCTGCTTCCCTGGATTCAGGCGAAGAAACGGCCAGGCTGTTTGCCAGAGGTATTGGCAAAGAGCCGGGCGCAAGGGGCAACCGCATCAACCGTGGTCCTGCGATCGATAACCGCTGCGACGTGTCTTCTTCGGCTTTGACAATTACGTCTTCGAATCGACTTATGGCGTCTGGCGGACCATCAATGATGTCAATGACAATGAAGCGGTCCATATAGATGTAAGTTTCTGCATGACAATTGCACGACATATCCAAGTTTAGTCGGCCCGCATCAACACTGACATCAACAATGCGATCGCGACCAATGCGATCATAGATACCCGACAGGTCCAAGGTATCGGCAGATGAAATTTCCAAAGCATAGCCTACAGGAGATCGGCCAAACCGCCACGCCTCGCCTTTCTCTATAGGAATTGCCAAGCGCGTGAAGTTTGAATGCGCCCCTGATCGCACCAACCGTTCTTGCGCCATTGCCGCGGAGCCAACGAGAAGCATGACAATGAGAAGCCCGATTCTCATGCCGCCTCCTGCTTCAGGCCCTTCAACGCCGCTTCCAGGACGCCGAATTCGGGCCGTAGATGCGTGGGTGCATTCTGACGACCCACCTCGATGCAGATATTCGGGGCATGGCGATGAAGGTTTGCAACAAGAATTTCGCGAATCATTCTTTGGAAATGGCCATCCTCGTTAATGACGGCATTGACCCGGGCCGAGAACGGGCCGACCAGTCCGTAAGCGAGGAAGACACCGAGAAACGTGCCCACCAATGCGCCGCCGATCATCTTTCCTAGAACTTCTGGCGGTTGGTCGATTGATGCCATGGTCTTGATGACGCCGAGAACGGCCGCGACGATACCCAATGCAGGAAGGCCATCTGCAACCGATTGAAGAGCGTGGGTCGAATGAAGATTGTGCTCCATCGTCGCCTCGATCCGCTTTTCGAGAACCTCTTCCACTTGATGCGGATCATCGTAGTTCATCGATGCGGAACGCAGTGTGTCACATATCAGTGCTATCGTCTCGGTATCGGCCGCAATACGCGGATATTTCCCGAAGATAGTCGAAGTGCTCGGTGACTCGATATGTTCTTCGAGCGCGACGGGATTGCTCCGGGCTACACGAATCAGCTCGAACAAAAGGCACATGCCGTCTGTATAGTCCTGCGGTTTCCATTTCGGTCCCTTGAAGACCTTACCGATATCTTTCAGCGTGTGTTTGATCGTCGTCATGTCGTTGCTGATGACGAAAGCGCCCACGGCCGCACCGCCGATCATGACCATTTCGAACGGCAACGCCTTGAGAATGATGCCCATCTTTCCGCCCGCCAGCACATAACCACCGAAAACCATGACGAAGACGAGAGCGACACCGATGAATCCGACCATAGCATTGTCCCTTACCAAGTTCCGCATGCCAGAGATGCGCCATAGTCAGCGTGGACTACGAAAATGAAGAAATTGACGACGTTACTCCGTCGGGACGTCGGCGTTGCGTCCTGCCAGGACAACGCTGATCGAGTAGGCAGTCTCGGGGCTGACCTGCGCCAAGATCTGCGCAGCAATGGGCGGCTGCATCAGCGCGAGAAACCCGGCAGCAAAATCCGGCGTCATCTGTGAAAATAGCGAAGCCGCCTCTTTCGGCTTCATGTTCTCATAGACGGCTACCAGTTTCTGGATATCTGTTTCGGCGGCAACGTCGGCGAGTGCAATTGTGGAGGCAAGTGATACTTCGGCGGCGGTCAATGCCGCCACCCGCTCGGCAGCCTCCTCTTCGGCGACCCGAAGAGCAATCATCCGCTCCTCGATTTGCCGCTCGCGATCCGCGATCCGCGACTCACGGGCCTGAATGGCTGCAAGCAGTGCAGGATTGTCCGGTAGAGAGGCATCTCCGTCGGTTGCCGTATCCTCGGAAACCTGCGCATCCAGAACGGCCGGTTCGGCGAACGCCTGCCCGGCAATTCCGGCCCTCAATAGGCCGGACAGAATCAGAAGAGCGCCGATAACGTGCAGCGCACCTTTCCGTCGACTTCTTTGGCCGATCACTGATGCACCTCTGCCATTTGGGGTTTGCGGGCAAAGAATGGGTTCACGGGCACCGCTGCCGCAGGTTCCTGCGGCAAGTCATGAAGGGATGCGACCAGCAATTCCAAGCGGCGTGACGCCGCTTCTGCACGCGAACTGACCCCCGAAAGCGTCTCGACCGAACTGTTTGCCGTCGCTTGCGCCCGTACAACTGATCGCGACAGTTCATCGACCTGTGCACTCAGCATGGCGACGGCTCCACCCACGCCCTTTTCCAGATCGGTGAACCGTCGGAGGCGACGCGACAGGACATAGCAATACAGCCCGGCACCCAGCGCACCTGCGATCAGCAGAACGTCGGCGATGAACGTCATATCATTTCCCTCAATTCAGGACGAATTCCATGATCAGCAGGTCGCGGACATTTTCCGGCCCCGCCACGACTTGAATGCGCCGAAGCATCTGCGAGCGCAGCCGCATCAGTGCTGCCGGGTCGGCGAGTTCGGCCGCGTCGACCGCGCGGAGATACCCGTTCAGGACGTCCACGATTCGCGGCAATATGGCAGTCACGGCCCCTTGCGCCTCTTGCGGCACTTCGATCTGGGCGGTGAAGCGCAGATACTGTTGAGGGCCCTGCAAAGATATTACTAGCGGTTCCAACGGGATGAACGCGACTGCGCTGGCATCCGCCGCGGAATGGCCGTCGTCACTGGCGTGGTCGGACACGGCTTCTTCACCCTGCCCTTCGTCCGTTGCCGGACCGCCCAGCAAACCGGCACCGACGGCGACGAACCCCCCGCCCGCACCTGCGATGGCAAGGACAAGGCCCACGATCAGAGGCAGCTTCGACGTCTTGCGCGGGACCTCTGGGCCCGCATCGGCGATGGCTGTCATGGCAGCTCCTCAAAGTTTCGACTCTGAGGACTGCATAAACCTGCAAGCCCTAACCGATTGTTAAGTCTGTTCCTCCAAACCTCACGATGACGGGCAGAAGCCCGGATGATCGGAGAATCCCCGTGCAAGGCCTTCAATCCGTCTGGATGACTTTGACCGTACGCCGACGCATGGCCGTGATCGGCGCGACATGCCTCATGTTCCTCGCCGTGATGCTGCTCACGCGTAGCGTGGGTCAACGCGACATGACGCTTCTGTTCGGCGGGCTCGAAGCGGCAGCGGCCGGCGATGTGATCACGGCGTTGGATGCGCGTGGCGCGGTGTACGAGGTACGCGGCGGCGCGATCTATGTCGACGCGACGGAGCGCGATGTGCTGCGCATGGCGTTGGCCGGCGAAGGGTTGCCGGCCATGACGGGCCAGGGTTACGAGCTGCTCGATACGCTGTCGGGGTTCGGCACGACCAGCCAGATGTTCGATGCCGCCTATGGTCGTGCGCGCGAAGGCGAGCTGGCCCGCACGATCATGGCGAGTCCTGCGATCAGCGCCGCGCGCGTTCATATTGCGACACCTGCTGGCTCTCCGTTCCGGCGCGCGGCCGTGCCGACAGCCGCGATAACGGTCACGACCACGGGCGCGGCCCTGACTGCCCCGCAGGTCAGAGCGTTCCAGCACCTCGTCGCCGCGGCGGTCAGCGGCCTGCGGCCCGAGGATGTCTCGGTCATCGACGACAAGGGCGGGCTTCTGTCGGATCCCGGGGGTGCGCCGACGGCTGCGGCCGGCGACGACAGGGCCGCCTTGCTGCGCGAACGGGCAGAGCGGTTGCTGGCCGCACGGGTCGGGCCTGGCAATGCCGTGGTCGAACTGACCATCGACACGGTCACCGACAGTGAACAGATCATGGAACGCACCTTCGATCCCGAAGGTCGAATCGCGGTCAGTACCGACATCACTGAAAACAGCTCCAACGCGCAGGACAGCCGGAACGCCGATGTGACCATCGCATCGAATGTGCCCGACGGCGACGCGGCCGGCGGCAACGCCGGGTCCAGCACCGATCAGACCAACGAAACGCGCAGCCTGACGAATTACGAATTGTCGCAGACCGAACGTCAGATCACCAGAATCCCCGGTGCCGTCAAACGGCTGACCATCGCAGTCCTTGTCAACGATCCCGTCACGACCGCACCCGACGGCACCACGACGACCACGCCCCGCAGTCCAGAGGAACTTGCCGATCTGACGGAGCTCGTGTCCTCAGCCGTCGGCCTCGATGCGGAGCGTGGCGACGTGATCACGTTGCGGGCCATGGCCTTCGAGCCGCTGCCGCAGGAAGGCACGGTCGGCGAAGCGCCCGGACTTCTCGCGGGTCCGCTCGATGTCATGCGCCTGATCCAGATCGCCGCCGCGGCGATCGTCGCGCTGGTGCTGGGGCTTTTCGTCGTGCGGCCGATCCTGACCAGACCCGCCGCACTGGCGGCCCTGCCCGCGCCATCCGATCCCGGCTTCCAAGGCTTCGACGTGCCACTTGCAATCGGCGGCGGCACCGGGGGCTTTCCGTTGGTCACAGGCGATCCGGCAGCGGACAGCGCACGCAACGGTGGTCTGAGCCAGGCCGACGCCGTTGCGCGCCTGCGGGAGCTGATCGCGGAGCGCGAAAGCGAAACCGTGCAGATCCTGCAGGACTGGATCGAAACACCGCAAAAGGAAACCACCTGACATGCCGCTGGCCCTCATGCTCGAAGACTTTGCGCAGGCTGCCGCCGATCCCGACGGCGACACGCGGCCGGCGTCCGCGGCGGCGTTCGACGCAGGCTACGCACAGGCGACGGACGACATGGCCGCCCGGCAGGCGCAATTGTCGCAGGATCTTGTGCAGGGGATCAGCGACATCGGTTTCGGCTTTGCCGAAGCGCGTCTGCACGTCATGGCCGGGCTGGAACCGCTGTTCCGCGCGCTCGTCGCAAAGGTATTGCCGACGATCCTGCCAGACAGCTTCAGAAGCCATCTCACGGCCCATCTCGTGCACGTCGCAAAGGCGGACATGGCAACGCCATTTCGCCTGAAGGTGCATCCATCGCAACTGACGGCTGTCGGCGATTGCCTGCCTGACGCGATCGCCCGCCTCCTTGTGCTGTCGGGCGACGCGACACTCGGGCCGCATGTGGCCCTGATCACACGGTCGGAGTCAGAAACCCTTCTGGATCACGATGCGCTGAACCGCGACATCACCGCCGCCCTGTCGGCCCTTTTCGACGACATCACAGAAAGCAGAGCCCATGGATGACAACACCGCACCGACAGTGCCCGCTACGCCCGATCTGACGGCGCGGGGGGCGCGTCTGCTGCAGCAGATTCCCATCGAGGTGACCGTATCGGTCGGTCGTGCGCGGCCGCTCGTGCAGGATCTGTTGAACCTGTCGGAAAGCGCCATCCTGCGGCTGGACCGGCGGATCGACGACCCGGTCGAGATCTATGTGGGGGACAAGCTGATCGCACGGGGCGAATTGCAGGAGATGGAAGGTGCGGACGCGGGTCAACTGGCCGTGAGACTGACCGAAGTCGTCGGCGATGCCCGTGATCTGGGCTGATCTCGGGCAGCGACGTGGGACCGGCGGCTGGATCACTCTGGTAACGCTGGTGACTGCCCTGATGGTGGCCGGCCCGGTGGATGCGCAGGAATTGACGCTCGATCTGGGCAGCGACAGCGCGCTGGCCACCCGGTCGGCGCAGCTGATCGCATTGGTCACGGTACTGAGTCTCGTGCCCGGCATCGCGATCATGGTGACCTGTTTTCCGTTCATCGTCACCGTTCTCGCCATCCTGCGGCAGGCCATCGGCCTGCAACAATCGCCGCCCAACATGCTGATGGTCGCGCTGGCGCTGTTTCTGACCTATTTCGTCATGGAGCCTGTCTTTGCCACCGCCTACACCGACGGCATCGCGCCACTGATGGACGGCAGCATCGGCATCGAAGAAGGGTTTGCCCGGACGATGGCGCCGCTGCGGACCTTCATGATCGCGCGCATCGACCCCAATACCCTTGCCGAACTCGCCAGTCTGCGCCCCGGCATGGATCCCGCGATCGCCCCGACCGATGCGCCTCTGTCGGTCGTGGTGCCGTCGTTCCTGCTGTCAGAGATGGCACGCGCCTTCCAGGTGGGCTTCCTGATCTTTCTGCCGTTCCTGATCATCGACCTCGTGGTCGCCGCGATCCTGATGTCGATGGGCATGATGATGGTGCCGCCCGCCATCGTCTCGCTTCCGTTCAAGCTTTCGTTTTTTGTCGTGGCCGACGGCTGGTCGCTGGTCGCCGCCAGCCTCGTGCGCGGCTATGGCGGACCGGGGTAAGGCCGCCCTATCCGTGCGCGGTTGCCCGGGCGCGCACGTCGAGCGTGTAGACGAATGCATCGCCGGTGAACCGCCGCTCTGCCGTCGCGCGAAGTTGTGCCGGAACCACCGTGTCGAGGATGAAGGAGCCAAAGCCCGTTCGGGCAGGCGCGACAGGCCGCGCGACGCCGTCCTCGTGCCATTCGAACGTGAAACCGGCATCACCCGCCGCATGCCACGTAATCGAGAGGCGCCCCTCCGGCGACCGGAGCGCGCCGTACTTGACCGAGTTGGTCGTCAGCTCGTGCACGGCGAGCGTCAGGATCTGCGCTTCGGTCGCGTTCACGATGATGTTGTCACCGCTTTGGGTGACCCGGGCACCGCCGGTGTCGTCATGATCGGCCAGTTCGCGGCCAACGATCCGCGCGATGGTGATTCCGTCCCAGTTGTCGCCGGTCAGATAGGTATGGGTCCGGGCCAGCGCCTTGAGACGGCCGTCGAACTTGGTCAGGAAATCGGACAGCGTGTCCGCATTCGCCGCCGTCTTGCACGCGGTCGAGGCGACGAGCGCGAAGATGTTGCCGACCCTGTGCTGCAGCTCGTTCACCACGGCGTCCTTCAGACGCTCGGCCATCACCTGCTGGGTCACGTCCTTGGCATTCTGGACCATGAACTTGACCGTGCCGTCATGCTCGAAGATCGGGCTGTGCTGGCACGTCCACCAGATCTCGTTCATCTGCCCGGTCGGTACGCCGTCGTCGCCGACGACGGGAATCGCATAGGGCACTTCGACCAACGTATTGGCCTCTCCCGACAGGGCACGCCGGAAGGCGCTCTCGAACATCGCCAACCGCTCGCCTGTCTCGGGAAACGCCTCGAAGATGTAGCGCCCGCGGATTTCTTCGATCCTGCGACCAACGGTCTGCAGGTAGAGATCGGTTGCGGCGACGATCCGCATGTCCCAATCCATGACGAGACAAGGCGCCGGCATTGCGCGAAAGGCTGATTCCCATTCGATCTGTCGGTACATCATCCCGCGTCCATGTCGTAATAGAACCGCCTGCACAACAACCCGGGTAGGTCTGCGACCGCTCTCTGACGGTGGCATCACGGTTTCGCAGGACGGGCACCTGCGCCGTCCTTCCTCCTACATTCATAAGGCCGTTGTCCGGTGCCGCACAATCGCGAAACCTTAACCGGCTGTGACCGGGCCAAAGATCGCATCTGCATGTTCGGCCAGATAGATGCGCAACCAAGGGGTAAACGTGTCGGGCGTCTCCCGCGCCTCCCGCATGAGTTGGGCGACATCGACCCACCGCGTCGCCATGACCTCGGTCAGATCGGGACTGATCGTCAGATCATCCGCCGCCTGCGCGACAAAGACCTCGACCACTTCATGCTCGATCAGACCGTTGCCGACGGACGCGCGATATTCGATCCTGTCGCGATGGGTCAGCGGCAGGCCGGTGATGCCCAACTCTTCGCGCAGACGACGCGTGGCGCAGACGGCCGGATCCTCGTCCCAGTGCGGGTGGGTGCAACAGGTGTTCGCCCACAGGCCCGGCGTATGATACTTGCCCATCGCCCGCTGCTGGATCAGCACCGCATCGCCCCGCATGACGAACACGCTGACCGCCTTGTGGCGCAGGCCGCGCCGATGCGCGTCCAGCTTGTCCACGGGCGTCAGCGTGCCGTCGATCCAGGCGGGGATCAGCGTGGTCATGTCCGCGTCACCGCCACGAGGCCGGTCAGGTGAGCCAGATTCTTGATGCCGATCTTCAGATGCGCCATGGGCCGGGCCTTTACGAGTGATTTGTTCATATAGGCCTCGAACGTCAGCTTTTGAACATCCACGTCGTGACACAACGACACGAAGCGTTCGCGCCGCTCGTCGCTGCGATAGTAGGCCTTTTGCATCGCGCCCAGCACCCGGAACACCTGCTTGTGCTCCTTCATGAACAGGCGGCGGGCCAGTTGCAGGTCCTTGATGCGCCCGGTGCGCAGCTTTGCGGCAGCGGCGGTGGCGGCGACGCGGCCACCGACCATGGCGTAATAGATCCCCTCGCCGGACGAAGGGGCGACGACACCTGCGGCGTCACCGGCCAGCACCACGTCGCGGCCGTTGTCCCAACGATCCAGCGGCTTCAGCGGGATCGGCGCGCCTTCGCGGCGGATCGTGACGCAATCTGTCAGCCCGTGGGCCGCGCGCAGGTCGGCGGTCGCCTGTTTCACGTCGACGGATTTCACCAGCGATCCCATGCCGATGCTGGCCTGCCCACCATGCGGAAAGATCCAGCCGTAGAAGTCAGGAGAGATCCGGCCATCGTAGATCACGTCGCAACGCGTCGGATCGTAGCTTGCGGTCGCAACCGGGGCCTCCACGATCTCATGGTATGCGATGACGTAGGGAATAGTGTCGCCACCGGGCACGCATTGCGCCGCGACCCGCGACCGGGCGCCATCGGCGCCGATCACAAGACGGGTGGACAGGACGCTTTCCTCACCCGTCGCCTTGTCACGATAGATAACATGGGTGCCAGCATCGTCGCGGTCGATCCGCACGAAGGTGCCGGCGACCAGCGTGGCCCCCGCCGCCACCGCGCGGTTGCGCAGGAAGACGTCGAAATGTTCGCGGTCCACCATACCGACGAAGCCGTCGTCGATGGGAATGTCGACGTGACGGCCAGAGGGGGAGACCATCCGCGCGGTCGTGATTTTGGCCACGATCTGGTCGTCGGGAATGAAGAAATCGGCGATCAGGCGTGGCGGAATGGCACCGCCGCAGGGCTTGATCCGCCCCAGACGGTCCAGCAGGGCGACCCGGTGGCCCGAGCGCACCAGATCCTCGGCTGCGGTGGCACCGGACGGGCCACCACCCACGACGACGACATCATACTGCATGGCTATTCTCCCGGAACGAGGGTTGAGGGGTGGGCGACCGGATTGCGGTCCATGATGCGGGCCGCCATCGCAGCTGCGGCAAGGAACAGGATCGCCTCGCCGATGAAAACGGTGCCGTAGGCGGTGGCGTCGGTGGTCGTCAGACGCAGCAGATCGACGAAGGTCGCCCCTGCCAGCCCGCCGAAGCCTGCGGCGACGGCCTGTGCCGCACCCCACAGGCCCATGCGCGTCCCCTCCCGCCGGTCGCGACCGCTGCCGGCCAGCGCCATCATCGATCCGATGGCCGCGACGGCGAACATGCCGTTGAAGAAACCAAGGCCCATGACGACGGGCACCAATGGCGCACCCGCGCCCAGCGGTCCGATGAACGCCAACGCGCCGAGTGACGCCGCCGATCCGACGCAACCCGCCATGACCCAGGCCCGCAGGTTGCCGATGCCGAATCCCGTGGCCAGCACGCCGACCAGCAGCATGCCGATGAACGTGCCGCCGTTCTGCGCACCCGACAGCGACGTGGACTGCCCGGGGGTAAAGGCAAAAACGAGGCCCGCGTAAGGTTCCAGGATCAGTTCCTGCATGAAATAGGCGGTCATCGACAGGAACACGAAGAGGGTGAAGTTGCGCGCGCGGCGCTCCTGCCAGACCTCTGCCAGACCCTGTCGGAACGGCGTGGGGTCGGGTTCGGTCACTGCGATCAGGTGGCGTTCCACGCCCCAGACGGCGAGGACGGTCAACGCCACGGCGGTGACGGTGACGCCAAGCACGACCTCGAACAGCACGGCGGGGGTATATGGGTCGATCAGCGCGCCGACCGTGATCGCGGTGACGGTGATGCCGAGGATCATCATCAGCCACGTGATCGTCGCTGCCGCTGCCCGGCGGCGCGGTGCCGTCGTCGTGGCAATCAGCGCCAGCAGGGACGTGCCCGATGCGCCGACGCCGAGGCCGATCAGCGCATAGGCCACGACGGACACGGCCATGCCCAACGCGAAGGATGCCTCGAACAGCAGGATCGCCGCCGTCGCCAGCAATGCGCCGGCGCCCAGCGCCGCCATGCCGCCGATGATCCAGCCCGTCCGCCGCCCACCCGCGTCCGACGCGAAACCCCACTTGGGCCGCGACATCTGGATGCCGTAATGCAGCGCGACCAGCAGCCCCGGCACCACCGCGGCGAGCGACAGCTCGACCACCATCAACCGGTTCAGCGTCGAGGTGGTCAGCACGACGATCGCGCCAAGGCACATCTGCACAAGGCCGAGACGCACGATCTGGAACCAGCTGAGGGTCATGTCACACTCCGATCCCACGCAGGGCGAAGGCGGCGATCATCATGCCGCCGATGTAGAACAGGATGCCCATGCCCTGATACCAGCGCGCCCGCCCCAGCGGGTCGCGCAGCAGCGTCCGCATGGCTGCGACCTGCACCAGTGTCAGCGCGGCGATGGCGGCGGCATGCAGCGGCTTGTCCCACAAAGCCAGCAAAGCCACGACGCCGACCTGCGCCAGCAGCATCACCGCGCAGGCGACCTGTGCGGCGCGCACGGGGCCAAGCGTCACGGGCAGTGAACGAAGCCCCATCTGGGCATCGCCCTCCACCGCTTTGAAATCGTTGAGCGTCATGATGCCGAACGCGCCGAGGCCATAGAGTGCGGCCACCGCCATCACTGGCAGGGACGGCGCAGCCGTCGCCAGCACAGCAGCTCCCGTGATCCACGGCAGGGTTTCATACGACAGGCCGCACAGCAGCGGCCCCCACACGCCGGAGCGTTTCGCGCGGACGGGTTCGGCGGAATAGGCCCATGCCGCGACGCAGGCCAGCACCGTCGCGCCGAACACGAACGGGCCGAGCTGCCAGCCGACGGCCAGCGACAGCACGGTCATGCCCTGCGCGATCCACAGGCCCCAGCGGCCCGGGATGCGGCCCGACGGGATCGGGCGGTCGGGTTCGTTGATGGCATCCACGTGGCGGTCGCACCAGTCGTTCGCGGCCTGGCTCATGCCGCAGGTGATCGGCCCGGCCAGCAGCACGCCCAGCGCGACCAGCCCCCAATCGGCGATGGCGGCGACCGACACGGCCCCGCACAGGAACGCCCACATGGGCGGAAACCACGTCCACGGCTTCAGCAGACGCAGCACCGCGCGCGGGTCTGGCAGGCGACGGACGCCGGGTGATGTGATGCCGATACTCATGAGTGTCAGTCTAGCTAGACAGCACCCGGTGCGGCAAGTGTAAACTGAAACTTACAGCCAATACGTGATGGAACATGACCATTGCACGGCCCTCCGGCCCTATGCAATGTGGCGTCCGAAACGATTTGGAAAGGCGTTTGCGATGACAATTCGCGCTGTGGTCTGGAACGAGAACGTGCACGAGACCGAGAATGCGACGGTGGCCAAGGTGTATCCCGACGGGATCCACGGCGCCATTGCCGCCGCCTTGAACGCAAACGATGGAATCACCGCCACGACGGCCACGCTGCAAGAGCCGGAGCATGGCCTGACGGCTGCGCGGCTGGCCGAAACCGACGTGCTGCTGTGGTGGGGGCATGCGGCGCATGGCGACGTCTCTGACGAGGTCGTCGAGCGTGTGGCAGAGGCGGTCTGGGGCGGCATGGGTCTGATCCTGCTGCACTCCGCGCATTTCGCCAAGATCTTCAAGCGGTTGATGGGCACGCCCTGCAACCTGACCTGGCGCGAGGCCGGAGAGCGCGAGCGGCTGTGGGTCACGTCCCGCAACCACCCCATCGCGGCGGGCATCGGCGACTTCTTCGAGCTTGAGAACGAGGAGATGTACGGCGAGCCCTTCGGCGTGCCCGAACCGCTGGAGACGGTCTTCGTCAGCTGGTTCCAGGGCGGCGAGGTGTTCCGGTCCGGCCTGACCTACAAGCGCGGCGCGGGCAACGTGTTCTACTTCCGCCCGGGGCACGAGACCTATCCCACCTATTTCGACGACAACGTGAAGCGGGTGCTGACCAACGCGGTCAAGTGGGCGCACAACCCCGCCGCCCGTGTGGCCGACGTCACCGACGCCCCCAACGTGCCGGTCGATACGGCGCTGGAGCCGCTGACCGCACGCGGCGGCAGCCTGCATGCCCGTGGCGAAGAGGGGTTCCGGTGAGCGTCGCAGCCCCCGTGCGCGTCCTGATCGTCGGCACCGGCGGCATGGCAGCGGCGCATGCCGAGGCCTATGCCGCGATGGAAGGCGTCACGGTCGTCGGCGGCGTCGACCGCAATCCCGACACCCTCGCGGCCTTTGCCGCGACGCATGGCGTCGCCCGGACCTTCGACAGCGTCGAGGCCGCCATTGCCTGGGGCGCGTTCGACGCCGTATCGAACGTGACGCCGGATCAGGTGCACCACGCCACGACCATGCCCCTGCTGGCCGCTGGCAAGCATGTACTGTGCGAGAAACCGCTGGCCGTGAACCACGCCGAGGCGCAGGCGATGGCGGACGCGGCACAGGGGGCGGGCGTCGTGAACATGGTCAACCTGACCTATCGCAACGTCCCCGCCGTGATGGAGGCTGCACGTCTGGTGGCCAGCGGCGCCATCGGCGAGATCCGTCACTTCGAGGCGTCCTATCTGCAAAGCTGGCTGACCCAGCCCGCCTGGGGCCAGTGGAACACCGAGGCGCAGTGGTTGTGGCGGCTGAGCACCAAGCACGGCAGCCTTGGCGTGCTGGGCGATGTGGGCGTGCATATCCTCGACTTCACGACGTTCATTGCCGGGGCGGACGTGGCACGGATGTCGTGCCGTTTGCACACCTTCGACAAGGCGCCCGGCGGCGTGATCGGCAACTATACGCTGGATGCGAACGACAGCGCGTCCATGCAGGTGCAGCTGACCGACGGCGCGGTCGGCGTGGTCCATGCCTCGCGCATGGCCAGCGGTCACCTGAACGATCTGCGCCTGCGGATCTTCGGGACCACCGGCGGGCTGGACGTGCGGTGGGAAAACAACGTCAGCAGGCTGCAGGCCTGCCTGCAACCGGACCTGCAGGTCGGGACGTGGCGGGATCTGGACGTGCCGCCGGTCCGGACCAACTACGTCCGCTTCATCGATGCGGTGCGGTCTGGGACGATGGTGCGGCCCGACTTCGCCCGCGGCGCCACGCTGCAACTGGCGCTGGATGCGGCCGTCGCGTCTGACAAGGACGCCTGCCGGGATGTCGTCGTCGGCTGACGGCAAGCGCCCCACCGGACTGTCGCGGCGCATGCGGATCCGTGCGCCGCGACGGCCCTGACCTTACTAACGCACCACGCGCAACAAACTCAGGCCCCATTTAACCGCATATTGACCATGGACGGGTCAGTTCGGAGACTGCGCTCTCGCGCACACCGACTGACAAAGGATATGGGCAATGCAGTTATCGGTCACATTCGAGAATACGGCAGGTACGGAAGCGGGCCGCGGCCCGGTCCAGGTCGGCTGGTTTCTGAACGAACGCAAGGCCGGGATCGTCTATTTCCCGCCCGAACGCGTCCGCTCTGCCGACATGAACAAGTCGCACGCCAAGAGCGCGAGTCGCTGCCCCGCGGTCATCAACATGGAAAGCCGCTATTTCATGGTGCGCTGCCCGTTCGACCTGAACCTGCAGTTCGTGCGCGACAAGGATAGCAAGCCCGCCATGCGCAACCTGAACGGCGACATGTCCGGCATCCGCGCCAACAAGCTGCGCGACAAGATCCACATGACGCCGGAGCATGAATGGCGCTATCCGGGCGTGCCGACGATCCAGCTCATGCTGCCCTATGTCTTCATCGCGGACGAGCCGGTCTACATGAGCCAGGTCGCACCGTTCCTGCATTATGCAAGGACACCGCTGCCGGGCACGATCTTTGGCGGTCGTTTCCCGATCAACGTGTGGCCGCGTCCGCTGATGTGGGCCTTCGAGTGGGCCGACACCGAAAAGCCGCTGGTCGTGAACCGCGGTGATCCGCTGTTCTACTGCACCTTCGAGGTCGCGCCGCAGGATCGCGCCGTCACCATTGCCGAGGTCGAGGTGACGCAGGACCTGACGGACTACATGGACCTGATCTCGGGCGCCGTGAACTACGTGAACCAGACCTTTTCACTGTTCGAGGCGGCAGAGGCCCGTCGTCCTACGAAACTGGTGCAGCCGATCCGCCGCACGCGCGGCGACCCCGCGTCATGACGGCGGCCACCCTGCGGGCATCGGCGGCGGACGCGCATCGCGAGGGGCGGCTCGACGCAGCGATGCTCGATTATGCCCGCTATCTGGCGCTGGTGCCCGACGATGCCGGGATGTGGTCCAACCTGGGCGCGCTGCACCGCAAGGCGGGTCGCCACACGATGGCATTGCGGGCGCACCGCCGGGCGCTGGCCCTGGATCCCGACGGCATCGGCACGATGAACAATGCCGCAAACGTGCTGTCCGACACCGGCGACTATGCGGCCAGCCTTGCCTTGCGGCACCGGATCCTTGACCGGCACCCCGACGATCTGACGCAACTGCCGATGGTGGCGCGCTGCCTGCGCGGCATGGGCGACTATGGTGCCGCCATCGCCTGGGCGACGGCGGCGCTGGACCGGTTTCCCGGCGATGCGGAACTGCGGATGCAACTGGCCTTTGCACAGCTGGGCGCCGGCCACTACGCCGCCGGGCTGGAAAACTACAAGGTGCGCTGGCGCGCCGGCGAACTGCAGCCCCGCGACCTGCCGTTCCCCGAATGGCAGGGCGAGCCGTTGGAGGGCAGGACGATCGCCGTGCTGACGGAACAGGGGTTCGGCGACGCGGTGCTGTTCGCCCGCTTTCTGACCGTGCTGCGCGGGCGCGGCGCGCAGGTGGTGATGACGGTCAAGTCGCCGCTGCAGCGCCTGCTGCAGGACCTGCCCGGCGTCGATCGCATCGTCGCGCACCTGACCAGATCCGATCAGGTCGATTACTGGGTCAACATGATGGACCTTGCGGCCATGCACTTTGCGTCTGGCGGCGACGTGCCCCCCCCTGCCCCCCTGCACGTGCCCCACGACAGCGTGACACGCGCAACCGCGCTGGTCGCACCGCATGCCGCCGCGTTCAGGGTCGGCGTGGTCTGGACCGGGTCCGTGACCTATCGCGGCAACGCCTTCCGCTCGTTCAGCCACCGCGATCTGCTGCCCTTGACCGACATCCCCGGCGTGCAGCTGATCTCGCTCTACAAGGGGCCGGAGCTGGCCGCCTATCATGCGGATGGGACCGATGCGTTCATCATGGACACCGGCAGCACGGAACGCGACTTCGCCGACACCGCCGCAATGATGCAAGCCTGCGATCTGGTCATCACATCCGACACCGCAACCGCCCACATCGCGGGCTCGCTCGGGGTGCCCGTCTGGTGCGTCCTGCACTGGGATGCGTTCTGGGTCTATCGCCACACAGGAGACGACACGCCATGGTATCCACAGATGCGTCTTTTCCGCCAGCACAGCCCGATGGACTGGGATGGCGTCATGTCGGACGTCGCTGGCGTGCTGCGCGCCCGCGTGGAGGGGTTGGCATGAACGAGATCATGGTGCCCACATCGCCCGGCGAGCTGATCGACAAGCTGACGATCCTGCGCCTGAAGGCCGAGCAGATGACCGACAGGGACAAGCTGGCGAACGTGCAACACGAACAGGCGGTACTGACGCGCATCGCGCAGGCCGCATTGCCCGACAGCGACGATCTTCAGGCGCTCTGGGACGCCCTTTACGAGATCAATGCCGACCTCTGGGCGGTCGAGGACGACATCCGCGCCTGTGAGGCGCGCGGCGATTTCGGCGCAGGTTTCGTGGCGCTGGCCCGCGCGGTCTATGTCACGAACGACGAGCGGGCCGCGATCAAGAAGCGGATCAACCAGCTACTGGGCTCTGCCATCGTCGAGGAGAAATCCTATCATCCGCGCAGCCGCGACGCATGACGACCCCCGGCGCCGCCGACCGGATCGCCACGGCCCGCAGCGATCTGAACGCCATCCGCGACGATCTGATCGGCCAACTGCGTCAGGAGCGGTCCCGCGCCCGGGGCCCGCTGATGCGGATGCTGCACGACGTGGACGGCATGCTGACGCCGGGCTATCCCTTTGCCTCGCAGGCGGGGCAGGACCGGGTCGTGGCGCGCATCCTCGGCGGTCGCCGGAACGGAATCTTCCTCGACGTGGGCGCCTACGACGGACGAACTGGTTCGAATTCGCTCTATTTCGAGACGCATCTGGGCTGGACCGGCGTGCTGGTCGAGCCTGTGAAACAGCACCGCGAGATGGCGGAATTGTGGCGCCGTGCACCGTGTCTGCCCTACGCCGTGTCAGACAGGGACGGCGAGGCGTCCTTCATCGCCGTGACCCAGGGCTATACACAGATGAGCGGTCTGGCGGGTCCCTACGACGCAGGTCTGCTCGACCGGGTCCGTGCCGATCCCCGTCACGTCGAAGACCGGATCACGGTGCCCACGCGGACATTGAACAGCATATGTCACGAGGCCGGTCTGTCCCGGATCGATTTCGTGTCGCTGGACATCGAAGGTGGAGAGCAGGCCGCCATCACCGCCTTCGATCACGAACGGATCCGCGTGGACGTGTGGGCGATCGAGAACAATGCAGGCTCGTCGCTGATCCCCGCACTGATGCGCGATCGTGGCTACAATCTGGCGGAATTCTGCGGGGTCGACGACATCTACGTGCGCAACGATCTGTAAACCGGATTGCCGGTGATTCCCCGTTTAACACACCTTTCACAACGTGCCCGCCATTCCCGTGATCAGCCAACACGAGGACATGCACGATGAGCGCCCCGCCCAACCGACCGATCATCATCAAGCGCAAGAAGGTCGTCGCCGGCGGTGGCCACCATGGCGGCGCATGGAAGGTCGCCTACGCCGACTTCGTGACGGCCATGATGGCGTTCTTCCTGCTGATGTGGCTGCTCAGCTCCGCCTCCGAAGAACAGAAGCTCGGCATCGCCGACTATTTCGCGCCGACCATTCCCTTCGTCGATGCGACCTCGGGGGGCGATGGCGCGCTGCACGGCGATTCGTTGCACACCAAGGACACCAACGCCCAGAACGGGACCGGCGGAATTGCCGAAATGGACGGTGGCGTCAGCGCGGGGGCCGCCGAGGTGCAGGCCCTGCGCGACCTCGAAACGGCCCTGCTGGGGGTCGGCGGCGAATCCTTCCTGACCGAGAACGCGATGCGCCACGTCATCACGCGTCTGACCGACGAAGGGCTGGTCATCGAGATCTTCGATCTGCCGGGCGCGCCCCTGTTCACCGCCGGGACGGCGGACCCGTTGCCCGTCACCGTCCAGATCGCTGACATGCTGGCCAACATCCTGCGCATCGTGGCCAATCCCGTCGCCGTGACCAGTCATGTCGCAGGTGGCGTGCCGGAATCCCGCGTCTGGTCCTTGTCGTCGGACCGGGCCGCGCGGATGCAGATGCTGCTGCACGCCGGCGACCTCGATCCGCTCCGCATGGTCCGCGTCACCGCAAAGGCGGATCGCGACCCCGTCACCGATGACGTGACGGCGGTGCGCAACAACAGGATCGAGATCATCGTGGTGCGATCCGATCTGTAGGATCGCATTAGGCGGCTGTTAAGCGCGCGGCGCTATGCAGGTCGCAGAACCAGGTTCATGCGAAAGGCCAGCAACCGATGACCATCTCCTCCTCGCTCAATGCCGGTGTGGCAGGCCTGTCGGCCAATGCCACGCGACTGGCCACGATTTCGGACAACATCTCGAATTCGTCCACCTTCGGCTACAAGCGGGCAGAGACGGATTTCCACTCGATGGTCATCGCGAATTCGCGCGGCAGCTATTCTGCGGGCGGCGTCCGGGCCACGACGCTCAGGTTAATCGACCAGCGCGGATCGCTCGTCGCCACCGAAAATTCCACCGACATCGCCGTCCGCGGTCGCGGCATGTTCCCTGTCACACCGGAATCCGCTGTGCAGGTGGCCAACGGGCCGACACCGATGCTGCTGCAGACGACAGGATCCTTCCGCCCCGACTCCGATGGCTATCTGCGCAGTTCGTCGGGCCTCGTGCTGATGGGGTGGCCCGCCAATGCCGACGGCACCGTTCCAAACTTTCCACGCGATTCGACAGTGGGGCTGAAGCCGGTGCGGATCAACGCGAACCAGTTCGCAGGCGAACCCACGACGGAAATGACCCTTGCGGTCAATCTACCTGCGACCGGCACGGAAGCCGGATCGACCTCCGGCAACGAACCCCTGTCGATTGAATATTTCGACAACCTCGGAAAATCGGCGAACCTCGCCGTCACATTCTCGCCGACGGTCCCCGCGACAGGGTCGTCGAACACCTGGACGATGCAGATCGCCGACAGCGCCTCCGGCGGCGCGGTCATCGGGGAATACACGCTGACCTTCAGCGATGCGACCATCGGTGGCGGCACGTTGGCGTCGGTCACGACCGTGTCGGGTGGTGCCTACAACGCGGCAACCGGCACGTTCAGCGTCCCGGCGGATCGCGGCCCGATCCAGATCACGATCGGCACGATCGGCAGTCCGCAGGGCATCACGCAGCTTGGCGACAGCTTCGCCCCCGTGAACATCGCCAAGAACGGAACCCAGGTCGGCAGCCTCACGTCGGTCGAGATCGACCAGAACGGCTTCTTCCGGGCGTCCTTCGATATCGGGATCAATCGCATCCTGTATCAGATACCCCTCATCGACGTGCCCAACGTCAATGGCCTCGAGGTGCGGGACCAGCAATCCTACCGGGTCACGCCCGAATCCGGCAGCTTCTTCATGTGGGATGCGGGCGATGGCCCGACCGGCGACATCGTGTCCTTCGCGCGCGAGGAATCGACGACCGATGTCGCCGGTGAACTGACCGAACTGATCCAGACCCAACGCGCTTACTCGTCGAATGCCAAGGTGATCCAGACCGTGGACGAGATGTTGCAGGAAACGACCAACATCAAGCGTTGAGACGTCGCATAGGAGCCACCGCCCATGAGCATCACCCAATCTCTGACGAACGCCCTCAGCGGACTGACGGCGAATGCGCGCATGGCAGAGACGGTATCAGCCAACCTGTCGAATGCGCTGACGGACGGCTATGGGCGCCGGACGGTGGAAACGTCGGCGCAGACCGTCGGCGGTCGCAGCGCAGGCGTGCGGGTGGACGGGATCGTGCGTCACACGGACCGTGTCCTGATCGGCGAACGACGCAATGCCGATGCGGGTCTTGCACGCGCCGAAACGCTGGGGCGCGCATTGGCCACGGTAGAGGCATCGTTCAGCCCCGCCGACGACCCCGCAGGACTGGGCGCACGCCTGTCGGCATTTGAGACCGCCCTGACAATGGCCGCTGCGGACCCGGCCTCCGACCAGCGGCTCGGTCTGGCCGTCACGCGACTGACGGACGTGACGACCGCGCTGTCGCAGACCTCCCGGACTGTCCAGTCGCTGCGCGGGCAGGCCGATGCGGCGATCGCGCAGGATGTCACCGCATTGAATGCGGGTCTGCAGCAGGTCCAGAAACTCAATGTCGACATCGCGCGGATGGGTCAGCAGGGGCTGGATCCGTCCGCCCTGATGGATCAGCGGCAGGTTGCAATCGACGCAATCAGCCGCATCGTGCCGCTGCGTGAAATCACGCAGCCGAATGGCAAGGTTGCACTGTGGACCATGGGGGGTGCGCAGCTTCTCGACGGGCGGGCGGCGGTCATCGGCTTCGTCGCAACCCCAACGATCACAGCGGAAATGAGCTTTGCGAACGGTGTTATCCAGGGTCTCACACTCAACGGAGTGTCTGCCGGACCCGACGGCATCGGACGGCTTGCGGGCGGCTCCATCGGGGCCGCCATGGATCTGCGCGATCGGCAGTTGGTGTCGGCGCAGGACGGTCTGGACCTGATTGCGGCCGAGCTGATCACGCGCATGTCGAGCCCCCTCGTCGATCCGACGCTAACCCCTGCCGCCGCCGGCCTCCTGACGGATGACGGAAGCGCCTATGATCCAGCCGACATCGTCGGTCTGGCACGACGGATCGAAATCAATGCCACAGTGGATCCGTCACAGGGCGGAGTCGCCTCCCGGCTTCGCGACGGTGTGCTGGCGGCGTCGCCCGGGCCGGTTGGACAGACAGCGCAACTCCTGCGCTTTGCCGACAGTCTGACGGCACGCTCGTCCATCGACCCCGCCGCCCCCGCGGCCTCGGCTGCGGGGCACATTGGGCGGGTGGCCGATCAGTTCGCCACCCTGCGGCTGCTGGCCGACGAGGCCAAGAGTTTTGCCGCCGCACGCCAAGACGGCCTGAAGGCTGCCGAACTCGCCACCGGCGTCGATAGCGACGCGGAACTGCAGATGCTGCTGCGGATCGAACAATCCTATGCTGCGAACGCCAAGGTCATGGAAACGATCCAATCCCTGATCCAACGCCTGATGGAGATTTGAACCATGACCTCACCGATCCACGGCGACATGTCCCGACACTTCCAAAGCCTCGCCCAGTCTGCGACGATCAAGACACGGCTCGCGACCCTGACGCAAGAGCTGTCCAGCGGACGGATTGCCGATCTGGCAACTCATCTGCGCGGCAACGTGTCGTCGCTCGCCACCATCGACCGCGAGATTGAAACGATCGACGCACGCGACCGGGCGGGGCAGACCCTGAGTCAAACTTTGGATCACAAGCAATCGGTCCTTACCGCCATCGGCGACGGCCAGACAACGCTTGCGGGTCGGCTGATTGCCCTGAGCACGTTTGCCAGTCCGGCAGACATCGCACGGACCGAAGATGCGGGGCGCGACGGCTTCGATCGGGTCGTCGGCCTGCTGAACACGCGCTTCGCGGACCTTGCCCTGTTCGCCGGCAGCGCCGTGGACGCACCTGCCGTTGCCAGTGCCGACAACATGCTGGCAGATCTGCTTACCGCAATCGGCGGTGCAAGCGATGCCGCTGTGATCGCTGCGACGATCAATGACTGGTTCGATGTCCCCACGGGCGGCTATGCCATGACGGGCTATCTCGGGGACACCGGCAATGCCGTGACGCAGCGTGTGACCGAGACGGAGACGATCACCCTCACGGGGCGCGCCGATGACGCAGATCTGCGAGACATGCTCAAGGCCAGTGCCTACGCGGCAGTCAGCCACGCTATGTCCGGCACATTGGACCAGATCACCCGCCTGGCCCTTTTGCGTCAGGGGGGAGAGATGATCTTCGACGCGGCCGACGGAATCCGCGGGCTTGCCGCTCGGATCGGCGACGACCAGCAGCGCCTCGAAGAGCTTTCGGCGCGCAGATCGGCCCAACGCACGACGTTCGCCACCGCGCGCAACAACCTCGTGAACGCCGATCCTTATGATACGGCCTCCGCCCTTCAAAGCGTGCAGCAACAACTGGAGCTGCACTATACGGCCACGGCGCGCCTATCGCGCCTCAGCCTTGCGAATTACCTGTGATGCTGCGCCTGATCGGCGTGATCCTCTGCGCCATGCTCGGTCCGCAGATCGTGCAGGCCTCACCGATCCGATTGAAGGATCTGGTGGAGTTCGACGGGGTCAGGACCAACGACCTTGTCGGTTACGGTCTTGTCGTCGGGCTGAGCGGGACGGGCGACGGCCTGCGGAACGCACCATTCACCGAGGAGATCATGGTGAATGTCCTCGAACGGCTCGGGGTCAACGTGACCGGCGAACAGTTCCGCCCCAAAAACGTCGCTGCCGTTATCGTCACTGCCAGCCTGCCGCCCTTTGCGCGGGCTGGCAGCCCGATCGACGTCACCGTGTCGGCGATCGGCGATGCCAGCAGCCTGCTCGGCGGCACATTGATCATGACTCCGCTGAACGCGGCCGATGGCGAAATTTATGCCGTCGCCCAAGGGACCATCATCGCCGGCGGCGTGACGGCGCAGGGCGACGCCGCCGAAGTGACGCAGGGTGTTCCAACGGCTGGCGTCATCCCGTCCGGTGCCACGGTCGAGCGAGAGGTGGCGTTCGACCTGAATGCGCTGACGTCGCTGCGATTGGCGCTTCGCACACCGGATTTCACCACCGCAAGCCGGATCGAGGCCGTGATCAACGCGGATTTTGGACGGCATGTCGCAATGATGCTGGATTCGGGAACGGTGCAACTGGACATCGGCGCAACCCACATGCCATCGCCGGCACATGCCCTCGGTCGGATCGAAAACCTGCTGGTCGAACCGGAACGCAAGGCGCGCGTCGTGGTCGATCAGGCGTCCGGTACGATCGTTATGGGCGAGGATGTCCGGATCAGCCGCGTGGCCGTCAGTCAGGGCAATCTGACCTTGCGCATCGAGGAAGCGCCGCTCGTCTCGCAGCCCAATCCTTTCTCGCCCGGGCAGACCGTCGTGGTGCCGCGCACGGATGTGGGGATCGAACAGGAACCTGGGATCGGCCTGGCGGAAGTGTCCGGTGGCACCTCTCTGAGCGAGGTCGTGGCAGGGTTAAATGCCTTGGGCGTGGCACCACGGGACATGATCGACATCCTCAAGAGCATCAAGGCGAGCGGGGCGTTGCATGCGGAATTCATCGTGCGATGACGCAAGAGTGCCGAGAGGCCCATCGGAAAGGTGCGGGCGGCAAGACACACTTGCGAGCCGGTGTCGCAATGATGCCCGACCAGTCGGCAGACGCGGGGCCGACGGCGCGGGCCGCAGACAGCCTTGCGCTGCATCGGTGGATGGAACCGGCCAAGGTCCAACGCCGGGCACCGTGCATCCCGTCAGGTACCGCGCCATGCGGCACCGGATCGTGGCCGACGGGCGATGTCCGACACTGGCATGATGAACCGCTTGATCGGGTCGTCCAACGTAGTGAGGCGAAGCCAATGCGCGCGGCAAGGGTGGCACCGACGAGCCTTTCGGGTGGATGAGCAGACGCAGACGGCACCCCTTGGCGCAGACCCTCGCCAGCGGCGGCGATCCAGCGGGCGAGCGCCGTTCGACCATGCCGCTTTCCATGGTGCGCCAAGCTTTTCGCATGAATAGTCGGTCCCATGTGCACCGACCCCGTCGCGGAAGCGTCATGGATCTTTCGATGCTGGTAGAGGGCCTAAAGCAAGCGGCCTGTATCGCCGTTTGTCGCAGCGCAGGGTTTGTCCAGTCTACAGCGCTTGCCGACCGATGCGGGACGCTGCATCCGATCCGCTGACCGATCCGGCCGGTTTCCACAGGACAGCCTGCCGATGCCCCATCCAAAAAAGGTTGGCGGACGGACAGGACAGACCACGGGACCATCCATGCGCACACGACGGGCGATCACACCGGGCCGATCCAACCGGCCTCAACTGGTCAGACCCGTCTGACGCATTCATAATCATCCGGTCCGATCGTCGATATGCTTGCACGACCGCATGTCCCGTCGCCCCGGCCGTATGATCGACGGTCGCCGTAATGCGGACGTGTATCCGCCACGGCATCGGACGCACCGGGCGCCGGGCGCCACATTCCGTCCCCTTGCAGGTCGACCGTGCCACACCGGCGCGGGTCACCGCCACGCCCCTTGTGCCTGGTCCAGCGGCCTGCCGTCAGGCGGTCGCAGGCCTGTGCGCCACCTGCAACCCTGCGTCCGGATTCACATACGCGGGGGTCGGCGGTTGGCAGGTTCCGCACGGTCAGCAACTGGAGTATGCGAACGCATGGACATCATTCTGATAACCACCGTCATCGCGTCCCTGTTTCTTGTCATCGGCGTGGCAGAGCCGTTGGCGACACGTTTGCGTCTGCCCTATTCCGTAATCCTCGCGATCCTCGGCGTGCTGATCGCCGCAGGTGCGACCTTTTTCCTGCGGACCTCGCTGACGGATGCCCTGAACCCGGTTGCCATGGCAATTCTCGGCCTGCCGATCCGTTCCAACGTGTTCCTGTATGTCCTGTTGCCGACCCTGCTGTTCCAGGCGACGCTGGAGATGAACCTGCGGCGGATGCTGGACGATTGGATGCCGATCCTCGTGCTGGCCGTCGTGGCCGTCATCGTGGCGACCGTGACCGTGGGCTACGCCCTGTCGTTGACCAGCGCACTGCCGCTTGCGGCCTGTCTGCTGGTCGGCGCCATCGTGTCCACGACCGATCCGTCCGCCGTCGTGTCGATCTTTCGGTCGATCAGTGCGCCGCAACGCTTGGCCCGCATCATCGAAGGCGAGAGCCTGCTGAACGACGCCGCCGCCATCGCGCTGTTCGGCGTCTTCATGAGCTTCGTCATGCTGGGCGTGCCGGAACCGACCCTGGCAGAAGCCTTGGGGCGGTTTCCCGTCCTAATCGCGGGGGGCGTGGCGGCAGGCTACGCGGTGGCCCGCGCGGCGGTCTGGGGCATGTCGCTGTTCGGCAATCACGAACGGGCTCAGATCACCATGTCGATCGCCGTGCCGTATCTGGCCTATGTCGTCGCGGAACAGGGTCTGCAGGCCTCCGGCGTGATCGCCGTGGTGACGGCCGGACTGACGATGAACCTGACCGGACCGGGTCGGCTGCGGCCGCAGACCTGGACCAGCATGATGGAGGTGTGGAACCTGCTGTCGCACTGGGCCGGCGCGCTGATCTTTATCCTGGCAGCCCTGCTGATCCCCCGCCTGCTGGAGGAGGTCCGGATCGGCGATTTCGCCCTGATTGGCGTGGTGATCGTCGCGGCCGTCGCAGCGCGTGCCGTGGTCCTGTTCGGGCTGTTGCCGCTGCTGACGCGGTTGCGGCTGTCGCCGGTCGTGGAACGCCCCTACCGCGCCGCCATCCTGTGGGGCGGCCTGCGCGGCGCGGTGACACTGGCCCTTGCACTGGCCGTGACCGAAAGCATCCGCGTCCCTGTCGAGGTCAAGCGCGTGGTCGGCATCCTGGCCACCGGCTTTACCGTCTTTACCCTGATCGTGCAGGGATCGACCTTGCGCCATGTGATCGGGTGGCTGGGGCTCGACCGGCTGTCGCCGCTGGACGACGCCCTGTCGCGGCAGGTCGTCGCCGTTGCGCTTCAGACCGTGAGGGAGGACGTGGCCCGCACAACCGAGAATTACGACCTGTCCCGCGACATCGTCCGGTCGGAGGCCAAGCGGTTCGGCGAGCGGCTGGACACCGCCGTGGACGAGGCGGAGGCGAGCGTGAACATCCTCGACCGCGACCGCATCACGCTGGGGCTGATCGCGCTGGCAGGGCACGAACGGGACACCATCCTCAACCGGGTCCGCGAACGCACGATCTCGGTCCGGATGGCTGACCGGGTGTTGCTGGACGCGGACCAGCTGATCGAAGGCGCACGCGCCGGCGGGCGCAGCGGATACCAGCGGGCCGCCCGGCGGACGCTGGCCTATAGTCGCGGGTTCCAGCTTCGGGTCGCACTGCAGCGTCGGCTGGGGATCACGGGCCCCTTGGCCCGCGTGACCGCCGACCGGTTCGAACTGTTGCTGTCGCAGCGTCTGATCCTGCGCGACCTTGGCGCGTTCATAGAAGGGCGCATCCGCCGCATCCACGGTCGCCGCGTGGCGGATCTGCTGCACGAACTGCTGTCGCGCCGGATCGAGGCGGCGGATGCCGCCCTTGACGGTTTGCGCCTTCAGTATCCCGGCTATGCCGAAGAGCTGGAGCGCCGCTTCATCCGGCGGACAGCGCTGCGGCTGGAGGAACGGGAATACATCGCCATGCGCGAGGATGGCCTGATCGGGGCCGAAGTCTATGCGGCCCTGCAGAACGACGTGGCCGCACGGCGTAGTCGGGCCGAAGATCGCCCGAGGCTGGACATCGACCTGCAACGGTCCGATCTGGTTCGTCAGTTTCCGCTGTTCAAGGATCTCGACGACGCGGCGCTGACGCGTCTGGGGCAGGCGCTGCAGACCGCCTACGTGAATGCGGGCGACATCGTGGTGCCCCACGGCAGCCCTGCCGGCAGCGTGTATTTCATCGCCTCCGGCGCGGTCGAGATCGAGGCGGCGAATGCGCCCTTGCGTCTGGGCCGTGGCGAGATGTTCGGTCAGTTGGCCGTGCTGACGCGCAGGCCGCGCCGCGCGCAAGTCCGCGCCATCGCGCCGTCGACGTTGCTGGTGCTGGACGAGGCCCGCTTTCACAAGCTGCTGGCTGCCAGCACCGCACTGCAGAATGCGGTCCGCGCCAGCGCCGAGAAACGTGGCGTGGATCCCACGGACCTGATCCCGGCACAGGTGTCGCCAGTCACCGCGACCGGCCCGCGATGAAACGTGCGGCAACCCTGCTGCGCTTCATCGCGGCGGGCATCCGGACTTCTGCCTGACGGTGCAGCACCTGCGCCAACGCGAGGACGACGACCGTCATCGCGGCAAGAAGGGCGAGCGACGCACCAACCCCGAGGAACCGTCCGATCGGTTGACCGAGCACGGTCACGGACGTGGTATTCACGGCGGCCAGCAACAGCATGTGCACCATGTAGATCGAATAGGACACGGTCCCCAGCCAAACCAGCGCCGGATGCGACACCATCTGCCCGACGCGACCGTCGTTCAATGCGAGCGACAGCACGAGGAGCGCCATCAGTGGCGGGATCAGGATGTCGCGCACGCCATAGTGAAGCCCTACGCACAGCACGACGATCAAGGCCGCGCACACGGCATCGTGGCCAAGGTGCACCCGGCGGGCTGGCCCCATCAACTGGTGCAGCATCATGCCGATGACAAAGCCGCACAGGCAGCGCCACAGCCCGAAGTCATAGGTGACGTCCAGATTGCGCCCCGCATCGGAAATGACCGCAAGCCCTGCGAGTGCGACCGCGATGACCGCTGCGGCCACCACTGCACAACGCTGCATCAGCGACACCACCAGCACCGGAAATGCGAGATACGAAAACCACTCTGCCCCGATCGACCATGCCGGACCGTTCCAGGTCTGGCCGTCGTGCAGCCCGGTCGTCTGCAACAGCAGCAGGTTCGACATCAGCGCCGGGATGCTGTGGCTGCCGACAAAGGTGCGGAAATCCGCATGGCCGACCTGCTGCACGGTCAGCGCCCAACGCACCAGCTCGAGGATCACGTAGCCGATCAGGATCGTCAGGTGCAGGGGATAGATCCGGCTGAAGCGGCCGAAGACGAACGCCCTGACCCGCTGACCCTGCAAACCATCGCGGAACTTGTCGGCATGGACGTAAGCGAGCACGAAGCCGCTAAGCAGAAAGAAGAAATCCACCCATAGATACCCGTTCGACAGAAAGGCCGTGTATTCGTAGGGCCGCAGGCTGGGCAGAAAACCGCCGGAGTAGTGAAAGGCCAGAACCAGCAGGGCCGCGATGCCGCGACTTGCCGTCAGGCTGTCGATGTGACGCGGCGCAGTGGCGATGCCATCGGTCTGCCCAAGCCGGTCGGTCTGCAGTGTGTCGGTCAAGGGCTGGTCATCCATCATTGCAAGCGCCGTCGTGCGTGACCTATGCCGCGACGCGCGGGATGCCAGTGCAGGATCGACGCTAACCCACGCCCGATCCGGCGCATGACTTGGACCGACCCGGACGGGCCGCGCTGCGACGACCAGTGTGCGGCATGCAGAAATGATGCAACCAAAGCCATGATCTGAGGCTGGCGACTTGACAGACGGCCACCCAAACCACATTTCAGCCGCTATATTAACAGCACGAGGCTCAATTCCCCTGTGGAACACCGATCTAGACGTTTCGCGAGTATGGCTCCGCATTCCGAGGCTGCACTCCGATGATTGAGGCGATTCTTTTTCTACTTCTGGGAATAATCATCATTCTTGCGATCATTGCTGCCAACGGTTACTTCGTTGCTCAGGAATTCGCATACATGTCGGTCGATCGCACGCGATTGGCCGCCCGCGCCGCCGAAGGCGATCTATCAGCCGTTCGCGCGCTCAAGGTAACAAAACGCACAAGTTTCATGTTGTCGGGGGCCCAACTGGGCATCACCGTGACGGGCCTGATGGTTGGCTTCGTCGCCGAACCCATGGTCGGTCAGGCGATCGGCGTCCTGTTGGGTGACGTCGGCATTCCGACAGAGGCGGGCATCGCCATCGGCACGGTCAGCGCGCTCGTCTTTGCGACGATCGTGCAGATGATCTTCGGCGAACTCTATCCCAAGAACCTCGCCATCGCGAACCCCGAACCACTCGCCCGTGGCCTGGCCCAGTCGACACTGATCTATCTGACCGTGTTCGGGTGGCTGATCGCCCTGTTCGACAAGTCCGCGAACGTCTTTCTGCGGATGCTGCGGATCGAACCGGTGCACGACCTGGACGTGAGTGCATCCGCCGAAGATCTGCCGCGGATCATCGCGGACTCGCGTGAAAGCGGCGACCTGCCCGTCGAGCTGTCGCTGATGATGGACCGTATCCTCGACTTTCCGCACCGCGATGTCGAACACGCGATGGTGCCCCGGTCGCAGGTGGACTGGGTCAGTCCCGACACGACGCTGACCGAATTGCGCGAACTGATGGCCAACGCCCACACCCGCTATCCCGTCGTCGACGACGACGATGCGCCCGTCGGCGTGGTGCATCTTGCCGATGTGCTCGAGCGGATCGTGTCCGGTCAGGCCGATCAGCCCGTGACCGACGTGATGCGCCCCGCACCCGTCATTCCGACCCTGATGAACCTGCCGGACGCGCTGGACATGCTGATCGGGACCCACAACCAGCTGGCCTGCGTCATCGACGAATACGGCGGCTTTGCCGGTGTCCTGACCATCGAGGATCTGGCGATGGAGATCGTGGGCGAGATCACAGACGAACACGACACCGAGACCGGTGATGCGGTGCTGGCCGATGGCGATGACATCTGGCTCATGGACGGCGACGTGCACCTGGACGAGGTCGAGCGTGCGATCGGCCACGATCTGCCCCGCGGCGACATGGAAACCATCGCCGGTCTGCTGATCGGCGAAATGGGTGCATTGCCCGACGAAGGCGATGTGGTCACGGTCGATCTGCCGATCGACCCGGCCGATCTGGTATCGGAAACGCCGCTGCGCCGCAGGCTGGAGGTCGATATACTGAAGGTCGAACGCCACGTGCCGACGCAGGTCCGTGTCCGTCTCGTCGAAATCCCACTGACCGAAGACCTGGAAAGCGTAGACCAATGATCGTTGCCCTCGTGACCGTTGCATTGATCGCAGCCAGTGCCGTTTTCGTCATCATCGAGTTCGCGCTTCTGGGCGCGCGTCGTCACCGGCTGGAAGAGCTTGCACCGACCAGCCGGTCCGCCCGGGCGGCCCTGCGCGGTATGAACGACCTGACCGTCATGCTGGCGGGCGCGCAGTTGGGGATCACGGTCTGCACCTTTGCCCTTGGTGCCGTGACGAAGCCTGCGGTGGATGCCTGGCTTGGGCCGGTGCTGCTGGATCTCGGCATGCCGGCCATCGCGGCTGGCGGCGCGGCTTTTGCCCTGTCGCTGTTCGTCGTGACGTTCCTGCATCTGGTGGTGGGTGAAATGGCGCCGAAATCATGGGCCATCGCCAACCCCGAAAAATCGGCCCTCGCCATCGGCGTCGTCGGTCAGGCCTATGTCGCGCCGTTGCGGTTCCTCTTGAACTGGGTGAACGGTCTGGCGAACCGCCTCGTCCGTGCGTCCGGTGTCGAGCCGGTGGAAAGCGCCGCCGTCGGTGGACAGGACATCGCGACGATCCGGCAACTGGTGGAACATTCCGCAAGTGTCGGCACGCTGGAGCCTGAGATGCAGCGCCAGTTGTCGGGCGTGATCGACCTCGGCACCATGCCGGTGCTGGCGATCGTATCGACCGACGTGTTCCCGACGCAGGTGACGTCGGATGCGACCGTCGCAGACGTGCGGACCGCGGCGTCGTCTTCGGGTCATCTGCGGATCCTGATGGCCGCGCCCGGCGGCGGACGCCCGTCGGTCATCCACGTGCGCGATACGCTGCTGCTGCCCGACCACGACCCGGTCATCGGCATCGCGCGCCCTGCCTTCGTTCTGGACGCCCAGACGCCGGTCTACGAGGCGCTGTCGCGGATGCGCGGTGCCAGCGTGCAGATCGCCATCGTGATGCAGAAGGACGTCGTTTGCGGCATCATCACGCTGGCGGACATCCTGAAACGGGTGCTGCCCGCAGGCCTCGCGGCGCAAAAGCAGCCATTGGCCTGACGACCTGCGGACGTGGCGGCGATCAGCCGCCACGTCCGCCCTGCATAGAATGATGGTCGTCAGATCGCGACGGCGAGTTCAACCACAGGCTGCAACGGCAGGGCGATGGCGACCGTCGCGCCGTGGCCGGGCGTGCTGCGCAGGGTGATGGAGCCGTCCATCCCTTCGATCATGCGCCTGACGATGGCCAGTCCAAGCCCCGTGCCACCATGCGCCCGCGCGGCATTCGGCTCCGCCGCCTCGAATTCCTCGAACAGTGCGTCGTGGAACGCAGGTGCGACGCCGCAGCCGGTGTCGATCACGTCGATCAGGACCTGACCATAGGCATCCTCCTGCAGGCGCAGCGTGACGGAGCCTTCGTCGGTAAAACGGATCGCATTGCCCAAAACCTTGCGCATCACGGTCGAAAGCGTCGCCGCATCGCCACGATGCCGCACCGCACCGAGACGGTCATCCAGATGCAGCGCAATGCCCTTGGCATCGGCAGCGGGCCGCATGCCCGACAACAGATCGGCCATCAGGTCGCGTAGCGACAGCGGCACCTCTTCTACCACCGCGTCGGCCCCGTCGACCTCGGCCAGATCCATGACGTCAGATACGAAATGCAGCAGCTTGCTGGCAGACCGGTCAAGAAGGCCGACCAGACGCGTCGTCTGCGCCGGATCAGACGCCTGACCCAGCAGACGCGTCGCTGCCACGATTCCCGTCAAGGGCGTGCGGATCTCGTGCCCCAGATGCGCTGCATATCCGGCGCGGCGAACCCGGTCATCCTGCATCCGGGCGTCGGTGGTGCTGGTTTGACGTTCCAACGCGCGCAACCGGACGACTGCGTCCACATTGGCAGCCAGATGTTCCAGCATGGCAATGTCACGCGGCGTCCAATTGCGTGGCGACTGCGACATGCAGCAAATGGTCCCGACGGCCTTCCCGGTCAGCGCATGGATCGGACTGCCGATGTAGGACCGCAGCCCCGCCGCCAGCAGCACCGGGTTGTCCGCCGTACGCGGGTCCGATTGCAGGTCCGAAATAGCGACCGTGCTGCCCGCGTCCTGCACGAAGCGGCAGACCGAATGCTCCAGCGGGAGCCCGGCCGGATCCAACAGATCTGCCAAAGGACCGATGCCCGCAGCGATATGCTGCCGACCCTGGGGCCTGTCCACGACGGTGACGCACGACAACGGCACACCGAAGATCAGTGCGGCCAGCGTGGCGATATTTGCGAGGGCGGTGTCGGGCGTGCCATGCAACAACCCAAGCGCCTCGAACGTGTAGGATTTAGGCACGATGCTAATCCGATGTGCTACGTTGATGCGCCGACACGACTCTTGAACAAAACGATAGCAACCAGAAGCTGAATGAACCTGTGCCTCAAATGCGACTGAATTATGGCGATCATGGCTGACGTTGGGTCAACGTCCGCCGGTGGAAGGCGTGCCACAAGGGGAGTGGCACGCCTCGTTCACTGCGTCAGTTCAGTGCCTGGTCCGTGATGGCGGATGTCCACGCGCCTTCGGGTGCCGCCGCGATCACCGGGTCCGACCCGCCGGCCAGCAGCGTTTCGACCGTGCGCTGATAGTCCGCCTCGTCCAGCGCACCGTTCGACCCGGCGGTCAGCAGCGCGACCTCGGTCATCATGCGCTCCTGCGCCTCCAGCGACTGCGCACCCGTCTCGTCGTTGTCGAGCACGATCTGCGCGGCCTCTGCAGGGTTCGCCTCGGCATCCTTCCAGCCCTTCATGGAGGCGCGGACGAAGCGCACCATCTTGTCCACAAAGGCGGGATCTTCGAGGTTCTCTTCCAGCACCCACATGCCGTCTTCCAGCGTGGCGACGCCCTGATCCTCGTACTTGAAGGTCACGAGTTCATCCGGGTTCACGCCCGCATCCAGCACCTGACCGTATTCATTGTAGGTCATGGTGGAAATGCAGTCCGCCTGCCGCTGCAGCAGCGGATCGACGTTGAACCCCTGCTTGAGCACCGTGACGCCATCCTCGCCGCCCTCAGTGGGAATGCCGGCCTGGCTCATCCACGACAGGAACGGGTATTCGTTGCCGAAGAACCAGACGCCGATGGTCTTGCCACGGAAATCCTCGACACCGGTGATGCCGGTGTCCTTCCAGCAGGTCAGCATCAGGCCGGACGATTTGAACGGCTGCGCGATGTTGACGACCGGCAGGCCTTTCTCTCGCGCCGACAGGGCGGACGGCATCCAGTTCAGCATCACGTCGGCCCCGCCACCGGCCAGCACCTGCGGCGGCGCGATGTCAGGCCCACCCGGCAGGATCGTGACGTTCAGACCTTCTTCCTCGTAATACCCCTTGTCCTGCGCCACGTAGTAGCCCGCAAACTGGGCCTGCGTGACCCACTGCAGCTGCAGCGTCACGTCGTTGTCCTGCGCCAGCGCACCGGTCGCAGCCAGCGCCAGACCGGCGGTCATCATGGTCAGTCTCATGTCACTCTCTCCTTGTTGGTTGGTTTCTTATTGCCGGATGGAAGGATGCCAGAACGTCAGCCTGCGCTCGATCAGCGCAACGAGGCCGTAGAATCCGCTGCCCGCGAGGGCCGCGACGACAATCTCGGCCCAGACCAGATCCAGCGCAAGCTGGCCCACGCTGGTCGAGATGCGAAATCCCATACCCACGGTCGGAGAGCCGAAGAATTCGGCAACGATGGCCCCGATCAGCGCAAGCGTCGTCGCGATCTTGAGCCCGTTGAACATGAACGGCAGCGCCGCGGGCAGCCGCAGTTTCAGCAGGCCGGGCCAATAGCCCGCGCCATAGGTCCGCATCAGGTCGCGCTGCATGGCCGTGGTATCGCGCAGGCCCGCCACGGTGTTCACGAGGATCGGAAAGAACACCATGACCGCGACCACCGCCGCCTTCGACGGCCAGTCCGACCCCAGCCATTTGACAAAGATCGGCGCGGTGCCCACGATCGGCAACGCCGCCATGAAGGCCCCCACCGGCAGCACGCCGCGCGTCAGGAACGCCGACCGGTCCACGAGGATCGCCACGGCGAAGGCCGCGACCGCCCCGATGACATAGCCGGTCAGCGCCCCCTTCAGGATGGTCTGCTGAAAATCGGCCCACAGGATGGGCAGGCTGCCCGCGAACCGTGCCGCGATGGCCGACGGTGCGGGCAGGATGATCGGGCTGACGTCGCCCAGCCGCACGCCCACCTCCCACATGACCAGCAGGGTCAGACCAAACACCAGTGGTGCGGCCCACCCCGCCGACGGATGCCCGCCGCGCGCCAGTCCAATGTTCATGGCCCAGCCGACACCCCACACCAGCATCACCGCCGCGATGGCCGCCATCATGCCGCGGCCCCCATGCGCCGCGCGGACCAGCGCTCCAGCATGGCAAAGATGCCCACCAGCACCGCCGCCGTGATCGCCGCCGCGAACAGCGCGGCCCACGTCACCAGTGGCTGACCATACTGGTCGCCCACCAGCATCCGCGCCCCGAACCCGGCCCGTGCGCCGGTCGGCAGTTCGCCCACGATGGCCCCGACGAGCGCTGCGGAAATGCCGATCTTCAGCGACGCGAACAGATAGGGCAATGAGGCCGGAAACCGCAGCTTCCAAAGCCCCTGCAGCGGGCTCGCGTGATAGGTCCGCAGCAGGTCGAGTTGCATCGCATCCGGGCTGCGCAGCCCCTTCACCATGCCGACGACCACGGGAAAGAACGACAGATAGGCGCTGATGATCGCCTTGGGCAGCAACCCCTGAATGCCCAGCGACCCCATGATGACGATGATCATCGGCGCAAGCGCCAGAATCGGGATCGTCTGACTGGCGATGGCCCACGGCATCACGCTCAGGTCCATCGTGCGCGAAAACACGATGCCCACCGCCAGCACGATGCCGAGCGTGGTGCCGATGGCAAACCCCAGCAGCGTCGCCGACAGCGTGACCCACCCGTGATAGATCAGGCTCTGCTTGGAACTCGGCCGGACCGCCACCGTGGTCCGCCACAATTCGCCCACCACCTGTTGCGGTCCCGGCAACGCCGGCCGTTCGAGCGTATAGGTGGACGCCATCACGTCCGGATTGCGCACAGCGAGGGCCACCGCCCCGACCTCCTGCCGGGCTGCTGGCGTGTCAGGCACCACCGCCACGCCGTCCCGCTGCGCCTGATCGGCGGCAAGGTGGATGTTCATCGGCACGACCGCCAGCAGCCAGACCCCCAGCAGCACGGCGACGACGGTCAGAATGGGCAGGACATTACGCATCATCTTGCCCCACACACGCCCTGCACAGCGTCCGACGCACGCCCGTCGTGCCGCTGTCACTCATCGCCATGCCCCGCCCGCAGCCCTTCGCGCACCCGGTGCGCGATGGCGATGAACTCCGGGCTGTCCCGGATCTCCAATGGACGTTCGCGTGGCAGGGTGCTTTCGATCACGTCGGTGATCCGCCCCGGTCGTGGGCTCATCACCACGATCCGCGTCGACAGATACACCGCCTCGGGGATGGAATGCGTGACGAAACCGATGGTCTTGCCCGTCCGCGCCCACAGCGCCAGCAACTGCTCGTTCAGATGGTCGCGCACGATCTCGTCCAGCGCACCAAAGGGTTCGTCCATCAGCAGGATATCCGCATCGAACGCCAGCGCCCGCGCGATACTGGCCCGCTGCTGCATCCCGCCGGAGAGCTGCCAGGGAAACTTGTTCTCGAACCCCGCCAGATCGACCAGATCGAGCACACGCTTGACCCGTTCGGCTTGGTCCGCCTTGGAAAACCCCATGATCTCCAACGGCAGCTTCACGTTGCCGCCGATCGTCCGCCACGGATACAGCCCCGCCGCCTGAAAGACATACCCGTAAGCCCGCGCACGACGCGCCTCCTCCGGTGACATGTCGTTGACAGTCAAGGTGCCCCCCGTTGGCGTCTCAAGCCCGGCGATGCAGCGCAAGAACGTCGTCTTGCCACACCCCGACGGCCCGATGAAGCTGACGAAATCGCCCTTGGCGATGTTCAGGTTCACGTCCTTCAACGCATGGACCGGACCATCATTGGTGCGAAACGTCAGATCGACGGCGGTGGCAGAGATGACAGGGTCAACCACGGTTCACGTCCTGACCAGAGATAAGGTGCGAATGAGTTTGGCCGATTGCGCCTCCTTCTGGTGGCCCCACGAAGTCTAGTTTTACTTCGCTCAGAACACCCGGCAGGTCGTAGTCGAATTGCAGCAGGACACCGACGAATGTCGATACGACAAATAGGTAACCCCAGACCCCCATCGCATCGCTGACGGTCGTCAAGTTGATGACCCCAACCAGCAGAACCAGCCCCCACGCCACGGGCGCGAGCGGACGCATGCCAAGCCACGTCAAGGCAATGGCCGCCCCAATGAAAACGGGCATGGTGATACTGAAAATTGACCACGACCCCGCGCCCAACAGCGCCTCCACCAACATGGCTGTCACGGTCGCATTCAGGATCATCGCCACGATTGCAAACACGGTCCGGGGCGCCGGCGCTATACGACGCACATAGAGCGCTCCGATCATCGCAACGGCGATGAGCATGGAAAACAAATCAGGGCGTATGACGACTGTGGTATCACCCCACGGCAGCCATGAGGGCTGCGTATAGGTAGCAGCCCCACAGGCACAAGCGATCAGCAAGCATATCAGGGAAACATACCGCTTCGTCCGGCGATCCATCACAAAGTCGCCGACGAGAACCTCGTCGATCCTGCTTCCAAGGCCATGTCGCTTCTTTTGGAACAGCGGCAGATCGACATCCCCCGCCATCGCCCGCTGTTCTTGTGGCAGACCCACCCTCACACCCCCGTCGCGGGAATGCCCGACCGCTCCACTGGTCGCGGCGCCGTCAGCTCCTTCCACGTGCTCAGCGCCCGGTTGACAGCGCCTTTCGGCGCGCGCGCGACGAACTGCCCGTGGCCGGGGTCGGGGTTGATCGCACCATCCGCAAAGGCCACGCGCCCCCGCGTCAGCGTATAGCGCGGCAGGCCCGTCACCTCCTGCCCCTCGAACACGTTGTAATCGATGGCCGATTCCTGCGTCGCGGCGCTGATCGTCTTGGTGGCCGCAGGATCCCACACCACCAGATCCGCATCCGATCCGACCAGCACGGCGCCCTTGCGGGGATAGCAGTTCAATATCTTGGCGATGTTGGTCGATGTCACGGCGACGAATTCGTTCGGCGTCAGCCGCCCGGTCCCCACCCCATGCGTCCACAGCATCGGCATCCGGTCCTGCAAGCCCCCCGTCCCGTTCGGGATCTTGGTGAAATCACCCATACCCGTCCGCTTTTGATCGGTGGTGAAGGCGCAGTGGTCCGTCGCCACCACCGACAGGCTGCCGCTTTGCAGGCCCGCCCACAGGCTGTCCTGATGCTGCTTGCCCCGGAACGGCGGCGACATGACCCGCCGTGCGGCGTGGTCCCAATCTGTGTTGAAATACTCGGACTCGTCCAGCGTCAGGTGCTGGATCAGCGGCTCGCCCCAGACGCGCTTGCCTTGCATCCGGGCGCGCCGGATCGCCTCGTGGCTCTCTTCGCAGGACGTGTGCACGACATAAAGCGGCACGCCCGCCATGTCGGCGATCATGATCGCGCGGTTCGTGGCCTCGCCCTCGACCTGCGTGGGCCGGGAATAGGCATGCGCCTCTGGCCCGGTGTTGCCGGCGGCCAGCAGACGCGCCGACAACTCCGCCACCACGTCGCCGTTCTCGGCATGCACCATGGCGATCCCACCCAGATCGCCGACGCGGGAAAACGACGCGAACAACTCGTCGTCGTTCACCATCAACGCGCCTTTGTAAGCCATGAAGTGCTTGAAGGTGTTGATCCCGCGCCGCGTCACCTCCTCCATCTCGTCAAAGACCTGCTCGCCCCACCATGTCACTGCCATGTGAAAGGAATAGTCGCACTGCGCGCGGGTCGCCTTGTTATCCCACATCTTCAGCGCGTCGAGCAGCCCCTGACCCGGGCTCGGCAGGGCAAAGTCCACCACCATCGTGGTCCCGCCCGCCAGCGCGGCGCGTGTGCCGCTCTCGAAGTCGTCTGCCGAATAGGTGCCCATGAACGGCATCTCGAGGTGCGTATGCGGATCGATCCCGCCCGGCATGACATAGCAACCCGCCGCGTCCAGCACCGTGTCGCCGGTCAGGTCGGGGCCGATCGCGGCGATCCGTCCGCCGTCGACCAGCACATCCGCCACATAGGTCAGGTCCGCCGTGACGACCGTGCCGCCCTTGATCACCGTGCTCATCGTCTCTCTCCTCGTCCGCATTCTTCTGGTCGGAAATATCCCGGGGGAGGCCCACTTGGGCCGGGGGCAGCGCCCCCTCTTATGCCACGAGACCCGCCGTCTCGATCACCGCATGAAACAGCACGTCGGTCCCCGCCGCGGCCCAGTCCTTGCTGATTTCCTCGGCCTCATTGTGGCTCAGCCCGCCGACGCAGGGGCACATCACCATCGCCGTTGGGGCGACCCGGTTGATCCAGCAGGCATCGTGACCCGCCCCGGACACGATATCCATGTGGCTGAAGCCCAGCCGATCGGCCGCATCGCGGATGGCCCCGACGCAGCCAGCATCGAAGGCGACGGGGTCGAAATGCCCGACGGGCGCGATCTCGATCCCTAGCCCCATACCTTCTGCGATCTGCGCCGCCTCGACTTCCAGCGCGGCCCGCATCGCCGTCAGCTTGCCAAGGTCGGGGGACCGGAAGTCGATGGTGAACACCACCCGCCCGGGGATCACGTTGCGCGAGTTGGGATAGACGTTCACCTGCCCCACGGCGCCCACCGCGTCGGGCTGATGCGCCATCGCGATCTGGTGCACTGCCTCGGTGATCCGCGCCATCCCAAGACCCGCATTCACCCGCATGTTCATCGGCGTCGACCCCGTATGCGCGTCGCGCCCGGTCAGCGTCACTTCCAGCCACCACAGGCCCTGCCCGTGGGTGACGACACCGATCTGCTTGTCCTCCGCCTCGAGGATGGGACCCTGCTCGATGTGCAGCTCGAAGAAGGCGTGCATCCGGCGCTGCCCCACAGGCTCCTCGCCTTCCCAGCCGATCCGGCGCAGCTCGTCACCGAACCGCTTGCCGTCGGCATCGGTGCGGTCCTTGGCCCAGTCTTCCGTGTGCTCGCCGGCAAAGACACCGCTGGCCAGCATGGCGGGGGCGAACCGCGCGCCTTCCTCGTTGGTCCAGTTCGTCACCACGATGGGATGGCGCGTGCGGATGTTCAGGTCGTTCATCGACCGGACGACCTCCAGCCCGCCCAGCACGCCCAGCACGCCGTCATAGCGACCGCCGGTCGGCTGCGTGTCCAGATGGCTGCCCACATAGACCGGCAGCGCGTCGGGGTCCGTGCCGTCGCGCATCGCGAACATGTTGCCCATGCTGTCCACGCCCATGCGCATGCCCGCGTCGCCGCACCAGCGGGCGAACAGGTGGCGCCCTTCACCGTCCGCGTCGGTCAGGGTCTGGCGGTTGTTGCCGCCCGCCACGCCGGGGCCGATCTGCGCCATCTGGTCCAGACTGTCCCACAGCCGGTCCGGGTCGATGCGAAGATTCCGTCCGGGCCGCAGGTTCTGTCCGGGGGCTGTCATCGTCTTCTCCTGCGTCACATCCGATTTGACCGAACGGTCAAACAAACGCTATCAGAGGGTCGAAGTCAGTCAAGCGCCGCGCGCAAGGGACAGGCATTTGCCCAATCTTGCAGCAGATACGGCGTCGAACGATGCATGTCGATGAAGACGCAGGCACGGCGCGCCTTGCCTGCCGCAGGAGGTCCGATGAACGAACATCCCCCCATGACACGGATCCAGGCCCGCAACCGCGCCGTGATCCTGTCGGGCGGCCTCGACGTGTTCTCGATCGCGGGGTTCAGGGGCGCGACCCTCGACCAGATCGCCGACGCGGCGGGGCTGTCAAAGCCGAACCTGCTGTATTATTTCCCCTCTAAGGACGCGATCTATGCGGCGTTGCTGGAACAATTGCTGGCGACATGGCTCGATCCGCTGCGCGCGCTGGACGCGGACGGCGACCCGGTGACCGAGGTGCTGGCCTATGCCCGGCGCAAGCTGGCGCTGTCGCGCGACTTTCCGCGCGAAAGCCGCCTGTTCGCGACGGAAATCCTGGCTGGCGCGCCACAAATCCATGCGATGCTGGCCGGACCGCTGCGTGATCTGGTGAATGAAAAGGCGCTTGTGCTGCAGTCATGGATGGATGCGGGGCGGATCCGGGCGACCGATCCGCATCATCTGATCGTCTCGATCTGGGCGCTGACGCAACATTATGCGGATTTCGACGTGCAGGTGCGCGCGGTGCTGGGGGACGGCGATGCATTTGCCGGCGCAGACCACTTCATCACAGACCTCTACCGCAGCCTGCTGGACCCCGCCCCAGCGAGACGCTTGTAAAGCCACTCGGGCAGCACTACCACAGCGGCTGGTTCAACCAGTCGCGGCGTGCATCCATGTCATCTGTCCACGCCGGCGCTGCCCGTTCGGCCGCCCGCCCCGCATCGACAGCCGCTCTTGCCGTAGGCTCCGTGGGTGTCGTCTATGGCGACATCGGCACCAGCCCCCTCTATGCCCTGCGCGAAGGTCTGCACGCGGCCACCCATGGCGGTGCTGCGCAGCGGGGCGACGTCATCGGGATCGTGTCGCTGCTGCTGTGGCTACTGATCCTGATCGCCACGTTCAAATACGTCGTCCTGATCCTGCGCGCCGACAACCGCGGCGAAGGCGGCACCCTGTCCCTGCTGGCGCTGGGTCAGAAGGTGATGGGACAGCGGCACTGGCTGCTGATCCTCGGCGTCGTCGGCACCGCGCTGTTCTTTGGCGACGCGATCATTACGCCCGCGATTTCCGTCCTGTCGGCGGTCGAGGGGGTGACGCTGATCGTACCAGCCTTTGACCCCTATGTGGTGCCCGTCACGATCGGCATCCTGATCTGCCTGTTCGCCGCCCAGCGCCGCGGCACCGAAGGGATCAGCCGCCTGTTCGGCCCGATCATGCTGGCATGGTTCGCGTTGATGGCCGCGATGGGGCTCATCCATATCTTCGATGATCCCACGATCTTCCGCGCGTTCAGCCCGGTGCCCGGCGTGCAGTACCTGTTCACGCACGGCGCGTCGGCGCTGGTGGTGCTCGGGTCGGTGTTCCTCGCCATCACGGGGGCAGAGGCGCTTTATGCCGATATGGGCCATTTCGGCCGTCAGCCGATCCGGCTGGCGTGGATCTTCGTCGTGTTCCCCTCGCTGGCGCTGTCCTATCTGGGTCAGGGCGCGATGGTCCTGTCGGACCCGTCCACCGCCAGCAACCCGTTCTTTTTGATGGCCCCCACATGGACGCTGCCGGGGCTGGTGGCCTTTGCCACGGTCGCCACGATCATCGCGTCGCAGGCGGTCATCACCGGCGCCTTTTCGGTCGCGCGGCAGGCGGTGCAACTGGGTCTGCTGCCCCGGATGGAGATTCACCACACGTCAGAGACGCAGCACGGCCAGATCTACATCCCGCGCATGAACGCGATCCTGCTGGTCTGCGTCGTGGTCCTTGTCCTTGCCTTCGGATCGTCTGCGAACCTCGCCACCGCCTATGGCATCGCCGTGACCGGCGAGATGCTGGTGACGACGATCCTCGCCTTCGTCGTGTTCCGCTATGTGTGGAAATGGTCGATGCCGCTGACGCTGGCGATCCTCGTGCCGCTGGGTGTCGTCGAAATCGCGTTGTTCGCAGCCAACATGACCAAGTTCCTCGAAGGGGGCTACATGCCGCTGGCGGTGGCCGCGATGCTGGTGATGGTCATGCTGACATGGGTGCGCGGCAACCGGATCGTGCAGGTCAAGTCGCGCGCGGGCTCGATCCCGCTGAACACGCTGATCGGCAGCGTGGCCGGGTCCCAGAACGTGCGCCACGTCAAGGGCACGGCGATGTTCCTGACCGCGGAACCCATCGTGGCCCCGCCCGCATTGCTGCACAACCTGAAACACAATCAGGTGCTGCATGCCCACAACTACATCGTCACCGTCGCCACCTCGAACGCGCCGCATGTGCCGGCCGCCGACATGGTCGTCACCGAAAACCTGAACGACACGTTCACCCGCGTGTTCATCACCTTCGGTTACATGGACGACCCCAACGTCCCCCGCGCCCTGCGCATGGCCGGCAAGCTGGGGGTCAAGTTCGAGATCATGACCACTTCGTTCTTCATCAACCGCCGCAGCTTCAAACTGGCCGAGCACAGCCAGATGCCCGGTTGGCAGACGCGGCTCTATCTGGCGATGACCAAGACGGCCAGCAATGCGCCCGCCTATTACCACCTGCCGCCGAACCGAGTGATCGAGCTGGGCCAGCAGATCGGCATCTGACGACGGGTCGCAGGAACCGCCATTGGTGATCCGGGTTCTTCCTCCAACCTATGGAGGACCACCATGACCCATACGCTGACCCTGCGCAGCATCGCGCCCGTGACCCACGACACCTGGCACCTGACGTTCGACCGCCCCGACGCCTTCCGGTTCAAAGCCGGTCAGGCGACGCATTTCGCGCTCGACAAGGATGGCTGGCGGGACGAGGACCGCGCGTTCACCATGACGTCGCAACCCGACGCGGACGGGGTGGAATTCGTGATCAAGTCCTATCCAGACCATGACGGCGTGACCGACCAGATCCCCGAGATGTCGCCCGGTGACAAGGTGCTGGCCGAGGACCCCGCCGGGGCCATCACCGACCACGGGCCGGGTGTGTTTCTAGCCGCCGGCGCCGGTGTGACGCCCTTCATCGCGATCCTCGACAAACATGCGCGCAACGGTGTGACGGACGATTATCTTCTGTTCTCGAACAAGACCGACGCCGACATCATCCTGAAGGACAAATGGGACGGCATGGACGGCCTGACCGCGACCTACGTCATCTCGAAACAGGACGACACCGACCACGTGAAGGGCAAGCTGGACAAGACGATGCTGCAGGACTTGCTGCCCGATCTGAACAGGAAGTTCTATATCTGCGGGCCGCAGGAGTTCGTGGATGCGATGCGCGACGCGCTGACGGCGCTGGGCGTGTCGAAAGACAAGATGGTGATCGAAGACGGCTGGTAAGCGTCACCCGCGACAGGGCCTGGCCGCCGCAGAGGTGATCTGCGGCGGCCTTTTGCTGCGGATCACTCGGCGGCGACGGCGCCCGGATTGTTCGGATGCGTCGTCCAGTTGGCGTATTCGCGGGTCACGACCTTGCCGGTGCGCGGATCGGTGGCCCCTGCGGGCATCGCTTCCATGGTGATGCAATCGGCGACGGGGCACACGTCCACGCACAGGTTGCAGGCGACACATTCCGCGTCGATCACGGTGAACTTGCGGTCAGCCGACATGGCGATGGCCTGATGCGACGTATCTTCGCACGCGGCATAGCAGCGTCCGCAGGAGATGCAGTCGTCCTGATTGATCTTGGCCTTGGCGACGTAGTTCAGGTTAAGATACTGCCAGTCGGTCACGTTCGGCACCGCGAGGCCCACGAAGTCTGAGGTCCTGGCATAGCCCTTTTCGTCCATCCACTGCGACAGGCCCGCCTTCATCTCGGCCACCACGTGAAAGCCATAGGTCATCGCCGCCGTGCAGACCTGCACGTTGCCGCAGCCCAGCGCCATGAACTCTGCTGCGTCGCGCCATGTGGTGACGCCGCCGATCCCGCTGATCGGCAAGCCGCGCGTGCCGGGATCGCGGGCGATCTCGGCCACCATGTTCATGGCGATGGGCTTCACCGCCGGGCCGCAATAACCGCCATGCGTGCCTTTGCCGTCGATCATCGGCTCTGGCGACATGGAATCGAGGTTCACACTCGTGATCGAGTTGATCGTGTTGATCAGGCTGACCGCATCCGCGCCGCCGTTCTTGGCCGCCTGCGCGGGCTTGCGGATGTCGGCGATGTTGGGCGTCAGTTTCACGATCACGGGGCGGTCGTAGTTTTCCTTGCACCAGCGCGTGACCATCTCGATGTATTCGGGCACCTGCCCCACGGCGCTGCCCATGCCGCGTTCGGCCATGCCGTGCGGACAGCCGAAGTTGAGCTCGATCCCGTCGGCGTTCGTCTCCTCCACCCGCGGCAGGATCGCCTTCCATGCGGCCTCCTCGCAGGGGACCATCAGCGACACGATCAGGGCGCGGTCGGGATAGTCCGCCTTGACGCGCGCGATCTCCTCCAGATTCACCTCCAATGGGCGGTCGGTGATCAGCTCGATGTTGTTCAGGCCCAGCAGGCGGCGGTCCGCACCATAGATCGCGCCATATCGCGGGCCGTTGACGTTGACGACCGGCGGCCCTTCGGCGCCCAGCGTCTTCCACACCACACCGCCCCAACCCGCCTCATAGGCGCGGCGGACGTTGTATTCCTTGTCGGTCGGCGGCGCGGACGCCAGCCAGAACGGGTTGGGGCTGCGGATGCCCAGAAAGTCTGTGGTCAGGTCGGCCATGTGATATCCCTCCGGGTCAGTGTGTCAGATGCGCGTGGATGTCCATCGCGGCGTCGCGGCCCTGCGCCACCGCCGTGACGGTCAGGTCGTCGCCGCCAAGGGCGCAGTCGCCACCGGCCCAGATGCCGGGCCGTGTGGTGCGGCCCGCGCCGGTCACGGCGATCTTGCGCCCTTCGACGGTCAGCCCGCCGTCCATGGTCAGCGTCTGCCCGATGGCGCGCATCACCTGATCCGCAGCAAGTGTCATCGTCTCGCCCGTCCCGCGCAGACCGGTGCCATCGTCGGCGGTATATTCCAGCGTGATCGCGCCGTCCGCCACCGCGACGGGCATCACGTTGAACAGCAGCCGCACACCGTGGCTGGCCGCCAGGTCCTGCTCGTACCGGCTGGCGCCCATGGCACCGCGGTCGCGGCGGTAGGCGATGGTCACGTGTTCGGCGCCCAGCAGCTTGGACTGCACGGCGGCATCCACAGCCGTCATGCCGCCGCCGATCACCACCACGTTGCGCCCCACCGGCAAGGCCGTCAGATCGCTGGCCTGCCGCAACTCGGCAATGAAACCCACCGCATCCAGCACGCCATCGCCATCGTCACCGTCGATCCCCAGCGCATTCACGCCGCCAAGGCCAACGCCAAGGAACACCGCGTCGAAATCCGCAGCCAGCGCATCCAGCGACAGGTCAGCCCCCAGCGCACGACCCGTCGTCAGGGTGATCCCGCCGATGCCCAGCAACCAGTCCACCTCTTTCGCGGCGAACGCATCGGTCGCCTTGTAGGCGGCGATGCCGTATTCGTTCAGACCGCCGGGCTTGGCCCGCGCCTCGAACATCTCGACCGTGTGACCCAGCATCGCCAGACGGTGTGCACAGGCCAGACCCGCTGGCCCCGCGCCCACGACGGCGACCTTGCGCCCGGTCTGGGGCGCACGGACGAAGGGGTGTCCCTGCCGCGACAGCACGGTGTCGGTCGCATAGCGTTGCAAACGCCCGATCTCGACCGGCTTGCCTTCAGCGGCTTCGCGCACGCAGGACCCTTCGCACAGATCCTCGGTCGGGCAGACGCGGGCGCACATGCCGCCCAGGATGTTCGCCTCGAGGATCGTGCGCGCCGCAGCCTCCGCCGTACCGGTGCTGATCTGGCGGATGAACAGCGGGATGTCGATGCCGGTGGGACAGGCGGTGACGCAGGGCGCGTCATAGCAGAAATAGCAGCGGTCCGCCGCGACCTGCGCCGCATGCGCGTCAAGGGCGGGGTGCAGGTCGGCAAAGCTGGCGGCGATCCGGTCGGCGTCCAGCCGTCCAGCGGCGATTCCAGGGGCAGTCGGCGATGTCATGGGCAACCTCACGGGCGATGATCCTGTAGTGCAGCGTGGCACAGGTTGATTTTTTATCAAACGGTAAATTTTAGGCAGGGTGCGAACGGTCGTACTGACCCGCTGCAGCATGTCGGGCATGGTTGCGACAGGTGCGCCGCCGTCCCGCGTCACCCTGTCATGGTCCAGATGAGACCCGTCATTCGCTGTTCGCAAAACTGTTGTCGGGCTGTCACGAACCACCACTGCGTCGGATGAGCCGGGCGGATGCGCGGTCGCCTCATCCCAGGAGAACAGAATGTTCAAGCTGCCCCAGACCGCCCTGATCGGCGTCTCGCTGATCGCTTTGTCCACGGCCGTGCATGCCCAGTCGACCGATCTGCCGCAGGCGTCCAGCCAGTGGTTCATCGACGGTCAGGCGACGATCAAGACGATGCTGGCCCGCGAAGCCAACACCAACACCGCCAAGAACATCATCGTCATCGTGGCCGACGGCAACGGCGTCGGCACGAACTATGCGCTGCGCCTGTTCGATGGTCAGCAAAAGGGGATGATGGGCGAAGAGAACGTCTTGCCCTACGAGACCCCCGATTATCATTCCGCGTTGATCAAGACCTACAACATCAACGCCCAGACCCCCGACAGCGCGCTGACTGCGGGCGCCATGAATACCGGTGTCAAGCAGCGCTTCAACCTGATCAATCTGGGCGAAAACGCGGTCCATGACGATTGCGCCACCATTGCCGGCAACGAACTGACCCTGTTCTCGGAAATGATGACCGAGATGGACAAGTCCGTGGGCGTCGTCTCGACCGCGCGCATCACCCACGCCACGCCCGCCGCCGTCTATGCCAAGACCGCCAACCGCAACTGGGAAGACAGCGTGCCCGAAGGCTGCACCGCACAGGTGGACATCGCGCAGCAGCTGGTCAACGCGATGGAAGCGGGCACCGTCGACTTCGCGATGGGCGGCGGCGCCAGCTACTTCCTGCCCGCCGACATGGAAATGGCCGGCTTCACTGGCAGCCGCGCCGATGGCCTCGACCTGATGGCCCGTGCGACCGAACTGGGCGCGCAGACCGCCACCGACACGGCGTCGTTCGAGGCGCTCGATCTGGCCTCCGACGCCCCCGTGCTGGCGCTGTATGAAGACAGCCACATGCAGTACGAAGTCGACCGCGCCGACACGGACGAGCCTTCGCTGGTCGACATGACCCGTTCCGCCATCGAGTACCTGTCCAAGAACGAGAACGGCTACTACCTCGAGATCGAGGCGGGCCGCATCGACCATGCGAACCATGACGGCAACGCCTATCGCACCCTGTCCGACGGCGTCGCCTTCGCCGAGGCCGTGGCGCTGGCGGACGAGCTGACCAGCGACGAGGACACGCTGATCATCGTCACCTCCGACCACGAACATGCGATCTCGTTCAACGGCTACTGCGGGCGCGGGTCCGACATCTTGGGCCTGTGCATGGACGTGTCGCAGACCGGCATTGAGCACACCGGAGAGCCGCTGCTGGCCGCCGACGGCAAGCCCTATACCGTTATCGGTTATCTGAACGGCACTGGGTCGGTGCTGATCGAACAGACGCAGGAGTCGACCGAGGCCGCCGTGACCGAGGCCGCCGAACCGTCCGCCGCGACCCCTGACGCCGCCGGCACGCCAGAGGTCGAGACCGTTCCGGTCTATTCCGGCGCGCGCCCAGACCTGACGCAGGAACAGGCGCTGGACGTGGACTACATCCAGCAGGCGCTGATCCCCATGGAATCCGAAACCCACTCGGGCGAGGATGTGGCCGTCTATGCCAAGGGTCCGTGGGCGCACCTGTTCGACGGCACGCTCGAGCAGAACGTGATCTTTCACGTGATGAACCACGCCGTCACGGCGCAGTGACCGCAACCCTATGATCCCCCATGGGGCGGCCCCGACGACGGGTCGCCCCATGGCCGTTCACCCCCGACCGATTGGATCTGCCATGGACCGCCGCCTGTTCCTCACGTCGCTCGCCGCCGCCGGTCTCGGCCTTGCGACGACAGCCCGCGCCGATGGCGTCCTGCTGCGCGAGCTCTACAACAAGGACAAGAGCTTCTCCGACCTCGCCCTGTCGCTGGCGGGCCAGCGGATCGAGGTGGGTGGCTACATGGCACCACCGCTCAAGGCCGAGACGAACTTCTACGTCCTGACCCGACGACCGATGGCCACCTGTCCGTTCTGCGAGACGGAGGCGCAGTGGCCGACCGACATCGTCGCCGTCTATGCCCGCGACCTGATCGTGCCGATCCCGTTCAACGTGCCGATGCTGACGACGGGCGTGCTGGAACTGGGCACCTATACCGACCCCGACCTCGGGTTCGTCAGTCGGGTCCGTCTGACCGACGCCCGGTTCGACCGCGCCTGATGCTAGACCTGTGCGACGTGACGGTGACGTTCCGGGATGCGGCCCGCAGCCGGTTCACCGTCCTCGACCTCGACCATCTGACGGCACAGGCCGGTGCGCTGGTCGTGCTGACCGGATCGTCCGGGTCCGGCAAGACCACGCTGATGCACGCCCTGTCTGGCCTGCTGCCCGTGGACCGCGGACACATCGTCTGGAACGGCACCGACATCGCGGCCCTGTCCGAAGGCGCGCGCGACCGCTGGCGGCGCGATCACGTCGGGCTGATGTTCCAGGACTTCCACCTGATCGAGGAACTGTCGCCGCTGGACAATGTGCTGGTGCCCGCGTGGTTCACCCGCTTCCGCGCCGGTCCCTTGCGCGCCCGCGCCGCAGCGTTGCTGGCCGACTTCGGCGTGCCGGCGGACCGCAGGCGCCTGTCGGACCTGTCGCGCGGAGAGCGTCAGCGCACTGCCTTTGCCCGCGCCCTTCTGTTCGATCCACAGGTCCTGCTGGCAGATGAGCCCACAGCGTCGCTGGATGCACAGGCGGGCGCGCTGGTGATCGACCGCCTGCAGCGGCTGGCGCGCGACGACGGACGCTTCGTCCTCGTGGTCAGCCACGACCCGGCGGTGATCGCCGCCGCCGACCGCGTGCTGCACCTGTCGCGCGGTCATATCGCACAGGCAGCGCAGGCCGCATGAACCCGTTTCCCATCGTCATCGCACTGTTCCGGGGCACATGGCTCACCTCGGTCATGTTCACTGTGCTGATCGCCCTGTCGATCGCCCTTGGCGTGGCCATCACGGCACAGGAACGCAGCCTGCGCACCGGATCGGCGCGCGCGTCGGACCCGTTCGACCTGATCGTGGCCGCCCCCGGCAGCCGGACCGAGATCCTGTTCAACGTGGTCTATCTGCGCCCGTCTGCCGTCGAACTGATCGGGACCGACGCGCTGGCTGCGATCCTGAGCGACCCCGACGCGACATTCGCGGCCCCCATCGCCTTTGGCGACAGCGCCGAAGGTTTTGCCGTCGTCGGCACCACAGCAGACATGATCGCCCACCTGCATGGTGCTGTGCCGATGCAGGGGACGATGTGGCAGGCCGAGGACGAGGCCATCGTCGGGGCAGCAACGCCCTTTGCCATCGGTGACCGGATCGCATCCACGCACGGCGACCCCGTCCGGGGGGCGAACTTCGCGAGCATCGAACCCGCCGACGCGCATGGCGAGCTGGCGGTCGTGGGGCGGCTGCCGCCGACCGGGACGGCGTGGGATCAGGGGGTGTTCGTGCCGATCCAGTACAGCTGGTCCACCCACGCGGTGATGGGCCCCGGCGCCACCGGCACCCCCGGCGTGCTGCGGCCGGGCAATGCGCTTGGCCCGGTGCCGGCGGTGGTGATCGACACTGATGCGCTGCCGCAGGCCTACGGTCTGCGCAGCCGATGGCAGACGCCGGACACCACGGCCTTCTTTCCGGCCGAGGCGCTGACCGAAATCTATGCCACGATGGGCGACGTACGCCGCGTGATGCAGGGTTTGACGATCGCGACGCAAGGTCTGGTGATCGCCGCCGTGCTGGCGGGTGTGGTGGCCCTGATGCAGCTTTATCATGCGCGGCTGGCGCTGTTGCGGGCGCTGGGGGCGTCGCGTGCCTACGTGTTTGCGGTCGTGTGGACCTATATCATGGCGCTGATCCTGATTGGTGCCGTGCTGGGACTTGCGATCGGCATGGGTACGGCACAGGGGCTTGCGCTGGTTCTGGGCGACCGTACGGGGCTGGCGCTGTCCGCACGGCTGGGCTGGGCCGAGCTGCGGCTGATCCTGACGGTCACGGCACTTGACGCCGTCTGCGCGCTGGCCCCTGCCCTGATCCTCTTTCGCCAGTCGGTGGTCACGCACCTGCGTTGACGCGTGCCACCCGGCGCGGGCATCGACCGCGATCGGGCGGTCCGGGGCCGCATCATCCCCGCTGCGGGCGAACGGTGCCGTCCCGCGTCGCGTCCGCCGGGTCGCCAGCCTCTCGCGGCACTCGCGCGACGTCGAACCGCCGCAGGCGCAGCGCATTCGCCAGCACGAACACGCTGGACAGGGCCATCGCTCCTGCCGCAAGCATCGGCGACAAGGTGACGCCAAAGGTGGGATAAAGCGCGCCCGCGGCCACCGGGATCAGGGCGGCGTTGTAGGCAAAGGCCCAGAACAGGTTCTGTCGGATGTTGCTGATCGTCGCCCGCAACAGGGCGATGGCTTGCGGCACCCCGGTCAGATGACCTGCCATCAGCACCACGTCCGCGGCTTCCATGGCGATGTCGGTGCCGGTGCCGATGGCGATGCCCACATCCGCCTGTGCCAGTGCCGGCGCGTCGTTGATGCCGTCGCCTACGAAGGCCACATTGCTGTGGCGCTGCTGCAGCGCCCTGATCGCCGCGACCTTGCCCGCGGGCAGGACGTCTGCCACGACCTGATCGATGTGCAAGTCACGCGCGATGGCGTGTGCCGTGCGATGGCTGTCGCCCGAGATCATCACGACCTTCAGCCCCAGCGCATGCAAGGCGCGGATCGCCGCAGGCGTCGTGGGCTTGACCGGATCGGCGACGGCCAGGATCGCGGCCAGCCGCGCGTCGATGGCGGCATAGACGGGCGATGTTCCCGCGTCCCCCATCCGGGCGGCGGTCGCGGCAAACGCTGCGGGATCGACGCCGAGGCTTGCCATGAACCGATCCGTGCCGACCGCGACCCGGTGGCCGTCGACATCCGCGACGACGCCCTGACCGGTGACGCTGTCGAACCGGGACGGTGCCGACAGCGCAAGCCCCTCGGCCATCGCCGCAGCCACGATGGCGCGGGCGACGGGGTGCTCGGATTTCGCCTCGACCGATGCGATCAGGCGCAGGACGGCGGCGCGGTCGTGCCCCGCCGTTACCTCCAGATCGGTCAGCGTGGGTGCGCCCGCAGCCGGTCTGGTTGACGGTGCCGCCCGTCACGGCGGCACCGGCCCGCTTTTCCACCGGCATCGGCTCTCCCGTGATCATCGCCTCGTCGACGAAGGACGCACCCGACACGACGGTGCCGTCCACCGCGATCCGTTCGCCGGGGCGCACGTCGATCAGGTCGCCCGCGATGAGCGTGTCCAGTGCAACCTCCGTCACGCCGGTGTCCCGATGGACGCGGACGATGCGGGGCTGCAGCCCCATCAGCCGCCTGATCGCGTCTGACGTGCGGCCTCTGGCCCGCCCCTCCAGCGTGCGACCCAGCAGCACGAGGGTCACGATGACGGCGGCCGCCTCGTAATAGACGTTCACGGTGCCGGGCGGCAGCAGCGCCGGGGCAAGCGTCGCCGTGACGGAATAGCCTCAGGCCGCCAGCGTGCCCACGGCGACGAGAGCGTGCATGTCGGGCGCGCCCCGCGCCAGCGCGGGCAGGCCGATCCGGTAGAACCGCAGACCCGGCCAGAACAGGATCAGCGTCGTCAGCACGCCTTGCAGGACCCAGGCGCCGCGCATGCCGATGGTGGTCATGATCAGGTCGTGAACCGCCGGGATCAGGTGCGACCCCATCTCCAGCAGCACGACGGGCAGGGTCAGGACCGCCGCGATGGTCAGGTCGCGCTGCAGGATCGCCAGCTCGTCCTGCCTGCGATGCGCCTGCGTGGCGTCAGAGCGGTCGTCCGCCACCTGCGCCGCATAGCCCGCTGCGGCGACGGACGCGACGAGGTCGCCGTCCGACACGGCGGCCGTGGTTGCGATCACCGCCCGGTCGGTCGCCATGTTGAGGGCAGCCGACGCGACCCCCGGCACCGCCAGCAGCGCCCGTTCGACCCGGGCGACGCATGACGCGCAGGTCATCCCGGCAACATCCAGCGACACGGTTTGCCATGCGTGCGGGTCCACGCGGGCGGGTCCACGCGGGCGGGTCGGGTCTGGTGCAGCGGTCGGGTCGTCATCGGCGGCCCCTTGGGCAGGTTGACCCTGTCATGCGCCTTCCTGTCACGGGCAGGTCAAGACCCGATATCGTGTGCCGCTGGCCCCTTGACCTTCCCCTTGCTGGAAGCCCTATCTGTCCAGTCCGACCCAACCGATCGGAGGATCCCATGCAGTTCCACATCGATGCGATGACCTGCGGGCATTGCGCCAAGAACGTGACCGCCGCGGTCCATGCGGTCGATCCGAGGGCACGGGTCGCGATCGACCTGCCAGCCAAACGCGTCACCGTCGTCAGCGATGCGACGGACGCGGCTATCGCGGCGGCGCTTCGGGATGCAGGCTATCCCCCGCGCAGCGGCGTGTCGTCGCAATGACCCCCGTCAGCCCAAAGGAAAGACGCCCCATGACCACCTTGATCCCGACCGGCCTGAACCTGTCCGCCGCAGGCTTCGCCCTCGCCGCCGCCTTTGCCGCGCCTGCATTGGCGCAGGATGCAGCGTTCGAACTGCCTGCGCGCTGCGTCGCGGCCGCAGGGATGGACCATGCCGCGATGGGGCACGGCGACATGCCGGATGCAAAGCCCGGTGACATGGCGTCCGGCATGATGGGCATGGACGGGATGGACGCCATGGCATCGATGCCCGCGCATGTGCAGGACAACATGCGCAAGATGATGGTCACGATGCCCGCCATGCACGACGGCATGATGAACGCGGATGCGGACGTAGCATTCGCCTGCGGGATGATCGCGCACCACCAGGGGGCCATCGACATGGCCGAGGTCGTGCTGGAACATGGCGACGACGATGCGATGAAGGCCCTCGCGCAAGAGATCATCGCCACGCAGGTGGACGAAATCACGCAGATGACGACCTGGCTGGATGCGCAACCCGAGTAGCGTTCAGGTCGCCGCGCCGACGGGCCGCGCAGGACAAGGAGAGATGCCATGAACATCGGTGCCGCCGCACAGGCTTGCGGCCTGCCGCCCAAGACCATCCGGTATTACGAAGACATCGGACTGCTGACGGCAGGCCGGGCCGCCAACGGCTATCGCGACTACGGGACCGAGGACATCCATCGGCTCAGCTTCGTGCAGCGGTCCCGCAGCCTTGGGTTCTCGGTCGCGGAGTGCAGACAGCTTTTGTCGCTGTATACCGACCGCGACCGCGCCAGCGCGGACGTGAAAGCCATCGCAGAGGAGAAGCTGGGCGAGATCGACCGCAAAATCGCTGAACTGACCGCGTTACGGGTCACGCTGGGACACCTCGTGGCGCATTGCCATGGCGACAACCGCCCGGACTGCCCGATCATCGACGGGCTATCGGGGGACCGGGCAGGGCCGTCGAAAGGGTGAGGGGACGGTGCAAGCAAACGCTGATACAGCAGGGTGCTGCACCGTCGCCCATCGACAGGAATCGGCAGGCGCGATGCGCCTGCCGATCCGCCGCTACGCCGGCAAGCGTGCCCAGAACCGCAAGGCGGCACACGCGGCCACGAAGGACTCGATGGTCTTGGACGCATCCAGATCCATCATGCCATCGTCGCGCGGCACGCCTGCCGCGTCCAGAAGCGGTGCCGCATCTGCCGTCAGACCGATGAACTTGGCATGGGCCACGGCATCGGCGACAAAGCCGCGCGCCGGATGCAGGGCTGCGAGTGCCTTTGCCCCATCCTTGGTCGCAAGGATCGCCACTGCATCGAACAGCACGGAGGGCGCGCCGTCGATCTTGTGATCCGCCGCCACCCGCGCCCCACCCGCGGTGACGATCCCGCCGACCTTGGGCGCCACGACTTCAGCCACACCGCCAGCCGCCATGACCGCCTTGCGCAACCCTTCAAGCAGCGCGTCGTCGATCCCGTCGGTGACGACGATGCCCATCTTGCGTCCCGCAAAGCTGTCGGGACCATTCCGCAGGATCGACAGGGCGGCGGATGACGGCAGATCCATGACCGGCGTGACCGCCGGATCATGCGGTGTCGAAACTGCGTCAAAGCCGAGGCCGTCGCCCACCGTCCTTGCCAGATCGGCGTCGATGTGCGGCAGGTGCGCGACCATCCGTTCCCGGATCGCAAGCGTCTCGACCTTGGACAGTTCGAAGATCAGGGCATCCGCGATGTGCCCCTGCTCGATCTTGGTCTGACTGACGTAGAATTGCCGGGCTTGGCTATAGTGGTCGGCAAAGCTTTCGGGGCGCAGCTTGCGGCTCTCGCCTTCGACCGGTTGCGCGAAATGGCGATACCCGGCCTTGGGGTCGGCCCGCGGCCCGCCCTGCGCCCATCCGTTGGGTTCGTAATTCGCACGCCCCTTTGGGTTGTGCATCGCCATGTGACCGTCCTGCTGAAAATGGTGCATCGGGCAGCGCGGCGCGTTGATCGGGATATGGGTAAAATTCGGACCGCCCAACCGCTTGATCTGCGTATCGAGATAGGAAAAGTTCCGGCCCTGCAGCAGCGGGTCGTTGGTGAACCCGATCCCCGGCACGACGTTCTGCGTGCAAAAGGCGACCTGCTCGGTTTCCGCGAACATGTTGTCCACCCGCCGGTCCAGCACCATCCGGCCGATGATCCGCACCGGGCAATCCTCTTCCGGGATCAGCTTGGTCGAATCGAGCACGTCGAACCCGAAGGCATCCGCGAATGCGTCGTCGAAGACCTGCACACCCAGATCCCATTCGGGAAAGTCGCCCGAACCGATGGCGTCCCACAGATCGCGGCGATGAAAGTCAGGGTCGGCCCCATTGATCTTGACCGCTTCGTCCCACAGCACGGACTGCAATCCCGCCTTAGGCTTCCAGTGGAACTTCACATAGCTGCTGTTGCCGTCCGCATTGATCATGCGGAACGTGTGCACGCCGAACCCTTCCATGAAGCGGAAGGATCGCGGGATTGCCCGGTCGGACATCGTCCACATGATCATGTGCATCGCTTCGGGCATCAGAGAGATGAAATCCCAGAAATTGTCGTGTGCGGTCTGGGCCTGCGGGAACCCGCGATCCGGCTCCGGCTTGGCGGCGTGGATCAGGTCGGGAAACTTCATCGCGTCCTGCACGAAGAAGACGGGGATGTTGTTGCCGACCAGATCCCAGTTGCCCTCTTCGGTATAGAACTTGACCGCAAAGCCGCGCACGTCGCGCGCCAGATCGGGCGACCCCTTGCTGCCGGCCACGGTGGAAAACCGGGTGAACACGGGCACGCGGCGACCGACTGCGCCGAACAGATGCGCGGCGGTCAGGTCAGGGATGGCATCCGTCGTCTCGAAATAGCCGTGTGCGCCGTAGCCACGGGCATGGACGACCCGCTCGGGGATCCGCTCGTGGTCGAAGTGGAAGATCTTTTCGCGGAAGTGGAAATCCTCCAGCAGGGCAGGCCCGCGCGGCCCAGCGGTCAGCGTGTTCTGGTTGTCGGCCACGGGCACGCCCTGCGCCGTGGTCAGTCGTGGGCCGCCGTCGTCGGGATGCTGGTGGGTCTCGCCGCCCTGTCCCGGATTGCGGTCACGGCTTGCGACATCCCGGTTCGACTGAGTGTCGGCTGTGGCAGGTCGCCGTGGCATGTCATGTGTCATCGCAGTGATCCTTGTGCATGAGGGTCCGTGGACCGCGTCTCGTGCACACTGCGCAGATACCGGGAGGAGCGCTTCAAACTGCATTGACCAAAGAGACGGAAATGTCCGCCGACACGAAGCGGCGGATTTCAGGTCGTGCTGGACCGCGATCGGCGGTTTCATAAATGGAACGGCCCGCAGCAATTCGGACGCATGAGCGGCACAGGGATCGTTCGGTCACTGAATGGGCAAATTCAGTTCGCACAGCACATGTCGACCGGGCGGTGATCCGTTCCCCCGTTGGACATGCGGCGTTCAGGCCCGCGCACGGGTGCCTGCCCCATGGACAGGCACCCGCATGACCGCTTCAAAAGATGAAGTCGTCGCTGTCGAGGTTGCGCAGACGAAAGTCCTCGACCTTCAGCGTGCCTTCGCTGAAGGTGAACACGACGTCGTCGCCGACCTGCTTTGCGCGGGCCATCGCCTCGCGGTAGGAGTTCACCGACGTCAGCGCCGACAGGTCGACATCGTCGTCGCCGCTCTCGAAGTCGGTGATCCGGTCCGTTCCAAAGCCCCTTGCAATGACGAAGCGGTCGCCCCCCTCGCCACCGACCATCAGGTCGTTGCCGGTGCCGCCGTACAGCACGTCGTTGCCTTCGGCGCCGACGAAATAGTCGTTGCCCGCGTCGCCGCGCATGCTGTCGTCACCTTCGCCGCCATAGAGCTTGTCGTTGCTCGTACCACCGACCATCCGGTCGTTGCCCTCGCCACCTTCCAGACGGTCGGCGCCGGTGCCGCCGTCGAGGATGTCGTTGCCTTCACCCAGCCGGATCGTGTCGTTGCCGCCGCCGCCATAGGCGGAGTCGTTTCCACTCTCGTCGGTGATGATGTCGTTGCCGCCATCACCCCAGATCCTGTCTTCACCCTTGCCACCGGCAATTGTGTCGTTGCCGTTGCCGCCGAACAGGCGGTCGTCGTCGTCGTCACCGAAGATGCGGTCGTCGCCGTCATTGCCGCGGATCAGATCCTCGCCGTCGAAGCCCCGGATCAGGTCTGCCAAGGCCGTGCCGTTGAGCGTGTTCGCGCTGCCGTTGCCATTGATGTTCGCCATGTTGATGCTCTACTTGCCATGAATCACCGACCGGGATGGTCAGTTGCCATGGCGTTAAACTAACGCGATCGGGCCTTGCGAATATGACGGATCGGTCGATCCTGCGGGTTCTAACGAACTTCTAATCCCGGTCTGCAGATCAGATGCTGCGCCCCTGTGCCCGCGCGGTCCGCGACGGCGGTTACCGGTGCAGCAGGCATCCACACACTGCGATCAGCGGCCCGGTGGTGTGGTGGCGGTCGTCGAACCTGCGGCTGATGAAGATGTGCCGCGCCAGCGAAATCGCATGAAGGGCGCCGATCCGTGCGGCGCCGCCGGCCCGGTCCGCCCCGCCGTAACCTGTGATCAGGGCATCGGCGTGGTCGGTGAAACGGTCGGCGTCGCCCGTCGTGCGCAGACCCAGTTCCGTCAGATGCGCCAGCATGTTGCCCAGATCCACCGCCGGGTCGCCCCGGGTATAAAGATCGAGGTCCAGCAGCCACGTCACCGGGTCCCCCAGCAGCACCTGATCGGGATGGAAATCCCGGTGAAGTCCCGTGACCAGTCCGGGCACCAGCGCATCCGCAAATCGGTGCGCCATCCGCCCGACCTGCGCGATTGCCTTTGCATCTGCCGGCAGGATCTGTGCCGCCTCGGTCAGGGCCTTGTCCAGCACCGCCATCTCGTCGGACATCGTCCAGATCCGGTCGGTCGGCACAGTTGCGACATGCAGCAGCGCCAGGGTCGCCCCCGCGCGTCGTGCCGCTGCGGGGTCCGCGCCCTGCAGCAGCGCGTCGGTCAGCGTGACGCCGTCCACCTGTGCCTGCAGCCAGATCGCAGGCTGGACCAACCCGCCGAACGCCTGCGGCACGCCGACATGGTGCGGGCCGCGTCCGTCCAGACCGGCGGCCCGCAGGGCGTCGTGCAGGGCGGGGGTGCGGTGGTCGGGCCCCTTCGCCCGCAGCTTGGCCAGCCGCACGCGGGGTGCTGCCCCGACCGTGGCATAGCGGATCAGGGCACGACGGCCGGGTTTGTGCCGCAGCAGGGTCGCGGTCAGATCGCTGCCGCCCAGCCCCCCGAAGGCCGCATCGAGTGGTGCGCGCATCGCGTTCGGATCCAGTGCCACCGTCAGCCCCGGCGTCGCGGCCAGAGGATCGTCGCCCATGATCTCCAGCGCCTGCGACAGCACTGTCGCCATGCGGGCGGGCCAATCGGGCGCGCGCTGCCGGAAACCTTCGGTCGCCAACGCCAGCAGCGCCCTTGCCCGTTGGGCGGTCACCGTTGCGGGCCGGATGCCGTGAACGGTGTAGCCGGCCAGCAGACCGTCGGCTGCGGCATCGGCGCTGTCGCGGTCCAGCAGTCCATTCAGCACGTCCATATCCAATCGGGCCAAAAACCCGCCCAGATCGCGGCCTGCATCGCCCACGGCGATACGATCCCAGTCGAGGATCACGGGCCTGTCGTCCTGCAGGATCACCTGATCGGCACTGAAATCCCCGTGCAGCGTGCAGGGCTCCACGGGAACACGGGACAACTCTGCGACGATGCGCCGGCCAAGCTGACGCGCGCGGGCCGCCAGATCGGGCGCAAGCTGTGCGATGGCACGGACGGCAGCATCGACCTCTCTGCGCTCGTCGGCGCGATCCATGCGCCGCAGGTCCACTGCTGGCACGTCATGCAACCGCGCCAGCGCGGTGCCCGTCGCGCGAAAGGCTGCATCGCCCAACGACGGGTGCAGCGGCACACCGTCGATCCAGCCCGACAGAATCGCGTGGCGCCGGGTATCGACCGCCAGCAGCGGTGCACCGGCGTAGGCTGCCGCGTGACGCGCCCCCCGCAGCGCGCGGTCGAAGCCTGTCGCGCCGTGGCATTTCAGCAGGCCCGGTGCGCCATCCAGGGTCGCGACCTGCACCACGATCCGCCGTTCCGGCTTGAACCGCAACACCTGCATCGGGGCATCCGCCAACCCGAGCGCGTCCAGTAACGCGCTGCGACGGACGGGATCGGTCAGCGCCTTGTGGCCCTTGACGTGGCGGATGTGCCGCAAGGGGACGACGGCGATGTGGACGTCATCATGGAACGCGATGGGGTCAGGCCCGCCCTGCCATTTCGGTCTGGCGCGTAACTGCGGCCAGCGGGGTGCAGGCACGGCGATCGCGGCCACGGCATCCAGCCCAGCGCCCATCGGCGCCAACCCCACCATGCAACTGTTGCCCGGTTTGTAGCGCAGATAGGTCACGACCAAATCGTCGCGGCCCGTCAGCGCGGCCAAGGCGGCGGGGTCCAGCAGGGTCGCGAGCCCCGGCAAGGCCGGATCGCGCGCCACGACGGCGGCATCAGATGGCGACAGCACGTGGAAGTCCCCTTGCCGACACCGGACCCGCAGCATCGCCCTGCTGCCGGGCGCGCAGGGCGGCAAAGCGGCCACCGGCGCGCATCAGGTCCTGCGGCGTGCCATCCTCGACGATGCGCCCGCCGTCCAGCACCAGCACCCGGTCGGCGTGGGCGGCCAGCGCCAGATCGTGCGTCACGAGCCAGGTCGTGCGCCCCTGTGCCAGACGCCACAGGGCGGCGCTCACCGCCTCTTCGCTGGCGCGGTCGAGACCGGCGGTGGGCTCGTCCAGGATCAGGATGGGGCAGTCGCGCAGGGCGACGCGGGCGATGGCGATTCGCTGGCGCTGCCCGCCCGACAGGGTCGCCCCGCGTTCGGCCACCACCGTGTCGTAGCCCTGCGGCTGCGCCATGATGAAGTCGTGCGCATCCGCCAGACGTGCGGCATCGGCGATCTGTGCGGGGGTCACGGCGCGGCCCGCGCCCAGCGCGATGTTCTCTGCGATGGTGCCGCGCAGGATCAGCGGGTCCTGCGCCACGAAGCCGATCTGCGACCGCAGCGACCGAATGGTCAGGGCGCGCAGGTCGTGGCCGTCGATGCGGATCGTGCCGCTTTCGGGATCGTAAAGGCGCAGCATCAGACTGGCGAAGGTGGACTTGCCCACCCCGGATGGCCCGGTGATCGCCACCGACCGGCCCGCATCCAGCGTGACGCTGACGCCGTCCAGCGTGGCGGGGGCATCGGGGGCGTAACGGAACCGCACGTCGGTCAGCGTCACCGCACCGCGCAGGGTGGGTGCGGCGATGGCATCCGGCGCATCGCGCACCACCGCAACCTCGTCCAGCAAGGCCACGACCCGTTCGCCCGCCGCCGCCGCCTTGGCCAGACGGGCGGTGTATTTCGCGTATTCGCGCACCGGGCGGAAGGTTTGCTTGAGGTAGCTGACGAAGATCAGCAGATCGCCGGGGGTGATGCGTCCGTTCAGCACCTGCAGCGTGCCGAACCACAGCACGATCGCCAGGCCGATGCCGGTCAGCACATCGACGGACCGTTCCAGCCCTGCCGACAGCTTCTTGCCCTTGACGCCCGCGCGCATGTCGTCGTCGTTGGACCCGGAAAACACCCGCGACAGGCTGGCCTCCAGCCCCAGCGCCTGCACGGACCGGATGCCCGCCATCGTCTCGGTGCTGGTGGCAGCCAACTCGCCTTGCCGCTTGCGCTGCTTGCGGCTGATGTCGCGGATCTTGACCGTCGCGCGTTGCGACATGAACCACAGGATCGGCAACGGCGACAGCGCCAGCAACGCCAACTGCCAGTCGAGCCACAGCATGACGCCGACCATGCCCACCAGCACCATCACGCTGGCCAGCAGCGGCAAGGCGGCGGTGACGGCCGTTTCCTTGAGCATGCCGACGTCGCCGATCAGGCGCATGGTCAGATCGCCGGCCCGTGCGCGGGCATGAAAGCCCAGCGACAGGGCCTGCAGGTGGCGGAACAGGTCGGCGCGCACTGCCGTCAGCACACGGTTGCCCACCAGCGCGAAACCGATGGTGGCCAGATACGAAAACAGCGCCTTGAGCACGACGATCGCCAGAAGCGCCCCGGCGCACAATGCCAGCAGGGTCATCGGGTCGAGGGTCGTGGCAGCACCACCCGCCGCAGTTGGCACGACCGCGTCGATGACGAACTTCAGCGGCCAGGGCTCTGCCAGCTTCATCAGGGTGGCCGCGATCAGCCCTGTCATGGACCCCGCGAGCATAACGCGGTGCGGCCGCATATAGGGCGTCAGCCGCGTCATCACGCGGCGCAGTCCCGGCAGGCTGTCGGACAGGTTGTCGGGGCGGCTCATGCGGTGACTTTCGCGCCCGCATGCGCTTGCGCCCACCCCATCACGCGGGCGGCGATTCCGTCCCATGTGTGGTGCGCCATCACATGCGCCCGCGCGGCGCTGCCCAGACGGCTGCGCAGGGCCGGATCGGCGGCCAGTCGTGCCAGCGCGTCGGCCAGCGCCTGCGCATCGCCGGGGGGCACCATCAGGCCCGTGGTGCCGTGATCAACCACCTGCCCCAGATGGCCCACGTCGCTGGCGACCACCGCAAGCCCCGCCGCCATGTATTCGTAGATCTTCAGCGGCGAGAAATAGAAATCCGCGCTCGCCGCGTAGGGCGACAGCCCGACATGCATCCGCGCCAGCATCCCCGGCACCTCCTCGGGTGCCACGGCACCGGTGAACTCCACCGCATCGGCAATGCCCAGCGCATCTGCACGGGCGGCCAGCCCGTCGCGTTCCGGCCCATCGCCCACGATCATCAGCACCGCATCCGGCACCGCCTGCGCGCGCAGCAAGGCAAAGGCATCCAGCGCCGTATCCACGTCGTGCCACGGTTTCAGGCTGCCGAGGAACCCGAGCGTAAAGGCTCCGCCGGGTGCGGCCTGCTGCGGAAAGCGCGCTGGCGTGACCGCATTGGGGATCACATGCATCCGCTGGGCCCCGTGATCGGTGGCATAGGTACCCACGACAGGGGATACGGCAGTGACATGTGCAGCGGCGCTCATGCAGGCACGGGTCGCGCCCTCGGCCTCACGCGTCAGGGCCAGCGTGCGGTGGCGGGCCTGTTCTGCCAGCAGGGGGGCGTTCACCTCCAGCACACCGGGGGTGCCCGCGTCGCGCGCGACCTCCATCCCCGCATGGGCATAGAGGGCATGGCGTTCGTAGATCAGATCGAAGGGGCCTGCCGCGTCCAGCGCCAGCGCCACGGCGGCGTTCTGATCGAGCGCCGCCTGCGCGCGCACCGCAGCCGCACCGGATGGGAGCGGAGGAAGGGCATGGATCGCCACGCCCGCCAGATCTGCGGGGGCCGCATCGCCGATGCGTGGCGAGATCACGGTGACATGCGCCCCGCGCCCCACGAAGGCGCGCAGCATTTCCTGCACGTGGACGGACGCGCCCTTGGTACCGAAGACGGGAATGCCCGGATCGGTGCAGACATAGGCGATGCGCATCATGCGACCCCCTGCAGGTTGGGCGCCGTGGCGGCGGCGAACACGTCGCGCAGGCGGGCGGCGTTCACGGCCACGTCGAAATCGGCCTCCACCCGCGCGCGACCTGCATCGGAAAAGCGCCGCCGCAGGTCCGCATCGTCCAGCATGTGGCCCAGCGCATCGGCCAGAGTCTCCGGGTCGCCCTCGGTGGCGATCAGGCCGGTCTCGTCGTGGCGGACCAGTTCGGGGATGCCGGTCACGTCGGTCGCCACGCAGGGCAGGCCCAGCGCCATCGCCTCCAGCAGGACGGTCGGCAATCCGTCGCGGTTGCCGTCGCCACCCACCACGCAGGGGCAGGCCAGCACGGCGGCGCGGCGCATGGCGGCAAAGACCTCGCCCTGCGGCAGCGGTCCGGCCAGCGTCACGCTGTCGGTCAGTCCTGCGGCAGCGATCTGGCGCGACAGGTTGTCGGCCTCTTCACCGCTGCCCACGATGGTGCAGGGCACGGTGCGCCCGTCTGCCGCCAGCAGGCGCAGCGCCTCGATCAGGATGTGAAAGCCCTTCTTTTCCACCAGACGGCCGACGGCGAGGATGCCTGTCGCATCCGGGCCGGGCGTCATGTGCGTGAACCGGTTCAGGTCGAGCCCGTTGTAGATCCGCATCACCTGCCCCGCGTTCGCGCCGAAGCGGTCATGCAGGTAGTCCACGTTGAAGTCTGACACGGTGACGACCGTCGTGGCGTCGCGCAGCTTCAGGTCGAGGAACTGGTTTTCTGCATAGTCGCAGAAGATGTCCTTGGCATGCGCGGTAAAGCTGTAGCCGATCCCGGCTAGCGCCGCCGCACCCCGCGCGACCGAGGTCGAGACGGTGCCGAAATGAGCGTGCAGATGCACGATCCCGCGGGCGTGACAGTGCAGGGCGATGTCGATGGCCTGCACGATGTCCTGACCGTTCAGCCCCTCCAGCCGCTCCAACGCGGCCCATGCGCCGGACAGCGTGTCGCGGGCGCGGCTGATCATGGTCCAGATCGCGTCGGGTCCGGTGTACTTGTCGCGGATCCGCGTCACAGGCGCCTTCACCTGACCGAGGATGTCCTGAAAATGGCTCTCTTCCACGCTGCGCAGGGCAAAGATCTCGATCCGCGTGCCAGCCGCCTCGTGGGCGAGGATCTCGTTCACGATGAAGGTTTCGGAATAGCGGGGATACCGCTTGACGACATACCCGATGGGGCCGGGGATGAGGGCGGTCATCAGCAGGCCTCCGCAAGGTGTGGGTTTGCGGCGGGCACTGTGGCGAACATGTCGTCCACCAGCCCGCGCACGGTGCCAAGGCCGTCCATCGCCAGCGTGGACGCCGGGACGAGCGAGATGTCGGCCTGCAGCCAGGTGGTCAGCGCATCCGCGCCGAGATCGTCGGGGTGCAGCATGTCGACCAGCCGGCGGTCGGCCAGCCGGATGGTGCGGATCAGCTGTTCGGCACGCGGCGCCGCACGGGGCACGATCAGCGTCGGGCGGCCCAGCGACAGCACCTCGCACGTGGTGTTGTAGCCCCCCATGCTGACGATCCGCGCCGCCCCCTGCATCAGCGCTATGGGTTCGCGCACGAAGGGCACCACCATCATGTCGTCCCGCCGCGCCACGAGGGCGTGCAGCCGGTCGCGCAGGGCCTGCGGCATCTGGGTGCCGGTGATCAGCACGCCGCGGTGGCCAGCCGGCAGGGTCGCTGCGGCAAAGGCCGCGCAGACCGCGTTCCCGTCGCGCCCGCCACCCACGGCGCACAGCACGTAGGGCCGCGGATCGCTGCCCAGCACCGCGTCGCGGTCCTGCGCCGCCAGCGGTTGCGACAATCGGGTGGCATGGTCGAGATATCCCACATGGCGGGCCTTGTCGCCGATGGCGCCGCCCAGTTCGCAGTCGGTCAGGATGTCATAGAGCGTCGGATCGCCGTACACCCAGACCGCATCGTAATACCGCGCGATCGTCTCGAAGTTGCGCTGCCACAGCCACTGCCGGCGCACCACGCCGGGGGCGTCGATCACGTCGCGCAGGCCCAGTACCAGACGGGTGGTGCCACGGGCGCGCAGCATGGACAGCACGGGGTCCAGCTCGAATTGCGCGCCGCGCGGCACGTTGTCCACGATCATCAGATCGGGGGCGAAACTGCTGACCGTGGCCGCGATGATCTGCGCGCGCAGGCTGCGCAGCGCACCCAGATCGCCGCCCAGATCGCGCGGACGATAGGTGCCGTCGCTGCCCTTGGCATAGGCGGGCAGGGTCACGCAATCGACGCCGTCGGGCATGGCGAATGCACCGGCCTCTCTCATGCCGCCGATCATCAGGATCTCCGGCGTGCGCAAGCCCTGCTTCAGCGCACCGGCGATCAGCAGGTTGCGGCGCAGGTGCCCGAAGCCCAGCGTGTCGTGGGAATACAGCACGATGCGCGGGGCGCGTGCAGGATCGACCGTCGTGGCATGGTCTTTGTGGCCGCTGGCAAGATCGAACATGGGTCCTGCAATCTCCTCTGAGATATCGTTGACGGTGTGCGACCGATCCTGCGGGACCGTGCATGTCATGAATGTGTTACATCGGCGGATCGTTCCCGGTTTCAAATTAGAACTTCCTTAGAATACGGTTTCGCCCGTGCGACACCGCAGCGTGGGCGGTAGTCTGCTGGCCAGTGCCGCAGGTGCCGGGGGGCAATCCGCAACGCCGCACCGTCGGGCGCGGGCACGGGAACAAGGAAGGCGAGCAGGCCATGACGATCCGCACCAAGATCCTGTTCAGCCACCTCATCGTCACGCTCGCCGTGGCGCTGATCGCGTGCCTCATCATCCTGATCCTGCAGACCGGGGCCGAAAACCGCCGCCAGAGCGTGGCGACCTATGACCAGATCAGGGCGATCAACCTGATCGCGGCGCGCGCCAACGACTATTCCGAACAGGTGGCAGAGCTGTTCATCCTTGGCCCCGACATGCGCGAGGTCATCGACGCCCGCGCGGCCCTCGACGCGGCCCTGACCCGCAAGGAGGATCTGGTGCGCGCCGAGATCGCCCTGATCACCGACCCCGCCGAGCGGACCAGCGAGACGGCCGAGCTGGTGCATCTGGACCGGATGCGCGACACGCTTGCGGCGCTGGACGTGGCGCAGGCCGATGTCATGCAGCTCTTGAACGCGGGCCAGCGTGCGGCGGCGGTGGTGCTGTACATCGACCGGATCGAACACCGGTTCGACAGCGTGATGGGGCAGCTGATCGACGTGGCCACCGACCGCGAAAGGGCCAAGGTGGAACAGACGGCCGCCACGTCCGACATGCTGGCGCGGCGGGTGTTCTGGCTGGCCGTCGGGCTGGTGGCCGTCGTGGCCCTGCTGCTGCTGGCCAACGGGGTGGTGCTGCACCGCGCCATCCTGCGGCCCGTCGCGGCGCTGGCGGACGGTGCGGATGCGGTGGGGCGCGGCGATCTGGATCACAGGGTGCCGGCGACCGCCGCCGACGAGCTGGGGCATCTGGGGCGGCGGTTCAACGCCATGACGACCCAGATCGGCGACCAGCAGACGCTGCTGCGGCAGACCAAGGCGGATCTGGAACGGCACGTCGCGCACCGCACCGCCGAACTGCACACCCGCAGTCAGGAGCTGGAGGCGGCGGTCACCCGCCTCAAGGCGCTGGACGAAACGCGCGCCCGGTTTCTGGCCGACATCAGCCACGAGCTGCGCACGCCGCTGACGATCCTGCGCGGCCAGGCCGAGGTCACGCTGCGCGCCGAAGGCACCTCCCCCGACCGCCTGCGCGAGACGTTGCGGCAGGTCGTGCGCAAGGCCGCCCAGATGGGCCGGCGGGTCGAGGATCTGCTGTTCCTCGCCCGGTCCGAGGCTGGCGTGATCACCGTCGCCAGCACGCCCGTGATCCTGCAGGACGTGATGGCCGACGTGCTGCAGGACTGCGACGGTTTTGCGCGCGCACCCGGCGTCACCGTGACCAGCCACCATCCCGACGCCCCCGTCGTGGTCATGGGCGACCACGACCGGCTGCGGCAGGCGCTGCTGATCCCGCTGGACAATGCGATCCGGCTGGCCCCGGCGGACAGCATCGTCCGCCTCGATCTGGACGTCGCCGGCGACGCGGCGGTCATCCGCATCGTCGACCAGGGTCCGGGATTCACGGCGGCCGAGTCGGAACAGGCCTTTGCCCGCTTCTATCAGGGCGGTGCGGGGCGGGGCGGGGGGAGACCCGGTGGCGGCCATCGCGGCGCGGGTCTGGGCCTGTCGATCGCACGCTGGATCGTGGACCGCCATGCCGGCACGATCCGCATCGTCCGTTCCAGCGACGACCACGATGCATCCCCTGCCACGCCATCCCGCGACGCCGCCCTCGATGCACGGGGGGCGACCATCGCCATTACACTGCCACTGGAGAGGGACCGCGCATGATCCGCATCCTGATTGTCGAAGACGACCACGAGATCGCCGCCTTTCTGTCGGCGGGTCTGACCGCCGAAGGCTATGACGTCGCCGTCACCCATGCGGGGCAAGACCTGATGGACCGTCTGACGGCCCGGCGGGCCGATCTGGTCGTGCTGGACCGGATGCTGCCGGATGCCGAGGGGGCCGACCTGTGCCGACAGATCCGCGCCCGCGGCGACGGCACGCTGATCGTGATGCTGACCGCCCGCGACGCGCTGGAAGACAAGCTGGAGGGGCTGCGCGCGGGGGCCGACGATTACATGACCAAACCCTTCGCCTTTGCCGAACTGCTGGCGCGCATAGAGGCCCTCGTGCGGCGCAGCGGCGTCGTCGATCCGGCCCCCGCGACCGGCACGCTGACCTTTACCGACCTGCGCATCGACATGGCCCGCAAGGTGGTCAGCCGCCAGGATCAGGATCTGGGGCTGACGGCGACGGAATTCGCGCTGCTGCACTTTCTCGTCACCCATGCCGAACAGGTCGTCAGCCGGATGGAATTGCTGAAGGGGGTCTGGGGCTACGACTTCGATCCCCACACCAACGTGGTCGAGGTCTATGTCTCCTACCTGCGCAAGAAGATCGAGCGCGGTGGCGACACCCGTCTGATCCGCAACGTGCGCGGGTTCGGTTACATGATCTCGCAGGCTTGAAGCGCACGGTGGACCACGGCACGGCCATGCGCCGGTCGCTTCAGGGTCTGCCACGACGCGCGCGGCACCGGATGCGACCGGAGATGGCAGCAGGACAGGCTACCATGCCAAACCCGGTCGACGGCACCCCACCCCTGTCCCGGCGGCCAGCCGCCCGAACGCCGATCTGCCCGACCGGGTGTTCACCTGCGACCCCTTCGGCGGCGGCTGACGCCACAGGGCGCGCCCGGTCAACCCTGCAGCCGGGCCGTCAGCCGCCTGTCCCAGGGGCGGGCGTCGGCGGACGCGGGCGCGGACAAGGTCAGATGTCGCGCTGTGCGGCCTGCAACATCGCGAATTCCTCGGCCGCCGTCTTGGCCACGAGGTGATGGCGCGAATAGCCAAAGAAGTAGGCAGCACCGATGCCGAACAGGACCAGCGTATAGACGAAGGCCAGCGGATCGTAGGCGATCACCCCCGTCAGCGCCACCAGCGACAGCACCAGCGCGGTGCCCGACGTGACCGTGCCACCGGGCGTGCGATAGGGGCGCGGCAGGTCCGGCTGCGTGCGGCGCAGGCGGATGTGGCTGTAGGCCATCAGCGCATAGGACAGCGTGGCCCCCACGACGGCCATCGACAGCATCAGATCCCCCTGCCCGGACAGCGACGCAAGGAACCCCAGCACCCCCGGCACGATCAGGGCGCGCGCGGGCACCTTGCGCGTCGTCGTGATGGATAGGGCGGGCGGCAGGTAGCCCGCCCGCGACAGCGCAAAGACCAGCCGCGAATAACCGTAGATGATGGAGAAGAACGACGCGATCAGACCCGCGAGGCCGAGGATGTTCACGAGTGTCGCAAGCCTGCCGTTGCCCACCGCGTTCAGTGCATCGACCAGCGGCACGCCTGACGCGCCGATCAGTTGCGCCCCCGCAGCCCCCGCCAGCAGCACGACGACCAGCGCGGCCATGACCAGCAGGAACGACATGGCGCCGATGATGGCCTTCGGCATGTCGCGGGCGGGGTCCTGCGCCTCTTCCGCCGCCAGCGGCACGCCTTCGACGGCAAGGAACAGCCACATGGCGAACGGCAGCGCGGCCCAGACGCCGAACAGGCCGTAGGGCAGGAACGTCGAGGCACCGACCGCGTCGGTCGCGGGCACGTCGAACAGCAGGGCCGCATCGAAATGCCCGACCAGCGCCACCGCCGTGGCGATGATCGCGAACACCGCAAGGCCCGAGATCACCATCATCACCTTCAGCGCCTCGCCGACACCGGCAAGGTGGATGCCGACGAAGACCACGTAGAACACCGCATAGACGACGGGGCCGTCGAAGCCGATCAGCGATTGCACCGCCGCCCCGATGAAGATCACGATGGCCGCCGGCGCCAGTGCGTATTCGATCAGCACCGCAAGCCCAGTCAGATAGCCGCCCACCGGCCCCATCGCCTGACGGGCAAAGCTGTAACCGCCCCCCGCCGCCGGGATCGCCGCCGACATTTCCGCCAGCGACAGCACGAGGGTGAAATACATGATCGCCATCAGGATGGTGGCGATCACGAAGCCGCCCCACCCCGCCACGCCGATGCCGAAATTCCAGCCCGCGAAATCACCGGAAATGACGTAGCTGACGCCAAGACCTGCCAGCAGGACCCAGCCCGCCGTCCCCCGCTTTAACTGCCGCTGTTCGAGATAGGCCTTGTCCAGTTGCGGGTCTGCCATGGTGTCGCGTGTCCTATGCCGGTGGGAGGGAAAGAAAGCTCGTATGGTCGCGGGTCAGGCCGGCGGCGTCGTCCGTGGACCGGTCCTTGAGGGCCACACCGGATGTGCCCAGCCTTTGCGCCTCGGCCAACAGGTAGGCAGCACGCGCGGCGGCACGGCCATAGTCGAGGCCCGCCGGCCGCACGTTCGAGATGCAGTTGCGGCGGGCGTCGTTGAACCCCACCCGCGGTGCCCATGTAAAATACAGGCCCAGCGAATCCGGCGACGACAGGCCGGGGCGTTCGCCGATCATCACCAATACCGCCTGCGCGCCCAGACGCTCGGCCACGTGATCGCCCACGGCGACCCGGCCCTGCGTAACGACGACGGGGGCGGATAGGCGCAGGGGTGGCAACTGGTCCAGCAGCGCGCGCAGGAACGGGGCGGCGTTCTGCTGCACCGCGTGCGACGACAGCCCGTCCACGATCACCAGCGCCAGATCGGGCACCACTTCGCCCCGCGTCAGGCCCGTGGCATCACCGTCCGACAGGGTGCGGCCCTTGGGCGGATGCCGCAGGTAATCGTCGCGGTCGACCGCCTGCGATCCCAGCAGCAGCGGTTCCGCCAGACCGTCCAGCCCGCGCAGATCGCCCACCAGCCGCGCGGTATCCAGCGCCAGGTGCACCGCGTCGCGGGCCTGCGCATGGGCCAGCTGGAACGCCAGCAACTCCCGCGTCGGCAGGCTGACGCCCACGCGTCCCAGACCGATCCGCGCATCGGTATAGCGACGCAGGCTGCGCCACGGATCTTCGGTCAGGACGGTCGGCGTGTCACGCTCAGCCATGCCGTGCCACCCGTGCAAGGCTGCGGGCGAAACCGTCCGGCAAGCCCCCCGACAGCCGGAACCCGTCCGCGCTGTGCAGGATGTCCATGCGCGCCAGCCAGTCGTCGAATTCCGGCGCGGGCCGCAGCCCGAGCGCGCGGCGCAGATAGAGCGCGTCGTGGAACGACGTCGTCTGATAGTTCAGCATGATGTCGTCGGACCCGGGGATGCCCATGATGAACGTGACACCGGCGACGCCCAGCAGCGTCATCAGGTTGTCCATGTCGTTCTGATCCGCCTCGGCGTGGTTGGTATAGCACACGTCGCAGCCCATCGGCAGGCCCAGCAGCTTGCCGCAGAAATGATCCTCCAGCCCCGCGCGGGTGATCTCCTTGCCGTCGAACAGGTATTCGGGGCCGATGAAGCCCACGACCGTGTTGACCAGTAGCGGGTCGAAATGGCGCGCGACGGCATAGGCCCGCGCCTCGCACGTCTGCTGGTCGAGGCCGTGGTGCGCGTTGGCCGACAGGGACGACCCCTGCCCCGTCTCGAAGTACATGACGTTGCGGCCCACGGTGCCGCGATCGAGCGACAGCGCGGCGGACTGCGCCTCGGCCAGATCGCGCAGGCCGAAGCCGAAGGAGGTATTGGTGGCCTCGGTGCCACCGACGCTCTGGAACACCAGATCGACGGGGGCGCCGCCGTTGATGCATTCCAGCGTGTTGGTGACATGGGTCAGCACGCAGGACTGCGTGGGGATGTCGTAGCGGTCGATGATGTCGGCCATCAGATGCGACAGGCGCATCGCCTGTGCCACGTTGTCGGTCGCCGGATTGATCCCGATCACCGCATCGCCAGCGCCATACATCAGCCCGTCGAGGATGGACGCCGCGATGCCGTTCACGTCGTCGGTCGGGTGATTGGGCTGGATGCGGGTGGACAGATGCCCGGTCAGGCCGATGGTGCTGCGAAAGGCGGTGGCGACGCGGCATTTCTGCGCCACGCGGATCAGGTCCTGATTGCGCATGATCTTGCACACCGCCGCCGCCATCTCGGGCGTCAGCCCGGGGCGCAGGGCTGCCAGCACGGCGGGCGTCGCGTGATCCGACAGCAGCCAGTCGCGGAAATCGCCGACGGTCAGATGTGCGATGGTGGCAAAGGCCGCGGCGTCGTGTGTGTCGATGATCAGCCGCGTGACTTCGTCCGCCTCGTAGGGGATCAGCGCATCCGACAGGAACGTCGTCAACGGCAGATCGGCCAGAACCATCTGCGCCGCGGCGCGTTCCTGTGCCGTGCCCGCGGACACCCCCGCCAGCCGGTCGCCCGCCCGTTCCGGCGTCGCCTTGGCCATCACCTCGGCCAGCGAGGCAAAGATCCAGGTCTGTTGACCAATGATATGGCGGTACGCTTGGGACATGGGACGGACACTCCTGTGCAAGGGCATCGCCGGAACTGGCGCCGATGAAAGCACGGGATGACCCTTTGCGCAAAGATACTTTGCAATCGCCCAAGATGCGGGCGTTTCGATACGGCTTTGCCACGCGATGCGGCAGGTGGCGCAGCGCGAGCCCGACACGTCCCCGCAGCCGACGCCGGACGCTGGCGCTGACATTCGCGTGACATATGCCGCGTCTGTGGCGCCATCGGGGACTTGCGCTAGATGATGATCATCCGATCAACAGGGAGCATCGCATGACGACCACCCGCCGCCGTTTTCTGACCACCGCCGCCGCCGCAGCCGGCGCGGTGACATTCCTGCCGTTCGCGACCCGCGCCGTGGCACAGGCCACCCACGCCTTTCCCACCGCCGCCGGCGACATCACCGTGCATCCGGTCGAGCATGCGAGCATGCGAGCATCGTGATGGAAACGCCGCTGGGCACGATCTATACCGATCCGGTCGGCGATGCGGCGCTGTACGCCGATTTCCCGCCCGCCGACCTGATCTTGATCACCCACGAACACGGCGATCACTACAACGCCGAAACGCTCGCGGCATTGACCGGCGAGACGACCCGGATCATCGCCAACCCCGCCGTCTATGCGATGCTGAGCGACGAGATGAAGACCAAGGCGTCCGAGCTTGCCAATGGCGGTACCGCCGAATTCAACGGTCTGGGGACCGAGGCGATCCCCGCCTACAACACCACCGAGGATCGCCTGCAGAACCATCCGCAGGGGCGCGACAACGGCTATGTCCTGACGTTCGAGGGTTTCCGCGTCTATATCTCGGGTGACACCGAGGACATCCCTGAAATGCGCGCGCTGCAAGACATCGATCTGGCCTTCGTCTGCATGAACCTGCCCTACATGATGGGGATCGAGGCGGCGGCGGATGCCGTCGCCGCGTTCCAGCCGACCTATGTCTATCCCTATCACTACCGGGGTGAAGGCGACGGCACACAAAGCCCGGAAGCCTTTGCGGACCTGGTCGGTGACGCGTCCGAGGTGCGGATCGGCAACTGGTATGGCGGCGAGGTCATGCCCGGCTGATCGCCTGCAGGACCGCACCGGACCGCCCGGGGCTGTGTCCAGATGGGCTGGCCAATGGGATGGGCGGCACCGCCACCATGGGCATCACGGACGCTGTGCATCAGCCGACCTCATGTATCCGGACCGCTCGTCACACCTTTCGCCACGTGCTGACGACAGCCGGCGCCCGGATCAGGTCACGCGCGCCGTGATCCGCTGCTGGCCATACAGGATGACCTCTCGCATCGCCTGGGCCGCCGCTTCGGGATCGCGACCTTCGATCGCCACGACGATGCGGTTGTGGGCGGCGGACACATCGCTCTGGATCGCGGGTTCGGACGCTGGCGAGCTAAGCCGGAACGAGGTCAGCAAGGCCGCCTCGATCAGCGTTGCGACGGAGTGCATGAACAGGTTGCCGGACGCCTTGATGATCGACCGGTGCAACGCGAGGTCTGCCATTGCAAAGGCCTTGTCGTCGCTTGCGACGACCATCGCCTCGATATGCGCGTGAAGCGTCGCGATCTCCTGCGCGGTGGCGCGGCTTGCGGCCATGGCGGCACCGGCGGGTTCCATGATCAGACGCATCTCGTAAAGCTGATCGAGGAATCCCATGCCGGCCCGCGCATCCAGATGCCAGACCAGCAGTTCGGCGTCGAACAGGTTCCAGTCGTGCCGGGCGCGCACCTTGGTGCCGACGCGGGTCCGGGCGACGACCATGCCCTTGGCGGCCAGCGTCTTCATCGCCTCGCGCAACACGGTGCGCGACACGTTGAACTGGGCCGCCAGCTCTTCATCGCGCGGCAGGACGGTGTCGGGGGGATAGCGCCCGGTCACGATGGCGCGGCCGATCCCTTCGACGACCTGCCCGTGGCTGTTGCGGACGAACGTTCCACTCAATGCATCGCGCAGCAAACCCGACATGACCTCTCCTGACCCCTTCAATACCGTGCGTCGTTCGTCTTAGGCGCTGACGCGCAATCGCAAGAGGCCCTTCTGAAGCATAATGAACAGCAAGAGCAATGCCCCGATCACGATCTTGGTCCACCAGCTGGACAGGCTGCCGTCGAACACGATGTAGGTCTGGATCAGACCCATCGTCAGCACCCCGATCAGCGTGCCGAACATGTAACCGCTGCCGCCCGCCAGCAGCGTCCCGCCGATGACGACGGCGGCGATGGCATTCAGCTCGACTCCCACGGTGGCCAGCGGATAGCCCGCCGACGTGTAGACAGAGAACGCGATGCCCGCGAGCCCGGCCATGAAGCCGGAAAAGGCATAGACCATCATCGTCGTGCGCCCGACCGCGACCCCCATCAGTCGTGCCGTCGCCTCGCCGCCGCCAAGGGCATAGGTGTTGGTGCCGAACCGGGTGCGGTGCAGGACGATCATGCCGATGCCGACCGACAGCAGCATCACCACCCCCAGCAGCGTCAGCCGCCCACCGCCCGGCATCACGTAATAGGCGCGCTGCATCGCCTCGTAGGCGGGATGGTCGATCGGGACGGAGTCGATCGACAGCATGTAGCCCGCCCCACGCGCGAGGAACATGCCCGCCAGCGTCACGATGAAGGGTGGCATCGCCAGCACGTGGATCATGCCGCCCATCGCCGCCCCGAATGCGGTCGTGACGACCAGCAGCAGGGCAAACACCGCCGCAGGATGCAGCCCGGTGTCGCGCAGCAGGACCGCGATGAACACGCCCGAAAACGCGATGACCGACCCCACCGACAGATCGATCCCGCCCGAGATGATGACGACCGTCATGCCCACGGCCACGATACCGAGGAAGGCATTGTCGGTCAGCAGATTGCCGATGACCCGCGTCGACAGCATTGCCGGGAACTGGACGATGCAGATGGCATAGGCCAGCAGAAAGATCAGGATCGTCGCATAGAGCGGCAGGGCGTGGACGTTCATTTGCGGACCTCCGCCGGGGGTGTGGGTGCGGCCCGTTTGCGCAGAAACGGCAGGTGGACGGGGTCTTGCAGCAGCATCAGCCTGGGCGATTGCAGCACGAGGATCACGATGACCAGCACAGCCTTGATGACCAGATTGAACTCCGACGGGAACCCCGCCAGCAGGATGCCGGTGTTGATCGTCTGGATGATCAGCGCGCCCAGCAGCGACGCCACGATCGAGAACCGCCCGCCCAGCGGCGAATTGCCACCGATCACCACGGCAAGGATCGCGTCGAGTTCCAGCCAGAGGCCCGCATTGTTCGCGTCCGCGCCCCGGATGTCGGCGGTGGCGATGATCCCCGCCATCGCGGCGCACAGACCGGAGGCGACATAGACGGCGATCAGCAGCACCTTGCTGTTGATGCCCGCCAGCGTGCTGGCCCGCAGGTTCACGCCGATCGCCTCGATCAGCAGACCCAGCGCGGTGCGCCGCACGAGAAGGCCCACGGCGATGCCGGTCAGGATCCAGATCACGGTGGGCACGGGCACACCGATCAGCGTGCCGGACCCGAGATAGGAAAACGCATCGCTGTCGAAGGTCAGGATCGTGCCGTTGGTGATCAACTGCGCGATGCCGCGCCCCGCGACCATCAGGATCAGCGTGGCGACGATGGGCTGGATGCCCAACACCGCCACCAGAATGCCGTTCCACACCCCGCAGACCAGCCCGGCGGCACCGGCAATGGCAAGGGCGCCCCACAGGCCATAGCCCTGATCGATGGACCACGCCGCCGCAGCACCGCAGATCGCCATGACCGTGCCCACGGACAAATCGATGCCGCGCGTGGCGATGACCAGCGTCATGCCGATCGCCAGCAGCGCCACGGGTGCGCACCGTTTCAACACGTCGATGGGAATGCCGACCAGCCGGTCGTTGACCAGCACGACCTTGTAGAAATCGGGATAATACAGGCTGACCAGCAGGATCACCGCGACCAGCGTGATCAGTTGCGGTGCGATCCGGCGCAGGAGTTTGCGTGCGGCGGTCATGCGGCGACCTCGGCCGATGCGTGCGGATCCGCGATGGCGCGCAGGATCCTGTCGCTATCCACATCGGCACCTGTCAGTTCCGCCACATGGGTCCGGTCGCGCACGACGATGACCCGGTGCGATACAGCGACCAGCTCGTCCAATTCCGACGAGATCACGAGGATCGACATGCCCCGCGCCACGACCTCTTCGATCAAACGCAGGATTTCCGCGTGGGCGCCGATGTCGATGCCGCGCGTCGGCTCGTCAAGGATCAGGAACCGCGGATGTGTGGCCAGCCAGCGGGCAAGGATCACCTTTTGCTGGTTGCCCCCCGACAGCAGGCCCACCGGCTTTTCCGCGTCCGGCGTGCGGATGTCGAGGCGGGCGATGTAGTCGTCCGCGATCCGCAGCTGTTCGGCGTAGCGGATCGGACGCGCCCAGCCCTGCCGTGCCTGCAGCGCGAGGATGATGTTCTCGCGCACCGTCAGCTCGGCCACGATTCCGTCCGTCTTGCGATCCTCTGGCGCGAAACCGAAGCCCGCCGCGATGGCGCTGCGCGGGTTGTGCAGATCGACGGCACCGCGCGCGTCGGTGACGGTGCCGCTGTCGCTGGACACGGCGCCGAACAGCACCTCGGCGCTCTCGGTGCGGCCGGATCGCAGCAGACCGGCCATGCCGATCACCTCGCCCGGCCGCACGGTCAGGTCGAAGGGCGCGATGCGCCCGCGCCGCCCGACCCCGGTAAAGCGGATTGCGTCGCCGGATGTATCCGCGCTGCGCTGCAGGCGGTGCGACGTGGTGTGTTGCAACTCATGGCTCAGCATGGCGGTGATCAGCTGCATCCGGTCCAGATCGGCCACCGGATGCGTGGCGATGTGACGACCGTTGCGCAACACCGTCAGGCGGTCCGAAATCTCGAACACCTGATCGAGGAAATGCGAGATGAAGATGATCCCCAGCCCCCGGTCCCGCAACCCGCGGACCACGTCGAACAGCATCGCAACCTCGCGCGCGTCCAGACTGGCGGTGGGTTCGTCAAGGATCAGCACGCGCCCCGACAGATGCACGGCACGGGCGATGGCGACGATCTGCTGCACCGCGACGGAACAGGAATCGAGCTGGCGGCGCACGTCGATGTCGATGCCGTAGCCCTGCAACATCTCCTCGGCCAGCGCCTGCATGGCGCGGGGGCGGATCATCCCGAACCGGCGCGGCTGATGGCCCAGCGTCAGGTTCTCGGCCACCGTCAGGTTGGGCAGCAGGTTGACCTCTTGGTAAACCGTCCCGATGCCGATGGCCTGCGCTTCCAGCGTGGATTGGGGAAAGACGGGTCGGCCGTCGAACAGGATGTCGCCGCTGTCGCGCCGGTAGGCCCCCGTCAGGCATTTGACGAGCGTCGATTTCCCGGCCCCGTTCTCGCCCAACAGAGCGTGGACTTCGCCCGCCTTCAGGTCGAAGTTCACGGCGTCGAGCGCCTTTGTGCCCGGAAAGGTCTTGGTAAGGTCGCGCGTGGATAGCAACATGGGGTTCCCGCATGGTCATGCGCAGACCCGCAAGGGCCGTGCGACAGTCGCATCCGGGGATGGCACACAGGCCACCCCGGACGCAGAAGATGCATCTGAATCAGTAACCCAGATCCTTGTGGCGGTCGTATTCGCCCTGCGGATCGTCGGCCTGCGTGAACAGCCGCGATTCCGTCTGGATGAATTTCTCGGGCATCGTGCCGTCGGCGAAATAGGCCGCCAGCGCGTCGAAGGCGGGACCCGCCATGTTCGGCGTCAGCTCGACCGTGGCATTCGCCTCTCCGGCGGCAAGCGCCTGAAAGATGTCGGGCACGGCGTCGATCGACACCACGAGGATGTCTTCGCCGGGGACCAGCCCCGCTTCCTTGATCGCCTGGATCGCACCCACGGCCATGTCGTCGTTGTGCGCATAGAGCGCGCAGATGTCGGCACCGCCGTTTTCGGCCTGCAGGAAGGCTTCCATCACGGTCTTGCCCTGCGCCCGGGTGAAGTCGCCGGTCTGGCTGCGGACGATCTCGATGTTGTCGGCCCCTGCGATGCCTTCCTCGAAGCCCGCCTTGCGGTCGATGGCGGGCGACGACCCTGTGGTGCCCTGCAGTTCGACGACGCGGCACGGCTCTCCGGCGACGGCCTCGACCAACCACTCGCCCGCAACGCGGCCTTCATGGACCAGATCGGAACCGACGGCGGTCAAATAGAGGTCCGGCGAGCTGTCGACCATGCGGTCCAGCAGGACGACGGGAATCTCGGCCTCGGCCGCTTCTTCCAGCACGGAATCCCAGCCGGTGGCGACGACGGGGGAGACGAGGATCGCATCCACGCCCTGCGCGATGAACGACCGCAGTGCGGCGATCTGGTTTTCCTGACGCTGCTGCGCGTCCGAGAATTGCAGGGTGATGCCACGGGTTTCGGCCTCTTGCATGGTCACCGTGGTCTCGGCGGCCCGCCAGCCGGATTCCGATCCGATCTGCGAAAAGCCGACGGTGGTCTGCGCACTGGCAGCGGCGGCACACAGCGACAAGGCCCCCACACTGGCCATCAAAGTTCTCTTCATCATTGGTCCTCCTCCCAGAAACCCGAGGCATGGTTTCAGCCCCTCCGGGGATATAATATTATAATATTAATCGGATCAAACCTTTTTTGCAGCGCTTGAAATCCCTGCCCCTTATGACGTTCGCCCCGTTTTGATACCAAAAGGGAAAGGCTGTGCCACGCCAGACCGACAGGGACGCACACCCTGACGGCATCGGCAAACGTGTCGGCGCACGCGGATGACAGGGGGGATTCGGTTAGTTGCCCGACAGGATCGCGGCGGTGTCGATCCGGTCGACGATACGCGCAAGAACCCGTTCGGCGGCTGCATTCAGCCGGGACGGATTCCTGCCGATCAGCGCGTAGGTGGCGACCTGCATGTCCTGTGCGACGTCCAGCCTGCGGATGCGGCTGCCCAGTTTCGCCTCGTTCGCATAGAGGTCGGCGACCGATGTGGCGATCGGTGCGATGGCATTGGTTTCGCTGACCAGCGCCAGCGTCAGCAAGAGCGACGAGGTGTTCAGCACGCGTGCCGGTTGCGGCAATCCCGATTTCAGAAGGTAGTCTTCGACCGTCATCCGCATCAGCCCGCCGGGGGGCTGCAGGACCCAGTCATGCGCCAGACACTCGGACAGGTGCAGGTCGTGGCGCCGGAGCAGCGGATGGTTGTCGCGCACGACGAGGGAAATCGGCTCTGTCCCGATGGGGCGCATGGTCACGGCGGCGGGGTCGAATCCGGCGGGCAGGCGGCCGAGATAGAAGTCGATCTCGTGCCCGACCAGGGCGGTCGCCAGCTTGTCCGACGTATCGACGAGGATGGTGAACGCGATCTCCGGATAGGTGACGCGGATGTCGCGGATCGTCGGCAGCACGATCTCCAGACCCGGCCCGGTGACCGTCCCGATCCGCACCATGCCACCGGCGCCGGCGGTCAGCAGGCCGATATCGTCGAACGCGTCATCCAGATCGTGCAGCGCCGCCTTCGACCGCCGTGCCAGAAGCGTGCCAGCCTCGGTCAGCACGACGCCGCGGGCGTGGCGCGTATAAAGCGGCGTGCCCGTCGCCTGTTCCAGCTCTGCCAGCAGCCGCGATGCGGCGGGCTGGGTCATCCCCATCCTGTGCGCCGCACCTGAAATCTGCCCGGTGTCGTGCAGCGCGATGATGAGCCGCAGATGCGGCAACCGCAATCCGCGCCGCATCATCTGCGCTGTCGCACCCGCCTGTGGCTTTTGTGTCGGCACTGATACCCCCATACCGAAACCGGTATGTCACCATGCTTCAAAAGTATTTGAATGCAATATCGGATTTCGTCACGGTCGCCCAATCGAATACCCCGCCGGCGGTCATGGTTGGCGACGTCGGGGGGCTCAACAAGAGGACGGCTCATGCTGCTTTCACAATATCGGACGCCTGCGGGCGCGATACAGATCGCCGCGCGCGACGGCACCGAAGCCTATGCGGTCGCGACCGATCAGACGCTTTATGATCTGGCGATGGCCTGCGCCACGGCCGGCATCAGCCTGCGCGATTGCATCGGGCAGTTGGGACTGGGCGCGCCCGTCGATCTGGAAGCGCTCTCGGCCAACGGGAGCATGCTGCCGCCGCTGTTTCATCCCGACCCGGCACACACCTGTCTGACCGGCACGGGGCTGACGCATCTGGGCAGCGCCGCCACCCGCGCCGCGATGCACGAAAAGGCCGACAAGGCCGAAACCGACTCGATGAAGATGTTCCGCTGGGGCATCGATGGCGGCAAACCTGCAGGCGACGTCCCCGGCATGCAGCCGGAGTGGTTCTACAAGGGGAACGGCCACGCCCTGATCGCGCCGGGGGCGGCGCTGCCGTCGCCGTCCTTTGCCCTCGACGGCGGAGAAGAGCCCGAAATCGCGGGTGTCTATGTCATCGGGCCCGACGGCACCCCGTTCCGGGTGGGCTTCGCCCTGGCGAACGAGTTTTCCGACCATGTGACCGAAAAGCAGAACTACCTGTATCTCGCGCATTCCAAGCTGCGGGCCTGCGCCGTCGGTCCCGAACTGCTGATCGGCGACCTGCCGCAGGACATCCAGGGGCACAGCCGCGTCCTGCGCGACGATGTAGCGGTCTTCGACGCCCCCTTCGCCAGCGGAGAGGCGAACATGTCCCACAGCATCGCCAACCTCGAACACCACCATTTCAAGTACGGCATCTTCTGCCAGCCGGGTGACGTCCACATCCACATGTTCGGCACCGCGACCCTGTCGTTCGCACAGGGGCTTGCATGTCGGGACGGCGACGTGTTCGAAATCAGCGCGCCGGCCTTTGGTCTGCCGCTGCGCAATACGCTGGCCGTGGCGGCACCGCCTGCCGCCGCCCGCGTCACTGTCATGACCCTTTGAAGGAATGCGATCCATGCCGTTCACCCCAGCTGTTTGGCCCCGTGTTTTGCGGTCTCAGGAGTGGTATGGCGGCACGAGCCGCGACAACATCTATCACCGGGGGTGGCTGAAGAATCAGGGCTATCCGGACGATCTGTTCGACGGGCGCCCCGTCATCGGCATCCTGAACACCTGGTCCGACCTGACGCCCTGCAACGGGCACCTGCGCGAGCTTGCGGAAAAGGTGAAGGCCGGCGTGTGGGAGGCGGGCGGTTTCCCCGTCGAGGTGCCGGTGTTCAGCGCCTCCGAAAACACGTTCCGCCCCACCGCGATGATGTACCGCAACCTTGCCGCCATGGCGGTCGAGGAGGTGATGCGCGCCCAGCCCATCGACGGTGCCGTGCTGCTGGTCGGCTGCGACAAGACCACACCCAGCCTGATGATGGGGGCCGCCTCGACCGACATCCCGTCCATCGTCGTCACCGGCGGGCCGATGCTGAACGGCTGGTTCAAGGGCGAGCGCATGGGGTCTGGCACGGCGCTGTGGCAGATGAGCGAGGACATCAAGGCGGGCAAGATGGACAAGGCCGAGTTCCTCGCCGCCGAACAGGCGATGAGCCGGTCGTCGGGCACCTGCAACACGATGGGCACCGCCAGCACCATGGCCAGCATGGCCGAGGCGCTGGGCATGGCGCTGTCCGGCAACGCCGCGATCCCGGGCGTCGACAGCCGCCGCCGGGTCATGGCGCAGATGACAGGTCGTCGCATCGTGCAGATGGTCAAGGACGACCTGAAGCCGTCCGACATCATGACCAAACAGGCGTTCGAGAACGCGATCCGCTGCAACGGCGCCATCGGCGGGTCCACGAACGCGGTCATCCACCTGCTGGCGCTGGCGGGCCGGGTCGGCGTCGATCTGACGCTGGACGACTGGGACCGCTGCGGGCGCGACGTGCCGACGATCGTCAACCTGATGCCGTCGGGCAAGTACCTGATGGAGGAGTTCTTCTACGCCGGCGGCCTGCCCGTGGTGCTGAAACGCCTGTCCGACGCGGGCCTGCTGCACGACGATGCGCTGACCGTGTCGGGGACCACCATCGGCGCGGAGGTCGCGGGCGCGCAGAACTGGAACGACGACGTGATCCTGCCGGTGGAACGCGCGCTGGCAGCCTCCGGCGGCATCGCCGTGCTGCGCGGCAATCTGGCACCCAACGGCGCGGTGCTCAAACCCTCCGCCGCCAGTCCGCACCTGATGACGCACCGCGGCCGCGCCGTCGTGTTCGAGGACATCGACGACTACAAGGCGCGGATCGAGGACGAGGACCTCGACATCGACGAGACCTGCGTGATGGTGCTGAAGAACTGCGGCCCCAAGGGCTATCCGGGGATGAGCGAGGTCGGCAACATGGGCCTGCCGCCCAAGGTGCTGCGCCGCGGGATCACCGACATGGTCCGCATCAGCGACGCGCGCATGTCCGGCACCGCCTATGGCACCGTCGTGCTGCATACCGCGCCGGAGGCGGCGGCGGGCGGACCGCTGGCCGTGGTGCGCACCGGCGACATGATCGAACTCGACGTGGCCGCCCGGCGCATCCATCTGGACATCAGTGACGCCGAACTGGCCGCCCGTCTGGCCGCATGGCAGCCGGCGGCACCGATGTTCGCCAGCGGCTATTCCAAGCTCTTCGTGGACATGGTCGAGGGGGCCGATACCGGGGCCGACTTCGGCATCCTCAAGGGCTGCCGTGGACGCGAGGTGCCCCGTGACAGTCATTAAAGAGGCAGGCATGAGGGGCGCAGGCGCGGGCG
>NZ_FOCI01000056.1 GCF_900110065.1 Loktanella fryxellensis | reverse complement strand
ACCCGCGATTGCTCACACTACACCCGCGATTGCTCACATTTTGAGTCGTAAGCCGCTGATTTAAAAAGGATAATAGGCATAGAAAAAAGAAAGAAGAGAAAAAGAGAAAAGAAGGGACGTACTATTCCTGACCTGATGATGAAGGGAGCACTATAATATAAAATATCGCTAAGGAGGCAGCTGGATTTAATACCTAAGAAAACGGAAAAATATAAAATCTGACCGTGAGACAGTCTTTCCAAAGAAGCCAAACCAGTGTATGTGTACATATGAACACATGCTTAGAAGGTGATGAAATGACGACCAGCACCACAATGACGATCCGACTCGATCCGCAGCTCAAGGCAAAGCTGGGGAGGTTGGCAGACGGAACACGGCGAAGCCGATCCTTTCTGGCGGCTGAGGCGGTGGAAACCTACGTGGACCGCGAACTGGCCATCATCGAAGGCATCGAACGCGGGCTTGCGGACGTGCAAGCCGGACGGACGGTTAGCCATGAAGATGCTATGGCTTCACTGCGGCAGGTGATTGACGCGGCGGCGGACAACGCCGCGTGAGCCGACCCGTTCGCTGGTCAAACGATGCGTTGGCCGATCTTGCCGAGCAGGTTGCTTACATCGCCACCGACAATCCGTCAGCGGCCCGCCGTGTGGCCGCTGCCCTCGACAAGACGGCTCTGGCCCTTGGCGACATGCCGATAGGGCGCCCCGGACGGGTGACAGGCACCTATGAGAAATCCGTCACGGGTCTGCCTTACGTTGTAGCCTATGCGATCACGCAGACGGGCGGCGCGGAAGAAATCGCGATTGTCCGTGTGATCCACACATCGCGCGACTGGTCCGCCGAAGCATGGCCGGACTGATTTTTCACTGATCCGGTCTGTTGATCCAGATGGCGCAATAGCTGGACCCGTTGTCCTGTTCGACCACCTGCCCGCCTGCGGTGCCGCAATAGATGCTCGGAAACTGCCCGAACTCGCGGGCATCGCCGCGCCCCGCAATCCATGCCATCGCCAGCGCCCCGATAACGGCCCCTGTGGCGAGCATAGAGGCCAGCCACACCCAGAACCCGCCAAACCAGCGCCACGCCTCTCTACGGGCCTCTCCAGCGGCCTGTGAGAACTTTGCGCGTTCGTTGTCGAGGTCATGCCGGATTCCGGCCATGGCGCTCTCTGCGGCCCTCGTTGCGGCTTGTGTGGCGCTGCGGGCCATCTGGTCGCGATCCGCTTCCAGAGCCTCCTGAATTTCCCCCGGCGCATCCTCGGTTGCCTTCGCCATTTTCATGACTGCTGCCGTCACGATCTGATTCAGCTTCTTGGCCTCGTCCTTATCGAGACTGGTGCGTTGGAGCTGGTCCATGTCCTTGCGGATCAGGGTCAGCTCGTCGGCTAGTATCTGAAACGGATCCTTGCTCATGTCGGGTCCGCCTTTGCCGCTGCCTGATCCAGTTCGTCGAGCAGCCCGACCAGCTCTTTCTGATCGACGTCACGGGTGGCGTTCTTACGCAGGGTTGCCGCCATCCACCGTGCAATCTTTGGGTCTTTCAAAGCGGCATTGGTCACGATGGCCCCGACGATAATTTTCCGCCGGGTCTCACTGTCCTTTTGGCGGGTTTTAAGGCGGGCCAGCTTTGCTTGTGTTGTCGCAATCTGCTGATCTATTGTCCGCGCCATTCTGGTCTCCGTTATCACTATCTTAAGTTGCTTTTAAGCTATCGTGGATATAGAGAGCAAGACACGAAGTGCCCACTTATACAAACGCTGCGCGTTTGTGTGGATAGGGGAGACTGGCGTTTCCCCTTAACCCCTAAGCAAAGTGCAGCCCCCCAATGGCGATCTATCATCTTCGAGCTTCGATGATTTCCCGCAGTCAGGGCCGCAGCGCCACGGCAGCTGCCGCCTACCGCGTGGCCGAGCGGATCGAAGACCGCCGCACCGGGCTTGTCTTCGATTACGCGGCGCGGGGCGGTGTCGATCACACCGAAATCCTCGCGCCGGACCATGCGCCGGATTGGGTCCATGACCGATCCGAGCTGTGGAACCGCGTCGAGGAATCCGAGACCCGCAAGAACAGCCAGGTCGCTCGCGAGGTGCGCGTGGCCCTGCCCGACGAGCTGACCCATGCGCAGCGTGTCGCCCTGGTCCGCGACTACGCACAGGCGCAGTTCGTTGACCGTGGCATGGTGGCTGACATCGCTCTGCACGCGCCGGGGCGCGAGGGGGATGAGCGCAACCATCACGCCCACATTCTGCTGACCACCCGCGAGTTGGATGCAGAGGGCAGCGTGCCCGGCGGGGGCTTCACCACCAAGAACCGCGACTGGAACAAGGTCGAGGTTCTTGAGGGCTGGCGTGAGGCGTGGGCGCGGGACAGCAATGCGGCCTTAGAGCGGGCCGGCATCGAGGACCGCGTGGATCACCGGACGCTGGTGGCGCAGCGCGACGAGGCGCTTGAGCGGGCCTCAGTAGCGCGAGAGCGCGGCGACGAGGGCGCGGAGCTGCACGAGACCGTGCGGGCCATGTCGCTGGACCGCCCGCCCCTGCCCCAGCTTTCCCTTGGGGCGTGGCAGCTCAAGGAGCGCGGTATCGAGGTCGCTGCCGTCCGCGTCTGGCATGAGGTCAAGGACCGTGCCGCCGAGGTCAGGCAGGTGGTGCATGAGCTGACCGGACAGGTCCGCGATTGGCTGGACCGTGCGGCGGAGCGCGTCATGGACCGTCTGGGACCGGGACAGTCCGAACTGGCGCTTGCGGGGGGACGTGATGGCCGAGAGGAAGAACCCAACCTCGCCACGCGGTTGCGCGACGCATGGGAGGCGCGGCAGGGCCGTGAACAGGAACGGCGCGTCGATGCGCCGGAGCGGGAGGCACCGCAGGCTTCGCAAGCCCCGCAGGATCTGGCGACACGTCTGCGCGAGGCAGCGGAGGGCGTTGATCGTGAGGGTTTCGCGGATCGTGCAGCAGCGTTGCGCGAGGGCCGTGAGGCCGAGGAACGGCACACGGCGCAGGAGGTCGCAAAAGAGCAAGAACGGGTGAGAGAGTTGGAGCGCCAGCAGGATATTGAGCGGGAAGCCCATCGAGACCGAGGGCATGGGATTGAGCGATAATTGCATGCGAAGGAGGTTCGCCCAATTTGGCCCGACAGTAATGGACTCTGGTGTATGTGCTAGGAGCGGCCTAGTAGCTTTGAACGCGCTTCGTCAAATTCATCGTTCGATATGTGGCCATCTTCTTTAAGTTTCGCCCACTTAACAAGCTCATCGGCAACTGAGTATTGCTTCAGTTTTTGACTTTGAAGAATATCAATGCTGTTTTTTGGGCTGGCTTGAGGCGTTGTTTTTAATTGGTTCGAGAATATTCCGTTCGCAACCACCCATTCGCTGTGATTTCGCAATGGTTTGGAATATAGATGCTCTGCCATAAAAATATGACCGGCTGCAGTTGCCAATAAGCCTACGGTCCAAGCGGCAAGTATGCCGAAATCAACTTCATTGGGATTTCCCCAGAAACCGGGGTTGGAACGAATTTCTACCACAAAGATCAAAGCAACTACAGCAGCCCATATCAAAGTCAGAACAGCTATCAACTTCCAGTAAATATTTAAGGCTTTCACGGAGGCTTCGATGCTGGAAAAATCACGGTTTTTCTTCATCAAATAATAGCCAATAGCCAAGGCTAGAGCGGGGATAATGCCGACAAGCAACAGAATTGACGGTATCAAGAGCAGCAAAAACAAAAATATTTTGTAATGCTCATTTGCTATTAGCGGCTCGTTTTTCATAAATCTTCCACAAGTAATATAGGGCTTTTAGCCCGAATTTACCAAGTTTGATGATAAACTTGGTAGGACAAAGAGTACAAAAATCAGAACGGAAATGGAAATACCAAACAACCACGCGGTACGATTCCGTCGGACTGGCCAAGTTACCAGATACGCTATTCCCCAGCATGCCACCGCCTTCCCTACCCCCTCAGCGTAAGGGCTTTCCAAAGGGCCTGGGAAAACAATCGCATTCAAAATTGCTGCGATGATAGCGAACACTAAGAACGCTAGAGAATTTTTCATTAATACTGTCATGTGACCATCATAGATTGTTCTGCTTCAGTTAGTGGGCCTATCAGGCCAGATTGGGCCCAACTGATGACGAAATAGTGTCGACTAGATTTTCTACACGACAGTTACTGATAGCTGATCCAAGCCTATGCGAGATAATTGAGACACTGCACCATCCAAGCTTTTGAAATGCCTGGGGCTATAGGGATCCCTTGCGCTACAAAGAACAACCGGTTTTCCGTCCCATTCAGCAGATGAACCATAGAATTCAACTACATAATCGCCCTTACTTCCTATAATTCTGGCCCTGTCGATCATTTTGCTCTCGACCCTGATCTTAGCCATGGATTCTAAAATACAATTACTGCCGTCTATACCCGAAATCATAATGCTCAACCATCTATATCCATTTTTGTTACAATATTTAATACTGTAACAAAAATGGATAGTCAACAGTGCTTGCGATGGTAACTAAATGGATCGCGAGAATCCAAGCAAACCGCATTTCCCCCCTGCCGCGTTCGCGGATCTGCTGATGCCGGGGTCAACTCGCAG
>NZ_FOCI01000037.1 GCF_900110065.1 Loktanella fryxellensis | reverse complement strand
AACATGCTGTGCCACGCGATCAGCTTACGTTACACGCCGATCGCGGTGGACCAATGAAAGCGAAAACAACCGCCCTTATGCTGGCCGATCTCGGCGTGCTCAAATCCCATAGTCGGCCACACACCTCAAATGACAACCCGTTCTCTGAAGCTCACTTCAAGACGCTGAAGTATCAACCGGAATTTCCTAAGCGGTTTGAAACGATCGACGAGGCACACGCCTTCTGCCGCCGGTTCTTTACTTGGTACAACGAAGAGCATCATCACGCCGGTATCGGGTTAATGACCCCCGATCAGATCCACTTCGGACAGGCCAAGGCTATCTATGCTGCACGCCAGGAAACCCTCGATACTGCATTCCTCAACACGCCCGAGCGCTTCGTCCGCAAACCACCCAAACCGCCTCACATCCCAACGGCTGTCTGGATCAACCCACCAAAGCAAACGGAGTAAAACCAAGCTTAAAGTTCAATCGCCACTGTCTCAAAGTCGTTGACACGTTCCGGCGGGCGTAGACACGGCAGTCCAGCGCCTCGTTGCGCTCGCGCAGCTTCTGCCATTCAAGCCGGGCGAAGCCGCGCTTGGTGCGCACGGTGACCAATTCCTCGGCAACCAACTGCTTCAGCCATTCGCTTTCAACCCAATCCGGCAGATGCACCGTGCCGGGCGGATACTGCACCCCCTCGGCCAGTTCCTCTTTGGTCGGGCGTGGCAGGCCAAGGTGGCGGTAGGTTTCCGCCTTGAAGGTGGATACCGCTACCGTCCAGAGCCGCGCGCCCCGGCGCAGGCGTTTGCCCGCGTCGGTCACATCAACGTAAGTGGGCCCCGAAACTGGGCTGGAACGATTGAACCCTTCGACACCCTTGACCGGGGCAACCTGCGCCACTCCCTGCCGCCGCGACCAGGCGTAAACGGCCGGAGCCTCATAGCCAGTGTCGACGGCGAGTTTGGCCAGCCGCAGACGCGCGCCGTTCTGATGGGTCCATGTCCGGTCCAGCAGCTTGGTTAGTTCTGCCCACGCGCCCTGATGATCTGGGCCCCCTTCGATGACGATGTGATCGACCAGCCAGCTTGTCCCGCCCCTGCCCCAGGCCCAGACATCCACCTCGATCCGGTCCTTCTGGACATCGGCCCCGGCGGTCAGGAATAGCCCGCCTGCCGGAACGATGCCCGGCTTCCACGCTTCACGCCGGTCATACAGTCGCGACCAGTCTGGTGCTTCCCCGGTTTCGACCCATGTTTCGCCAAGGATGGTGTTCTTGAACGCCCGGATCGCTTCATCCGAGCCTTGTGCCGCCTCCCATGCCCGCACGATCCGCTCCCAGCTGAGCCAGCCGATCGGCGAATAAAGCGCCGAGAGGTGATAGCCGACGGTGCCGGGATCCGCGGCTATGGAGGTCGCGCGCCATTCGCCTGCTTCCAGCATCGCCGTCTTGTGGTGTTCCGCGATGGCACGCTCGCAGCCCTCGCAGTGATATTCCGCAGCCTCTGGCCGCGCCTTTTCCCAGCGCAGCCGCTCGAACTTCAGCCACTGAAACTGGTGGCAATGCGGGCACGGCACGAAGAACCGGCGCTGATCGCTGGCATCGTATTCGCGCTCGATCCGGCTCAGGCCCCGGATCGTCGGCGTCGAGACCAGAAACACCTTGCGCCGGTGGGCGAAGGTCAGCGACCGGGCCTCGGCAAGGCTGACCGGATCGCCCTCCTCATCCGCAGAGGCCGGATAGGCATCGACCTCGTCGAGAAAGATGTAACGCGCCGGAGTCGAGCGCAGCCCGACCGCTGAGTTCGCGCCCGTCATGATGAGGATGCCGCCCGCGAATTCCTTCGACAGCATCGTGTTGCCGGCATCGCGCGAGCGCGCCGGTTTGACCCGTTCGCGCAGAGCAGCACTTTCCTCGATCAGCGGGTCGATCCGCTGGCGCGAATTGCGCTTGGCCAGTTCCACGGTCGGCTGCACCGCCAGCATCGGGCCCGGCACCTGGTGGATCGCAAACCCGATCCAGTTGTTCCCGGCCTCGGTCGCGCCAACCTGTGCCGCTTTCATGAACACGATGCGCTGGACAGCCGAGCTAGGCGAAAGCGCATCCATGATTTCGCGCATGTAGGGCGTGCGCGACGTGCGGTAGCGTCCCGGCTCGGCGCTCGCGCGCGACCCCAGCATCCGGTGCGCATCGGCCCATTGCGACACCGTCAGATCGGCATCGGGCCGGATGCCCAAGCCCCAGGACCGCAGCAGGTCTTCGGCACCATCAAAGGCCGAAGGTCCGTCAATGGCATCAGCGAAGGTCGATGCGGACCTCGGCGAGGCTTTCGAGTTGGGCGCGGACATGGGCTTCCAGAACCTTCTGCATCATGGCGGGCTCCAGACTTCCGTGATCCGCGATCATCACCCCCAGTTCCGATGCCATCAGCGCCGCCGCCCGCGCGGGCCAGGTCACCCAGGCATCGCGCTCCTCCCGCGCCAGTCGGAACACCACCCCCACCGCGCGATTGCGGTCGATCAACTCGCCCTTCAATTGGGCGAGCTTCAGCTTGCGCTCCTGCGCCTTCAGCACCTCGTTGGCGGTCCTCGCCTGCAGAAAGGTGGTGCCACCGCCGCTGACCGGGGCGGGCAATCCTTCGTCGCGAAGCGTCTCACCCACGGCCGACAGCGCGGTATCCGGCACAGGCTTCAGCTTCGGCGTGGCGGGTGCTGCCACCGCCTTTGACCCGCGCTGCTTTGCGGGGTCGGTCATCGCAGCCCGCCGCGCGTCTGATGCGAGGACATCAATCGACCCATCGGCGTGCTGAACCAGCCGCCCGGTGTCCTTGGCTTTCTGGATCGCGCCGCGCGACAGGCCGACATGCGCGGCGTACTGACGCTCGCTCATGCCCTGCATCAAATGCTCCGATTATCATTCCAAAACATAGGCTTATTCCGTTGATAAGCATCCGGATGAGAGCGAACGTGATCTTGTAACGACCCACCCGAACCGGAGCAAACGCCATGACCACCAGGACCAAACCCGCCTCAGACGCCCTCCTGCTGGAGATTGCGCGGAAGCATTTTCCCAACATCGAGACGCTGGAAACCCGCAACAGCGATGGGCTCGATTTCCACGATGTCGCTGTCTGGGCGATCCGCGCCGCGCTCGAAGCTGCTTATACCGCTGGCTTCGCCGCCGCGACCAAGCGCTGAAGGAGGGCCGCGACATGACCATGGCCACCACAACCATCCGCATCGACGTCGACACGCTGCCCGACCATTTCGACCGCTCGCGCCCGACTGTCGTGGCCGAGGTCATCGAGGCCGCGCTCCGCGACGCAGGGATCAAGGCCGACTGCTCGGACCTCTTCTCGCACCTCAAGATCGAACTGCCGACAGCACAGCTGGCTGCCGCCAGCGTCGTGCTGGCCGACCTGCAACTGATCTGACGCAGGGCCACATGAGCACGCGCGCGCAGATCGCCATCGAGATCGGGCCCGGAGAATGGGCGCAGATCTACGTCCACTACGACGGCTACCCCAGCCACATGCTGCCTGCGCTGGAGCGCTGGGAGCCGGAAGATATCCTCGCCGCCATTGAGATCCGGCAGGTCACAGCCGACGAGATCGAGGCCTTCGAGAGCCCCCGCGCCCCGCCAATCCTGCCGCGCCCGACGCGCCAGTTCTGCCACCTTTATGGATGGCAGGACGGGGCTTGGGCTGAACTCGATCCCGAGACACATGCACCCGAAGGAACCCCCGCATGACCGATCTGTCCATCAACTGCCTGCCTGAAGGCGAAACCCTCGCCGAGCTTGCCCGCCGCGAATGCGCCATCAGGTTCGATCTGCGCTTTTGTCGCAGCGTTGCCGTGTCCGAACATGACCGCGACACCGCCCCCTGCGACCCGTCCGAGGCTGAATTCGCCACGCTATACGCCTTGACCGATCTCGGGGAGGCCATCGCCATCCATAATGCGAACCTGACCAGCTCCGGTGCCGACGAGGTCGCCGCCGTCGCCCGTGCGCTGTTCGTGGCCATGGTCAACGCCCGCCGCGATCCGCCCGACGCCGCCCAGCGCCACGAGGCGGAACAGGCGGCTTTGATCGACCACCACCAGATCGGGTGATCCGAAAGCAATCATATGGCTCTGATTTACCTACACTTTCGGGAAGATCAGAGCGAATCTGATTGCATGATGACGATGCAACCCAATCAAGGAGCCAGCAACATGACCCGCCTTGCGACCGACAATGCCAAAGCCCTCGATGCCTTCATGACCACCAAATCCCAGATCGACGCGATGCTGGAACGCCTGAAGGCCCTGAGCGACGACCACTTTGCGACCCACCCCGACGAGATCCACTGGGGGAACGTCGGCACCCTGAACCATTATGCCAGCCTGCTGCGCCGGATCACCGACAGCGCGTTTCGCGAGGGCGAACACGCCGAGTGAGGACACCCCTTCCGGGACACGCCCGCCGCTTGGCGGGCTTGGCCTCGTAGAAGGGCAGCGATTGTCGCGCCCCGATAAGGAGACGACGATGACCCAGATCCAGCTGACTGATACCCAATCCATCATCCTTTCAACCGCCTGCGGACGCGTCGACGGGATGGTGTTTCCCATTACGGCCAAGCTGAAGGGCGGAGCCGTGGGCAATGTGTGCAAGAGCCTCCTGAAACACGCGCTCCTTGAAGAAGTTGCTGCAACCGACCTGAACACGGTCTGGCGGCATGACGAAGAACGCGGATCGATCACCCTGCGTGCGACGCCGCTGGCCTATTCGACGCTTGGGATCACCGACGATCCGACACCCGCAAGTTCCACCCAAATCATGACCGAACCGCCGCACCGTCGCACCGGCACCAAGCAGGACACCCTGATCGCCATGCTGCGCGCACCGGCGGGCGCAACTATTGCCGAGATCGTCGAGGCGACGGGCTGGCTTAGTCATACCGTGAGAGGATCAATGTCCGGGGCGCTGAAGAAGAAGCTTGGCTTGACCATCACCTCGGAAAATGAAGCCCAAATCGAACGTTCTCTGGCTTTAACGCTCGCACATTCGGCATCGGATCGATCGAATCCGTTGGCTGCGTCGCAGCAAGAAAAGCGGCCGTTCGTTGAATGCCGCGGTTGGGATTCGAGATCGCCAAGCAGAAAGTCGTTTTACAGCGAGATGCAGCTCTTGAGAGTTTGATGCCAGCGCTTGATTTTGCCATGGTTCCGGAGGTGATAGAAACCTCAGGTTTTTGGCTCGTTCAGGCGCTCACATGCTCAAACAGGCGTGCCACGGCCTCGGCACCCGGATCGACATGGCCTTGGAGCTGTTCAGCGTTGATGTAAGACGCCCGGCCAGCGTTAGCCCGAGTCAGTGTTGCGGTGTGGTTGGCGCCTTCACGGGCCGCCTTGGCCGCCGCCCCTAGACTGTCCTCCATAGCGGTCAGCGCGGGGATCAGCGCGTCGATCATCGTCCGATCGCCCGACTTTGCGCCACCGATTTCCTGCATGCGCTCCAGCCCGGCCATCAGCGCCTGCCGCATTGGCATACCGGAAGAAGACGCGTCGCCTGCAGCAGCGAAAAAGATCGCGAGCAAAACGCCCGAGGAGCCGCCCATCGTCTGGCTTAGTTCCTGTCCGATGGCGCGATAAAGCTGCGTGTGGTCGGCCAGCGGAAGTGAGTCCATGGCCGCCAGCAATGCCCGCGAGGCACCTGACAGCGTCGAGCCGGTATCGCCATCGCCAGACTTTGCATCGAGGGCATTCAGATCGTCCTCGGCAGCGATCAGGACATTGCAGCAGCCGATCAGGAACGCCTTTGTTTTCTCATGGGCAGACGGCAGTGCCTTGATCGGAGCCAGACCGTCGGGCAAAGGCAAGACGGTTTCTGGCGCGATCTTTACGCAGCCAGGCCAAGCGGACATCGAACAGGGCACCTGCAGCAAAGCGGCGTCTTCTTCTTCGACCGCCATCACGGAGACTGAAAAGCCCCGCATTGCCAAGGACGTCATCATTGCGGCAGGCCCGATCAGAAACGCAATCTTGTCGCCGATGCGTGATTTCACGAGTTCGGCAGCAAGGACAGACATCTCCAACTCCGACGTGCCGCCAAGATTGTTCAGCAGTGCCACGTACCGGCCCTTGAACATCTTTGTCTCAAGTTTGCTTGCGACCGCTTCGATTGCCCCTTGGGCATTGTCGTAAATGATCTGCTCGACACCGGCTTCGCCGTGAATGCCAAGTCCCAGTTCGGCCATTCCTGCGGGAATGCGGTCTTCTTTGGGGGACCCCGGCACGGTGCAGGTGTCAAGCGACATGCCAATGCTGTGGGTGGATTTGATCACGTGTTCCGCAGCTGCAGTAACGGAGTCCAGATCGCCCCCTTGTTCGGCCAAAGCCCCGGCGATCTTGTGCACGAAGAGAGTCCCCGCGACACCTCGTGCTTGCGGCAGATCGGGCAACGCTATGTCGTCGTTGACCACGACCATGCTCACGTTGAGACCAAAAGCGCGGGCGCGCTCGGCAGCAAGCCCGAAGTTCAGACGATCACCGGTGTAATTCTTTACGACCAACAGACAGCCTGCAGGTCCGGTGACGGCCAGAATACCCGCCAGCACTGCATCCACCGACGGTGACGCAAAGATATCGCCACAAATGGCCGCTGTCAGCATGCCGGCGCCGACAAATCCGGCGTGGGCCGGTTCATGACCCGACCCGCCACCGCTGACCAGTGCGACCCTGGATTTGTCCCAATCTGAGCGGACCACGACACGTATATGGGGATATCCATCCAGCCGAGCGAGCATGCCACCCGAGGCTGCGATGATGCCGTCGATGGCATCCGTGACCATGTCGTCCTTGTTATTCATGAAATGTGTCATTGGGGCGTCCTCCTCACGCAAGCCGTGCGCCTATGGCGTCAAAATAGAATGGATTGGCGGGTTGAATCTTGACGATGTCGCCATGAGTCAGGGTTGTATGGGCATCCGTCACCGTGATCAGATCATGGGCGCGGAATTTCAGATGCAGGCGTGTCTGGTCGCCCAGGTGTTCGACCCGCTCGACAAAGCACTCCTGACCATCGCCCTGTCGGATCTGCTCTGGCCTGAGACCGATAAAAGCAGCCCCCTGCGGAGCGCCCGCAAAGACATCGGCAGGCAGAACATTGATCCGCGGCTGACCTAAACGGCTGGCCGCATAGATACTGACAGGATCCTCGTAGATTTCGCGCGGGGTGCCAAATTGAACCAATCGCCCCTTGTCCAGTACGCCGACATGCGTGGCCATGGTCATCGCCTCGATCTGGTCATGCGTGACATAGAGCAACGTCGCGCCCAGATTGGCCTGGATATTTTTCAGCTCGATCCGCAGATCGCTGCGCAGTTTGGCATCAAGCGAACTGAGCGGTTCGTCCATCAGGTAGACCGACGGGTTGCGAACCAGCGCCCGACCGATCGACACTCGTTGCATCTCGCCGCCTGACAGGGCCGTCGCCTTGTTATCCAGCTTGTGCGATATCTGCAGCACCTCGGCCACTTCGCCGACCTTGCGGTCAATCTCGGCCTTGGGGGTGCGCAAGATCGGAGATTTGAGCGGAAATTCGAGGTTTTCCCGCACCGTCAGGTGCGGATAGAGCGAGTATTGCTGAAACACCATCGCCACGTCACGTTGCGCAGGCGTCAGGCCGGCCATGGTGCGCCCGCCAATCGAAACCTCGCCCGTGTCGGGCGCATCAAGCCCCGAAACCATACGCAGCGTCGTCGTCTTTCCCGCACCCGTCGGCCCGAGAAGCACCACGAACGATCCATCGGGCACTGTCATGTTCACATCGTCCAGCGCGGTATCTGGCCCAAAGCGTTTTGAGACATTGTTCAGGATGACCTCAGCCATGGTTCAGGACCTCCAGGTTGGCTTCTGAACGCAGCGCGTGGCCGGTCGATGCGCTGAACAGCGTGAGTGTGCGGGCATCGAGATCGAGACCTGTGCGCTCGCCCCTGCGGACATTCAAATGTGATGGCATCCGCACCTTGACCTGACCGTGCTGAGTTTTCAAAGTCACGATCTGCGTGGTCCCTAGATACTCGGTGGCAATGACCTCACCACGATAGGCGGCAGCATCGCTCAGATACACATGTTCCGGCCGCACGCCTAAAGTCAGCGCACCGCTTTCGCCGTCCAGCAGGCGTGGCACAGCGATGCGAGCCCCCCCGAGGTCAACAGTTTCCGTGCCCTTGCCCACCGTCCCGTTGAAATCGAGGAAATTCATGGAAGGCGATCCGATGAACTGGGCCACGAACTTGGTTGCGGGCCAATCATAGATGTCTTGCGGCACGCCGAACTGTTCGACGACGCCGTGGTTCATGACGACGATCTTGTCGCCCATCTGCATCGCCTCAAGCTGATCATGGGTTACATAGACGGTCGTGGCACCCATGCGATCATGCAACGCACGCAACTCCTCGGACATGTGCTCGCGGAACTCGGCATCGAGCGCACCCAGCGGTTCGTCCATGAAAAACGCCTTTGGTTCCCGGACGATCGCCCGTCCAAGCGCCACGCGTTGCCGGTCGCCGCCCGACAGCCCGCCGACGGGGCGGTTCAGGATGTCAGTGATCCCGAGGATTTCGGCAATCTCGGCCACCTTCTTCTTGACCTGCGCATTGGGCATCCCTTGGCTAAGCAGGGGATAGCTGATGTTCTTGCCGACATTCATATGCGGGTAGAGTGCAAACATTTGAAACACGAAGGCGATGTCGCGCTGACTGGCCGGTTTCTGGCCGACTTCCTCGCCATCGATATAAATCTCGCCTGACGTGGGCAGCTCCAGACCCGCCATCATCCGCAGCGTCGTCGTCTTACCACAGCCCGAGGGGCCAAGCAGCATGAAGAACTCGCCGTCTTCAATGGTGAAACTCGAGGATTTGACCGCGTTGAAAGACCCGAAATCCTTGCGCACGTTTTCAATACGTATCTGTGCCATGGGCTTACTCCCGGAAGTGGCTGACGATGATGAACATCACCGTGCCGACAAGTGTGACGATGAAGGAGTAACTGAAGAGCCAGAGGACAAAGGGCTGCATCAGCATCACGACACCCAGGGCGATCAGGATGGACGCCAGCATTTCCCACGGGCCACGACGCAACCCCAGCAAACCTGTGATGAAACCGTTCATTTGCGTACTGCCCCGAATGTGATCCCGCGCAAGAGATGTTTGCGCAGCAGGATGGTGAAGACCATGACGGGCACGAGGAAAATCGTGGCGCCTGCGGCGACAGCGGGCCAATCCTTGCCGGCGACACCGATGATGGTCGGTATGAACGGCGGCGCGGTCTGGGCATTGCCCGAGGTCAGCAGCACAGCGAAAGCGTATTCGTTCCACGCAAAGATCAGGCAGAAGATCGCGGTTGAGGCAATACCGGTCGCCGCCTGCGGGAGCACAACCTTGTAGAAGGCTTGAAACCGCGTATAGCCGTCGATCAGCGCGGCCTCTTCGTATTCGATCGGGATTTCGTCGATGAACCCTTTCAGCAGCCAGACCGACAACGACAGGTTCACCGCTGTATAGAGCAGGATCATCCCCAGATGCGTGTCGTTGAGGCCCAGGTTGCGGAACATCAGGAAGATCGGGATCGCAACCGCGATCGGGGGCATCATCCGCGTCGACAGGATGAAGAACAGCAGATCGTCCTTCAGAGGCACCTTGAACCGGCTGAAGGCATAGGCCGCCATCGTGCCGAGGATCATGCAAAGTGCTGTCGATCCAAAGCCGATGATGACCGAGTTCAGAAACCGTTCGCCATAGCGCGACGGTCCCGAGATGACCGTACCACGATCGCGCGCAATCTGCTCATACCAGGTGGTCGGCGGTCCGGCGTCTTCAAGCATTTGCTCGGTCGCGCGGGTCCGGTCCGTAAAGAGGTTCACGTAGCCCTCCAACGTCGGCTCGAACACGACGACAGGCGGATAAGCGATGGAATCTGCCGGGGACTTGAAGCCTGTTGCAATGATCCAGACAAGCGGGATCAAGGTGATGATCGCATAGCCAATGACAAGGAAACCAGCGAACCACTTCGTCCGGAGAGACGGTTCTGTGACGGAAAAGCTCATCTTTCTTTCACCTTGTTAAGGGCTTTGACGTAGATCGAGGCAAGGCCGAAGACGGTTACGAACAGGATCACCGCGTAGGCCGAGGAATACCCTGTTCGCCACCGCTCGAACGCCTCGCGCTTCAGGTCTATCGACGTCAGTGTCGTGGTGTTGCCGGGGCCGCCACCAGTCAGCTGAACCACGAGATCGAACATCTTGAAGTTCTCGATGCCCCTGAACAGCACCGCGAGCATCAGGAACGGGAGCGCCATTGGGATCGTGATCGTCCAGAATTGCCGCCATTTGCTGGCACGGTCGCATTCCGCCGCTTCATAGATGCTATCGGGGATTGATCGCAGCCCGGCGAGGCAGATCAACATCACAAAGGGCGTCCACATCCAGGTATCGGCGATCACGATGGCCCAGGGAGCCAGGTTCACGTCACCGATCATCGAGAAGCTGGCCGGATCCGCCCCTGTAAAGAAGGCGATTGCATAGTTGAACAGGCCGATCTGCGGCTGGTACAGAAAGGTCCAGAAATTTCCGACGACCGCCGGCGACAGCATCATTGGAAACACGATGATCGTTGTCCAAAGATCGTTGCCCTTGAATTTCTTGTTGATCAGGAAAGCCAGCGTGAAGCCGATCAAGACCTGCAGGATGATGGTCCAGATCAGGAAATGGGCGGTGGCCTGCATTGTGGCCCAGATATCAGGGTCTGACAGGATGCGCTGGTAGTTGCGCAATCCGACCCATTCGACCTCGTTATTGGGCCGGTTCACCCGAAAGTCGGTAAAGCTGAGGCGGATCGTCCAGATCAGTGGAAAAATGTTCACCGCAAGAAGCAAGAAGATCGTGGGCGCAACGAAGATCCAGGCGATCGTGCGATCCGATAGGCCCCGGATGCGGCGCGCAAGGCCATCCGGCGTTTTCTTTGCGGCGCCTTCGATGGCAGGGTTTGTCACGATAAGAATCCTTCATGGCAGAAGCGACATGTGCTCTGCAGTCGACCTTGAATGGCGATGTGAGATCAAGCTCTCCAGCCGATCCGGAAACCGGCTGGAGATGAAAGGTCGGACGCGGGTAAGGTCCTGGTCCGGCGTGGTGAGGCCTAGAGCTTGCCTTCGTCCTCGAATATCTCGGTCCAGTCGCGGACCAGACCATCGAGCGCTTCTTTGGCGGTGCCGTCGCCCGCGACGACATAGTTGTGAACCCGCTCCTGCATGGAAAGCAGAAGATCCGCATAGGCCGGCTCGGCCCAGAAGTCCTTCACGATCGCCATCGAGTCGAGGAAGGTCTGCGCGTAGGGCTGACTGGTGGCAAAGTCCGGATCTTCAACCACGGCCTTCAGGGCCGAGTACCCGCCCAGTTCCCACCACTTTGCCTGGATTTCCGGCTGCGCGAACCACTGGATGTATTCCAGAGCCGCGTCCTGCTTTTCTGAATAAGAAACGACAGAAATCCCCTGCCCGCCCAGCTGGGCAAACTGACCTGCCGGGCCTGCCGGATTCGGGAAATAGCCGGACTTACCGCCGCCCACATTTTCATCCGCCTCGACGCCCGGCCAGATAAAGGCAAAGTTCATCTGCATGGCGACCTGACCTGACCGGTAGGCGTCGATGTTCTCGCCCATGTACCAGTTGGACGATCCCGGAGGCGTGCCAACGTCATAGAGCGCCTTGTAATACTCAAGGCCTGCCACGGCACCGTCCGAATTCACGAAGCCCTCAAGGTCATAAGGCTTTTCGGGGTTCTCGTAGAGGAACCCGTAGTTGTAGAGCGCGTTGGTCACACCCATCGTGATGCCTTCGGATCCGCGCTCGGTATAAATGGCAGCGCCGTAAACCGTCGTGCCGTCGATATCACGACCCTGGAAAAACTCGGCAATGTCTTTCAGCTCTTCCAAAGAGGCAGGAACGCCCAGATCGCGGCCGTATTTCTCTTTGAATTCCGCTTGCAGTTCAGGGCGCTCGAACCAGTCCTTGCGGTAGGTCCACCCGACAACGTCGCCAAACGCCGGGAGTGCGTAGTAATTGGGGGTGTTTTTAGGCCATTCGGCGTAGCCGGTAACCGTCGCAGGAATGAAGTCGTCCATCGTGATGTTGTTGGCATCGAAGAAGTCATTCAGCTTCACGTAGTGGCCGTTCTCGGCACCGCCACCAATCCACTGGCTGTCACCAATCATTAGGTCGCACAACTGCCCGCCCGAGTTCAGTTCGTTCAGCATCCGGTCTGCGAAATTGGGCCACGGCACGAACTCGAAGCTCATGTTGTGGCCGGATGCAGCCTCGAAATCCTTGCTCAGCTCTATCAAAGCGTTGGCAGGGTCCCACGCGGCCCAGCATAATGTCAGGTCTTCGGCCTGAGCGGTCGACGCGACAGTCACGGCAAGCAAAGCGCCCGCGCTGGCAGTGGTGAACAGTTTCGATCTCATTTCAAAATTCCTCCCTGGATTATGCCGCCGCCACGAGCTGTGTCGAATCGGCGATCACTAATCGTTATTAAGACACGTGCCTCAAAGCAATAAAATTTTGATGCACGCGTCTCAGAATGTGCTACTAGGAAATGATCTTGGCTACGCAAGTCGTGAGAACCTCTAAGGCAAGTCGCTGTATCTATGTCAAAATCCACATCATACCACGGGGAAAGCACACTGCTGCGCCCAACGACAAAAGACCTCGCGAGAGTGGCTGGCGTCAGCCGGGCAACCGTTGATCGGGTCTTGAACGGCCGCGATGGCGTCAAAATGAAGACCGTCGAAAAGGTCAATGCCGCGATCGAGGAACTCGGCTTTGTTCGCAACCTCGCCGCAGCCAATCTGGCCAAGAGCCGGACCTACCGGTTTGGCTTTGTCCTGCCCCAATCGGGCGACCAGTTTCTTGGTGAGATCGTAAAGCACATCCACGAAGCGCAAACCTCATTCACGGCAGACATGGTGACGACCACCGTTCGCCACATCGACCAGAACGACCCATTCAAGATCGCAGCGTTGCTCGCTGCCCTGTCACCCGAGATCGTCGACGGCGTTGCGATCATGGCTCCGGAAACGCCGCAGGTTCGTGATGCGATCCAGCGCCTGCAGGAACGCGGTGTCCACGCTTTGCCGTTCATCTCCAATCAGACACTGGACGGTGACCAATGGGTCGGTATCGACAACCATGCAGCTGGCGCCACCGCTGGAACCCTGATAGGGCGCTTTCTGCCTGGCAAGGCAGGGAAGCTGGTCGTCATTGCTGACAGCATTTTGTCGCGTGACAGCCTCGAGCGCCGTTCGGGTTTCGACTGGGTTATCAATTCGGATTTTTCGCACCTTACAGCTCTGCCCTCGCTGGAAACCTACGGATCGCAGGACCGCGCCAACCGCATCGTCTTGGAAACATTTCGGCACCAAAGCGATATTGCTGGCGTCTATATCCTCTCGTCAGAGGCGCGCGGCCCACTTTCTGCAATCTGGAACGTGCCACTTCCGCAGAAAATCGTCATCATTGCGCACGAGCGGACGCCTTGCACGGTAGACGCGCTTGTCGAAGGCACACTTGACGCAATCATCGCTCAGGATCCTGGTCACTTGGTGCGGAGCGCGATACGAAAGCTGCGCGCGTTGACAGACGGACGCTCGACGCTGCAATCGCAAGAAAAGATCAGGGTTGAGATCATCCTGAAAAGCAATCTTTGAACTGGCGGAAGATGTGTCAGCCAAATTGCGCCAGTTTGGTGCGTATTCCGGAACATCCGGCCACCTATTCCGATCACATCCGGCCACCTGTTCCGGCGCATTCGGCCACCTGTGACGCGTTGCCGTGAGGCAGTGGAATTCGGGTATCAGGTTTGAGGCATTTCGTCATCCATTTTGGCCATGGTTTTCCGCATGGACTGCCCTTCCAGCTCGATACGGTAGGCATTGTGGACGATGCGATCGAGGATGGCGTCGGCGAAGGTGGGCTCCCCGATGACGTCGTGCCACGCTGTGATGGGCAACTGGCTGGTGATCATGGTTGAGCCGCGGCCATACCGTTCTTCGACGACTTCCATCATATCCCGGCGCTGCGTCGCCGTGAGCC
>NZ_FOCI01000035.1 GCF_900110065.1 Loktanella fryxellensis | reverse complement strand
CAGGCACGACCCAGTCCAGCCCCGTGAGCCGCAGCAGGCTCTCGACGAAGCCCGTCGTCTGCCGAAGCGCCATCCCGAAAAGCACTTTCATGGTCAGACACGTCTGGATGGCGGCGTCACTGAAGGTCCGCGACCTGCCCCTCTTGCCGGAAGGTTCGGCATCCCAGTTCATCTCGGGATCGAACCAGATCGTCAGTGATCCGCGGCGCTTCAGCGCCGCGTTGTAATCAGCCCAGTTCGTCGTCTTGTAGGTAAGTGATGTCGGTTTGCTCATGCGGGCCAGCTACCACACTGGATTCACAACATGAATCCCTCTCGGATTTGTGCAACAGAGCCCGGAAGACGGATAAGGGAGGTCATATTCCCATGGAAAAGGAGCAGACGATCTCAGTCTGGCACAAATTGCTAGGTACCTGATCCCTCACTCTTGTGCCAAGATCCCTTTCCAGCATTTGAAGGAAGAGTCACAGATCAAGTTCGTTACCTGTTGTCGCCGAGCGTTGCCGACAGCCAGACGTCGATCTCCCATGGTCGCTACGCCAAGGCCGGCGGGTGGCATGCGGTCTTAAAAGGCACCGGAAAGGCCCGGTCCGGTTCGCCTGCTTCAGTTCGGCTGTGTCATGACACGAGAACAATCCATCTGCCGACTGCACGGGATCCTCCGCGACTTGCAGGAAGGTCCGTGTTTAGTCTTGCACGGCCTTCTCGACCTGACGAGTGGCGTCACATCTGCGCCGTCGCAGAAGTCCTCGACCGTGTACCAACGAAACTGAGTTTGTGCGCAAGACGGAGTTGGCAAAGACCAAGCGCGCCACGCCGAGCGTTACGCCTGTCGCGTCCGCGACCTCCAACTGGCGCCGTGATCGACGGGCACCCGCTGACGCTGCAGGACACCGGACGCGCGAGGTGGAACCCCCTTTGTCACGGCACCTCAGGCGTCATGGCCTCACACCGGTCTGGCGAGGCGTGGTTCGGTATCGGCGCGCGGCGTGGGCTGGGCGCGTGTCGCCTTGCGTTCGCCCAGCATCAGCATCGCGGGCGTCACGATCAGCGTCAGGATCGTCGCCACCACCAGACCGCCTGCGATGGCCGCCGACAACTCTGTCCACCACTGGGTCGAGGGGGCGCCATAGACGATCTCTCGCGTGAAGAAGTTCAGGTTCAGGCCGATCACCATCGGCAACAGGCCCAGTGCCGTCGTGACCGAGGTCAGCACCACGGGGCGCAGACGCTGCGCCCCGGTCCGCAGCGCGGCTTCGAGCGGTGATTGCCCGTCCCTTTTCAGGTCGTTGTAGGTGTCGATCAGCACGATGTTGTTGTTCACCACGATACCCGCCAGCGCGATCACCCCGATGCCGCCCATCACGATGCCAAAGGGTCGGCCCGTCACGATCAGTCCCAGCAGGACCCCGGTGATCGAAAAGATGATCGCGCTCATCACCACGAAGGCCTGATAGAAATTGTTGAACTGCACCAGCAGGATCAGGAACATCAGCATGATGGCGCTGATGAAGGCCCCGGCGAGGAAGATCATCGAATCCGCCTGATCCTCGGCTTCGCCGCCGAAGGTGGCTTCGACGCCATCGGGCAGGTCCATATCCGCGATGGCGGCTTGCAGGGCCACGACCTGATCGTTGACGAGCACACCTTCGGCCACGTTGGATTCGATCGTGACGACGCGGCTCTGATCGATCCGCGTGATGGTACCGCTGCGGGGGGCAGGTTCGAAGGTGACGAAGTTGGCGATCGGCACCAGTCCCGCATTGGTCTGGATCCGCAACGTCTGCAGGTTTTCCAGCGTGCGGTCACCGGCAGGGAACCGCACGTTGATGTCCACGGAGCCGTCCGCATCGTCGGGCCGATAGTCGGCCACGGTGATGCCACGGGTCAGCAGCTGCACCGCCTGCCCGAGGTTGGCGATGTCGGCGCCGAAACGTGCCGCCTCTGACCGGTTGACGGTGATGGTCCATTCGACACCGGGCAGCGGCAGGGTGTCGGTCACGTCGGTGAACCCGCCGATCTCGTCCATGGCGCCGCGGATCGCCGCGACGGCGGCCAGTTGCGCCGTGGGATCGTCGGCCTGCACCTGCAGATTGACAGGCTTGCCACCGGACGGACCATCCGACGCGGTTTCCACCTGCACGTCGATGCCGGGGATCTCGGCCATTTCCGCGCGGATATCGGCCCCGATCTGCACGGCGGTCCGCCGGGTGTCCCATTCGGTGAACTCGATCTGGATCGTTCCGATCAGATCGGCCGCCGACTGCTCGTCGCCACCGGACCGGGCATAGACGGACCTGATCTCGTCATAGGCGAACAGACGTTCCTCGACCTCGCGCACCAGCGCATCCTTTTCGTAGATCGAGAAGTTGTCCTGCGCGCGCACCTGCACCTGCGCGAAGTCGGGTTCGACCGCCGGGAAAAAGTTGATCCCGTTGCCGAACTGGCCGTAGGCGCCAAAGCTGCCGACCAGAAAGGCCACCGACATCAGAACCGTCGCCCACGGGCGCAGGATCGCGAACTGCAGCAGCTTGACGTAGCCGCCTGCGAACCCCTTCAGATCGCGCGGGTCGCCTTTTTCGGCGGCATGCAGCGCGGCCTTGTCGCGGGCAGACTGGGGTGGCTTCTTGCCGATGATGCCACCCACCACAGGGATGAAGACCAGCGCCATGAACATCGACGCGGTCAGCGTCAGGATCACCGTGATCGGCAGGAACTTCATGAACTCGCCGACGATCCCGCTCCAGAACAGGAGGGGAAAGAACACGCACAGCGTCGTCGCCGTCGATGCGATCACGGGCCAGGCCATGCGTTTGGCCGCCGTGGCATAGGCAACGCGTGGTGGATCGCCTTCCTGCAGCCGGCGGTCCGCCAGTTCGGTGGTGACGATCGCACCGTCTACCAGCATGCCGACGACCAGGATCAGCGCGAACAGAACGATGATGTTCATGGTGTAGTCCATGGCCCACAGCATCGCGACACCCGCGAGGAACGCACCGGGAATGGACAGCCCCACCAGTATCGACGACCGGATCCCCAGCGACCAGACGATCACGATCATCACGAGGATCACGGCGGCGATCACGTTGGACTCCAGATCGCTCAGCATCGAGACAACCTGTTCGCTTTCGTCCTGGATGTAGGCGATGGTCACGCTGTCGGGCCAGTCCGCCTGCGCGGCGGTGATCACGTCGCGCACTTCGGCCACGGTTTCGATGATGTTCGATCCCGACCGCTTCTTGACCTCCAGCGCCAGTGCGGGCTGGCCGTCGATCCGGGCAAAGCCGGTCGGGTCCTCGTAGGTGCGGCGGATCGTGGCGACGTCGGAGAACGTGACGACGGTGTCGCCGCGCACGATGACCGGCAGGGCCATGATGTCTTCGATGTCCTCGATCAGGCCGGGCACCTTCAGCACGATGCGGCCCGCGCCGTTCTCGATGGCGCCGGCGGCGATCAGGCTGTTGTTGCGGTTGATCGTGTTGATGATCTCTTCAAAGCTGATGCTATAGGTTTCCAGTACCGTCGGGTCGATCAGCACCTCCAGCATCTCGGTGCGCGCCCCGCCCACATCCACCTCGAGCACGCCGGACAGCGCCTCGATGCGGTCCGACAGATCCTCCGACAGGCTGTTCAGTGTGCGTTCCGGCACGGGGCCCGACAGGATGACGGTCAGGATCGGGAACAGGGCCGTGTTGATCTCGTTCACCGACGGCACGCTTGCGTCGTCCGGCAAATCGGGGGCCGCGCGGTCCACCGCTTCCTTGACCTTGCTCAGCGCCTCTTCCGCGTCGAAACCGGCCTCGAATTCCAGCTGGACGCTGGCATAGCCTTCGCCACCCTTGCCGGTCATCGTCTTGAGGCCGGTCAGTGACGCCAGTTCTGCTTCCAGCGGATCGACAAGCAACCGCTCGCTGTCTTCGGGCGAGATGCCGTCGAGGCTCGTGACGATGTAGAAGATCGGGATCGGGACTTCCGGATTGCTTTCCTTGGGAATCGACGAATAGGCATAGGCCCCCACGCCCAGGATCATGGCCAGCAACAGGATGACGACACGGCTGCGGCTGAAGGCGGCGTCGATCAGGGCGTTCATTGGTCGGCGTCCGCGATGGCGGACGGTGCCGGATCGGCGCTGTCGGTGTCGATGATCGGCGCGGTCGCCGGCGCGGGAATCGCGGCCTGCGTGTCGGGCAGCGGCTCGTCTGCGGCGGTCGCATCGTCGCCCGCGGGATCGGTGGCGCCGCCTTCGGGTTGCGGATCGACGGTTTCGCCGTCGTTCACGAAGCCCTGACCGATGCTGATGATCTGCGCCTCGTCCGGAACACCGGCGATCCAGATGCCGTCGGTCTGGGCCTGCACGATGGTGACGGGATGAAAAGCGACGACATTCTCGGCCTCGACCGTCTTGATCCCCAGCGTGCCGTCCGTATCCAGCGACAGGATCGCTGGCGACACGAAATGCGCCGACACGGTGCCGGTCGGGATGCGCAGTTGTGCACTGATGCCGGCCGGGATGGCGCCGTCGTCGTTCGGCACCTCGATCTCGGCGGCAAAGGTGCGGGTATCGGCACTGGCGCTGGTGCCGACGTAGCGGACGACCCCTTCGACCGTGACACCGGTGATGAAGCGCACGTCAGCGGTCTGGCCGACGCGGATATCGGCGAGCGACTGCTGCGGGATCTGGATGCCGATGGTCAACGGGGTGTTGTCGACGATGCGCGCCGTCTCTGACCCGGTGGCGACGTATTCGCCTTCGTTGATGTCCAGCGCCTCCAGCCGCCCGGCAAAGGGGGCGCGGATCTCGGTGTCGCCGATGGCCTGTTCGGCGGCGGTGACGCTGGCGCGGGCCACGGCCAAGGTCGCCTGCGCCTGACTGACGCGGTCGGCGGTGGCGATGCCACGGTCCACCAGCGCGCTGGCGTTGTCGAATTCGCGCTGGGCGCGGGCCAGCTCTTCCTCGGCACCGCGCAGATCGGCGGTGCGCGTGGCGGTGTCGAACCGGGCAATCACCTGACCGGCGGCCAGATCGTCGCCCTTGGAGACCAGGACCTCGGCGATCTGACCCGTCGCCTCGGCGCGGATCATGGTGTCACGGTCGGGCACGGCCTGCCCCTCTGCGACGAAGACCTGTTCGACCTCTTCGGCGACCGACCGGCGAACGGCGACGGTCACGGCGCGGGGTGCGACGGGTGCGTCGTCGGTCACGAGTGCCTGTTCTTCGGCCGGCATGACAAAGCCGCTGCCCATCCAGCCGATGATCCCGACAGCGATGGCACCGGCCACCCATTTCGACCGGCCAGAGCCCTTGTCGTTGTCAAAGCGCAGGGGCTGACGGTCCTGTGGCATGGACGCGCTGGTCGGGGTCTGCGCGGGCGGTGTCCGGGTCATGGTATCATCCTGTGCGGGTCGGCCATCGGGTGGGAGGAGTCCGCGGCCGTCTGTCGGAAATTCGGTATCGTCGTCGGGCGGGGTGGTGCAATGGTCGGTGGCGTCATGTCGGCCGTGCGCAGATGGCGGTCAGGATCTGACGATGCTCTGCCGGGTCGCAAAGCACGATGCTGCCGGGCGGCAACCCCAGCAGCCGATCCATCAACGCGGCTTCGGCGGCCATGCGGTCGTCGATGTGGCGGGCGGCACCTTCGATCTGGCCTGCGCGGGCCAAGGTCAGTGCCGCGACCAGCGCCGCACGGCGGCTGGGTGTCATGGCCATGATCGTTTCGGCCACCAGTTCGAGGTCGGGCACATCGAACAGCCCTTCCTGTACGCCTTGCCGGATCAGATCGCGCATCACGGGCAGGGCGGCCGCGTTCATCGCGTCGGTGATGCGGTGGAACAACCCGTCGGTGTCGGGCCGCAGCATCAGGTCGGCAAGGAACCGGATCTGCGGCCCCGCCGATGCGCGCCAGCGACTGGTTTCAGCCAGAAAGGCATTGAACCGCACGAGGGCGTTCCCTTTGGTGGCCGCGCGCGCCGCCTCTGCGCCGGCCAGCGCCTCGGTGGTGAAGCGGTCGAGGATCCCGTCAAGCAGATCCTCCTTCGCGGTGAAGTGATGGTAGAAACCGCCCTTGGAGATATCGGCCTCTGTCAGCACATCGGCGATGGTGACGGCATCCCAGCCCCGGTCGAAAAACAGGCTCTGCGCCGCGTCGAGGATCTCGGCCCGCCGGGTTTCAGGCAGCTTGCGTTGTCTGCGCGGCGCGTCGACATCTTTCGTTTCACCACTCATGTTCGCATGCTCTGTAAAGACCGACGGTCGGTATGTAGCATTCCGGATAACCGGTTCAAGGTGCCCCGTCGCGAATGTGGGACGCTCGGACGTTGCCGGATCCGCTCACCCGGGCCAGTGCGACCGGCAATTCGTTTGGGCGGCTGCGGCGGGTGCATGCAGCATCCGTTCGACTTCGCCGATGGACGACGGGCGGTGCCATTTCGTGGAACGGTGCGCGTTCCCGTCGGCTCGGCAGGTCTAGGTGAAGCGCACTGGCAGAGCGTATGCTGGTTTCCGACAGCAGGGTCCGGTCGGTGTAAAACCCGCTGCAGGTTGCGGACCTGACCGGCATCGTCTGCGTCGGGCGGCACGTTGCGATGATTTGTACGACGGGCGGCGAACGGCGGCATGGATCTGACCCGGTCGCCTGCGAAAGACAAAACAGCGGGGTCCGGTGCGACGTACACCGGACCCCGCAGCTTTTCAGGCCTGTGTCAGACGCTTGTTCTGCGGGAACATCGCGGCCCTTGCCTCGTCATCCATATCCTTCTTGAAGGTGTGTCTGGACGCGAGCGCCTCTGCGGCCTGCGCGGCGGGGCGGGCGTTGATCTCGTCCAGCAGACGCTTGACGTTGGGCAGGCTGGTCCATGCGTCCGCGCCGAAGATGAAGGGCACGGCGCGGGCCCAGCCCCAGACCGCCATGTCGAGCACCGTGTAGGTGTCGCCCATCATGTACTGCCCCTCGGACAGGCGTTTGTCGATCAGGCCCCAGTGACGCTCTGCCTCGTAGTCATAGCGGTTGACGGCATACTCCTTCGGTTCCGGCGCGAAGTGCTTGAAATGCACGGCCTGACCGGAGTAGGGGCCGATGCCGCTGGCCACGAACATCATCCACGACAGGAATTGGGCCTGCACCTTCGGCGTTGCGGGCGGCAGGAATCTGTCGTGCTTCTGTGTCAGGTAAAGCAGGATCGCCGTGCTGTCGAAAAGCGTCGCGTCGCCATCGGTCAACGCCGGCGTCTTGGCGTTCGGATTGATGGCCAGAAACGCTGGGCTGAACTGTTCACCCTTGCGCGTGTCCACGGGCACGACCTCGTATTCGGCGCCAAGCTCTTCCAGCAGAAGCGCGACTTTGGCAGGGTTCGGCGAGGGGTGGAAATAGAACTTCAGCATTGGTTTCTCCAACTGCAGCGACATCGTTGCGACCGGCTCGACGTGCCGCGACACGGCGGCCATCGCCATCGTCCTAGCGCAAGGCGGACAGGGTGCACACTCACGAACCTGTTGGTGCCGTGGAGCGGAGCATCACCGGCGGGTCATGCGCGATGAAACCAGACCGCGTCATCGAACGCCACGAGACCGCCTTGCCCGCATGGGGCGGAAATCGCGCAATCGATATCCGCGACGTGGGAAACTGTCATTTTTCGGATTCATGGATTTCGTACATTCGCGCCATGTGACCACAACATGCCGGCGAATTCATGCGGATCAAGACGCTCTTTCTGTCTGACGTGCATCTTGGGACACCGGGATGTCAGGCCGAGATGCTGCTGTCCTTTCTGGAAAAGCATCCTGCCGACACGATCTATCTGGTGGGCGATATCGTCGATGCGTGGCGGTTGCAGCGCGGCTGGTTCTGGCCGCAGTCCCACAACGACGTCTTGCAGACCCTGCTGACCCGCGCCCACGACGGGGCGCGGATCATCTACATCCCTGGCAACCACGACGAGGTGCTGCGCAACTACCTCGGCACCCATTTTGGCGGCGTCGAGGTGGTCAGGACCGCCACCCACGTGACGGCGAATGGCAAACGGCTGCTTGTCACCCACGGCGATCAGTTCGATTCGATCGTCGTGAACGCCAAGTGGCTGGCGCACCTCGGCGACCGGGCCTACGGCTTCGCGCTGTGGCTCAATACCTGGCTGAACCGGGTCAAGCGGTTGTGGGGCGGACAGTACTGGTCCCTGTCGAACTGGGCCAAGCAGCAGGTCAAACAGGCCGTCAACTATATCGTGGAATACGAACGGATCCTGGCCGCAGAGGCGCGCCGCCACGGCTATGACGGCATCGTATGCGGACACATCCATGCTGCATCCATCCGCAAGATCGACGGCCTCGATTACATCAACACCGGCGACTGGGTCGAAAGCTGCACCGCCGTCGTCGAGGACATGAACGGCGATCTGCACCTGATCGACTGGTCGGCAGAGATGCGTGCGCGCAAATCCGTCGTCCCGTGGCGCCCGGTGCGCCGGCGGCACAGTGCCGAAGACCCAGCCCAACAGAAGGAAAAGGCGTGATCAAGATGACCCGCACACCCGACGTTGCCGACCAGATGGGTGCATCCGTCCACCGGGCCCGCACGCGCGATCTTACCGGCGTGCTGGAACGCCTGTTTGCCCGTCTGTTCACCGGACTGGTCTATCCGCAGATCTGGGAGGATCCGGTCGCCGACATGTCCGCGTTGCACCTTGCACCCGGTGCCGACATGTTCTGCATCGCCTCGGGCGGGTGCAACGTGATGTCCTATCTCACCCTGCGGCCGGGGACGATCACCGCCGTCGACCTATCTCCGGCGCATGTGGCGCTGGGACGGCTCAAGATCGCCGCCGCGCAGCATCTGACACAGGGTCAGTTCCTTGCGTTCTTCGGCCATGCGGACCGCGCGGCGAATGTCGACATCTACGACCGCGTGCTGGCCGGCAGGCTGGATCCCCGGACCCGCGCCTTCTGGGACGCACGGGTGATAGGCCGGCGGCGGATCTCCATGTTTGCACGCGGTTTCTACCGGTTCGGGGTGCTGGGGCGCTTTCTGAGCCTCTTGCACTTCGCCTCGCGCGTGGGTGGGTTGAATTATGCCCCATTGCTGGCGGCACCGGACATGGACGCGCAAAGGCGCTTTTTCGACACCCGCATTGCGCCGCTGCTGGATTCGGCACCGGTACGCTGGATGGCGCAGCGCCGGGTGTCGCTGTTCGGGCTGGGCATTCCACCTGCGCAGTACGACAAGCTGGCCCGCGACGGTGGTGGCGACGTCCTGCCGGTGCTGAAGGAACGCGTGCGCAAGCTGAGCTGCGATTTTCCGATCGCAGAGAACTACTTTGCATGGCAGGCCTTTGGCCGCCGCTATGCGCCGGATGCGACGGCGTCGCTTCCGCCCTACCTGCAACCGCAGCACTTCGATGCCATCGCAACGGGTGCCGCCCGCGTCACGGTGCTGAACCGCGCCATGACCGATGTCCTGCAGGACCGCGACGCTGCCTCCCTCGATGCCTTCGTGTTGCTGGATGCGCAGGACTGGATGGACGATGGGCAGTTGAACGCGCTCTGGGATCAGATCACGCGCACGGCGCGGCCCGGGGCGCGTGTCATCTTTCGCACGGGCGGTGCCGACGACATCCTGCCCGGGCGGGTGGCACCGGCGGTGCTGGGCCGTTGGCAGCGTGACGCTGCGGCATCTGCGACCGGCTTTGCCGAAGACCGCGCGGCGATCTACGGCGGCTTTCACCTCTACCGTCTGGAAAGATGACGCCGATGCGCGAGATTCGCACCCATGCAGAGCTGATGGATGCCAACTACCGCCTGCAGCGGCTGATCTACGACGTCACTCGACGCTATTATCTGTTGGGCCGCGACACCATGGTGGCGGACCTTGCCGTACCGCCGGGCGGCCACGTGCTGGAGGTCGCCTGCGGCACCGGCCGCAATCTCGCTTTGATCGCAAAAGCCTATCCCGGTGCACGGCTTTACGGCCTCGACATCTCGCGCGAGATGCTGCGCACGGCCACGGCGCGGATCGGTACGCAGGCGGTGCTGAAACAGGCCGATGCCTGCGACTTCGACGGCAGGACCCTGTTCGGCGTCTATGGCTTCGACAGGATCGTGCTGTCCTACAGCCTGTCGATGATCCCCGACTGGGCCGGTGCCCTGCGGGTCGCGGCGGCACATCTGCGTCCGGGCGGCGAGTTGCATGTCGTCGATTTCGGCGATCAGTCCGCCCTGCCGGACTGGTTCCGGACCCTGCTGCGCGGCTGGCTTGCCCGGTTCCACGTCACGCCACGCACCCATCTGGAACCTCGGATGAGGGCGCTGGCCAATGAGCATGGCCTCAGCCTGCAGTTTCGGCGCCTGTACCGGGACTATGCAGTCTACGCCGTCCTGCGGTCGCCCGAGGACCGTGGTGCTGCCCATTCCTGAGTTGGAATAGGCCGACTGATCGGCGCACAACGAATGCTGCTGATCGGGTGACTGCTTCTGGTTTTGCACACGTGAACCACTGTCGGACGTCGACCGCCAAGGGCCCTGTGCGAACGGCGATGATCGACCTGCGCTGGCCTGAGGGTGGACTGCCGCAAACGTCCGTTTCCCGCCGATGCCACGACTCTATGCATTGGATACGATGTCATATTCGCATTGGCATGATCGAAGAGGGGCGGGCTGAGTGGACAGGAGGTCTCACTATGTCTGCAGAACTTCGCACTGTTGACCGTCCTGCCTGCGTCGTTTGGAACGAGGGCCGCATCGTTAGGGAGAAGCGTCCACCTCTGCCACGTCACGTCTGATCCATCCGGGTCAAGCTCGGCATGGCGGGCAACGTCCATGATCTCGCATCGTTTGACATGGCCGTTGACAGCAAGCTGCTTGGTTGTGATCTCATCGCCCTGCGCGTGAGAGATGTCGTCGCGGCCCGGCGCGTATGAAACTCGCCTCGATGATCCAGAGCAAGACAGCAAAACCTGTCCGTCGCGAATTCACTGACATTACATGAATTTCGTTTGACTGTCGGATCAGTGAACCCGAGATGGTTGGCCGCAAGTTCCGGTGGCGCAGCCGTATCCACGGCAGCCTGCATCTTTCGACGCGGCAGCATGCGCGGATCGGGCGAGGAGGGCATGTCCTTGAGCATGAGGCCGAGCGCCTGTGGCGCGCATTCGATGCGGCGAATGAAGGTGGCGCAGATCGACACGAAGACGGGTAACCTCTACGCGGTGCAACCGCTGCTGGGATACACCAAGATAGACAGCAGGTGCGTTACTTCGGCGTCCACATCAAAGACGCACAGTCGCTGTCAGAAGCCATCGACCTTTCACAATCGCGCCGACGGGCGCCATCCTGAGCATCGGCGCAATCACGCGATTTCTGACCTTGGCCGAATTGCCGTGAACCGCATCGCTCAGCCACGTCAAGACCGTCTCTGACCGTCCTGATCCTTGCGGTTCGACATCAGCATGACCATGACCCCGGGACATGCCCTCTGCTGACATCCCTTCCGTCTTTACGCTTTCCTATTTCCGTACCCGCGAACCTCGCATGGCGTCTTTGCGCCGTCCGGGCGCACACATCGGCCCATGAAACGCCATCCATAGGAGTGAAACATGGGCTTCGACCTCGTGCTCGGCGGCATCACGGCCGCCGGGTTGTTCGTCTATCTGCTGGTCGTGCTCGCACGCCCCAACCGGTTCTGACGCATCATGGCAAACAGCATCATCGTCGATCTTTGCCGCGGCCCCGATGGGGCCTGCGGTGCGCGCCTGTTTCGTCAAAATCGATCCGCGCTAGCTGGTTCGCAACCCGGTCATGTTCACTACGGCCACGGTGGCCCTGCTGGCAACGGTCCTGCTGGTGCGGTCCATCGCCCTTGGCGGCGACGCGGCGTTCGAGGGGCAGATCGTCTTCTGGCACTGGCTGACCGTGCTGTTCGGCAACTTTGCCGAGGCGCTGGCCGAAGGCTGTGGCAAGGCGCAGGCGGCGTCCCTGCGCTCGACCAAGGCGGAACTGACCGACAAGCGCCTGAAGGGCGACGCGGTCAAGGTCGTCCCCGCCAGGGAGTTGCGGGCGGGCGACACCGTGCTGGTGGAAACCGGCGACCAGATCCCTGCGGACGGCGAGGTCGTGGACGGCGTGGCGTTCGTCAACGAGGCGGCGATCACGGGCGAACCTGCGCCGGTGATCGCGAGTTTGGTGGCGACCGCTCTGCCGAGACGGCGGTCACGCGCGTCATCTCGGACTGGATCAAGGTCCGCGTCACGGTGGAACCGGGCGAGGGGTTCATCGACCGGATGATCAGCCTGATGGAAGGGGCGCGCCGGGCCAAGACCCCGAACGAGGTGGCACTGACGGTGCTGCTGACCAGGGCTGACGCTGACCGGCGTGATCGAAGGTGATCTGACGGATACGGCGCGGCTGGCGTCGCTGGGCGACGAGACACCCGAAGGGCGGTCCATCGTCGTGCTGGCCGGGATCGGGGCTGCTGCTCCGGCCACGGCCGCGATGGTCGCCTTCACCGCGCAGACCCGGGTCAGTGGCATCGACATAGGAGACCGGCAGATCCGCAAGGGCGCGGTCGAGGCGATCCTGAAGTTGCGGGATTTCGATGCGGATGCCGTGCGCCAGATCCGCGCGCTGACCGAGAAGGTCGCCCGCGCCAGTGGCACGCCGCTAGCCGTGGCCGACGGCGACCGCCTGCTGGGGGCAATCGCACTCAAGGATATCGTCAAGGCGGGCATCAAGGAACGCTTTGCCGAACTGCGCCGCATGGGCATCCGCACCGTGATGATCACCGGCGACACCCCCCTGACCGCGGCGGCCATTGCGGCGGAATCCGGCGTGGATGACTCTCTGGCCGTAGCCACGCCAGAGGAGAAGCTGGCGTCGATCCGCGCCGAACAGGCGGGCGGCAAGCTGGTCGCCATGTGCGGCGACGGCACCAACGACGCGCCGCCATTGGCGCCGGCCCATGTGGGCGTGGCTATCAACACAGGAACGCAGGCCGCCCGCGAGGCGGGCAACATGGTCGATCTGGACAGCAACCCGGCCTAGCTGATCGAGATCGTAGGCATCGGCAAGCAACTGCTGATGACGCCCGGTGCGCTGACCATCTTCTCGATCTCGAACGACGTGGCCAAGTGTTTCGCGATCCTGCCGGCGATCTTCTTCAACGCCGTCATTATCCCGCTGCTGGTGCCGCTGGCCCTGCGCGGCGTGACTTACCGCCCGCAAGCCGCGTCGCGGCAGCTGATCAGCAACCTCGGCATCTATGGCGCTGGCGGGCTGATCGCGCCCTTTGTCGGCATCAACCTGATCGACATGGCCGTGTCGTCCCTCGGCCTCGCATAAGGGGCCATTCGGATGATCTTTCTCGCCGACACCCTCGGGATCGCGATCCTTGCCGCGCTGATCGCCGTCGTCACACTGCTGATTCAGGATTGAACCGATGGACCACCTTTTGATCGCAGCCCTGATCGTGGGCGGCACAGCCCTGCTGTCGTGGCCGCTGGGCGCCTGGATGACGCGGGCGATGGACCCGATACCGGGCCAGAGGACACGCGCCACAGCATTCTTCGCGCGGGTCGGCGGCACGTCAGAGCGGCAGAGCTGGCGCGCCTACCTCGTCACCCTGCTGACTTTCAACATCGTAATGTTCACCGTGACCTTTGCCACTCTGGCATTGCAACAATACCTGCCGCTGAACCCGGACGGCATGGGGCCGCATGATCCGACGCTGGTCTCTAACACCGCAGCGTCCTTCACCACCAACACCAACCTGCAGCACTATTCCGGCGAGGCGTCGATGAGCTACCTGAGCCAGCTGGGCGGGTTGATGTGGTTGCAGTTCGTGTCGGCGGCCATTGGGATCGCCGTGCTGGCGGCACTGACGGGCGGTCTGGCGTGGTGGGCGGACATGGGCAATTTCCTGATCGACGTGCAGTGCGCGGCGGTCCTTATCCTGCTGTCGCTGGCGGCGCTGTCCGCCGTGCTTCTGGTGCTGCGCGGCGTGCCCATGACGCTGCAGGGGTCGGCCACGGCGACCACGCTGGAGGGGGCGGTGCAGGCCATCGCGCGCTGGCCCGTCGCGGACTTCGTCGCGATCGAGCAGTTGGGCACCAACGGCGGGGGGGTCTTCGGCCCGAACTCGACCCTTCCGCTGGAAAACCAGACCTTCTGGACCGACGGGTTGTCGATGGTCGCGATCATCCTGATCCCGATGGCCTGCGTGTGGATGTTCGACCGCATCCTGGACCGCAAGAAGCATGCGTCCCTCGGCTTCGCCGTCATGGCCGTGTTCCTGCTGGTCAAGATCACCGCCGCGGTGGCGCTGGAATCCGCACACACCGTGGCCTTTGCCGACCTGGCCGTCGCGACCGAAGTGGGCAACCTCGAAGGCAAGGAACTGCGTTTCGGAGTCACGGGCGGTCCGCTGTGGGCGGTGCCGACGACCGCCACCTCAACGGGTCGGTGGGGGCCATGCACGACAGCCTCAACCCGCTGACCGGGTTGGTGCGGATGGCGGGCATGTGGCTGAATGCGACCTTCGGCGGCGACGGTGTCGGCATGGTGAACATGTTCCTCTACATCGTGATCGCGGTCTTCGTCGCGGGCATGATGGTGGGGCGGACGCCCGAATATCTCGGCCACCGGATCGAGGCCAAGGGGGTGCGCCTCGCCGTCCTGCCGCTGTTTGCGCCTGCGGTGCTGATCCTTGGCGGCATTGCGCTGTTCGCGGCAACGGGGCAGGGCACCGTGTAGGAGGCGGGCACACATGGGTTCTCGGAGATCCTCTACGAGTTCTCCTCGGCTGCCGCCAACAACGGGTCGGGGTTCGAGGGGCTGGGCGACGGCACCGCGGCGTGGAACATCGCCACCGGCATCGTCATGCTGCTGGGCCGGTTCGTGCCGATCATCCCGCCGGTGGCCATCGTCGGCAGCCCGATGGGCAAACGCCGCGCGGCAGAAAGTGCCGGCACGCTGGGCGTCGAGGATGCGACCTTCGGCATCATGCTGGCGATTACGGTCGTGATCTTCGGCGCGCTGACCTTCCTTCCGGCGGCGGCGCTGGGGCCGATCACCGAACACACCTTGCTGCCGCGCAAGGCCCTGACAGGAGAACTGCAATGAATCCGGTGCTTTCGCGCCTGCGCGTCGCCGCAGCCACCTTCGGCATCTGCGTGGTGGGCTACACGGGCGCGATCCTTGGCTTTGCGCAGGCGGTCAAGCCGGACACCGCCAACGGGTCGCTGATCGTGGCGGACGGCAAGGTGATCTGCAGCCACCTGATCGCGCAGGGGTTCAGCGCGCCGCAGTATGTGTGGCTGGGCCCGTCGGCGGTAGACTACGGTGCGGGCGGTGCGCGTGGGTCGAACCTGTCGCCCGCCAACCCCGCGCTGGCGGACCGGGCGGCGGATCTGATCGCGGCGCATCGTGGCGGCGCGGCGGCGGTCCCGGCGGACCTCGTCACGGCGTCCGGTGGCGGCCTCGATCCGAACATCGCGCCAGGTGGCGCGATATTTCAGGCCTTGCGGGTGGCCGACGCTCGCGGCGTGGACCCCGCCGCGGTCGCAGCGATCATCGACCGGCTGGCGCTGCGGCCGGGTGGCATGCTGACGCCGGACCGGATCGTCAACGTGCTGGTCCTGAACCTCACTCTCGACGCGAAACGGCACCGGCTGCGGTCGCAGACTGGATTTGTGCGATGACCGATGACCCGCGCCCTTTACCCGATGCCCTGCTGCGCGAAGCGGAGCGCGAGGGGCATGCACGCTGAAGATCTTTCTGGGTGCCGCCCCCGGCGTCGGCAAGACCTACGAGATGCGGCAGGAGGCCGCGGCGAAACTGCGATCCGGCGTGGACGCGGTCATCAGCATCGTCGAGACCCACGGCCAGGCCGAGACTGTGGCCTTGGTCGCGCCCCTGCCGCTGATCGCGCGGCGCAGCACGACCTATCGTGGCCAGACCCTGACCGAGATGGATCTGGACGCGATCCTGCAGCGGCGACCCGCACTGGTGCTGGTGGACGAACTGGCCCACACCAACACCCCCGGCAGCCGCCATCCCAAGCGCTGGCAGGACATCGACGAACTGCTGGCCGCGGGCATCGACGTGATGACCACGGTGAACATCCAGCACGTCGAAAGCCTGAATGACGTGGTGGGCAGCTTTACCCATGTCCGGGTGCGGGAAACCGTGCCGGATGCGGTGTTCGAGAATGCCCAGATCGAACTGATCGACCTGCCGCCCGAAGACCTGATTTCCCGTCTGGGCGAAGGCAAGATCTATGTCCCCGAACAGGCGCGCTATGCGCTGGATCACTTCTTTTCCAAGGGCAACCTTCGGGCGCTGCGGGAACTGGCCCTGCGCCACGCGGCGCAATACGTGGACGCGCGGATCACCGGTCGCGATACCGGCACTGCGGGTGACCGGCGCATCCTCGTCGCCGTCAGCAAGGCGGCAGATACAGCCCAGATGCTCCGCGACGAACTGCGCTACCTGCTGGCGGTCCAGACCATCGTGCTGCACCGGGCGGGCGACACGGTCGCGATCACGGCCCATGGCCAGACGCGACCCCAGCTATCGCCCATCGATCAGGCGGCGGCTGAATGGGCGATGGCGCACGGCGAGGATGCGGGGCTGGGCACCGGCACGCTGGACATCCAGCGACTGGCAGTTCCGCCCGCTCACGACATCGCTGGTCACATTGGCGGTCGTGGGGTTCCGCGGGCTGCCCTGCTGGCGTCCCTCAGCCACGACCTGCGCACGCCACTGACCGCTAGCACCTCGACAGCCGAAGCGCTGTCGGCCAAGGGTGAAGACGCCGATCTGGTCGAGACGGTGCGGACCGAGGCGCGCCGCCTGAACCGGTTCCTTTCCGACCTGCCCAACCTGACCCGGATCGAGGAAGTGGCGGTTACCCCCGATCTGGTCCCCACCGATCTGACCGACGTGATCGCCGCCGCGACTGGCGGTCTGCACCGCACATTAGCCGGTCGCATCCTGCGGACCAGCATCGATCCGAACCTGCCGCTGGTGCGTGCCTACGCCGTGCTGCTGAACCTTGCGCTGCTGAACCTCGTGGACAATGCGGCCAAGTATTCGCCCTACGATGCACCCATCGAAAACCTTGCGCGCATGGGGCGTCGTGGTCCGGTGGTCGACGTGCTGGACGGCGGTCCGGGCAGTCCGCAGGGCAGCGAACAGCGCATCTTCGACCGCTTTGCGCGGGGGTGAAACCTCCGACCGCACCGGCGGGTCGGGCCTGGGACTGGCCATCGTCAAGGGATTTGCCGACGCAATGGGATTCACGGTCAACGCCGGGCGCCGTCCCGGCGGCGGGTCGCGGTTTTCGATCCGCATGCCGCACGCGGCGACGATGCATCTGACGCTGGCGGTTATCGCATGACCGGGCACATCCTGATTGTCGACGATGACATGGGGTTCTGTCGACTGCGGCGCGCCGCCACCCTGCGCGGCGGGTTTGCCGCCAAGGAGGCGGACAGCGCCAGTGCAGCGATGGCCGCACTGGATCGCGCCGCGCCAGACCTCGTGTTGCTCGACCTCGGCCTGCCGGACCGCGACGGGCTGGAACTGAACGGCGCGTTCCGCGCGCAGGGCGTGCCGATCATGGTGCTGACCGCGCGCAAGGCTTCGGCCGAGAAGATTGCAGCGCCGGATCTGGGGGCCGACGACGATGTCACCAAACCGTTCGACAGCGAGGAGTTGCTGGCCCGGACCCGGTCATGCCTGCGCCGGGCTGATCTGCGGCAGGGCATCGTGCGCCGTCTGACCGTGGGGACGCTCCGCATCGACCTGGACGCGCGTACGGTCCACCGGCAGGGAGTCGAAGTACGGCTGACACCCGCCAAATTCGACCTTCGCGTCGCCCCCGTGCGGCATCAGGGCAAGGTTTTGACCCACACGCATCTGCTGCGCGAGGTCTGGGGACCCGCCCATGTGGATCACGTCGAAAACCTGCGCGTCGCTGTCCGGGCACTGCGTAAAAAGTTGGAGGGCGATCCTGCCGCATCCACCCTTATCCGCAACGAACCCGGCGTCGGCTACTACGTGGTCGAGGGATAATCTCAGATGCCAAAGATGCTTGAAATATGAAACGTCGCTAGGGTCGAGCTACGTTGTGTTCGTCCGCAGCCTTTGCAAGCTGTCGGTTGTCTCACGATATCGGTCGAGGAAATGAACAGTGCGATTGTTGCCATTTGAATGGTGAGCTGACTTCGTCGGCCACAAGTGGATCACTTGCAGACTTTGCTCTGCACGGAACGTGTCAACGACTTTGAGACAGTGGCGATTGAACTTTAAGCTTGGTTTTACTCCGTTTGCTTTGGTGGGTTGATCCAGACAGCCGTTGGGATGTGAGGCGGTTTGGGTGGTTTGCGGACGAAGCGCTCGGGCGTGTTGAGGAATGCAGTATCGAGGGTTTCCTGGCGTGTAGCATAGATAGCCTTGGCCTGTCCGAAGTGGATCTGATCGGGGGTCATTAACCCGATACCGGCGTGATGATGCTCTTCGTTGTACCAAGTAAAGAACCGGCGGCAGAAGGCGTGTGCCTCGTCGATCGTTTCAAACCGCTTAGGAAATTCCGGTTGATACTTCAGCGTC
>NZ_FOCI01000043.1 GCF_900110065.1 Loktanella fryxellensis | reverse complement strand
ATGGGAACCAACCACCGCCGGTGCCATAGCCAGGAATGATGCGCTCCGCGCATCGAAGTGTCTGGGTCGGGCGCTCTGGCGGAACTGGAGCGGATACCACCGCCGGAGCCGCGTCGAGACAAAGATGCATTGTGTAAAGCTGCTGGGCCAGCGGCTGATGGCTCGGGACTTCGACCGCCAGGTCGCGGAGGTCCAGGTGCGCATCGCTATCCTGAATGGCTATACCGCCCTTGGCATCCCCGTCACAAAGGCAGTGGCATAAATCCGTCTGGGGTAAGGGGAAAACCGTCCGTCAGCTGATTTGCGCAACAGAGTCAATATTTACCCCAAAACTCCCTCAAACTCTCGCCATTCGCCCTTGCTCATCCCGCTCGTCTCCTGCGTGACCGCCTCGCCTGCCAGCATGCGCTTCAGGCACTCCAGCCCCTTGGCGCTCAAGACAGCCCCGCCCAGACGGTAATCCGCGAACGCGCCGTAAGCCGCGGGGACCCAGTCCTTCACGATCTCGCAGATCGCATCCGCATAGACGCGGATTTCGTATTGGGCGTGGGCGTCCGCACGCAGGCGCAGGAAATGGAACAGGTTGTGCAGATCGACCTTCCAGTACCACTGCGTATAGATGTTCGCGGGCAGGTTCATCCGGGCGAGCTCGCGGGCCAGACCCTGCTTCGCGGCACCGTCCGGCCCCTCCTCGGAGATCATCTCGGCATAGTGGTCATAGGTCTGGGCCGCGTCGCCCTTCAGGATCTCCAGCACGCGGGCGGATTCATCGGGCGTTAAGGCCTGCCCCCTACCCTGATTGTTGATGGTGCTTTGCGCCGCAAGCTGGGAGGGGTCTGGAATGTAGAACTCGCGGTCGAGGATCGAATAGCGGGCGGAGTATTCGTTCACGTTGGCCGTCCGGTGCCGGATCCACTGGCGCGCGACGAACACGGGCAACTTCACGTGAAGCTTGATCTCGCACATCTCGAAGGGCGTCGAATGCCAGTGCCGCATCAGATAGCGGATCAACCCCTCGTCGTTCTGCACCGACTTGGTGCCACGCCCATAGGACACGCGGGCGGCCTGACAGATGGCAGCGTCGTCGCCCATGTAGTCGACCAGCCGGACGAAGCCGTGATCCAGCACCGGATGCGCGGTATAAAGGTGCCGTTCGGCCCCTTCCGACACGGCGCGCAGGGTGGGCCGAGGTTGGCTGCGCAGGGCATCGATCTCGGCCTGCTGGTCTGGGGTCACGGGCATGGGCGGCGTCCTTTGTCTTGAGTCGCGGACACTTTAGGGGCCGCACCCGGAAACCGCCATAAGCGGGCGCATTGGCGCTGCACCGTACTGGCACCGATTGACTTGGCACACGGCACACGGCCAAAGGAAGGCGGGGAACCACGCACAGGGCTCGAGGCCATGACACACCGCACCGCCCTCTCGCTTGCCGCGACACTGGCGCTATGCCTGACGCTGCCCGCCGCCGGCGCGGCGCAGGATCTGGCCACCGCGCAACGCCTGCTGGACGACGGCAATTCGGTCGCCGCCGCCGCGATGGCGGACATCCTGATGACGGCCGACCCCGATGATGCGGCCGCGCTGATCGTGGCCGCACAGGCCGCCCGCGATCTGGAACAGCCCGATGCGACCATCGCACTGGCATCCCGGGCGTTCCGCACCGCACCCGACGACACGACCCGCTATGTCGCCGCACGGCTGGTCGCCATCGGCCACGCGGCGCTGGATCAGGACACGCGGGCCCAGTTCTGGCTGCGCCGGGCGCGTCAACTGGCACCCGACGCCGCCAATGCGCAGTCGGTGGCCGAGGACTATGCCTTCCTGCGCGACCGCAACCCGCTGTCGGTCGACCTAAACTTCGGCATCTCGCCGTCGAGCAACATCAACAACGGATCGCGCGCCGACCGGGTGCGGATCGGACAGTTCGAAACGATCCTGAGCGAATCCGCCAAGCCGCTGTCGGGCCTGCAATACGATGCCGGCGTGGCGCTGCGCTATCGTCTGACGGCGACCGAGACAGAGGCGACGTTCGCGACGTTCGATCTGCGGACGACCACCTACACGCTGAGCACGGACGCCCGCGACGGCTTGCAGCGGGATTTCGACGCGACGCAGGATCTGGGGCTGCCAACCGGCGACCTGCCGCGCGACGGGTCGGATTTCGCCTATACCACGGCCAGCGTCGGGCTGGTCCACAACCGCATCTTCCGCCTTGGTGCCGCGCCGACGCGACTGTCGCTGACCTTGGGCCACAGCTGGTATGGCGGCGATCCCTATCAGACATCGGTGACCTTCGGGGCGGGACAGGCCTTTGCCACCAGCGAGCGTCAGCAATTCCGACTGGACCTGACGCTGCGGCAGGATATCACCGCCGACACGTTCAGAGAGGTGATCGCGGTCGGTGGCGACGGCGTCGCCCGCGAACGTATCGCAGGGCGCGATGTGGCGAGTGCCGGGTTGGCGCTGAGCTATGCCCGCGTCGTCGGTCAGGACCATCTGCTGAGCGTGTCGGCAACCCACCGGATCAGCCGGTCCGACGCCAGCGAGCGCGATTTCACGGCCTGGCAGGTCGGGGCCGGGTTCGACCTTGCCACGCCCGTGCTGGGCACGCGGTTCGGGTTCGGCCTGCAGCTGGAAGAGCGTGTGTTCGGCGACAGCATCTTCGTCGCACGCGAACGGCGCGACCGCACCGTCACGGCACAGGTCGCCGGGCTTCTGGACGCGGTCGAAGTCTATGGTTTCAACCCGGCCGTGACCATAGCCGTCGGCCGGACCTTGTCGGAGGCGGCACGATTCGACACCGAATTCGCGACATTGGGCTTCGACCTGCGTTCGGCCTTTTGACGGCCAGCGGCGTGGCTGGGACCGGGTCGGCGCCGACCCGCACCTTTCCACCGGCGTCCACAGCGCTAGCTTGTTGCGTGGAAATCCACATGAGGAGATGACGCATGTCATTGAAATACCTGCACACCATGATCCGCGTGAAGGATCTGGAGGCGACGATGGCCTTCTTCAACCTGCTGGGCCTGCGCGAGATCCGCCGCAATGAGAGTGAAGCGGGCCGCTTTTCCCTGATCTTCATGGCCGCCGAAGGCGACGAGGATTGCCCGGTCGAGTTGACCTACAACTGGGACGGCGACGACGGCCTGCCGTCCGACAGCCGCCATTTCGGCCACCTCGCCTATCGTACGGACGACATCTATGCGTTGTGCCAGCACCTGATGGACAATGGCATCACGATCAACCGTCCGCCGCGCGACGGCAACATGGCCTTCGTCCGCTCGCCCGACAACATCTCGATCGAGTTGCTTCAGAAGGGCGATCCCCTGCCCAAGGCCGAACCCTGGGCCAGCATGGAAAACACCGGCCACTGGTAGGCCACGGTCGGCGGGCCAGCACACCGCCCGGCCCGCCGGTTCAGTAGATGTAGCGTATCTGTTCCGTCCAGTAGCGTTCGATGCGGCGCAGGGACGTCGTGATATCCTCGATCCCTGCGTGATCGACCACGCCGCCGGTCAGCAGGCCTTCGGCTTGGGTGGCGAACAGGGTCGCCACGATCTGCCGGATCTCGCGGCCCTTTTGCGTCAGGCGCACCCGCACCGACCGGCGGTCGATTTCCGACCGCTCGTGGTGCATGTAGCCGTGATCCACCAGTTTCTTGAGGTTGTAGCTGACGTTGCTGCCCTGATAATAGCCGCGCGTCTTCAACTCGCCCGCCGTCACCTCGTTGTTGCCGATGTTGAACAAGAGCAGCGCCTGCACGGGATTGATCTCGAGCACGCCGACGCGTTCGAATTCGTCCTTGATGACGTCGAGCAGCAGGCGGTGCAGCCGTTCGACCAGCAGCAGACTGTCGAGGTATGTCGCCATGAAAGCGGTCAGCGTGGCCGGGCCGGGCGTGCCTGAATCGGATGTGCCGGGGTCCGTCGTCTTGATCTTGGCGTACAATGTCATGGGCCGTCTCCAATACGAGTATCGCAGGGGAGACTGACCGGAATTGTCAAAAATTCCGTTAAGTTGCGTGCGGTCGCGTCAGACCCGTGGCGCCTTTGGCGATGTCGGCGACCAAAGGTGCGAACGGTGCGGGGGCCGCCTGCTGACCGCTGACCCAGCGGTAGAGGTCCAGATCGCTTTCCTCCAGCAGATCCTCATAGACCTGCAGGGCGTCGGCGTCATAACCGGCCAGCGCGCGGCTGGCGAAGTTGGACAGGATCAGGTCCATTTCCTTGATGCCCCGGCGCATCGACCGCATGATCAGGCGCTTGCGTGTGGTCTCGATGGCTTCGGTCATGCGATGTCCTTTCCGGTGGCGCGGCCGCCGCGATCCGCCAGATCGCTTGCATGGGTCCGCCCTCGCATCCTATGTCACAAGGTGACATCCCTGACCACCGGAACCCTGCGATGACATTCCTCTCTGCGACCTTGGACCGCGTCAAACAATCCCCGACAATCGCCGTGACCACCCGCGCCGCCGAGCTGAAGGCCCAGGGCCGCGACATCATCGCACTCGGGGCAGGAGAGCCGGATTTCGACACGCCCGACAACATCAAGGCCGCGGCGGTGCAGGCGATCAAGGACGGCAAGACGAAATACACCGCCGTCGACGGCATCGCGGAGCTGAAGCAGGCGATCTGCGCCAAGTTCAAGCGCGACAACAACCTGACCTATAGCCCGGCGCAGGTCAGCGTCGGCACCGGTGGCAAGCAGGTGCTGTACAACGCGCTGATGGCGACGCTGAACCCCGGCGACGAGGTGATCATCCCGGCCCCCTACTGGGTCAGCTATCCCGATATGGTGCTGCTGGGCGGCGGCACGCCCGTGTTCGTCGAGGCGCAGCTGGAGCAGGACTACAAGATCACCGCAGCCCAGCTGGAGGCGGCGATTTCGCCCAAGACCAAGTGGTTCCTGTTCAACTCGCCGTCGAACCCATCGGGGGCCGGCTACAGCTGGGACGAGCTGCAGGCGCTGACCGACGTGCTGATGAGGCATCCTCACGTCTGGGTCATGACCGACGACATGTACGAACATCTCGCCTACGGCGCCTTCACCTTCTGCACACCCGCCGAGGTGGAACCGGCCCTCTACGACCGCACCCTGACCGTGAACGGCGTCAGCAAGGCCTATGCCATGACCGGCTGGCGCATCGGCTATGCGGCGGGACCGGAACCGCTGATCCGCGCGATGCGCAAGGTGCAGTCGCAGTCCACCTCGAACCCCTGCACGATCAGCCAGTGGGCCGCGGTCGAAGCCTTGTCCGGCACGCAGGAGTTCATCGCGCCCAACAACGACATGTTCATCCGCAGGCGCGATCTGGTGGTGGACGCGCTGAACGACTGCCCCGGCATCAGCTGCCCACGTCCGCAGGGGGCGTTCTACGTCTATCCGTCGATCCGCGACTGCATCGGCAAGACCAGCGCCGGCGGCACGCAGATCACCGATGACGAGGCGTTCGCCACGGCGCTGCTGGACGAAACCGGCGTGGCCGTGGTGTTCGGCGCGGCCTTCGGGCTGAGCCCGCATTTCCGGATCAGCTATGCCACGTCCGACAGCGCGCTGACCGAGGCCTGCGCCCGGATCAAGACCTTTTGCGAAGGGTTGCACTGACGTGGGTGGCGCGCTGCCCGACTACTACTTTCGCGTGCGCGAGAATGGGGCGGCGGTGTTCCGCGTGGACACCGCCAACCGCCAGCGCCGGATCGAGATGGATCAGATCGCCACCCTCAACGTCCGCAACGGCGAGGTGAAGCCCCACGGCGACCATCCGCTGTCGCCGGACGACATCGCCGCGATCCAGGATTGGCTGAACCGCCGCGTCACCCTGCTGGCGCGGCGCGACATCGACGACATCCACCGCGCAGTGGATCACCTGAACCTGACGACGCAATGGGTGCAGGCCCGCGCCACCGATGCGCAACTGGACGAGGTGACGGATGCCCTGCTGCTGGCGATGCACGACCTGCGCACCGTGCTGGTCCGCAAGAAGGCGGAGCGGCTGAGCGACGGGGACGAGGAGGCGGGCGAAGCGCCTGGCGACTAGCCTTTTCTGCGGCGCAGCAGGTGCTGGCCCACCCGGAACAGGTAGATGCCTATGACGATGGCGATCACGATGGTGGTGCCGGGATCGAGAAATTCCGCCACGCGGTGGTAATTCGCCTCGAGCAGGTAGCCGGACGCGATCAGCCCCGCATTCCACAGCCCGCTGCCGGCGGTCGTATAGAGCAGGAACTGGCCCAGCGGCATCCCCGCCATGCCCGCCGGCACCGACACGAGGGTCCGCACGCCGGGTATCATCCGGCCGTAGAAGGTTGCAGCCCGCTGATGCCGCGCGAACCAGCCCATCGCACGGGCGTAGTCGTCCTGATCCAGCGTCAGCCAGATGCCGTAGCGCGCGATGAAGCGTTGCATCCGGACATGGCCCAGCCGGCGACCGACCTCGTACCAGAACACGGCCCCCAGCACCGCCCCGACCGTGCCTGCGATGAACACCGCCGCCAGCGACATCTGCCCCTGCGCCGCGCTGAAGCCCGCCAGCGGCATGACGAGTTCCGATGGAATAGGCGGGAACAGGTTTTCCAGCAGCATCACGACGCCGACGCCGAATGCGCCCATCGTCTCGATCAAGGTGGTGACGAAATCGAACATTGGACCTCTTTCAGTTGGTCTGCGCCAAGGGCGTCAGCGGATTGCGTCGCCGTCCGTTCCAGAACCGCAGTTGCAGGGCGACGGCGGCAAAGAACAGGCCGACGACCAGCCCGAGCCACAGGCCCTGCGGGCCCCAGCCCAGCGGAAACGCCAGCACATAGCTGACCGGCACGGCGATCACCCAATAGCTGATCGCGGCGATGACCATCGGCACGGCGGTGTCCTGCACCCCGCGCAACAGGCCCAGCGCCATGACCTGTGCCGCATCTACCAACTGGAACAGCGCGGCCAGCGCCAGCAGTTGCGTGCCGATCAGCATGATCTCGGTCCGCGCCGCGGCATCGGCGTCGATGAACAGCGCAATCAACGGCTCGGGAAAGGCCAGGAACACAACGATGGTGATGGCCACGAAGACGCCGGACATGGCGGTGGCGGCGACGCCGCCGCGTCGCAAGCCCACCTCGTCCCGCCGTCCCACGGCGCGGCCCGCGCGCACGGTGGCCGCCTGTGACAGGGCGATATGCACCATGAACGTCAGGCTCGCCAGTTGCAGGGCGATGCCGTGGGCGGCCAGCGGGATTTCACCGATCCAGCCCATCATGATGGCGGACGCGGTGAAGAGCCCGCCTTCGGCCAGCGAGGTCAGGCCGATCGGCAACCCGAGCGTGAACACCCGTGCCATGACCGACGGGTCCGGCCGCCACGGATTGCGCAGCAACTGGTACTGCGGCAGGCGCCGCAGGATATAGGCCAGCACCACGATGACCGTCAGCACCTGCACGGTGACGGACGCAATGGCCGCCCCCTGAATGCCCAGTTCCGGTGCCCCGAAGTTGCCGAAGATCAGCACGTAGTTCAGGCCCACGTTCAGCACGGCGGCGGCGATGGTGGACCACAGGATCATCCGGGTCATCTCGAGCGCGACGAGAAACGCCTTGAGCACCATGACGATCAGCGCCGGGATCAGGCCGAGGATCACGATCCACAGATAATCCGCCCCGGCACTGGCCACCGCGGGCGTCTGCCCGATGGCCAGCAGGATCGGTTCCGCCACGAAGAACGGCAGCGAAATGACCGCGCCATAGATCACCGACAGCCAGACCGCCATGCGCGTAGCACGCCGGGCGGTGGTCACGTCGCCACGTTCTGCCGCTGCGGCGACCAGTGGCGTGACCGCCTGCGCAAAGCCTGCGCCAAGGATGAACATCACGAAATAGAGGCTGCTGGCCAACGTCGCCGCCGCCAGTGCGGTCACGTCGTACCAGCCCAGCATCAGCGTGTCGGTAACGTGAATCATGAACTGCGCGAGGTTCGACAGCATCAGGGGCACGCCCAGCACGAGGGCGGCCTTGAAGTGCTGCGGATAGGTCTGCGCGGGTTGAATCATGGCTCTGCCTTAGTGCCGAACGGGCCCGCGGTCCAGATGCGGTGCGGCGGCGGGTCGCAGGCCAATTCCGTCTGCGACGGATGGGGGGCCAGCCCCCCGTCCGCTGCGCGGCCGCCCCCCGGGATATTTTTGACCAGAAGAACGGGGGATCAGCCCCCCACGACATCGCGCCAGCCGTGGCTGGGGGCGAAGCCCACCATGCGCTTGGCCTTGGTGTTGTCGTAGAACGTCTCGTACGTGCCCATCGGGCGGCGCTGTTCGAGGCCTGTGTAGAACCGCGCGGTCACGTCGGCGCTGGGCAGGCCCACGCTGCTGTCGTCGTTGGACACGTTGAAGACCTGATACCCCAGACCGTCGACGGCGAGGCAGCGTTCCACCATCTGCGCCAGATCGCGTGCGTCGATGTAGGCGAATATGTTGCGGCGGCGCTTTTCAGGATGCGCGACGTAGTCGGGGAAATTCGCGGCGTATTCATGCGGCTCGATCACGTTGTTGATCCGCAACCCGTAGATGTCGGCACCGGAGCGGGCCTGAAAGCTGCGGGCCGTTGCCTCGTTCACGACCTTGGACATGGCGTAGCTGTCCTGCGGCACGGTGGGGTGCTCCTCGTCCACGGGGATGTAGGCGGGTTTCTTTTCGCCATCGTGGAAGCACACGCCATAGGTCGTCTCGGAGCTGGCGAAGATGATTTTCCGGATACCCGCACGGGTGGCGGCGTCGATCACGTTGTAGGTGGACATCGTGTTGATGCGGAACGTCTCGTTGTCGGGCACCACCAGGATGCGCGGCACGGCGGCGAAATGCACCACGGCGTCGTAGCGCGGCACGCCGGTGCCTGCGTCGAGGTCGTCGAAGTCTGCATAGGCCTGCATCGCATTCGCCACCTGACCCGCGTCGGCCAGATCGACGCGCAGGGACCGCCCGTCGGCCGGCGCGGCAAGGTCCACGTTCGTGACCAGATGGCCCAGATCGCGCAGGTGCTGGACCGCGTATTTGCCGGCCTTGCCGCTGCCGCCGGTGAAGAAGATGCGCATGGGGTGATCCTGTCTCTGCCTTTGTGAACCCGAGACATAGCCCGCCACAGCACCGTTCAACAGGGCGCGCCCATTGCCCCGCCCTGCCCCGCCTGCCACAATGGCGCAAACCTAGAAATGAGCAGCGCCCATGTCCGACCTCCTCTCCGGGGCCAGCCCCGACAGCTACAACGCCGCATCCATCCAGGTGCTGGAGGACATGGAACACGTCCGCCTGCGCCCCGGCATGTACATCGGCGGCAAGGACGACCGCGCCCTGCACCACATGGTGGCCGAAATCATCGACAACTCCATGGACGAGGCCGTCGCCGGCCACGCCACGTGGATCGAGGTGGAGCTGCACGCCAACGGCCACGTCAGCGTGCGCGACAACGGGCGCGGCATTCCCATCGACCCGCACCCCAAGGACCCCAGCAAGTCCGCGCTCGAGATCATCTTCTGCACCCTGAACGCGGGCGGCAAATTCTCCGGCGACAGCTATTCCACCTCCGGCGGTCTGCACGGCGTGGGCTCGTCCGTCGTCAACGCCCTGTCGGATCACCTGCGGGTCGAGGTCGCGCGCGGCAAGGAGCTGTATGCGATGGAGTTTTCGCGCGGCATCCCGCAAGGCGCGCTGGCGCGGATCGGCGCCGCCCCGAACCGGCGCGGCACCAATGTCACGTTCCACCCGGACCCCGACATCTTCGGCGCGCTCACCCTGAAACCCGGCCGCCTGTTGAAGATGGCGCGGTCCAAGGCCTATCTGTTCAGCGGCGTCGAAATCCGCTGGAAGACCGAGATCGACGACGGCGAAACCCCCACCACCGCCACCTTCAAGTTTCCCGGCGGCCTGTCGGACTACCTCAAGGAATCGCTTGGCGGGTCCACCACCTATGCCGATGCGCCCTTTGCCGGGCAGGTCAGTTTCGTCGAAAAGTTCGGCGTGCCGGGCAAGGTGGAATGGGCGATCAACTGGACGCCCGCCCGCGACGGGTTCATCCAGTCCTACTGCAACACCGTCCCCACCCCCGAAGGCGGCACCCACGAGGCGGGCTTTTGGTCCGCGATTCTCAAGGGCATCAAGGCCTACGGCGAGCGCATCAACAACCGCAAGACCGTCAACATCACGCGCGAGGATCTGACGGCGGGCGGCTGCGCGCTGGTCAGCTGCTTCATCCGGGAGCCGGAGTTCGTAGGGCAAACCAAGGACCGCCTTGCCACCGTGGACGCGCAGCGCATGGTGGACGCCGCCGTGCGCGACCATTTCGACAACTGGCTGGCGGCGGACACGCGCTCTGCCGGTGCGATCCTCGATTTCCTGATCCTGCGGTCAGAGGAACGCCTGCGTCGCAAGCAGGAAAAGGAAACCGCCCGCAAGACCGCGACCAAGAAGCTGCGCCTGCCCGGCAAGCTGACCGACTGCACCAACAAGGAACGCAAGGGAACAGAGCTCTTCATCGTCGAGGGCGACAGCGCGGGCGGGTCCGGCAAGGGCGCACGCGACCGCAAGACGCAGGCGCTGCTGCCGCTGAAGGGCAAGATCCTGAACGTGCTGGGCGCAGCCTCCGGCAAGTTGACGACGAATCAGGAAATTTCGGACCTGTGCGAGGCGCTGGGCGTCGGCATGGGCACGCGCTTCAACCTCGACGATCTGCGCTATGACAAGGTCATCATCATGACCGACGCCGATGTGGACGGCGCGCACATCGCGTCACTGCTGATGACGTTCTTCTTCACCCAGATGCGCCCGCTGATCGACGCGGGGCACCTTTATCTGGCCTGCCCGCCGCTCTATCGCCTGACGCAGGGCGCGCTGCGGGTCTATGTCTCGGACGAGGCCGAGAAGAACAGGGTGCTGGAAAAGGGTCTGGGCGGCCGCGGCAAGATCGACCTGCAACGCTTCAAGGGTCTGGGCGAGATGGACGCCGCCGACCTGAAATCCACCACGATGGACCCCGCCACCCGCAAGCTGATCCGCGTGACGGTGGCGGATGAGGAGCCGGGCGAGACCAGCGATCTGGTGGAGCGGTTGATGGGGAAGAAGCCGGAACTAAGGTTTGCGTATATTCAGGAGAATGCTAGATTTGTGGAGGAGTTGGATGTATGATTGCCCCACTGAGCATTTCAATTCAGATGTTTTTTATTGCATCGGCTGCAGGCAGCTTGATAGCGGTTATTTTTTATAAGATTGCTGAGACTGCTTGGGCTCAGAAGTTTTCGGACTTAATTTGGATTCTTATAGGTGGCATAAGCGCGATAACTGCATTTTCTTATGGTGGCTACATAGCTCACAGCGAGGCACTTCGCAGACAGTCCACTACATACATATCGGAATTGGAAGATTTTGAGATTAGCGCACTTGATTTCGCGCACTCGAATTGCGCAGAGAATAGGAATAGCGCTCGACTTGGTGCTAAAAATCTTAATCAAGCATGCTTAAGGAACATCTGATCAACGCTGTCGGCTGCGCCGCAATTACCGCCTGAGCGCTGCGGGGGCGGATTTAGGAGCCGAAAGCGGCATTGGTCATGCGTTTTGTGCCGCTGTTGCGGCCTGTCACCTGTTTCCAGGCGGACTCGTCCTCATGCCATCAGCTTTCGGCGCACGAGGAAGAGGTTGCCGAGGGGCTCTGTTGCACAAATCCGAGAGGGATTCATGTTGTGAATCCAGTGTGGTAGCTGGCCCGCATGAGCAAACCGACATCACTTACCTACAAGACGACGAACTGGGCTGATTACAACGCGGCGCTGAAGCGCCGCGGAT
>NZ_FOCI01000022.1 GCF_900110065.1 Loktanella fryxellensis | reverse complement strand
CATCCCACCGCGCAAAAATGCCCAACCATGGGAACCAACCACCGCCGGTGCCATAGCCAGGAATGATGCGCTCCGCGCATCGAAGTGTCTGGGTCGGGCGCTCTGGCGGAACTGGAGCGGATACCACCGCCGGAGCCGCGTCGAGACAAAGATGCATTGTGTAAAGCTGCTGGGCCAGCGGCTGATGGCTCGGGACTTCGACCGCCAGGTCGCGGAGGTCCAGGTGCGCATCGCTATCCTGAATGGCTACACCGCCCTTGGCATCCCCGTCACAAAGGCAGTGGCATAAATCCGTCTGGGGTAAGGGGAAAACCGTCCGTCAGCTGATTTGCGCAACAGAGTCGCTGAGAGTCTCTTTCGGGATATTGTTATACCAGACTCAAAATCTGAAAACTCTGTATCGATAGAGCATTTCAGTGGTATATCACCTCGCCGCTTCAGAGATATTTTCGAAAAAACATCAAGGCAGAACGAGCTTGGCGACATTGAAAAATGGTATGGTGATAAGATGGAGCCGCGCCTTGGGAGTGTTGCAGTTGGCGCCATTGCGAGGGAGTTGTTCGCGCTGATGGAGAACCTTTACGCGAAAACTAAAGATTAGACTAAACCACGACCTCCACGCCCGCCTGCGCGCCCACCCCGAACACCCGCTTGTACCGCGCAACCTCCTCCACAGGCCCCATCGCCTTGTTGGGATTGTCGCTCAGCTTCACCGTGGGGCGACCGTCCGCAGCCACGGCCTTGCACACCAAGGAGAACGGCGCGAGCGCGTCGTCGGGCACCAGACCGATGAAGTCGTTGGTCAGCATCGTGCCCCAGCCGAAGCTGACGCGGACGCGGCCGCGGAATTGGGCGTGCAGCTCGATGATCTTGTCCACGTTCAGCCCGTCCGAGAAGATCACCAGCTTGTCGCGCGGGTCCTCGCCACGGGACTGCCACCAGGCGATGGCGTTTTCGGCTCCGGTCGCAGGATCGCCGCTGTCGATGCGGATGCCGGTCCAGCCGGCCAGCCAGTTGGGCGCGCCCGCAAGGAACCCCGGCGTGCCGAAGGTGTCGGGCAGGATGATGCGCAGGTTGCCGTCGTGTTCCGCCTGCCAGCCCGCCAGCACGTCGTAGGGGGCCTGCCGCAAGGCGGCGTCCGTGTCGGTCAGCGCCGCATAGACCATCGGCAGCTCGTGCGCGTTGGTGCCGATCGCCTCCATGTCGCGATTCTTGGCGATCAGGCAGTTCGAGGTGCCGGTAAAGGCGCCGCCCAGCCCCTCCTCCAGCGCCTGCACGCACCAGTCCTGCCACAGGAACGAATGCCGGCGCCGGGTGCCGAAGTCGGCGAGGCGCAGCCCGTCGAGGGTGCGCAGGCATTCGACCTTTTCCCAGACCTTCGTCATGGCGCGGGCATAGAGAACCTGCAGTTCGAACCGCCCCATGTCGCGTAACACGGCGCGGGACCGCAGTTCCATCAGGATCGACAGGGCGGGGATTTCCCACAGCATGACCTCGGGCCAGGACCCCTCGAACGTCAGCTCGTACTGGCCGTCGCGTTTTTCCAGATGATAGGGCGGCAGGCGCAACTGCTCGAACCAGTCCATGAACTCGGCCCCGAACATCTGGCGCTTGCCGTAGAACGTGTTGCCGCGCATCCACGTCGATTCGCCGCGCGACAGGGACAGGGACCGGACGTGATCCAGCTGCTCGCGCAACTCGCCCTCGTCCACCAGATCGGCAAGGCGGACCTGCGTGCTGCGGTTGATGAGCGAGAAGGTGACCTGCACATGGGGTCGCTGGCGGAACACGGACTGGCACATCAGCAGCTTGTAGAAATCCGTGTCGATCAGGGACCGGACGATCGGATCGATCTTCCATTTGTGGTTCCAGACACGGGTGGCGATATCGACCATGGCGGGGGTCCTTGCAGGCGTTTTTGCGGTTAGACCAAGGCATACGGGCGCTGGCAAGCGCATAAGCCCGGGTTTAGGGGACGCCATGTAAGCCGTGGGTCAATGGTGAGGTCTGTTGGAATGGATCAGATCGGGGTCAGCGCAGGGTCATCCCGATCCGGCCTCAACCGACAGGATCACTCTTATGAAGATCGCAACACTCGCCGCCCTGATGACGCTGACCGCAGGCGCCGCATTCGCCGAACCCGCCTGCACAGTCCCGGCAGAGGGCGCAGCCGCCCCCGTGTGGGAAGCGCTGAAGGCGTTCGAGACCGAGGGCGGTGCCGTCATCGCGTTCAAGATCAACGATGGTGCCTGCTACGAGATCTACGGCACGCTGGTCGGGACGAAGATGGAAGTGTTCTACGATCCCACCACAGGTGTAGAGCTTGAGCGGATCGCGGACTGATCCATGACCGCAGTGCACGCAACGCGGCACAGCCCGCGCGTCAGGGTCTGGGACGCGGGCGTGCGGCTGTTCCACTGGGGGCTGGTGACATGCGTCGCCAGCGCCTGGCTGCTGGTCGATCCCCGGTGGTTGCACCGGCGGATCGGCTATGTCGTGATCGGGCTGATCGCGTTCCGGCTGGTCTGGGGTGTGATCGGCACGCGGTACGCGCGCTGGGGTGACTTCATCCCCGGCCCGCGCCGTCTGATCGCCTACCTGGCCGCCATGCGGCAGGGGAGGGAGGCGCGGACGCTGGGGCATAATCCCGCGGGGGCCGCGATGATCGTGGCGCTGCTTGCGGTGCTGTCCGGCATCTGTGCCACCGGCATCATGATGGGGATGGACCGCTACTTCGGTCAGGACTGGGTCGAACACTGGCACGAAGGGATGGTGAACGGTCTGCTGGCGCTGATCGCCCTGCATCTGGGGGGCGTCATTCTGGCCAGCCTGCGGCACAGGGAAAACCTTGTGGCCGCGATGATCAGCGGTCAGAAGGATCTGCATGATCCCACAGGCCCTCACGACGCGACATGAGAGATTGCGCGGCCCCCTCGTGCTGGGGGCCGCGGTCATGCAGGGGCTGTGCCTGATCCTGCTGGCCATCGACGTCGGGTCAGAGCTGTCAGCGTTCGATCCCCTCACCATCCTCGAGGCATTTGCCTTGATCGGACTGCTGGCCAGCGTCGCGCTGACGCTGGCCGAATATCGTGCGCTGATGCGGCGCACCAACCGGGTTGAACGCAATCTGGCCGCCGCCACCGGGGCCTTTGCCGCCTTGATGGACGATCAGTTCACCCGCTGGGGGCTGACGGCGGCGGAACGCGACGTGGCGCTGATGTCGGTCAAGGGGGTGTCTGTGGCCGACATCGCCATGCTGCGGCACACGGCGGCGGGCACGGTCAAGGCGCAGAGCGCCGCGATCTATCGCAAGGCGGGTGTGTCGAACCGGGCCGAGATGATTTCCGTCCTGATCGAGGATCTGATCGACGGCGTGCCTCTGCCGACCCCGTGAAGGGGCTTACAATTGACCCGCCTGCATCGCGGCGGCGGCGTGGATCTGCATCGCGCGTTTCGGCGATACGCCCAGCGTGCGTTCGATCTGGTGCAGCAATTCGCCTTCCTCCGGGCGTTCACCGCCGTCGGACAGCACGACCATCCACAGCGATTTCACCGCCGCCTCACGCTCGCCCAGCGGGATGGCGTCGTGCAGCACGCGGGCAAGGGTGTCGGTGTCCGGCATCGCCTCTTCCAGCTTTTCGCAGCGGGCGCGCATCTTGGCGGCCTCGACGGCGTTCAGGCCGTACATGTGCGACAGCACGTGGTCGATCTCCTCCACCTCTTCGAACAGGTAGGCGCGATCGACCTTGGCCGCGCGGACCATCAGGGCCCCCAGCGCGTGGCGCGCGTCCGCGTCCGGCAGGGGGGTGACGGACCGGTCCGGGTGGAACAGGGACAGCAGGCGTTCGAACATGAGGCGTTCCGATCGGATCAGGGTGCATCCCGACGCTAACGCAAACCACCGGGCGCGCAAGGGGCGGTCGCTAGCGGCGGATCAGGCGAAACACGGTGGACGCGACAGCCACGATCAGCGCGATGCGGATGATGTGCGTGACCGAGACATAGGCGATGTCCTGTCCCAGCGTCAGGGTCAGCAACGACATCTCGGTCAGGCCCCCCGGCGCATAGGCGAGGAAGGCCTGCGCGAGCGGCATGTCCATGGTCGCCGCGATCACGGCGGCAAAGGCGATCCCGATGGCCAGCATCCCGCCAGAGGCAATGACGGCGATCCCCAGATCGCGGGCGGTGTCGCGCAGGGTCGCGCCGACGAACCGCGCGCCGATCACGGTGCCGATCACGATCTGTGCGGCGATCACGATGATGGACGGCGGCGCGACTGTGACCCAGCCCAGCGCATGCACCAGCCCCGACAGGATCATCGGCCCGAACACCGGGGCGGCGGGCAACCCGATCCGCTGGCCCACGACCGCGCCCACCGCAGCGCAGGCACCAAGGATCAGGTAATCCGTCACCGACAGCGCGGACAGCGCGATCATCCCCGGCCCGGTCCCGGTGGCCCTGACGTCAAGGACGAGGCCGAACCACAGCACCACCAGCAGCACGACGATCAGGATGCGGGCCGCATGGGCCAGCGCAATCTGGCGGTGGTTGCCACCCGCCGCCACGCCAAGGATCAGCATCTCGTTCACGCCGCCCGGCATCGCGGCGTAATAGGCCGTCACCGGATCATAGCCGCCGATCCGGCGATAGACGACATAGGCCCACCCGGCGGCCACGCACAAAAACAGCGGCAGCAGCACCAGCGTCAGCGCCCAGCCGCCCAACTGACCGAGGATTTCCGGCGTGATGCCGAACCCCAGCAGCACGCCGATCACCGGGATGACGATGGGGCGCAGCCTGTCAGGCCCGCGCACGGGCAGCCGCATCAGGGCGGCGATGGTGTTGCCGATCATCGGCCCCAGCATCCACGGCAGCGGCATGCCGATGGCAAAGCCCAGCAGACCCGACGCCACGCCGATCCCCAGCGCCAGTGGCGTGTCCCGCTGTCTGTGCAGCCCCCTGAGGTGCAGCCCCGTCACACGCTGCCGACGTGGCGCGTGCCGCGCGCGCGGGCGAGGGCCGTCTGCCGCTGGCGTTCGCGGAACCCGGCCTTGTCCGCGTCCGTCGTCGTGGCGGCGCAGTGGTGGCAGGCGACGCCTTCCTCATATGCGGGATGGTCGCGGTCGGCGGGCAGCAGGGGGTGGCCGCAGGCGTGACACAGGATATGCGGGCCCTGCACCAGACCGTGGCCCACGCTGACCCGTCCGTCGAAGACGAAGCAGTCGCCCTGCCAGGTGCTGCGCTCCTGCGGCACCTCCTCCAGATACTTCAGAATGCCGCCCTGCAGGTGATAGACCTCGTCCACGCCCTGACCGCGCAGGTAGTTGGTGGATTTCTCGCACCGGATGCCGCCGGTGCAGAACATGGCGATGCGCTTGCCTTTGAGCCGCTCCTTGTTCGCCTCCCACCACGCTGGAAATTCGCCGAAGCTGCGGGTTTGCGGGTCGATGGCGCCGGCGAAGGTGCCGATGGCGACCTCGAACGCGTTGCGGGTGTCGATCACGGCCACATCGGGGTTGGCGATCAGCGCGTTCCAGTCGGCGGGGGCGACGTAATGCCCGGTGCCCTGCAGCGGGTCCACGTCGGGCTGGCCCATCGTCACGATCTCGCGTCTGATACGGACCTTCATCCGGTTGAACGGCTGTTCGGCGGCGTGGCTTTCCTTGTGCACCAGAGCCGCGCAGCCGGGCAGGGCGCGCAGATGTGCCAGCACCGCGTCGATACCTGTGCGGCTGCCCGCGATGGTGCCGTTCACGCCTTCGCCCGCCAGCAGCAGGGTGCCGCTGATCCGATGCGCCCGGCACAGGTCCAGCAGCGGCTGGCGCAGGGCGGTCGGGTCCGGGAACCGTGAAAAGTGATAGAGGGCGGCGATGGTGAACATGGGGTCAGGCCATACGCCTGTGGCGCGCAGCGTTCAAGCGGTGCGGGCGGCGGCCATCGCAAGCCCGTCGCTGACGGCGGTGAACGCCTGCGCGCGCACCTGACGTGCGTGCGGGAACAGGTCGGTCATCGCGTGCGTCACCGTCCCCATCAGGCTGGACCCGCCGACGAAGACGACGGCGGCCACGTCGCCCGGTGCCGTGTCGCCCAGCGTGTCCCGTGCCGCCTGACCGATCTGCGCGGTCAGGTCCGACAGGGTGTGGCCCAGCGCGTCGCGCGACAGCGGAACGGTCAGGGCGCGGTCCAGCACGCCAAGGTCGATCAGCCCTTCTGGCGTGTCGTTGGCCGCGATCTTGCCCGCCTCGACCGCAAAGGCGATGTCGTGGCCCAACTCCATCCCGATGGCGGTGTCGAGCCGGGCGAACGCCGCACGGTCCACGCCCATCTGCAACAGGTCCGCGACCCGCCGCCGCGTTTCGGCGGTGTAGAGGAAGGCGATCTTCTCCCACGTGGCCAGATCGTTGTAGATCGCATTGGGCGCGGTGGTGGTCCCGGTGCCGAACGCGTTGCGGATGTCGCCGCCACGCCCCAGCAGCGGCATCACATGCGCCAGTGACAGCAGCCGGTCGAAATCGGTGCCGCCGATCCGCACGCCGTGGCTGTTCAACACGGCGATGCGGCCCGCGTCCTGCCGGTAGAGGGTGAAATCCGACGTGCCGCCGCCGATGTCCACGACCAGACCCAGCTGGCCTTGCCCCAGCGGTCCTGCGGTCAATGCCGCTGCCTCCGGCTCCGGCAGGAAGTCCACGTGGGCGAAGCCTGCGATGTGATAGGCTTCGGTCAGATCGGCCAGCGCCTGCGCATGGCGGGCGGGATCGGGGTGGAACCGCACGGGGCGACCGGACAGGGCCGTGTCGAAATCGAGCCGTGTGGCGTCATGGGCGCGGGTCCGCACGGTAGAAAGGAACCGCGCGACCACGTCGAGCAGCGTCATCCGTTCGTATCCGATCTGGCGCATCTCGCGCATCAGGGGCGTGCCGAGGACCGATTTCAGCGCCCGCATGAACCGCCCTTCGCGTCCCGCGATCAGGGCGGCATTGGCGGCGGACCCGATCAGGGTGCGCTTGCGCTCTTGGTCGAAGAAAACCGAGGTGGGCAGCGTTTCCCGCCCCGGCTCCACCGGGATGCGGAACACGGTGTCGCCCGCCATGACCGCGGCTGCGGTGTTCGATGTGCCGAAATCGATGCCGAGGGTGGCCATGGGTCGCGCGCCTTTGCCTGTGCGGAACGCGGCGCTTAGCCGATGCGGGCGGGCGCGGCAACCGGGGGCGATTGACCACGGGCGGCGGGGGTTCTAGGCCTGTGCCTGTCCGTTCCGAAAGGCCCGTCATGCAGCCCGTCACACATGCCCTGATCGTCATCGACATGCAGAACGACTTCTGCCCCAGCGGCGCGCTGGCCGTGGCGGGTGGCGATGCACTGGTGCCGGGGATCAACGCGCTGATGGCGCAGTTTCGCACGGTGATCCTGACGCAGGACTGGCACCCGGCGGGACACGCGTCATTCGCCAGCAGCCAGCCGGGTGCGGCCCCGATGGACGTGATCCGGATGCCCTACGGCCCACAGGTGCTGTGGCCCGACCACTGCATTCAAGGCACCATGGGTGCTGCGTTTCACGCCGCCCTGCGCACCGATGGCGATCTGATCCTGCGCAAGGGCTGCAATCCGGCCATCGACAGCTATTCCGCGTTCTTCGAGAACGACCACAGAACCCCGACGGGGTTGGAGGGGTATCTGCGCACGCGGGGCATCACGCATCTGACGCTTGTGGGCCTGGCGCTGGATTTCTGCGTGAACTACTCGGCGGTCGATGCGGCGACGCTGGGGTTCGACGTGACCGTGCGGACCGACCTGTGCCGGGCCATCGACGCGGGTGGATCGCTGGATGCGGCCATGGCGGGGATGCGGGACGCAGGCGTGGCGTTGACCGCATGACTGCCAGCGATGTCGTGATCGTCGGAGGAGCGATGTACGGGGCCAGCATCGCGTTCCATCTGGCAAGCGATCCCGACTTCGACGGTCGTGTCACGGTGATCGAACGCGACCCGACCTATGCATTCGCCGCGACCTCTCACACCAACTCCTGCATCCGACAGCAGTTTTCGGACCCGCTGAACGTGCAGATCTCGCAGTACGGGGCGGAATATATCCTGAACTTCCGTGCCCGCAGCGGGCTGGCGGATGCGCCTGATCTGCGGTTGCACAGTTTCGGATACCTCTATCTCGCGGACACGCCCGACTTTGCAGCCGCGTTGCGCGACAGCCAGCAGGTGCAGGCCGGTCTCGGTGCGGCCACACGGCACATGACCCGCGATCAGATCGCCGAGGCTTATCCGTTCTATGCCCTCGACGACATCGTGGCGGGCAACCACAACACGGTGAACGAAGGCTACTTCGATGGCGGCACCCTGTTCGACTGGTGGAAGCGCGGGGCGAAACGCCTCGGCGTGACGTTCGTCCATGACGAGGTCGTGGACGTGATCCAAGAGGCTGACCGTGTGACCGGCGTGCGGTTGGCCAGCGGCGAGATCATCGCCTGCTGCTGGCTGGTGAATGCGGCTGGCACCCGTGCGGCGCAGGTCGCCGGCATGGCCGGCATCGCGCTCCCGGTCGAGGCACGAAAACGCTACACCTATGTTTTTCAGGCGGAAACGCCGCTGGATCGCGACCTGCCACTGACCATCGATCCCAGCGGCGTGCATGTGCGCAGCGACGGGCGCTATTACATGGCAGGCTCCCCGCCGGGTGACGACCCCGCCGTGGACCCCGCCGATTTCGCATTCGACCACGCGCTGTGGCAGGACAAGGTCTGGCCCGCCATCGCCACCCGCATCCCCGCGTTCGAACGGGTCCGCGTGATCAACGAATGGGTCGGTCATTACGACTACAACACGCTGGACCAGAATGCGGTCGTTGGACCGAACCCGGATATTGCGAACTTCATCCACGTCAACGGCTTTTCGGGGCATGGGTTGCAGCAGTCGCCCGCCATCGGGCGCGGCATGGCGGAATGGATCGTGCATGGCGCGTATCGTACGCTCGATCTGACACCGCTGGGCTATGCCCGGATCGCCGCCGGGCGGCCCATCGTCGAAAAAGCCATCATCTGAAGGATCATCCCCATGCTGAACAAGATCGTGCTGACCGGTGCCGCCGGCAAACTGGGTGGTCTCCTGCGCGCCCCGCTGGCCGCCCTGTGCCGCGAGCTGGTGACGACCGATCTGGCGCCGGGTCTGGCGAACCTGCTGCCCAACGAGACCTATGTGGCGGCCGACCTGTCGCAGCTCGATCAGGTGATGGGCGTGATGGAGGGGGCTGACATGGTCGTGCATTTCGGTGCCATCGGTGACGAGGCGCCGTGGGATGCGATTCTGCAATCGAACATCGTCGGCGCCTATACCGTGTGGGAAGCCGCCTATCGTCAGGGCGTGCGCCGCGTCGTCTATGCGTCCTCGATCCATGCGGTGGGCATGCACCCCAAGACCGATTTCATCGACACCACGGCACGGCACCGGCCCGACACCTATTATGGCCTGTCCAAGTGCTTTGCCGAGGATCTGGCCAGCCTCTATTGGGACAAGCGCGGGATCGAATCGGTCTGCATGCGGATCTATTCCTGCGAGGAGTCCGTGAACAACGCCCGCGCGCTGGGCACATGGCTGAGCCATCCCGACCTGATCCGGCTGGTCACGGCGGCGATCACGACGCCGACCACCGGATTTTCCATCGTCTGGGGCGTGTCCGCCAACGACCGGGTGCCAGTGGACAACGCCCGTGCGTCGTTCCTCGGCTATCGCCCGCAGGACAACGCCGAGGTGCATGCCCCCCGCGTGCTGGCGCAGGCGGCAGCCATGGACCCGCAGAACCCCGAGGACATGTGCCACGGCGGCCCCTTCGCCGTCGTGCCGCTGGGCGAAAGCGGCGTGGCGATGATCAAGGCCCGCAGCGTCAAGGCATAGGCGCTGCGCTGTGCCCTGACGGCTGCACCCCGACGGGGAATTGTGATCTGGCGCAAAGTTTCCGGCTGAAATTTACGCGCCGTTGTGAGATGCTGATCACAATGGCCCGGTCAGCGGGCAGCAGCAGTCAGGCAGTTCCATGATCTCACGTCGTACATTCGCGGCTGGCGCAGCCCTGTCGCTTGCCGCATCGCCCGCACTCGCCAACCCGCTGTCGCGGTTGTTCGGTCGTCCGAAGGTCGATCGCGAACGTTTCCTGCCGCAAGAGGTGGACGTCAGCCCAGATCTGCCCGCAGGCGAGATCCACGTCGTGAAGGAGGATTTCTTCCTTTACTGGACGTTGGGAAACGGTCGCGCGCGCCGCTATGGCATCGCGCTGGGGGACGAGGACCGCAACTATACCGGTGTGCTGACCGTGCGGCGCAAGCGCGAATGGCCGAGCTGGATCCCCACCCCCGAAATGGTGCGCCTGGAACCGGAGGTCTATGGCCCCTATGCCAAGGGTCTGCCGGGGGGGCATCCCAAGAACGCGTTGGGCGCACGGGCGCTGTATCTGTATGACGGTGGTGTCGACACCTATTACCGCATCCACGGCACGCCACAGCCGGAAACCATCGGCACCGGATTCTCGTCCGGCTGCGTGCGTCTGACGAACGACCACGTGAGCGAGCTTTACGACCTCGTGCCCGTCGGCACCCACGTCTATCTGTTCTGACGGCTGCGGGGCGGACCGGTCAGGACCGCCCCACGGCACTCACTTCAACGTCGTCAGCCGCAGATACGGCAGGACGGTGCGGAAATCGCCAAACTTTTCCTTTGCATCCGCGTCGGACAACGTGGCCGGGATCACCACGTCATCGCCCACGTTCCAGTTGGCAGGCGTCGCCACACCGCGACCCGTTGTCGTCTGCAGACCGTCCAGCGCGCGCAGCACCTCGGCGAAATTGCGGCCGACATTCATCGGATAGACCATCGACAGCTTCAGCTTCTTGTCCGGGCCGATGATGAACACGGCCCGCACCGTCGCCGTGTCGTTGGGCGTGCGGCCATCGGGCAGATACGCCTCGGCGGGCAGCATGTCGAACGCCTTGGAGATGGCGAGATCCTGATCCGCGGCGATCGGAAAATGCGGGGTCGCACCGCCCGCCGTCTCGATGTCGACCTTCCACTTCTTGTGTTCCTCGACGCCATCGACGGAAATGCCCAGCACCTTGGTGCCGCGCTTGTCCCACTCGGCGGCCAGTTGCGCCACAGCACCGAATTCCGTTGTGCAGACGGGGGTGAAATCCTTGGGGTGCGAAAACAGGATCGCCCAGTCGTCGCCGATCCACTCGTACAGCTTGATCTCGCCCTGATCGGTCTGGATCGTCAGGTCGGGAACGGTGTCGTTGATGCGCAAGGCCATGGCTGGCTCCTTTGTCGATGATCTGATCCCTTACATAGGGGCCACGGGTGGCGACACCAATGCTTGACCGCGTGCGGGTTGTGCAGGGGCTGCCCCGCTGGCAGTCTGCGCGCCAATGCAGTCAAGGGAGACGACCATGATGGACAAGCGCAATTTCTACATCGGCGGCGGTTGGGTGGCCCCGGCTGCGGCCCGCGACTGCGACGTGATCGACCCCGCGACGGAAGAGGCTTGCGCCGTCATCTCGCTTGGCGATCAGGCCGACACCGACCGCGCCGTGGCAGCCGCCAAGGCCGCGTTCCCGGCATGGGCCGCGCTGACCCCGCAGGACCGCGCGGGCTATTGTGCAGGCATCCTCGATCAGTATCGTCGTCGCGAAGGCGAGATGGCCGAGGCGATCCGTGCCGAGATGGGTGCCCCGATCAAGCTGGCGCGCGAAAGTCAGGCCACCAGCCTTGCATGGCACCTGAAGAACTTTCTGACGGCGGTGGATCAGATCGAATGGATCAGGCCCTTGGGCGATCATGCGCCCAATGACCGCATTGCGCTGGAACCGATCGGTGTCGTGGGCCTGATCACGCCGTGGAACTGGCCGATGAACCAGGTCACGCTCAAGGTGATTCCTGCCCTGCTGGCAGGCTGCACCGTGGTCCTGAAACCCAGCGAGGAAGCACCGCTGTCGTCGCTGCTGTTCGCGGAATTCGTGCATGACGCGGGAGTGCCGGCGGGCGTGTTCAATCTGGTGAACGGCGACGGACAGGGGGTCGGCACGCAGCTTTCGGCACACAAGGACGTGTCGATGATCTCCTTTACCGGATCGACGCGGGCGGGCATCGCCATTTCGCGCACCGCCGCCGAAACGTTGAAGCGCGTCACGCTGGAACTGGGCGGCAAGGGTGCGAACGTGATCTTTGCCGACGCCGACGACAAGGCGGTGAAGCGTGGGGTGCTGCATTGCATGCAGAACTCTGGCCAGTCCTGCAACGCACCGACGCGGATGCTGGTGGAACGGAGCCGCTATGACGCGGCCGTCGCCGAGGCGGCAGAGGTCGCGCAGGCGATCACCGTGGGACCGACGACCGAGGAGGGTCGCCACATCGGCCCCGTGGTGAACAAGAGCCAGTGGGACAAGATCCAGGGCATGATCGAGAAGGGCATCGACGAAGGCGCGCGTCTGGTCGCCGGCGGTCCCGGCCTGCCGGAAGGGGTCAATCGCGGCTATTACGTGCGGCCCACCGTCTTTGCCGACGTGAACAACGACATGGCCATCGCGCAGCAGGAAATCTTTGGTCCCGTCCTGTCGATCATCCCGTTCGAGGACGAGGCCGACGCCGTGCGAATCGCCAACGACACGTCATACGGCCTGACCAACTACGTCCAGTCGCAGGATGGCGCGCGACGCAACCGCATGGCGCTGGCGCTGAAGGCGGGCATGATCGAGATGAACGGCCAGAGCCGCGGCGCAGGCGCGCCGTTCGGCGGCATGAAGATGTCGGGCCGCGCCCGCGAGGGCGGCGTGTGGGGCATCGAGGAGTTCCTCGAGGTGAAGGCGATCAGCGGCTGGTCGAACGACTGACGTAGGCCGTCAGAAGGGCGCGGGTGCTACGATCTTGATCGGCGCCCCCCCGTCCGGGTGGCGGAACTGCAGCACTTCCGAATGCAGCATCAGGCGCGGGAAATCCCGCGCCGCCCCCGTCGCATAGAACGGATCGCCAAGGATCGGGTGCCCCAGCGCCAGCATGTGCACCCGCAGCTGGTGCGACCGCCCGGTCTGCGGCATCAGGCGCATCCGCGTCTCGCTCTCCGACCGCTTCAGCCTGCGCCAGTCGGTGACGGCGGACCGGCCATTGACGTGATCGACCATCTGGCGGGGCCGGTTGGGCCAGTCGACGATCAGGGGCAGATCGACGGTGCCTGTCGCCTCCTCGACCTTGCCCCAGACGCGGGCGACGTAGGTTTTCTTCGTCTGGCGTTTCTCGAACTGCAGACCCAGATGGCGCTGGGCGTGGGGCGTCAGCGCAAAGATCATCACGCCAGACGTGTCCCGGTCCAGTCGGTGCACCAGCAGGGCCGTGGGAAACACCGACTGTACCCGCGCGATCAGGCAGTCGGTCAGCAGCGGCCCCTTGCCCGGCACCGACAGCAGTCCCGACGGCTTGTCCACCAGCACCACCTGATGATCGTCGTGCAGGATCACCAGCGGATCCTGCGGCGGGGCGTAATCGTCGCTCATCCGGTGGTTCGCGCGCCGAAGATAGCTGAACCCACGCGAATGTGCGTGGCGCCGTGCGCGATCGCCACCTCGAAATCGTCGCTCATCCCCATGGACAGGCCCGACAGGCCGTTGCGCGCGGCCATGTCGGCCAGCATGGCGAAATGCGGGGCGGGGTCTGCGTCCACGGGCGGAATGCACATCAGGCCGCGCACCGGCAGGTCTGCGGCGCGGGCGGATGCGATCAGGGAATCGGTCTCTTCGGGCAGGGCGCCCGCCTTTTGCGGCTCTGCCCCGGTGTTCACCTGAATGAACAGGTCCGGGCAGCGGCCCATGTCCTGCGCCAGACGGGCCATCGTGTGCACCAGCTTGGGCCGGTCCACCGTGTGGATAGCGTCGAACAGGTCCATCGCGGCGCGGGCCTTGTTGGTCTGCAAAGGGCCGATCAAATGCACTGCGACGTGGCCGAAGTCTGCGCGGAACCCCGGCCACTTGCCCTGCGCCTCCTGCACCTTGTTTTCGCCGAAGGTGCGGTGCCCCGAATCCAGCACGGCACGCACGCGGTCGTCGGGCTGGACCTTGGATACCGCGATCACGGTCACGTCCTGCACGGCGCGCCCCGCCTTTGTTGCGGCCTGTGCGGCGCGCGCGGCAATCGCTTCGAGTGACATGCCTTTCATCCCCTTCCGATACGCTTGTTGCCAACGCCTTAACGGGAATGGCGGACGAAGTCATTCCAAGGCCAGCAAAAACCCTGTGTGGCCCGGTTGCATCATTTTGCCGTGACCGGGTAACCCCCCGGGCAATTCACTTGAGTGAACGGCCGTTCGGGCGCAATTACTGCCCCAATGCTGGTTCAACTGGCATATCCGGGAATGCACAACACGAGGGAATATTCCATGAAACGCATCCTTCTTACCACGACCGCGCTGGTGGCCTTCGCTGGCATGGCGCAGGCCCAGCAGGGCGACGTAATGCCCGTCCTCGACGGCGCGATCGTGTCCGACACCGGCATGGTGATGGCTGACGGCGATACGCAGCCCAGCGACATCGCGATGGCACCCGTCAGCGACACCGCGCCCGCCGGCGTGGCACTGGGTGCAGACGGCGAGTTCGGTTACAACGAAGAAGTCGAAGGCGGCTTCTACTTCGAAGGCGGCCTGGGTATCACCACCAACGCCGGCATGAACATGGGCCTGACCGCAGGCATCACCGCCGACGTCGACATCGACTTCAGCGACAACGAGCTTGATGCTGAGGGCAACGGCATCAATGACGGCGGAACGTTCGACAACGCCGATGTCAGCATCTCCGACTTCGTGATCTTCGTCGAAGGTCAGGGCGCTGGCCTGTACATCGGTGATACCGAAACCGCCGCTGCGACCCGCTGGTCCGGCACGACCAACATGGAGCGTGATGGCTTCCTGGAAGTCGGCGACATCGACGATGGCGCAGTCGATGGCGATTCCGTGGACGGCGTGATCCGTGCCGACCTCGACTACAACAACTTCTCGGGCTCTGTCGGCTTCCTGCTGACCCAAGACGGCGACAACGCCGACCTGGACGGCATCGACGGCTTCTCGATGGGCATCAACGGCACGTTCGGCAACTTCAACGCCGGTGTCGCCTATCAGGAAGAAGTCGACGCAGTCATCTTCGACAATGGCCCGATCGACGAGATCGTTGCCGTGTCTGCCGGCACGACCTTCTCCGGCGCTGACGTCAAGCTGGCATACGCCCGCAACCTGACGATCGAAGAAGACTCGCTCGGCTTCCAGGTCGACTATCCGTTCGGTCCGGTCACGGCATCTGCCTTCTACTCCTTCGAGTCGCTCGGCGATGACAACTACGGCTTCGGCGTTGCATACGCCAGCGGTGCAGTCTCCGTCGGTGCCTACTACCATGACGGTCAGGACGAAGAGATCGGCATCGAAGGTTCGTACGATGCCGGCAACGGTCTGATCGGTTATGCCGGTTACATCCAGAACGACGGCGACAGCGACGCCTACGAAGCCTACGTCGCAGCAGCCTACGAACTGGGCGGCGGCGCCAGCCTGATCGCGTCCTACGGCGACACCGGCGATGCATACACCGGTGCCAACGACGAGATCGGCAACACCTTCGAAGTCAACGAAGGCACCACGGTCGCCGTGTCCTTCCAGTTCTGATCGAACTGAACACATCTGTGGAAAGGGCGGCCCGTCGGGTCGCCCTTTTCGTTTGTGGCGGCCGGATTGCACGAATCCATCGCACTTGTGACGGCGCGCCCGCTTCGCTACACCCGTGCCAGTGGAACGGCATAGCTTTGGGGTAGGACGATGCAGATGAACCGGACCTCGCGCGCGACCCTCGGTATCGCGCTGGCGCTGGCCCTGTCCGCCTGCGGCATCATCGGTGGTTCGAGCGCGCCCGCGCCGGTCGGACCCAATCCCATCCTCTATGCCGCGGCCCTCGATACGCTGAACTTCCTTCCCGTGACCCGCGCAGACCCCGCCGCCGGCGTCATCACCACCGGCTTCGCCACGCCGCCGGGTGGCCGCACCTCCTATGCTGCGACGATCCAGATCACCGGACCGGTGCTGGATGCCCGCACCCTGCGCGTCAGTCTGCGCACCCCGTCGGGGCCCGCCACCTTCGACGCGCAGCGCGGTGTCGAGGATGCGATCTTGGCCCGTGCCCGTCAGATCCGCATCGCACAGACCCAACCCTGATCCCCTTGCCAGACCGTGCTGGGCAGAACCTGCCCCCGGTCGTCCGCTGAAAGCCATGCGCCCATGACCACCTATTCCCCGTCCGACATCGAGGCCCGCTGGCAGGCCGCCTGGACTGCGGCCGACGCGTTCAAGGCGGTGCCGAGCCGCGACAAGCCCAAGTATTACGTGCTGGAGATGTTTCCCTATCCGTCGGGCCGCATCCACATCGGCCATGTGCGCAACTACACGATGGGCGACGTGATCGCGCGCTACAAGATCGCGACGGGCCACAACGTCCTGCATCCGATGGGCTGGGATGCCTTCGGGATGCCGGCCGAGAATGCGGCGATGGCCAGCGGCGGTCACCCGCGCGACTGGACCTACAAGAACATCGCGGACATGCGCGACCAGATGAAACCGCTGGGGCTGTCCATCGACTGGTCCCGCGAGTTGGCGACCTGCGATCCGGAATACTATGGCCAGCAACAGGCGCTGTTCCTCGATTTCCTCGAGAAGGGTCTGATCTATCGCAAGAAGGCGGTGGTGAACTGGGACCCGGTCGACATGACCGTGCTGGCCAACGAACAGGTCGAGGATGGCCGTGGCTGGCGGTCCGGTGCGCTGGTCGAACGACGCGAGCTGACGCAGTGGTTCTTCAAGATCTCCGACCACTCGGAGGCGTTGCTGGCGGGCCTGGACGGGTTGGACAACTGGCCGGCCAAGGTCAAGCTGATGCAGTCGAACTGGATCGGCAAGTCGCGCGGCCTTCAGTTCAGTTTCGGTCTGGTGAACGGGCCCGAAGGGCACGACCGTGTCGAGGTGTATACCACCCGCCCCGACACGCTGCTGGGGGCCAGTTTCGTCGGCATCTCTCCCGATCATCCGCTGGCAAAGGCGCTGGAGCGTGACGATCCGGAGGTTGCTGCCTTTTGTGCCGACGTGCGCAAGGGCGGCACGACCGAAGAGGCGCTGGAGAAGGCCGAGAAGCGCGGGTTCGACACCGGGCTGCGAGTGCGGCATCCGTTCGATACGGCGTGGGAACTGCCGGTCTATATCGCCAACTTCATCCTGATGGACTACGGCACGGGTGCTGTCTTTGGCTGCCCGGCGCATGACGCGCGCGACTTCGAGTTCGCGACGAAATACGAGCTGCCGATCATCGCGACCTTCCTGCCCTCGGAGGAGGCCGAGGAGCATCTGACCGACGCCTATGTACCCACCAAGGCCGAGCGCGTGTTCTACAACCGCGGCTTCGCGGGCGAGGCGTGGCAGACCGGCGCAGAGGCCGTCGATGCGGCCATCGCCTTCTGCGAGGCGAACGGCGTGGGCCACGGCGTGACCAAGTTCCGCCTGCGCGACTGGGGCCTGTCGCGGCAACGCTACTGGGGCTGCCCCATTCCCGTCGTGCATTGCGATACCTGCGGCGTGGTGCCGGAGGACAAGGCGAACCTGCCGATCGAGCTGCCCTACGACGTCAGTTTCGACGTGCCCGGCAACCCGCTGGACCGCCATCCGACATGGCGCGACTGCGCCTGCCCGCGCTGTGGTGCACAGGCGCGGCGCGAGACGGACACGATGGACACGTTTGTCGATTCGTCGTGGTATTACGCCCGTTTCACCGCGCCCCGTGCCGACACGCCGACGGTAGCCGAGGATGCGGCCTACTGGATGAACGTCGACCAGTATATCGGCGGTATCGAGCATGCGATCCTGCACCTGCTGTATTCCCGCTTCTTCGCGCGTGCGATGCACATGACCGGTCACCTGCCGGCCAGTGCGTCGGAACCCTTCGACGCGCTGTTCACGCAGGGCATGGTGACCCACGCGATCTACACCACGCAACGCGGCGATGGCCGACCCGTCTATCACTACCCCGAGGAGGTGACGCTGCGCGACGGCGGGGCCTACCTTGCCGACGGGACGCAGGTGACGGTGATCCCGTCCGCCAAGATGTCGAAGTCCAAGAACAACGTGGTCGATCCCGTGAACATCGTGCAGCAGTATGGTGCAGATACCGCGCGTTGGTTCGTGCTGTCCGACAGCCCGCCGGAACGTGACGTGGAATGGACCGCCGCCGGGGCAGAGGCCACGTCGAAGCATCTGGCCCGCGTGTGGCGCATCGTCGACGAGATCACGCGCAGCGACGCGGTGGGCGACGCGGCGGCGGATCAGGCGCTGCTGCGCGACATGCACCGCGCCATCCGCGACGTGACGCTGGGGATCGAAAGCTTCGGCTTCAACGCGGCCATCGCGCGGCTTTACGCCTTTACCAACACGCTGCAGCGGTCGCAGGCCAGCGTGGCCGTGCGGCGTCAGGCGGCGATGGTGCTGGCGCAGCTCATGTCGCCCATGACACCGCATCTCGCCGAGGAGGTCTGGGCGATGCTGGGTGGCAGCGGCCTGATCCTGAATGCGCCGTGGCCGCAGGCTGACGCCGCGATGCTGGTCGATGCCGAAGTCACGCTGCCGATCCAGATCAACGGCAAGCGCAAGGCCGAGATCACGGTCGCCGCCGATGCTGATGCGGGCACTGTCGAGGCGCTGGTGCTGGCGCTGGAGGCTGTGCAGCGCAACCTGGACGGGGCCACACCGAAGAAGATCATCGTGGTCGCCGGCCGGATCGTGAACATTGTCGTCTAGGGGCATCACCACGCGCCGTGCCGTTCTGGCGCTGATGCTGACCGGCGTTGCCGCCTGCGGTTTCACGCCCGCGTTCGCCCCCGGCGCACCGACGCTGGCCCTGCGGAACGATGTGGCCGTCGTCGCACCGCAGACCATCCCCGGCTTTGCCATCCGCAGCCACCTGATCGACCGGCTGGGACGGGCCGACCCGGCGGCCTATACCCTGACTGTTGCCCTTGATCAGGCACTGGACGTGGCAGCCCTGTCGCGAGAGGGGGACGAATTGCGTTACAACGTCGTGGGGGCGGCGGGATGGACGCTGACCGATGCCGCGGGCACGATCCTGGGCAACGGTCAGGTGGACGGGTTCACCAGCTACTCCGCCACCGGGTCCACCGTGGCGACGCAGGCGGCAGCCACGGATGCGGTCGGGCGGCTGATGGTCGTGCTGGGCGACAGCATCGTGGCTGATCTGTTGCTGCTGGATCTGACCCCGTGAAAATGACCGGCCGGGATGCCACCGCGTTCCTGCGCAAGCCGGATCCGGGGCGTCCGGGCATCCTGCTGTTCGGGGCAGATCCGATGCGCGTGGCAACGGCCCGCACCGGGATCGTCGGTCATCTGATCGGGCCCGAGGGCGTGGCCGAGATGCGCCTGACGCGCATCCCGGCGAGCGATCTGCGCAAGGATCCTGCACTGGTAAACGATGCGATCAAGGCGCAGGGGTTCTTTCCGGGGCCGCGCGTCGCGCTGGTCGAGGATGCGACCGATGGCTTGTCCGGCCTGCTGAACGCTGTGTTGGAGGACTGGCGACAGGGCGACGCGCAGCTTGTCGTCGCCGCTGGTGCCCTGACGGCGAAGTCCCCCTTGCGCAAGGTGTTCGAGGGGCACCGCAACGCGGTCGCCATCGGTCTGTACGACGACCCGCCCAACGCCGAGGATGTGCAGACCCTGCTGGACGCCGCCGGGATCGAGGTTCCGAACCGCGACGTGATGGACGCGATCATGGCACTGGCGCACGCGGTCACGCCGGGCGATTTTCGGCAGACCGTCGAAAAACTGGGGTTGTACAAGCGTGGGGATCCGGAACCGCTGACCGTGGCGGAACTGGCCCTTCTGTCCCCGCAGGCGGCGGACGTGGATGTCGTCGACATCCTCGACGTAGTGGCTGGCGGACATGCCGAGCGAATCGGCCCTGTGTTGCGCGACCTCTATGCGCAGGGCGTGTTGCCGGTCACCCTGTGCATCGGCACGATGCGGCATTTCCGGCAACTGCATGTTGTTGCCTCCGACCCCGGTGGGGCAGGGCAGGGGATCGGGCGCTTGCGCCCCCCCGTCTTCGGCCCGCGCCGGGACAAGGTCATGCGGCAGGCGTCGCAATGGGGGCGTGACCGGCTGGAACGCGCGCTTGTCGCGCTGACCGACACGGATCTGACGATGCGCTCTGCCAGTCATGCGCCGCAGCAGGCGTTGATGGAACGCACGCTGATCCGGCTGGCGATGATGGCGCGGGGCTGACGGTCAGCACGCCTGTCGTCCCGCAGTGGACGTCAATTGCCGCAGGTCATGAAAAAAGGGCTGGCACGAGGCCAGCCCTTTCAAATAGCTTGGATCCGAAAAGGATCAGAACGAGCCGGAAGCTGCGACCAGAGCGGCCAGCAGACCCAGGACGATGTAGCCCGAGTTCACCGAACCAGCGGGAGCCATCGGGGTGTCGACGACGACAACCGGAGCTTCCATGACTTCGGGGGCCAGGCCGCCAGCGGATGCTGCGGCACCGGTCACTGCGATTGCGGCAGCGGCTGCGAGAGTAGTGGTGATGCGCATTGTGGGTACTCCAATAAGATGCACGTGGTGGACGATCACAGGTTTACTACTCACATAATTTCTTCAAAACAAGTTGCTTGTGGAAAACGGACAGCACTGTTGCCGCAGTTTGTGACATTCGTGGGATCCGTTTCGTGCGCGGCTGGCGGTGTTGCCCCGCACCGTCTTGGTGTGAGGATGAGAATGCTGGGCCAAAGCATTGATTTTCAAATACAATATCTGTTCGATTTTCGTGCTTTCGCTTTTCCATGGCCGGGTTTCGTTTGCAGGCGCAGCATTGCGGTGCCGATGGACAGGTGCCAAGCTGCAACAGTTCCTGCGATTTCCGCCCGCAACCGGGTATGAGCCACGCGTTGCCAAGTCCGGTGCGGGAACCTGTGCGACACAATCCAGAGCAAGACAGGGGGCGTATCCGCCCGCAATGAGCGTTGCGAATCCCGTCGCCTGTGCGCCGTGAATCGCCCGTCGCTAGCGCGTCTGCAGGCCGCCTTGGTGGTGAGCCAGCGCCGCCAGCGCTGCGGCGCGCCCCGTCGCGAGGCAGGCGGTCAGCAGATAGCCTCCCGTCGGTGCCTCCCAGTCCAGCATCTCTCCGGCGGCGAAGGTGCCGGGACGCCCACGGATCATCAACCCGTCGAGGGCGCTGAACCGCAATCCACCGGCGGTCGAGATCGCGCTGTCGAGCGCGGCTGGCCCCGCATGAACGATCGGCAACGCTTTCAGCAGGTGTGGCAAGGTCGCGGGACTGACGGACAGCCGCGCCGCGCGGGTCATCTCCTGAAACAGGGCGACCTTGACCGGGGGCAGACGCAGGGCTGATTTCAGCAGCTGGCCGATGGTCGCCTTGGTCCCTCTGGCGGTGATCCGCGCGGTGATCTGATCGCGGCTTAGATCGGGCATCAGATCGACCGTCAGTGCGGCACCATCGCGGATGGCGGACGACACTTCGTAGATACCGCCCCCTTCGATCCCTTCGCGCGTCAGCACCCATTCGCCGCGTGATGTCAGTGCCCCGGCCGACAGCCGCGTCGCCTTGACCGGCTGGCCGAGGGAGGGCGCCATGAACGTGGACCAGGCGACCCTGAAAGCGCAGTTGGCCGGCGCAAAGGGTGCCACATCGTCCAGCAGGCTGGTCCACGCGCCATCGGACCCCAGCCTGCGCCAGCTGCCGCCGCCCACGGCGAGGATCGTGATGTCCGGCGCGGCCCTTTGCGTCCCATTCGGCGTGTCGAAGGTCAGCGCGCCGTCCAGCCATCCCGTCCAGGTCCAGCGTGTGTTGAACGTCACGCCCGCCGACGCGAGTCGCGCCAGCCATGCGCGCAGCAGCGGCGACGCCTTCATCGCAACGGGAAAGACGCGGCCCGTCGATCCCGTGAACACCGGCTGATCCAGCGATTGCGCCCAGGCGATGACCTCTGCCGGGCCGAAATCGGCCAGCGCTTGCGTCAGGGCGGGTGACGCGGTGCCGAAGGCATCCCGAAACTGTGCCGCACCTTCGGCCTTGGTCAGGTTCAGGCCGGATTTGCCGGCCATCAGGAACTTGCGCCCGACCGACGGCATCCGGTCGGCAACCGTCACGGCGATGCCGGCCTGCGACAGCACGTCGGCGGCCATCAGTCCGGCAGGACCCGCGCCGATGACGACGGCAGTGCGTCCGATGGTCCCGGTCATGTCGCGGCCCTGTTCCGATCCCATATGCACCCCACCTTGTGCCCAAAGATCATGCGCGAGGGCAACCCGAATGACCGACGGCGATCCGATCTGCCCGCTGTGCCTGCGTCCGATCCCGCGCGGCGTGCCGCAAAGCCTGCATCACCTGATCCCCAAGCTGAAGGGCGGCAAGGGCGGACCCACGGTGTTGTTGCACCACATCTGCCACAAGGAAATCCACGCCACCCTGTCGGAGGCGGAGCTGGCCCGCGTCTATAACACGCCTGACATCCTGCGCGCGCATCCCCGGCTGGCGACCTTTGCCGCGTGGGTGGCAAAGCGTCCGCCGGATTTCATGTCGAAGGTGCCCAAGCGCAGGCGCGGCTAGGTGACGGAGAGCGGGGCCAGCATCCCCTTGATCGCCGCCACATGCGACAGGTCGGCGGCCAGCGCATCGGCGCACATCGCACGCGCGGCCGAGAGGGCGTCATCGGCGATCCGGTCGATCAGGCCGCAGGCCAGCGCCTGATCCGCGGTCAGCCTTTCCCCCGCCAGCAGGATGCGCCGCGCGGGCCCCGGCCCCGCCAGCCGCAACAGGCGCGCGGGGTCCGAGGGTTGCGGCAGCACGCCCAGCCGCATGACCGGATAAAAGACGCGCGCCCCGGGCACGGCCACGCGCAGGTCGCAGGCCAGCGCCATGCCGCAGGCCCCGCCCGCCAACGTGCCGTTCAACGCGGCGACCGTCAGGCCGGGCAGGGCGGCGATGGCGGCGGACACGTCTTCCCACAAGGGCGAGCTTTTGAGAGTGGCCACATCCGCCAGATCGGCCCCGGCACTGAACACGGTCCCCGCGCCGGTCAGGATCACCGCATGGGCGTCGCGGGCGGCCTGCACCTGCGTCAGCAGGTCCGCCAGCATCGCCGCGGTCAGGGCGTTGGCCTTGTCCGCGCGGTCGAGCGTGATGACGGACAACCGCCCGTCGCGGTCGTGGCGGATCATGCCACGCCGACCTGAGCGCGGATGCCTTCGTCGCGCAGGGAGACATCCTTGCCCAGCCACGCATCCGCGTCTGACGTACACATCCACACCAGCGCCTGTGCCGCCCAGTCGGGCGGGATATGCGCCGACCAGTCCAGTTGGGCCACGGGGCCGATCCGCGATGCCTTGATCTCGCGCTGCATGTCGGTGGCGACGGTACCGGGCGACAAGCCCATGATGCGCAGCCCCTTGCCGCGATTTTCGTGGTCGGCGACCTGCGTCAGCATATAGGCACCCGCCTTGCTGGCGCAGTAGGCGGACCAGCCTTCGACCGGGTTGTGCGCCGCGCCCGACGACACGGTGATGATCGTGCCGGACCCCTGCGCGATCATCGGCCCAAGTGCCGCGCGCATCCCGTGCATCACGCCTTTCAGATTGATGTCGATGGCCTTGGTCCAGGCGTCCGGGTCGATCTGCGACAGCGCACCCATGGGGTCGATGATGCCCGCGCTGTTCACGATCACGTCCAGACGGCCGAACGTGTTGATCGTGGCCCCGACGGCCTGCTCCATTTCCCAGTACCGGGTCACGTCGCAGGGGATCGCCAGCGCGGACGTCCCGATTCGCCCGGCCAGGTCGCCGATCGCCTCGCGCGATCGCGCCACGAGGGCCACGTTCGCGCCCGCAGCGGCAAAGGCATGGACCGCCGCCGCGCCGATCCCGCGACTGGCCCCGGTGATGAGCACGGTCTTGCCGGTCAGGTCAAAGTTTTTCATCGAACTCCCTTTCGATCCAATGCCGGACCCTTTAGCGTCACGCACAGAATTCCCCACTTGGGGTGGAACGGCAAGGTCCGCGCCGCGCGCACCCGGGTTTGCAAAAGGAAGCTTCCGATGATCTCCCGTATCACATTGCGTGCCGGCGTCTGTCTGACGGCACTGACCCTTGCCCCTGCCGCATGGGCCGACGTGACCGCGCAACAGGTCTGGACGGCGTGGCAGGAGGCCGTGACCGGCTATGCGACCGATGTCACGCTGACCTCCGATCCGGTGGTCGAGGATGGCGACACCGTAACCGTGACCAACCTTGTCGTGTCCAGCGCACAGGATGGCGACACGCTGACCCTGACGATCCCTGAACTGGTGTTCACCGGCGCCGGTGACGGCACCGTCGACGTCACCGGGTCCGACAGGGTTCCGGTCGTCATCGCGTCCGCCGACGGCGGCGAGATCGCAATGACGCTGAGCGAGACCAACGGCACGCTGAAGGTCAGCGGCACGCCGGAGGCGCTGTCCTATGCGATGGCTGCCGACCAGTATGCGTTGACGATGGACAGCCTGACCACGCCGGAAGGGCCGGTGACGGGCGAGATGCGGTTGGCGGCCAACGGCGTCAGCGCCACCACCACGACCGCGACGGGTGCCACGGTGGACGGGACGCTGGATCTGACGGCCACTTCGGTCGATCTGCTGCTGGACATCACATCGCCCGATGCGACACCCGTGATGGTGTCCGGCAAGATTGACGGCATCGCCGCGACAGGGACCAGCAGCATGCCTGCCGATCTGGACACCAGCGATCCATCGGCCATGTTTGGCGGCGACTATGTGGCGGACGGCACGTTCAGCAACGGGCCTTCGGCCTATATCATCGACGTGGGCGGCGTCAGCCCGGTCAATGGCACGGTGACCACCGGACCGGGGACGCTGTCCTATGGCATCGGCCCCGACGGTCTGCGCTATGCGACAGAGGCGACGGACCTGGTCGCCGACCTGACCAGCGGCGACATGCCGTTCCCGCTGCGCTTGACCGCGGCCTCCTATGGCACCAGCCTGACGACGCCCGTGGGGCCCACCGACGCCGCCGTGCCGTTCGGCCTGACTCTGGATCTGTCGGAGCTGACCGTGAACGACGAGGTGTGGGCCATGCTCGACCCCGCCGCCAGTCTGCCGCGCGATCCGGCGACGGTGCAGTTGGATATCTCCGGTATGGCGCGTCTGGACGAGAGCATGATGGACCCGGCGGCGATGACACCCGATGCGGGGACTGCCGACGCGACGGACCTGACCGCCGTCCCGCCGATGGGGCCGGATGCGTTTCCCGGCGAGGTCGAGAGCCTGACCCTGAACGCGCTGACGGTGGATGCGCTGGGTGTGAGCATCGACGGCACGGGTGATTTCACCTTCGACAACGCCGACACCACGACCTTTCCGGGCTTTCCCGCGCCCACCGGACAGATCACGCTGGATCTGACGGGTGCGAACGGGTTGATCGACACGCTGATCGCCATGGGGCTGGTGCCAGAGGATCAGGCGATGATGGGGCGCATGATGATGGGCATGTTCGCCACGTCGGTGGGCGATGACGCGCTGCAATCCGTGATCGAGGTGCGCGACGGTCAGGTGCTGGCCAACGGACAGCGCATCCGCTGAACCATCGCGGTGCAAGGTCGCGCCAGTTCGGCGCGACCTTGCGGCTGCGGGCGGCGCCGATTACCTCTGGTCCAACCCAGCAGGACAACGCGCCATGACCGACCTTGCCGATCTGACCCACCGCATCCTCGACGCCGCACGACGCGCGGGTGCGCATGACGCCGATGCGGTGGCGGTGCAGGGCACGTCAATCGCCATCGACGTGCGTCAGGGACAGTTGGAAAAGGCGGAACGGTCCGAAGGCATCGACGTGGGCCTGCGCGTGCTGCTGGGGCAGCGGCAGGCTTGCGTGTCCTCCTCGGACAGCAGGCCAGAGGCGCTGGCCGCGATGGCGGAACGCGCCGTCGCCATGGCGCGCGAGGCCCCCGCAGATCCGACCGTGGGGTTGGCAGAGGCTGCACAACTGGCGCAGGTCACCGACACCACCGATCTGGAGCTTTACGATCCGTCCCCCGAACCCGATCCCGCCGCGTTGCAGGATGCCGCCCTGCGGGCGGAAGCGGCCGCATTGCAGAACCCCGGCCTGAGCCAGGTGTCCGAGACCAGCGCCGGTTATGGTCGCAGACAGGTCCACATGGCCGCGACCAACGGCTTTTCCGGCGGCTACGCCCGGTCCGACATCGGCCTGTCCTGTGTCGCGATCAGCGGCACCGGCACGGGGATGGAACGGGATTACGATTACGACAGCCGCATCTTTCAGACGGACATGCGCAGCCCCGAAGAGATCGGCCGCACCGCCGCCGCGCGTGCCGTCGAACGCGCCGGGTCGCGCAGGCCCAGGACAGGCGCCTATCCGGTGCTGTTCGACGAACGCATCGCGTCGTCGCTGATCGGGCATCTGGTGCAGGCGATCAACGGCAGCGCCATCGCGCGTGGCGCGTCGTTCCTGCGCGACGCGTCGGGCACGCAGGTCCTGCCAGCTGGCATGAACCTGACCGAGGATCCACATCGCCCGCGTGCCTTCGGGTCCCGCCGCTTCGACGCGGAAGGCCTGCCCACGCAGACCCGCGCGTGGGTGCAGGACGGCGTGCTGACCGGCTGGGTGCTGGATCTGGCCACCGGGCGCAAGCTGGGGATGCCGTCCACCGCCAATGCCAGTCGTGGCACCGGTGCGCCGCCATCGCCGTCGGTCACGAACCTCGCGCTGACCCAAGGCACCGCCAGCCGCGATGACCTGATCGCTCAGATGGGCACGGGCCTGCTGGTCACGTCGATGATCGGATCTACGATCAACCCCAATACCGGCGACTACAGCCGGGGGGCGGCCGGGTTCTGGGTGCAGAACGGCGAAATCGCCTATCCCGTGAACGAATGCACCATCGCGGGCAACCTGCGCGACATGTGGCGCGGCATGATCGCCGCCAATGACGCCCGCCCGCACCTGAGCCGTGTGGTGCCGTCCCTGTTGGTCGAAGGGTTGACCCTTGCCGGCGACTGATCTGACGCTGCTGCTGTCGGCGGCACAGGCGGCGGGGGACGTCGCCATGCGCCACTTCAAGACCGATCCGCAGGTCTGGGACAAGGCCGACGACCAGGGCCCCGTGACCGAAGCGGATTTTGCGGTGAACGCCCTGCTGGCCGACCGGCTGCGCAGTGCGCGTCCCGCCTATGGCTGGCTGTCGGAGGAATCCCCCGACGACGGCGCGCGGCTGGGCACGCAGCGGCAGTTCGTCGTTGATCCCATCGACGGCACCCGCGCCTTCATTGCGCACAGCCTGGACTGGGCCATCGCCCTTGCGGTGATCGAGGATCGTCGCGTGATCGCCGGTGTGGTGACGCTGCCTGCAAGGGGGCTCACCTATGCCGCAGCTTACGGGCAGGGGGCCACGCTGAACGGCCAACTGCTGTGTGTGACGCAGACGCGCGATCCCGCAACGGCGCAGGTGCTGACCACGCGTCCCAACCTTGCGGCACGGCATTGGCAGGGCGGTGCGCCGCCCGCGTTCGCCACGGCGTTCCGGTCCTCGCTCGCCTATCGGATGTGCCTCGTGGCCGAGGGGCGCTATGACGCCATGCTGACCCTGCGCCCGTCATGGGAATGGGACATCGCCGCAGGTGCGCTGATCGTGACAGAGGCGGGAGGACACGCCACCGACCGCACCGGCGCGGACCTGCTGTTCAACGCGGCGCACCCGCAGGTGAACGGCGTGATCGCGGGCGGTGGCGTTCATCCGGCCCTGCGCGCGGCCCTGAGCTGACGCAAGCGGTTGTCACGCAAGGCCGCCCTCAATAGGTTGCGCGCAACCTGACCCTGTCCCCGTGGAGTATCCCATGACCCAGCGCCTGCACCTCGTCTTCGGCGGCGAATTGATCGACCCGACCAAGACGGCGTTCCGCGACGTGAACGACATCCACATCGTCGGCATGTTCCCCGACTACGCCAGCGCCTTTGCCGCGTGGAAGGCGAACGCCCAGCGCACCGTGGACGACGCGCATACCCGCTACTTCATCGCGCATATCCACCGCCTGCGGGACGAAGCCGTCGCCGCCTCTCCGACCGAAGAACTCGGGCTCTGATCCACAGTCATGGTGGAACCGGTCGTCTGGGCGCGCTGTGCGACGCCGGCCCATGCGGCGGCGGTCGCCGCCCTTGACGCCCGCCTGCGCGCCGACGGCGAGGATGTGACGTTCGCGGTCACGCATGATCCGCAGCCCGAGGGGCGCAGAACCGTCACGGCCCATCTGGACCGGTTGTCGCCGATGATGATGCTGTGGGTCGGTGGGGCGCTGGATGCCGCCGTCCTTGCGACCGTGACAGAGGCGAAGGTTCCGGTGATCGTGATCGACGCGGACGCGAGCGCCCTGGACGGGTTCGTGAACCGTTGGTTCCCGTCGCGCAGCCGGGCCATCCTGTCGCGCCTGCGCGCCGTCTATACCCGCGATCCGATGGCCGCTGCCGCCTTCGTCGCGGCGGGTGCGGCCCCGAACCGTACCCATGCCGTCGGCCTGCTGGAAGATCCACCGGCCGTCCTGCCCCATGTGGAGGCCGACCGCCGTGCGCTGGCCGATATCCTGCGCAGCCGTCCGCTGTGGCTTGCGACCCAGGCAGAACTTGGCGATGTTGCAACGCTGGCCGCGGCGCAGCGTCATGCGGCCCGTCGGTCGCACCGCCTGCTGCTGGCCGTCACGACCGCCGTGCCGGGTGCGGGCTCCGCCTTTGTCGCGGGCTTCGAGGCGCTGGGCCTGCCCGCCAGCCTGCGGTCAGAGAGCTGCGCGCCCGACGAAAACGTCCAGGTGCATGTGATCGACGCCGCGGAGGAGATCGGACTGTGGCTAAGGCTGGCCACCGTGACGCTTGCGGTAGGCACCCTGACACAGTCGGCGGCACAGGACCCGTTCGAGGCGGCAGCCCTCGGGTCCGTCCTGATCCACGGTCCCCGGACGGCCCCCTTTGCCGAGCGCTATGACCGACTTGCGCGGGCCGGAGCCACGCTGCAGGTCGACAACGCTGCCGGCGTGGGTCGCGCGGTCGAGGCGTTGCTGGCCGCCGACCGCGTCGCCGCCATGGCGATGGCGGGCTGGGACGTCACCTCGCGCGGGGCAGAGGCGACGGACAGGATCGTCACGATGATCCGCCAGCGGCTGGACGAGGCGGGATTGTGATGCAGGCACCGCAGTTCTGGTTCACCCCCCCCGACCGCCCCGACTGGCGTGCCCGCCTGTTGCAGCCGCTGGGCGCCGCCTATGCCGCAGCCACCGCCCGGCGCCTGCGGCAGCCCGGTCTGCGCGTGTCGGTCCCGGTGATCTGCGTCGGCAACATCAACGCCGGCGGGACGGGCAAGACGCCGACGGTCATGGCGCTGGTGCAGATGTTGTCCGCGCGCGGACAGGTGCCGCATGTCGTCAGCCGGGGGCATGGCAGCAGTCTGACCGGACCGGTGCAGGTCGACGCCCGAAGCCACACCGCTGACCAGACGGGGGACGAACCGCTGCTGCTGTCCGCCTTTGCGCCCGCGTGGGTGGCGCGCGACCGTGCACAGGGGGTGCAGGCGGCCATCGCGGCAGGTGCGACGGTCGTGGTGCTGGACGACGGGTTCCAGAACCCGAGTGTGGTGCAGGACCTGTCCATCGTGGTGGTGGATGCGGCGCGCGGGTTCGGCAACGGTCGCGTCCTGCCCGCCGGTCCCCTGCGCGAACCCGTGGCCGTGGGCCTCGCCCGTGCCGACCTGTTGCTGGCGATCGGCGATGCTGCGGCGCAGGCGGACTTTGCAGCCCGCTGGCAGGCGCCCGACCTGTCCGGCGCGTTGCGCCCGCTGCCGACGGGCATGCCGTGGGCGGGGATGCGGGTCTTCGCCTTTGCGGGGATCGGGCATCCGGCCAAGTTCTTTGCCACCCTGCGCGGCCTTGGCTGCGAGGTGATCCATGCGGAACCGCTGAGCGATCATCAACCGCTGACGTCAGCCTTGATGACGCGCCTGACCCACGACGCGCAGGTCGCCAATGCGCAGCTTGTGACGACCGAAAAGGATGCCGTCCGCCTGACGCAGACCTTCCGCACGCAGGTCCTGACCCTGCCCGTGCGCCTGCACATCGCTGATCCGACCCCGTTGGAAACCCGCCTGACCGCGCTGGGGCTCTAGCCCATCATCTTGCCGCAAATACTCCGGGGGGCTGGCCCCCCAGCAGCATCACCCTGCGTCAGGCGTCCCGATGGCACTCAACGTCGGTGCGGGTCCGCGCGGGCTCAGGTCGGCATCCGACATGCGGATCGGCGTCCGCATCCCCGGCACGCCGTCCAGATCGACCTGCAACCCGCGATGAACGATCTGGGGGTCGGCAAAGACCTGTGCCAGATCGTTGATCGGCCCGGCTGGTATGCCCTGCGCCTCGCAGGCGGCCAGCAGGGCATCGCGCGACCAACCGGCGATGGCCGCCGCCAGCAGCGCCGTCAGCACCTCGCGCCGCGACAGACGGTCGGCATTGGTGGCATAGGCGGGGTCCTGCGCCAGATGCACCACGTCGAGGACGTCGCACAGCCGCCGGTACTGCGCATCGTTGCCGACGGCCACGATCAGGTGCCCGTCGGCACAGTCGAAGACCTGATAGGGCATCAGGTTCGGATGCGTGTTGCCGATCCGTGCAGGGGCACCGCCGGTCGTCAGATAGTTCATCGCCTGATTGGCCATGACGGCGACGGCCACGTCGAACAGCGCCATGTCGATCTGCTGACCGCGCCCCGTGACCTGCCGCTGCTGGACTGCGGCCAGAATTGCCGTACTGGCATAAAGTCCGGTGAACAGATCGACGACGGCCACGCCGACGCGCTGCGGCTGCCCGTCGGGCGCGCCCGTCACCGACATCAGCCCCGACATGCCCTGAATGATATAGTCGTAACCCGCCCGTTGCGCATAGGGACCGTCCTGTCCGAAGCCGGTGATCGAACACCAGATCAGTCGCGGGTTGATCGCCGCCAAACTGGCATAGTCGAGCCCGTATTGCGCAAGGCCACCGACCTTGAAGTTCTCGATCACCACATCCGCATCGGCGATCAGGGCGCGCACGTGGTCCTGCCCCTGCGCCGTGCGGAAATCGGCGGTGACCGATGTCTTGCCACGGTTGGTGCCATGGAAATACGCCGCCGCCCGCTGTCCGTCGTGATCGACGAACGGCGGACCCCAGCGACGGGTATCGTCGCCTTCAGGGCTTTCGACCTTGACGACATCGGCCCCCAGATCGGCCAGAGTCTGACCGGCCCATGGGCCGGCCAGGATTCGCGCCAGTTCGACGACGCGCAGCCCTTCCAGCGGGCGCATCAGCCGGCTGCGGCTTCGTCCAGAATCACCTTCATCTCGTCATAGGACATGTTGGAATACTTGGTCCCGTTGATGAGGAAGCTCGGGGTGCCGGTCACATCGTCGGCTTCGGCATTCGCCTCGAACCACGTCACCAGGTTCTGCGCCATCTCCGCGTCGTTCAGGCACTCGTCCAGCATCGCGTCGGTCAGACCTGCGGTCTTGCCCAGCTTGCGCAGCTCTGCCGCGATCGTTGCCGGATCGCCACTGGCCGTCCACGTGCGCTGCGTGTCATAGACCAAGTCGGTGATGCCGAAGAACCGCATCTCTCCGCCACAGCGCGCGATCATCGACGCCCACAGGCCGAAGCGGTCGAAATACACCTCGCGGTAGGTGAAGCGCACCTTGCCGGTGTCGATATAGTCGGCCTTCAGCTGCGGCCAGACCGTGGCGTGGAAGTCGGCGCAATGCGGGCAGGTGAAGCTGGCGTATTCGGTCATCTGCACCGGTGCATCCGCGGCACCGATGACCATATCGGGGATCATCCCGGCATCGGCGGGCGCCGCATCGGTTGTCGCGGCATCTGCAGGGGCCGCATCCTGCGCCCAGGCGCTGCCGGTCAGGGTCAGGCTGCTGCCAAGGACGACGGCGGCGCCGCCTGCGGTCAAGAGGGTTCTGCGTTGCATGGGAGGTTCCTTCAGGTTCGGGTCTTGGGTTTCGACAGCACCTTGGCTGCCAGCGCCTCGAGTGCGGCCCTCAGATCGTCGTTGGCGACTCCAGACGCGACCGCCCGGGCGCGGTCCTGCGTGGCGGGGTCGGGCAGTGGCGGGGCCTTCGGGGCCGCCGCAAAGGCGACGCGACCTTCGGCAAAGCCCGTGGGTGCGGTCTGGGTGATGCGGATGCGCGCGATCGCGCGGTAGCCGTAGCAGCCATTCACCCGGTCCAGAATCTGGGGCTTCTGCATTTCCAGCATCGGCGCATTCGCGCCTGTCGTCAGGATCGTCAGCGTCGCGCCCATGCCGCCGCGGCCATAGCCCACGTTGACGGGCGTTGCGACAGCCGCCACATCCTCGCCCACGAAGGCCGCCCAATGGGTCAGCAACCGCGTCTCGGCAAAGCCACGCCCTTCGCTGCCGGCGCGGATGCGCGACTGCATCAGCGTGACGGCGCGGGAAAAACCGCGGGTCGATGAGGTGCGGTAAGGCTGTTTCATGATCAAGGTTTAATCTATGTCGCACCGCAGGCCAAGTCAGGGTGGGAGGCCATGAACAATGCGTGACCGGCCGTTGCAACTGCTGGACTGGTACGACGTGCATGCGCGGTCGATGCCATGGCGTGTGCCACCCGCCGACCGCAAGGCGGGCCGTCTGCCAGACCCCTACGGTATCTGGCTGTCGGAGGTGATGTTGCAGCAGACGACCGTGGCCGCCGTGCGCGATTACTGGCGCAAGTTCACGGCGCGATGGCCCACGGTCTCCGATCTGGCGGCGGCGGACGATGCCGACGTGATGGCTGCGTGGGCTGGGCTTGGATATTACGCCCGCGCCCGCAATCTGCTGAAATGCGCCCGTGTGGTCGTGGCCGATCATGGCGGCGTGTTCCCGTCAGACCGCGACGTATTGCTGACCCTGCCAGGGATCGGCCCCTATACCGCCGCTGCCGTCGCGGCCATCGCCTTCGACAGGCCGGAAACGGTGCTGGACGGCAATGTGGAGCGTGTCATGGCGCGTATCCATGACGTGCACACGCCGCTGCCCACAGCCAAGCCGCACCTGATGGCGCTGGCCGCCGCCCTGACGCCGCAGGACCGCCCCGGCGACTATGCGCAGGCGGTCATGGATCTGGGCGCCACGATCTGCACGCCCAAATCGCCGGCCTGCGGGATCTGTCCGTGGCGCGATGGCTGCGCCGGGCGGATCGCGGGAACGGCGGCCAGCCTGCCGCGCAAGACCCCGAAAAAGGCCGTGCCGGTGCGCCACGGTTTCGTCTATGTCGTGCGCCGCAGCGACGGCGCGTGGCTGGTCGAGACGCGGCCGGACACGGGTCTGCTGGGCGGGATGCTCGGGTTTCCGGGGTCAGACTGGTCCGACGACCCGCGACCAGCGCCGCCCGTGGGTGCCGATTGGCGGCGGTTGGATGCGACCGCGCGTCACACCTTCACGCATTTCCATCTGGAGCTGACGATCCTGTGGGCTGTCGTAGGGTCGGATTCCATGCCGGAAAAGGGGTTTTTTCAGCGTCGCGGCGTCTTTACCCCCGCAGCCTTGCCGACGGTGATGCGCAAGGTCCATGACCTGGTGGCAGAATCTTTACCGTTTGGCGGCTAGATCGCCATATTGGGCACATATTCGCCGCGCAAGAGGACCCGATGACCGCCACCGCCGCCACCACACCCGCCATCGGCCGCCTGTCCGCGGCCCTGCCGTTCTGGCTGTCGCTGCTGCTGGTGCCGATTGCCTGGGTCAGCGCAATCTGGGGCGGCTGGGCCGTGCTGCTGGTGCCGTTCTGTACCTGGTATCTGTTCGGGATCATCGACATCTTCGCCGGCTTGAACGAAGCGAATGCAGACACCGAAACACCCGACGATCAGCTGTGGTGGTATCGCATCATCACCATCGTCTGGGCACCGCTGCAGGCCGCGACCCTGTTCGGCATCATATACTATGCGACCCGCGCGGATCATCTGGGCGGATGGGAACTGGTCGGGCTGTTCTTCGGCATGGGGGTGATCACCGGGACCATCGGCATCAACTACAGCCACGAATTGATGCACCAGCGGCCCCGGATCGAACGCCGGATGGCCGACATCCTGCTGGCGATGGCGATGTATTCGCATTTCCGGTCGGAACACCTGCTGGTGCATCACCGCTATGTCGCCACACCGCGCGATCCCGTCACGGCCCGCTACAACGAAGGGTTCCATCGGTATTTCCCGCGCGTCCTGCGGCAATGCTATGGCTCTGCCCTGCGGGCCGAGGCGGCGATGCTGGCACGCAAGGGCAAGCCATGGCACGACCGCAGCAACCCGTTCTGGACCTATTGGGCCATGCAGGCGGGGTTTCTGGCGCTGTCGCTGCTGATCGGTGGATGGCTGGGGCTGGCGCTGTTCCTGTGGCAGGCGTTCATCGCCGCGTGGCATCTGGAACTGGTGAACTACATCGAACATTACGGCCTGACGCGAGAGCATCTGGGTGATGGCAAATACGAACACGTCAAGCCGCACCATTCGTGGAATGCCGCGCATAAGGCGTCCAACTGGTTGCTTATCAACCTGCAGCGGCACTCGGATCACCATTACAAGCCCGACCGGCGGTTTCCCTTGTTGCAGACCTACGCCCCGGACGAGGCGCCGCAACTGCCCTATGGCTATTCGATCATGGGAATCGCGGCGATGGTTCCACCGCTGTGGCGCCGGATGATGAACCCGCAGGTCAAGGCATGGCGCCGCGCCCATTACCCGCACATCAAGGACTGGTCCGCATACAAGGCCGCGACAAACCCATGGCCCCGCTGACATGCGTGCACTCCGCATCTTCGATGACAGATTGCGCATTAGCGGCGCGATGATTGGGCGGCTAGTGACCTGTCGCGGGCACATCGCGTGATCCAAGGGTCCATACGGTGCAGGCCATCAGACACTCGACGGCGGGATGTCCCGGATGATACGGCAAGGCCGTGTCGGTGGATCGCGCGGCGGGCGTATCCGGGCGGCCGGGCGCGCGACCTTTCGCATCATGCGCAAACGCTTGGCCGCTCCGGTCGGTGTGCGGAGTGCCACGATGTCCGCGGCACCGTGCAGACCGACTGGTGCGATATGTCTGCCTCAGTCAGGCCGGATCGGCGCCGACACGCACCAACTGCTTGCCGAAATTGCCCCCCGACAGCATCCGCAGGAAAGCGTCGGGGGCATTCTCCAGTCCTTCGGCGATATCTTCGCGGTAGGTGATGCGGCCGTCGCGGACCATCGGGCCGACCTCTGCCAGGAACGCGTCGAACTTGTGGAAGTGATCGAAGCTGATGAACCCCTCGACCAGCAGTCGCCGTGTCAGGATGTGTCTCCAGACGGTCGGCAAAGGCTGTGCATCGCCGATGCCGTGACCGGAATACCATGCGATCATGCCGCACAGGGCGATGCGGCCATGCGTGTTCATGTGGGGCAGGACTGCCTCCAGCGTCTTGCCACCGACGCTTTCGAAATAGACGTCGACGCCGTCGGGTGCCGCATCGGCGATGGCCTGCGACAGGGATTTGGCATCGTGGGCGTGGTGGTCGAGGCAGGCGTGATAGCCCAGATCCTGCACCGCATGGGCACACTTGTCCGCCCCGCCGGCGACGCCGATCACGCGCATGTTCCGCGCGCGGGCCAATTGCCCGACGATGGCACCCACCGCCCCGGTCGCGGCGGACACCACGATCGTCTCGCCGTCCTGTGCGCGGCCGATGTCGTTCAACCCGACCCAGGCCGTGATGCCGGGCATCCCCAGCACACCCTGCGCGGTCGAAATGGGGGCCACGGCGGGATCGACGATCCGCACGCTGGTCCCGTCGCTGACCGCGTGGGTGGTCCAGCCGAAGGCGCCGGCCACGATGGCGCCCTTGGGATAGTCCGCATTGCGGCTGTTCATGACCTCGCCCACGGCGCCGCCTTCCATCGTGTCGCCGATGGCGACGGGCTTCGCATAGGATTTGGCGTCGTCCATCCGGCCCCGCATGTAGGGGTCCAGCGACAGCCAGATCACCCGGACGAGGAACGTGCCATCGGTCAGGGCGGGCAGCGTGACCTCCTCCTTGCGGAAATTGTCAGGCACGGGTTTGCCCTGCGGGCGGCTGGCGAGGACCATGCGGGTGGCGTCGGTCATGGGGCGTCTCCTTCAAGTTGCGTCATGACCTAGCCCCCCGACGCCCGTTGCCAAATCCGACCCCGGGACAGCGCCTCGCAAAAAAAACCCCGCATGTTCCAAGCGGGAACAGCGGGGCAAAGGTAGTGCCCGCGTGGCAGCCCATGCAGGGCTGCCACGGTGAAGGCACCGGCGGTAACGGTGAAATCGGTGGGGTGGCGGGCGCGCGGCCCGCGGGATCGGGGCTTGGCCGTCAGGCGAGCCGGGCCATTTCGGCGCGCACCTGCTGGCGCAGCAGGTCGATGGGCACGTGTTGCCCGTCGCGCCTGAACTGCCAGTAGGTCCAGCCGTTGCAGCTGGGCGCCCCTTCCAGATGGGCGCCGACCTGATGGATGGATCCCTTCACGTCATCGCCGATCAGCGTGCCATCGGCACGGACCTTGGCCTTGTGGCGACCGTTCAGCGACCACAGCTCCTCGCCCGGGCGCAGCATGCCGCGTTCGACCAGCACGCCGAAGGCGACGCGCGGTTCCGCCCGCTTGGAGGTGCTGACGGCCAGCGCCTCGCTGTCGAACTTGCGGACCTTCGCGATGCGCTTTTCGGCCACGGCGCGGTAGGCGTCCTCACGCTCGATCCCGACAAAGTCGCGGCCGAGCATCTTGGCGACTGCGCCGGTGGTGCCGGTGCCGAAGAACGGGTCGAGCACGACATCGCCGGGGTTGGTGGTGCCCAACAGGACGCGGTGCAGCAGGCTTTCGGGCTTTTGCGTCGGATGCGCCTTGTCGCCGTTCTCGTCCTTGATGCGCTCGTGTCCCGTGCAGATCGGCAGCATCCAGTCGCTGCGCATCTGCACGCCTTCGTTCAGTGCCTTCAGCGCCTCGTAGTTGAAGGTATACTTGCTGGTCTCCGACTTGCCGGCCCAGATCAGTGTTTCATGGGCGTTGGTCAGCCGCTTGCCGCGAAAGTTCGGCATCGGGTTCGACTTGCGCCAGACCACGTCGTTCAGGATCCAGAAGCCCTGATTCTGCAGCTCTGCCCCCATGCGGAACACGTTGTGATAGCTGCCGATGACCCAGATGGCGCCGTTGGGTTTCAGCAGACGGCGGGCAGCGGCCAGCCAGTCGCGGGTGAACCGGTCATAGGCCGCGAAACTGTCGAACTGGTCCCAATGGTCGTCCACCGCATCGACCTTTGAGTTGTCGGGGCGGTGCAAGTCGCCTCGCAACTGCAGGTTGTACGGGGGGTCTGCAAAGATCAGATCGACCGATCCTGCTGGCAGACTGTTCATCACGTCGATGCAATCGCCGCCCAAAATTTGGTTGAGCGGTAGTGTCAGGCCCTTTTGGGCCTTTGTTTTTATCGTCATGCTCTGCCTCTATCCCGGTGGATTGTTTCCACTCGTTGATTGAGGACAGGATGACCTTTGCCGCCACCGACAGGCAATGGATTAATTGAAAGCGCCGTTCAGGTTTTTTCTTGCCACAACATCTTGTGGATTGGGGCAAAAGTTCGCCGGTGATGTGGTGAGACACCGTGACATTTCAGCCCTGCGTGATGTTCCGGCGTCGGATAGCCTGCGTTGCGGTCCCAGCCATAGCCGGGATGCTGTTGCGCCAATCCCACCATGACATTGTCCCGCCACACTTTTGCCATGATTGAGGCCGCGGCGATGGACAGCGACAGGGTGTCGCCGCGCACGATGGTGCGCCCCGCACAGGGCAGGGCGGGGGGCATACGATTGCCGTCGATCAGGGCGAAATCCGCCGCAACCGGCAAGTCCGCCAAGGCCCGCTGCATCGCAAGATGACTGGCGGCAAGGATGTTCAGCGCCTCGATCTCGTCCACGCTGGCCTGACCGTAGCCGACCAGCGCCATCTGCGGAATCAGTGTGAAAAGTGCATCGCGGCGCATGGCGCTGATCGTCTTGCTGTCGGCCAGACCGGGCGGAATTGCGGCGGGATCGAGAATCACTGCGCAGGCCATCACGGGCCCGGCCAGCGGCCCGCGCCCCACCTCGTCCACACCCGCGATGCGGGCGTAACCGTGGGCGCGGGCGGCGTCCTCGAACGCAAGGTCAGGCGGAGTGCGTGTCATGCCCCGGTTGTGCCGCAGGGACGGCCTGCAGGAAAGGGTGTTGCGGGCACTGGCATGATACGGCCTGTGCCGATACGGTGGTTATTGCATATCATGACGCCACGGGGTCGTATCGTCCCATGTTGAAACGGCTTTTCCCTTTGATCTGTGCAGCCCTGCTGGCTGCGACCGCCGCACAGGCGGACTGCTATGCCGACTACAAGGCAAAGCGCGACGACCCGTTGCGCCTGCATTACGGTGTATCCCAGATCGAGGGCGACTGTTCGCCCGCCAATGCCGCCGCGTCCCTTGGGCCACGGTTGCAGGCGGACGGCTGGTCGCTGCTGACCATCGTGGGCGTCTTCGATGCAAACGGTCTGGACAGCAGAAGGGGCAGTGCAGGTGAGTATTTCCTCCGCTATTGAGGCGCGCGAAATCGGCAACCGGATCGTGGTCGGCGGCATCGCGGCCATCGTCGTGATTCTGGCGCTGGCGGCGGTGCTGCTGTTCCTGAACCTGCCGGATGCCAATGCCTTCAACGCGCGCGTCGAACGGCTGTTCGTGGACAACGCCAACCTGACCGAGTTTGCCGAGATCAAACTGCTGGAGATCCTTGCCGAATCGGGCACGGCATTTTCCGACACGCTGTCGTCCTATCGGTTCGTGATCTTCGTGCTGCTGGTGTTCGCCACGGCGCTGCTGGTGGCGGCCATCGCGTTCCTTGTCATGTTGATCGGTCTGACCCGCCGCATGGGCCAGATCGAGCGCAAGGGGATCGAGGTGAACAGCCTGCTGATCAGCCGCGACGAGGGGTCGGTCTATCTCAACAACTTCGAGTTCAAGCTGACCGCCGCCGCGATCGAGACGCTGTCCGTGCTGGCCGAAGCGCGGATGGACGACGAGGTGCTGTCGGGTGCAGAGATCGAGGGCGTGATTTCCGGTCGCGACCCGTCCGACTGCGACGAGGCGGCGGGGGCCACGCGGATCAAGCGCCTGCGCGACACGCTGGGCAACCAGATGGTCAGCGAACTGCTGGTCAAGAACATCGCGCGCAAGGGCTACATGCTGGCGATCGACAAGGACGTGATCCGCATGGTCTGACGCCCTGCGGGCACTGTCATAAAACCTTCACTGGTCGCTGTGCGATATTTCATAAATACATGAAATAACATGACCCAGTTTGCAGATCAGTTGACGACCCTTGGCCACCCGCAGCGGCTGGCTGTGTTCCGCCTGTTGATGCGGCGCTATCCCGACCATGTTCCTGCGGGCGAGGTGGCGGCGGCGCTGGGTATCAAGGCCAGCACCATGTCCACCTATCTTTCATCGCTGACGCAGGCGGGGCTGATCGTGCAGGACCGCGCCGGCACGTCGTTGCGTTATGTCGTCGATCTGGCCGCCGCACAGGCGATGGCGGATCACCTGTGGGGCGACTGCTGCCGTGGTCGCCTGACCGTCTGTGCCCCCACTCTCAAAGGGGTATCCCCCGTGACCGACCGCACCTTCGACGTGTTGTTCATCTGTACCGGCAACTCGGCCCGCTCGATCTTTGCCGAAACGATCCTGCGGGATCTGGGTGCTGGCAGGTTCCGCGCCCATTCCGCAGGCACCCGGCCCGCGTCGGAATTGAATCCCTTCGCCGTGCAGGTGCTGCGCGACAGGGGGCACGACGTGTCGCACCTGCGGCCCAAGAACACGGCCGAGTTCACCGGACCCGATGCGCCGCAATTCGATTTCGTGTTCACCGTCTGCAACCAGGCCGCGAACGAGGAGTGTCCGTCCTGGGACGGCCAGCCGGTCAGCGGCCACTGGGGCATGCCCGACCCGGTCAAGGTGCAGGGCACCGACGCGGAAAAGGCGCTGGCGTTCCAGCAGACCTATGGCGCGCTGAAGCGGCGCATCGAAGCGTTCGTGGCACTTCCCGTCGCGCGGCTGGACCGCATTGCGCTGCAATCGGAAGTGGACCGGATCGGCGCGATGGGTGCGAACGCATGACCACCTATGCGCTGAACGGTCTGGGTCGCATCGGCAAGCTGGCGTTGAAACCGCTGCTGGCGCGCGGTGCGCGGATTGCGTGGATCAACGATGCGGTGGGTGACCCGGCGATGCACGCGCACCTGCTGGAGTTCGATTCGGTGCACGGGCGCTGGGATGCGGCGTTTGCCCATGACGCCGACGGCGTGACGGTGGACGGCGTGCGGCTGCCCTTCATCGGGACGGGCGACCTGCGCGCGCTGCCGCTGGACGGTGTCGATGTCGTGATCGACTGCACCGGCGTCTACAAGACCGAGGCGGCCCTTGCGCCCTATTTCGATGCGGGCGTGAAGAAGGTCGTCGTGTCCGCACCCGTCAAGGATGGCGATGCGGCCAATATCGTCTATGGCGTCAACGACGCCACCTATGATGCGGCGCGGCACAGGATCGTCACGGCGGCGTCCTGCACGACCAATTGCCTCGCGCCGGTCGTCAAGGTGGTGCACGAATCCTTTGGCATCCGCCACGGGTCGATCACCACGATCCACGACGTGACCAACACGCAGACCATCGTGGACCGCCCGGCATCGGATCTGCGCCGCGCGCGGTCGGCGCTGAACTCGCTCATCCCGACGACGACCGGGTCTGCCACGGCGATCACGCTGATCTATCCCGAACTGGCGGGGCGGCTGAACGGCCATGCGGTGCGCGTGCCGCTGCTGAACGCCTCGCTGACCGATTGCGTGTTCGAGCTGGAGCGCGCGGTGACGGTCGAGGAGGCGAACGCCGCCTTTGCCGCCGCTGCCGCCGGGCCGCTGAGGGGAATCCTGGGGTACGAGACGCGTCCGCTGGTGTCGGCGGATTACACCAACGACACGCGGTCCGGCATCGTCGATGCGGGCTGCACGATGGTCGTGAACGGCACGCAGCTGAAGGTCTATGTCTGGTACGACAATGAGATGGGCTATGCCCACCGGCTGGTGGACGTCGCTTTGATGGTCGGGGCCGCGGTGTGACGGCGGCGGCCCGGCCAGAGGGGTTGTCGGCCTATGTCGCCGTGACGGCGGCCTATTGGGCGTTCATGCTGACGGACGGTGCGCTTCGGATGCTGGTGCTGCTGCACTTCCACACGCTGGGGTTCAGCGCGGTGCAACTGGCCTATCTCTTCGTCCTGTACGAAATCGCGGGGATGGTGACGAACCTGACCGCCGGCTGGATCGCCGCGCGGTTCGGACTGACCTCGACGCTGTATGCCGGGCTGGGGTTGCAGGTGGTGGCGCTGCTGGCGCTGGCGAACCTCGATCCGGGCTGGACGGTTCCGGCGTCGGTCGCTTTCGTCATGGTGGTGCAGGGGGCCAGCGGCGTGGCCAAGGATCTGGCCAAGATGTCGTCCAAGTCGGCGGTCAAGCTGTTGGCCCCCACCACCGGCGACGGTCTGTTCCGGTGGGTCGCCGTGCTGACCGGGTCCAAGAACGCGGTCAAGGGCGTGGGGTTCCTGCTGGGCGCGGGCCTGCTGGCGACGGTCGGGTTCGTGGGGGCGGTGCTGGCGATGGCGGCGGTGCTGGCGGTGATCCTGATCGCGGTCGTAGCCTTCATGCCGCGTGGCCTGCCACGCGGGCGCAAGGGCGCGAAGTTCACCGAGGTCTTTTCGGACTCCGCCAACGTCAACTGGCTGTCGGCGGCGCGGGTGTTCCTGTTTGCGGCGCGCGACGTGTGGTTCGTCGTGGGCATCCCGATCTATTTCTATGCGGTGCTGTCCGACGGCACGGTGGCGGGCAACCGCAACGCATTCTTCATGATCGGCACGTTCATGGCGGTGTGGACGATCCTGTACGGCATGGTGCAGGCAGCGGCGCCACGCATCCTGCGGGCCGGGATGCGGTCACCTGCGTCGCTGGTCGGCGCGACGCGCGGCTGGGCTGCGGCCCTTGCCGTGGTGCCTGCGCTCTTGACCATGGCCGTGCTGGCGGCGGATGGGCCGCAGAATTGGCTGACGGCGACGCTGGTGATCGGCTTGCTGGTGTTCGGCGCGGTGTTCGCCGTCAATTCGGCGCTGCATTCCTACCTGATCCTCGCCTTCACCACGTCCGACCGGGTGACGATGGACGTGGGGTTCTACTACATGGCGAACGCAGGCGGACGGCTGATCGGCACGCTGGCGTCCGGCCTGACCTATCAGATCGGGGGACTGCCGCTGGTGCTGGGCACGGCCAGCGTGCTGGCCGCACTCGCGGCCCTGACCGCCGTGCGCCTGCGCGGTGATGGGGTCGCGACGAGCTGAAGGTCAATCGAGTCGCTGGCCGTCCGCGCCGAAGACGTGCAGCGCATCCGGATCGAAGGCCAGACGGATCGTCTCGCCCGTGCGCAGCGCGGGTTGCCCCGACAGGACGACGACCATCGCTGTGCCATCCGCCGCCGCGGCATGGACGACGGTTTCTGCACCCAGCGCCTCGATCAGACGGATGGTGCCGGTCAGGGCGGGTGCGTCAGGGTCCGCAAGGTGCAGCATCTGCGGCCTGATGCCGATGGTGACGGGGCCGTTCCCCGGCACGGCCACACGCAGACCGCCGGGCAGTTCCGCCTGCCCATCCACCGCCACAGCATTAAAGAAGTTCATGTTGGGCGCCCCGATGAAGCCCGCGACGAACAGGTTCTGCGGCCGGTTGTACAGACCCAGCGGCGTGTCGACCTGTTCGATCACCCCTTTGCGCAGCACGACGATCTTGTCGGCCAGCGTCATCGCTTCGATCTGGTCGTGGGTGACGTAGATCATCGTCGTCTTCAGCCGGTCGTGCAGGCCCGCCAGTTCGGCCCGCATTGACCCGCGCAGTTCCGCATCCAGGTTCGACAGCGGCTCGTCCAGCAGAAAGGCCGTCGGGTTGCGCACGATGGCCCGCCCGATGGCGACGCGCTGCCGCTGCCCGCCGGACAGTTGCGTGGGGCGGCGGTCCATCAGATCCATGATCTCGAGCATCCGCCCCGCATCGTCGACGCGGGCCGTGATGTCGTTCTTGGGCATGCGGGTGTTTTCAAGACCGAACGACAGGTTCTGTCGGACCGTCATGTGCGGATAAAGGGCGTAGGACTGGAAAACCATAGCCAGCCCCCGCTCGGCCGCTGAAGTGCGCGTCACATCCTGCCCGTCGATCTCGATCGTGCCCGTGGTGGGCCGGTCCAGACCCGCGATCATGCGCAGCAACGTGGACTTGCCGCAGCCCGAGGGGCCCACGAAGACCGCGAGTTCGCCGTCCGCGATCGTCAGGTCGATGCCGTGGATGACGTCCACGCCGGAAAAGCTTTTCCTGATGCCGCGCAGGGTGATTTGTCCCATGTCCGTTCCTGTCTGTTTGATGCCGGACTTACTTGATTCCCGACCCGGCGATGCCGGTGGTGATGAAGCGCTGCAGGAACAGGAACACCAGCACGACCGGGATCATCGTCACCACGGTCATGGCAAGGATGTAATGCCACTGCACGTTCAGCTCGCCCGCATAGGTGTTCAGCCCGACCTGCAGCGTGTAAAGTTCCCGCCGCGACAGCACGATCAGCGGCCAGAGGAAATCGTTCCACCGCCACACGACCGAGAAGATCGCCAGCACCGCCAGCGCAGGCGCGGCCAGTGGCAGCACGATCCGCCAGTAGATCTGCCATTCGGAGGCGTGATCCATCCGCGCCGCCTCCAACAGCTCGTCCGGGATGGTCAGCATGTATTGCCGCAGCAGGAACACGCCGGTGGGCGTGGCGACCGTGGGCAGGATGACCCCCCACAGGCTGTTCAGCAGACCCGTCGCGTTCACCACGGAATAGAGCGGCACGAGGATCACCGACAGCGGCACCATCAGCGTGCCGACGATCAGCAGCATCACGGCATTGCGCCCGCGAAAGTCGTATTTCGACAGCGCGAAGGCCGCCATGGAGTTCGTGAGCAGCGTGATGATCGTGGCCATCATGGTGACGAAGACCGAATTCCACAGATACCGGACGAAGTCGTTGGCCACGAGCGGTGCGACGTAGTTGTCGGTCGCAAGACCGATCTGACGCACCGGCGTGCGGTCGGCGATGTTCACGTCGATGCGCGTCTCGGGGTTTGCGGGGTCGACCATCTGTGCGTTGGTGCCGACACGGCGCACCTCGGCCAGCACCTGCGTCGTGCCATCCTCCAGCGTGGCGGTGAACAGGGGCAGGGGATCGTCGTAGCCGTCGACGACGGCCAGTTCCTGCACATAAGGAAGCAGGGTGGGCGGAAATTCTGCCAGTTGCGCAGGCCCCTTGAACGAGGACGAGATCAGCCACAGCGCCGGGCCGAACATGATGATCGTGCCGCCGATCAGCCAGACCCATGTGACCACGTCGGTCCAGTGCCAGCGCCCGCCGTGGCCGCGCCGTGCGGTCAGGAACCCCATCACCTTGCTCATCGGACGCGGCCCCCCTCTGCCCGGCGCGACAGCCACAGTTGCAGCAGCGTCAGCACCACCAGCACCGCGCCCATCAGGATCGACGCCGCCGCCGCCAGCCCCGGATTGCGCAGGATGGACGCAAAGCCCGCCTCGTAGATGTATTGCGTCAGGAACAGGGTCGATGTACCCGGCCCGCCGCCTGTCAGCACATAGACCTCGTCGAAGATCTGCACGCCACGGATCAGCGCCAGCACCAGCACCACCGCCAGATTGGGCGCCAGCAGCGGCAGGGTGATGCGCCGGAACACGCGGGTGGGCGGGGTCGCGTCCATCTCTGCCGCTTCATACAGGTCGCGGGGGATGGCTTGCAGTCCGGCCAGCAGGATCAGCGTATAGAACCCCATATGCGCCCATGTGGACACGCCGATGGTCGCGGCAAAGGCATAGAAGCGGTCGTTCAGCCAGACCTGCGGATCAAGCCCGAGGTTCACCATGATCAGGTTCAGCAGGCCCTGCCGCTGCAGGATCCACCGCCAGATCAGACCCACGACCACCGGCGACAACAGCACCGGAAAGAAGAACACTGCACGAAAGAACCCGCGGCCCCGGATGTTGCGGTTCAGGATCAGCGCCGTGATCAGCGACACGGCGACCATCAGCGTCACCTGGAAGATGACGAAGACGCCGGTATTGCCGACGGCGGTCCAGAACTGATCCTCGCGGCAGGTCAGGCGGCGGGTGTAATCCTCGCACTCCAGCAGGCGACCGTATTGTTCGAAGCCCACGAAGGGCCGTTCGCCCAGCAGGATGCCTGTGCCGCCGGTCATGGCATAGGCAAAGTTCAGGCCCAGCGGCACCAGCACGAAGACACCAAAGATCAGGAGGGTCGGAGCCAAAAACACCGCCGCCATCCCCCCGATCCCGGTCCAGCGTTGCCAGACCCGGAGCGGCAGGTCGATCAACCTGGCCAGCAGGACGAACGGCCACAGGACCGCTCGCCCCAGAAGATCCCCGAGTCCGGCCATGACCTACTGCTGCGCCGCCGCGACCTGATCGGCGATGTCCTGATCCATCAGGGTCCGCGCCTCGTCCAGCGACAGTTCGCCAGCCATGACCTGTGAGATCCGCGTGACCAATGCGCCATAGTAGGCGTTGGCATAGATCCACGCGGGCAGCGCATCTGCGGTCGGCACGGTCTGGGTCGAGGCCGTGACGAAGGTGTCGAGAGCCGTCGGCACGTTCGGGTCCTCGGACTGGAACTCTAGACCACCTGCGGCCACCACGCCTGCGTGGGCGGGCAGGAACAGGGTGCGTTCGCTGAACTCGCGCACGATCTCTTCCGACGCGAGGAAATCCATGACGCGGGCGACCTCTTCGGGGTGCTGGGTGTATTTCACCGCGACCAGCGCCGCACCACCGGCCAGACCGGAACAGCCTGCGTCACCGCAAGGCGACCCGGTGGCGACCCAGTCGAAGGCGTCACCGATCTTGCTGGACAGGTTCGCGACCTGCCAAGACCCGGAATAGTAGAACGGGATCTGCGCGTTGATGAAATCGTCCGCTGCGGCGCGGTAGGTCGTGCCAGCGGCAGACACCCACACCTCTGGCAGCATCAGGCCCTGTGTGGTCCAGTCCACCAGCTTGCCCGCAAAGGCCATGGTGCCGTCGTCGATGGCCGCTGGCGCACCGTCCGCGCCGATGTAATTCGCGCCATAGGACGCGGCAGGGCCGGAAATGCGGTGGCCGGACCGGTCGATGGCAAAGGCGGCGGGCAGTTGCTGGCTTTCCATCACCTGCTGCGATGCCGCGATCCAGTCATCCCACGTGGCGTCCGCACCGGGCAGGGCGACGCCCGCCTGTTCGAACAGGGTGGCGTTGGCATAGCCGCCGGTCAGCGTCAGCTGCGTCAGAAAGCCGGGGATCGCGTCGGACCCGGTGTCGCGCATCCAGTCGAAGCGGTCACCGAAATTGGTGTCCCAATAGGCCGCATCAGCCACCAGCGGACGCAGGTCCAGCCAATGCTCGGCCTGCTCCTTGAGGTTCGTCACACGCGCGATGTCGGGGCCTTGGCCAGAGGCGAGCTGGATCGGCAGCTGTTCCTGAATGACCTGATAGGCCACGTTGTCGAACACGATGTCGATGTCGGGGTTCTGTTCCTCGAACCGCGTGACGAGGTCCTGCATCACCTCGCCCTCGATTCCGTCCGAATACCACATCATGCGGATTTCGGTCGGGTCCTGCGCCCAGGCGGCGGACCCGAGGCTTGCTGCGACCAGTGCGGCCAGCGATGTCATCGTGCGTGTCATGTAACGTCCTCCCTGACGTGTGCCCGGCGACGATGGTCGCTTGGGGCGAAAAAGCTGTTGTGTCCTAAACCCGGCCGCCCTCCCGCGACGGGGTGTCGTGCAGCATCTCGCGGTGTCCCCGCACCGTGAAATCCGATGGCACGATGCGACGGCCCTCTGCCTCCACACTGCCGTCGTCCTGAAAGACTACGCGGCCATAGTCCGGGTCGTCCACCGTGATCGTTGCGGCACCCATGTCGGGTCGCAGTTCGGCAAAGCGCGCGGCAAAGGCTGCCGCATCGCCATGTGCCGTATCGGACCCCAGCCGGATCAGCCACCAGTTCTGTCGACCGGTCAGCCGCAACTCGTTGCCCGTGGTGGGGCCCACGTCCGTCGTGTCCAGTTCGGCGGACCCGCGCAGCATCAGATGCGCCGCCCCGGACTGCGCCAGCGCCGTATCGCCCTGCACGTGGGCCGCGTCGAAGTCGGCCGCCGGAAACCATGCATGGGTCATGTCGGGCTGCGGGGCCACGCCGTCGAACACGACGATCGCAAGATCGCGGTACTGCTGCACGCGGGGGACAGAGGCGGACCCGCCCCAGTAGGACGGACGGCCATAGCCGGAATGGATCACCTCGCCCGGATGATTGATCCAGATCTGTGCGTTGGGATTGTCGCCCAGCCGCGCGTGGATCAGCGTTTCCTGATAGCCCCAGTCGCCCCAGCGATAGGCGACCGTGCTGCCCATCGCATGATCGGCGGTCTTGTGGTGATAGAGCTTGGCGATGCAGTCCTGCCCCTGGGCGAACCGCCATTCCTGCGCGCCCGGCCCGGTCATCACCGCGCGGTCGGTCAGATCCGGCAGCACCAGCCCGTGATCGCGCAGGCAGACGGCCAGTTGCGGTGTGGCATGGAACCGGGTGCCATAGCTGCCAGCGCCCCACAGCATCCGCGCCATCGCCGACAACTCCAGCGTGGTCGACGCCCGCAGCGTGTGTTCATAGCTGCGCCCCTGCGCCGCCGTCAACACGCCCTTGTGGGCGGAGTTTGCCACGATCTCGATCAGCCTTTCGATGCCTGCCTTCGCACGGGCGCGCAGGGTGGCGTCGGGGGACAGAGCATAAAGGGCAGTCAGCCCCTTGAGGTCGATTGGGAAGTAGGGGGCAGAGTTGAACTCGGCCATCTCCCATGCCTCGAAATGATCGAACCACGCCATCAGGCGGGCTTTTCCGGTGTCGGATTGATCCGCGCCGCTGCGACCGGACCGGACGAAGGTCGCGTCGGGCAGCAACGCGCCGCCCAGATGCGCCGCCGTGTGGAACAGCAGGGCGTGGTTTTCCGAGAAATACCACTGCACGTCGTTGCCGGGTTCGTCCATCCAGTAGCGGTAGCCGACGATCGTGGCGTCGATCCGAGCGCACAGGTCCGTTCCCAGCAGGTCGGGCCAGGCCTGGCGGCACCAGATCAGCGGCACCAGCGCGAAATCGGCGCAATCCCAGCAGGCGTCGATGCGGGGCAAGGCGGCCTCGATCATCGCGCGTGTCTCCTGCCCACCGTCGCCCAGCGCTAGACGTGCGATGGCGCGGACCGTGTCCGCCTCTCCGCCCGCGGCCACGGCTTGCAAGGCTTCCGCCACGCGGTGTGAAAGCGTGGCGGGGGCGGGTCCCTGTGCGCTGCGGCGGGTGATCTCGGTGCCGAAGACACGCTCTGCAGCGAAGTCATCGACGCTGAGGCGCACGACCACATGGCGGAAATCGGCAGGCAGGGCGGATGCGTCGCCGAGGTCGAGCACCGTCGCGCCCGCAGGCAGCGACAGGGTCATCGGCGGGAACGGATCGTGGGACATGAAGTCACCCTCGATCCGCACCTGTGCCTGCATCGCCACCGGCAGCGGCGTGCGCAGGGTCAGTGCGATGTTGCCGCCGTCATGGCTGGTGCGGGCGAAATGCAGGGTGCCCAACGCCGCCTCGACCGCCAGCGCGCTGTCGGGATCGGTCGCCACGGGAATTGCCTGTTCTGCAGCGGGGCCGTCCAGATAGTCGATCTGCGCATAGAACCGCGTGTCGCGTTCGGCCAGATCGTCGATGAACAGGTCGATGCGGTTTTGACCCGCCACCAGATCCACCGTGACCTCTGCCGCCGTCTCGTAGTTGCGCAGGTAGGCGGCGGTCCACAGCACCTCTGCCCCGTTTACCCGCAGGACGGCACCACCGCAGGTCGCCAGCCGCAGGCGGGCCGGACCAGCGGTGTCGGCGACGATCAGCGCCTCGGCCCGGGCGGCCAGTCGCGTGGCGCGAAACCAGAAGCCCGACAGATCGAGGCGCGGCGATCCGAACCCCAGCCAGACGCGGTCGGGTGCGGGCGTCGTCCGCTCGTCCGGCCTGCGGTCGCGGTATTGCGTGCCAAAGATCGTCCGGCAGGGGTATTCGTGCGGGATGAAGTTCTTCTCCTTGGTCAGGAAGAAGAACGGGTCCATCTCCCCCTCCATCGGCTGATCGGGGACGTCGAATGCCTCTTGCACGATGGCAGAGACGCGCCACAGCGTCAGCGGATGGCCGATGGCCAGCGGCCGGTTCAGCGTGTTCATGTCAGATCCTTCACCGGTACCGGGGTCACGTCGCGGTACACCTGATTCTCGCCGGTCATGCCCCAGACAAAGGCATAGGGCCCGGTCCCGGCCCCCATGTGGATCGACCACGACGGCGACAGGACACTGTCACCGGATGCCACGACCAGATGGCGCGTGTTCTCTGGCCGTCCCATCAGGTGGAACACGCGGTCCTCAGTGTCCATGTCGAAGTAGAGGTATGCTTCCATCCGGCGTTCGTGCAGGTGGGGTGGCATGGTGTTCCACACGCTGCCGGGGGCGGGATCGGTGATCCCCATCAGCAGCAGGCAGGACGGTGCGACCTCCGGGTGGATGTACATGCGCAGGGTGCGGGCGTTGGATTTTTCCGCGCTGCCCATGGTCAGGGGTTTCGCCTCTGATTGCGGGATCAGGCGGTGGGGGTGATCTGCCCCCGCCGGGACGGAGTTGAGGTAGAACAGCGCGGGATTAGCCCCGTCCGCGCTGGACAGCACCACATCCTGCGCACCGCGCCCGACATAGAGGATGTCGCGCGGCGCAAGGGTGAAGGCGGTACCATCGACCTGCACCGTCCCCGGCCCGCGCCCGAGGTTTGCGATGCCGCCTTCGCGCGCGTCGAACAGGTGCGGTGTGCCGACCGCGGCCCCTTCGCCGATGGCGATCGGCGTGTCCTGCGGCACGATGCCGGCCACGACCATGCGGTCGATGTGCGTATAGCAGAACCGCCCTTCGCCGGGGACGAAGATCTGCGGGATCAGAAATGCGTCGCGCAGGGCCTGCGTGCCCATCCCGTCGATGGCGGCTGGCGATGCGTCATAGCGGGTGGTCCAGGTGATCATGCGATGTCCGCCTTGTGGGTGGTGTCGTTCAGCGCCTCTGACAGGCACAAAATGGCGAGCGACTGGCCATAGGCCGTCGGTTGCACCGGGATGTCGCGGTAGAACTGCAGGTCGTGGCCCATGCGGGTACCATAGGACACTCCTCCCACGACGCCGTCCGCGCCGATCTGCCCCAGCACGTAATCCACGCCGCGCAGTCCCGCCGTCCGGGCGTCCGCACCGGCGCGCCCGATGCGGGCGGCCTTCAGCAAGCCGTATGCGATGCCGGCGGTGGCCGAGGTTTCGACATAGGACGCAGGGTCGTCCAGCAGCGTGTGCCAGCCGCCATCCGCTGCCTGCAGCGGCAGCAGCGCGTCGATCTGTGCCCCTAGCACACCGTCGAGGAACTGCGCCACGCTGGGATCAAGACGGCACAACTCCGGCAGGTCGGCCAGCCCCGCCGTGATCCATGCATTGCCGCGCGCCCAGCGTGCACGGGCGAAATTGTCGCGTCGTGCAAAGCTCCAGCCATGGAACCACAGCCCGGTCGCCGGATCGGCGAGGTAGCGGGTGTGCACGAGGAACTGGCGCTGCGCTTCGTCCACAAGCTCGCGTCGGCCCGATGCCTGACCGTAGGCCGCCAGGAACAGCGCCACCATGAACAGGGTGTCGTCCCACAATTCGCCGTCGTTGATGCGGTCGGACACGTCGTGCTGAAAGCCACCTTCGGCGGTGCGGGGGGCGTCGCGCATCACGCGGTCGGCCCAATCGTTCAGCAGCGGTTGCCAGCGCGGATCGCGGGTGCGGTCCCACAGCAGCGTCAGCGCCAGCATGGGGGCGGTCGTGTTCACGTTCAGGCCGGGCAGGCCACGGTCGGCATGGGTGGCGAACCACCCCTCCAGCACAACGCGCAGGGCATCGTCGCCGGTGTCCAGCCAGCGCCGCGCCAAGCCGTAGAGGCCCACGCCCTGCGGCCATTCCCACGCCGCGAAACTGATGTAGTCGCCCGCCGTGCCGTCGAGGTTCGGTTCATCGAAACGCCCGTCGTCGCGCAGGGTCGTCAACCCATCCACCAGCCGCGCCAATGCGCGGGTGATCGTCGTCCTGTCGTGCATTGCGGCCTCCACCTGCCATGACGATGGCGATTGCAAAATGATTGCACAACATGAAAGTTTTTTGCAGTCTGACGTGGAAGCAACGAGAGGGCCCCGGCATGGACCGACGCCGCATCCGGATGGAGGATCTGGCCGCCCGCTGCGGGGTGTCGGTGGCCACGGTCAGCCGGGTGCTGGCCGACCGCCCCGGCGTCAGGGCCGAACTGCGCGACCGGGTCCAGGCGGCGGCGGTGATGCTGGGCTATGCGGTGCCTGCGTCCATCGCGGGGCAGACGGCGGTCCTCGTGGCCAGTCAGGCGGCGATGGTGGATGTCCGTCGCAGCCAGTTCACGCTGCATGTGCTGGACGGCATGCGCGATCGCGCCACCGCGCTGGGCATGACGCTGCAGATCGGCACCACCGCCGGCGCGCGCGGGACCGCGCAGGGCGCGGATGCCGCTATCGCGGGTTACCTGCTGCTGTCGCCGGACGACGACGCGGACATCGCGGCGGCGGCGCTGCTGGACCGGCCCGTGATCCTCGTGAATGCGGACGATCCGATGATGCGGTTGTCGTCGGTCGCGCCCTGCAACCGCACCGCCGCCGCGCGCGCGACGGATGTGCTGCTGCGTCTGGGCCACCGGCGCATCCTGTTTCTGACCCGCCCCGGTCGGCGCACCATCGCGCGTCGCCGCGAAGGCTGGGCCGACCGGCTGACGACCGAAGGTCTGCACCCCGATCCCGCGCTGGTGCTGGAGGTCGACGATTGGCTGCCGGAGGTCGCCGCCGCCGCCGTCGCCCGCCGACTGGCGCAGGGGCCACGGGATTTCACGGCCATCCTGGCCGCCGGCGACAGTCTGGCGATCGGCGCGCTGATGGCGCTTGCGCAGGCGGGCATCGACGTGCCGGGGCAGGTCAGCGTCATGGGGTTCGACGGGTTGCCGCAATGCGCGTTGCAAAGCCCGCCGTTGTCGGCGGTCGAGATTCCGATGCAGGCCATCGGACGCCTTGCCATCGACCTGCTGCGCGAGGCGCATGGCGCGCCGGACCTGCCGGCACGGCGCATCGAACTCGCCTGTCGCATCATCGAGCGTGGCTCGACCGGGCCTGCGCCAGCGACCGGCACGAATAGGGCCTGACGAGCGTACACCGTTGCGTGGCCGCTGGGGGCGGTACCTTGCGACCGCAGGACAGAAGGGCTAGGCGCATGCCGGGGCATACGGTGAATGACGCCGCCCATCCCCTGACACCCGTCGCAGCGTCGATCCCGGTCAATCCCGGGCACGCTGCGCGGTCAACCGCAACATGACAGGCCGGAGCACACCCATGGCGCAGAACGCGACGATCCATAAGGTCGAACTCTCGGTGTCCGACATGGACCGGCACTATTACGAAACCCACAAGCTGACCGTCGCCAAACATCCCTCCGAGACGGACGCGCGGTTGATGCTGCGCATCGTGGCCTTTGCCCTGAACGCCCACGCGCAGCTGGAAATGACCAAGGGTCTGTCGTCCGACGACGAACCCGACATCTGGCAAAAGAGCCTGAGCGGCGAGATCGACGTGTGGGTCTCGCTTGGCCTGCCCAGTGAAAAGGTCCTGCGCCAGTCGTGCAGCAAGGCGGGGCAGGTGATCGTCTATCCCTACGGCGGGCGGACGGCGGACATGTGGTGGGACAAGGTCAAGGGCGGCACGACCCGGTTCGACAACCTGCACGTCGTGAACTTTTCCGAGGCCGACACGCAGGCCCTCGCCGGACTGGCCAGCCGCGCGATGAAGATGCAGGTGAGCATTCAGGATGGCGAGGTGATGGTCAGCGTCGACGATGCCATCGTCTATGTCACGCCGGTCCACTGGCTGGCACAGTCGGCCTGATCCGCAGGCAATAGGCTCCTCTGCGGCATCAACCGGGGCGGGACGACGGCGGCGCTGTCACACCGCTGTCACCTCTGTGCTTCATCCCATGCGGCGACATCCGAAGGAGCTCGCCGATGATCCGCCGCAATCCTACACTGATCCTGACCTCTGCCGTGGCGCTTGTCGCCGCAAACCCTGCGTTCGCGCAGGACATGAACTTCAACCGCATCGCCTCATTCCCGGTGGCGTCCAACGCACCGGACGCAGAGGTGTCGTCGGCCGAGATCATCGCGGCGACGGGCGACGGCATGACGCTGGTCTATTCCGACAGCCCCGCCGGGGTAATCGGCTTCATCGACATCACCGACCCGGCGAATCCCGTTGCCGCCGGCAATTTCGCCCTGCCGGAGGGAGAGCCGACCGCCGTCTCGACCCTGGGGCAGACGGTCTTCGTGGCCGAGAACACCAGTGAGAGCTTTACCGCGCCGTCCGGCATGCTGCATGCCGTCGGTGCGGACAGCCAGGACGTCCTTGCGTCCTGCGACCTGGGCGGGCAGCCGGACAGCACCGCCGTGGCACCCGACGGCTCCTTCATCGCGGTCGCGATCGAGAACGAGCGTGACGAAGACGCCGGCGACGGCCGCGTGCCGCAGATGCCCGCAGGCTATCTGGTAATCCAGCCCTTGGGCGAGGGCGGCACGATGGATTGCGCGGCCCAGATCCGCGTCGACGTGACGGGTCTGGCCGAGATCGCGCCGGAAGATCCCGAGCCGGAGTTCGTGGACGTGAACGCCAACGGCGAGATCGTCGTGACCCTGCAGGAAAACAACTACATCGTCATCGTGTCCGCCACCGGCGAGGTGCAAAGCCACTTCAGCGCCGGGTCCGTCGCACTGGAGGAGGTCGATCTGACCGAGGATGGCGCCCTGCGGTTCGTTGAAACCTCCGACGCGATCCCGCGCGAACCCGATGCGGTGCAGTGGATCGACACCGACACCATCGTCGTCGCCAACGAAGGCGACATGGACGGCGGCACCCGCGGTTTCACCGTGTTCGACCGCACCGGCACGGTCGTCCATGACGATGCGATGGGGTTCGAGCATGCCATCGCAGAGATTGGCCACTATCCCGAGGCCCGGTCCGATGCCAAGGGCGTCGAGGCGGAAGGGATGGAGTTCGCGACCTTCGGCGACGTGCCGATGATGTTCCTGCTGGCTGAACGCGCCTCGATCGCGGGCGTCTATGACATGACCGACCCGGCGGCACCGGTTCTGGCGCAGCTGCTGCCGTCTGGCATCTCGCCGGAAGGTGCGATGGCCATTCCCGCGCGCAACTTGCTGGTGACGGCGAACGAATACGATGGCCGCGAAGACGGGGCCGCCCCGTCCCACGTGATGATCTACGAATATCAGGCAGCACCCGCCGCCTATCCGCAGCTGACCAGTGCCGGGACAGACACGCTGATCGGCTGGGGTGCGATTTCGGGTCAGGTGATGGACGACGATGGCACGATGTTCGCCGTCAGCGACAGCTTCTACAGCATGGCCCCGACGATCTACCGGATCGACGTGGCCCAGACACCCGCCCGCATCGTCGCGGCGATCCCGGTCACCCGCAACGGCGCGCCCGCACAGCTGCTGGACATGGAAGGCATCGCGCTGGATGGCGAGGGTGGCTTCTGGGTCGCGTCCGAAGGCGACAGCGCAGCGCTGATCCCGCATGCCATCTATCAGGTGGATGCGGATGGCGCGATCACGGATGCCATCCCGCTGCCGGAAGCGCTGCTGGCCGTCGAGACGCGGTTCGGCTTCGAGGGGATCACACGGTCGGGCGACATGCTGTATCTGGCCGTGCAGCGGTCGTGGCGCGACGATGCAGAAGGCATGGCCAAGGTCCTCGGCTACGACCTGACGGACGAGACGTGGTCGGTGATCCACTATCCGTTGTCGGCCCCCACGAGCGGCTGGGTCGGCCTGTCCGAGATCGCAGCACACGGCGATCACGTCTATTTCGTCGAACGCGACAACCTGCTGGCCGGCGATGCTGTGACGAAACGCATCACGCGGGTGCCCGTGACGGCGTTGGCCGACATGGTCGAACCGGGGACGACCCCGGCGGTGCTGGCGCCCGAACTGGTCGTCGATCTGCTGCCCATGCTGACGGCGACAGGCGGCTACGTGCTGGACAAGGTCGAGGGGCTGGCGATCGCTGCGGATGGTACGATGTGGGTGTCGACCGACAACGACGGCGTCGACGACCATTCGGGCGAGACGATGCTGTTCGCGATCCCGCCGATGTAGGCGCTGCGGCGGCCCGGTCGTCAAAAGCGACCGGACCGGCGTGCAGTGTGATCCCGTCACGCGCCCCGTGTCATCACGGGGCATGTAGCGTTTCAGTCACAAGCATGGGCGGCGGCATGACACCGGCCACCGCAGTACGGCATGTGTGCAAAACCTGCCTGACAAAGCCTGCCCTATCCTGCAACAAGGCGACCACGTGACGTGTGGATTGGGACGTGGACTGGACTCTGTTGCGCAAATCAGCTGACGGACGGTTTTCCCCTTACCCCAGACGGATTTATGCCACTGCCTTTGTGACGGGGATGCCAAGGGCGGTGTAGCCATTCAGGATAGCGATGCGCACCTGGACCTCTGCGACCTGGCGGTCGAAGTCCCGAGCCATCAGCCGCTGGCCCAGCAGCTTTACACAATGCATCTTTGTCTCGACGCGGCTCCGGCGGTGGTATCCGCTCCAGTTCCGCCAGAGCGCCCGACCCAGACACTTCGATGCGCG
>NZ_FOCI01000067.1 GCF_900110065.1 Loktanella fryxellensis | reverse complement strand
ACATCCCAACGGCTGTCTGGATCAACCCACCAAAGCAAACGGAGTAAAACCAAGCTTAAAGTTCAATCGCCACTGTCTCAAAGTCGTTGACACGTCCCGATGCTCGCCGATCACGCCCTGCAGGTCGTAGATGTCGATGTCGTTCAGGTCACAGGCACGGCGGATATGCCGTTCAACTATTTCCCCCATGCGCTCGCGCCAAGGATCACGGCGAGACCATTCAACAAGACCATGTGCATTTCCTCGCGGAGCCATCACCATACCTCAAAATACTGCGGTCGCCGATGGCGAGCCCTCGCGCCAACCAATATGCCAAAGGCTGTTTGGTGCCAATGGCTTCACGCAGACTCGCGCGCCAGAACGCCGCCTTCGGGTGTCTCTGACCGTTTCGATGGCGGTCGAACCTGCTTCAACTACGGCGCAACCCATTTTCGGCAAGTATCTGAAAAAAAGACATTTTTGAATGCGTTTCGATTTGAGTGAAGGGCGGGTGGAAAGAGACGCGAGCCGTTCAGAGACCGATTTCGGGCCAAACCCAAGTCTCCGAAAGTCGGGTTGCATCGCTAAACCCCTTTGAAAAAAAAGAAAAAAGGCCCCATCAGGGACCACACATCAGGTTCGCGAATGGTTTGTGGCGGAGGGGATGGGTCTGGAGTCTAACCTTCTCCACATCGTGAATCTCGTCATACACACACATCCAGATTAAAAGAATTCAAATATATGCGATACTGTCCTTGTAACTTACGACCGGGACAAGTCGGAAATCTCAGTTTCTGTAAGATAGCGGATTTTTTCCTCCCGGAGAATGAAAGCCAAGCGGGCCGTCTCTTCCAATTCTTCGGCGTTGTTGACAGCTTCCTCAATATTCTTGCCTAATACAACGACGCCATGTGAGGCCAGCAGGAAGGCATTCACTGAGTGGGCGTTTGCAGCGATAACCAGATCACGCGCGATCTCCATTGCGCCTGGCCGATAGTACGGAATAACCGGCAGGTAGCCCACGCGCATCACATAGTATGGTGTAAATGGGCGCATGGCGTTTTCGTGAGATAGATCCTCCAGACAGGACAGGGCCGTGAGATAGGTGGAGTGCAAATGCACGATGGCACCTGCGTCGGGTCGACAATCGAAGAGTGCGCGATGGAAGGCAAACTCCTTTGACGGCTTGGGTCCAGGCACCGGATTACCTGACGTATCGATTCGAGCCAAATCGTCCGGCGTCAATCGGCCAAGACTTCCGCCAGTGGGCGTGACCAGGAACCCGCCATTGTCGAGCCGCACCGACACATTCCCGGCCCCACCGACCGAATAGCCACGCCGAAACAGACTTTGGCACAGTGTGCAAAGCAGATCGGCATTCAGGGCGTCACTCATGCGTTCATTCCTAATTTGGTTTGTCACCGGCTCTGTTGCACAAATCCGAGAGGGATTCATGT
>NZ_FOCI01000034.1 GCF_900110065.1 Loktanella fryxellensis | reverse complement strand
GTCGAGATGTTCCGCAAGCTGCTGGACTCCGGCCAGGCGGGTGACAACGTCGGCATCCTGCTGCGCGGCATCGACCGTGAAGGCGTGGAGCGTGGTCAGGTGCTGTGCAAGCCCAAGTCGGTCGCACCGCACACCAAGTTCGAGGCCGAGGCCTACATCCTGACGAAGGAAGAGGGTGGCCGTCACACGCCGTTCTTCGCGAACTACCGTCCGCAGTTCTACTTCCGCACGACGGACGTGACCGGGACCGTGATGCTGCCCGAGGGCACCGAGATGGTGATGCCGGGCGACAACCTGAAGTTCGAAGTCGAGCTGATCGCGCCGATCGCGATGGAAGACGGCCTGCGCTTTGCCATCCGCGAAGGCGGCCGCACCGTCGGCGCCGGCGTGGTGTCGAAGATCCTCGCGTAAGCACGCAGCGGCTCGGGCCCTTGGCCCGAACGCTGCGGGTGGGACGCGGCAGCGGTTTGCCTGCAAACCACGAGAGTGTCCCACAGCGCGCGAGCGTGGAATGAACGAAAGGCCGCCCCTCTGGGCGGCCTTTTGCGTTAGGGGTATCGCCCAGAACAGGTCTTTTTGCTGCCGCGATCCGGTGCCATGATCGTCCTGCCGCCTGCTGGAGTCGCCATGAACACGCCCCACGCCCAGATCCCCGTCGCAGCCGTCTTCATGGTCGAACCGGGCGCCTACGAATGGCCGGCGATCCTGCTGGCCGCGTCCTTGCGGGCGTTCGCGAACGACGACGTGCGCGTCTACGCCTACTGCCGCGCTGAACTGATCGATCAGTTGCACCCGGCGACGCTGGCGTTCTGCGCCGCGAACGGCGTCACCCTGGACGAGATCCATCCCGCCTTCGAGGTGGTCTATCCGCAGGGCAACAAGCTTTTCGCCTGTGCAGCACCCCGTCCCGAACCGGCGACGGTGCTGTTCGACACCGACATGTTCATGCTGCAGCCCGCCTTGCTGTCGGACACGTTGCAGCCCGGCACCGTCGCGGGGCGGCCCACGGGCAACTGGATGTGGGGCCGCACGCCGCAGGACTGGGCCCCTGCGTACGAAAGCGTCGGCCTGCCCCTGCCGCGCCTGCGCATGTCGCGCCCCGACCAGACGTTCACCATGCCGTCGATGTCGGCGGGTTACGTGGCCTATATGGACAGCACATTCGCCGATCTGTGGTGCGATACCGCGATCAAGATCGAACGCCGCAGGCTGGCCAAGGGCATTTACCCCACGCTTGACCAGATCTCTCTGCCGATCGCGGCGCAGCGTGCGGGGCTGCGGCTGAACCTGATCGACGTGCGCTGGAACAAGGCGGGCAAGATCACCGATCAGGCGATCCGTCAGGTGATCTTCTATCACTACCAAAAGGCCGACACGCTGCTCGCCCTGCCCGTGAAGTGGCTCGCGGACCGGCTGCTGCAGGAATTCTCGCAATGGTCCTCGGTCGAGGATCTGCTGGCGTTCTACGACCGCGAGGCGGCGCGTCCGGCAACGGTCATCCACAACACCGGCTGGCGCAATGTCGTCGAGGCGGGGCAACTGGCGGTGGACATTCCCCACCGTCAGGCGAACGGGTCGCGGAAACCCACGCCGTGAAGACCCTGCGAAACCGCGCAGGGGGCCTTGATCCTGCGGCCTGCATCCGCTAATCCGGCCTGACATGAAGGGGTATAGCTCAGTTGGTAGAGCGACGGTCTCCAAAACCGTAGGTCGTGGGTTCGAGTCCCCCTGCCCCTGCCATGTTTCCAGACAGACCGGACGATGCGGTGACTGACGTGCCGCGATCCATCGTGCTGCATGTCGGCGCGCACAAGACGGCGACCACACACCTGCAACATTCGCTGCATGGGGCGCGGCGGTTGCTGGTGCGCAACGGTATCCGGTTCTTCGGCCCGATGGACCTGCGTCAACTCGGCCAGCGGCTGGAGGCGCGGTTCAACCTGCCCTTCAACCCGCGCAAGAGCGTGGCCGACCTGCGTCCCGCGCCCGACGTGCTGGCCGAGATGATGGGCGACGGCACGCGGCTCGTCGTGTCGGAGGAGAACTTCATCGGGACGTTGTTCGACAAACGCTATCCGGGTCCGCTGCACAATCTGCCACAGCCCCTGTACTCCGACGCGCAGGCGCGGCTGGCTGCGTTGACCGGTGCCATCGCGCCCCAAGGCGGGATCGAGGTGTGCATCGGTCTGCGCGATCCCGCGGGATTTCTGAACTCGGCCTATGGTCTGGTGATGCAGGCAGGGTCCACGGTTCCGCTGGACAGATTCAAACGGCGCAACCCGGTGCCGGACATCGACTGGGTCGATCTGGTGCGACGGCTGGCCGCGACGCCCGGCGTCGCACATGTGACGGTGTGGCGCTACGAGGATTACCGCGCCGTCTTTGCGCAGGTCATGGCGGTGTTGCTGGGTGCGGGTGCCCCGCCCGTGTCCCCGGTCGCGCACCGCGTCAATCGCGGGCTGTCGGCGGCCGCCGTCGCATTCATTCAGGAACACCGGGCCATCGCGACCGAAGGTCCCCTGTGGCACCTGGCGCGAGAGACGTATCCGGTCGGACCGGACCATCCACCGCATGACGGCTTTTCACCCAAGGAGAAGGCCGCGTCGCAAAAGCAGTATGCCGCGCAATGGCACGCCATCGGCGCATTGCCCGGCGTGACCCGGATCAGGCCTGCCACAGAGCAGACTTGAAACCGGTGACGGCGCGGCGTATGTCGCACCGATCAGCCCGGAAGGACGCGTCATGGCCACGAACCCCGTCAAGTTCATCAACGAGACACGTGCGGAAATCGCCAAGGTCGTCTGGCCGACGCGGCGCGAAGTCGTGCTGACCACGATCATGGTGCTGATCATGGCGACGCTGATGGCGATCTTCTTCAGTATCGTCGATTTCGCGATCCGTCAGGGCCTGCAATTCGTCCTGACATACTTCGGCAGCTGATCGGGCACGTATCGCAAGGCCTTGGCCCTGTGGCGACAATCTGCCCACACCCCCTTGAAATCAGGCGGGCAGGGGGGTAATAGCCCACAACTTACCCGGATGGCGTGCGGCGAATCGTGTTGCACGCCAAAATTTATTGTCGGGACAGGCTGCGTCAAGTAGCTGATAGAACTGGAAATTAACCGGCCCGCCATGCGGTGTGTGTCGGCGATACGAGGTGACGAGGAACATGGCGAAGCGTTGGTATTCGGTGAGTGTCCTGTCGAACTTCGAAAAGAAGATCGCCGAGACTATCCGGCAGAAGGTGACGGAGCAGGGGCTCGAGGATCAGATCGATGAGGTTCTGGTGCCCACCGAAGACGTGATCGAGATCCGTCGCAACAAGAAGGTGACGACCGAGCGCCGCTTCATGCCCGGCTACGTGTTGGTGCACATGGAGTTGTCCGACGAAGGCTATCACCTGATCAACTCGATCAACCGGGTGACGGGCTTCCTTGGCCCGCAAGGCCGCCCGAGCCCGATGCGCGATGCGGAAGTGCAGGCGATCCTGGGTCGCGTGCAGGAGGGCGAAGACAGCCCGCGCACGCTGATCCATTTCGAGATCGGCGAGAAGGTGAAGGTCAACGACGGCCCGTTCGAGGATTTCGACGGCATGGTCGAGGAAGTGGACGAGGACAACCAGCGCCTGAAGGTGACGGTGTCGATCTTTGGCCGGGCCACCCCGGTCGAACTGGAATTCACGCAGGTCTCTAAACAAGGCTGACGTGACGCAGACGTGGGAGCCTTTCGGCGAACCACGGCAAGTTGGCCCCGGCAGCGGGGCCGTTGTAGGGCAGGGGTTTCCTGCCGCTGAACATGAAGGAGAGGCCTGATGGCCAAGAAAGTCATGGGTTCGCTGAAGTTGCAGGTTCCGGCCGGCAACGCGAAACCGTCCCCGCCCGTGGGTCCCGCACTGGGTCAGCGAGGCATCAACATCATGGAATTCTGCAAGGCGTTCAACGCCAAGACCGCAGACATGGAAAAAGATGCGCCCTGCCCGACCGTGATCACGTATTACGCCGACAAGTCGTTCACGATGGAAATCAAGACGCCCCCCGCGTCCTATTACATCAAGAAGGCCGCCAAGCTGACCTCCGGGTCCAAGGCGCCGGGCAAGACGACCGCCGGCTCGATCTCGGGCAAGCAGGTGCGTGAGATTGCCGAAGCGAAGATGAAGGATCTGAACGCGACCTCGATCGAGGGTGCGATGCTGATCATCGCGGGCTCCGCCCGCTCCATGGGCATCGAGGTGAAGTAATGGCAAAGCTGGGTAAACGTACGACGGCCGCACGCGCCGCATTCGACGGCAAGGCCAACGTCAAGGTCACCGAGGCCGTGTCGCTGGTGAAATCCGCCGCGACCGCCAAGTTCGACGAGACGATCGAGATCGCGATGGTCCTGGGCGTCGATCCGCGTCACGCCGACCAGATGGTCCGCGGCACGGTCACGCTGCCGCACGGCACCGGCAAGACCGTTCGCGTCGCCGTGTTCGCCCGTGGCGACAAGGCTGACGAGGCGAAAGCCGCCGGTGCCGACATCGTCGGTGCAGAAGACCTGATGGAATCCATCCAGGGCGGCACGATCGACTTCGACTGGTGCATCGCCACGCCCGACATGATGGGCATCGTGGGTCGTCTGGGCAAGATCCTGGGCCCGCGCAACCTGATGCCGAACCCCCGCGTCGGCACCGTGACACCCGACGTCAAGCAGGCCGTCAAGGATGCCAAAGGTGGCCAGGTCCAGTTCCGCGCCGAAAAGGCCGGCGTGGTCCACGCCGGGATCGGTAAGGCCTCGTTCAGCGCAGAGCAGCTGGAAGAGAACCTGAAGGCGTTCGTCGATGCCGTGCAGAAGGCCCGTCCGTCGGGCGCCAAGGGCACCTACATGAAGAAGGTCAACCTGACCTCGACCATGGGTCCGGGCGTGTCGGTCGATGTGGCATCGGCCACCGGCAACTAAGGAATTTGGCGTACCCCTCGCGGGGTGCGCCAACTCGCAGCGGCAAACGATCGCCGCCGTGCTGTCCGAGACGGAGGGTGCAGGCAACCGCCTGACATAATTCCTTCCCGAGATGGGAAACGAGAACAAGATTTCCGGGGGAAACCTCGGGCGAGATTGGCCTCGGGACCATCGACACGGACCCGAACGCTGCTCAGACCATTGGGTGGCACACATGAGCCGGGGGAAACCCCAATTTTGGAGTAAAACTGTGGATAGAGCACAAAAAGAGAAGCTGGTCGAAGAACTCGCCCAGATCTTTGAACGCTCTGGCGTCGTGGTGGTTGCCCGCTACGAAGGCATGACAGTTGCCGAAATGCAGGATCTGCGCGCGATGATGCGCGTCGCAGGCGGATCCGTGCGCGTCGCCAAGAACAAGCTCGCCAAGATCGCCCTTGACGGTAAACCCAGCGCTTCCATTGCTGAGTACCTGACGGGCATGACAGTCCTCGCCTTTTCTGATGACCCCGTCGCTGCGGCGAAGGTGGTCGATGACTACGCCAAGAAGAACGAAAAGCTCGTTATTCTGGGCGGTGCCATGGGTGAGACTGCATTGGATCCAGCCGGTGTGAAAGCCGTTGCCGGGATGCCGAGCCGCGAGGAGCTTATCGCTTCCATCGTGGGTTGCATCGCAGCACCTGCCGCAAACATCGCCGGGGCCATTGGCGCGCCTGCTTCGAACATCGCGAGCATTCTTTCGACCATCGAAGAGAAAGCTGCATAAAGCAACCTGAACTGCCTTGGGGCTTGAACGCCCTGACGTTGGAACACACCTAAGCAAACGGAAAGCATATCAAATGGCTGATCTGAAAAAACTGGCTGAAGAAATCGTCGGTCTGACCCTTCTTCAAGCACAAGAACTGAAAACCATCCTCAAGGACGAGTATGGCATCGAGCCCGCCGCCGGCGGCGCTGTGATGATGGCTGGCCCCGCTGCGGGCGCTGCCGAAGCAGCAGAAGAAAAGACTGAGTTCGACGTCGTCCTGAAGGACGCCGGCGCACAGAAGATCAACGTGATCAAGGAAGTGCGCGCGATCACCGGTCTGGGCCTGAAAGAAGCCAAGGATCTGGTCGAAGCTGGCGGCAAGGTCAAGGAAGGCGCTTCCAAGACCGAAGCCGAAGAGATCAAGGCAAAGCTGGAAGCAGCTGGCGCCAAGGTCGAACTGGCCTAAGCCGGACTGGCGGGTTCGCCCGCCACCACACAACATGGGCTGGACCTGCGCACGTCGCGGGTCCGGCCGCACCTGTCTTGAAGGACGGCTGTTCGCTCAGCCCTCCTTTTGGGAAGGTGGCATCGTCGGGAGGCCTTTGGTGGGACAAGGGTCACGTATGGACGGCACGCCCCCAGTCATAAGCATCCCACCCCGCGGCCCGGGCGAGGTGAGAGGCGACAGACAATATAAGGTGACATCACACATGGCTTCCTCCTTCCTTGGCCAGAAACGCCTGCGCAAATACTACGGCAAGATCCGTGAAGTCCTGGAAATGCCGAACCTGATCGAAGTGCAGAAGTCGTCCTACGACCTGTTCCTGCGGTCTGGCGACAGCCCGACGCCGCTGGACGGCGAAGGCATCATGGGCACGTTCCAGTCCGTCTTCCCGATCAAGGACTTCAACGAGACCGCCGTGCTGGAGTTCGTGAAATACGAACTGGAAAAGGCGAAGTACGATGTCGAGGAGTGTCAGCAGCGCGACATGACCTACAGTGCCCCGCTGAAGGTCACCCTGCGCCTGATCGTGTTCGATGTGGACGAGGATACCGGTGCGAAGTCCGTCAAGGACATCAAGGAGCAGGACGTCTTCATGGGCGACATGCCCCTGATGACGCAGAACGGCACGTTCATCGTGAACGGCACCGAGCGCGTGATCGTGTCCCAGATGCACCGCTCTCCCGGCGTGTTCTTCGACCACGACAAGGGCAAGACGCACAGCTCGGGCAAGCTGCTGTTCGCCTGCCGTATCATTCCGTATCGCGGTTCGTGGCTGGACTTCGAGTTCGACGCCAAGGACCTCGTGTTCTGCCGCATCGACCGCCGCCGCAAGCTGCCGGTCACGACGCTGCTGTATTCGCTCGGCCTCGACCAGGAATCCATCATGGATGCCTATTACAACACGGTCGAGTTCAAGCTGGACGATAAGGGTCAGAACTGGACGACCAAGTTCTTCCCGGAGCGCGTGCGTGGCACCCGTCCGACCTATGACCTGATCGACGCCGCCACCGGCGAAGTCATCGCTGCGGCCGGTGAAAAGATCACGCCGCGGTCGGTCAAGAAGCTGATCGACGAAGGCAAGGTCAAGGATCTTCTGGTCCCATACACCCACATCGTCGGCAAGTTCGTGGCGCGCGACATCATCGACGAGACGACGGGCGCGATCTTTGTCGAGGCCGGCGACGAGCTGACGGTCGAGACCGACAAGGCCGGCGACGTGATCGGCGGCACGCTGAAGGATCTGGTGGACGCGGGCGTCACGACGATCCCGGTGCTGGACATCGACAACATCAACGTGGGTGCCTACATCCGCAACACGATGGCGGCGGACAAGAACATGAACCGGGAAACCGCGCTCATGGACATCTACCGCGTCATGCGCCCCGGAGAGCCGCCGACCGTCGATGCGGCGTCCGCGCTGTTCGACACGCTGTTCTTCGACGCCGACCGCTATGACCTGTCCGCCGTGGGCCGGGTCAAGATGAACATGCGTCTGGATCTGGATGCGGAAGACACGCAGCGCACCCTGCGCCGCGAAGACATCCTCGCCTGCATCAAGGCGCTCGTCGAACTGCGTGACGGCCGTGGCGACATCGACGACATCGACCACCTCGGCAACCGTCGTGTGCGGTCCGTGGGCGAGCTGATGGAAAACCAGTACCGCGTCGGGCTGCTGCGCATGGAACGTGCGATCAAGGAACGCATGTCCAGCGTCGAGATCGACACGGTGATGCCGCAGGACCTGATCAACGCGAAACCGGCCGCTGCCGCCGTGCGCGAGTTCTTTGGTTCGTCGCAGCTGTCGCAGTTCATGGACCAGACCAATCCGCTGTCGGAAGTGACGCACAAGCGGCGCCTGTCGGCCCTTGGGCCGGGCGGTCTGACGCGCGAACGTGCAGGTTTTGAGGTGCGCGACGTGCACCCGACCCACTATGGCCGGATGTGCCCAATCGAGACGCCGGAAGGCCCGAACATCGGTCTGATCAACAGCCTCGCGACCTTTGCCCGCGTGAACAAGTACGGCTTCATTGAGACGCCCTACCGCAAGGTGGTGGACGGCAAGGTGACGGACGATGTGCAATACATGTCCGCGACCGAAGAGATGCGTCACACGGTGGCACAGGCCAACGCCGACCTGAACGAGGACGGCTCGTTCGGCAACGAGTTGGTGTCCACGCGCAAGAACGGCGACTATACCCTGTCCCCGCGCGAGAACGTCGATCTGATCGACGTGTCGCCCAAGCAGCTGGTGTCGGTCGCAGCGTCGCTGATCCCGTTCCTGGAAAACGACGACGCGAACCGCGCGCTGATGGGGTCCAACATGCAGCGTCAGGCCGTGCCGCTGCTGCAGGCCGAGGCGCCGCTGGTCGGCACAGGCATCGAAGAGGTCGTGGCACGGGATTCCGGTGCGGCGATCATGGCGCGCCGCGCCGGTGTCATCGACCAGGTCGATGCGCAGCGGATCGTGGTCCGTGCGACTGCCGATCTGGAACTGGGCGACGCGGGTGTGGACATCTACCGCATGCGCAAGTTCCAGCGGTCGAACCAGAACACCTGCATCAACCAGCGTCCGCTGGTGAAGGTGGGCGACACGGTGATGAAGGGCGAAGTGCTGGCCGACGGCCCGAGCACGGACATGGGTGAACTGGCCCTCGGCAAGAACATCATGGTCGCGTTCATGCCGTGGAACGGCTACAACTACGAGGACTCGATCCTGATCTCGGAGCGGATCACCCGCGACGACGTGTTCACGTCCATCCACATCGAAGAGTTCGAAGTGGCGGCCCGCGACACGAAGCTCGGGCCGGAAGAGATCACCCGCGACATCCCCAACGTCGGCGAGGAAGCCCTGCGCAACCTCGACGAGGCTGGCATCGTCTATATCGGTGCGGAAGTCGGGCCTGCGGACATTCTGGTGGGCAAGATCACGCCCAAGGGCGAAAGCCCGATGACACCGGAAGAGAAGCTGTTGCGTGCGATCTTCGGCGAAAAGGCCAGCGACGTGCGCGACACGTCCCTGCGTCTGCCGCCGGGTGACTTCGGCACGGTTGTCGAGGTGCGCGTGTTCAACCGCCACGGTGTGGAAAAGGACGAACGCGCCCTGCAGATCGAGCGCGAAGAGGTCGAGCGCCTGTCGCGTGACCGCGACGACGAAATGGTGATCCTGGACCGCAACATCTATGCGCGTCTGAAGTCCATGATCATGGGCAAGATTGCGGTCAAAGGCCCCCGTGGGTTCAAGGCCGGCACCGAGATCACCGAAGAGGCCCTGTCGGAACTGAGCCGCGGCCAGTGGTGGCAGCTCGCACTCAAGGACGAGGCCGACGCGCAGATCGTCGAGGCCCTGAACGAGCAGTACGAGATCCAGAAGAAGCGGATGGATGCCCGTTTCGAGGACAAGGTTGAGAAGGTGCGTCGTGGCGACGACCTGCCGCCGGGCGTGATGAAGATGGTCAAGGTGTTCGTCGCGGTGAAGCGCAAGCTGCAGCCCGGCGACAAGATGGCCGGTCGTCACGGCAACAAGGGCGTGATCTCGAAAGTGGTGCCGATGGAGGACATGCCGTTCCTCGCCGATGGTACCCCGGTCGATTTCTGTCTGAACCCGCTGGGCGTGCCGTCGCGTATGAACGTCGGTCAGATCCTTGAAACCCACATGGGCTGGGCCGCACGCGGTCTGGGGCTGAAGATCGACGAGGCGCTGGGTGAATACCGCCGCCACGGCGACCTGACGCCGGTCAAGGAGGCGCTGCGCATTGCCTATGGCGACGATGTCTATGACGAAGGCTTTGCCGACATGGACGAGGATCTGATGATCGAGGCGGCGGGCAACGTGACCCGAGGCGTTCCGATCGCCACCCCGGTCTTCGACGGTGCGAAAGAGGCCGACGTGAACGACAGCCTCAAGCGGGCCGGGTTCGACACCTCGGGTCAGTCGGTGCTGTTCGACGGGCGCACGGGTGAACAGTTCAGCCGCAAGGTGACGGTGGGGATCAAGTACCTGCTGAAGCTGCACCACCTTGTGGACGACAAGATCCACGCGCGCTCGACCGGGCCGTACAGCCTCGTCACCCAGCAGCCGCTGGGCGGCAAGGCCCAGTTCGGCGGACAGCGTTTCGGCGAGATGGAGGTCTGGGCACTCGAAGCCTACGGCGCCGCCTACACCCTGCAGGAAATGCTGACGGTGAAGTCGGACGACGTGGCGGGCCGGACCAAGGTCTACGAGTCGATCGTCAAGGGCGAGGACAACTTCGAGGCCGGTGTGCCGGAATCGTTCAACGTTCTGGTCAAAGAAGTCCGGGGTCTCGGCCTCAACATGGAACTCCTGGATGCAGAGGACGGGGAATAAGGCCCGCGTGTCTTAGGGGCGGCCCGGTGCCGCCCCGCCCCATCGTCCCGCACCCCAATTCAAGGAATTGAAGATGAACCAGGAACTGACAAACAATCCGTTCAATCCGGTCGCCCCGGTCAAGACATTCGACGAAATCAAGGTCTCACTGGCGTCGCCGGAGCGGATCCTGTCGTGGTCCTTCGGCGAGATCAAGAAGCCCGAAACCATCAACTACCGCACGTTCAAGCCGGAGCGGGACGGCCTGTTCTGCGCGCGGATCTTTGGCCCGATCAAGGATTACGAATGTCTGTGCGGCAAGTACAAGCGGATGAAGTACCGCGGCGTCGTCTGTGAAAAGTGCGGCGTCGAAGTCACGCTGCAGAAGGTCCGCCGCGAGCGGATGGGCCACATCGAGCTGGCTGCCCCCGTCGCGCACATCTGGTTCCTGAAATCGCTGCCCAGCCGCATCGGCCTGATGCTGGACATGACGCTGCGCGATCTGGAACGCATCCTGTATTTCGAAAACTACGTCGTGATCGAACCGGGTCTGACGGACCTCACCTATGGTCAGCTGATGACCGAGGAAGAGTTCAACGACGCGCAGGACGCCTACGGTGCCGACGCGTTTCAGGCGAACATCGGTGCGGAAGCCATCCGCGAGATGCTGGCGCAGATCGACCTTGACGCCGAGGCCGAGCAACTGCGTGCGGACCTGAAGGTCGCCACCGGCGAGCTGAAGCCCAAGAAGATCATCAAGCGTCTGAAGATCGTCGAGAACTTCATCGAATCCGGCAACCGACCCGAGTGGATGGTCCTGACCGTGATCCCGGTCATTCCGCCAGAGCTGCGCCCGCTGGTGCCGCTGGACGGTGGCCGCTTCGCGACCTCCGACCTTAACGATCTGTATCGCCGCGTCATCAACCGCAACAACCGTCTGAAGCGGCTGATCGAGTTGCGTGCGCCCGACATCATCGTGCGCAACGAAAAGCGGATGCTGCAGGAATCCGTCGATGCGCTGTTTGACAACGGCCGCAGAGGCCGCGTCATCACGGGCGCCAACAAGCGCCCGCTGAAGTCGCTGTCCGACATGCTGAAGGGCAAGCAGGGTCGCTTCCGTCAGAACCTTCTGGGCAAGCGGGTCGACTTCTCGGGCCGTTCGGTCATCGTGACCGGACCGGAACTGAAGCTGCACCAGTGCGGTCTGCCCAAGAAGATGGCGCTCGAGCTGTTCAAGCCGTTCATCTATTCGCGTCTGGAAGCCAAGGGTCTGTCGTCGACCGTCAAGCAGGCCAAGAAGCTGGTGGAAAAGGAACGTCCCGAGGTGTGGGACATCCTGGATGAGGTGATCCGCGAACACCCCGTCATGCTGAACCGGGCACCGACGCTTCACCGTCTGGGCATCCAGGCGTTCGAGCCGGTCCTGATCGAAGGCAAGGCGATCCAGCTGCACCCGCTGGTGTGTTCGGCCTTCAACGCCGACTTCGACGGCGACCAGATGGCCGTGCACGTCCCGCTGAGCCTTGAGGCGCAGCTCGAGGCACGCGTCCTGATGATGTCGACGAACAACGTGCTGTCGCCCGCCAACGGCGCGCCGATCATTGTGCCGTCACAGGACATGATCCTCGGCCTCTACTACACCACGATCATGCGCCACGGCATGAAGGGCGAAGGCATGGCCTTCTCGAACATCGAGGAAGTCGAGCACGCCCTGACCGCGGGCGAAGTGCATCTGCACGCCAAGATTCAGGCCCGGATGAAGCAGATCGACGACGAGGGTAACGAGATCACGGTGCGGTTCGAAACCACGCCGGGCCGTCTGCGTCTGGGTGCGTTGCTGCCGCTGAACACCAAGGCGCCGTTCGGCCTGGTGAACCGTCTGCTGCGCAAGAAGGAAGTGCAGCAGGTCATCGACACGGTCTATCGCTACTGCGGACAGAAAGAATCCGTGATCTTCTGCGACCAGATCATGACGATGGGGTTCCGCGAGGCGTTCAAGGCCGGCATCTCGTTCGGTAAGGACGACATGGTCGTGCCTGACACAAAGTGGAAGCTGGTCGATGAGACCCGCGATCAGGTCAAGGACTTCGAACAGCAGTACATGGACGGTCTGATCACCCAGGGTGAGAAGTACAACAAGGTCGTGGATGCATGGTCGAAAGCCAACGACAAGGTGACGGACGCCATGATGTCCACCATCTCGAAGGCGGGCGTGGACGAGAATGGCGCCGAGAACGAGCCGAACTCGGTCTACATGATGGCCCACTCCGGTGCCCGTGGTTCGGTCACGCAGATGAAGCAGCTGGGTGGTATGCGCGGCCTGATGGCCAAGCCGTCCGGCGAGATCATCGAGACGCCGATCATCTCGAACTTCAAGGAAGGTCTGACCGTTCTTGAATACTTCAACTCGACCCACGGTGCCCGCAAGGGTCTGTCGGACACCGCGTTGAAGACCGCCAACTCTGGCTATCTCACGCGGCGTCTGGTGGACGTGGCGCAGGACTGCATCATCCGCGAAGTGGATTGCGGCACCGACCGGGCGATCACGGCAGAAGCCGCCGTGAACGACGGCGAGGTCGTGTCGTCGCTGGCGGAACGCGTCCTGGGCCGTGTGTCTGCGGACGACGTGCTGAAGCCCGGCACCGACGAGGTGATCGTCGAGGCCGGTGAGCTGATCGACGAGCGCAAGGCCGACATGATCGACGTGGCCGGGGTCGCCAAGATGCGTATCCGCAGCCCGCTGACCTGCGAGGCCGAGGACGGCGTCTGCGCGACCTGCTACGGTCGTGACCTGGCGCGCGGCACGCGCGTCAACATCGGCGAGGCTGTCGGCATCATCGCCGCGCAGTCCATCGGCGAGCCCGGCACCCAGCTGACGATGCGGACGTTCCACATCGGCGGCGTGGCGCAGGGTGGTCAGCAGTCCTTCCTCGAGGCAAGCCAGCCCGGCATCATCGCGTTCCGCAACGCATCGCTGTTGCAGAACACGGCGGGCGAGCAGGTTGTCATGGGCCGGAACATGGTCATCGCGATCGAGGACGAAAGCGGCGCGGAACGGGCCAACCACAAGGTCGGCTACGGCACCAAGATCTTCGTGAAGGAAGGTCAGACCGTGCACCGCGGCGACAAGCTGTTCGAGTGGGACCCGTTCACCCTGCCGATCATCGCCGAAAAGAGCGGCAAGGTCCGTTACGTGGATCTAGTCAACGGCATCGCAGTCCGCGAGGACACCGACGAGGCGACGGGCATGACCCAGCGCATCGTGTCTGACTGGCGCGCGGCCCCCAAGGGCAACGAGCTGGCGCCCAAGATCATCATCGCTGGCCCCGACGGGGAACCCGCGCTGAAGGACGACGGCAACCCGGTGAGCTATGCGATGTCGGTGGATGCCGTGCTGTCCGTCGAGGACGGCGAGGACATCCAGGCCGGTGACGTTGTCGCCCGCATCCCGCGCGAGGGTGCCAAGACCAAGGACATCACCGGTGGTCTGCCGCGTGTGGCCGAACTGTTCGAGGCACGCCGCCCCAAGGATCACGCGATCATCGCGGAAATCGACGGTTACGTGCGCTTCGGCAAGGACTACAAGAACAAGCGTCGCATCGCCATCGAGTCGGCGGACGACTCTGAGACCCGCGTCGAATACATGGTGCCGAAAGGCAAGCACATCCCCGTGGCCGAAGGCGACTTCGTCCAGAAGGGTGACTACATCATGGACGGCAACCCGGCCCCGCACGACATCCTTGCGGTCATGGGCGTCGAGGCGCTGGCAGACTACATGATCGACGAAGTGCAGGACGTCTATCGCCTGCAGGGCGTGAAGATCAACGACAAGCACATCGAGGTCATCGTGCGCCAGATGCTCCAGAAGTGGGAGATCCAGGACAGCGGCGACACCGTGCTGCTGAAGGGAGAAACCGTGGACAAGGCCGAGTTCGACGAGGCCAACGCCAAGGTCGTGGCACGCGGAGACCGTCCGGCAACGGGCGAGCCGATCCTGCTGGGCATCACCAAGGCGTCGCTGCAGACCCGCAGCTTCATCTCGGCGGCGTCGTTCCAGGAAACCACGCGGGTGCTGACCGAGGCATCAGTGCAGGGCAAGCGCGACAAGCTGGTGGGTCTGAAGGAGAACGTGATCGTCGGTCGCCTGATCCCCGCCGGCACTGGCGGTGCGACGACCCGTTTGCGCGGCATCGCCGCCGCGCGTGACAACGTGGTGATCGAGACGCGTCGCGAAGAGGCAGAGGAAGCCGCCCGACTGGCAGCCCCGATGCCCGCCGCGAACGATGTGGTCGGCGGCGATGTGTTCGACACGCTGATCGTGGACACGCCCGAGAGCCGCGACGAGTAAGCGGTTTTCATCGACACCACGGAAGGCCCCCGCGACCACGTCGCGGGGGCCTTTTGCATTGGCGCAGGGGGCAACCTGCGCCCGCGGCGTCTGGTGCCGGGGCAGGGGCCACGCTAAGCAGTCGCCATGGCAAGGATTTCAGACAACATGCGCGGCGCGGCGCTGATGACCGCCGCGATGGTGACGTTCACCATCAACGACACCTTCACCAAGGTCCTGTCGGAGGCGCTTCCGCTGTGGCAGTTGATTTTCCTGCGTGGGCTTGGCGTCACAGTTTGCCTGCTGATCCTTGCGCGGGCGATGGGTCAGCTGACGTATCGTCTGCCGCGCCGCGATTGGTTCTACATGTGGCTGCGCGCTGCGGCGGAAATCGGCGGGGCGTATTTCTTCATCACCGCGCTGTTCAACATGCCCATCGCCAACGTCAGCGCGATCATGCAGGTGCTGCCGCTGTCGGTCGCGCTGGCAGGGGCACTGTTCCTGCGCGAACCGCTGGGCTGGAAACGTCTGCTCGCCATCCTGATCGGGTTCGGCGGTGTGATGCTGATCGTGCGGCCGGGTGGGGCGGATTTCACCAGCTATTCGGTCTATGCGCTGCTGGCGGTCGCCTGCGTCACACTGCGGGATCTGGTCGTGCGCAAGCTGTCGCGGGCGGTCCCGTCGTTGATGGTGTCGGTGGTGGCGGCGGTCGGGGTCACCGTGTTTGCCGGTGCGGCATCACTGACCGAAACGTGGCAGCCGCTGGCGGGATGGGATGTCTTCCACCTCGCGGGGGCCACGGTATTCGTGATCTTCGGTTACGTGTTCTCGGTCACGGCGATGCGGGTGGGCGACATCGGGTTCGTCGCACCCTTCCGCTACACCAGCCTGCTGACGGCGCTGATCCTCGGCGTGCTGGTATTCGGAGAGTTTCCGACGGTCCCGACGCTGATGGGTGCGGGAATCGTCGTGGCGACCGGCCTGTTCACATTGTTCCGCGAACGCCGCCTGAACCTGCTGCGCCCGGTTGTTCCCAGCCGCATCCGCTAGGATACGCAGGGCAGGGCCCAGTGTTGACACGCCCATCGCCAGCCCCTATACGCCGCTGCATCCGGGTCTGGCTGGGAAACCGTCCATATCCGACATCACCGTTGACGTGGTCAAGAACCGGGCTGGCAAGGCCCCGTTCCTCTGTAACACACCGCACCGAACCTCCGGTAAGGGTTCGACTGCGGGTTTTTCGTGTTGGCCCGTAAGGACCGGCACCCGACATCAAACCGCGGCCATCGGGTCGCCATACTAGAAAGATGGGGACACCAGCCCAATGCCAACGATCCAGCAGCTGATCCGCAAACCGCGTCAGCCCAAAGTTAACAAATCCAAGTCCATGCACCTCGAAGGCTGCCCGCAGAAGCGTGGCGTCTGCACACGCGTCTACACCACGACGCCGAAGAAGCCGAACTCGGCCATGCGGAAAGTCGCCAAGGTGCGTCTGACCAACGGCTTCGAAGTCATCTCCTACATCGGCGGCGAAAGCCACAACCTGCAGGAACACTCGGTCGTGCTGATCCGCGGCGGCCGTGTGAAAGACCTTCCGGGTGTCCGTTACCACATCCTGCGCGGTGTGCTGGATACCCAGGGCGTGAAGGACCGCAAGCAGCGTCGTTCCAAGTACGGCGCGAAGCGGCCGAAGTAAGCAACTCGGCCGACCCGTGGGCAAGGCCCCGGGATTTCGCCCGCAACTTGATTAGAGGATACACCAATGTCACGTCGTCACGCCGCTGAAAAACGCGCAGTTCTGCCGGACGCCAAGTTCGGCGATACGGTTCTGACCAAATTCATGAACAACCTGATGGTTGATGGTAAAAAAGCCGTCGCCGAACGGATCGTCTACAACGCGTTCGAACGCGTCGAAGGCAAGCTGAAGAAGTCGCCCGTGGAAGTGTTCCACGAGTGCCTCGAGAACATCAAACCCTCCGTCGAAGTGCGTTCGCGCCGCGTCGGTGGTGCGACCTATCAGGTCCCCGTCGAAGTCCGCCCCGAGCGGCGCGAGGCGCTGGCGATCCGCTGGCTGATCGCCGCTGCGAAGAAGCGCAACGAGAACACGATGGAAGAGCGCCTTGCCGGCGAACTGCTGGATGCGGTCAACAACCGCGGCACCGCCGTGAAAAAGCGCGAAGACACCCACAAGATGGCCGACGCGAACAAAGCGTTCAGCCACTACCGCTGGTAATTCAGGAGCACCACCACAATGGCACGCGACTATCCTCTGCAGCGCTACCGCAACTTCGGTATCATGGCGCACATCGACGCCGGCAAGACCACCTGCACCGAGCGGATCCTGTTCTACACGGGTAAATCCCACAACATCGGCGAAGTGCACGATGGCGCCGCCACCATGGACTGGATGGAGCAGGAGCAGGAGCGTGGCATCACGATCACCTCTGCTGCGACGACCACGTTCTGGCAGCGTCAGGACGATCCCTCTGCCGAGGGCATGTCCGACACGAAGTTCCGCATGAACATCATCGACACGCCCGGCCACGTCGACTTCACCATCGAGGTCGAGCGTTCCTTGGCCGTGCTCGACGGTGCGATCTGTCTGCTCGACGCCAACGCCGGTGTCGAGCCGCAGACCGAAACCGTGTGGCGTCAGGCCGACCGCTACAAGGTCCCGCGGATCGTGTTCGTCAACAAGATGGACAAGATCGGCGCCGATTTCTACAAGTGCGTCCAGATGATCGCCGACCGTACCGGCGCCGTCCCGGCCCCCGTCCAGCTGCCCATCGGGTCCGAGACGGAGCTGGAAGGTATCATCGACCTCGTCACCATGGAAGAGTGGGTCTATCAGGGTGAAGACCTGGGTGCATCCTGGGTGCGTCAGCCGATCCGTGACAGCCTGAGCGAGCTGGCCATCGAATGGCGCGGCAAGCTGATCGAGTTGGCCGTCGACATGGACGACGCGGCGATGGAAGCCTACCTCGATGGCACCGAGCCCGACGTGGACACCCTGCGCAGCTTGATCCGCAAGGGCACGCTGGCGATGAAGTTCGTCCCCGTGCTGGCCGGCTCTGCGTTCAAGAACAAGGGCGTGCAACCCCTGCTGAACGCCGTGATCGACTATCTGCCCAGCCCGCTGGACGTGGTCGACTACATGGGCTTCAAGCCCGGCGACGAGACCGAAACGCGCAACATTCCCCGCCGCGCGGAAGACGACATGCCCTTCTCGGGTCTGGCGTTCAAGATCATGAACGACCCCTTCGTGGGCTCTCTGACGTTCACCCGCATCTACTCGGGCAAGCTGAAGAAGGGCGATGCGCTGCTCAACTCCACCAAGGGTGGCAAAGAGCGCGTGGGCCGCATGATGATGATGCACGCCATCAACCGCGAAGAGATCGACGAGGCATGGGCCGGTGACATCATCGCGCTGGGTGGCCTGAAGAACACGACGACCGGCGACACCCTGTGTGATCCGTCCGATCCGGTGGTTCTGGAAACGATGACCTTCCCGGAGCCGGTGATCGAGATCGCCGTCGAACCCAAGACCAAGGCCGACCAGGAAAAGATGGGCATCGCGCTCGCCCGTCTGGCTGCCGAGGATCCGTCCTTCCGCGTCGAGACCGACTTCGAATCCGGTCAGACCATCATGCGCGGCATGGGCGAACTTCACCTCGACATCCTCGTCGATCGCATGAAGCGCGAGTTCAAGGTCGAGGCCAACATCGGCGCGCCGCAGGTGGCCTATCGCGAGACCATCGGTCACGAAGTGAAGCACACCTACACCCACAAGAAGCAGTCGGGTGGTTCGGGTCAGTTCGCCGAAGTGACCCTGCTGATCATGCCGACAGTGCCGGGCGAGGGTTACTCGTTCGAATCCAAGGTCGTCGGTGGTTCGGTGCCCAAGGAATACGTCCCGGGCGTCGAAAAGGGCGTGAAGTCGGTCATGGACTCCGGTCCGCTGGCGGGTTTCCCGGTCATCGACTTCAAGGTGCAGCTGCTGGAAGGCAAGTTCCACGACGTCGACTCCTCGGTCCTCGCGTTCGAGATCGCGTCGCGGATGTGCATGCGTGAAGGCATGCGCAAGGCGGGTGCAAAGCTGCTCGAGCCGATCATGAAGGTCGAAGTCGTGACGCCGGAAGAGTACACCGGTGGCATCATCGGCGACCTGACCTCCCGTCGCGGTATGGTGCAGGGGCAGGACAGCCGCGGCAATGCGAACGTCATCGACGCCTTCGTGCCGCTGGCCAACATGTTCGGCTACATCAACAACTTGCGGTCCATGTCGTCGGGTCGTGCGAACTTCACCATGCAGTTCGACCATTACGAGCCGGTTCCGCAGAACATCTCTGACGAGATCCAGAAGAAATACGCCTGATCGGTCGCGCGGGGTCAGCCCCGCGCGCCACCCCCCACCTGTCTGTTTTTCAAGGAGGCCATCATGGCTAAGGCAAAGTTCGAACGCAACAAACCGCACGTCAACATCGGGACCATCGGTCACGTGGACCACGGCAAGACGACGCTGACGGCGGCGATCACCAAGTACTTCGGTGAATTCCGCGCCTACGACCAGATCGACGGCGCCCCCGAAGAGAAGGCCCGCGGCATCACGATCTCGACCGCGCACGTCGAGTACGAGTCCGAGGCCCGTCACTACGCCCACGTCGACTGCCCCGGCCACGCCGACTACGTCAAGAACATGATCACCGGTGCCGCCCAGATGGACGGCGCGATCCTGGTCGTGAACGCCGCCGACGGCCCGATGCCGCAGACGCGCGAGCACATCCTGCTGGGCCGCCAGGTGGGCATCC
>NZ_FOCI01000029.1 GCF_900110065.1 Loktanella fryxellensis | reverse complement strand
CGCGCATCGAAGTGTCTGGGTCGGGCGCTCTGGCGGAACTGGAGCGGATACCACCGCCGGAGCCGCGTCGAGACAAAGATGCATTGTGTAAAGCTGCTGGGCCAGCGGCTGATGGCTCGGGACTTCGACCGCCAGGTCGCAGAGGTCCAGGTGCGCATCGCTATCCTGAATGGCTACACCGCCCTTGGCATCCCCGTCACAAAGGCAGTGGCATAAATCCGTCTGGGGTAAGGGGAAAACCGTCCGTCAGCTGATTTGCGCAACAGAGTCGCTCGCGGTGGTGAACGTGTTGAACTCCGGCATTCTGGCAGCGATCAGGCGACCCTCAGTGTACCAGGTGTTGGAACGATCGACATCGTTGGAGAGAACCGGATCCTTGTCATGCAGCGGCTGGTTGATGCGCATTACGACGGCCGAACACCAGTTTCCACCGCCTATTTAAAAAAGGGAATGGAAGATCAATCGATGGCCAACATCTTTAATCAGCCGCTTTGGGGCAAATTGACAGCCGAATTTCTTCGCCGTCCGAAAAAAGGGAGCTACGAGATTGCGATTTAATCTCCAACTCCGGTCCGGCTCCGGTCAGGGGAACTGACGAACTCCGATTCGACATTCCAAATGTGAGGCGCTTTCAACCGACAGGAGCCCACAAATGAAGACGATCCTCAACACCTTCGACGCCGGTCACCGCGAATGGCGGTGCACCTGCTGCAACAAGTTGCTCGGGCTGCGATCCGGCAGCGTAGTGCTGGTCCAGTTCGCCCGCGGCCACCAATACCGTGCGCCGCGGCCTGTGTCGGCTGTGTGCCGTAGCTGCAAAACCCTGAACGAAACCTGATCCACAGTGCGGGCGGCCTAGTGCCGCCCGCTGCGTTCCGAACAAACCCCAATCTCCCAAATCCCAGAGGCGCCCGACGCCCAGACCTGGCCAATGAGAGGCGCGCGACGCCCGGCCGAAAGGCTGGCGTCTTTTGTCTTCTACCTGGTCTGCGCTGCATGCGCAGCTTGTCCGGTCCGTGAACCGGCATTTCGCATTCACTCACTTTGCCACGATATTCCCGTCCGAAGGTCGGCACGTGGCCTTCCGTGACCCCACACACATGTTCGACTGGCTGCACGCGCGTGGCGGTGACGCCGATGCGAAGAACGACGTTCTGCAACGTCTCCTGCGGGCTGCGGGTGGCAACGATGAGGTTGGCGACCTCGCTGTGGCACTCCTGCTGCTGGCGCTGTGGCCTGGCCTTTGCGTCAACCGCTACCGTCTGCGACCACTTTGCCGGACAGACACGCTGGATGCGGACCTGCTTGGTGGACTGACGGCAGGCATCCGCAGCGCCCAGCCGCAGCGCACCCGTCGGGTCGCCGCAACCCTCCTACGCAATCTCGAACGCGACCTGCGCCGCGCCTATATCCGCGAGGACCGATGGTCGCGATTGACGATCAATCTGGACCTTGTCGGGCACAAGGTTGCCCAAACCGAGAGCGACCGGCCGGAGGAGATCCTGTCGTCGGCGCGGGCAGCTCTCGGTGAGGACGGTGCTTTGCTAGCCGCGGTTCACATCGCGGGGTTTACGCAGAGGGAAGCCGCCGCTGCGTTCGGCCTCAGCCATGACGCCGCGCGGAAACGGTGTCAGCGGGCGCTGGCTCGGTTGAAGCAAAATTACGATGCGTGACCTGTCCCAAACTGGCCGTGGACCCGGCTTTCCCCTTTTTAAGCGCGTCACTCCGATGCGTGGGGAAAGGAATGGATCAATGACCCTCCCGATGATCGACGACGACTACGAACGCATGCCAGGGCTCTTCCCGGCTTGGGACTTCGGGATGGTGCTCGAAGTGGGGTACAGTTACCGGATCGAAAACGGCGGCCACACCGAAGATGGACAGCCCCTCTACGTGGTATTCCGCAGCGTGCAGCCCGCAGGTGCGTCGTGGCAGCGGTGTCTGCCATGACGGATGATGGCGACTGCCTCACGCCGCGGGACCTTGCCGACCGCTGGAAGGTGAGCATCCGTACGCTGGAACGCCGGAGGGCGGTACCCAGTGGCCCGGCTTGGATCACGATCGGTGGCTCGATCCGCTATCGCATGACGGATGTGCTGGCTTGGGAAGCCGCACATCTGACACGGCCGTAAACACTTGGACGCGGGGCGCCAGAATCGTGATCCCCGCGACAACGAAGAAACTGACAGGGTGGCCATTGGCCGCCCCGAAGGCGCTGGACAAGTAACATTCGCAAATGCAGCAGAACAACTGCTCGACAACGGCTACGAGCCCATTCCGATCAAGCCCGGTCAGAAAGCACCCGCGCTGAGCCGTTGGACAAGTGTGCAGGTCGACGAAGCGGCCATTGCGACATGGCGCATGGCCCACGGTTCCTGCGGCGTCGGTTTGCGCACTGGACGCCTGGTTGGCGTCGACATCGACATTCTCGACCCGGACCGCGCCCACGCGGCGCAGGCACTGGCCACTTTGCGTTTTGGTGAAACGCTTATGCGGGTCGGGTGCTGGCCGAAGCGCCTGTTGCTGTATCGGACACAGTCTCCATTTGCGAAGATGAAGTCAGGACAGATCGAAATCCTCGGCCTCGGGCAGCAGTTTGTCGCCTTCGGCCTGCATCCCGGCACGGGCCGGCCGTATTCCTGGCCGCTGGGGGAAACCCCGTTAGAGGTCCCGCTGTCGGACCTTCCGGTGATCGACCTGACGGCGGCTGCGGCGTTCCTGGCTGAGATCGGGCCCACAGGTCAAAGGTCGGAGCGCGGAAGTAGATCTGGGCGCCAGACGCCTGCGGGGACCGGCGACCCGGTGCGCGATGCGCAGGGACTGGTCATCGATGGACGTGATGGCTGGCTTTCGAGTTGCGCCTATCACGCCGTCTGGGATGCCATCGACGCTGGTGGCGCACCGGACGCCGATCTGATCGCCCTGCAGACGTGGATGCGCTTCGAGGCGACCAGCGACCTTTTGCGCCCCAAGCAGGATGGCGCCGCCTGCTATGACATTGACGACGCGCTCTGGAAGGTCCGTGACAAGCTTCGACTGCATGCCAATGACGCGCTGCCGTCACGAGATCGGCCTGAGATCGCTCCAGATTACGCCGTGCCAACCCTCACCGTCTTGGAGGCCCGCAGCCAGCTTGACGCCGAGATTGCAGGTTTTGCCGAGGCCACATACGCTTGGCACGTAGCGGGGGGCCAAGATGAGCCACCAAAACTCGCTCTGCGTGCCACCGTCGGTCTGGGCAAAAGCGCGATCAGCAGGCAGCATCTGAGTGCCCTGCAGACCCGCCTGCGCGACGCCGGACTTCCGCACCGCATCGTGGTCTTTGTCGCCTCCCATGCACTGGCAGAGGAAGCGGCCGCCGCCTGGGAAGAGACGGGGGTTTCCGTTGCTGTTCTGCGCGGCTACGAGCGCAAGGAACCGGGGACCGGCCGTCCGATGTGTAAGAACCTCAAGTCGGTGAAGGCGGCGATTGCAAATCGGCGCGATATCCAGCGCTCGGCCTGTCAGAAAAACCTTTCGATCCGTTGCCCCTATTTCGCCGGATGCCCGAAACAGGAAAACCGCCGACAGGTGAGCCTCGCCGATGTGGTTGTCGCTCCCTATGACGCGATGTTTCATAAGCTGGCCGGAACGAAGAACGGTATCGCCCTTGTGATCGTCGATGAAGCCTGCTGGCAACGGGCGCCAAAAGTCTTGCCTGGTCTGAGCCTGGGAAGTCTCGCGGCAGAATTCCTCTCATCGGGGCGGACATTCGGATCGCCAATCGGCCGTGCGGCCCGTGCCGCTGATCTGGCGGCGCTGCGGCAACATCTGCATGCCGCCCTCGCGCGGTCCGGACCCGGGCCGCTCAAGCGTGCAGCCTGTCAGGATGAGGGGCTGGATGCGCAAGCCTGTCGCGCAGCAGTCGAACTGGAGGAACAGCGGCTCCGGTCAAGTAGCCCAACAGCAGGTCAGGCCGAAGAACGGGTCAAGGAGATCATCGAAGCCTCGCTCTGGAATGAACGCGTCTACACCATGATCGACCTCTGGACGGCGCTCGAGACCTTTCTGGAAGGAGAAACTACGCACTGTCCCACCATTCGCGTCGGGGACGTCAATCCCAACACCGGTGATAGCGCGATCGTCTGCAGCCAGTTGCGCACAATGGACAATGGGTTTGCGCGCCTGCCGGGGCTGCATCTCGATGCGACCTTTCGGAGCGCCCTCGCCACACCCGTTTTAGGGCCGATGCGTGAGATCACGATCGACGCTGCGGCCCCGCACATGGCGGTGACGCTCATTCCAGGAGCTTTCGGCAAGGGCAGACTGGTCGAGGGGCTCGAGTTCAGTCCGGGCCATCAGGCGACCGCGCGCTCTGGAAGCCTTCTGGCGCGATGCATTGACTACGTCAGGCTCGTTGCGTTGGCATGTGGCAAAGAAGAAGAGATCCTAGTCGTCACCAACAAGGACATCGAGCCGGTTTTCTGGGGGCTGCCAAAGGTATCGACAGCGCATTTCAACGCTGTGGCGGGCATTGATGCGTGGAAAGACGTCCGGACGCTCATCGTCATTGGCCGCCCATTGCCGCGCGACAGCGATGTCGCAACTTTGGCAGGTGTGCATCTGGGCGCCGATGCTGCCGGCGAATATCATGCCACCGCAGCCGGGCTATGGATGCGTGATAGTACGCCCCGCACCGTGAGGGTCCTGAGGCATGAGGACCCAATGGCAGAGGTGATCCGCGCCGCCATCTGCGATGATGAGCTGATCCAGGTGATCGGGCGGGGGCGTGGTGTGAACCGGACGGCGCAAAACCCGCTGGATGTTCACATTCTGGCGGATGTCGCTCTGCCGCTCGTCCATGATCGCATTGTCCCCTGGGACAGCATTCAGCCAGGCATCTTCGAGCGGATGCTGCTGGAGGGCGCTGCCGTGGACAGTCCGTCCGACGCATTCGCACTCCACCCGCAGATGTTCAGTTCGCTTGAACAGGCCAAGTCAGTGTTTAGGCGGGCGCTATTTAAGGGTCAAACCCCTTATATATACATAAGGGGTTTGACCCTTAAATCAGCACAATATCGGCGCAGGGGGCGCGGGCGGTCTTGGCAGATGACTTGGTGGATCGACGGCGACGCAGCGACGGTGCAACGACAGCTGGGATCTGTGTTGGGTGATCTGGCAGAATGGCGGCCAGAGTAATGGGGCTTGGTGCCGGTGTCCCACCTTTGTGACTTAATTCGACGTCAAAGATTTGTCGTCTTATGTCGTCTCATGTCATCAAACGTCATGAATACAATACCTTGACGCTCTGCTATGCTTGCTCCATGCCCGCGAATTTGCCGCCCGGGGGTCCTTCTGGAGATACGCGTCATGACACTCAAGACCGCCCCATCCGATCTTGCCGTCCTTCCGCCCGCAGGCGATCTGCGTCTGGAGGATCGCCCCATCGCTGACCTGATCCCTTACGCCCGCAACGCTCGGACGCACAGCGAGGCGCAGGTGGCGCTGATCGCGGGATCGATCCGGGAATATGGCTTCACCAACCCGGTGCTGGTGGACGGCGCGAACGGCATCATTGCGGGGCACGGCCGGGTGATGGCGGCGCGCAAATTGGGGCTGGCGTCCGTGCCGGTGATCGAGCTGGCGCATCTCTCCGACAAGCAGAAACGGGCATACATCCTGGCCGATAACCGGCTGGCCGAGCAGGCGGGATGGGACAAGGAATTGCTGGCGCTTGAGATTGGTGAGCTGTCCGATCTGGGGGTTGATCTGGCGGACCTCGGGTTTGAGGCGGGAGAGATCGACGCGCTGCTGCGGGCAGGCGAGGTTGACGCCCGGGAGGAGGAGACACCTGAGGCACCAGCCGTTCCCGCCTCGCGGCTCGGTGATCTGTGGTGCCTCGGGCCACACCGGCTGCTCTGCGGTGATGCAACCGATGAGGCAGGCGTCAAACGATTGTTCGGTGGTGTGACCCCGCATCTGCTGGTTTCGGATCCGCCTTACGGCGTGAACTACGATCCTGACTGGCGCAACCGGGCGGGGGCGTCGGACACCAAGCGCACCGGCAAGGTGATGAATGACGATCGTGCGGACTGGCGTGCGGCGTGGGCGCTGTTTCCGGGCGAGGTCGCCTACGTCTGGCACGGAGCACTGCATGCCACCACCGTGGCCGAAAGCCTGATTGCTTGCGGCTTCGACGTACGTTCGCAGATCATCTGGGCCAAGGAGCGACTGGTGTTGAGCCGGGGCGATTACCACTGGCAGCACGAGCCCTGCTGGTACGCGGTGCGCCGGAAGGGCAAGGGGCACTGGAACGGCGACCGCAAGCAGACGACGCTGTGGTCTGTTCCCAGCCGGGATCAGGATGCGGCGACTGTGCACGGCACGCAAAAGCCGGTCGAATGCATGCGCAGGCCAATCCTGAACAACTCCAGTGCAGGGCAGGCAATCTATGAGCCGTTCTGCGGATCGGGCACCACGATCATTGCGGCAGAGACGACGGGCCGCGTCTGCTATGCCGTCGAGCTTGACCCGGCCTATGTCGACGTCACTGTGGCACGCTGGCAGGCCTTTACCGGCAAGACGGCCACGTTGGAGGGCACGGACGTCACCTTTGATGAGATGGCCTGCGAGAGGGCAGTGGCATGAGCGGCGCGTGGGTGCGGGAGGGGGGGCGGTCTGAACCTTTTGGCCTTTGCCCTGGGGACCGGTGCGAGGGGGATATTTTCCACAGGCGCGATATTCGCGACCGGGTCTCAGCTGTGAGTGCCGGTAGGTTGTCGCGCCAATACAAAGAGTTGTGTTGCGACGCAGACGGCTCTTGGTTCGCCATTAGTCGACTAACTTCGGACACGGTCGTGGAAGCGTCCGCAGGCGAAGAGGCATTAAAATGAGAGGCCGCAAGCCGAAGCCCACGACACTAAAGTTGATTGAGGGCAATCCCGGCCGGCGCCCGATCAATGATGCTGAGCCGAAGCCACGGGGCGGCGTGCCGACCTGCCCGGCGCATCTGGGGCCGTCAGCCAAGGCGGAGTGGAAGCGACTGGCCCGTGACCTGAACCGCATCGGACTTCTGACGATGGCCGATCGTGCGGCCCTTGCGGTTTATTGTCAGTGCTGGGGACGGTGGGTCGAGGCCGAGCGCAAACTTCAGGAAACGCCGCTTCTGCTCAAGACGCCTTCGGGCTACGTCCAGCACTCGCCATGGCTGACCATCGCAAACAAGGAGCGCGAGCTGATGGCGCGGTACATGGGTGAACTGGGGCTGACGCCATCGGCCCGGACGCGGCTTGCGGTGAATATTCCCTCGGGCGCAAACCCATGGGAATATGACCCGGCCAGCGAATATCTGGACTGAGGGAGGCACAGCATGGGACGACCGTTCAAGACCCTCACGCCTGCGCAGATCGCCGAGGTCGAAACCCTGGCGGCGATCCTGACGTCCGAGCAGGTTGCGGATTACCTCGGCATCGGGCGGCGCACCTTCTACAGCATGATGGCCCGGGATCATGAAATTGCAGCACGTTATAAAAAGGGACGTGCCCGCGCGATTGGCAGCATCGCCCAGACTCTGATCAGCAAGGCAAGGTCCGGGGATACGACCTCGATGATCTTCTACCTCAAGACGCAAGGGGGATGGCGAGAGACGGTGCAGCTGGAAACCTTCGAGATGGATCGTCCGGCAAGTCCTGTCGCAGCGGACATCGATCTCTCCAGCTTGAGTGACGGCGCACTGCAGGAACTCGAGGCGGCGATCTACGGCGGGGACGTCCGTTCATTGGTCGCAGCAAACAATCCGGTCCTGGACCATGAGCCTTTTGAGGGTCGTGCCGGTCCCAATGTGGACGATACGGCATGAGGGGCCGCAAGCCGAAGCCCACGGCCATCCGCCGGTTGGAAGGCAATCCGGGAAAGCGGGGCTGGAATGCGGCTGAACCGGTGCCGCGTGAGGGCTGTCCGGAGTGTCCGGACCATCTCTCTGATGAAGCCCGTCGGGAATGGAACCGGGTTGCGGATGCCATGCACGCGATGGGCGTCCTGACGATTATCGACCGGGCGGCACTGGCGGCCTACTGTCAGGCCTATGGGCGGTGGGTCGAGGCGGAGCAAAAATTGCAAGAGACACCGCTGTTGATCAGGACGCCATCTGGATACGTTCAGCAGTCGCCTTGGATGTCGGTCTCCAACAAACAACTTGAACTCATGGGCCGCTACATGACCGAACTGGGCATGACACCCGCCTCGCGATCACGCGTCAGGGCATTGGTCGATGATGCCGCGATGGATGAACCGGTGACCCCGATCAAGATCGTGCTGATCTCAAGCGATGCCGAAGGTCACGAAATTGAATGCCCGCTCCATGAACCAGACCCGCCGTCACGCGAGGACGACCAGCAGCGCCGCATCACCCGGTCGGATGCAATTTATGTAAAAGATACATCCGACTAAGGACGCTGGTGGACTACGGATGTCTGCTTTTGTGATGTACACACCTGCGTAACGAACGTCAGGCAGGTGTGTACATGGTCAGCAACAGTGACGCAGTTCCAAGATACGTGGCCTATGAGCGGGTCTCGACGGTCCGGCAGGGGAGATCGGGCCTTGGACTCGCGGCGCAGCGCAAAGCAATCGACGACTTTGCCGTCGCGCGGGGGGCCAAGGTGCTGGCGCGGTTCACCGAAGTGGAAAGCGGCCGCAAGGATGCCCGCCCCGAACTGGCCACGGCGCTGATCTTAGCGCGGCTCACGGGAGCCACGCTCGTCATCGCCAAGCTGGACCGGCTGTCGCGCAACGCAGCCTTCCTGCTGACGCTGCAGGCCAGCGGTGTCAACGGCGGTGACAAACCCGGCCACGCGGCGGAGTAAAACCAGGCCAGTGGCGGGGTGCCAAGCGCCATGGCACGCGGTGTGAAGCTGGGCAACCCGAACGGCGCAGCGGCGCTCCGCAGGGCGGGCAAAGGCGGCACGGCACTCCGTACGGCGGTCACTGCAAATGCTGATCGGTTCGCGCAAGACCTCAAGCCGGTTATCGAGCATCTGCGCGCGGAGGGCATCACGACACTGCGTGCTCTCGCGGCCGCGTTAAATGAACGAGGGATGCTGACCCGACGCGGCGGGGCGTGGCAGGTGTCGAATGTACGGAATTTGCTAAACCGCACCGCGCCCGATTGACAAGTGTTATGCTGCCAAGGTGCTCAAGGACTAACTTACTCTAAGACTGGCCGGCATTTGATACCATCAAACAACGAAACGAGGGGAAGATGATCTACTGACCCGACACGATCTTGCGGATGCCTTCCAGCGTCTGCAAATAGTGGTTTTCCAGAAGCTCCGCCGCCTTTTGCACATCGTGGTCGAGGACGGCGTTCACAATATCCTGGTGTTCAGCCTGCGCATCGCCGCGGCGCTTGTGATTGGCATTCACTGACAGATTACGATATCGCACGGATTGATCCAGCATCGTCGCGCAGAACCCGATCAGCCAGCTTGACTGACAGTTCTCGATCAGCGCCATATGAAAGTCGCGATGGCGGTCTTCCCATATCTGGTTGACGCCGAACCCACCTTCACTGTCGATGGTCCGATTGGTGCGGGCCAGACGGTGATAGCTCAGGACCAACCGGTCCTCCCAAGCCTCGTTGGCATGGGCGACCGACTCGCTGAGAGCGCGGGTTTCCAGCCAGATCCGCGCCTTCACCAGTTCCTCAAGGTCATCGATTGAAAGCCGGCTGACGAAAAACCCTCGCTGGGTTTTGCGTTCCACCAGGCCTTCCGAGGACAGGCGATTCAACGCCTCGCGGATCGGATTGATGCCAATGCCGTATTTGTCCGAGGCAGCATCGAGAAGCAGTTTGTCACCCGGAATATATGCCCCCTGCAAAATGTCGCGTCGCAGCAGGTCATAGGCTTGCTCTGACAGGGTCTGCGCATCCTCATGGATCCCGGTTCGTCTGCCCTCAGCCAATGCCACCCGGTGTCTCCGCCTTGTTCCAAAATACGAAGCGCCGCTGCGCCCAGACGACCGTAAAGTAGAGCGCCAGTCCCAAAAGACTAAGGTAAAGGATCAGCGAAAACACCCTTGGTGTGTTCAGCTGCGACGCGGCCTGCCGGATCAGGGCACCGAAGCCCTGTCCGCCGCCCAGAAACTCTCCCGTGATGGCACCGGCCATGACGCCCACGGCCGCAATTTTCAACCCGGTAAAAATATAGGGCAATCCGGTCGGCAGTTTCAACCGGAATAGTGTCTGCCAGCGCGTCGCCCCGATGGAGCGGAACAGCATCCGTTCATTTTCCGACGCCGCATAGAGGCCGGCCGCGGTGGCCACGACGATGGGAAAGGTCGCGATGAAGGCGGCGAGGGCCACTTTCGATGCGATATCGAACCCAAGCCAGGCAATGAACAGCGGTGCAAAGGCCACCTTTGGCATCGTGTCGATCGCAACAAGATAGGGCAGCACCGCCTTTTCACCGAACTTCGTTTCACCGACCAGCAGACCCAGGGAAAAGCCGATCCCGATCGCGATCAGAAAACCGTAGAGCACGGTCAGCGAGGTGGTCACCAGAGCCTCGAACATGTACTCGCCACGCATGATATTGGCGCCAACGAACAGGATGTCGTTCCAGGTCTCGCCCGGCGTAGGCAGGATGATCGCAGAGACGAAGCCCGTCGTCGTGACGACATGCCAGATCCCGACAATGATGATGAAAAGCCCGAGCATCGCGATCCACCGCGGAATCCTGTCGATAAAGGCTTCGCGTTCAATCCAGACGGTCTCACCATGGTGCTGCTCTGTCTGTGACTGTGCCATCAGTTGAATGCCTCGCTGCCAAGGGCGCTGCGGATATGGTGGACGATCTGACCGAACTTTTCGGTGTTAATCATGTCGAGGTTGCGCGGGCGCGGCAGGTCGATCTTGATGTTCTGATCGATCCGGCCGGGACGTGGTTTCATCACATAGATCCGGTCAGACAGCAGCACCGCTTCTGCAATTGAATGGGTGACCAAAAAGGCGGTCGCCTCACGCTCCAGACAGATCCGCTGCAACTCCATGTTCATGAAGTCGCGGTTCAATTCGTCCAATGCGGAAAATGGCTCGTCCAGCAGCAGCACAGCAGGTTCAGCGATCAGCATCCGGCAGATCGCGGCGCGCTGTGCCATGCCGCCCGAAAGCTCGGCCGGATAGACGTTGCCGAACTTGCCCAGACCGACCAGTTCCAGCAGCGCGGTCGCGCGGTCCGTTGCGTTGCGCGCGGCCTGGCGGCCTTCGCGCATCTCGATCGGCAGCAGAATGTTATCGATTGTGGTCTTCCACGGCAACAGCGTGGCGTGCTGGAACATCATGCCGATGTCGGATCGCGGCCCCATCACTGGCTTGCCTTCCAGCATCACCCGCCCGGTGGTCGGCGGCATTAACCCTGCCATGATCTTCAGCAGGGTCGACTTGCCACAGCCGGACGAACCGATGACAGAGACGAACTCGCCCTTGTGCAGCGTCAGATCGACGCCCTTGAGGGCAACAAGGCTGTTGCGCGCGTAGGTCTTTGACAGGCCGGAAATTTCATAGACCGGATGTCGCTGACCTGTGGCATCAGGCGCAAGGTGCGGGTTCGTCATCTGCATCACTGGTTCCAGGCCTCTACAAACTCGTTCGTATAGGCGGCCTCGAGATCGTCGAGCGGTGCGCTCAGGTCGCCGCTGGCCAGAAGGCTTTCGTGCCAAGCTTCCCAGTGCTCGGGCGGCTGATAGCCGAAACCCTGTTCGATGTAAGCATCAGTCGGCGTCATCCGCTCGTGGGCCGCGACCAGCAGGGCGCCGGCGAATTCGCGATCCTCGCCCTCCTGCGCATTGCCAGCGGCCGCATGATCGAGGGCGGCTTCCAGATTGGCCGGGTCACCGGCAAATTCCATGCCGTGCACCATCGCCCGCCCGAACCCTTCGATCATCTCGGGGTTGGCGTCGATGAACTCCTGCATGACCGCAAAGCCGTTCCCGAAGAAAGCCAGATATTCCTCTGGGGTGATTTCGCGCAGGTCCATGCCGCGCGATGCCAGGATCGCCGCATCGCTGACCGCGCCGACATAGCCCGCGACATCGCCCCGCATGAAACCGACCGCAGCGGTGCCACCGTCGCCAACCGGCAGGAAGGTATAGTTGGTGTCCTGCTCCATCCCCAGATCAGAAAAGATCGCCCGTGCGAAAGATACTTCCGCCCCGTCCGCCGTGCCGACACCGATAGTCGTGTCGCGCAGATCCTCCGGCGTCTGGTAGTCAGAGTCGGACGGCACAAGGATCCCGAACACGCTTTTCGGATAGAGGTTGTAGATGAATTTCACATCGACGCCACGCGAACGCGCCGCCAGAACCGGGCCGGGGCCGGGCGCGCCGATCTGTGCCTGCCCTGCGGCCATCGCCTGAATAACCTGACCGGAGCCGTCGACCGCCTCGACCTGCAGCGTGAGTCCTTCCTCCTCGAAGTACCCCTCGCCAATCGCGGCCCACATCGGCAGCCAGGTGATGGCGGACGGGTTGGGCACAGCAACGGTCAGGTTGGTCTGCGCCATCAGCGGCGTCGCAAGGCCGAAGCCCGCCACCAAAGCGGTCGTTCCGGCAAGGCCGGCAAAGGTTCTGCGTGTCAGCAACATCAATCGTGTCATGGTCGTCCTCTCTCTTTTGATGGCAGCCACGCACCGGACACGGATGAGCCGGATCAGAACCGCCTGTCAGGATGGTATATGATTCGTAAAATAAATCACTAAAATATATGCAATACCGACACCATTTGACATTATGAGTTTAGATAATTGATTTTTCTATATTATTTTATAGGTATCCAAACCAGTATCCAAAGATTATATACATTTTTACGTTGCTCTCATCAACCCAAGGACACGTCATGACCCGTTTCGCCATCGACCCGCCAGCGCCCGCCTATCTGGATATCGTGAATTCTGACGAGAAGTTCCCGGTCAGACGCATCTACTGCATCGGCAAGAACTACGTCGCGCATGTGAAAGAGATGAACGCGGACGAGCGTGATCCCCCGGTGATCTTTATGAAGCCTGCGGATGCCATCGTCAGGGGCGGCGGCGAAATCCCCTATCCGGTGTTCACCGAAAACTTCCATTACGAGGTGGAGTTGGTCGTGGCCCTGAAATCCGGCGGCTACAACATCAAAGCGGAAGATGCGGCGTCGCATATCTATGGCTATGCCATCGGGCTGGACATGACGCGGCGCGATCATCAGGTCAACGTGCTGGCCAATGGACTGCCTTGGGAAATCACCAAGGCTTTCGATAAATCTGCGCCAATCGGCCCGCTGTCAAAGCTAAGCGATGTGGGGCTGAAGGAGCAGGCCCACATCACCCTCGCGGTGAACGGCGATGTGAAGCAGGATGCGGATGTGGATCTGATGATTTGGAACACGAACGAGATCATCGCCAAGATTTCCGAACAGCACGAGCTGCGCGCCGGTGACATCATAATGACCGGCACACCTGCGGGCGTCGGTGCGGTTGTCACCGGCGACGTTTTGGACTGCACCGTCGAGGGGCTGGAGCCGCTGACCGTGACGATCGGCGCTAAAGCCGCCTGACAGAACGGTACCGGCCTTGCGATGTGCGGGGCCGGTCCGTCAAGGAAAGAAAGGCGTGCTGTGACAGCGATAGGTATGTCGATAGGTGTTTTGGGCACCGGACGCATGGGCACCGCCTATGCTACGCGGTTGGTTGATTGCGGCCATGCGGTTCACGTCTGGAACCGGACCGCCGACGGGATGACGGCGGCCCGCGCGGTTGGTGCGCGGGCCGTGGACGATCCACGGACGCTGGTGGCGCGCTGCGACATCATCCTTTCGTCGGTGACGGATTTTGCCGCCCTTTCTGCGATCCTTGATGCCGATGGTGTGCTGTCCGACGCTGCGGGCAAGCTGTTCATCGAGATGAGCACCATCCTGCCCGGCGAACAGCAACAGGTTGCAGCCAGGGTCGTCGCGGCCGGGGCAGATTATCTGGAATGTCCCGTCGGCGGCACGGTCGGTCCGGCTCTGAAGGGACAACTGCTGGGGTTTGCCGGTGGCGACGTGGCGGCATGGACGCGCGCGCGTCCGGTGCTGGAGCAGCTGTGCCGCCGTGTCGACCACCTTGGCCCGGTCGGCGCCGGCGCGCGGATGAAGCTGGCGGTCAACCTGCCGCTGGCGCTCTACTGGGCCACTCTGGGCGAGGCGTTGTCGCTGGTCGATACTTCCGCGATCGGTGCTGATCGGATCGTCAGCCTGATCGCGGAGTCCTCTGCCGGGCCGAATGTGATGACATCGCGAGGCACTGTCGTGACCGCTGCTCTGGAGGGTGACCTGCAGGACGGCACCTTTGATCTGAACGGGTTGCGCAAGGATCTGGCGCTGGCCCTGACACTGGCGCGGCTGGACGGCGTGGCGCTGCCCCTATCCGACGCAACCCTCGCCCGCTATGATGCGGCGTTGTCGCAGGACATGGGACAGCGCGACGGCGCGAGTCTGACGGCCCTGATCGCCGGTCAGCGGTCATCATGATTGCAGGTATTGATCCTGGCGAACTGGTGCCGGTCATCCTCGCGATGGTGATTGCGGGCGGGTTGATCGGCGTGCTGGCGGGCCTGTTCGGTGTCGGTGGCGGCGCCGTCAGCGTGCCGGTCTTTTACGAATTCTTCGGCATCACAGGGATCCCTGATGACCTGCGGATGCCGCTGGCCGTCGGCACGTCGCTGGCGCTGATCGTGCCGACCTCGATCCTGTCGGTGCGCAGCCATTACCAGCGCGGCACAGTCGACATGGACCTGTTGCGGATCTGGGTCGTGCCGATCCTGCTGGGCGTTGTGATCGGTGCCGTGATCGCACGGTTCAGCCCGCCTGCCGTGTTTCAGATCGTATTCATCGTGGTCGCCTCGATTAACGCGGCAAAGCTGTTGACCGGGGGCAAGGGGTGGCGGCTGGGCGACACTTTGCCTGGGCCCGCCGCCACGCGGGTGGCCGGCGGTGTCATCGGCCTGCTGTCGTCGCTGATGGGCATCGGCGGCGGGGCGATTTCCAACCTGTTCATGACATTGCACGGGGTCGGAATTCACCGCGCTGTGTCGACATCCGCCGGGGTCGGCGTGCTGATCGCGATCCCCGGCACAATTGGCTACATGCTGGCTGGTTGGGACAAACCCGGTTTGCCCGTCGATGCCATCGGATATGTGTCGCTGATCGCCTTTATCCTGACGCTGCCATCGACGCTGCTGACCACGCCGTTGGGCGTCAGGCTGGCCCACGGGCTGAGGAAGAATACGCTGGAAAAACTGTTCGGCAGCTTTCTGTTGCTGGTGTCGGTCAGGTTTCTCTATGCGCTGATCGCCGTATGACGGCAGGGATGCCACTTCGCATGTAGCGGGACCGGGTCAGTCGTCAGACCAGTCCACGGGTCCGTCGATGTAGTGCAGCCCCCTCTGTTCCGCCTTGTCCCGCAGCCCCATCATATCGAGGGTGTGGCCGCCAGCGCGCAACGCGGCACGCATGGCATCCTCTTTCTCGACCCGTGCCTGCGCCGCGGCAAGGACGTCTTGCGCCTTGGCGCGCGGCACCACGACAACCCCGTCATCGTCGCCGCAAATGACATCGCCCGGCACCACCCGTTGCCCGCCGCAGATCAGCGGCACATTCACCGCACCAAGCGTTTCCTTGACCGTGCCCTGCGCCGAGATCGCCCGTGCCCAGACCGGAAAGCGGCTGGCGCGCAGGACGCCAACATCTCGCACTCCCGTATCTAGGATCACACCAGCACCGCCCCGCGCGCGGACATAGTCCGCAAGGACATCGCCAAAGAACCCGTCCATGCTGGACGAGGTGGTGCTGACCACCAGCACATCGCCCGGCTGCATCAGTTCGATGGCGACATGCAGCATCCAGTTGTCGCCCGGCGCGCAAAGCGCGGTCACCGCAGACCCACCCATTGCCACGCCGGCGACGATGGCACGCATGTGCGACACCATCACCCCGGATCGGTCTTGTGCCTCGTGAACTGTCGCGACACCTGCCGCTGCGAGACCTTTGATCACGCTGGCCTCTGCGCGATTGATGTGACGCACAACCTTGCCTGTCGTCATCTCCGTCCTCCTGCAACACATCCGTCCATTGGTTACCGGTCTGCACCGGCGCAACGGCCTGCCATTCCGACCGGGTCCAGACCGGCCCACGACATCACGTTCAGTCCAGCGCTGCCGCGATCGCATCAAAGACGACCAGCGGGTCTACTGGCTCGCGTCCCAGCGGCTTGGGCTGGGCCATATGCGTTGCGATCACCACATTTCGGGTCGGGTTGATGTAGATGTTCTGCCCTTGAATGCCGATGGCCGCATAAGCGCCGTCGGCCATCGAAGGCTCCGTCCAGCCGGGCCACCACATATAACCGTATTCGATGGCCTCGCCCGTCGACAGCTTTTGCGGTTGGCCTGCAATCTCGGTCCAGCCGTCCGGCAGAACTGCCTCGCCGTCAATCATCCCGCCATCAAGGATGAACTGGCCGAAGCGGGCAAAGTCGCGCAGGGTCGCCGACAGACCACTGCCGCCAATCTCGACGCCGTCGGGGCTGTCCAGCCACCAATTCGCGTCCGCTTCCATGCCGTAGGGCTGCCAGATCTGCGCAGCCAGATAGGCAGACAGCGTCATGTCCGTCGCACCTGCAACGATCTCGGCCAGGACCTGCGTTTCGCCGGTGGAGTAATTGTGCTGGGTGCCGGGCTCTGCGGCGCGGGGCAGAGATGCCATAACTTCCATTGCCGCACCGGGGCGCTGCGCGATCTGGGCGCGGAGCAGGTCACGGCGATCGGATTCGGGGTCGGTATATGTCTCGTCCCAAGCGACGCCGGACGCCATCAGAAGGATATCGCGGATGCTGACCCCGTCATAGGCGCTGCCCGCCAGCGCAGGCACGTAATCGGTGACCATGTCATCCAGCCCATCGATGTAGCCGTCACGGATCGCGGCCCCCACGAGGGTCGAGGTGATCGACTTGGCAACCGACATCGACATCCAGCGCGTCTCGGCCGTATTGCCGCGCTGATAGCTTTCATGAACGACAGCGCCGTCCTTCAGCACGATCAGACCGGTGACATTGTCCAGTGACAGAAAATCGTAAAGGTCGTAGGTTGCATCCCCGACCTGATAGGTGACCAGCGCGGACAAGTCGACCAGCGCTTCCGGCAAGGCGCGGGGCGTGTCGCCTGCAGCGATGGTGCGGGTCGGAAACAAGCGGTCGATATTGCGGAAAGTTCTGACGGCCATGTCAGGCGTCAGATGGCCGTCATAGATCTCCTCGATCGTGCCGATCGGCTCGTCCGCGTGCGGATAGGCCTGCGCGCTGGCCGGCGCAGGCAGGGCCAAACAAAACACACCCAGCAAAAGAAGGCATCGGGTAGGAAAAAAGAGATCAGGCTGCATCGGATCCTCCATCTGACGACCCATCGAACGACAGATTACCGGCGGGGGCAAGGCATTGTTGGTGGCGCGATCCTTTCGGGCCGCGGAAGCGCCGCGAGTGCCCGAATTCTTGCATGAAGACGGCTTGCGTCGGTATCCATAGCTGCCAGCCAACGCGCCTGCTGGTCGGCTAACGGGGTTTAACAATTCGCCGCAGATCGGACGCAGGCGATGCGGCCTGGATCATTTCGTTGTGCCGCGTCAGACACCATCGACGAGAGACCTGACCGTGCCGACAACAGCACCAGGGTCAGTTAAAGACATGCGGACATCGGACGGAGTATCGGCGAACCGCATGATGGTCATGATTATAGATTGACGGTCATACCATCGACCTGTCATACCAGTGACCAAGATAGAGTGGGGACCACCAACATGAGAATTGCAATTGTCGGCTGCGGCGTCGTCGGATCGTCCTGGGCGCTGGTCTTTGCACGCGCCGGACATGACCTGGCGATCTACGATCACAGCGAAGCAGCGGCGATTGCTGCGGTGGACTTTGTAGAGAACTCCGATCCAGCGCTTGCTGCACACTGCCGCGTCGCGTCCAGCCTCGCGGATGCGCTATCCGGGGCGGATTACGTTCAGGAAAGCGCACCCGAAAGACTGCCGGTTAAGCAGGCTCTCTATCGTGAGATCGACGGGTTGCTGGACGCCGCTACCATCGTCGCAAGCTCCACCTCAGGTCTGCCCGCGTCCAGCTTTACCGAAGGGCTGACCATCGGGCCGCGCTGCCTTGTCGCCCATCCGATCAACCCACCGCACCTGATCCCCCTGGTCGAGCTGGTCCCCGCACCCTGGACTTCGCCCGAAACCCTTACATTCACGCGCGATCTGATGACCGATCTGGGCCAGAGCCCGATCACCCTGACGCGCGAGATCAACGGCTTTGTTGTGAACCGCCTGCAAAGCGCCCTGCTGGGCGAGGCATTCCGCCTAGTCGAGGACGGGATCTGCACCCCTGAGGAGGTCGATGCCGCCGTCGCTGACGGTCTGGGCCTGCGCTGGTGCTTCATGGGGCCTTTTGCGACCATCGACCTGAACGCTGCCAACGGCATTGCCGAATACTGTGCCAACCTTGGCCCGATGTATCACGGTCTGGCCAAGGAGCAGGCCGATCCCCGCCCGTGGGGCCCCGACCTTGTGGCCGCCATCGAGGACAGGATGCGTGGCCATGTGCTGGCAACCGATCTGCCCCAGCGCCGTACGTGGCGCGACCGTTTCCTCGCTGCCATCGTGTCGGCCAAGCGGGACATCACGAAAGACGTCGGCGCATGAGCAGCTTTGGCGCACCCAGCCATCTGCGCAGGGATCGCCTGTCGGACCAGATCGCCAAGGACATCGAGGCACGGGTCTTGTCCGGCGAAATTGCCGTCGGCGAACAGCTGCCGTCGGAGCGTGATCTGATGGCGCATTACGGCGTCGGTCGCCCTGCGGTGCGCGAGGCGCTGTTGTGGCTGAATAAAACCGGCTTTTTGTCTGTGACCAACGGCGACCGGTCCCGTGTCACTGAACCCGATCCCCGCGACCTGCTGCAACTGCTGTCGGGTGCGTCCAAGATGCTGCTGTCCCGCAAGGAGGGAATCCGGCAGTTCCAGAAGACCCGGACCTTTGTCGAGGTCGCTATCGTCCGTGAAGCGGTGCGGCTGGCGACGGACACCGATGTCGCCGCCCTCGAAGCGTTGTTGTTGCGCAACGAGGCCTGCGCCGACGACATCGCGGCCTTCTCGGTCACCGACGACGCGTTTCACCACCGGATCGCCAGCATCGCGCAGGATCCGTTGCTGGATGCGCTGTATCACATCGTGCTCGAACTGCTGGAGGATCAGCGCCGCATGTCGCTGAGCCACCCAGATGCACTGGCGCGGGCGATTGCCGCGCACCGCGCGATTTTCGAGGCGCTGCGCGACCGGGACGCGGACCGGGCTGAAGCGGCCATGCGCGCCCATCTGGCAACCGTGGTCGAGACATACTGGAACATTCGTCGGCAGGACGCGGAGGACGCGTCGTAACGCGGTCCCGCTCTACCATGACTTACCCGCTGCTGCAACTCGGCGCGGGGCTGATTTCTGATGAGGTGACACTGTGCTTTCAGGCTGTATCGGCGACGATTTCACGGGATCCAGTGATCTGGCGAACACCCTGTCCAAGCAGGGGATGCGCGTCACGCAATACTGCGGCATTCCCACGACGAACGCCGACCCTGCCGTCGAAGCGGGTGTGGTCGCGCTGAAGTCGCGCAGCATTCCCGCAGCCGATGCCATTGCTCAATCGCTCGCCGCCCTTGACTGGTTGCATGCGCAGGGCTGCCAGCAGTTTCTGTTCAAATACTGTTCCACCTTCGACAGCACGCCAGATGGCAACATCGGTCCGGTTGCAGACGCGCTGGCCGATTCGCTGGGCGCGCGCAAGGTTGTCGTTTGCCCCGCCTTTCCGGGTGCCGGGCGCACGCTGTATCAGGGCCACCTCTTTGTGCAAGACCGTCCGCTGAACGAAAGCGGGATGGAACATCACCCCCTGAACCCGATGAACGATTCCGACATCCGCCGGTTTCTGGCGCGTCAGACCACCTCTCGCGTCGGGCATGTCGCATTTGCCGATGTGCGGCGGGGTGCCGCGGTCATCGCGGACGCGCTGACCCGTGAAGATGCGATGGACGCGCGGCTGATCGTGGTCGATGCCCTGTCAGACGACGACCTGATGGCGATCGGCGAGGCCCTCGACGGATTGCCGCTGCTGACCGGCGGATCGGGGATAGCAATGGGGTTGCCGCGCAATTTTCGGCGCAAGGGCCTGCTGTCCGGTCAAGGCGGCACCTGGCAAGGTGTCTCAGGCAAGGCCGTCGTCTTGTCCGGGTCCTGTTCGGCGGCGACACGCGACCAGATTGCGCAGCACCGCGATGCCGGCCGACCCGCCAGGGAAATCACTGCCGATGACGCGGTCGCGGGACAGGTCGATCCAGCCGAAGTGGCGGCCTGGGCGATAGCGCAGGATGCGTTGCCGCTGATCTATTCGTCGGCGGACCCTGCGCGGGTCAAGGCCGCCCAGCAGACCCATGGGCGTGACCGGGTCGCGGCCGCAATCGAGGCGCTGTTTGCGAACATCGCCCGTGCGGTTGTCGCCGCCGGGATGGCACGCCTGATCGTCGCGGGTGGCGAGACATCGGGCGCGGTGGTCGAGGGCCTTGGCCTGACCGCCCTCGACATCGGGCCCGAGATTGCGCCCGGTGCCCCGGCGCTGCGCGCGTCACGGCCGACCGGCGACATCACGCTGGCCCTGAAATCCGGCAACTTCGGCGGACCCGACTTCTTCGCCGAGGCCAGCACGGTTCTGCGGGGCGCCTGACCGGCGCAACGCAGCCAAAACGTATACCACACAGAGGAGGAGAGACCATGTTCAACACGATAGGAAAGACCGTCAGGCTGACGTCTGCCGTTGCCTTGTCGGCACTGGCAGTCGGTGCCCTGCCGCAGGGGGCTGCTGCACAGGAGGTGCTGAACCTCAAGCTGGGCCACATCCAGTCCGAGATGGACCTGTGGCACTTCGGTGCCGAGAAGTTCAAGGAAGAGCTGGAGGCCCGGTCCGATGGGGCAATCACGCTGACCATCTATCCCAACTCGACCCTGGGCGGTGACCGCGATCTGGTCGAAGGCATGCAGATGGGCACCGCCGATTTCAGCCTGATCGCCGGGGTTCTGGGCAACTTCGCACCCTCGGTCCAGCTTCTGGAACTACCCTATCTGTTCCGGTCGCAGGACGAATTCAACACCATCATCAACGGCCCAATCGGTGAAGAAATCGCCGCAAACGTACGGGAAACCGCCAACGTCCGCATCCTGAACTTCTGGGAGCGTGGCTCGCGGCAGGTGACCTCGAATAAGCCGATCAACACCCTTGCCGACCTGCAGGGTCTGAAGATCCGCGTCCCCGAGATCCCGGCGATGGTTTCGACCTGGCGCGCGATCGGGGCCAACCCGACGCCGATGGCCTGGAGCGAGGTCTATACCGGGCTGGAGCAGAACGTGATCGAGGCACAGGAGAACCCGATCCCCTTCATCTTTGGCGGCCGTGTGAACGAGGTGCAGGACTACCTTGCCTTCACCGACCACAAGTTCGAATACGTCACCCTGGCGATGAGCGAGATGCGGTGGAACCAGCTGACGCCGGAACAGCAGCAGATCGTCACCGAGGCGGCGGCGGCAGCAACCGAGGCCGAGAACGAGGCGGTCCGCAGCCAGACCGACGAGATGTTGCAGGAGATGGTCGACGCAGGTCTGACCGTGACCCGCCTGGACACGACAGAGATCGCCGCTGCCGCAATCGCGGCGCATGAATCCTTTGCCGAGACCGTCGATATCGACCTGTACCGCCGGATGATGGCCGAACTGGGTCGCTAAGCCGCAAGAGCCACGCCCGCCGTCCCGTTCCGGGCGGCGGGCCGCACCGCAGTCAAGGGAGAGATGGCTTGGACAAGCTCGATCGTAACATACACCTGGTTCTTTTGTGGGCGATCGGCGTGCTGATCCTTGCCATGATGACCATCACCTTCACACAAGTACTCGCCCGCTATCTGTTCACGAACTCGCTCAGCTGGTCAGAGGAGGCGGGGCGCTACATCTTTGTCTGGATTACGTTCCTTGGTCTCGCGGCGGCCTTTCAGTCGCGCGCCCACATCGCCCTCGACTTCTTGGCGCAGATGTTGCCCACGGGGCCATCGCGCGTCCTGCGCATCGCCAACGCCGTTTTGGTGGCCGCCGTCGGCCTTGCCCTGATCGTCGGTGGGCAGTCGCTGATGGGCTTTGGCATGAACCAGCGCAGCGCCGCCCTTGGCCTGCCGATGTATACGATCTACGCGGTCATCCCGTTCAGCGGCGCAATGCTGCTGTATTTCGCCCTGCGCGAGACATGGCGGCTGGCGATGCACAGTAAGGAACAAACCACATGATCGCGCTCATCCTCTTTGGCGGCTTCGCCCTCTTTCTGCTGATGGGCTTGCCCGTCGCCTTCGGGATCGCGCTGGCCGGGCTGGCAGGCATCCTTTATCAGGACTTTCCGATGGCGCTGTTCGGCCAGCGGCTGTTTGCTTCGGTCGACTCCTTTCCGCTGATGGCGATCCCTCTGTTCATGCTGGCTGGTTCGCTGATGAGCCATGGCGGCATCACCCGGCGGATCATCAACCTGGCGCTGGCGCTGGTCGGCAACATCCGTGGCAGCCTTGCCCATGTCGTGTCGGTCAGTGGCGTCATCATGGGCGGCATTTCCGGCTCCGGCGTGGCCGATGTCGCAGCACTCGGCTCCGTGATGATCCCCGAGATGAAGAAGCGCAATTACGACGCCGGTTTCTCGGCGGCACTGGTGGCCTGTTCGGGCAGTCTTGGCCTGATCATTCCGCCCAGCATCGCCATCATCATCTACGGCGTGTCGACGCAATCGTCCATCGGCGACCTGTTCATGGCGGCAATCGCACCGGGCCTGCTGATCGGCCTGCTGTTTGCGGTCTATTCCTATTTTTATGCGCGCAAGCACGGCTATCCGGTCGAGGGGCGAGTCACCGGAGCCGAAAAATGGCAGCGGTTCAAAGAGGCCAGCTGGGCGCTGATGATGCCTATCATCATCATCGGCGGGATCCGGATGGGCGTCTTCACCCCGACCGAGGGCGGCGCCGTCGTCGCGACCTATGCCCTGTTTGTCGGGGTGTTTGTATACAAGGAAATCACGCTGCGGAACATTCCCCAGATCTGCATCGAGGCGGCCATCGGCACCGCGGTCATTGCCGCGATCATCGCGGCAACCTCGCTGTTCGGCTGGCTGCTGACCAATGCGCAACTGCCGCAGGCCATCGCGGGCGCGATCCTCGGGCTGACCGAGAACCGCACCCTGCTTCTGCTACTCATCACCGGGATGCTGCTCGTCGTTGGCATGTTCCTTGATAGATGGGATGGTTGCCGCCCTCCCCGACGGCATCGCAATGTGCCAACGTTTTGGTAGTGAAGCCACACATGAAGCGGAGAGGACGGCAAGATGAATGATATGATAATTGGCGTGGATTTGGCAAAGTCCGTTTTCCAGGTTCACGGGGCGTTGATGGCGACGGGAGAGATCCAGTTCAAGAAGAAGCTGACGCGAGAACAGTTCCGCGTGTTCATGCCGAAGCTGGCCCCGAGCGTGGTTATTTTCGAAGCCTGCGGCAGCGCGAACTACTGGGCAGGCCAAATGGAAGCGATGGGTCATCAGGCCAAGCTGATCGCTCCACAGCTTGTTCGGCCGTTCGTGAAGCGTCACAAAAAGAATGATGCAGCCGACGCAGATGCGATCATCATCGCTGCGCGCCAGCCTGAGATGCTGTTTGTCACGCCAAAGACGGTTCATCAGCAGGCGCGGGCCGCCCTGTTCCGGGGCCGGGAGCGATTGATCAGGCAACGCACAGAGAATGTGAACGCTCTTCGTGCAATTCTCTACGAACACGGTCACGTCTTTCCAATCGGCATAGGGCACATCAAGCGTATGCAAGACTTGGTTGAATCAGAGGCCTGCGACTTGTGCGGCATCGTCCGTGAGGAGTCTCGGGACCTTTTGGCCCAGATTGCAGAGAAGACGGCGCGCATCACATCGCGTGACAAGAAACTCAAGGAACTGGCAGCCCAGTCGGATACGGCGCGGCGCTTGCAGACCCTGCCCGGAGTCGGGCCATTGACGGCTCTGGCCGTTGAAGCCTTAGCGCCCGACATGTCTCAGTTCAAGAGAGGGCGCGACTTTGCTGCTTGGTTGGGTCTTGTCCCACGCCAACATTCTTCAGGCGGCAAGGAACGACTCCGCCGGATTTCCAAGGCTGGACAGGCCGATATCCGACGGCTTCTGATCATTGGTGCAATGAGCCGGATTATCGGCCGGGCGCGCCATAAGATACCGGCAGAGAGCTGGATCGGTCGCATCCTAGAGCGGAAGCCGAAGATGCTGGTCGGGATCGCGCTTGCGAACAAGATGGCGCGTCAGATCTGGGCGATGCTGATGAAAAACGAGGATTACAGAGATCCGGCACTGGCGGCTACGGCATGAGCTACATGTCGTAATTAACCAGAGTCGGTGCAAAGGGGAGTGTGAAGAAGACGACGACCTGAATGGGCGCAATGATCGAACAGATCTGGGTTAGGAAAACCAGTTGTCCACTATGCGCTTATAGCGCGCTTGATAGATTTGGACCTGATCCGCAGATCACCATACCGGCCCGCGGCTTCTGGAAATGCCGCACAACGAGGCCTGAAAGAAGTTCGCACTCGATCACACGCCAAGACAGTCAAAACTTCTTGCATCACGGGTGGCAACCAAAGAAGTGGACCTGCTATTCTGCTGCTGACTCCCATTCTTGCCCCTGTTGCGGCGCAACTCGCTGTGGATCCGGTGCAGTTCGGCCTGATGATGGTGATCAATCTGACGATCGGTCTGCTGACACCGCCGGTCGGCACGGCCCTGTATCTGGCCAGCAGCATATCCGGTGTTTCGATCATGAAGCTTTCACGCGCCATGCTGCCGTTCTGGGTCATTATGCTGGCCGTCCTGATGCTGGTGACCTTCGTTCCCGGATTCACCAGCTGGGCCTATAGCCAATGACATCTGCAAGGCCGATGGTTGTATTTGTCTCCACTTCGGTGGGTGACAAAGACTCTGTTGCGCAAATCAGCTGACGGACGGTTTTCCCCTTACCCCAGACGGATTTATGCCACTGCCTTTGTGACGGGGATGCCAAGGGCGGTGTAGCCATTCAGGATAGCGATGCGCACCTGGACCTCCGCGACCTGGCGGTCGAAGTCCCGAGCCATCAGCCGCTGGCCCAGCAGCTTTACACAATGCATCTTTGTCTCGACGCGGCTCCGGCGGTGGTATCCGCTCCAGTTCCGCCAGAGCGCCCGACCCAGACACTTCGATGCGCGGAGCGCATCATTCCTGGCTATGGCACCGGCGGTGGTTGGT
>NZ_FOCI01000019.1:38576-59531 GCF_900110065.1 Loktanella fryxellensis | reverse complement strand
GTCGATCACATCCTGCGGGTGGACCCGGACGACACGGTGCTCGACCGTCTGGCCCTCGCGCCGCGCGGCTATGCGCTGGCGCTGGCCAATACCCAGCCGCACAAGAACATCGGCGTGCTGCTCCGCGCTTTTGCGCGGCCCGACATGGCAGGGCTGACGCTGGTGCTGGCGGGCAAGGCCAAGGCCGCCGATTTCACCGCCCTCGGACACCCGGTGCCCGCCAACGTGATCTTCGCGGGCTACGTCACCGACGGCGAGATGCGCAGCCTGCAGGCCCATGCGCTGGCGGTCTGCACGCCGTCGCTGACCGAAGGCTTCGGCATGCCTCCCGTCGAGGGGATGCTGCTTGGCACGCCCGCGGTGATCGCGCCCTGCGGTGCCTTGCCGGAGGTCTGCGGTCCCGACACGCTGTGCGCGGACCCGCATGATCCCGCCGCCTGGGCCGCGGCGCTGCGCGGCCTGCAGGCGGACCCTGCCCGCTGGCAGGACCTGTCTGACCGGGGCCGCGCCTTTGCCGCGCAGTTCACATGGGCGGCGGCGGCGGCGCGGCTGGAGGCCGTGCTGACCCCCCTCACGCCGCGCTGATCAGACCGGGATCTGCGCGGGCCAGACCGCAGGCGCATCCGACCGGGCAGCACACCGTGGCGTTTGCGCCAGGCTGCGGGCCAGTGCGCCGGTCTGTGCCGCGTTCCAGGACGCGACCTGCGCCCGCGCCCTGGCCCCCAGCGCGCGGCGGCGCGCCGTGTCGGGCACCAGCGCCACCAGCGCATCGGCAAAGGCCTGCGGATCGTCGTCTGGCACTTCGATCACAAAATCGCGGCAGGTCTGCGGCAGGCCGCGCAACCCCATGGGCGTGCTGACGGCGGGCACGCCGGCGGCCATCGCGTCCAGCATCTTGATGTTGATGCCGGTGCCCATCGCCACCGGATTGACCAGGATGGGTGCCGCGGCAAAGGCGTCGGCCACGTTATCCACCCGGCCCAGCTTGATCACATGCGGATGGTCGGGAATGGCGGTACAGACGTCGCCGGCCATCACGAGGCGGAACTCCGGCAGCCGGGCGGTGATCAACGGCAGGACCTGCGTGACGAAGACCTGTGCGCCGCGCAGGTTGGCAGCGTTGCGCGAGCCCAGGAACAGCGCACGGCAGGGCGTGTGGTCGGCTGCGGGGACGGTACTTTCGTCGTGGATGTGACTGACCACGGCGACCGCCGGATCGGCGGCACGGCCCGCAGGATGGGTGTCCAGCTGGTGGCGGAAGCGTGCGGCCTCCTCTGCCTGGATCGCCAGGATCACGTCGGCCCGGCGAAAGCCGCGGCATTCGTCGGCGGTGCGCAGGGAATAGAAGAACCACTTCACCCCGCGCGCGCGGTAGGCCACGTGCGCCTCTGCAAAGGCGTCGTGGGTATCGATCAGCTTCAGCACGTCGTCCGGGAACGCATCCAGCGCGGCAGAGGTGTGGACGTATGTCGTGCAGACCGCATCGAACCCGATGCGGACCTGCAGGCGGCGCAGGTGCGGTGTCCAGCGCGACTGATAGAGATCGTCGAGGCGGCGGTAATGCCGCCCCGGCAGGTGCAGGACCTGCCCTGCGCGCCGCCGCAGCCACAGGTTCAGCCGCCGCAGGAAGCGCGGGACGCGCGCCTCGGCCGGCAGGGTGATGACCCGGTCCGCACCATAGGCCGCGTGATAGGGCGCCAGATCCGGCGGATCGCACAGCAGCACGACCCACACCTCGTGCCCCTGGGTGCGCAACGCGCGGGTCAGGGCGTCGATGCGCACAGTATTGCCCTGCGTGGCCGGCAGGAACGGGACGGGAGAGAGGACCGCGATCTTCATGCGGCGACGGTGGCGGCTGGGTCGAAGTTTTGCAAGGCCAGCGTCATCACGCCGGGTGTGTGGTGGCGGACACGGGCCGTCAGCGCCGGCAAGGCCTGCAGGAAGTGGCACAGGGTGTCGGTCAGCAGCGGCCCGTCAGCCAGGTCCGCCGGCGACAGCAGATACCGCGCCGGCAGGTCGAAGTGGCGGAACAGTCCCTCGAACTTGTCCTGATAGGTCAGGCACAGCACGGGCACGCCCATGCCGAGGGCGGCGATCGCCAGATGCATCCGTCCGCTGACGATGCCGTCCATCTGCCCGGCCAGGGCCTTCAGCGTGGCGGCCGGATGCGTGCCCTCGAACAGGCGGACCCGCAGGCCGGGCAGGGCGGCCAGCCTGTCCATCAGCGGTGTCAGGCACAGCATGTCGCCATCCCCGGTGGTGTCGCGGTAATCGTGCGGGATCAGCATCCACGACAGGGGGGTCGTGGCATCGGCGGCGGCGATCGCCCGTGTCATGCGCGCGACAAGGTGGTCCAGCTGGCCCGGGGCCGCGCCGCGCACCAGCATGGGGTGCAGGTTCACCCCGATCACCCGGCGCCCCGCCTGCCGTTCACCGGCGATCCAGCGCGCGGTCGCGGTATCGATCGTGCCCGGCGACAGCAGAAAGGCGGAATCGGCGACCAGACGGGCCGAGACCGGGGCAAAGCGCCTGATCCGGTCCAACGAGGTCTGATCGCGCACGTTCAGCGCAACCCCACGGTGCAGACGGGCCAGCCGATGTGCGAGCGCCTTGGTCGGGCGGGCGTTGAAGCTGAAGCCGAGCACGGTCGTCTGCAGGCCCGACCGCGCGGCGAGATCGGCCGCGATGATCATCTGCGTGCTGTAGTCGGGGCTGTAGTAGCCATCCATCACATCGGCGCCGACCACCACCAGCGCGTCGAAATCGTTCAGCGCCAGGATCTCGGCCATGCGGTCGGCAAAGTTCCAGCCACCGGGCAGGATGACAGGACGCAGGCCACGGGCGCGCACCACCGCCTCCGGTGCGCCCTTGCTGCACAGCACGGCGACCTTCAGGTCGGGACATGTGGCCCGGTAGCGGTCGATGACGACCGCGATCATCGCCTCGTCCCCCACGGACCCTGCGATGCACTGCGGATCGCCGGGCATGATCAGGATCGAGCGGGGCGGCACGCCCGTGGGCTGACGGTCCAGCGACAGGCGCAGCGCGTCCCACTGGCGCGTCATGCGGCGGGCGGCCATGCCCCGTCTGGTCCGGTGCAGCAGGCGTGCGACCGGATCCGGCAGGACGGCCGCGAGGATCGGTTTCAGGCGGGGCCAGATCCCGTGACGCACGAAGGACTGCGCGGCGACCTGGGATGCGGCACGGGCGGTGGCACGGGACATGGGCGTTCCTTTGCTGAAGGGGCCATTGCTGGGGGCCCTTGCTGTGGGGGCAGATGCCGCAGGGCGGTCTGTCCGGTACAGGTTTGATTAGACTTCGTTGAAAATCGGTTAATGGATCCGCAGGTGCCATGCTTTGCGGGTTCCGATGGACCCGATATCCCGACCCCCCACCCGGAACCGGTCCCGGGCCCATCCCGTCGGTCGGCCGGCGGAGGAGGACACGAGCGGGAACTGTGCCGTTTCCGTCCGGCGCCGTCCGGGGTAGGAGGGTCGGATACGCCGGTTCATCCCAAGGGGGCGCCACATGGAATTCCTGCCGATCGCGCTCTACTGGGGCATAGCCCTGACGGGACTGGTCTCGCGCAGGCCGATCCTGCTGTGGCTGTTCTTCGCCGCGTTGCCGTTCGGGTCCATGGTGGTCATTCCCGCCAATATGACGGCGGGTCTGTCGCTGGTGCCGCAGACCATGACGGCGATGCTGATCGTGCTGCGCGAACTGGTGCTGCGCCGTGGCGGGACACAGTTCCTGCTGACGCTGTCCCGGCACGGATCGGGGCAGGCGCTGGTCCTGTTCTGGGTGACGGGTGTCGTCGTGACGCTGTTCGCGCCGCGCCTGTTCGCCGGACAGATCGACGTCGTGCCGATGGCGGTCACGGGGTTCATGCAAACCGCACCGCTGTCCGTGACCAAGCAGAACATCTCGCAACTGGCCTACATCACCGTCTCGGTCTTTGCGATCTTTGCCTTTGCCCGCAGCTTTCGCAACGAGGCCAACCTGTGGGTCCTGATCCGTGGCGTGATGCTGGCCGGTGTCATCACCATCGTCACCGGTCTGCTGGATTTCGCTGCAACCTATGTACCGTTGGCGCCGTTGCTGGACATGTTCCGTACGGCGCAATACGCCATCCTCGACAGTGTGACGCTGGCCGATGGCGCCAAACGCGTCACCGGCCTGATGCCCGAAGCCTCGTCTTTCGGCGGGCTGTCACTGACACTCTTGTCGTTGCTGTGGTTCTTGCGGCGGGCCATGACCAGTGCCCGGATGGTGCGCCGTGCGAACGTCATCCTCGCGGGTCTGGCCCTGATGCTGGCCCTGTCCACCTCGTCGGCGGGTTATGTCGGGATCGCGGTTCTGCTGGCCATGATCGGTCTGGAATGGGCCGCGCGGGCGGGACGGTTCCAGAGTGCCCGCCTGACCCGCCGCGGCATCCGGCGCGAGATCATCATGGCGCTTGCGGCGCTCGGCGCCCTGGCCGGTGTCCTGATGACGACCCCGCAGCTGCTGGATCCGGTGATCGCGCGCCTGAACGAGATGGTCTTCACCAAGACCGACAGCCTGTCCTATCTGGAACGCAGCATGTGGACGCGCACCTCCTTCGAGGCGGGTCTGTCGAGCTACATGATCGGTGTCGGTCTGGGGTCGACGCGTGCGTCGAACTTTGCGGCAGCCCTGTTCGGCAGCGTGGGGCTCGTGGGGTTCGTGCTCTACTTCGGCTTCGTGCTGCGCCGCCTGACCCGGCCCGTCACCGCCGCCGACCCGGTGGCGCAGGCGGTGGCGCTTGCGCTGAAATGGTCCTTCGCACCGCCCTTCGTCGTGGCCCTTCTGGTCGGCACCACGCCCGATTTCGGCACGGTCGAGGCGTTGCGCTGGGGTGTCCTGCTGGCGCTGGTCCTGATGGTGCCGTCACAGGCCGCAGCCCCCCATCGGCCCATGCCCTCCCGCATCGGGCCGCAGGCCGGCGGCGCGACCGGAACCAAGGCTTTGCCGCGGACCTAGGCGGCGGCGCTCCGGGCAGGGGTGCGGCCCGGCCCCGTGGCGCGGTCCGACCCGTGGCGGGCGCCGTCGTTCAGAGATTCTTAACCATGGCGCCCGATAGTCGCGGCCATGTCGCATTCCTCCGCAGCCCCCGCCGTTCCGATCCCGCCACTGGTCGCCATCGACGCCCTGCGGGCCTACATGGCGTGGTGGGTCGTGGTGGGGCACGGATTGCAGCTGACGGGCCTGGGCGCGGGCGCGCCAGCCGGATGGGGACCGGTCGCAGGGCAGGCCATCGGCCTGCTGCTGCGCGGCGATACGGCCGTGCATGTCTTCGTCATCGTCAGCGGTTTCGTCATGGCGCATCTGCTGTCCGGCGCGCGCGTGTCCTATGCGACCTATCTGGGCCGCCGCATCCTGCGGCTCTATCCGGTCTATGCGGTCTGCATCCTGCTGGCGGTGCTGGTGATGCCGTTCTATGTCGCGGCCTTCGTGGACAATCCACATGCGGCGGGCGGCGCGATGCGGCTGGACCGTCTGGCCCACCAGTCGCAGGACCTGCTGTGGCACGTGCTGCTGCATGCCACGCTGCTGCACGGCATGGTGCCAGACAGTCTGCTGCCCTATGCCAGCGCCACGTTCCTGTCCCCCGCATGGAGTCTGTCGCTTGAATGGCAGTTCTATCTGGTGGCACCCGTCCTGATGGGCCTGCTGGCCCGCGGCAGGGTGCGGATCATGACGGGCAGCGTGCTGTGTCTGCTGATGCTGCAGGTGATCCTGCAGGGACAGGACCGCGTCCACTGGCAGTTCGACAGCAACCTGGCCCTGGCGATCGGATATTTCCTGCTGGGGATGCTGTGCCGGATCGTCCTGACGCGGCACAGGCAGGGCCGGGCGCTCTGGCCCGTGCTGTGCGCGGCCCTCGCGGTGGTGCCGGTGCTCGACCGGCTGGCGGTGCTGATCTGGCTGGTCTGGTACGCGATCGTCCTGTGGGAGGCGGGTCTGATCCGGCGATCCCGTGCCAGCGGTCCCGCCGCCACCCTGCTGGCGGGCATGGTGGGTGCCATGGCCTTCAATCCCGTCGCCGTGCGTCTGGGGCAGTGGTCCTACGCCACCTATCTGGTGCATATCCCGGTCTTTGCCGCACTGGTCGGCAGCTATGGCCTGTGGGTCGGGCCCGCGCAGATGCAGCCGCAGATCACGGCTGCGATCCTGTTGGCCAGCGGCCCGGTGATCGTCGCGGCCTCGGCCCTGCTGTACCGCTGGGTCGAGGTGCCGATGATCCGCCTGGGGCGCCGTGGCGACCGGTCATGGGGCGGGCGCCTGAATGTGCCCGGATCGCAGGCGGTCCTGCGCTGAACGCGGCATGACCGGTCTGCCGCCACGCGATCCGCGATTTCGCTGTCGCCCTCGTCCGTGATTGGACGTAAGCGATGGAAGGGGATCGCATCAGGATGCCCACCCAACGGCATCACCGAAGACACGGAGCCCATGGTCAGGACAACCGGACAGAACATCGCGCGCGCGGGAATGCAGTCGGTGGCGGGCAGGCTGGGCGGCAAGGTCATCGACTTTGCCACCCTGCTGGTGCTGGCGCAACTGCTGCTGCCGGACGATTTCGGCCTGATCGCGCTGGCGATGACGGTGATCCTGCTGATCGAGGCGCTGACCGAGGTGCCGCTGACCCAGCCGATCCTGCGAGCCGAGACGCCGACACCGGACTATTACGACACCGCCTTTACCCTTGGTGTGCTGCGGGCGGTGGTGCTGGCCGTCGTCGTGACGGCGCTGGCCTGGCCGGTCGGTGCCTTCTACGACGAGGCGCGCCTGCCGCTGCTGATCGTGGCCCTGACGGCGGCACCGATCATGCGCAGCCTGATCAGCCCGCGCATGGCGGATTTCACACGGGCCTACGACATGTGGCCCGACATGGCGATGAACCTCGTGGGCAAGGCCGCGGCTTTCGGCGTCGTCGTGACCGTGGCGCTTGTAACGCGCAGCCATTGGGCCATCGCCATGGGCACGATCACCACGCCGCTGGTCATGGCGCTGATGAGTTATGTCGCGGCACCCTACCGTCCTCGGCTGAGCCTGGCGCGTTGGGGCGCGTTCAAGGACATCGTAGGGTGGAACAGCGTCAACCAGCTGTTCGGCGCATTCAGCTTCCAGATCGACCGGATCCTGCTGGGCCGCACCCTGAGCACCGCCACGCTGGGCCGTTACGCCATGGCCAGCGACCTGACCGGCGTCGCGTTCCAGGGTATCCTCTTTCCCCTCGCGTCACCGCTGACGGTCGCGACGGCCAAGGCCGCGACCCTGGAGGGCCGCGTGCGGGCCTGGGGCAAGATCCTGAATGCGGTCCTGTGCCTGATGGGAGCCATCCTGCTGGGGCTGACCCTGCTGGCGGGCCCCATCGTGGCGGTGCTGCTGGGCGAGGTCTGGCGCGATGCCGCCCCAATGCTGTCATGGCTTGCGCTGACCTCTTTGCCGGGGATCGTGGGCTTCGTCCTCGGGCCGCTGGCGGTCAGCCTGTTCAAACCGCAGCTGATCGCACAGCGGACGTTCATCGACCTCGCGGTCAAGGTGCCCCTGATGCTGATCGGCATCACATGGTTCGGTCTGTGGGGTGCGATCGCGGCGCGTGCCATTTCGGGCGTGGTGGCGATGATCTTTTCCTTCACGGCAGCCGGACAGCTGCTGCACATCACGGTCATGGCCCAGATGCGCATGATCCACCGGACCGTTGCGGGGCTGATCGTCTTTGCTGTGGTGGGGTATGTCCTGTGCCCCGCCGTCGATCCGGCGTCGCAGGGGGTGCTGCCGCGTATCGTCCTCGGGCTGCAGGTGGGACTGGTCTTCGCGGCGGCGCTGGTGGCACAGCTCGTGGCGATGCTGGGTCTGTGGCGGATGCAGGGAAAACCAGAAGACGGGATCGAAGGCACGATGCTGGGGTGGTTGCCGCGGCGGCGGGGCTGAGCGTCGCACAGCGCGGGCGCTCTTGTGCGACGCGCCTCCGCCCGCGAGCGCCGTGACTTACTTGCCGGTGCGCTGGGTCACGGCCAGTGCGGTGCGCATCACGATCGCGGCGTCGAGGGCCGGGTTGCAGGTCTGCACGTAGGTCACATCCATCTGTACGCGGGCCGCATAGCTGATGTCGTTGCGACCGCTGACCTGCCACAGGCCGGTCAGGCCGGGGCGCATCGCGGTATAGTCGTCCACGGCGGTGCCATAAAGGTCCAGTTCCGCAGCCGTGACAGGGCGGGGGCCGACGATGCTCATCTCGCCAATCAGGATGTTCCACAGCTGCGGCAGCTCGTCCAGGCTGGACTTGCGCAAGAAACGACCGAGCCGCGTGATGCGCGGATCGTCGTCGAGCTTGAAGTTGGCATCCCATTCGGCACGGGCATCGGCGTTTTCCGCCAGATGGGTCTTCAGACGGTCCTCGGCATCGGCCACCATCGAGCGGATCTTCCAGCAGCGGAACGCGCGACCGTTGCGACCGATCCGCGTGTGGCCGAAGAACGGCGACTTTCCGTCCCGTACCACCAGCAAGGCGAGGATCAGGATGACGGGGACCATCACCGGCAGTGACAGCAGGACGAAGACGATGTCCATGTGCCGCTTGCCGAAGGTGCGGTAGAACCCGTGAGAGTCCGATGCCGAGGCGGCAGGCTGAGCCACAAACTGGCCATGCTTCGCATCCATAAACGACACTACAGTATTCTTCATGGATAAAAACCAATTCTTTGAGAGAGGATAACGTGTGGGGTGTAGCAACGGTGTCCCGGTTGCGGCACCTGCTTTTTGCACGGCATACTGCAGCTACAGCATCTTCGAATAGGAATATAGGTCCGTAAAAATTTCGGCAAGTTTTCTTCTTGTCTAAATTAAGGCGGATCCGGTCGTTAGCGGTGGTTAATTGTATCCATAATCGAAACAAATACTGAAGTTGTTGTTTTTAAACACAAAAAATATCTCTTTTGTCAAAGTTGTGGAATCGCCGCCAATGAAAGCAAGAAAGTTTCGCAAACGCATGACAATGATGTGACCAAATGCATGGGCTTTTGGGCAAAATATGTGCAGCCAGACAACATTCTGCGGCGCAGCATGGCACCGAATCGGTTGTCGTGCCATGGAAAATGCAGCGTGCTGTGACCGATGGGCGCAGATCCGCCATGCGGCGTCCGGTACGGCGATCGACATGATGTTCACAAGAGGCGATGGCCCAGAAGGCCTTGACCAGTTCGTCCGACACAAGCTATCGGCAAATGATGCGCTTAGAGAGACAGTTCACCTGATGTCCAACGACAAGACCCGTCTTTCCACGGACTTCGGAGCGCCCGAGGATCAGAGCGACGATATCGATATCTTCACCCTGCTGAGCACCCTGTGGCGGGGGCGGCTTGTCATCGGGGCGTGCATTGCCGCGGCGATGGGGCTGGCGATCTGGTATGCTTTCTTCGTCGCCGTACCGCTTTATCAATCCAATGCCCAACTGTCCCTGCTGGTCGAGACCGAGAACGCGATCAATCTGCAGGATGTGCTGGACGGCACCACGCCGGACCAGAACAGCATCAACACCGAGATGGAGGTCGTGCAGTCGCGTGGGCTACTCGGTCAGGTCGTGGACGATCTAGATCTGATCTCCGACCCGGAATTCAACCCGACGCTGCAATCGCCGGGCGCCCTGGACCGGGTCAAGACGGGGCTGAAAGGGATGATCGGCCTCGATGCGCCGTCCCCGACGTCCGAGGACGTGGTGCGCAACATGGTCATCGACCAGCTGCGCCAGACGATCGCCGCTGTGGCGCAGGACAAGAGCTTCATCTTCACGATTTCGGCCACGACGCAGGATCCGCTGAAATCCGCGCTGCTGGCCAACACGCTGGCCGAAACCTATGGCGAGGATCAGATCGCGGTCAAGGTGGCGGCCAGCGAACGGGCCGCGGTCTGGCTGTCGGCACGGGTGGCCGAACTGCAGGACGACATCCAGACGGCCGAGAACCGGATCAACGCCCTGCGGACCCGCAACACGCTGATCAGCGACGAAGCCGTCGTCGCCCTGAACACCCAGTCGGTGGATGTGAATGCCGAACTGCAGGATGCGGAACTGGCGCTCAACCGTGCGCAGTTGCGACTGGATACGGTGCTGGCCGCAGCCGACGGCGGCTATGCGGCCCTTGCCGCCGCGGCCGACGATTCCCAATTGCTGGCGCTGGCGGCTGCGGCGGATGCGGGCGATGCCGCCGTCGCCGCCCGTTTCGACCGGCGGTTCGACCAGTTGCTGCTGCAGCGGCGCGGCGATCTGGCCCGGGCCGAAGAGGCTGCCGACGACCTGCGTCAGGTGGCCCAGACGGTCACCACCCGGTTCGAACAGCAGTCCGCCGCCCTGATCGAGATCGACCAGATCGAACGCGACACCGAGGCCACGCGGGTCCTGTACGAGACGTTCCTGACGCGGCTCAAGGAGACGAGCGCCCAGATCGGCATCCAGCGCGCCGAAAGCCGCGTGCTGTCGCAGGCCATTCCCGGCTATCAGGTGGCCCCGCGCAAACCCATCCTGCTGGCGCTGTCCGTCATCATGGGGCTGATGCTGGGATCGGCGCTGGTCCTGATCCGCGAGGCGCTGCAGAACACCTTCCGCACGGCGGGCAATCTGGAACGGCGCACGGGGCGCGCGGTGCTGGGGCAGATCCCGCGGATTCCCGCACAGACCCGCGCCGGCACCATCGGCTATCTAGCGGACAAACCCACCTCTGCCGCCGCCGAGGCGGTGCGCAACCTGCGCACCTCGATCCTGATGTCGAACGTCGACCTGCCCTCCAAGGTGATTTTGTCCACGTCCTCCATCCCCGGCGAGGGCAAGACCACCATCGCCATCGCGCTGGCACAGAACCTGGCGGGATTGCGCAAGCGCGTGATCCTGATCGAAGGCGACATCCGCCGCCGCAAGTTTCCCGACTACTTCCCGCAGGCCCATGCGAATGCGGGCCTGCTGTCGGTCGTCTCCGGACGGGTCTCGCTCCGAGAGGCCATCTGGACCCACCCGAAATCCGGCATCGACGTGCTGATGGGCGAACACAGCACGGTCAACGCCGCCGACGTGCTGTCGTCGGACAGCTTTTCCAAACTGATCGAGCATCTGCGCGTCCATTACGACTATGTCGTCATCGACACCCCCCCCGTGCTCGTCGTGCCCGATGCCCGGATCATCAGTACGATGGTGGACGCGATCATCTATGCGGTGAAGTGGGATTCCACGACGCAAAGCCAGGTGGACAGCGGTCTCAAGCAGTTCCGCGACATCAACGTCCCCGTAACAGGACTGGTGCTGTCGCAGATCGATGCAAAGGGCATGCGGCGCTACGGTTTTGCCGACCAGTACGGCGCCTATTCGAAGTATGCTAAAGACTATTACGAAGGCTGAGACAACCGCCCGCGAAGCCTCTGCCTTCCCAAGGCGGTCGACGGCGCGAGTACAGTCGCCAAAATCGTGAAATTCAATTCTGATTGCTGCTGCACCGCAGCGAACCATGCGCCGGCGTCCGGATGGTTCTGCCGGGCATCGGCGGCTTGCAGGGCAGCGCTGATCGTTGCCTTGTCCCGGCAGTCCGACGGCAAGGTGGTCAGGCGCAACATCCGGGCGATGTCCTGCATTTTGGCATTTCCATCGTCCAGAACGATGACCCGCGATCCCGCCATCAGCCCGAACAGGGCCGCATGCATGCGGTTCGTCACCACCAGACCAGCCGTGCGATAAAGCGTGACCGCCTGTGCCACCGTGCCCGGTGCCACGTGGTCCGCAGCATCTTCCGGCATCTCTGCCTGAGCCATGTAATCGCAGTGAACCACAGGATCCATGTCTGCACGCCCGTCGTGGCTGCAGAAGGTCACCTCGTGCAGATCGAAGATCTGCCCGGCCTCGGCGACGATGTCATGTATCTGCGCCACGTCGATGCAACGATCCTCGGTTGTATCCATGCAGGATGCGATCACGATCCGCCTCCGTGCCTGTGTGTGGGACAGGGCTTGCTGCAGGGTGGTATTGCCGAAGATCAGATCGGCGGTCCGGACACAGACCCGCGGGTCCACGAGACGAAGGGCCCGCGCCAGAGATGTCTCGTCGCGGAGGGCCACCATGGCAGCCCCTTTCAGCATCCAGCGATAGAGTGTCTGGCGCAGGGGCCCGATGGGCCCGATGCCGCACCCCATGACCGCGATCAGGCCACCAGAGAGGCGGACGGCCTGCGACAGCAGGCCAAGTGCCACGAGCGAGGCGACGGACGAATTGTCTCGGATCAGCTGTCCACCGCCCCAGATGATGGCCGTCTCTGGGCCCAGATTGGCAAAACTCGACAGCGTCTTGCCGTTCAGGACATGGATGTCGTTGGCGTCCAGCACGGCACGCACGGCAGACGTGGGCGAATTCCAGTTGTAACTGCTGATCCGGGCATGATGCAGACCCGGGATCTGCCGCAGGCTGGAAACGCAGCTCAGCAGCAGCGCCAGATCGCCGACATTGACGAGATCACCCGAGCAGATGACTATATTTTTCACGCGGTATTCCGTTTGTTTGGGTCAGTGAAAAAACACGGATACGCGTTAACAGGTAATGGCTCTGAAAGGCCCCCTGCATGAGGGCCATGACGATTGTTCACAACTATCAGTTGATTGGAGCTGATTTCGAAAAAAACGGAAAGCGGTCATGCAGGAGATGATCGGGCGATTTGTTTCAGACGATGAAATTATGGCCGCTCATCGTCACAGTTGCATGCGGATCGGTCAGTTCAACCAAAAGCTGCACAACAGAACACCCCGTCCGGCATGACCGAACGGGGTGCTTATTTCGAGAGTTGCCGCATCAGGACGGGGACGTGGCAGGCGGCCATCGTCAAGCCGCCTGCCACCGTCCTAGTTCACCGCTGCTGCCGTCGTGGTGATCAGCGAGGGGATCGATTGCTGCAACACGCGGTTGAAGCTGGTGATCGGCTGTTCCTCGATGAAGATGATGTCGTCGGGACGCATCTCGAACCGGGTGGCCAGCGTGAGTACCACCGCATTGCGCGCATTGAGGTGCCATGCCGTCACCGCCCCCAGAACGGCCGGATCCGGGCGCAGCACGTAGATCTGCGACGGGTTGCCCGTGGCTGCGTTGAAGCCGCCGCCGTCGTACAGCACGTCCGCCAGCGTCGCCTGCTGGCCGTAGGGCAGCGGGAAGCGGCCGGGATTGGTCACTTCACCAGCCAGATAGACATAGTCGCGGTCCGTGGCCCCCAGCGTGTCGCGCTGCACGAAGATCTCGCGCTGCTCGCTCAGGTCGGCACGGCGCAACCCGACCTCGGTGCTCAGCTCGCTCAGCGCCGCGGACCGGTCCTCGCGGCGCAGGCTGATGATGTCGATCTGGTTGCGGTAGAAGGCCTGTGCACGGTCCAGATCATAGGTGGTGTCCACGTAGACCGCATCGCCGGGCAGGACGGCCAGATTCTGGAATGCCGCATCGGCGCGGAACTGCGCCAGCGGGATCTGATAAAGCGTGCCGTCGCGGTAGATGCGGATCGAGGCGAATTCGGGGTTCGTCACCGCGATGCCACCGGCCTGCGCCAGCGCCTGTGCCAGGCTGGTCCGGTTCAGACCCAGCGTCAGCACCTGTTCGGCCGCCACCGCACCGCCCACGGAAAAGCGCTGTGAATTGAACCCCGTCACCTGCACGCCAAAGTTCGGATCGATGCCCGCATCGACCAGACGGGCAAAGATCTGCGCCTCGGCTTCGTCGATGGGCAGTCCGCCGACCTGGACCGCACCGACCTGCGGGATCGACACCGCACCGTCGTCGCGCACGACAAGATCCTGCATGGCGGTCTGTCCGTCAGTCGATCCGGTCACCGGGTCGATGGCCTGCGTGCTGGCCAGCGACAGCCCCAGCACGTCGCCCGGTCCCAGCAGATAGGGGCCACGCTCCGCTGCCGGCGGGGCCCGCAGATCGAGGCGCCCCGGCGTCAGGTCGGGAAAGCTGGGGGCATCGGGCAGTCCGCCCGCCCCGCGCGGCGATCCGGTGCCCGCCCCGGTAAAGAACACGCCCGGCAGGTCGCGCGGGGTGTAGGCTTGGGTGTTGGCCTGCAGCACAGTCTCGGGCGTGACGGGGATGATCCGGACATTCAGACCTTCGGTCTGGTCCTGCACCGTACTGCTGACATAGAGACTGCCGCATCCAGACAGCGCAAGCGTCAAGGCAACGGCGGGGACAAGATGGAAGCGTGTCATGACAATCCTTGCGGTCATTTCAATTGGTCTAACGGGAAAGCCATTCGATAGCGAGTGGTCCGGTTGCGGGGCCGACCCATTGTTGGGTACGCCGCATCGTGCCGTCCGCGTTCAGCCAGTAGCGGTTCTCGATCCGCGCGCCGATCGTCTGACAGCTTTCCACGTGCAGCGTGGTGGCAAAGGCGACGTCAAAGCTGTCCACCGTATCCGGTCGGCCGCCGTCCATGTCGCACAGCAGGCTGCGGAACACGGTCTGACCGTCGCCGTCCAGATAGGTCAGCAGGCGGGGATAGGCTTGCGCCGACCCGCCGCTGCGCAGGGCGTTCAATGTGCGACCGACATCGGCGCTCATCAGATCGTCGCCAAGACCGCGGGTCGCGACCAGCACGCCGTCGTGCAACGACAGGGTCTGGTTCTGTGCACTCTGCCAGGTCACCACGTCGCCGTCCACGTCACGGGGCACGAGGGTCGCCAGCAGGTTCCGGCTTGGCATCTCGGCCAGCAGCAGCGGCTGCGGCGAACGGTCGATGACCGGCCGCCGCAGCTGGCCACGGATGTCGAAGGGGGCGGCGGGCGCACAGGCACTCAGCAGGGCCAGGGCTGCGGTCACGGCCACTGCGATTGCGGGAATACGTCTCATCGCCAGAACCTTCCCCAGCCGTCGTCCAGTTCGACCGCCGTTTCCGCCCGCACCGCATCGTAGAGACGCCCGTCCAGGTTCAGCCGCGCACCGCCGTCGCGTTGAACCGGCCGCAACGTGAAGTCAGAGGTCGCACGCGTGCTCTGCCCGGTGACCCAGCCCACCGGCACGGTCAGCATGACACCCTTGTCGAAGGACCCTTCGCCGAAGTCGTCGAACGGCACGTCGGTCAGCGTGGCAAAGAGGCCCAGCGACCAGCCATTCTCGAACTCGCGCTTCACGGTCAGCGTGGCGCCGGTATCGCCGGCCAGATAGCGGCCCACGTCCAGTTGCGAATGATAGCCTGCGCCCATGTCCCAGTAGCCAGAGACATGGCCCGTCGTCACCTCGTAGTCGCGGAACGAGAAGTCCTGATCGAAGCCGCGTTGCACGACATGTGCCACCTCGACCCCCATGGCAAAGCGCGACCCGGACGGATACCACAGCACCTCGCCCGCGACGCCACCGAACATGCTCTCCAGCAGGCCCGCATTGATGCGGGCATAGACCCGTGGCGCGGGGCGGAAATTATAGGCACCCGTCAGACGCTCCAGCGCCGGATCGGCCTTGTCATAGAGATAGGCCTCTGACCGCACGCGCGGCAGCACGGAGGTCGATTCCCGCGTGGCATCGTCGAGGTTGCCCAGAAGCGGCTTGCGCACCACGCCGCCGAAGGTCAGGCCCGCTAGCGGTTCCCATTCCGCGCTCAGCGCCACGCCAGCACTGACACGCAGCGGTGCATCCGGATCGAAGAAGCTGGGGGCGACATAGGGCGAGAGCGCATAGGTGAAGCGCGGATAGAGGCCGGGCAGGGGATCCGTGCCCGGGACGGCATCGCCGCGTGCGCTGCGGGTCTGCATCGCCCAGGCGTTGTCGTAGGCATATTGATAGGTTTCCAGATCGGCGCGGCTGATCTGTGTGCTGCTGACCGGCAGGGCATCGGCGATCAGCACGATGTCGAAGCGCGCGACCTGTGCCGGCAGCATGGCGGTCAGCACGCGCGCGGTGCGGCCGACGGCCTGGGCGCTGCGCTGGTATTCGCGGTTCTCGATCTCGACCCTTGCCACGCCGTCGCCGACCGTCAGGCCATGCAGGACGATGCCGATCTCGTCCAGACGGGCCGCCGTCTCGGCCCGGATCGCTGGCAGGTCAGCGGCGGCAGGGCGCGCTGCGTCCGCGGCCACGGCACTGCGGACGACGACGGGCGGCGGTGCCGTCTCGAGGCCGGACGGATTGCGCGGCTCGTTGGGATTGATCTGATAGCTGAAGGTGACCGCCGCCTCGGACCCATAGAGCCAGGCGGCCCCCAGGGTGGCGCGGTCCGACAGGGCGTACTGCGCGCCGAAGTTGTATTGGCTGCGCACGTCGAAGGCACGGCCATCCTCCAGCGGATAGGCGTCTGACGACCGTTCCACCGCCAGCCGCAGCGTGTCGGTCGCCTGCCAGGCGACGCCGCCGAACAGGGCCGCATCGCCCTGGAACCACTGGGGGCTGTTGAATTCGCCGATGGTGTTGTTGTCACCCAGGGCGTCGCGGTCCGACAGGCCGGAAAAGACATCGGCCAGCGGATTGGAAAACCCGCCCGCGCTGGCCAGACGGCCCCAGCCCAGCCCCGCCGTCGCCGTGACGCCGCCCGGCAGGGACTTGGTCGCGACCAGATACTCGGATTCGAACCGCCCGGTACCCAGCAGGTCGTTGATGCCCACGGCGAGGGCGGGCCGATAGGTGCCTTCGTTCAGCAACCGGTAGTGCAGACCGAAGCTGCGGTCGAAGTTGTCCTCTGACCCGAAGGCCTTGCCGTCGCTGGTCGGGAAATACGACAGGTTGTAGCGCAGCCCGAAGGTCAGCCGGTCCGTCAGCTGATAGGCGACACCGTGGCGGATCGTGTTGCGAAACACGCTCAGCGAATAGGCCAGATCGTCCCGCGCGAGGCTGCCCGCATCCGGCATCTCGACCAGTCCCGGCATCGCATAGGTGTTCAGACCCGGCGCCGCATCCTGTGCGGCCACGGGGGCGCAGACCAGGCTCAGCACGGTCAGGGCCGACACCGTACCGCGCAGACGCATTCTCGAAAAATCAGGATGTCGCATGTGTCTCGTGTGTCCAGGGCTACATTATCGTGTGTCGGGCCGGATCGTTGCACGTTCCTACACACAGCATCGTCATCAATACAACCGGTGGTGCGGCGATGGTTTCAATGTGCGTTCATGGGGCCACGGCGGATGACAGTCCGGTCTGCACGGTCCTGCCGGTCCCGAATCCGGTCCCGATCGGGATGCGGACGCTGGCCTGTGCCCCAATTATGGCACGGATCCGCCTCATGGGCGACCGGTTGCCGGTGTCAGTGGGTCTGCAGCGCCTCGACCGCTGCGGGCACAGGGAACAGACCGATGAGACATCTGGCACGGCATGGCCTCGTGGTCATGGGGCGGATCATGCTGATCGTACTGCTGGCACTGCATGCGGCGCCCCAGACGGCGGCGGCGGATCAGGTCATCGTGGTGTCCAACGACCGCGGCGGCAAGATCGGGGCCCGCGCCCGCATGCTGGAAGGCATGAGGGCCTCGCAGTCACGTATCGAGATCCGTGGCGGGGTCTGCTATTCAGCCTGCACCATGTATCTGGGCATGGACAACCTGTGCATCAGCCCGGCCACGGTCTTTGGCTTTCACGGCCCGTCCCGCAACGGACGCGCCCTGTCACCGGCAGAGTTCGAGCACTGGTCGCAGATCATGGCGCAGTACTATCCTGCGGGTCTGCGGGAGTGGTTCCTGCAGACCGCCCGATATTCCGTATCACGGGTGCTGCGGGTGGATGGCGCATCCCTGATCCGCGCAGGCTACGCCAGCTGCTGATCAGACCCGTCCGGATATCGCCGAAAGGCGATGCCGCGGACGGGTCAGTCCGCCTTACGGAGAGACGGTGTCGGCCGGGCCGCCGCCGCCGCCGGTGGCGCCCAGCAGCAGGCCCGCACCCGCCGCCGCCAGGGCCGGACCGACGAAGCCGCCCAGAAGCGGCACGAAGGCCTCGGCATCCTCGCCGCAGACCGGTGTCGAGATACCCGTGGCCGGATCGTAGCTGACCGACAGGACGGGATATTCGCCGCACACACCGCTGGCCTGCGCGGCCAGCAGCGCATCGTCCACGGTCCGGACTTCGGGTGCAAGACCGCCGGCGGCCAGCGGCGATGCCAGACAGGTCAGAAGCGCAAGGGACGTGGACAGATGTTTCATGGAAATTCCTTTGTTCGCGAACGGTATGCAGCGCTTGACATGCAATCTAGCATATGCCGCCGCAAAAGACCAAGTCTCGATCTGATGGTCGGCGCACCTTGGGTGGGATGCCGTGACCATCCGGTATCAGCCGCAGGCGACCTGTGCGCAGGCTGCCACGGTTTGGCCCCCGTTTGATCCCATTGGGGACACTTCGACAGGGCAGACAGCACGCAGACATGTCCCAGGACCGGATTTCCGCCATGAAACTGTCGCTTGCCACACATTTCGCACAGCATGGCCAATACGGCGAAGACAACTTCGCTGCGATCCTGCCCCTGCTGAAGGACAGCGGAACCACCGGCATCCGTGACGAGATCAGCTGGGGCGCAGTGGAACGGTCGCGGGGCACCTACGACTTCGGGGCATGGCAGCAGACCTATGTCGATGCGGTATCCACCAGCGGTCTGGACGTGCTCCTGACGATCCAGCCACAGGGCAATCCCCTCTACGGGGACGGCAAGACGATCCTGACCGACACCGACATCGAGGCCTTCGCCCAGTTCGTGCTGGCCGTCTGCCAGACCTTTCCGCAGATCGGCGGGATCGTGATCGGCAACGAGATCAACAGCTATGTCGAAAGCTTCGCCTCTGGCGAGATCCTGACCTACAGCCTGCCGGACCGTGCGGCCGCCTATGCGCGGATCACGGCGCGCGTGGGCGAGGTGCTGGAGGATAACGGCGTGACGGTCGATCTGATCGGCGGCGGCCTGCATTCCGTGCCGACCGGCTACATCGACTATCTCATCGATGCGGACGGCTTCGCCGGTGTGGACGGTCTGGACTTCCACCCCTACGGACTGGACCCGGTGCAGCTGACCACGGTGCTGACCGAGCTGGACCGGACCCTGTCGCGCCTGCCGCAGGACCAGCGACCGGACCTCTACGTGACCGAGTTCGGCCAGTCCGCCGACCCGACGGACCCGCTGTCGAACGCGGACTACCTGATCAAGATGGCTGCCGTCATGGCCCACGGCGGCGTGGTCGAGGCATCCTGGTATTCGCTGCTGGACGAGGACTGGTACGACTACGCCGACATGGGTCTCTATGACGGTCTGGACACGGCGAACCCCATGCTGTCCACCTTTCAGCTGGTCACCGATCTGCTGGCGCAGGGGACCGCACAGCGCATCGATGCCGGTCCGGGCCTGTTCCTGTACCGGATGGCGCCCGACACCTGGATCCTGTGGGGGTCCACGCAGAACGTGACCCTCGGTGGTACGGAGCTGGCCTTCCGCGACGCCCTCGACCGGGCGGTCACCTTCGACGGGCGGATCGACGACAGCGTCGTCGTCATCACCGGCCGCGACGTGACGGTGATGGCGCAGTCCGGTCCCGGGCAGCTCATCGGTGACAGCTTCTACGACTTCTCGCTGCAGGCCAATACGGACGACGCCCCCTTCGGCTGGACGTCCATGGGACTGCGCACCGACGCCCGTGGCGAGCAGTTCTTCGACCTGTCGGTCATGGCGGGGCAATCCCGCAACGGCGAAAGCTGGAACCCCTATCTGGGCGACGCCTGGGCGCGACCGTTCTTCGTTGATGGCAAGACGGTGATGCCGGTGGATTTCGGTACGCTGGCGCGTCCGGACGAACGGGCGGCGGTCGACCGCTACAGCTTCGAGACCACGCAGAACGTCGATGTGGTCGCCAGTTTCTCCGTCTCGGACCAGACCACCGACGGTGTGCGGGTCGAGGTGCGCCTGAACAACCGCATCATCCACAGCGAGGTCGTGATGGACCGGTCGGCTCTGGTCCTGCGCAACGTGGCCGTGAAACGCGGCGACGATCTTGATGTGATCGTACACGACAACGGCACCAGCCAAGGTGACATGACAGAGCGCCATGTCCGGATCCTGCAGGCGGACGGCAGCACCAGCACCCAGTCCCTGTTGCGGACCCATCTGAACACCGACATCATTGCCGGCAACGACGTCACAGAGAGGGACCTGCTTCCCGTCACGCCCTCGCAATCGCAGGTCCCTGTGCCGGGTCCCGCCGTGCCGGCTCCCGTCGTGCCGGGCAGCGGTGCGGGGGTTCTGCCAAGCGGGTCCGACAAGGCGGCCACGGGCACCGCCGGACACGACCGGTTGAACGGATCAAGCCGCGCAGACACGATCAAGGGCGAAGGCGGCAACGACCGGCTGTATGGCGGGGGCGGGAACGACCGCCTGTATGGTGGCACGGGTGACGACAGGGTCCAAGGCGGCACCGGGCGGGACACGCTAGCGGGCGATGCGGGCAACGACACCCTGCTGGGCGAAAGCGACAATGACCGTCTGTATGGGGGAAGCGGGAACGACCGCCTGTATGGCGGGGCGGGTGACGACAGGGTCCAAGGCGGCACCGGGCGGGACACGCTGGCGGGCGATGCGGGCAACGACACCCTGCTGGGCGAAAGCGACAATGACCGTCTGTATGGGGGAAGCGGAAACGACCGCCTGTTTGGCGGGGCGGGTGACGACAGGATCCAAGGCGGCACCGGGCGGGACATGCTGGAGGGCGATGCGGGCAACGACACCCTGCTGGGCGAAAGCGACAATGACCGTCTGTATGGGGGAAGCGGAAACGACCGCCTGTTTGGCGGGGCGGGTGACGACAGGATCCAAGGCGGCACCGGGCGGGACATGCTGGAGGGCGATGCGGGCAACGACACCCTGCTGGGCGAAAGCGACAATGACCGTCTGTATGGGGGAAGCGGAAACGACCGCCTGTTTGGCGGGGCGGGTGACGACAGGATCCAAGGCGGCACCGGGCGGGACA
>NZ_FOCI01000019.1:0-38231 GCF_900110065.1 Loktanella fryxellensis | reverse complement strand
CCGCCTGTATGGCGGAAGCGGGAACGACCGCCTGTTTGGCGGGGCGGGGCGGGACCGGATCGAGGGGGGAACGGGACGGGACGTGATGTCAGGCGGTGGCGATGCGGACCAGTTCGTGTTTGCGGCCAAGGCGACGGCGACCACGCTGGACCGTTGCGACGTCATCACCGACTTCGGGCGCGGCGATCGTCTGGACCTGCGTCAGATCGATGCGGATACGGACACGCGCGCGAATGACGCATTCACCTTTCACGGAATGCGGGCCGCCGACAACGGGATCTGGTACCGGACCCGCGGCGACGATGTGGTCGTCATGGCGGATGTGAACGGCGACGGACGCGCGGATCTATCCATTCTGCTGCTCGATGTCGATGGCATCACGGCCCAGCAGTTCCTGCTGTAGCGGTGCCGGGCGCACGTTGCGTCCCCGATACCGTCACAGTCCGCAAAGGCCAGCCGGATGCGGTGACATCGCTATGTCCAGTGTCTTGCCAAGATCCGGCAAAGTCGACCCGTATCCCGAGGCTTACCTGGGATGGATCGTTTTCTATGTACCATCCTTCAGTCGGGTCACGCGGCGCGCACCGGACGATGGCATGAAGGTCCTGTAAAGCGTCTTGAGCCACCCGACGGCCGGACGGGGCAACAGCAGAAGGGGGAGGGCCACGGTCCAGAACTTCACATGACTCCAGTAGTAGCGCAGCAGATAGGTCGCGACCGGCAGGACCGATACGGCTTCCGTGCTGCCTGTCTTGAGGTTGACGATGCGCGAAATCACATGCGTCCGCAGCGTTGCCGCGGCAATTGCACGACGGGTCGTCGGGCTGTCTGGAAACACGTTCCGCGCAACCTCGTCATAGGATTCAACATCGACCTTCAACCGCTTGACCCATCCGAGGCTGGTCCCGAACTGGTCGTTGTCGCTGCGATAACGCACGCAAGGCGTATGGATGATCTTCCAGCCACCGAAATGCTTCAGTGTCAGCCCGATGATATGGACCTGCGGATAGTAGTTCTGGAAACTTGCCGCTGGATAGCGTGACACGACCGTCAGCCATTGCTGCCGGTTGATGACCAGGGCCGACATGAATCCCAGATGCTCGGGAATCAGAGTGAAGACCTCCTCTGCGGTCTGCAGGTCCTGACTGGGTGGCATGTCGCGCAGCCCGACCGGCGCGCGCATATCGCTGTCGTAATCGACGACACCGACCGTCATTCCCGTGATGCCGGGAGAGGTCTCCAACGCGGCACGGACCCGGTCGAGACCGCCCGGTTCCAGACGGTCATCATCCCCCATCAGCCAGATGAAGTCGCCTGAGGCATGTTCGACGGCGGACAGGAAGTTTTCAAACAGACCCAGGTTCGTCGGCTGCCGGATGTATGTGAAGTGCGCGAACCGCTGCCGGTAGGGCTCCATCGCGGCAGACGGGTCATCCGGCGATGCGTCGTCACAGACAACGACTTCCACGTCGCCGGGCGCTTGTGCCAGAATGGAATCGAGCAACTCGCACAGATATGTGGTGCGGTTATAACTCGGGATGCAGATGGACAGCCTGGCCATTGTATTTCCTTGGCAAGAGCGACCTGCATTCTGCCCATCCTCGGACCGTCGGAAAGCCGGATATGCCTCCGGTGTCGAATGCACCGCTGGTCACGAAAACGATAAAAACAGTGTTCTGGTCTAGATCAAACGCAAATAGATCGTTTCTGGTTCCATGCCATCGATCCCGACTTTCACATCGGGATTGGGACATCATGATCGGGGGTGCGATCTCACCGCCCCCCGGTCGTCATGTCTCATGCGGATCCGCAGGACGCCACGACAGCCCTCAGGCAGTCCTGGCGAAGTAATCGAGCGCTGTATTGATCACATCGTCGATCTGCGGTCCAAGATCATGAAACAAGGGCAGGCGCACCTGCGTCTGGCTGATGCGTTGCGTGACATCCATCGAGCCCGACGTCCGCCCATAGCGTTGACCCGCAGGGGAGTCGTGCAGCGGGACGTAGTGGAACGGCGTCACGATGCCCCGGTTGCGCATATGCGTGATGAAGTCGGTGCGATCCTCCAGATCTCGCAGCAGGAGGTAGAAGATATGACCGTTGCCGGTCGTATCGTCAGGGATCTTCGTGCGGGACAGCCGGCCAGCCCGCTCGAGGGGAGCGAAGGCCTCCATGTAGCGATCGAACAGGGCCAGACGACGAGACGTGATCATGTCCAGATTTTCCAGCTGAGCATAGAGGAACGCGGCGATCAGCTCGCTTGGCAGGTAGGACGATCCGACATCGACCCATGTATACTTGTCCACCTGACCACGGAAGAAGCGGGATCGGTTCGTGCCCTTTTCGCGGATGATCTCGGCCCGGTCGTACAGATCGGGGCGCATGATCGTCAGAGCGCCGCCTTCTCCACTGACAACGTTCTTCGTCTCGTGAAAGCTGAAGGTGGCCATGTCACCCAGCGAACCGCTGGGGCGCCCCTTGTACAGCGACCCCAGAGCCTGGGCGGCATCCTCGACCAGCAGGCAGCCAGCAGGCACGGTGATCTGCGCCAATGCATCCATGTCGGCGGGAAATCCCGCATAATGCACGGCAAAGACAGCTTTGGTTCGCGGTCCCATTGCAGCTGCGACCCGGGATGGATCGACGTTGAGGCTGTCGGGATCGATGTCGACGAAAACGGGCACAGCACCGCGCAAGACGACCGCATTCGCCGTCGACACGAAGGTGAACGACGGCATGACGACTTCGTCACCGGGTCCGAGGTCACAGAGCAGCGCGGCCATTTCCAGTGCGGCCGTGCAGGAATGCGTCAGAAGTGCCTTGTTCGCGCCGGTCCGTTCCGCAATCAGAGCATTGCATTTGTGCGTGAAGGAGCCGTCACCGGCCAGATGACCGCGACGGATCGCATCCTCCAGATAGGCGATTTCATTTCCAACGGGGGCCGGACGATTGAACGGGATCTGGTTGGTGGACGTATATTGGGCGGTTTGCAGTTTCAGATCAACCAATACCACGGAAGGCTCCCATCTTGTACACGGAAAACAGATTCTTGAACTATTTAAATATCAGATTTATCAGAACTACGTAGGAAGCCCCTTCTCTCCAAGGTTTAAATGACGGGAAATGCGGAACAGTCTGTTTCTGCTTCCAGGCTCAGGACCCATTTATAGGGTTGAGGCTGCGAGGCTTGCACGCTTCACCCACCCGGGTCCAAAGGGAGCACGGCGAGCAATCTGCATTTGCCGAGCGCGGCTCAGATGTAGCGACTGAGGTCCTATTTCCCGAAGGGCCATGGCGTCCCACGCGTCGATGACCGGCAGGTCCTCAGCGGCATTATCATTATCAACCGCAACGGTTTGCGCTGGCGTGACGGTGAGGGCGTGAACGCCATTGGTTCAAGAGAATGCCCAAACCGGAAGTATGGGCCGCACGAGACGCTCTGCAACCGATGGAAACGGTGGAATGATAGGGGCGTGTTCGCCAGGATCATGACGGGCCTGGCGGCACAGGCGCCCGACGACAAGACGATCTCCATCGACGCGACCTACCTCAAAGCACATCGCACGGCCTCGAGCCCGGGGGCAAAAAGGGCGGCGTGGACGTCTGATCCACTGCCCGGCAGGGTCTTGCGCAGCATGATCCCGAGAGGGGGCGGAAAAATAGCGGCATGAACACCAAGCTGCATGCCGTCACCGATGCGCGTGGGCGGCAGATCCGGTTCCTCATGGCGGCCGGTCAGGTCAGCGATGATACGGGGGCGAGGGCTTTGCTGCGCAGTCTTCCGACCGCGGACCGGCTCCTGGGGGACCGGGGATATGCGGCGGATTGGTTGCGCGAAGCCCTTGTCGACGAACAGATGACGCCCTGTATCCCCGGTCGGAAGCGACGCGACAAGCTCGTCGAATACGACAAGCGCCGCTACCGCAAGCCTAACCGGATCGAGTTCATGTTCGGACGATAGAAAGACTGGCGGCGTATCGCCACGCGCTGTGACCGAAGCCCCAAGGCCTTCCTTCCTGCCATCGCCCTCGCCGCAACCGTGAACTTTTGGTTGTGAGCCGAGAGCCTCGGGCTCCATCCATATGGATTTGACTACATGACCGAAATCATAGCTATGTTTCTATGGCTGTTTCAGCCCTGATGGACGTATCAAAGAAGATGAGCCTGAAGAGTCCGCCAACGCAGTCCCGGAACGTGCGATGGTTAGATATGCTGCGAAGCCTTGCCCGCAAGCCAGTGCGAGGCCATGATCTCAGGTACCGTGCGGGGGCGGTGGCGCATGTCGTCCTGCATGCTGGCCGCTGGCTGTGGCATAAGGTTGGTTTGGGTTCCGGGGCCATGTTTCGTCGGCTGGCGCGCAGATGGAACGGTCCGCTGAAAGCCGTCTTGATGCCGCTGCGCATATTTATGCCACGCCATCTCGGTCTCGCACAGGTCGAGGCCGTCTTGACGGCCCGGACGGCGGGCTGGAGTGCGGCTGCCCCATTGTTCAGACAGATTGAGTGTCAAAGCCGCAGCCAAAGCTCCCGGCTCGCACAATCTTTGCTCGCCCCGCCCCTGACTCTGGAGGGGTTTCACCTTACGCCACCGGTTGGTGAGCGAGAGATCGATCTGCCGCTCGAGTTGGCACGGCAGATCGTCGTCTATACCACGCGGTTCGCGCGCCGCCCCTTTCTGCCACCGGTTTTGGGGCAGCCGGAAGGCCTGCGGTTCATATGCTTCACCGACGTGCCCGTCACAGTGCCAGGATGGGAGATCGTCATTATCCCCGAACCAGTTGGAGGTGATGCATTTGCAGCAATCTGTCCTCATCTGCTGTTGAAGGATGTAGCCCCGGATGCCGCATGGTCGCTTTATATCGACAGCGACCAGATACCCGTCGGAAACCTGCATACCCTGATCATGCGCTGGCTCATGCCGCAGGATATCGCAGTCTGGCGGGATCCCGTGGCCAGCGATTGGCAGGCGCGTGCCGAACGTCTGCTGCTGACCGGACTACGCTCCGTGACAGCGGTCCTGGCGCAGGTTGCGACCTGCGCGGCAGAGAACCTTCCACGAGGCCGTGGTATCAGCGACACCGCCATGATCTGGCGGCATCACGCGGATCCTGCCGTCACTCGCCAGATGGACGCGTGGTGGGCCCTGCATCGCGATAATCCCGACGGGGATCCGGGACTGTCCCTTGATCGCCTCAGGCACCACGGACACGATACGCAAGCCACTTTGACCGTGCTACCTGAAGCCCTCGGCACGTCCGAGACCAATATCTTCTTCGCTCGCAACGCGCCGGGACTTCAAGCCGTGCGCCCTCGCCGGCCCGCACCGGGACTCCGTCAGCGCAAGGTGCCCATTACGTTCCTGTATGCCGCCAAGTGGCGGGAGACGGGTGTTACCATGTTCCGAGCGATACAACTCAGCCGTATGGTGGCTTTGGCTTATCCCGATCTTTTCGACGTCACGCTGACCTCGGAGATAGATACGGTCCGCGATCAGGTCGTCATCGTCAACCGCGGGGCGATCCAGTTCAACCCGCTCGACCAACTGGCCGACCTCAAGGCGCACAACATCGCCTCGGTCAGCGACTGGTTGGATTTGCCGGTACGGCCCAAAGCCAACCCGGTCTTCGACGCGCACATGGCGATGTGTCTGCCCCAGGCCTTGGCCCTGAACCGGTCATACCCCGGGACACCCGCGTTCCATGTTACGCATCATGTCAACCCGAGCGTGCCCCATTGCAGCGGGCCGACCGACCGGCTTCGAACGGGCTATTTCGGGCGGCCTGCCAACACGTCGCGCCCCGGGAGTCTGACTGGAGTTATCGATGTTGTGGAAGTCGTCGACGCGGGTTTTACTGCGCAGGATTGGGCACGGCAGGCGCCGCTCTACAACTGTCACTGGATCGTCCGCGAGACTGATCACCTTCAGCAATGGAAGCCATTCTTGAAAGCCTTTGTGGCGGCACGCTGCGGTGCGGTCGTGATCGTCACGCGCGATGACATGAATGCCATGCACTACCTTGGTGATGACTACCCGTTCTACGCCGATAGCCTCGCACCATCCGATCTCGAAATGGCTTGGCTCAAGGCCGCATCCGCCTTTGGCGGCACGGACTGGACAAAGGCGCAGGCGATCATGCGACAGGTCAAGGCACGCAGTTCCGACCATCAGGTGATGGTCGAATTCAAGGCAATGATCGACGAGATCCTTGCCTGAACACCGCCTTGCCCGTCATCCGGCAGCCATCACGTCCAGACGTGCCAGGGTGCGGCGCCACCATCCCACATGTCCTGCAACACCTGTTTGTCGCGCAGCGTATCCATGTTCTGCCAGAATCCGTCATGGCGGTAGACCGACAACTGGCCGGTTGCTGCAAGGTGCTTCAGCGGCTCCTCCTCCCACGTGGTGGCGTCGCCGTCGATCAGATCGAAAACCGACGGCTCCAGCACAAAGAAGCCGCCATTGATCGTCTGGCCGTCAAGGACACTCTTTTCGCGAAAACCGTTCACGCGGCTTGCATCCCCTGACAGGTCCAGCGTGCCGAACCGGCCCGGTTGCTTGACGGCCGTGACCGTCGCGGCAACCCCCTGCTGACGGTGAAATGCGATCAACTTGCCAATGTCGATATCGCTGACACCATCGCCATAGGTCAGGCAGAAGGTGGCGTCGCCGATATGGGGCGCAATCCGCTTGATCCGCCCGCCGGTCATGGATTGAAGCCCCGTATCGACCAAAGTGACGCGCCAGGGCTCGGATGCGGGGCGTGCAACCTCGATGCTGTTGGTGCTGAGGTCGATGGTGAAGTCGCTGTTGCGGTGGGCGTAGTTCAGGAAATAGTCTTTGATCAGACTCCCCTTGTAACCGCAGCAGACCACAAAGTCGCTGATGCCATGGCTGGCGTAGATCTTCATGATGTGCCACAGGATCGGGCGTCCACCGATCTCGATCAGGGGTTTGGGCACGACCCCCGTTTCCTCGCTGATGCGCGTGCCATATCCACCGGCCAAAATGACTGCCTTCATATTTTGTCTCCGGCTAGGTGTGTTGTTGCTACCATCGAAAATACTGCGCGCGTCTCGCAATAACGCATAGTCAAGAGTGAAAGAAGGGGCAAATATTTTTAAATGTTTGAATTTATTGATATATTCCTCAAAGACTGCAGCGTGATGTGCCTGCTGGACTTCGGGATCACGGTCAGGCTGACCTAAGGGAAGGCCCGTCGTGCACCTTCATCGGTTCTCGGGACAGACATGGAAAGATTTTCTTTAGCGATGTCGAAGGGTTGCCGGTACAGGTGTGGCAGCAAGACTGCACATGCATGTCCGGTTTGCCGCAAGCGAGTCGCGTTTCAGTTGGGAATGTAGATATGACGCCACCGGTCATGAATGCGACGACCTTTGCAGTGTCTGCGGAGTTCTGGTCTGGCAAGCGCGTGTTCTTGACAGGACACACGGGCTTCAAGGGCAGCTGGATGCTGCACTGGCTGGATCTGCTTGGCGCCACCGTGCGTGGCTTTGCGCTGCCGCCCGATACGACACCATCCATGTTCACGCAAACCGAAGCCGGGAGGCTGTGCGACCATGTCATCGGCGATGTCCGGGATGCGGCGGCGTTGCGCGCGGCGGTCGTGGACTTCAAGCCAGATATCGTCATTCACATGGCAGCACAGCCACTTGTCCGGCGATCCTATCGGGATCCCGCCGCAACGGTGGCCACGAACGTCATGGGGACGGTCAACCTGCTGGAGGCCGTGCGGGCCTGCGACAGCGTTGGATCGGTTGTCATCGTCACGACCGACAAATGCTATGTGAACAACGAATGGGCCTTCGCCTACCGCGAGAACGACCGCCTCGGCGGCAAGGACCCCTACAGTGCCTCCAAGGCCTGCACCGAGATCATCACGCAATCCTGGCGCGACTCTTTCTTTGCGGTGGATACGCCCCTGTCGCGCCGGTTGCCGGTGGCCTCGGCACGCGCCGGCAACGTTTTCGGCGGTGGGGATTATTCTGAAGACCGACTGATCCCCGACGCCGTGCGCGCCTTTACGTCTGGCAATCCGCTGGTGATCCGCGCACCCGCTGCGGTACGGCCTTGGCAGCACTGTCTGGACCCGATCGCCGGCTATCTGTATCTCGCGCGCGCCTGTTTCGAGGACGGGACGGACCTTGCCGCCGCCTACAACTTCGGCCCTTCTGCAGACCAGATGCCGTCGGTCGGGGATCTTGCCACGGTATTCGCCGACCAGTGGGGTGACGGGGCGACGTGGCAGCACCAGCCGGGCGATGCGCATCTGAAGGAGGCAGGGCTTCTGCTGCTGGATTCGAGTTTGGCGCAACGCACGTTGGGCTGGCGGCAGGCAAGCGACCTGCAGACCGGGCTGGCGGCAACGGCGGTGTGGTATCGCGCGGCCGCAGCAGGCGCGTCACCTGCAAAACTTGCCGATCTGACACGCGCCCAGATCGCAGACCTTACCGACGGCGCAGGTTCAGCGACGTCTTCTCACATACAGGGGCCGGCAGATGCACTTTCATCCCACTAGTCTGACGGATGCGGTCCTGCTGACGCCGGACATGCACGACGACGCACGCGGCCATTTCGCGCGCCTGTTTTGCGAAACAGAGATGGCAAATGCGGGGCTGGAAACCCGCTTTCCACAACACAACCATTCGTTCAACCATCGCAAGGGAACGCTGCGCGGAATGCACTTTCAGCGCAGCCCACATGCGGAAGTGAAGGTGGTGCGGTGTACCCGTGGTGCAATTCGGGACGTCATCGTCGATCTGCGCCCGGACTCGCCCAGCTATATGCGGTGGGATGCGTTCGAACTGACCGAGGACAATGGCCACCAGCTCTATGTTCCACGTGGTTTCGCGCATGGCTACCTCACGTTGCTGGACGCAAGCGCTGTCGCCTATCTCGTTTCCACTCCCTATACCCCAGCAGCTGAAGGCGGTGTCCGCTGGAACGATCCGGCCTTCGGCATAGACTGGGGATCCGAGATCGTGGAGATTTCGGACAAGGATGCGGGCTGGCCAGACTATAAGGCGCCGCACAAGGAGCAAGACTAATGCACATTGTTGATACTGCGCTGGCCGCACGAGCCGAAGCGGGACGTCCTTTGCGGTTCGGGATGATCGGTGCCGGCTACATGGGTCGCGGCATCGCCAATCAGGTCCTCAACTACATGCCGGGGATGCAACTGTCAGCGATCTGCAACCGCAGTCTACCGGCGGCCATCGCCGCCTATACGGATCATGGCGTCCCGCGCGACCGCATCGTCGTGGTGGAGACGGCAGACCGTCTGGAAGATGCGCTGCGCAACGGATGCTTTGCCGTCACCACGGATCCGGCAGTCCTGTGTGACGCGCCGAGCCTTGAGGGGCTGGTTGAGGCGACGGGACATGTGGAACACGGCGCACACGTGACGATGCAGGCGATCTTGCGCGGCAAGCACATGGTGCTGATGAACGCCGAACTTGATGCGACCGTCGGGCCGTTGTTGCGACACAAGGCCGATGCCGCAGGCGTTATCCTCAGCGGATGCGACGGAGATCAGCCCGGTGTGCAGCTGAACCTCGTACGCTTTGTGCAGAGTATCGGTCTTGTTCCGCGTGTCTGCGGCAACATCAAAGGGTTGCAGGACAGGTATCGCACCCCCGAAACTCAGGCTGCCTATGCACGTCAATGGGGGCAGACCGCACATATGGTTACCAGCTTCGCGGATGGCACGAAGATTTCCTTCGAGCAGGCGATCGTTGCCAATGCGACGGGAATGCAGGTGGCGCAGCGTGGCATGATCGGAATAGAGCATCGTGGCCATGTCGACGACATGACAGGCCTGTATGACCTCGACCAGTTGCGCGCGCTTGGCGGTATCGTGGATTATGTCGTGGGCGGGTTGCCGTCACCGGGGGTCTACGTCTTTGCCGAGGCACAGGACAAGGTTCAGGCGCATTATCTGAACTATGGCAAGCTCGGCACCGGGCCGCTCTACAGCTTCTACATCCCCTATCACCTCATGGTCTTCGAGGTCCCCCTGTCGGTGGCACGCGTGGTGCTCTTGGGCGACCGGGTAATCGCGCCGAAGGGGGGACCCGTGGTGGACGTGGTTGCGGTGGCCAAATGCGATCTGTCGGAAGGCACGGTGCTCGACGGGATCGGTGGCTTCCACACATATGGGGTGTGTGAGAATTACCGGGTTTCGCGTGCGGAAAATCTGCTGCCGATGGGGATTACAGCGTCTGCGCGGCTGAAACGCAGCGTGCACAAGGATCAGGTACTGACCTATGCGGATGTCGAGCTTCCCAGTGGCAGTCTTGCGTGCAGTCTGCGGGCCGAACAAGACGGGATGTTCCACCCCTGAGCGGGGGCGCATCATCTGCATGCGTGACGTGATTTTCCTATGCCCCGCCATCAGGGATCACGACGGCGGATAGGGCATGGTCTGGTGCATCGGCACACCGCGGAACCTGAGGTATGTGGTCTGTGGGTTTAAACTGACGTTGCCCCCACCACCTAATCCAGTTTGAGATAGACTCTGGCCCAACCGAAAGGACCAGGGACGGTAATCCTCACCAAAACGAAGGGGATGCGGACGTAGGATTTTCTCAGCAAGGTACCTGATGATGGAGTGTCCCCATCGGGTGGTCCAGTTTGAATGTTAGTGCATGGTCGGTCGTTGGTCGATCGGGACGATGCTTTTGGGCGCTGGCGGCCGATAGCCCAAAGCGCTGTGGGGCCTGACCGTGTTGTAGTGACGCCGCCAGCGTTCGATCAGGATCTGGGCCTCGCGTAACGTGGTGAAGGCCTCGCCGTTGAGCAGCTCATCCCGGAAGCGGGCGTTGAAGCTCTCGCAGTATCCGTTCTCCTACGGTGAGCCTGGGGTGATGAATGCGGTTTTTGCCCCATGGCACCGATCCAGGCGCGGACCTTCTTGGCGATGAATTCTGCGCCATTGTCCGACCTTATGTATTCCGGCAGGCCGCGCAGGATGAACAGATCCGTCAAAGCATCGATCACGTCCGTTTGTCAAACGACATCAGGAACTGACCCCTCGGCGTCACGAGGAACTGACCCCCTCCATTCTGGGCTGAACATTGGTTTTGTCTTGCGCCGGAGCGGCCTTCTGCAGAAGGCCGCTCCGGCGCTTTTCGCGCAGTCGGTAGCTCTCGCCGCGGATGGTGACGACATGGCTGTGGTGCAGCATCCGGTCGAGGATCGCGGTGGCAACCACGGGGTCGCCGAAGACGGTGCCCCATTCACCTACCGCCCGGTTCGAGGTCACCAGCATGGCGCCGCGTTCGTAGCGGCGGCTGACGAGCTGGAAGAACAGGTGGGCGGCATCGGGCTCGAAGGGGAGGTAGCCGAGCTCATCGATGATCAGCAGCTTCGGCTTGGCGTAATGGGTGAGCTTTTCCTCCAGCCGCCCTTCGATGTGGGCCTTGGCCAGCGTCGCGACCAGGGTTGTCGCAGGGACGAACAGCACTTTGTAGCCGGCGACGATGGCTTCGCGACCGATGGCAACGGCCAGATGGGTCTTCCCGACACCGGGAGGCCCCAAGAGCAGCACAGCCTCGCCGTTGGCGATGAACCGTCCGGTGGCTAGGTCACGGACCTGGCCGCGGTCGATCGAGGGCTGCGCGGCGAAGTCGAACCCGGCGAGGTCCCGGTGGAACGGGAAGCGGGCAAGGCCGAAGCTCATCTCGATCCTCCGCTGATCCTTTCGGGCGATCTCGCGTTCGCACAGCATGGTCAGCGCTTCGCGGATTGTCAGCTCTCGCCGCCCGGCTTCATCAAGGAGACTGTCGAGCTGATCCCGGATGGCTGTCAGCTTCAGGCGCGTCAGCATCCGGTCCAGGTGGTCGGGAAGATCGGGTAGCATTACCAGGATCCTCCCGCGACAGCATCATACTCGCTCAGCGGCCGCAGCAGCGTCGGCACCTCCGGCATCGGACAGACGGCCCTGCGGCGGCCGATCCCGGCAAAATGGGCAGGATCGGCGACACGCCCATGGCGACCGCTGCGCAACGCATGGCGCGCGACATCCTGCCCGGCATGCTGGACGCGCAGGTCCGGGCCCGCCACGATCACCGTCACCCGCTCGCCGATCAGCGTCCAGGGCACGGAATAAGCATTGCCGTCGACTTCGACGGAACAGTCCGAGGTCACCTTCCGCACCAGCTCGCGGCTCGCCAGGAAGGGCGGGATCCCGGCGGCTGGCCGCAAGGCATGCGCCTCGTCCCGATCGAACCGCAAACGCGGCGCCTCGCCGGTCGTGCCGTGAAGCCGGATGTCCGCCACTTCGCGGGTCCAGGCGTCCAGGTGTGCCTCGAGTGCGGCGAAGCTCTCGAACCGCCGACCGGCAACCGCGTTCTTCTTCACATAGCCGACGCCACGCTCATCCTTGCCCTTCGTCCGGGCCCGGTAAGGCGCGCAGGCCTTCACCTTGAAGCCGCAATGCCGCGCGAAGGCATGCAGCTTGGGATTCACCACCACCTCGCGCGAGACCGGATCATGGTGCTGGATCAGTGCCCGGGCGTTGTCGAGCAGCACCTCCTCGGGCATGCCCCCGAAGGCCCCGAAGCAGCTTTCCATGCCATCGAACCAGTGCTCCTGGCGCGCGCCCCGGTAGGCCCGGGCATGCAGCCTGCGCGAATAGCCGAGCGTCGCGACAAAGAAGAAAACCTTCTCCATTTGGTTCCCGATCGCGACTCGCCGCTCCCCGAAGTCGATTTGCAACTGCTGACCGGGCCGCGTCTCGAAACGCACCGTCGCGCAGGCCTCGGCACGCAGCTCCTGGCGCAGGTGGGCGACTGCGCGCTCGATCGTGCGCAGGCTCACCGCAATCCCGAGCTCCGCCGCTAGTTCCTGCCGGACCACATCGGCATTGCCAGCATGGCGGCGGAACCGCTCGCCCAGCCACGCCTCAAGGCCATCGAGCGCCCGGGGCCGCTGCTGGGCCTTCGCCGCGCACCAGCCGCCCTCCGCCAGCCATCGCTTCACCGTGTTCCGGGAGCACCCCAGCTCGGCCGCGATCCGCTTGCTCCCCCAACCGCACGCCTTCAACGCAAGCATGGCTGACACTTCGTCCGGCGTCCGCATCTCGACCCTCCCCGACAGCACCGTCGGTGAAAGATCTTTCCTCAACTCGTTCATCTTGGAACCTCCTCTCTACAAGAGGGGTCAGTTCCTCATGTCGACAGGGGGCCAGTTTGCCATGTCGCCTGACAACTTGAATTCTGCCTGCGTTTGACCCGGATCACCAGCGCCTCCTTCGTGAACTCATCGATGATGTTGAGAGTGCGGAAGACTCGCCGTCGTGGGTCCGGTCCTGGACAAAGTCATAGGACCAGACATGGTTCGGGCGCTCCGGCCGCAACCGGACGCATGACCCGTCATTGAGCCAAAGTCGGCCCTTATTCGGCTGTTTTTGCGGGACGCCTCACGCCCTTCCTGCCGCCGGATCCGTTCGACCCTCTTATGGTTCACATGACAGCCGCTATTGTTCAGCAGCCCGGTGATCATGCGATACCCATAGCGGCCGAACTCTTCGGCTAACGCGGTGATGTCATCGGTCAGCCGCGCCTCGTCCGGCAGGCCACAGGGCACCTTGCGGCTTACGTCGAGCGATGCTGACCCAATGTGCGGCAAACCCGGCGCTCCGATAGGCTGAGAGTTTGCCGCACATGACCAATGCACTGCCTGCGGCGGGAAGGGCTCAGTAGTTTCCCCGTGCAGCCTCGGCCAGGATCATCTTGTCCAGCGTCAGATCCGACACGGCACGTCTGAGCCGGGTATTCTCAGCCTCCAGCTCTTTCAGCCGCTTGAGCTGATCACGGCTCATGCCGCGCTCGCCATTGTCCTCGGACCAATGGCGGACATGGCTCGCTCCTTGCGCCACCGATAGTAGGTCTGAACCGTCACACCGATCTGCCGCACGGCTTCCTGAATTGATTTGCCTTGCCCTTGCAGCACTTCAACTTGTCGCAGCTTCAGCACGATATCCTCGGGCTTCTCTCGCTTGCCGGCCATCTCGTCGTCCTCCTGAAAACGGGATAATTCCATCCCAAAAGGTGGACCACTTCAGTGGGGGCACTCCAGCTCATGCCGCCCAGACGGGCAAAGATCAAACACGGAGTCTCGCTCACGCCGGATAAAAATTGGGGTCGCCGTCAGAAACCTCGGCAGCCGCATCGGCCGCAATGGCCACATGCACCAAGGCAAGGCCTGCATCGCATTCCACGAGAGATATGGGAAGTACGAAGGGGGTTCCGGGCACGCCGGAGGGCGTGTTACGTCCATGGCCAGCCATGATGATCTCTTTACGATCATTGAGGTTCGCGCGGGGCAGGAACTCCACTGCTTGCCTCCGTGTAAACATGATTAATTATTGTAATCATGAAGCACGCGGCAATCGTCATGGTAGGTCGAGGAAGGCCACGATCTACAGGGACAAAACCTGTGATGGTTCGCATGACGGACAATCTTATCGATCAGATCGACAGAACGCGGATGCTTCAGCCTGACCTTCCGACGCGGCCAAAGATGATCCGCAGGATGCTCGAAGAGTGGCTGGCGCAACATGAAGGTGTTGCGCAGAACGATTGACCGCTGCCGGACGAACGGCACTCCTCGAAAGGAGCACCGGCGACAAGGAGTGGACTTTCCCCTCTGCCGCCCTCAGGCGAAGTGGAACATGTCCGCGGACAGGTTGCCCACCTGGAAATTGGACAGCATCAGGCGGTCGTCGCCCAGATCGATGATCGTGCGGGTCGAGGATTGATAGACCCGGTCGGCCTGCGCCATCAGCGTCGCATAGCTGTCGATGTCCGCAAAGCCCTGCAACGCGATGGTGTCGCCCAGGGTATAGTCCTCGATCCGCAGGGCATTGTCGCCCTGCTGGAAGACGAAGGTATCGTTGCCGGCACCGCCCGTGACGATGTCGGATCCGGTGCCGCCCCACAGCCTGTCGTCGCCAGCGCCGCCGAACAGCTGGTCATTGCCCGCGTCGCCGGTCAGCATGTCGTGGCCCATGCCGCCATAGAGCCGGTCCAGCCCCGCACCGCCGCGCATGATGCTGTCGCCGTCACCGCCGACGATGTAGTTGTCGCGCCCGTTGCCGGTGACCGAGAACGTGGCCTGCCCCAGGAAATAGGCCCGCAGCGCCGCGTCGCCCAGGACGAAGTTGCCGCTGATCCCCGCGCCGCCGCGGATGTGCAGGCTGTCCACGGTCAACGTGGTCGTGGCCGCCAGCGCCGCCTGATCCAGGATGTCGATGCCCTTGTTGGTGGACAGGCTGGCCATCCCTGCGTCGAAGGCGGCAAAGCTCGACAGCTTCTGGGTGAAGTCGCGCGAGTTGTAGGTGTCGATCAGCGGCGTGGCCTTGGTCACGGTCAGGTCGAAACTGATCAGCCCGCCATCCAGATCGTAGTCGTTGGCATAGACGAAGACCTTGTAGGTGCCGGCACTGCCGAAACCGGGGCGCAGCACGATCTCGTCGGTGGCCTGATCCTCGAAGGTCAGCTGCACGGCGCGGCGGCTGAGGTAGCTGTAGTAGAACAGCGCGTCGCCGTCCGCATCGCTGAAGTAATCCGCGACATGCACCCGCAGCTCCTGTCCTTCGACAACGGTCAGGCTGCCCACGGTGCCGGTGACGAGGGAGGTGGGGGCGCTGTTGGGGTCCGCCACGACGCCGTTGCGCAGGTCCAGCAGCGCCTGTGCGAACCGCGTCCCAAAGGCGTTCAGGGACTGGCCGCTGAAATGCACGCCGTCGCGGTCGTTCGATCCCAGCCCGGCCGAGCTGACGAAGCCCAGGTCGGCGTCCGTGTTGGCCAATTCCAGCATCTGATAGGCGCCGTTCTGAACGTAGTTGGCGCTTTCGCGGCTCAGCTCGCCCATCAGGATGTCCAGATCGTCCGGCGCCCAGCCGGTGGCGCGCACCTGCGCGATCAGCTCCTGCACATAACCCGCATAGACGCTGGTCTTGAGGGGGTAGTCGCTTTCGCCTTGCAGCCAGATGAAGGCATCGGCGCTGGCCTGACCCACATGCGCCAGCGCCTGTGTCACGTCGTCCGACAGCGCGGCCCAGTTGTGGCCCAGCTGGGTATCCAGCCACGTGTCGATGCGCGATCCGCTGACCGCGCGGTTCACCACCAGGACGGGGCGGTCCAGCGCCTCGGTCAACTCCACCGCCATGGGGAAGTAGAGGTTGTTGCGCGCACTCGCCCCTTCGCGGCCCGTGGCGGGGACGCTGCCGTAGTCGCCTGCGACGATGCGATCGTTCAGCCAGTCGTAGGCCATCACGTCGCCGTTCATGATGTAGTCGCCGGTCTTGCTGGACCCCACCATGTTGGACTGACCGCCCGCCACCAGCACGAAGTAGTCCGGCGAATACCAGCGCCCTGCTGCATCCTGAAACTTGAAGTTCTCGTGGGGCGGCTCGCCGTCGCGCAGGCGGTAGGCGACCTCGCCCACCATGATCTCGGCGGGCGGCGGGGGCGGGGGCTGCACGAAGACGACGCGTTCGGGTGTCAGATCCGCCAGTGTCGTGTCGCGCAGCTGGATCTGCGCCTCGCCGATGCGGATGATGGTGTTGGCACCGGATTCGTACACCTTGCCGCCCGCGGCCACCACGTCGGCAAGGCTGGTCAGCCCGCCGTGGCCGACAATGCGGATGGTATCCTCGGGGGTGAAATCGAAGACGATCGTGTTCTGGTCCGCATCCACGTGCAGCTCCAGCACGTCGGCACCCGCACCCGACCACAGCCGGTTCATGCCCTGATCCGAGATCAGCAGATCGGTGCCGGAGCCGCCGAACAGCTGGTCACGCCCGGCCCCCGCGATCAGCACATCGTCGCCACCCCCGCCATAGAGCAGGTCGTCGCCGCCGCCGCCATCAATCGTCTCTGCGCCGGCCCCGCCGTTGATCCGGTCGCGGGCGGCACCGCCGAAAAAGTCGTTGCCGATGTCGTTGCCGTGGATCGTGGTGTCCGGGCCTTCGGCCTGCACCACCGCGGTGGCACCGGCGGCCAGCGTGAACGTGCCCACACCCGCGGCGATCTGCACCGTCACCGGCGCGCCGGTGTTCTGCAGGGTCACGTTGTTGACCGCGATCGTGAAGATGTCAGTGGCGACATGATCCGACACGTCGAGGGTGTCGCCGGCGATCAGGTTCTTCAGCGCCAGCACGAGATCCGTATAGGTCTGGACGGCCGCGCCGGCACGTCTGATCAGGATGGGCATGATGGTCGGTCCTCACAAACATGGCGATTGTTAAAATATGACTAAATTGTGGCTCCAAAGGATAAGTGCCAATTACGGCTCCGAGTCTACACTGGAGTTGCCCCGTCCGAAGGGCAGCGGTGCGTCGGATGGGCATCCCGACATGCGTCGTGCGGTGACGCAAGGGCAATCGGCCCCCGATGCGCCGATGATCGCGCCCCCGGCACGCGCAGCGCAGGGCGGTTCAGCGCACTCATGACGAGGCCGGAGATGACAGGTTTAATCAAATAGATTCAATATGATGAAAAGTTCGACGGGAACCGGAGGTGATGCGCCGGTGCACGGGTAAACAGGCCCTTGGGCCGACGGGGTCAGGTCGAAGCGTCTGCGATGCGGGCCTGTCGCGCTTTTACTGACCGACCCGTGTTACGAATTGGGAAACAGATTGTGAACGGGTCGAGGTGTAGTGACTCAGACACACAGGCCATCGGCGGCAACGTTGTCGTTCATCGCCGATTTCAACAGCCTGCCCAACCGGCTTGCGTCGTCAACGCACCAACCTCATGTCTTCCGACTGACGCAGGAGAGGGCCCGCTAAGCGACACCGTCATTCGTCACATATCCCGCCATCAGGTCCGCCGCGCGACGCGCGAACCCCGGCACCCAGTCGTGCAGATGTGTGTCTGCCAACAGGGACGATAGAGTAGCCCGCGTCGTGCGCAGATTGCCCCGCCCCATCGGATAGCCCACGTCGGCACTGGGGTGGCTGCGCGGTTGGTTCCTGTAGGCATACTGGATCGTCAGTGAGGCTGCGTCCGGCATCCGGTCGAAATGCAGCGCAAGCCGGGTGGCGTCCAGCACGGTGACATCGCCCAGGACCGCCCCGGTGCGGTCCTGGATCCAGAACCCCATCAGCGTTACATCGCTGGGCGGCAGCGTGGTCACGTCCAGCACCAGCGGGTCATCCGCAGCCATTGTCAGCGTGGCGACGGCCCCTCGTGGCGAAGGGTCAAGCCGCAGGACCACGGGTCGGGGCAGGGCAGGGGCCGCTCCTCGCAGGCGGCGGGCGATGGCGCGGCCCACGTTTTCGCCCAGCAACAGTTTGCCACGGGCGGAATAGTGTGACGCATCGTACTGCGGATAGGCGTAGCCTGCGACGGCGACATCCACATTGTTGCGCAGGGCCGCAACGTCGTGGACTGCCAGCCGGTTCGGCCAGCCGTTGCCGCCCCCCGTGGCCCCGGTGCCGCTGGCCTGTACGACGGTCCAGTGGACGGCAACGTCGAGGCGGACCAGATGCCGTTCCACGTCGTCGATCAAGCTCAGGAACAGGGCTGCATACGCCTCTCGGGTCAGGCTGCGGTCGGATTCACCGTGCAGCCGGACCATGTTCACCAAACCGACCGGACAGCCGTCGGCGGCAGCGGCGGCGATGCATGCGGTCAGGCTAGCGATGAGATCGTCGAAGATGATCGCGTGGCGTCCGTCGCGGTTGCGGGAGATGCCGTCGATGTCGCTGTCGTTCTGCCGGATTCCAAGGAACCGGCGCCCGCCCCGCGCCTCTGACCGGACGATGACGCAGGCAGGTGGCTGGTGATGATCACGTTCAGCCAGATCGCTCAGCAGCCCCGCCGCGGCGGGGGCCAGCAGCGACTGGATCCCCGCCGGGGCTTGTGCGACCGGATCGAACCCTGTGATCGGCACCAGCCGTTCGAATTTTTCCATGTAGCCGCGGATCATCTTGCCGTCGCTGGGCATCATGATCGGCAGCGCGTCCTTGGTCGCAGCGGCCAGACGGGGCCTGCATCATGGACATCCGCATTGGACTGGCCGAACCCCATCAGAAGGATGCTGTGGCGGGGCGGTGGTCCCGGGTGCGTGGCATCGGCTTCCTTGGGCAGGTCATGGCAAAAGCATCGACCCCGTCCCATCACCGGCGCAGGCCAATGCCTGCGCCGGTGATGGGGCCATGCGGTCAAAGGATGCGATCGCCTCAGGCGGCGAAGGCCTTGAAGCCGACCTTCTGGCTGAGCGCCAGCTCCGACAGCAGGTCCGCCCGGCTGGCGTCGTCGAACGGCGCCCAGCGATCGGTGCCGGTGATGAATCCGCCGGCCTTCAGCCTGTCGTACATCACGCCGAAATCCACCTCGCCGAAGCTGACACGGGACGGGCGGTTGTCGGTTTCGGGAATCCAGTCCTGCACGAGGGCCGAGATCGTGACCACGTCGACGTCCTTGAACGCCTTGAACTGGCGGGCGAAGATCCGGTCCAGATCGCCGGCGCGCCGCGCGATGCAGGCGACCTTCTGACCGCTGTCGCCCACGAGACCTGTCATGTGCAGCGGCGAGCCGTCGACCGAGATGACGTAGCGGGCCGCCTTGTAGGTCGCCATCTGCGTGGCGAAACTGTCCTTCTGCGGATGATAGATGGTGTAGCCCTCATCCTCCAGCAGCGCCTCCAGCCGCTTCTCGCCCAGCAGGCTGCCACGGGCGGGCGGCAGGGCCGAGCGCGAGATGTAGATCTTCTCTGGCCCTTCCGGGGTCACGTCGCGGCCCGCGTTGGCGTTGATGAAATCGCGGAACTCCGGTGCACCCTCGATCATCTCGAACATGCCGAAGCCCTGCTGCGGCACGAACAGGGTCTCGACCCGGGTCGGATCCTCGATGTTGAGGATCTTCACGTCGACGCCGAGGGATTCCAGCATTGGCTGGTAGACCGACAGGATATGCTGCGGGCGGTTCTGGAACTTGGGCGTGAACACGATGCCGTCGATCTGCCCGCGCAGCTGGTCCAGCGCCCACAGGCGGCTGATCGATTCCACCAGGAAATGCCCGAAGTGACCGAACAGCGGCCCGGCATACATCCAGCGCCCCGGCAGGTCCGCGATGTCGGCGGCGGCGGGCATCGGGGGTTCCACGTTGACCTGCGTGCCGTTGCGCCAGGTGATCGAGCGTTCGACGAACCCGCCGTCCGCATCGAGCACGCCCGACTTCTGCACCGACCGGTTCTGGTCGCCCTTGGGCGGCGGGATCACGAGACCGCCTTCGACCCGCGTGATCTGATCGGCAATCGAGGGGCCTAGGATCGGTTGTGATGGCATCGCTGTTCACCTGTCGTGGCAATTGTCCCATGATCGGGACTACGCCATAGAATAGCCGTGCGGCAATCTTATGGCAAACGCACGGGCAGGTCAGGGTCCGCACAACAGGGTCGGGAAAACCGCGTATGAGCAAACGTTATGCGCTGATCGCAGCGATCCGCAACGAAGGGCCGTTCCTGCTGGAATGGACAGCCTACCACAGGATGATCGGGTTCACCGACATCCACGTGTTCAGCGCCGACGACACCGACGGCAACCGCGCGCTGCTGGGGGCACTGGCCGATGCGGGGGCCCTCACCGCCCATGTGAACGCAGGTCCCGGCGGGCACCGCAACCGCGCCTACGAGCAGGCGTTCCGGCTGCCCGCCGTGCAGGCGGCCGATTACGTCATGGCGCTGGACACGGACGAGTTCGTGAATATCCACGTGGGCGACGGCACGCTGTCCGCGCTAATGGACGCCACCCGCAACCCCGATGCGATCAGCCTGTGCTGGCGGATGTTCGGCCACGGCGGCCATCTGCAGTACGACGACGTGCCGGTCACCGCGCGCTTCACCCGGGCCGCACCCACCGACGTGGCGGTCTGCGCGCCGCAGTTCGCGGTCAAGACGCTGTTCCGCCCCGGCCTTGCCACCGGCATCGGCCCGCACCGCCCCGCCGTGGCGGCGGATGTGAGCGCGCACGCGGTGCGCTGGGTGAACGGCGCGGGCAAGTCGGTCAGCGGCGCGCTGCTGGCGGGCGGATGGAAGCTGACGGCGACCACCGCGGGCTACGATCTGGCGCAGATCAACCATTACGTCGTGCGGTCGGCGGCGATCTTTGCCCTGCACAATGTGTCGCGGCCGATGCTGGGGTCAGAGCCGGTGCCACTGGGTCTGCCGGATTTCCTGCGGCTGAACCACAACCAGGCGCAGGACACCACGATCCTGCGCCATGCGGATGCGCTGGCCACCGCGATGGAGGCGCTGCATGCGGCCCCCGGCGTGGCCGCCGCCCACGCGGCCACCGTCGCCCGCACCCGCGCCCTGCTGGCCGATCTGCTGGACGGGGGTGGCGGCGACCCCGGCACGCCACTGGCGCAGATCATGGACGCGGACGCGGCACGGGCGCTGGTGCGCGCGCAGCAAGGCACGCCGGACGATCCGGCGGAGCCGGAGGACGCCTCACCCGCCCCCGGACAGGTCGTGGCCGATGCAGCCGATCTGGCACCGCGCTGGCTGGCGGACCTGCGGCGGTCGGACCACCGGCGCGGCTGGTACGTGTCGCACGACACCTTTGCGGTGCAGTTCACCCGGCGCAGCAGCGACGTGCTGGTGGTGTCCTTCGACAACCTGTCCAGCGTGAACGATGCATCTCTGGCCCGCGACACCTGGGGCTATCCGTTCTATGCGGCCGAAGGCTGGTCCCACATGGGCGTCATGGCCTTCGAGAAGCACTGGTTCCGCGACACGGCCCTGTTCGACGCGCTGGAGGATCAGCGGTCCCTGTTCGCGCAGTTCCGCACGGTCGTGATGACCGGCACGTCGATGGGGGCCTATGCGGCCACCGCCTTTGCCGACCTGGCCCCGGGGTGCACGGTGCTCGCCTATTCGCCGCAGGCGACGCTGGATGCGACCCGCGTGCCGTGGGAGGACCGCTTCGGGTCGGGCCGCAAGCAGGACTGGTCCGGGCGCTATGCCTTTGCGCCGGACCACTGCCGCAGCGCGCGGGACGTGTTCGTGGTCTACGACCCCTACTTCGGCCCGGACCGCCAGCATGCGATGCTGTATCGGGGGGACAACGTCCATCATCTGCAAAGCTGGTACACCTCGCACAAGTCGGCGCTGTTCATGCGCCGCGCTGACATCCTCAAGGACCTGATGCGCGAGGCGGCGGCGGGCACCCTGACGCCGGCGCGGTATTACGCGCTCTACCGGCAGCGGCGCGACCTGCCGTGGTATGTGAACGGGCTGGCCGACCACCTGATCGCGCGCGGCCACGCGCCGCTGGCCCTGCGGCTGGCCGACCATCTGGAGGCCACGGTCCGCCCGCGGCTGGCGCAGGGCATCCGGGCGCGGGTCGCAAGCTGAAGGCCGCGGGGGGCAGGTCTCTCCCGGTTCAGGTCCCCCGCGTGCCCTGCAACCCGCTCAGGTAGGTGCCGTAGTCGGTCTTGGCATAGCGGTGGGCCAGGGCCCCGAGGGCGTCCTCGTCGATCCAGCCCTGCAGATAGGCGATCTCCTCCGGACAGCCGGTCTGCATGCCCTGGCGCGACTGCAGGGTGCGCACGAAGTTGCCGGCATCGAGCAGGCTGCCGTGAGTGCCGGTGTCGAGCCAGGCATAGCCGCGGCCCATCCGCTCCACCGTCAGGCTGCCGTCGTCGAGGTAGGTTTCCAGCAGGGTGGTGATCTCGAGCTCGCCCCGCGTCGACGGCGCGATGCTGCGCGCCCGCGCCGGTGCCGTGCCGTCGAGGAAATAAAGCCCGGTGACCGCATAGGACGAGGGCGGCACGGCAGGCTTTTCCACGATCTGCGTCACGGTGCCGTCCGCATCCATCCCCACCACGCCGTAGCGTTCCGGATCCGCCACGCGGTAGCCGAACACGGTGCCGCCGGCGGTGCGTGCATCCGCACAGGCCAGCATCTCGGGCAGGCCGTGGCCGAAGAAGATGTTGTCGCCCAGCACCATGGCGGAAGGCGCGCCCGCCAGATAATCCTCGGCCACCAGATAGGCCTGCGCCAGACCGTCGGGGCTCGGTTGCACCAGCCAGGTGAGGCGCAGGCCCCATTGCGATCCATCCCCCAGAAGATGCCGGAACTGCGCCTGATCGGCAGGCGTGGTGATGATGCCGATGTCGCGGATGCCCGCCAGCATCAGGACCGACAGGGGATAGTAGATCATCGGCTTGTCGTAGACCGGCATCAGCTGCTTGCTGATCCCTTGCGTGATCGGCCACAGCCGCGACCCGGTGCCACCGGCCAGGATCAGACCCTTGCGGTCGGTCATGTGCGCGTCTCCTGAATGATGCGTGTGAGGGCCGCCTGCCAGTCGGGCCGCACGATGCCATAGGCGGCCGTCAGGCTGCTGCAGTCGAGCCGCGAATTGGCCGGGCGCCGGGCGGGTGTGGGATAGTCGGCGGTGGTGATGTCGACGATCGTGGTGCTGCGCCCCGCGGTGACCATGATCGCGCGGGCGAAGTCCGCCCAGCTGACGTCGGGCGCACCGCTGAAATGATGCACGCCGGTCTGTCCGAGGTCCGGCCGGCCGCTGCCGTCCGCCAGCCGTGCAGCGATGGTCAGGCAGGCGTCGGCGATGGCCGCGGCCGGAGTTGGCCCCCCGATCTGGTCGGCAACCACCCCCACCGTGTCGCGGGTCTCCGACAGGCGCAGCATGGTGGTCATAAAACTCTTGCCACCCCCGTCGAACACCCACGCGGTGCGCAGGACCACGGCGACGGCGCCGCTGTCCAGCACTGCACGCTCGCCCGCGAGCTTGGTGCGCCCGTAGGCGCCCATAGGGCCGGTGGGCGCGTCCGGTGTCCACGCGGGGCCTGCGCCGCCGTCGAAGACGTAGTCCGTCGAGATGTGCACGACCGGCAGCCCCCGCGCCGCACAGGCCCGCGCGATGGCACCCGGGCTGTCGGCGTTCACGACATGGGCTGCATCCTCCTGCGCTTCCGCTGCGTCCACGGCGGTCCAGGCGGCGGCGTTGATTACCGCATCTGCGTCGGTCGCGGTGACCGCAGCCGCACAGGCGGCGGGGTCCGACAGGTCGGCCCGTGTGCGGTCCAGCGTCTGCACCGCGATGCCGCGGGCGGGACCCGCCGATGCGAGCGCGCGGGCGACCTGCCCGGTCTGGCCGAACACCAGCACCTTCATGGCGCGACCGGCGCGGTGCCCAACCGCACGCCCACGCCCGCGCGATCCTGCAGCGGCTGCCACCAGTCGGCGTTGTCCAGATACCAGTCCACGGTCTGCGCCAGACCCTGCTCCAGCGTCAGCGACGGCTGCCAGCCCAGATCGGCGCGGATGCGGCTGGGGTCGATGGCATAGCGCGCATCGTGCCCCGGACGGTCTGTGACATGGGTGATCAGCCGCGCATGCGGCGCATGGTCGGGCCTGCGGTCGTCGAGGATGGCGCAGATCGCCGTCACGATGTCGATGTTGCGCGCCTCGTTCTCTCCGCCGATGGCATAGGTGGCGCCGGGGGCGGCACGCGTCAGCACGGTCAGCAGCGCATCCGCGTGATCCTCCACATAAAGCCAGTCGCGCACGTTCAGCCCCGCGCCGTAGATCGGCAGCGGCTTGCCCGCCAGCGCGTTCAGGATCGTCACCGGGATCAGCTTTTCGGGGAATTGCCGGGGTCCGTAGTTGTTGGAACAGTTCGTCAGCAGGATCGGCAGGCCATAGGTCTCGCCCCAGGCGCGCACCAGATGGTCGGACCCCGCCTTGGTCGCCGAATAGGGCGAGCGGGGGTCGTAGCGGGTGTCCTCGTCGAACATCCCCGTCTCGCCCAGACTGCCGAACACCTCGTCGGTCGAGATGTGGTGAAAGCGAAAATCGGCGGGCTTGCCACGCGACACCCAATAACTGCGCGCCGCTTCCAGCATGTGGAAGGTGCCCAGCACGTTGGTCTCCACGAAGGCGGCGGGGCCGTCGATCGACCGGTCCACGTGGCTCTCGGCGGCCAGATGCATGACCGCATCGGGGGCATGGGCGGCGAAGACAGCATCCAGCGCCGTCCGGTCGCGGATATCGACCTGCGCAAAGGCATAGGCGGGATGATCCGCCACCGCCGCAAGGCTTTCGGTCGCCGCCGCATAGGTCAGGCAATCGACGTTGATGACCCGGTGCCCGTCGCGGATCGCCTGCAGCACGACGGCCGATCCGATGAACCCGGTGCCGCCGGTGACGAGGATCGTCATGGGGATCTTCATGGGGATCGTCATGCGCGGGCCTCATGGGTGAAGGGGGTGTTCAGATCGGCGAAGGATGGCGCCACCGCATCCTTGTCCGACAGCACCGCGACGCCTGCGGGCAGGCCCCAGTCGATGGCCAGGTCCGGATCGTCGAAGCGCACGGCACCTTCGCAGGCGGGCGCGTAAGGGGCCGAGCACTTGTAGGCCACGAGGCAGTCCGGCACCCGCGTGACGAAGCCGTGCAGGAACCCCGCCGGGATCAGCAACTGGCGGTTGTTCGCCGCCGACAGAGTGACGCCGACCCAGGCGCCATAGGTCGGAGAGCCCGCGCGGATGTCCACGGCCACATCCCAGATCTCGCCCGCCAGCACCCGCACCAGCTTGGCCTGCGCGGACGGTGGCGACTGGAAATGCAGGCCCCTGACGGTGCCCGCGTCGCGGCTCCAGCTTTGGTTGTCCTGCACGAAGGCCGTGTCGATGCCGTACCCCGCCAGCGTATCGCGGTTGTAGGTTTCGCTGAAGGCCCCGCGGCTGTCCGCAAAGACACGCGGCGTCACGATCACCACACCGTCCAGTTCCGTCGCTTCAATCATCGTTCACACCCTTGCCGGTTTGGCCCCAAAGGAGGCGTACCCGTCGTGACATACCCGTGCCGCCCCGACCAGAGCCAGAGCCAGACACACCTTCGTCCGTCCCATAGTGGGGCTTTGCAGCGAGAATTTGACGCAAACATGGCCGGGATGGCCATTGGCTCCAAGGATTGCTTCGGCTCTTCCGGCGGACATCGGAGGCACGGCTGGGTCACCGCAGGGGCAAGGCACAGGGCACCATGACCTGCCATATGTCGCAGCCGTCACGGGGCTGGCCGTGCACGCGTGGGGAAAAACAGCATGTCGTGCGCGCAGGCTGTAGCCCGTTGATGATGAACATATGCGCCATGTCAGGATGACGCCTGGTGACATGGTTGTACAAAAGGCGCTCTGCATCCGCTGACCTTTCCATCACGCTTCCGTCTTTTGCGGATGTCATACGTTTGCCACAGGCTTTGAAAATCATTCGCGCCAATTTGAATTGTTTTGCTGAAAATCGGGTCATCGATAGGAAGCGTACTGAATTAAATCAGTCATTTGAGGCCCCCAAGTGATCACATCCGCGCCCACCCGTTTTTCCAACCTGTCACGACTGGCATTCACGTCCTCGGCGCTGATGGTGCTGCTGTCAACGACGGCCATGTCCCAGACATTCGACCGCGTGACCTCGACGGGCACCGTCCAGACGGGTGTCTCGGTCACCGCCCCGGTGGCCAATGCCAACAACGCCAGCGGGTTCGAGCTGATGACGGGCACCGCCACGGTGGACGGCGCGGGCGGGACGTTCGGGAACTAGGACACGGTCGGTGGTGAAGGGTCCGGCGGCGGTGCCGGTATGGGCGGCGTGTTCTTCGTCAACACGGGCGCGTCGCTGACGATCCGCAACGCCAACTTCATCGGCAACACCGCCAAGGGCGGCGACGGCGGCGGTGGCGGCAGCGTCGATCTGGCGGATGCCGGTTTCTCGGTGACCGACAAGACCGCAGTAGGCACGTCGAACTTCATCGCAGGCTTCCAGGGCGAGGTTGCAGGCACGGCGTCCGGCGGTGGTTTCCAGCTGAATACCCTGACTTACGGCGCCAACAAGCCGCCCTACGGCGTGCTCAGCGGGGCCACGATCGCCATCGAATCGACCGGTTCTCCGGTCTTTGCCACCGTCGACACCAGCGATGCGAACGGCATCACCTTTGCCGGTGGTCTGAACGTGTCGTCCTACGTGAAATCCGCCCGCGTGTTCGAGGATCTCGTGTCGGCCGCGCTCGGGGGCGGCGGTGTGTATGCCGACCCGGCCGATATCGTCGGCGGCAACGTCACCCGCGTGAACATCTCGCTTCTGTCGCAGACCGACCGCCTGTCGCTGCAGCCCGGTGGTGCCGTCGTCGGCACCGGGATTCCGGCCGGCACAGTGTCGTCGATCGTGAAAAACGGCAGCGGCGAACCGCTCTATGCCGTCTTCTCGACACCCGTTCCGCAGGCGCAGCTGTCCACGGCCGGGTTCAACATCTTCTCGCCGCCGCCGCTGACCGGTGCGGCCTTCACCGCCGGCGGCAACAGCGTCACCTTCGCGGAAGGGGCGCTGTCGCCGATCCTCGAAGTGGGCATGACCGTCACCTCGCCCGGTTTTGCGCCCGGCACGACCATCACCAACATCAACCCCGTTACGCGCACCGTCACGTTCTCCAGCGCGCCACCGGCCAACCTGATCAAGTTCGACACCGCCAAACCCGGTTCGGTCGTGGGATCGAACGTGTTGTTCGCACCCAGTGCCAACACGGGGCTGGTCATAGGCGACCCGGTCAGCGGTGCAGGCATCCCTGCGGGCACGACCGTCACGGCCGTGAACGGCGACCGGATCGAGCTCAGCAACCCCGTCACGGCCAAGGTTTCGGCCGTCGTGTCGGAAACGCTGCAGATCTCCGGCACCACGGTCACGTCGCGCGGCGATGTCGGCGAAGTCCGCGCCGGCATGGTGGTGCAGGGTGAGGGTGTGCCCGCAGGTACGCGTGTCGTGTCGGTCAACGCCGCGAGCGGGACCGTGACGCTCAGCAACGGGGTGACGGGCGATCCGTCGCGTCTGCTGTTCGTGTCTGAAACCGCATTCGGCGGTGCCATGAACGGTCGCGCACCGCTGTTGACCGCCACCAAGCGCCAGAACGGCAACGATGGCATCGGGGCGTTCAACAATGCGGGCGAGGGTGGCAGCGGTCTGGGCGGGACCGGCGGCGGCAACAATGTCAACGGCACCGGTGGGTCCGGCGGCGACGGTGGCGACGGCCGTGACGGCCAGTCGACGAACCCCGATCTGGCGTTTGAGACCTCGGCCCTCGCGCTCGACATCGCGGCGGCCATCGCCGAGGGGATCGGCGCGGGCGTGCCCGATCCCTATCCCAAGCCGATCCTCGCCGTGGCTGCGGGCCTGTCGGTGGCGGCCAAGGTCGTCAGCGCCGCCGATGTCGCGCGTCGCATCGTCGTGTTCCAGACGAATGTCGGACAGGGCCTGACCGGCCAAGGCGGCGACGGCGGTGAAGGTGGCGACGGCGGAAACGGCAGCGTCTTCTATGGCGGCGGCGTCGGCGGGGCCGGCGGCGATGCCGGTGCAGCCGCGGGCAATTCGCTGGGCGACGGTGCCGCGGGTGCGGGCGGCGCAGGCGGCAACGGCGGCTTCGGCGCCGGCGGCGGCGCGGCCGGCAAACCCGGCGAAGGTGCCACCTCGGCGGGCATCGCGGATGGCGGCAACGGCGGCTTCGGCGGCGGTGCCGGGTCGAGCGTGGATGCGGACGGCAATACATCCGGCGGCGTCGGCGGATCGGGTCTGGGCGGCGCGATCTTCGTGCGGTCGGGTGGCACGCTGGTGCTGCAGGGCGGCATGACGTTCGCCGGCAACCGCGCGCAGGGCGGGTCCAGCGGCGACGACGACGGCGCACCCGGCGTCGGCGCAGGCTCTGACTTGTTCATCATGAAGGGTTCGAACGTCACCCTCGCGCCCGGTGCGGGGCAAAGCATCGTCTTCGAAGGCACGATCGCCGACAACTCCACGGCGTCGGGTATCGGTTCCAACGCGACCAGCGACGGTGCATCGCTCAAGATCAACGGCGAAGGCCAGGTCGCCTTCCTGAACGAGAATACCTACACCGGCGATACCACGCTGCAAAGCGGCCGTCTGCGCGCCGAGGACGGCGTCGGGGTCCATGCGGAATCGCGTATCGTCTTAGACGGGATCACCACGAACAACAGCGGCGGCACATTGCAACTGACCGGCACGAACGTGCCGGTGTTCCTGTCGTCGGGCACCTTCGACCGCTGGGTCGGCGACGATTCCGACAACGTGATGTGGACCGGTAGCGGCGGTTTCGCCGCCCTCGCACCGGGCCTGACGGTCAACCTCGGCGGATCCGGCGCCGGCAACCAGAGCTTGGTCTGGGGCCAGAACGGCTTTGTGCCGAACGGCAGCAGCCTCGTGCTCGGCGCCATCGACGCGACGGGCGTCGTGACGTTCCAGAACAACATCGGCACCGCGAATGCGTCCACCGACGACGTGGCCTTCTATCTGGTGGACAACACCGCCAGCGCCAACGACCACAGCGTGCTGAAGGGCAGCGTCACGGCCGACGTGATGACCGTGAACGCCGATGCAGGCGCCGCCACGATGAAAGTGGAAGGCGATCTGAACGTCGCGACCCTCGACATCCGCGGCGGCACCGTAGAGACCCGTGGCACCGGCCGCTTCGTCGATACGGCCGCGATCGACATCGCGGCGGGCGGCACCTTCGTCGCGGGCACAGTGGACACCACGGGCGCTGTCACCAACACGGGCACCTACACCGTAAACGCGGACCAGACCGTGGCCTCGCTGACCAACAACAGCGGCAGCACCGTCAACCAGGACGCCGATCTGACGACCAAGACCGGCGGCGGCGTCACCAACAATCTGGGCAGCACCTACAACCTCGGCGGCGACATCACCTCGGCCACGGGCGTCGTGCAGAACGGCCAGATGACCGTCGATGGCGACCGCACCGTCACCGCCGCCACCGGCCTGTCGGGCACCACCGATGGTCGCATCGCACTGACCGATGCGGACGACAAGCTGACGGTCGATCAGGCCGGCAACACGACGTTTGCGGGCGTGATCAGCGGCGCGGGCGACGTGACCAAGGAAGGCACCGGCACCCTCACCATCACCGGCGCCAACACCTACACCGGCGGCACCACGGTGTCCGAAGGCACCCTCGACACCACCGGCGGCGGCACCCTGGCCGACACCGGCGACATCGACATCCGCTCCGGCGCCACCTTCGTGGCGGGCACCGCCGACACGGTGCGCGACGTGACCAACGCGGGCACTTACGACGTGAACGCCGACCAGACCGTGGCCTCGCTCACCAACGCAGACGGCAGCACCGTCAACCAGGACGCCGATCTGACCACCAAGACGGGTGGCGGTGTGATCAACAACCTGGGCAGCACCTACAATCTCGGCGGGGACATCACCTCGGCGACGGGCGTCGTGCAGAACGGCAAGATGAACGTCGATGGCGACCGCACCATCACCGCGACGACCGGCCTGACCGGGAGCGGTCGCATCAGCCTGACCGACGCCACCGACGCACTGACCATCGACCAGCTGGGCAACACGACGTTCGCAGGTGTCGTGAACGGCGCCGGTGCGCTGACCAAGGACGGCACCGGTACTCTGACCGTGACCGGCGCCAATACCTACACCGGCGGCACCACGGTGTCGGCGGGCACCCTCGACACCACCGGCGGCGGCACTCTGGCCGACACCGGCGACATCGACATCCGCTCCGGCGCCACCTTTGTGGCCGGTACGGCCGATACGGTCGGCGTGGTGACGAACAGCGGCACGCTGGATCTGGCGACGCGGCAGACCGTGGCATCCCTGACCAACGCAACCGGCGGCACGGTCGATCAGGATGCAAACCTGACCGTGCGCACCGGTGGCGTGACCAACGCGAGCGGTGCGACCTTCAACCAGTCAGCCGACATCGCGGCGGCTGGCAACGTGACCCAGAACGGCACGCTGAACGTGGACGGCGACCGCACCATCGCGACCAATGGCCTGACCGGCACCGGCACCATCCGCGTGACGGACGCGAACGACGCGCTGACCATCGACCAGCGCGGCAACACGACCTTTGGTGGTCGTGTCACCGGGGCGGGCGACCTGACCAAGGACGGTGCGGGAACGCTGACGCTGAACGGTGCGGCGGGGGCCATCGCGGTCACCGACGTCACCCTGGCCCAGGGCGGCCTGTCGCTGACGCGCGGCGGGATCATCGCGTCGGCTGCCGATCTGACGATCGACGGCGGGGCCTTTGCCATCGCACAGGACAGTCAGACCCTGCGCAGCCTGTCGGGCAACGGCACGGTCACGCTGAACGGGTCGAACCTGACCCTGTCGCAGGCCAGCGACTTCCGCGGTGACATCGCCGATGCGGGCGCACTGACGGTCAACGGCGCCTTCGACTTCGCGGGCGCGCTGTCCGGCGCGACCTTCGATCTGGTCAACGGCGAGATCGTCCTGGCCGGTGCCAGCACCGCGACCTTCGGCAATGTCACCCTGAACGGGTCCGACATGGTCGTGACCGGTCGCGCGGCGGGCGAGCCTGCCCGCCTGCAGGTGTCGGACACGCTGTCCGTCACCGGCTGCGGCGTGCTGGAACTCAACGGCAGGCCCGTGGCCGACCAACCGACGATCACCGCAGGTCAGGTCCGCGTGACGGGGGCCTGCGCGGTCCTGGCGGGCACCGGCTTTGTCGACAGCGCGCGCACCGTCATCAGTGGCGGCGGCACGCTGAACCCCGGCCAGTCGCCCGGCGTCATCGTGTTCTCCGGCGACCTGACGCTGGAGGAGTCGACCACGATCATGGAGATCGCCGGTGCGGCCCCGGGCACGGGCCACGATTACGTCAACATCGGCGGTCGGTTCACGATCGGCGAGGATGCAACGCTGAACGTGAAGCTCATCGACGGCTACGTGCCGGCGACGGGTCAGGCGTTCAACCTGTTCGACTTCGATCCCGAGCAGTGGACCGGAGAGTTCGACACCATCGTCAACGAGACCGGACGCAACTACGTCTATGCGGCCTCGACCGGTGTGCTGGTCACGCTGGGGGCGGCCGATGGCGACGATGAGGAGCAGGTCGTCGATCTGTCCGACAATCTGGGCGACTTCGGATCGGGCACCAACAACGACGCGTCCGACGTGATCGACGGCTTCCTGTCGTCGGGCGGTAGCAACGGCGTCGGCGGCGCGTTCGGGGGCAACCTGGTCCCGGCGCTGGCCGCGGCAGACCCGGAGGACCGCGCCGCGATCTTCGCGCGGTTCACCTCGGAAGGGTATGGCGGCGTCTACGAGTACGCCTACCGGTCGCTGAACTTCGGTTCGTCCTTCGTGGACCGGGTCGATATCCCGTCCGGGCCGCGGACCTTTGCGGATGTCCGCTACATGAACCAGGACATCGGATCGCAATCCTCGCAGACGCTGTCCGACTTCAGCCTGAACTACGGTGGTCTGGCGCTGACCGCCGGTCTGCAACTGGAACGCCTCGCCTTCGGCCTCGAGATCGAGAGGCTGGACGGGTCGGCCAACGTGGGCTCGGTGCTGCGCGCCGACGGGACCGGTCGCAACCTGGAGTTCGGGGTGGTGGGGCTGGTCAACCAGACCGACACCAGCCGCCTGCAGGCCTATGCGACGGTCGAGGACGGCAGCCACACGCTGGACGGTCGCCGGACGGCGATCCTGTCGACCACGCGGTTCGAGGATGTGGACAGCGATGCCCGCGTCTATCGGCTGGGTGCGCAATACGTGACCACCGTCGGACGTGCGACCTACGGGATCGACGGGTCGATCATGCGCGGCACGCTGGGTGCGCTGGAGCTTGCGGAACAGGGTGGCGATCTGAACGACCGTCTGACGCTGCGGGTGCCGGAAACCGACGTGACCGGCCTGTCGCTGGCGCTGACCACAAGTTCCGCCGTGACCCAGAGCCTGAGCCTGACCGGTGGTCTGGCCGTGGATGTGACCAACGGGCTGAACGACTATGCGATCCAGACGTCGGTCGGCAACGAGACGCGCACCGCGGACATCAACGTCCCCGGGATCGACCGGGTCGTCACGACCCTGTCGGTCGGGGCCGAATACGCCCTGTCGCCACAGGCGCGGCTGGCCGCATCGGGCTATGTCAACGGCATCGGCAACGGCTGGGACGACAAGGGTGCGGAAATCGAGCTGAAGTTCGATTTCTGATGACGGGGACGTGGACGTGGACGGGGATCGCATAGCATGGCCAGTACGGCACGATGGGCCATTGCGGCGATCCTCGGTCTGGGTGTGGCGGGCCTTGCGGCGGGGACGTGGGGCTATGACAGCCGGCCCATGCTGGGCCTGCGGGCGATGACGGGCCAGCCGTCGGGCACCCTGCTGCATGCGGTCAGCCTGTATGGTCAGGGCGACATCCCCGGTGCCCTGATCACGCTGGAACCGGTCGTGGCCGACGGCTATGTCCCGGCCCTGGGCGTGCTGTGCCAGTTCGTCAACGACCGTGACCGGATCGCTGCGACCGAAGAGGATTGCGTCACCGCCATGCAGGACCGACCCGAACAACGGCTGACCAGCCTGACCGACCTTGCGATCTGGGCCCAGGAATGGGACGTCGCCGCGGGGCTGCTGGATCAGCGTCTGGCCGCGGGCGATCTGACCGCGCATTTCGACCGCGCGCGCCTGACCGCCCTCGCCCCTGCCAGCACCTTCGATCCGGCGACGATTCCCGACCTGATCCAGGCTGCCGCCGCCGCCGAGGATCCACGCGGGCAGTATGCCCAGGTCGTCGCGGTGCTGAGCGCCGGGGCGGAGGGCGCACTCACCCCGGTCCTGGCCCAAATGCTGGTGCGCCAGCCCAAGCTGACCGCCGCCGATGCCTATTTCGAGCTGGCCAAGCTGGTTCAGGCCAGGGCGGTGTCCAGCGATCTGGACTATGTCGAGATCCTGTCGCGGGCCGACCGGTTGGGCAATCCCCATGCGGCGCGGTATCTGGCGCAGTATCATGCGGCGAACCCTGCGGGCGATCCGGATGGGGCCGAACAGGCGCGCTGGATGGCAAAGGCCGCCAGCGGCGGCGATCCGGTCGCGCAATTCAACCGCGCCGTGGCGATCCTGGGCGACCCGGCAGCGGATGCGCCAAGGGCCGAGGCGGTGGCCCTGCTGGACCGGTCCGCCGCGACCGGGTTCGTGCCGGCACTGAACACGCTGGGCATCACCCTGTGGCAGGAGCCGTCCTTGATGGACGGCGATGCGGCGGCGGTGCGTGCCCGCGCCATCGCCCTGCTGGAACAGGCCGATGCCAAGGCGGACGCGAACGCCGCCTTCAACCTCGGCTCCATCGCGCTGTCGCAGGGCGACCGGGACCGGGCGGTTGCGCATTTCACCATCGCCGCCAGCCGCGGCAAGGCGGAAGCGGCGGACGTGCTGGCACAGATGGAGGCCGCCGCTGGCCGGTGACGCGCCCCGGTCCGCCACGCTGGACTGGTTCAGGGGGGTCGGAATCCTCGCGGTGCTCTGGGGCCATGCGGGTCTGCCCGGTCTGCCGGGCGCCTACCTGTTCATCGACACCTTCTTCGTCATCAGCGGCTATCTGGTGTGCAGGTCCCTGATCCGCAGCCTTGCGGCGGCGGAGGCGGCGGGACAGGGCCGTTGGGGGGCGATCCGCGACTTCTATGCCGGACGCATCCGGCGCATCGCGATCCCGCTGTGCGCGGCGGTTCTGCTGACGCTGGCGGGCGCGTGGGTCCTGTTCCTGCCGGACGATCTGTCGGCGGTGGCACGGTCCGCACAGGCGACGCTGACCCTGCAGGCACACCGCTATGCACAGTCGCTGGGCGATTATTTCGATGCGATCACCCGGACCGCACCGCTTCTGCACGCCTGGAGCCTGTCGCTGGAGGAGTGGTTCTATATCATGACCCCGGCACTGGTCCTGCCCGCACTGATCTGGCGGCGGTGGATCTGGACCCTGGTCCTGCTGGCGCTGTGCGCCGCGTCGCTGTGGTTCGCAACCAGCCTTGCCATGGGCACGGCAGGTGCAGGCTACAGCCGGATCGACACGCGGTTCTGGCAGTTCGCGGCCGGGGTGATCCTGGCCCTCGCGCTGCCCCGTCGACCTGTCCTGCCGACAGCGCTGAACGATGCGGCCGTGGTCGCAGGGCTGGCCTTGGTCTTTGCTTCGGTCCTGATCCTGACCGACAAGGCACCCAGCCCCGGCATCGTGACACTGCCGGCGGTCGCTGGCATCGCGCTGGTGCTGGTGCTGCAGCCGCAGAGCCGCATCGTGATCGCCGCGACGCGGACGCCGGCACTGACGTTCTGCGGGCGCAGGCTCTACAGCCTCTATCTCGCGCATTATCCGGTCATGGTCTTCTACGACTATGTCGGGATCGATCTGGGTCCTGCCACCGACGGGGTGAAGTTCGCACTGGCCCTTGGCGTGTCGCTGGGCTTTTACGCGGTGTTCGAGGCGCCCCGGCGCGGCTGGCGCGATCTGTCGCTGTGGCGCGTGACGGCGCTGGCCGGCACGCTGGCCGCCGCCGTTGTGGCGCTGACAGGTCTCATCGCACACACCGGCGGCGCGCCTGACCGTCTGCCGCAACAGGCGCAACAGGCCTGGGCCGCCCGGTTCATGGTCAACCCCGAACGCGCCCGCTGCATGACGGGCGAGTTGACGCTCTACGGCTATTCCTGCCTGATCGGCCCCGCCGACCGGCCTTACGTGGCACTGATCGGCGACAGCCATTCGGATGCGTTGGCGCAGCAGCTGGCGCTGGCGCTCGATGCGCGCGGCCTCAGCCTGCGGCATTACTGGTATGCGGAATGTCCGGCGGTCGGCGCAGATCTGGCAGCGTTGGACGTGTTTCCCGACACCTGCACGCGTCTGAGCGTTGAGGCGCATCAGGCCGTGATGCGCGACCCGGCGCTGGCAGGCGTGATCTATTCCCTGCGCTGGCCGTGGTATCTGGACGATCCGGATGACCGCAACATCCGCGCGACCTGGCGGGGAGCCGACGGCATGCCGCGCGGTTTTGCCGACATGGTGGGCTTCCGTACGGATTTCACAGCGATCCTAGCGACGTCGCTGCGGCAGTTCGCGGATCGCGGCACGCCGGTCTGGCTGGTCAGCCCCGTGCCAAGCCTTCCGGACGATCCGGTGCGCCGTCAGGCGATTGACTTATGGCATGGCGACGGAATGAAGAACCCGATGATGGACGGCATTGCCATGACCGGCTACCTGACCGAACGGGCGACCTTCGACAGGATGGTTGCGGACCTGTCGGCGACCGTCCCTGTCCAGATCCTCGACCTACAGGACGCGCTGTGCAACTCGGACCGTTGCCAGGTCTATGGGGGTTTCGGCAGTCTTTACTACGATGACAACCACCTGAACGAAGTCGGCGCCGCCACCGTCGTGCAGGATCTGCTGATGTACGAGTGAGCAGGGCTGGAACGCAGCGGTGCGTTGGGCCTTGAGCGCGCCCAGCAGATCCGCATGCAGGCCCTGTCCGACGATGCGGTCGTCATGCAGGAATACGATGCGGTCGGCGATCTTGCGGGCGAACTGCATCTCGGGCGTCACGATCAGCATGGTCTGGCCGCGCCCCGCCACGCGGCGCATCAGGTCCGGCACTTCGCCCACCCATTCGGGACGGGGCGCGGAGGTCGGCTCGTCGAACTGTATGTGGTCCGCGTTCACCATCATGACACACCTGATGCGGACCCGCTGACCCTGGCCGCACGCCAGGGCAAAGGGGTAGGGCGTCCTCACTGTCCGTCAGATTTCGCGTAGGATTGCGTTGGCGAAGGCGCAGGCCTTCACGGTGAGCAGCCCTTCGGAGCGCGTGCGCGGGCCTATATCCAATTCTTCATGGCTCGTTGCTTTGCAGCAAGATAGGGAGTTTGCCGCGACCCAGCTTGGTATGTACCGCCTGTGAACTCACGTCGAAGCGCAATTTCTACTGGACCAAGGTATCATTGAGGCTCCTGAGCCTCTATCAAATTATCCCGAAAGACTTCTGTCGGCGTCTGCCACCCGAGACATTTGCGGGGCGTGGCGTTCAGGCGATCGCAAATCGACCTTACTTATCGATTTGAGATCGGTACTGCGTGGCAAGTCACGGCGCAGTCGGCAGTTGGTGTTTTCAACCGTACCTTTCTGCCAAGGCGACTTCGGATCACAGAACCACGGTTCCACACCGAGACCTGCCCTGAGATGTCGCCAGGCGCTGAACCCGGTACCACGGTCGAAGGTAATGGATCGACGGGCCTGCGGGGGCAGGGCAGCAAGACCAGTGATCAACCCCTCCATCACCGGCTTCGATTGCCGGTCCGGGTTTTTCAAGATGACGGCGAACCAGCTGACCCGTTCGACCAACGAGGTTACGTTTGCGCGGCCGAACTCCTTGCGAAACATCATCGGATCGCATTCCCAGTGTCCAAACTGGGACCGATCCCCAACAGTTGCTGGGCGATGTGCGATGGCCAGTTCATCGAGAAACCGGAGGCCATGATGTCAACGTGTGCCGCAGGGTCTGCGCCGGCGACGATGCTCGGGCAGGTGCCGGTAGAAGTGCTCGGCGCGACCGTCCTTTGAATAGGCATGGCGATAGATCGTATCATCGCTGACCCGGTGAGGATGCTGTTCCAGCGTCATGCGGCCTGCACTCTGCTCCGGTGACCAGCCGGCATCCAGACCCGCACGGACAGCGGCCATGACTTGGGATGCCGGATCAACTTGCGATGCACGGCGCGGCGACCTTCGGACCGGTCTTGCGCGGTCACCGCATGGTCGCCGTCGGGCTCGGGTCATTCGGCATCACGATAGAACTTCCGACTGATCTCGCGGTAGATCGTGCAGGGGGCACGACTTGAAAGTTCCGCCATCTCCCTGACCGACATCTTGGCCAGCTTGCGACGTTCATCCAAGTTCAGTTGAAAGTAGCGACGTCCCATGATTCAACGCCATGCAAGGTTCTGTTTCGATACAGAAGTTGCACATCGTTTGTGAATCCACCCGCCTGCATATTGCTGTTGCAACCAAGTTGAAATGTCCCTCGGTGCGCAAAGTAGAAATGTCCCATGTGCGGTGTCGCGCATGGCTGGGCAGGGCGGAGACCTCATCTATCGCAGCCCTGACCAGCCATGCCTTTCCGGTCATTCGGCGGGATGTGGCGCGGCAGCTTTTTCCTTCGCCCTGCGCGCGAGTTTGGAATTCCAGCCTTCGGTATTGCGCCGACCGTTGGGGACATAGACCGTCGCCTGTTTGCCTGCGCGACGCGGCTTGGGAGGTGCCTTGTCCTGTGCGGCCTTGATATGCTCCAGCACCGCGCTGAGGTGCTTGTTCTCGGTGATTGCCGCATGCGT
>NZ_FOCI01000058.1 GCF_900110065.1 Loktanella fryxellensis | reverse complement strand
ACCGCCCTTGGCATCCCCGTCACAAAGGCAGTGGCATAAATCCGTCTGGGGTAAGGGGAAAACCGTCCGTCAGCTGATTTGCGCAACAGAGTCCTGCACCACGATCATCCCCATCGGGACTGGTTCGATCGCCTTGGACCATGACGCACGATGACTTGCGCCAAGATCGGTTATCAATATGCATCGGTAGCCCTGATCTTGAGAACCTAGGGCTTGACGTCATTTTCCCGTTCATCCGCGAAATTGTTTATCCATTGACCCGCCGTTTTGGACGACAACCGCCGCCGTCTTAACTTCGTTGCTGCACCGTGCAGACGGCAAGGCATTGTTTTCGTTTGGAATACCCCTCGATATCAGACAGCTCGAAATCTCCGCCCGCTGTCAATTCGGCCATTCCCGGTAAACTGAATTATCGAAACGAGGATCGGCCATGCCCCAGAAAACCATCTCATATACCATCCGTCAGGCCCCTGAAGTCGCCAGGCAGATCGATGACCTGGCGAAGCGCCATGGGTTCCCGACACGGGCGAAGTTCATGTCGTACGCCGCGTTGACCTACGGCGGTGGCGGGGATGCAGCCATCGTTGCTGAGCTGTCGCAGATCAGCTACGCGCTCCATCAGATCGACCGGGCAGCTACCGAGCGGCTGCACCTCCTGAAGCCGAACGACATCGACGAGATCGGTCGCCGTGCCAGAGCCGCCCTGAACTCTGTCATCTTCCGGAACGCCGGATGAGACGGCATACCACTTTCCCCGACCAAGCTTACCCGATCCTCTCTTACCTATCGAAGGACGGCCAGATCCTCTCCGGCTCGATGCCGGTCCACACGTGGCGGCAGGCGTGCGACATGCTCCGGACGTTCGAGGCACCGCATGGAGCGGGACTTGTTCATATGACGCTCTCGATGCCTGCCGGTCGGGCCCTGACCGACGACGTCTGGCTCGCGGTCGCGCGCAGGGTGCTGACCGCCACGGGACTGCCGTCCGAGCAGGTGCCTTGGTTGATGTGGGGGCGGGAAGCCACTCGCTGCGACCACGTCCACATCGTCTCGGCAAGGCAGACATTCACCGGTCGGCATCTGGAGATCGCCACGTCAGTACGTGAAACGGATCGCATCGAGCGCGACGTCTGCCAGCTGCTAGGCCTGCCACAGCCCGCGTGGCGTCCTGACCCTAAGTTGGTTCTGGCACCTGACATCACCGTGCGGGCCCGTCGTAAGTCCGGACACGCGGGATGGTTTGCTGATGACCTGAACACGGTCATGTCGTCGGAGCGACCTGCCACCCTGCCCGCGCTCAACGACGCCTTGCGGGCACAAGGCTCGCCTTGGTCGCTGACCATGTCCGACGACCGACCCGGCCTGCTGATCCCGCGCAATGTCCTGACAGGAAAGGCCATCAACCCGAAATTCGCGGGGAGCGCATTCTCGTCGTCGCTGATTCTGAACCGTCTTGCCCTCGCCGCACGCCTCCGAGCTGTGGCGCTGACGATATTCCTGCGCCGGATCGCGGAAGTGATCCGTCAGACATCCGGGCTAAACCAACCCTCTGAAGGATTTTTGAATGACCGACCTGAACTCGGGCCACGACCGCACGCACGCCATGCTGGACAAGACGCGCGAGGACGTCCGTCGGCTGCACCCGCTGCTGCAGCTACTCGACCCCGACCAGGCGGACATCACGACGGAGTTCGCGATGCGCCTGATCACGCTGCTGGTCGAGGTGGAGGAGCGACTGGCGGAGCAAACGGCTGCCTTCACGGCGCAGACGACGGAGATTTCGGCGCTCCGGTCACAGCTGGACGGCCTCCAGACCGACCTCGACTTCCTCATGGGCACCAGCGATCCCGCGGAGCATGGGTCATCTTGATCCACAGACTGGCCCGGCGTGCCGGCCTGTACCTGTGGCACCGGTTCGTCGCGGATGGCTCAGCGATCATGCTGATGGGGACGGGCGGACAACGCGCGATACTCGACATTGCAGAGGCGGCCATCATCACTGGTGACGACACCCCGCCCGGCCCATGGCGCGACCTCCTTGACGGCCTTGTCCGAGACACGGGCTGCACCATCGACCTGATCCCAGATGCCATCGGGAAGGACGAAGACCTGATGCCCGTGTGATATGAGCGGCTTCCTTCCTTCTCGATTACATCACGCCTCGGTCGAGCGGCCTGACGATCCAGACGCCTTCACTCCGTGTCGTGGGCCTCGAGGATGCCGCACGTGGCCCGCCCTCTCATCGCCCTGAGCCGTATTTCCGCGGTCAACCTTTGCCCATCCACGGGGCGCAAGGGACCGACTGGATTGCCGGATTCAGCCGCGCAAGCATCTCGTCTCGAAACTGCGTGGTATCACGGTAGGTCCGGTCCGTTTCGTCCTGCGGGGTGTGTCCGACGATATCTTGGACGATGTCCTTTGCGATCGCGCTGTTGTGGCGCCTCAATGTGATGAACCGGTGCCTGAAAGAATGAAAGACCTTGCCGACAAGGTCAGAGCCGAGCTGTTCGTCCAGCACCTTTTTCCATTGCTTGTAAAAAACCCCGCCGAAGGAGCCGCCGGCAGCCGGCTTCAGCTCCGGGAAAAGGTCGGTCTCCCCACGGCTGTGCAAGCCGTCGACATAATCCCGGAAGCCGAGCTTCGTCAGGCCGTCGTGGATCGGCACGCAGCGCCGCGAAGACTTGTTCTTGAGCCGCCTGTTAGGATTCGGCCTGATATCGAAATGGGGAATGAAGTGTTGTGTCACGACATCGTCCAGCTTCATTCCGGCGATTTCCTCACGCCGCATGCCCGTCAGATCTGCGATCATTGGCATCCAATAGAGGCCAAAATCAGCGAACGCCTTTCCATCGCGATCGGTTTCAGGGCAGCGCCCCTCGCGCCAGATGGGGTGATCCGTCAATTTGGCGACGTCCTCATCCGAGAAGGCGAGGCGCTCGTTGCCTTCACCGTCTTCGGGGGTCGAATACAGATCTCTGAAGAACAATGCCGCACTCGGCACGATGCCGTGTTTCCTCCGGGCAAACGTCAGGAGATCGTTGATGATACCAAAGTTGCGATTCTTCGTGGCGGCGGACAGGGACTCTGTTGCGCAAATCAGCTGACGGACGGTTTTCCCCTTACCCCAGACGGATTTATGCCACTGCCTTTGTGACGGGGATGCCAAGGGCGG
>NZ_FOCI01000036.1 GCF_900110065.1 Loktanella fryxellensis | reverse complement strand
CACTTCAAGACGCTGAAGTATCAACCGGAATTTCCTAAGCGGTTTGAAACGATCGACGAGGCACACGCCTTCTGCCGCCGGTTCTTTACTTGGTACAACGAAGAGCATCATCACGCCGGTATCGGGTTAATGACCCCCGATCAGATCCACTTCGGACAGGCCAAGGCTATCTATGCTGCACGCCAGGAAACCCTCGATACTGCATTCCTCAACACGCCCGAGCGCTTCGTCCGCAAACCACCCAAACCGCCTCACATCCCAACGGCTGTCTGGATCAACCCACCAAAGCAAACGGAGTAAAACCAAGCTTAAAGTTCAATCGCCACTGTCTCAAAGTCGTTAACACGTTCCGTCCATCCCTATGCAAGTCCCGTGACGAGCCAGCGCGCTGAGCCACAGCGCGAGGTTTAGAATGACGCGACCACCGCCGCCGTCACCGCCGTCAGGGCGGCCGTCAGCGCGTGGTTGTCGCGCAACCGCTCGATCACCGGCGCGCCGAGGAAGATCCGCAGGAAGCACGGCACGAAGGTCACCCACGTGGTCAGCAGCCCGCCCAGCGTCGCGGCCAGAAGCGGCGGCAGCGGCCCGGCATCGTGCAAAGCGCCCAAGAAGCCCACGTTTGCGTCACCATAATGAGCGGACCCGACGTAGCCGATCAGGCTCGCCGTCAGGATGATGACCGGGAACGGCACGCCGAAGGCGAAGATCGCAAAGAAGGACACTGCCGCGATGGCGATCAGCGGGGTTGCGCAGCGTGCGCGCCCCGATGCGGACCGCCGCGTACAGCCCGATCGCCAGCACCGCCGCCCTGAGGCCGAAGAACAGACCCGTCAGCACGCCGACGTCGCCTCAGATCGCATAGATCCACGACAGACCCATGATCGCGACCAGAGCCGGCAGCACAATGAGCACGCCGGCGACGATCTCGCCGATGGTGCGGTGCATCAGCCAGCCGATGTAGACTGCGAGCTGTATGGCCTCCTGCCCCGGCAGCAGCAGTAGTTCGGCGCTTGCAGGAACCGCCGCTCGCCCAGCCACCGCTGCTCCTCGACGAGCACACGGTGCATCAGGGCGATCTGCCCAGCCGGGCCGCCGAAGCTCAGAAGACCGATGAGTGCCCAGATGCGCGTCGCCTCGGCCAGCGTCGGATAGGGGCGGCCGGGGGGCGGTGTGGCGGTCACGGGGCGGTCCTCGGTGTGTTGGCGGGCCAGTTGTGAACCTCGGCCGTGGCGTCCCGCGCCCAGCGAAAGAGCGCGTCGTAGACCAGCATCCCGGCGTCGAGCTGTTCCAGATCGTCGGACTACGAGTTCACGCGTCGAATAGACATCGCAGCGGCAATTCCGATTGAAGCCCGCCTGTGCTGCATAGATCGACGGCATGCACCCAAAACGTGAAGCGCCCCCAAAGGGGCGCTTCCTATCGTTTTATTGGCGGGATCAGCCGATGATCGCACCGTCATCGCGGCTGACCGCGATCACGGTCGAGCGTGGAGCACCATCGGCGTCGGGGAACGATCCGCCGGGGTGCTGGATGCCAATGAACGCCGTGCGCCGGTCTGACGACCAGCACAGGCCAGTCACTTCGCCGCCCTTAGGGCCGGTCATGAAGCGGGCGATTTCACCGGTGGCTGGGTCGCCAACCAGCATCTGGTTGTTGCCCTGCCCGGCAAACTCCCCCTCGTTGCTGTCGTCGCCGTCCGTCTGGATCCACAGCAAACCCGCACTGTCGAACATCATCCCGTCTGGCGAGTTGAACATGTTGCCCGCCGTCACGTTGGCCGAACCGGCATAGGGGCCTTCGGCATGGACGTCGGGGTTGCCAGCCATGACATAGAGATCCCATGTGAACGCAGGATCGGCGTGATCCGCATTGGCCGGATACCAGCGCACGATCTGACCATAGCCGTTTTCGGCGCGGGGGTTGGGCGACCCGTCGACTGGCGTCATGACGTCGCCGCCCATGTTGGTCGCGTCGGCAGCGCGGTCCGTGTTGTTGGTCAGCGCGCAATAAGCCTCGACTGCCGTCGGGTTGACGGCGACCCACTCCGGCCGGTCCATCGTCGTGGCACCCACGGTGGATGCGGCGATCCGGGTGTGGATGCAGACCTCGGCCAGCGACATCCCCGTCGTCTCTTCGGTCAGCGCCAGCCACGTGCCGCTGCCATCGGCCTCGAACTTGGCCACGTGCAGGATGCCATCGTCGAGCAGCGTCGACGTGTCGCCGCCCGGCACATAGGAATTGGTCGAGACGAACTTGTAGAGGAACTCGCCCCGCTCGTCGTCGCCCAGATAGACGACAACCTTGCCGTCGCGGCCGATGACGACGGCGGCATTCTCGTGCTTGAAGCGACCGAGCGCGGTGCGCTTGATCGGGGTGGCGGTGGGATCGGAGGGGTCGATCTCGACCACATAGCCCTGCTTGTTGAACTCGTTGGGGTTTTGCGACAAATCAAAACGCGCGTCGAACAATTCATAGCCATAGCGGCTGGCGACCGGTGGGCCATAGCGCAGCATTTCGGGCGTATAGCCTGCGGGTGTCGCGTCCTCGGCCACGGTTTCGGTCGTGCCGAAGTAGCCGTTGAAGTTTTCCTCGCAGGTCAGGTAGGTGCCCCACGGGGTGCGGCCCGCGCCGCAGTTGTTCATCGTGCCCAGGGCGGTGACGCCGTCCGGGTCCATTGCGGTCTTGAGCAGGTCGTGTCCCGCGGCGGGGCCCGAAATCGTCATCGGCGTGGTGTGGTCGATGCGGCGGTTGAAGGGCGAATCCTGCACGACGGCCCAGCCGTCCGGCCCTTCGGCCACTTCCATGACCGTCACGCCCTGCACGGCCTGCGTCTTTTGCACGTCCTCCAGCGACTGGGGCATGTTGTCAGGCAGGGCGGGGTGCAGCGTGCCGACTTCGGTGTATTCATGGTTGACCGCGATTACCTCGTGGCCGTCGATGTTGAACAGCTCGATCCCGTCCGTGTTGTCGCCGAACACGCGACGCGACGCGGCAAGGGTGCCACCGGTCGCCTTGTCAAAGGCGGGGGCGTCGGACCACAGCGCGTCGCCCCACGATACCAGCGGCTTCCAGGTATAGCCCGCGGGCACATGCACGGTGAAATCGGTGGCGATGTTGATGGGCGCGAAGGCAAAACGCCCCATCGTCGCGGCCTGAGCCTGAGCGGAGGTCGAGGACAGCAGCGAGCCTGCACCCATGACCGCAGCGCCAGAGCCCATAACGACGAGCGACCGCAGAAAACCGCGCCGCGACATGGCGGCCGACACCACGTGGTCGAAATCAGTGGTTGCAGGAGCAGGGCGGATCGTCTCGTCGAATTCATCCCAGCTCAGGTTTGAGAGATCGTCTTTCATGGCGTCATCCTTTGGCAGTGCGCCCGAACGGCGCAGTCATAAACCCGTCTTTATGTGGGCCAAGGATGTGACGTGCGGATGACAGGTTGACGTAAAGATAGAGTGAGTGCCGTGCCGTGACGCCGCAGGGACGTCGAGGGTGGGCTGCAGGGCCTATAGCGGGCCAGATTACGTTCTCGCAGACGGCTCGCGCATGCGATTCCAAGGCAGATCCGGGCACCGCTGAAGACACATGTCCTAAGGACCTGTGCGCAAGGGACGTCACGAAAGCCCTGATGGTTGCCAGCATTTTTGCTTCTGACGGCCGAAGGTAAAGGGACACTTCGACAACCTTGACCCACTGAACTTGAAGCTGACGTTCGAACGGAGATCTTTGAAGGGCCGGACTTGACCGAACGTGACACCTACGCCCCGAACCAAAAACAGTCGTTTTCAGACCATTTTTGCTGCCGAGTTTTGGATGATGTGGCTACGCCCGTCGCCAGACCGGGAAGGGATCGGGCAAAACGGGCAGATCGTCCGGCCCTGCGCCAAGATGTTCCGGCAGGAGGCAATCATCCAGTAGCGCCTTCAGTGCAAGCCAGTCGATGCTTGCGCCGATGAACACCAGCTCTTGCCTTCGGTCGCCCCACTGCTCTGACCAATGGGCGGCGAGGTATGCGCGGGCGCCGTCATGTGTGGGCCAGCGGTCGCGCGGGACGGTGGCCCACCAATTGCCCAGCGGCGTCACGCCCGACATCGCACCTGCGAGTGAAAACTCCGCCACCCAGTCGGGGCGGGTGGCGATCCAGAAATGTCCTTTGGCGCGGATTACGCCGGGGAGGTCGCCATTCAGGACGGACAGGATCTGTTCTGGCACGAACGGACGGCGGGCGCGGTAGACGAAGGACTTCACGCCGTATTCTTCCGTCTCTGGCACGTGATCGGCGAAGCCGTGCAACTCCTTGGCCCACATCGGATGGGCATGCGCCTTGTCGAAGTCGAAGAGGCCGGTGTCGAGGATCGCGTCCGCCGGCACGTCGGAGTGGTTGGCATCCACGATCCGGGCGTCGGCGTTCAGGCTGCGGATGATCTTGCGCGCGGCGTCGGCCCGGTCGGGTCCCGCATCGGCCACCTTGTTCAGGATCACTACGTCGGCGAACTCGATCTGTTCGACCAGCAAGTTGACCAGTGTCCGCTCATCTCCTTCAGGCGTCTCGCCCCTGTCGGTCAGGAAATCGTGGCTGGCGTAGTCGTTCAACAGGTTCACCGCGTCGACTACCGTCACCATGGTGTCGATCCGCGCCACGTCGGACAGGCTTCCGCCATCCTCGTCACGGAAATCGAACGTCGCAGCGATCGGCAGCGGTTCGGAAATGCCGCTTGATTCGATCAGCAGATAATCGAAGCGTCCCGCCTCGGCCAGACGGCGGACCTCGGCCAGCAGGTCGTCGCGCAGGGTGCAGCAGATGCAGCCATTCGACATTTCCACCAGCGTCTCGTCGGTGTGGCTCAGGTCGGCGCCACCGGCGCGGATCAGATCGGCGTCGATGTTGACCTCCGACATGTCGTTGACGATGACGGCGACGCGGCGGCCCTCGCGGTTGTTGAGCACGCGGTTCAGCAGCGTCGTCTTGCCCGCGCCGAGAAACCCGGACAGGACCGTGACGGGCAGGCGTGTGTCGGCGGCGTGCTGGGTGGTCATGACGATACCTCGAGTGGTGTGATGAAGCCCGGAAAGACGAGCGAGGCATGGGCACCGGTGCCGGCCTGCGCGCCGTCGCCCAGGGCGAAGTTGATGTTGGGGGCGGCGCGGGCCACGTCGCCGGCGGCAAAGACGCCGGGCACGCTGGTTTGCGCCATCGGACCGGTGCGCACGAAGGGACCCATGGGACCATCGGCCAGCGCGCAACCCAGCTGTTGCGCGGGGCTGCCGTCCAGCACGGCGCGCGGGCCAAGGAACAGGGCACCGAACCGCGCCGTCGCGGCATCGGACAACGTCAAGCCGATGCCCGTATCGTCGCCCTGCAAGCGGGTGATCGCGCGGTCGTCCAGTTTGACCCCAGCGGCGGTCAGCGCGTCGGTGTGCAACCCTTCCATGCCGGAGCTGAAAAGGGTGACGTCGTCGCTCCAGTCCGCGCGCAGCAGCATGGCCTGATGCCCGCTCATCGGGTGGACGGCCAGCACGGCGAGGGGTTGGCCCTTCACCTCGTAGCCGTGGCAATACGGGCAGTGCAGAACCCTGCGGCCCCAGGCCTGCGTTATACCGGGGATGTCGGGCAGGATATCCTTTACGCCGTGAGTGAGGATGATGCGCCGCGCCGCGATGGCCTGGCCTGTGGAGAGCGTCAGGGCGAAGGCGTCCTGCACCCCGGCAACGGTGGTCACGACGCCGTCCTGCGTGGTGACGGTGGGATAGGGCACGAGGTCGGCGCGGAACCGGGCAAGGATCTCGGCGGGGGTCATGCCGTCCCAGCCCGCGACGCCATGCGCGCCGGGCGAGGTCCGGTTGCGCGGCAACCCTGCGTCGATCACAACCACGGATCGGCTGGCGCGGCCCAGTTGCAGGGCGGCGGTCAGCCCCGCGAAGCTTCCGCCAATGATGGCGACGTCGTGCATGGCGTGTCTCCTGTGGGGGTGGGTGGCCTCCGGCCCGCGGATCGCGGCCCGGAGGCATGCGGGATCAGTCGGTGGCGCCGGACCCGCCGACTGCGACGATGGTGTAGGGCGTGCCTGCGACCGGGATCGTGCGCTCTTCTTCCAGCGTGGCGGTGGAAATCACGCGGATCAGCCCCGCGTTCGGATCGGTGATCGCGATGTGGTCACCCGCCACGGCCAGACGCGGGCGCGGGTCGCGCCATTCCCCGTCCATGGAGTAGGGTGCTGTCACGCGGGCTGACTGGATGATCTCGCCTTTCAGCACGTCGAGCAGGTGCAACTGCCCGTCCTCGGTCAGGATGTAGGCGTTCTGCGCCTTTGCCGGGTCCAGCGCGAAGTCCACCCGCCGGGTCGGCAGGGGGATGACGTTGAAGGGGTCGTCGCTGCCCGGCTCGATCACCACGACCGCATCGGCGCCAAAATTGCCGAGGAAGAACTGCATCGCCTTGCCGCCCTTGAGGGTAGACACGTTGCCTTCGCCCAGATCGGTGGTGGAGATGTGTTCCAGCACCGGCGGCTCGGCCCCCGCACCGGGCGTTGCCAGCACGATGCCGTCCTGACAGCCAAAGGCAAAGACCCGCGCCGACTGCGCCTGACCGTGGACGCCGGGGCAATCCACGACCTCGCCCACTGCGTTGCCCGCGGTGTCGATGACGCGCAGACCGACGCGGGGCGCCTCCGGATCCTCGGCCGGGACCGAGACCACGAGGTAGTCACCCATCGGTGCTGCCAGCCCGTGATGCGCGGCCCCGGTCGGGATCGTGGCGGGGGCGAAGCCCTCGGTGGTCAGATCGCCTTCGGAGAACAGCGTCACGTCGCCTGAGCCGTCGTCGAAGATGGCGATGGTGCCGGAGCCTTCGATCACATGCGCGGGCGTGGTGCCGTCGATGGTGGCAGGCAGCAGGGCAGCGTCGGTCACGCTGATGTCGGCGTGGTCGCCGTGATCCTCGAACGCGATGCCGGTGTCGATGGTCGCCACGGTGCCCGCGTCACCCTGCACGGCAAAGAGCGTGCGCCCGCTGTCGCTCGGCGTCAGCGCCGGGGTCTGCGCGATCTCGAATGTTCCAGCATCGGCGCCATCCTCCAATTCAATAGCCCGCACCACGTTGTCAGCATGATCGCCCACGAACAAACGGTAGTGGGTCAGGCCGACTTCGTCCTCTTGATCGTTCTCCTGTGCGGCGGCCCCCATGGCCAATGCACCGGTCAAGGCCCCGGTCAGGGCCACGGTCGCCCAGAGCAGGGATCGTTTGGGTGAGGTATGCGTCATGTTTGACTCCAGTGTCATGTCTCATCATAGCACAGTGTTATGTTATAACATAACACTGTGCCAGTGCTGTTTGTCGATGTGTTCTGTTTTGTCAGCGGGCGCCGGTTTATGGCTTCAACGCAGCCGCGAGCGTGGCGACGTTGTGGCGCATCATCTCCAGATAGGTGGCCGCCGGGCCGTCCGGCCCCGACAGGGCGTCGGAATAGAGCGTGCCACCGACCGTTGCCCCGGTCTCGGCGGCTATCTGCTGGACGAGGCGGCTGTCGGTCACATTCTCAAGAAATACGGCGGCGATATCCTCCGCACGGATCTGAGTGATAAGGGTTGCAACGTCTGCAGCAGAGGCTTCGGATTCGGTGCTCAGCCCTTGCGGCGCCAGAAACGTCAGGCCATAGGCGTCGCCAAGATAGCCGAAGGCGTCATGCGACGTGACGACGGTGCGCCGGTCCTGCGGCACCTCGGCCAGCAGGTCCTGCAATTCCGCCTCCGTGGCGTCGATTTGTGCCAGATATGCGTCGGCATTGGCGGCATAGACCTCCGCCCCGGCGGGGTCGGCGGCGCTCAGGCCCTGTGCGATGTTGGCGACATAGATCCGGGCATTGGCGAGGCTCTGCCAGCCATGCGGATCGAAGGCCCCGTGGTCGTGCCCCGCGTGGCCCTCCATCTCGGGCATGTCCCGGGTTGCGATGCCGTCGACCGCAACGATGACCGAACCTGCAAACCCGGAGGCTTCAATCAGGCGGTCCATCCAGCCTTCAAAGCCAAGGCCGTTGACCACAACCACGTTGGCATCCGACAGGCTGCGCGCATCGGCGGGCGTGGGTTGATACATATGCGCGTCTTCGTCAGCATCGACGAGCGTGGCCACATCGATACGGTCGCCACCAACTTGGGACACCATGTCATTGAGAACAGAAAAGCTCGTGACGACAGTCAGCCTGTCCTGCGCAAGGGCGAGGTGGGGCAGCGCGACCAGCGCCGTCGTCAGCGCAAGGAAATTGCGTCGGTTCATGGGAGATTCCTTTCAAGAGTGGAGGTGGGGACGCGGCAGATACCGCGTCAGAAGGCTGCCCTGACGACCCAGGATGACCGAGGCCGCATAGATTACGCCGGCCACGAGGATGATCGCGGGACCGGAGGGCAGCGCATGGTGGTAGGACAGCAGCAGCCCGGTAATGCTGGACAGGATCGCCACGACGATGGCGACGCCGATCAGCGGACCGATGCCCTGCACCCAGAACCGTGCGGCGGCGGCGGGCAGGATCATCAGCCCGACCGACATCAGCGTGCCGAGCGCCTGGAACCCGGCGACAAGGTTCATCACGACAAGCGCCAGAAAGGCGAAATGCGTGACCGCCGACAACCCACTGACCGACCGCAGGAATTGCGGGTCGGCACATTCCAGCACCAGCGGGCGGAACAGCACGGCCAGCGCGAACCAGGTGATCGTGGTGATCGCACAGAGCAGTGCGAGTGCGTCGTCGTTCAAAGCCAGCACTGTGCCAAACAGGACATGCAGCAGATCGACGCTGCTGCCCCGCATCGAGACGATCAGCACCCCGGCCGCAAGGCTGATCAGATAGAAGGCCGCCATGCTGGCGTCTTCCTTCAAAGCGGTCACACGGGTGACGAAGCCGGACAGCAGCGCCACCGCCATGCCCGCGATCAGCCCACCGATCGTCATGGCGCCCAGCGACAGCCCCGAGATCAGAAAGCCGACCGCGGCCCCCGGCAGGATGGCATGGGCCATGGCATCGCCTGTCAGGCTCATCCGGCGCAGCATCAGGAATACTCCGATCGGCGTGGCGCCGACGGAAATGGCGATACAGCCCAGAAGCGCGCGGCGCATGAAGGCAAAATCCGTGAAGGGTGTGATCAGCATGTCGATCATGCGGCGGCCCCCTTGGCCGGCACGTCGCAGACCGGAGCGGCGTCGTCGAAGCTCTCGCACATTTGCCGCGCACGCAGCAGGTTCGCAGCGGTCAAGGCAAGCCGCGTCGGGCCGTGAGCGATCAGCTCCCGCGCAACGATCATCGTTTCGGGGAACTGGGCCCGGACGGTATCCATATCGTGCAGGACGGCGACGACGGTGCGGCCTTCGTCATGCCAGCGGCGCACGATGGCCAGCAGGTCGGCTGCGGTCCGCGCGTCGATGGCGGTGAACGGCTCGTCCAGTAGGATGACCTGCGCATCCTGCAACAGGACCCGCGCAAAGAGCACGCGTTGCAGCTGCCCGCCGGACAGGGCCGCGATCGACCGTCGTTCGAACCCGGTCAGGCCGACGGCGGCAAGGGCCTTGGCGATCAGGTCACGGTGTGTGGCGGTGACGCGGCCAAAGGGGCCGATCCCGGCCCAAAGCCCCATCGCCACCAACTCATGCACTGCAATGGGAAAGGAACGATCAATCTCGGCCTGTTGCGGCAGATAGGCAATCCGTGTCCGGTCGCGCACGATGTGGCCGGTCAGCGGCGGCAGCGTGCCCATGATGCCCTTCAGCAACGTGGATTTACCGGCCCCGTTCGGCCCCACGACGGCGGTCAGTGAGCCTGCCGCGATGGTGGCGCTCAGGTGATGAACGGCAGGGTGCCGGTCGTATCCGAGGGTCAGGTCGTGAAGCACGATGGTCGGCATGCTCAGGACACCACGGCGGCATAGAGGGTCCACAGCAGCGCCGACATCGCCGCCGCCACGACCAGCCGCAGGCCGATGCCTGACAGGATGAGGTTCAGTTGGGTCATGGCTTTTTTCCGTCGTGTTGGGCCTGTTCGCAGGGCGCGCAGCGCCCGTGCATCTCGATCACCGGGTGGGTGGACATGAAGCCGTCCTGTGCCAGCGACTGGATGATCCGCTTGACATCATCGGTGGCGTCGCGCTGATCGACGCGACCGCAATCGTCGCAGATCGCGAACAGGACAGGTCCGGCCTTGTGGGCGTCGGTCGCGACATAGGCGTTCAACGACTCGATGCGTTGGACCAACCCGTGCTCCGTCAGAAAGCTCAGCGCCCGATAGATGGTGGGCGGCGCGATGCGCGGGTGCAGTGGCCGCAGCCGTTCGAGGATGGCATAGGCCGACACTGCGGCGGAGGCTGAGCGGACCGCCTCGAACACCATGGCGTTGTTGTTGGCCATGGTGATCGTGGGGCCGATGATCGGCTCGGACTGGTGATCCACGTGTGGCTCCCTTCTGCGTCGGTGTCAGGAAAGCATGGCTGCAGAGGGCCGGACCGCAGCGGGACGGTCTGCTCCGGGTCTGGCGCGCAGGATCGTCAAACTGTCCTCCAGCACGTCACGGCGCAGGTCGCGACCGATCAGCACGAAGCGACTGACCCGGTCATCGGCCGGCCAGTGCGGCAGCGGCACTGGCGGATGAAAGATGTGCTGCACGCCATGCACGGCAAAGGGATGCGGGCTGTCGGTGGTGTGGATGATCGCCTTGAACCGCAGGATGTCCGATCCGCGCAGCCACATCAGCGTGTCGATCCAGCGCCCGAAGACGTCCGGATCGACAGGCGCGTCGATCACTGCTGACAGGCTGGTGATCCGGCTGTCATGCACCGTGCCCTGCGGCTCTGGCGCGTGGGCAAGGGCCTGCATCTTCTTCAGCGCGCTGCGGCGCGGGGCGAACAGGCCGGACAGGCCCTTTGGCAGGCGGCCCGCCGGGTCGGCCTGCACCGGGGCCGGCGGGATCACGCCGGTCCACGCCAGTGCCTGCGACACCGGGGTATCGCTGCGCAGCGCACCGATATCGAACAGCACGCCCGGATTGGCGGCGACCTGTGCCGTCGTTATAATCTCGACCGTGGGGTTGATCGCCTGCACCCGGTCGGTGATCGCGGCGAGGGCCGCGCGATCGACGAGGTCGCCCTTGCTCAGCACGATGCGGTCGGCCACAGCGATCTGGCTGATCGCCTCGAACTGGCGGTCCAGCGTCGCCATCCCGGCGGCGGCATCCACCAGCGTGATGACACCGTCCAGCAGGAACTGGGAGGTCAAGGCGCGGTCCACAATCAGCGTCTGCTGGATCGGCGCGGGGTCGGCCAGTCCGGTCGTCTCGATCACCACGCGGTCGAAGGCGATCAGGCCATTCGCCCGCCGCCGCGCCAGATCGGCCATGGTGCGGACCAGATCGCCGCGGATCGAACAGCACAGGCAGCCCGATTCCATCAGCACCATCTCTTCGGTCGCCTCTTCGATCAGGTCGTGATCGAGGCCGATGTCGCCGAACTCATTGATGATGACAGCCACCCGCCCAGCCGACGCGCTTCGCAGCAGGGCGTTCAGCAGCGTCGTCTTGCCGCTGCCCAAAAACCCGGTGAGTAGGGTGACAGGGACGCGGGGATCGGACGGGGCTCTATCGGGCATCATGCCGTCTCCTTCTTCAGGTCGGGGCTTGGTCGCGCGGGGCCGACAGATAGGGGTGCGATCCGCACCAGATGCGGGCCACGTCCCGTTCCAGCAGGCGGCGTTCGACGTCGGACAGTCTGGCAAGGGCGGCGGCCCTGTCGCCGCGGCACGCCTTCAGCGCGCGTTGCCAGACCTTCTGGACGGAGGCCGCGCTCCACGGCAGGACCGCCGCAGCCAGCCAGTGCCGCAGGTCAGCGGGGAGCGCGTCATAGCTGCGCATCGGGTTGCCGCGATTGCGCCGCTTCAACGACGTCTTGCAGTTGCGCGTGCTCATCGGATGACACCCGATGTGCGGGGCAGTGCAAGGCGGTCTGAGGCGTGAGGAGTCATGCGAAGCCAGTGTTATGTTATAACGTAACACTTGATTACCGCGCGGACCGGCGGTCTGCAAGGGGGCGTGCGTCTTTCGTGATGGTGCCGGAAAACGCCGCGCTGTCTTGGACGCGTCAGGCCAGTGCGCGCACCAGCAGGCCGCAGCTGATCGACAGGATCGCCGCCCCTGCCAGGATCTGGACGACTGGCAGGACGAGTGCCGCCACACCGAGCTGTCCGCTCGACAGCAGCGTGAGCCCGCGCAGTGACACGCTCGACACCGCGACCGCCGAGGTCAGCAGCGCCGTGCCGAGCCCCATCGCGATGACGGCACATGCGCCCGCCAACCGGATCTCCAGCTGCCAGGCGATCACCAGCAGAAAGATCGCGCCCGTGCAGGGCCGCAGCGCGATGCTGGTGACGAGGGCCACCGCATCGCGGTGGCTCGTCAGCGCCGCGACCCGCGCCGGGGTGACGGTGTGATGGGCGCAGCAGCTGGGATCTTCGCCGACGCCCCGCCACAGATTGCGGGGGCGCGGACGGACCCTGCGCCACAGCAGGCCCGCGCCCCGGATGGCGAGGATTGCCCCGATCGCTCCGATGGCAAGATAGCTGGCCGGGGCCAGCCAGTCTTCGGCCAGAGAGGTCATCCGGGCGGCCGACATGCGGAACATCCAGAACCCGCCATAGACCAGCGCGATTGCCCAGATTGCCTGTGCGAGACTTGATGCGACGGCCAGCGTCAGCATCCGTCGCGCGCTGACCGCAGACCCGAACCCCATGCCGCCGATCAGATACTTGCCGTGCCCGGGACCGGCCGCGTGGACGATTCCATAGGCGCCCGCAGCCGCCAGCAAGGCGACCCAACTCCCGGCCTCTCCAGCCTGAATGGCGCGCACGGCCTGCGCCATGTCGGTCTGAAACCCGCGCTGCTGTGCGCTGGCCCAGGTCACGACCTCGGGAAAGGTCGGCAGGCCAGACCAGACGATCCACAGCCCCGCGACCAGCAACAGGATGACACCGCCTACTCGCATGTGACCGCAATCCTGTCGGCGAACAGCCGTCCGACATCGGCAATGGCGGGCGTCTCCTCCCGGCCCAGCATGGCAAGGCTGTCCTGTGCCGCCGCCGATTGGGCATCGGGCGCATAGGGGATCACGCGGGCATCACAAGCGCTGGGTCCGATGAAGCTCGCCACATCGGTGATCCGGAAGGCGAAGAAATAGGTGCGCTCGTAGAAGGCCGTCTCGACCGTCTTGCCGGTCAGGTCGATCGGCACCGGCAGGTTGCGGCGAAACACAAGCTGCAGCCGCCCGTCGATCAGATCGACCGCAAGGTCGCTGGGCCAGTCCAGCGCGATCCGCTCGCTGTCGATCGTCAGATGGGCGGAGCCGTCGAAATCCTCGGGCCATACGCTGTAGGCCGCGCGGATCACCTCCCGGTCGGCATCCGAAAGCGTGCCGTCCGCCGGCAGGTCGATGCCACGTGACGACAGATCGTAAAGCGTCTCGAACTCGTCATAAAGCCACGTGACGGACAACGCGGTCAGCGTGCGGTCGTCCGCCATGACGAAATCCACGCCGCCGTCCACGAAGACATGCGGATGCGCCAAGGCAGCATGGGACAGCCCGGTCGCGATCAAGATGCTCAGGATACCGCCAGACAGGTGTCGCACAACGCTCGCTCCGCTTCGGTCAGGAGACTGCGATATAACGATGCGCAGCGGTTGGCAAATGGCGGCGACTGAGGTGCCCCCCATTCCTTGGACAGGATCTGGCGCTTTTTAAGCTCTGATCTGCTTCTGCTGATCAGGTTGCATTGCTTCGAATCGCAACGAGTAGATCACTACCGGTGACTGTCCTCCAAAGAAGGCTTGCGGGTGATGAGCGTCATCATGAAGGGCATGGTCCGCAAGGGCGGTTGACGCCGCGCCCACCGTCTGGGCCTTGGCCGCTGCGCATGTCATGTTTCCCTTATGGCGCGATCCGGTGCCACCCGCAAATGGAGCATCCGATGTTTGACACCTGCACATGGTTGAACCCGCCGCGCTACTGGGCAGTCAAGGATGACGTGCTGGAGGTGACGACCGATGCGGGCAGCGATTTCTGGTGCGAGACGCATTACGGCTTCACCCGCGACAGCGGCCACTTCATGGGACATGTGGTGCAGGGCGATTTCACCGCCACGCTGCGGGTGCGGGGCGACTACACGGCGCTTTACGATCAGGCGGGCATCATGGTGCGGGTGGACGCATCCACCTGGATCAAGGCCGGGATAGAGATGTCGGACGGCGACGCCTGCCTTGGCAGCGTGCTGACCGTGGGGCAGTCCGACTGGGCGACGTCGGCCTACGGCGATCCTGCGGGCGACCTCTACCTGCGTATCACGGTCGCTAAGGGTGTGTTGCGGCTGCAAAGCTCTGCCGACGGGCAGCGCTGGCCGCTGCTGCGGCTGTGCCCGTTTCCGATGGCTGACACCTATCTGGTGGGTCCGATGTGCTGCACGCCGGAGTGGGCCGGGCTGACGGTGCGGTTCTCCGACTTCCTCGTCGGCCCGCCGCTGGGCAAGGACCTGCATGACCTGAGCTGATCCGGACTACGCGGCGCGGTATGAGTGGTTGGTGCGGTACGCTACTTCGATCGCGTTGCTGATGTCAGGGTTGAAGATCGGACGAAGCAGATGCTTCAGCCTGCTGGGGGGAGGAGCCAGAAGTACGGTGAACAACCCTATGTGTGCATCTGCCAAGCTGATCAAACTTTTCGAGACCGGTGGGAAGTAGAAGGACAATGATCAAGCAATCCGATCGACACAGATCCCGGGCGTAACTTCACCACGGTCGCGGCGAGCATCGGACAAGCCTACGATACTCCCCTGCGTTCCCTTGATATGACCGGCCGCTGCCCGGTCGTGAAAGTTTGCCCCGCTTATCGGGTGGCCCTTCCAAGGCGCCGCTCGGACCTGCATCGACTTCGATGCTCTATGTTTAAAGACCCTGAGGCATACGCAGGGTCTGCCTGTTCCAAGTAATGCATTTCATCTTCGGTGGCAACGCCTCTGGATCCTACGTTGCGGTTGGATTTCATAGCGGGCGGGTGCCCCTGTGCGCATCCTAGACGTGTCGTACTGACCAACCCCAATGCCCCGCGCTTTGCATGTCTTCGGCCTTGCGGTGCTTGCTGCTCTTGGTGTGACCTGCCAGCACCTTCAAATCCTGATCACCCACAACCAGATGCGTCGTTTGCTTGGTCACTCCGGGTTTCACGGACATGCCTACTTGGGCCGCAAATTCTGCGGCCTCATTGCGGGACATGCCAAGCGCGCCCGTGAAGACCACCACCGAACCCGCCAGTGCGCCCTTCGGGTCGCCATCCATGGCGATCGGCGCCGCATAGCTCTTACGACCGACGGGCTTGATCAGCTTCTCGAAGGGAAGCCGTAGATGATGCTCGGCATGCAACACAACCATCGCAGCGGCGCGAGCGTCCTCGCCCGCATCATGGTGGTGGAACTGCAGGTTCAGCGTGCGTTTGAGGTTCGCCAACCCGTGCCCGCCATTGCCCTTCCACTCGGGCCATGCCCGCCTCGCGATCTGGACGCTGTCGCTCCAACGTAGGTCCGGGATGTCGATGCCGCAGGATCTGCATGCGGCACTCATCGCCTGCTTGTCGAAGTTGCTGTGCTGGATGAGGTGATGGCGCGTCAACAGCGGGAGCAGAACGTCCAAGGCGTCAGGGAACCGTGAGGCATTCACCACATGATCTGGACCGATGCCGTGAAGCTGGATGTTGAATGCGTCAAACCGGGTGCCGGGATTGACCAACATGGAGAAGGTCTGGATCTGATTATCGGGTTCCACGCACGCCAGGCCGATCTGGCAGATGCTGGCTGCATCACTGCAAGCGGTTTCGACATCCAGCGCCACGAAGCGGAAACTGCCCGCTGGCACACGAAGAGCGTGCGCGAATGTCGGTCTGGCTGCAGCGCGGGCAACGGGGGCAGGCCGAGGCTCGCCTCGATCTTCGTCGTTGGCACCCCCAGGTGATGTGCCAACCGCCGCGCCCAGAAGCTCTTGCCGATGCCCGGCGCGCCGATCAGGATTAGCGGGCTGAACCGCAAGCCCGGCAACCCATCCCGGGCACAGGCCCGTAGGCCCTGCCAGACGACCTCTGTTGCAGAGGCCATCCATGGCATCTCGGCATGCAGGGCCGCGGCGATCTCGTCGGCCTCGTGCTCGGTCGTGATCCGCGCGACGGCAACGCCACCACGCAGGGCCGTCAGTGTCGCACGATCGCGCTCAGGGAGGTGGTGGGTCCCGGTGCCGCTGTGCAGTCGTTCCAAAAACCGCATAGCGCGGCGCTTGATCATGGCCGTGTCGGCGTCCTGGATCAGGTCGAACCAGTTCGCTACGTGCGTCAGCGACATGTCGCCTGGGTCCGGTCGCTGCCTTTTCGACGTGCGGATCTTCCGGAGAGCATCGGTCAGTCGTTCCTCGAGCTTGGCAAGGCGGGGGATGTCGTCGAGAAATTTGATCTCACTGAAGGGAATTGTGGTGGTGGAACGGGTCATGGCGGAGTCCTTCCAAAGCGCAGCGCGCGTGCCGCGGCGGTGCTCTCGGGCTGATCAGGCCTGAGAAGCGTGGGGTCAAAGGTTCCGGAACCCTGGTGGCGTCCAGTGAACGGAAATCGCCGAGGCTGTCAAATGAGCGTCGAAGACCGCCATCCCGACATGTCCACCGAAGGCGAGTAATGATGTCAAGCGATTGAATCTAAACGACATTATATGGATAAGCTCGTCGTTTTGCGCAGACTATTGCTTGCTTTTGCGCAGACATCTGCTTTCGTTGGCACTATTGTCAGACTCAGGAGAAGCGTGCGCAAAGTCAAGGAACATCTGATCAACGCTGTCGGCTGCGCCGCAATTACCGCCTGAGCGCTGCGGGGGCGGATTTAGGAGCCGAAAGCGGCATTGGTCATGCGTTTTGTGCCGCTGTTGCGGCCTGTCACCTGTTTCCAGGCGGACTCGTCCTCATGCCATCAGCTTTCGGCGCACGAGGAAGAGGTTGCCGAGGGCGAACAGCGTGAAGAGCTGGGCACGGTTCTTGGCGAGGCCGCGGTAGCGGGTCTTCACATAGCCAAACTGGCATTTGATGACACGGAAGGGATGCTCGACCTTGGCACGCACTTTGGCGATGATGCGGTTTGTTGTTTCCT
>NZ_FOCI01000068.1 GCF_900110065.1 Loktanella fryxellensis | reverse complement strand
ATCCCGGTGCGGTCATCGTCGCGCGAGGCCCGCAAGGCCCGGTCCACGACCGTCTGCACGGCCTCGCGTTCCAGCGGGGTCAGACGGTCGTCGGGGGTGGTGTCGGGCATGTTCTATCGCCTTCTATGAGCTAGGTCGCGGCAAACGGTGCCGAATGAGATGCAGAAGGATACACGTCTTGCCACAGTTGAAGCGCATTCTGGAAACCGCCATCTATGTCGAGGCGCTCAGCCCGGCCTGTGCCTTCTACGAAGATGTCATGGGGTTGACGTCCGTCAAGGCATCGGACCGCTTGTGCGCCTATGACGTGAACGGCAACAACATCCTGCTGGTGTTCCTGAAGGGGGGCACAGCCGACGGTGCGGTGAGCGGTGGCGGCAACGAGATCCCGCCGCACGACGCCACCGGCCGGATCCACCTGGCGTTCGAGGTGACGCACGACGCGTTGCAGGAGTGGGACCGACACCTCGTCGCGCACGGGGTCGAGATCCTCAGCCGGACCAGCTGGAAGCGTGGCGGCAAGAGCATCTATTTCCGCGATCCCGATGGCCACCTGCTGGAACTCGCGGCGTCGCCGGGCCTGTGGCCGGGCCATTGACCGGTGTGACCTGGGCGGCCGACGTTGTCTTCGGCAACTGACATTTGTGCGACCGAAGACGACGATGTCTATGGGAAACTCAAACGGCAGACAAGGCCTTCGGCTGACCAATCGCGAGTTACTATGCCGCCTAACTGACCTTCAAATAAGATGGACACGAGCTGGAGCCCAAAACCCACGCGGGTTGGTGGTTCGACTACAGGAGGTCCGCCACTCTCCCGCCATTTCACCTCTACCCGACCATCGGCGATGTCCCAGCTGATGTCCAATTTGCCGAGTGAAGTAGAGAGTGCGCCGTATTTTCCTGCGTTCGTTGCAAGTTCGTGAAACGCCATGGACACAGATTGTGCTGCGCTGACATCGATCCAGATGGCAGGCCCTGACAGCGTTACCACCGTGCCTTCATCTTCCTGCCCTGTAAACGGACTGAGCGCGTCGCTCAGGATGCTGCGCAAATCGGCACCGCTCCACTTCGCTTCGCGCAGGAGGCCCATGGTCCCAATTAGGACACGGATTCTGCCCTGCATGATCTGGTCAAGCTGTGCGGCACTGTCAGCCTTGGTCATCCGCAGCAACCCAGAGATCAGCGCGAGGGTGTTTTTGGCACGATGTTCCACCTCGGTAGCCATCAGCCTGACAAGCTCCTCAGCGTGCTTTCTTTCCGAAACATCCCGTGCGATTCCGATAATCTGTGGTCTTGCAGATGGTCGAGGGGCTGACGCAATGATCCCGGTTCCGAGCAACACGCGGGTCTGGCTGGCTGCCGGCGTCACGGACATGCGACGCGGTTTCAATGATCCCGGTTCCGAGCAACACGCGGGTCTGGCTGGCTGCCGGCGTCACGGACATGCGACGCGGTTTCAACAC
>NZ_FOCI01000027.1 GCF_900110065.1 Loktanella fryxellensis | reverse complement strand
GGGACACGCGGCGCAGCTACGACGCGAGCGGGTGGGATCGTAGGCGAAATCTCAGATCCGGTATCCTGTGGAGGCGGCATCTGTGAAGGCATTACCATGGGTTCGGTCTCCTTCGCCCTCAAGTCTAAACTTTAGCCAGTCAAATGTCTCACTCTTATTGGCACGGAGGGGGAAGTGCCATCGTTTTCCGGCCGAGCCGTCGCAGCTATTCCGGCTCGAACTTTTGAGAGGAAATCAACATGAACACGTCATGCCACTCCAGCAAGTCTGCGTCGACTATGCCGATGCGGGCGCATTACGTAAGGTGCGCCACCGCATCGTCGGCCTGACGCCGGGGGCTTATCGCCAGCGGTTTCACACTTGACGTCATGTCGAGAAGCTTGAGATGAAATTAAGATCGGCGCCGCTTTGGACGGACCTCTGGGCAACAACCAAGGCCTTTGCTGGTCAATGGTACCCGGCTGGATGAACGGATCAGTAGACGCGTACTGTTGTGACCAAGACGAGCTGCGAGTTGTCCAAGGCCGGTCGATCCTGTCTCACACGGCCGGATGCTCGTCCGAACGTGACGCCGTTCGTTTCCCCGGTTCATCCTCACCGGCCGGCCATGTACATGTCGCCAGATGACCGAGCACCAGTTTCCTGACCGAACCGCAGAAAGAATACACTGGACCTCACTGTATCTCGGCCTCCCAGCCGGCGGCATAGATGCAGCCTTCCCGTCAGAGGCAGCCTGCGAAGCACGTTTATACGAGGTGCGGTGGCCAGATGGTCCCGTCTGTCCTGCCTGCAGCCAGACGAATGTCCATTTTCTCGAACTGCGAGAACTCCAGACATGCCGAAATTGTAAGGCGCACTTCAGCCTGACCTCGGGCACGGACCTGCATGGCAGTCACAAGGGTCTGAAGTTCTACTTCGGTGCCGCAGCCGACCTCATCAGGTACCAGCAAATGCGTAGGATGCCGTCTCTGCGTGAGTTTCAGCATAATCATGGAATAGGGAGTCCGAGTAGGGCCAATCTCGCCGAGTCGTCAGGTGTGCAAGAAAATGCAGAACAACGCAGGAACTTCCAGGTAAGACGCGTACAAATCCCGTACAGCCGATTCTTGGAATGTTCTCATGGCGCGCCGCAGACCCACCACCGCCAGCGAGACCGACCGCGCCTTTCCGGTGCGTGTGAAGGTGCATGTACCGCCCACCGGACTGGGCGTTCTGATCGTCGAGATCGCGGTCTGGCTGAAAGCGACCTTTGGTGAAGGGGCGTACGGCCAAGGTCCGGCGACGGCCATTGGCAGGGACGCTTGTGCGTACCATTTCACCTCGATCGACGAAGCGCAGCTTTTCCTGACGACGTTTCCGCAGCTGGCGGTGGCCCGCCCTACCCCTCCACCGCTGAGTCGCTCCTATTAGGCGTCGCTCAGTGATGTCACGCCGCGTTTCGCGGCGGCGCCGTACGGATCGTTGCGGCTCTAGGCGGCAAGGAGGCCAGTATTCAGGGGCTGAAGTGGCAATGCGATTGTAAAGCAGCTGCCGGCGCCGAGAGCACTTTGCAGAGCGATCGTGCCATCCATACGATCAACAGCCCGCTTCACGATTGACATGCCAAGCCCTGTGCCGCCGAACCGTCGCGCGATGGTGGCATCCGCCTGCTCGAACTCCTTGAATATCTTGTCATGGAACTCAGGCGCGATCCCGATGCCGGTGTCGCGGATGGCAACCTCTACCTGCCCATAGGAATCCTCGGCCAAGGCCACGGTAACGCTGCCACTGTCAGTGAACTTCACGGCATTGCCCACGAGGTTTCGCAGAATGGTGCAGATCAGATTTCGATCCGCAAGATAGAACATGTCATCCAGCTGCTCGTCGACCTGCAGTTCCACCGATTTGGCAGCAGCCTGTGAGACAAAGTCGTTCAGCACGTCATCGACTAGCTCGCGCAGGGTTGTGGCTTGGGTGACGACCTCGAGGCTTGTGACGTCCAGCTTGGCGAGGTCGAGCGCGTCATTCACGAGGTCCAGCAGCTTGGCCGTTGACCGCTTAAGGATCGCCATCAGCCGATCAGTCCGATCCTTCGTCGTCGCGAGGTCGAGCATGGCGATGGATGCGGCGATTCCCGTCAGCGGCGTCCGGATCTCGTGACTGATGTGCGCAACGTAATCCGCTCGTGTCTTGAGGAGTTCCTGCAACTCGAGCCGCGCTGTGCGCTCCTCGCGCGCAATCGTCCTGCTCTTCACCACATCGTCGATGCAGCGTGCGAGGTTTTCGATGATGTCGATGTCCAAAGGTGTCCACTCTCTGGGCTCGACGGTCATGCAACACAGTGCGCCGATCGTCATACCAGAGGGCGTATGTATCGGCGTTCCGATGTAGGACCGAACCCTGTTCTCTCGACAAAACACATTGCCTGCGGTGCGAGGGTCGAGCGCGACGTCATCGATCGTGACGGTGCCGTTGGACCGCTGTACATACTTGCAGATTGAACCCTCGATCGACATCTCGCAGAAAATCGACGTGTCGAGCACAGTGCTTACGGCCGCAGCGAAATGCTGCAGGTCCTTCTTTTTCTCAAGGACTGAGACATACGCTATTGGCGCAAGCAGTGTCTGCGATGCCAGCTTTGCGATATTTGCGATGCTCTCATCGGTGCCGGCATGCAGCAACCCAAGGGCATCAAACGAATAGCTTTTCGCCATTGTACTGCCCACTGAACGGTGTCGGAACTCTTTCTTCTGTATGCAGCAGTCTACGAAAAACGCGGCAAATTTATGGCAGACGGAAACGCAAAAAGGCCCGCCCCGGCATGAGCCGAGGCGGGCGATTGCGGTCCGGCGTCAGACGGGGTCAACTTCGACCGTCGAGGGGCGGCGGTGTCCGCAGCGCGGCAATATCCGGCACGGTAGCGAGATGCGCGGCCGCGACCGTGCGGATCACCTTCGGCGTCGGCTGCATCGCGTTCACCGCATCGGGCAGATGCGCGCGCAGATAGACGCCGGCGATGCGCGCGATCTCGGACAGATCCGTCCGGCCGTCCGCCATCGCCTCGACGACCACATGGCGCACTGCCGCGTTGATGCGGTCGAGGTGGGTCTGCTCGACCTGGACACCGGCACGCTTGCCGACACGGGTCGCAGCCCAGGTCAGCGCCAGCGCCGCCATGGCCAGGATCAGGTCGAGGCCCGTCGCCAGCAGGCTCGGGTTATCGGTCAGGAATTGTTGCATGGTCATGGCCCTCCTCAGGCCAGGTTGGGGGTCGTGGGGTTAGAGCCGGGCCATCTGGAAATGCATCGCGTCAGCGCCCCACAGGCGCAGCGCAGGCAGCCAGTTGTGCGCCTCCATGATGTCGAGGAACGGCCTGTAATCGGGGCGCGAGAACAGTGCCTCTGGCGCCCGTGCGCGCAGGCCGTTCGGCGCGGCGAAGAAATCGACGGCACAGCCATAGGCGTGCATCGACCAGCTGGTACCGCCGCGCATCCGCCGCGGGTTGTAGCCGCCGGCATAGCGGTCGAGGCCGAGCGCCTGCCACTTGTCGTGGCCGTAGTGAGCGCGGACGGCGGTGATGGCACGCACGAGGGCCGTGGCGCACTTGTGGTGCACCCGCAGCTTGCGGATCGGGCTGCCGAGGTCCCAGTCCAGCCGCATGTCGAAATCGAGCAGGGCATAGGTCGTGTTCGCCGGGATCGCGGGCGAGCCGTAGATGGCGGCGATGTCCGCCTGGCGCGGCAGATCCTTGGGATCAGGCCGGGACGCTGCCGGGAGACGTTCGACGGTGGCTGTTACCTCCATCCGCTTGGACAGCCAGTCGGTCAGCGCCTCGAGGGTGTTGTGCCCGGCATAGCCGTTCACGAGGCCGGCGTCGCGCCCCTGGACGTTCAGAATGATCTGGCCGGCAGCGATCTCACGGCGGCGCGCCGACCATTTCGACATCAGGCCGCCGGCATTGTTGATGACGATGGAGATCCCACGCTGCGTGGAGGCGTTCAGGCTGCCGTCGATGGCCTTCTTGTAATAGCCCGCGCTGGCCAGCAGCATCTGGGTATGGGACGTCGTCCAGACATGAGTCATCGTTCGCACTCCATGCGTTAGGTCAGGGCAATGGTGGGGTGGGTCAGGCGGAGGCTGTCAGTCGCCCGCAGGGCGCGGCAGGAGTTCGAACGTCACCGCGTCCGTCCGGTCGAACACGGTCCTGCCCGCGCACTCGTATTCGAGCGCGATGTACAGCTCGATCCGACCCGGTTGCAGGTTCGGCGGCGGGATCAGCACGAGCCGCAGTCGCGTGGCCGACGTGCTGGATCAGCCTGCCCCATGTCGCGGACTCCAAGCTGATCGGGGAGCGAAGTGACCCCGCAGCCATCAGTCAGCACGCTGATCTTCGGGTCCCACCATCCACAGTCGACGCGATACGCTGACGGGATGTCGGCGAACGTCCAGAGTGCGCCGCCGCCCGCACGTATGGCCACGCGGCATCCACACCATCGTATCGCGCCACTGCGCTGACGCCCTTATATTGCGCCGCAAGGCTGGCACCGACGTGGCGAGGCATCAGGCCAACGCGACGATGCGGTCGGCGTTGGCGGCGGGCGTGGTGGCAAAGCTGATCGTCACCTGATTGACGGTCGTCCGCACCACGTCGGTCAGCACCTAGGCGTAGGTAGCGGCGTCGTCGACCTGCACGATGACATTGCGGGTGTTCAGGTTGTGGTCGACCGCCACGGATGCAACATCGCCCACGAGGGTCTGGAACCGCTTCACGACGGCACTCAGCGCAGTCCGGTTTGCCTTCGAAGCTGATACAGCTACCCCGGCCGACGACGCCCGCGGCGAAGAACTGGCCAAGCGCATGGCAGGCGACTGTTCCGACGATGACATCGCAGCCGGCGGCGTTCTCATCGGGGTCGACGATCACGGCGCGCTCCAACGGTTCGCAGCCTACCGGCGCCGCAATGTCGAACCGGACGATGCGCCCAGTGCCGGTGATGCTACCTGCCGCCGCACCAGGCGGGCAGGCATGGGTTCTACACTGCGCTGGGGGTCTAGCAGGGATTGGATCCGATTAGTGCTGCAAAGGCCGGACGATGGGCAAGTTCGGCACTTCCCGATCGGGCCTATGCGCACTCTGATCTGGACGACAGGTCTCTTCGTGAACTGGCTCTTGGCCAGAGTTCAGAGGCGAAACGGTTGTATCCTTGCGGTAAAGGGGAAGCGTCAGCTGAAAGCATGAGCCGACACCCAGTTGGCTGCTGACCGTCAGTTCGCCGTCGTGCAGGACGGCCAGTTGCTTGGCGATCGAAAGTCCTAGGCCGAATCCGCCTTTAAGGCGGGTATCAGAGGTATCGACCTGCTGAAAGCGCTCGAAGACACGTTCAAGATCTTCTTCCGGAATCCCGCATCCCGTGTCCGAGATGCAGATCACGACGTCATTCTCAACCACACCCAAAGATAATTCAACATGTCCCTGATCTGTGAATTTGATCGCATTCGACAAGAGATTATAAAGAATCTGCCGCAGTCGAGCCCGGTCTGCCATCACATCGACTTCGGCATTCTTGATATATCTCAAGGACAGCCCCTTGGCCTGCGCGAGTGGCCGCAATTCATCCGCAACATCATCTGTCAGCGCACTTGCTGAAAGGACTTCTTTCTGAATTTGCAGCTGGCCTCTTTCAACGGTGGTCCAGTCCAGCAGATCCTCAACCAAACGGATCATATGCCTGCTGGCCGCAACGATTTTTCCACCCTGATCGGCGACGTAGGCCTTGTAGGCACCGATGGCCGACCGGACTTCCTCCGGCACCGCGTCGGATGAAGCGATGAGGCTTTCGAGCTGCCTGACGACGGACAACATGTCCTGATTCTGAAGGAATGAAGCGCGACCGACGATCACAGTCAGCGGGGTTCGCAATTCGTGAGAGACATTGCTGATGAAGTTTGTTTTCTCTCTCGCGGCACTTTCAGCAGCATCCATCGCGAGCTTTTCCGCAGTAACGTCAGTTCGGATGCCAACAGTATATCCATAAGGTGTCTTAGCTTCTGTAACCTTGACCCAGTGGTCTTCACAGATACGTTCAATAAACGAACCATGCGGATCTTCGAACAAGCGAAGCCGCTCTGCGATCCAGTCGTCCTCCCGACCAACCGCTTCTGGGAACTGGGATTTGGCTACACCGACCTCCAAGAGCGACTTGAAAGTGGCACCAAGAACGAGTTCGTCAGCTATTTTAGGATAATAATCCTTGAACCGCTGATTCGCCATGACAAGACGCCCGTCCTCATCGAATGCGACGAACCCTTCATTCATTGAAGAAATCGACTCTCTTAATAATGTGTGATCCTTCTGATGCGATTCAGAAACGCGGTGCAGGATCAGCAGACCCAAAACGGACGCGATCGTGATCAGGATCGAGGCTAATAAAATGAAACTTCCTTGGGGGGATGTCGTGGGCCAGCCCCCTGCAGGAGCGGCGGCTGCCCGCCACATATTACCGGCCATCTTGAAATCAACGATTACGGGGTCCTGATCCCCTTGCCATATTTCATTCATCCCAAAATCCGGCGACATTGCGCGCTGCCGAGTTTCGCGAAGCCGAAAGCTAAGTTCCTCTCCCTCATCGAAAGCGGCTGCATGATTGCTGATCAGGCCATCGGCTTTGATGACGACTGAAATAAGTCCCCAGAACCTCTCAGTCGCCAGACCAGGCTGGGGGAGGAAAACGGGATAGCGCAGAATGTAGCCTATGCCACCTTGGACGAGAGGGACCGGACCGACGATCATCGGACTGCCCTGCCGGTACGCACGTGCAATGCTCGCCATCTGACGATGGACTTGAGGATAAACAAGGCCAACAGTACTTTGATTGGCGGTCAGCGGAAAAGTGTCGGAAACAACAAGATCCGGGGCCAGTGCGACGGCGATGACACTTTGGTTGTTCGCGACCAGTGTATCGACGTCTCTCTCGATGAGCCTTCTCGGGATCGTCTTGGACGTGGCAATCAGGTTCTCGATCTTGCTTGCAAGCAGTTCAGCCTCGAAGAACGATAACCGGATCTGATTGGTCGCGACATACAGCGATCGCTCAAGACGGGCCCGCTCTGATGCCAAGAACACCTCATTGCTCCGGTTGGTGGCAATCTGGCCAAAAATCGGGAAGGCGACCCCAACGATCACAGCGGTTACCAGAAACAGCTTTAACCACAGCACCCGCCTGACCCCAGCCAAGAGGCTTGTGACACGTGACTGTCCACCTTCGATCTGGGATCCGGGAAACTGGCTCATTTTCGGCGCCCTATGCAGACAGCTAAGTTTCGGCATAGGAAACAGTCGTACGCGCCTGTGTCTTTTGTTTGTCAGCCCTGCATCAAGAAAGGGTAGGTGAGGGATGGTGATGCACTTGGCCAACCTTAGGGCCGTGTGACAGCATAAGCGAACCGGCCCCGACCGGTTGACCCCGCGCGTGTTCGGTTACGCTCCCCCCCAGCCGCGTCGAAGCCACACATCTCGCGCTTCGTCTCGGGCTTGGACGAACCCCATGTGTGAATCGCTCAGCGCCAACAAACCGCAGGCGATCGTATCGCAGACAATCGCTTCCGCATTCGCGTCCTTCAGGTCGCCGGACCAGAGTGAGGCGGCGAATTCGCGCGTGTTATAGCCAGGCGGCATCCGCGGGCGAACGCGCATCGGGTCGGATGCAACGTATATGTCGCTGTCCCGAAGTGCGGCAGACCTGTGGATGGACATCGCCAGGTGCGGCGTCGCCTGCACCACGTCGCGGTGGCCGGTGACACAGCAAAGCTGCCCGTCCAGCATCGCAGCCGTCGCCAGACACAGCCGCGCCGCGCCGGGCGATGCAACCGCTACGACGCTGATCGGTGCTGCCATCGGGTTCAGCAACGGGATCACGGCATTGATTGCGGATCGCATGTCGAGCAGCGGATAGAGTCCGGTCATAGCCTGCAATTGAGGATCGATCGCCGGAAGCGGCAGAAAGGCGATCCGCGCGGACGCCAGATGCGCCGCTGCGGCGGCGCGGGACCCGGCGACGGGAATATGCAAAGTGTCCAGCACGGTGCCGAATTGCGATATCGCCTGCGCATAACCGTGGAGTGCGATGCGGTGTCCGGCATCCGCGAGCGCGCGGGCCGCCAGGAGGAAATAGGGCAGCCGACTGTTGCGGGGCGAGACATAGGCAGGCCAGTCGAGATCGGCCCGCATCGGCAAGGACACGTCACGTCCTTCGCGGCTGGCCTTGACGCAGCCCGCAAGCTCCTCTGCGGTCATGCCACGCGATTGCAGCGCGACAAGGAGTGCGCCGATCTGCACCGGATCCGCCTCACCCCGAAGGACAGTGCCGAACGCCTCTTGTGCTTCGGCCATGCGCAGGGTCCGCGCGCGCCCCGGACCGCCGCCGGCCACCGCAACCAGCCGGGCAAGGCGCGCCTGCGCATCGGTTGTCCGGGCGTCTCGATCCGTCCCGTTCGGTGTATCGCGCCACGTGGTCTGCGTCAGCAGCGGTGGTGGATTGGGCACCGGTACCGCGTCGGGGCGCTGTGCTGTCGTGTGCCACCCTGTATCATCCTCGCCCTGCATCAGGGCATCGGCTGCACGGCTGATCCGACGTGCCTGCGCCCGCAGCGCCACGGCACGCGGCGTCGGAACCATCAGGCGGCCCGACCGCACAAGGATGTCGTCATCGAACTGCTGTCGAAGTTGTGCCAGCAGCCGGCTCATCGCAGGGGCGGACATATCCAGCATCCGGGCTGCCCCAGATACGCTCCCCGCGGACAGCAGCGCGTCAAGAGCCGCGATCAGGCGCAATCGTGCCAATGGTGCGCTGGGCAGATCGTCAGCGGTTTTTGCTGCCCCGTTCACGCGAATATCGGTGGTCGATGGGACGCCTGCCTGCTTGCCATCCGGTTTCCTGAATTTGGAATCGTTCTGAAACATCGACGCTGCACATCCGACATGGGGCATTAGTAGACTATTATTGTCAGATATACGGATGCGAGGCAACGATGGCGTTTCAGGCACTTTCTCACAAAGCAGGTCTCGCAGCGGGATGTGCTGCAATGGCGCTGGCGTTGCCGACCGCCGGTCGCACGCAGGACACGGTGCCGGCCGAGAGTTTTGCGCTGGGCACTATCGTCGTCACGGCATCCGGCTTCGAGCAAACGGTCGCCGACGCGCCCGCCAGCGTGTCGGTCATCACGCGCGACGATCTGGAGACGGGTGCCTTCCGCGATCTCGGCTATGCGCTGAAGGAAGTTCAGGGTGTGGCAACGACAGGCGTGGCAAACGAACAGGACATCCAGATCCGCGGCCTGCCGGGGTCCTATACCCTGATCCTCGTCGATGGGCGCCGTCAGGGCACGCGCGAATCCCGGCCCAACGGCAGCGCCGGGTCCGAGCAAAGCTTCATTCCGCCCGTATCCGCGATCGAGCGGATCGAGGTGGTGCGCGGGCCGATGTCCTCTCTCTACGGCTCTGACGCCATGGGTGGTGTCATCAACATCATCACGCGCGACGCCGATAGCGTATGGCGCGGCAGTGTTACGCTCGACAGCACCCTTCAGGGCGACGACGCCTACGGCGACACGCAGCAGGCCGCGTTCTATCTGTCCGGCCCGCTGGTGCAGGACAGGCTGAGCCTTCAGGTCTGGGGGCGCGCCCTGCGCCGGGCCGAGGATACGGCGACGGGCGGCATCGACGGCGCGCGCGACGGTAGCCTTGCGGCCCGCCTGACCTATGCCCTGACATCCGATCAGGAGCTTTACCTCGAGGCGGGACGCACGCGGTTGCAAAGCCTGCAATCCCCAGGCCTGACGCTGGCAGAGGGCGACGCAGAGAGCCGCCGCGACAACGACCGCGATCATGTGGCGCTGGGCCATGCTGCAACGTTCGGCCGTGTGACCACCGATATTTCATTGCAGATCGAGGAAGGGCGCCGCACCACCTTTGGGCGGGATGCGGACACCGGCGCGCTGGTGGCCGACGACCGTGTGCCGGAAATCCGCAACACCGTGCTGGACGGCAAGATGACCGTGCCGTTCACGCTGCGCGGGACGCATACCCTTGTGACAGGGTTCCAGTTCAACCGCGCCACGCTGACCGATCAGGGGCATCTGCCCATCGACCAGACGCTGCGCGTGGACCAGTTCGCCGTCTTTGCAGAGGACGAGTGGCAGGTGACCGACAGCCTTGCGCTGACCGGCGGACTGCGGGTGGACGAACACGAAACCTACGGCACGCATCTGTCGCCACGGCTGTATGCGGTATGGCAGCCGACCGACGGGCTGACCGTCAAGGGCGGCGTGTCCACCGGTTTCAAGGCCCCCGGCCTGCGGCAGGTGGCCCCCGACTACTACATGCCGACCCAGCGCGGTGCAGGTCTGATCGCGGCCAACCCGGACCTGAGGCCAGAGCAGAGCACAAGCTATGAGCTGGGCATGATCTGGGACAACCGCAGCGATCTGGTGGTGTCGGCGACGGCGTTCCAGACCGAATTCCGAGACAAGATCAGCAACATGAACACCGGTCAGTTGGTCGATCCGGTCACGGGCGCAATCACCGATCCGCTGGGCGACGCGGCCTGCGACGCGACAGCGCTTTCGGATTATCCCGGCACGTCCTGCCTGTGGCAGAGCTTCAACATCGACGATGCGGTGGTGCGCGGCCTCGAACTGGCCGCGACATGGGAGGCGACGCCCGACCTGCGGATCCGCGGCAGCTATACCTACACCGACTCGGAACAGCGATCCGGCGACTTCGCAGGATTTCCGTTGCAGCGCACGCCGCGCGACCGGGTCTCTTTGCGTGGCGACTGGGACACGCCCGCCGATGGCGTCGCCGTCTGGGCGGCGGCGACCTATCACGGCAAAGAGCTGAACAGCGGCGCCCGGATCGGCGACGCAGGCACCCCCGTCACGATCGACGGGCAGGAAGGGCGTTCCTACGACCCCTACACCCTCGTCGATCTGGGCGCGTCCTGGGACGTGTCGGAGTCGGTGTCGCTGAACGGCGCAGTCTACAACGCCTTCGATGCCGCGGTGACGCAGGACGACAGCAATACCGTGATCGAAGGCCGCCGCCTGTGGGTTAGCCTGACCACGCGGTTCTGAAGGAGAGCAGCAATGCAGGACATGACACACACACCGCCGCGGCGCGAGCGCGGGCGCGGACCCGACCTGCCGACCCATGTGGCGCAGGTGGTGGACAGCCGGCCCGCGCCCGCGCGGATGCAGCGGGTGGTGCTGGCGCTGCCCGACGGCGCGGACCTGACCTATCGTCCGGGACAGGCGCTGGTGGTGCTGGTGCCGCTGGGCGACGGCACCACGGGGCGACGCGACTACACGATCCGCGCCGCAGGGGCGGGTCACGTGACGATCGACGTGCTGCGTCACGGCCCGACGCCGGGACCGCAGTGGGCCACGACGGCACGCCCCGGCGATCGCGTCACGATCCGGGGGCCGCGCGGTCGCCTGATGCTGGACCCAGCAGCGGACTGGCACCTGATGACCGGGGACGAAACCTGCATTCCCGCCATCCTTCACATGATCGAAACCGCCCCCGCCGGGCACCGCATCATCGCGCGGATCGAAATCGGCGATCCTGCGGACCAGGTCGCGGTCGCCAGTCGTGCGGACCTTGATCTGCGTTGGATCGACCGAAACGGTGCGCCCGCAGGGCCGTCCGGCCTGATGGCCGGCGTGGTGGCGGGGCTGACCCTGCCGCCCGGCGACGGTCGCGCCTGCATCATAGGAGAAACGTCGAACGTCCGGCGCCAGCGCCACGACCTGATCGCGCGCGGCCTGCCGGGCGCGTCCATCCTGTCCGAAGGTTACTGGCGACCGGGCCGCATCGGCGGCCATGACCATGTCGACGACTGACCCGCATTTTCCCCATCCAGAACCCTCAAGGAGTTCCCATGACCCCGATCCATCCCATCTTTCTGGCGCTTGCGCTGGGCCTGACGGCAGCCCTTCCTGAGGCTGCGCAGATCACGATCACGCATGTGCAGGGCGACACGGTGCTGCCCGCGGCCCCCGAAACGGTACTGGTCTACGACATGGCCACCCTCGATACGCTGGATGCGCTGGGCGTGCCGGTCGCCGGCGCACCCGCCGGGGCCTTGCCAGAGGCGCTGCAAGGCTACGGCGCCGATATCGGCACCCTGTTCGAGCCTGATCTGGAGGCCGTGAATGCCGCTGGCCCGGACCTTGTCATCGTGGGCGGGCGGTCCGCGCCCAAGCTGGCCGACCTGTCGCAGATCGCGCCGACCATCGACATGTCGCTTGACCGCACCGACTATCTTGCCAGCGCACAGGCCCGCGTGACCCAACTGGGCGAGATCTTTGACAAGCAGGACGCAGCGGCAGCGGCACTGGCGGATCTTGATGCGCAGGTGGCGGATCTGCAGGTGGCGGCGGCGGATGCCGGGCGCGTGCTGGTCATCCTGACCACCGGCGGCCGGATCAGCGCGCACGGACCGGGGTCGCGGTTCGGCGTGGTGCATGACGACTTCGGCTTTGCTCCGGCGGCGACCGGCATGGACACCGGGACGCACGGGCAGTCGATCTCGTTCGAATTCATCCGCGAGACAAACCCCGACTGGCTGTTCGTGGTGGACCGCGACGCGGCCATCGGCCGCGAGGGGACGGCGGCGGCGCAACTGCTGGACAATGATCTGGTGCGGACCACGACCGCGTGGCAGCAGGATCAGGTCGTCTATCTGGATGCCGCGGACTGGTATCTGGCGGGCGGTGGCCTGTCGGCCCTGCAGGACAGCGTGACCCAATTGTTGACCGCGGCGGGCGACGCAAGCTGAGGTTAAAGGCCACCGACCCCCTGAACCATCGCCGGGACGGCGCTCCACCGCGCCGTCCCTTGCCGCGCCCGAAGGATACAATTCGATGTCGACCCCCGTCACCCTGTGGACCGCCATGGCGGTCCTCGTGCTGTCCTGCATCAGCCTGTGCATCGGTGCAGGCACCTTCGACCTGCAGGCCCTGTGGACCGATGGCTGGCACGCGTCGGAGGTCGAGGTTCTGCTGGTCAGCCGCCTGCCCCGCACCCTCGCGCTGATCCTTGCAGGAGCGGGGCTGGCAATCACCGGTCTGATTCTGCAGATCCTTGTGCGCAACCGCTTCGTCGAACCATCGACCGTGGGCACGACGGAATCCGCCAGCCTCGGTGTGTTGCTCGTGGTGTTGCTGGCGCCCGGCATGCCGGTGGTGGGCCGCATGCTGGTCGCGGCGACCTTTGCGCTGGCGGGCACCGGGCTGTTCCTGCTGATCCTGCGGACCGTGCCGTTGCGGTCGGTCCTGATGGTGCCGCTGGTCGGCATCGTGCTGTCAGGAGTGATCGGTGCGGTGACGACCTTTCTCGCGTTCCGGTTCGACCTGCTGCAAAGCATCGGGGCGTGGACGATGGGCGATTTTTCCGTGGTGCTGCGCGGCCGGTATGAACTTTTGTGGATCGTGCTGGCGGCCGTCGCCATGGCCTATGCCATGGCCGACCGTCTGACGGTGGCGGGCATGGGGCATGACTTTGCCACCAACCTTGGCCTGAACCACCGGTCGGTCATGACGCTGGGGTTGGTGATCGTCGCCATCGTCAGCGCCGCCGTGGTGGTGACCGTGGGCACGATCCCGTTTCTGGGGCTGGTTGTCCCCAACGTGGTCAGCCTTGCGCTGGGCGACAACATGCGCCGGTCGCTGCCGGTCGTGGTGCTGGGCGGCGCTGCACTGGTGTTGGTCTGCGACATCATGGGACGCATCGTCATCCACCCCTACGAGATTCCGATCGGCACCACGATGGGTGTTCTGGGCAGCGCCCTGTTCCTGTGGCTGCTGCTGCGCGGGCGGTCCCGTGTCGCCTGAGGTCCGCCATCGCCGCATCACGCGCCGCATGACTGCCCTTGGTGCTCTGTCGCTCGTTGCCGCCGCGCTGTTCATGACGCTGGAGGCGCGCGGCAACTGGTCCTTCGTGCTGCCATTCCGCGCAACCAAGTTGGCGGGGCTGGTGCTGGTCGCTGTCGCCGTGGCGGTGGCCACGGTGGTGTTCCAGACCATCACCCGCAACCGCATCCTGACCCCCGGCATCATGGGCTTCGGCGCTCTCTATGTCCTGATCCAGACGGTGCTGGTCTTTGGTTTGGGGTCCGCACGGGTGGCGGGCATCGATCCACGCGCGCTGTTCGCCGCCGAGGTGGCGCTGATGCTGGTCTTTGCGGGCCTCCTGTTCCGTGCGCTGTTCGGTGGCAGCACCCGCAGCCTGCACCTGCTGTTGCTGGTCGGCATCGTCTGCGGCACGCTGTTCGCATCCATCGCGGGCCTGTTGCAACGCCTGATCGACCCCGGAGAATTCCTGATCCTTCAGGATCGCCTGTTCGCCAGCTTCAACGGGATCGACGACACGCTGCTGGGCACGGCGGCGATAGTCGTGGCGGCGGTCTGCGCGGTACTGTGGCGATGGCTGCCGGTGCTGGACGTGCTGGCGTTGGGGCGCGAACACGCCATCGCGCTGGGGGTGGCGCAGGACCGCATGGTGGCGCTGGCGCTGGGACTGGTCACGATCCTTGTCGCCGTGTCGACCGCGCTGGTCGGGCCGATCGCCTTTCTTGGCTTGCTGGTCGCCAATCTGGCCTACATGCTGCTGCCCACCGCGCGCCACGCGGTGCTGCTGCCGGGTGCTGCGCTGATCGCGGTCATCTGCCTTGTCGGCGGACAGACCCTGCTGGAACGTGTACTGTCCTACGACACCGTACTGGCCGTCGTGATCGAGTTCGCAGGCGGTCTGGTCTTTCTGCTATTGGTCATCAAAGGAGCCACCCGGTGATCGCGATCGAGTCGCTTTGCAAATCCTATGACGGCACCCCGGTTCTGGACGGCGTCGATCTGATCCTGCCGCAGGGCGGCGTGACGGCGGTGATCGGCCCGAACGGGGCCGGCAAATCCACGCTGCTGTCGGTGATGGGGCGGATGATCCGGGCCGACGCGGGCCGGGTGACGCTGGACGGTCGCGATCTGGCCACCGCACCCGGGTCCGAGGTCGCCCGCCGTCTGGCGGTGCTGCGGCAGGACAACCAGCCTAGTGCGCGCCTGACGGTGCAAGACCTCGTGACCTTCGGACGCTATCCGCATTCGCATGGCCGCACGACGGCGCAGGATCGCGTCCATGTCGCGCGGGCCATCGCCTATCTGGGGCTTGGGGATCTTGCGGACCGATTCCTGGACGAGCTGTCGGGCGGCCAGCGGCAGCGCGCCTTCATCGCGATGGTGCTGGCGCAGGACACCGACGTCATCCTGCTGGACGAGCCGTTGAATAACCTCGACATGCGTCATGCGGTGGGGATCATGGCGCTACTGCGCGACGCGGCCCGCGATCTGGGCAAGACGATCCTTGTGGTCCTGCACGACATCAATATGGCCGCGGCCTATTGCGACCGGATCGTGGTGATGCAGGACGGCCGCCTGATCCACCACGGCCCGCCGGAGGAGATCATGACCGACGCCCTGCTGAGCCGCGTCTATGCCACCCCCGTCACCGTCCACCGGGTCGCCGGTCGGCTGGTGGCGCTGTATTGATGCGCATGGTGGCAGCAGCGCCAGCCAGACCGGCGGGGCCGCGATGAAACCGCGTGCAACCAGGCGCGGCAGGCTGATGGCGGTCACCCTTCGTCTTGACGCGCCCGTGCAGGCCACGGCACGGATCTTGTGATCCGGCGTCACGCCATCGCCCCCGCGCCACCACCGGCAAGAGGAGACGACAATGCTGAACTTCGTCCGTTTCGTCTGGCGCGAACAGCGCGTCGTGGCGGTGCTGACCGCCGTGGCCCTGTGCGTCATGCTGGTCTTCGCGGCGGATGCAGTGTCAGAGGCCCTCTATTTCGCCGACCCCGCCCATCGGGACCAGACCATCGCGCCGTGGATGTCGATCCGCTACGTCGAACAGTCCTGGGACCTGACCAAGCCCGCGATGTTCGCGATCATCGGCCTCGACCCGCAGACGCCGCCGGACGACGTGCCGAAATCCGTGGGCGACTATCTGCGCGACAGCGGCCAGTCGCTGGCGGATTTCCAGGGCGAGGTGGCAGCGGCGCAGCAAGCTCTTCGCGCGGCGGAAGGCCAATGACCGAGACGTTCCTCGCCCTCATCCCGACCTACGGCGTCTGGCTGATCTGCGCCTAGGTCGCGCTGTCGTGTCTGGCGCTGCCGGTGCCGTCGTCGATCATGGTGATGGTGGCGGGCGGCTTTGCGGCTGCGGGGGATTTCGCGTTGTGGCAGCTGATCGGTTGCGCCTTTGCCGGCTTCGTGCTGGGGGATCAGACCGCGTTCTGGCTGGCGCGAAGGGCCGGGCGGCCGCTGATTGCGCGGTTCCGCGCCAACCCGCGGACCGCCACGCTGGTCGGCCGGGCCGAGGCGCTGGTGACACAGCGCGGCCTGCTGGCGGTGTTCCTGTCGCGCACGGTGCTCAGCCCGCTGGGGCCCTATGTCGGCTATACCTCGGGTGCGCTGGGGCTGGGCTGGCTGCGGTTCACCGCGACGGCGGTGGCGGGCGGCCTGCTGTGGTGCATCGCCTATGCGTGGCTGGGCTACACCTTTGCCGACCGCATCGCGGGAATCGCCGCACTGATCCAATCCTCCATCGGCATCGTCATGGCAGGCGCCGTGACGCTGGGTGGCCTGCTCTGGCTGATCCGTGCCTATCGCCGCAGCCGTGCCGTCACCGCGTCCCCCCATCCCTCACCCCTCCCGGAGACCAAGTCATGACCTACACCTCTCGCGCGGCGCTGCTGGCCGCCACCCTTGCCGCCCTGCCGGTCACGGCGATGGCGCAGGGGGCTTTCGACGACGCGCTGCGTCTTGATCCTGCGGCCTTCACCACCGTCACGGTCACGCTGGACGGCGCACCGCTGACGCTGCGGCGCTACACTGCGGTCTATGCGGGAAACCCCGTCGCCATGGCGACCGAACAGCCCGCCCGGTCGATGGGCCCCGGCGGCAGCCCGGCCGCCGCAGACACCCAGACGCTGGATGATACCCTGACCTACCAGAGCCTTGCGATCTTCGTTCCCGAAGGTGCGACTGACGCGGCGGCGATGATCCTGAACGTGTCCAACAGCGGCTGGTTCGCGAGCGAGCTGGAGCCGGAGGTCGTCGAGGGCGGCACCTACGTCTCCGACAGCGACACCGACAAGGTGGGTGCCGCGCTGGCCGCAGGTTACGTCTTTGTCGAGATCGGCAGCCGCGGGCGCGGCATCGTCGCCGCCGACGGCACGCTGCCCGGCAAGGCGCCCGCCGCCGTCGTCGATGCCAAGGCCGCGATCCGCTATCTGCGGCTGAACGACGACGTGATCCCCGGCAGCGCCGACCGCATCGTCATCACCGGCACGTCCGGCGGCGGCGGGTTGTCGACCGTGGTGGCGGCCAGCGGCAACAGCCCCGACTATCTGCCCTACCTTGCGGACATCGGCGCCGCAGGCGTCGCGGCGGACGGCAGCAGTACCCTGACCGACGACGTGTTCGCCGTCATCGCCTATTGCGCGATCACCGATCTGGGGCACGCGGACATGGCCTATGAATGGCTCTATCAGGGCATCCGCAGTGCCGGGACCACGGCGGACGGTGTGTGGTCCGACGCGGGGCAGGCGGCATCCGCAACGCTGGCAGAAGGCTATCCCGCCTACCTCGACAGCCTTGGGCTGACGCAGGCGGACGGCACCCCGCTGACCGCCGCCACGATGAAATCCGCCATCGTAGCCGAGGTCGCGCGCGAGGTCGACCGTGTGCTGGCCGCAGGCGTGACCGTGCCGGCCCGCGGCGCGGATTTCGACATCACCCTGCGCGGTCGCGGCGGCGAGACGCAGATCGCCGTGCCGAACGACTGGCTGACCGTGACCGACGGCGCGGTCGCAGATCTGGACATCGACGGCTTCCTGCGCTTCGTCACGCAGACCGCCGCGCTGAAGCCCGTGCCCGCGTTCGATCGCACCGCCAACACCGGCAACGAAGGCGTGGACGGCGAGAACACGCTCTTCGGCACCCCCGATGCGGCCTATGCAAACTTTACGCCCTACGGCTGGAACGCCAACGCGGTCGCCGGGGACGGGTCGGGCATGGACGACACCGGCATGGACTTCGCCGCATGGACGGCGGGAGAGGGCGCTGCCCTGGCCGAGCAGTTGCGGCTGGTGAACCCGATGGCGCATCTTGGCACCGATGCGGTGGCAGCCCCGCACTGGTATCTGCGCCACGGCATGATCGACCGCGACACGTCGTTTGCGGTGGAATTGGCACTGGCCGCCGCCGCGCGCGCCGATGCCGACGTCGAGGATGTGAACTTTGCCTTGCACTGGATGACCGCACACGCGGGCGATTACGACGTGCAGACCGCCTACGGCTGGCTGGCCGGGGTGCTGGCGGACAAGTGAGCGCGCTGCCTTAGGCACTACTGCTCGTCTTTGTTCCAGACGTTGATACCTGAGCTATCCGTGGCGCAGCAGGGGTTTGCTTTCGTGGTTCGAGAGTGTTCAACGGGTTCAAAGCCTCCGCTGCGCTCTCCTATCTGGCATGGTTGGCGCCGGAATCTTCTGGCGACGCGACAGTGTGCTGCATCACCGGACGCTCCAGTCGGTCAGAACGTTGATGTCACTGACACGCTGATTTCACGCCCGCTGCCATAGGAGCAGGCAAAGGCGGTCTGACAGCCGGTGACATCGCGATCGTCGCCCACATGCGTCACTGACAGGTGGCCTTTCAATCCGGTGTCGAACGTGTCGTCGGCGACCAGATCCACCGGTGTCGCCGATGGCACGACCAGCGTATCGGCTGCATCGGCAAAGCGTTCGCCGCGATGGCGCAGGCAGGCACCGATGGTCAGCCGCTCTGCTGCCCCCGACAGGGCATACTGCCCGAAGATCGAGATTTCACGCTCTGGGATGCGTGTGGGCGTGGTGCCGATCAGGACCTGCGTGCTGTCCTTGCGGGTTTCGACATCAAGGATGGTTGCGGCGCCCTAAAGGCTGAACCCGTCGTTCGATTCGTACCGACCTTCGACCGCGACACCCTGCGACCGAACCTTGTCCAACTGGTCAAAGGCCGGGAACACGCCCGTCACGACATTCTCCCGCTCGATGATGAATGCGGCGGCTTTCAAGGCAAGATTGCCTCATTCCGGCGCGTACGTCAGACCAACTTCCGCCTGCTCACCCGACTCTGGGTCGATGACGCTTGAGGCGGGCGAAGCAAGGAGAGGGTTGAAGAAGCTGGACACGGACATGTAAGGCGTCAGGCCATTTGCCAACTCCCGTGCGAGTGCGACGCGGTAAGCTGTTTCGCTGTCATCCCGTTTGAAAGCCGCGACGCCATCCTGACCGGTTTTGACGACATGGCGCAGGTTGACGGTTCCGATCCAGCCGTCGCGCCAATGGATCTGATCCTGAAAGTAAAGGCCCGCCTGCCGCTGGGTCGTCACTGCATCCTGATAGGGTGAGCCAAAATTCGGGGGTACCGGGGGCAGACGGATTGACGACGCTGTTACCGGCAAAGGCGACGGCTTGCGTTTCGTTCAGCCAACAGGTTCGCGCATCCAGCCCGAACGGCAGGTCATGGGTCACGGCGCCCGACCTGACGGTGCCGAATTAGCGCAGGTCTGCCTGGGCCGTTCGCACCAGCGTATCATGCTCGACTGCGATCAGGCTGAGCGTCCCGTTCGCGTCGGCGGGTGCTGGAGCATATTCTGTGTCGCCTGCGGGGTAACAACAGCTTTTCTCGACCGGCGCGCCGCCGAGGCGACCAATATCGGTGAAGGTAAAGCCGTTCGCCGTTGCCGCGACTATCGCGAGAGCGTCAACAAGCCTGACGCATTGCCGGCTGTCCGGGGTGGCGACGGTCAGGTCATCACCCAAAGCATCGCAGTCTGAAAATATCGCGCCGAAGTTTCGTCAGGGGTTGATCGCTGATCGGCGACACGGCGAAACAACGGGCCCATGTGCGCATGAGGAGGCGTCGCATTGACCGCGACATGGCCCAACCCGTCGTCACTGGTGGGAGGGCAGCAAGGACACGGCGGACTGTTACATGGGCTTTCGAACCCTGGCTCCAGAAAGCCAAGCCGACCATCGCCTGCTGCCGGAACGAGGCATCAGTATGCGCAACGCAGGTATCGCAGGCAGCGACTATATTTGCGGGGGCAAGATGATCCTCGCCGATGTCGTGTTTTTCGGCTGCCTGTTCACGATGGCCCCGACCGGCGCCTGGATCAATTCCAACCGTAGGAACCTGGCCGCATGGTTCGACCGGTTGCCAGACCTTCCGCTCGCCCAAAGCTGCTCTCTTATCGTGCAACGGCCCGGCCGTTACCCCCACTGCCAAGGTAGTGGCGCTTCCGATCGGTCAATCTCGCCGACGTCATCGCCCTCAAACAAGGCGCAGCGCGCGATATGTTCGCAAGCTTCACACCCATCGGCTGGAGCGCCGCCACACTTCCAGTCGACGCCGAGTCGACAAGTACTCTGTCCGATAGACTGCACGCGACACAATCGACCGATGCGCCCCGTGACCATATCGACGACGGCGTCTTTGCCGCGCCGGATGCCAATGTCGTCGCTGCCGGCTACAGCGTTTCATTCGTGGCCCATGCCTGCATGGAGCCGATGAACGCGACAGCGATCCTGCGCGACGACGGCACGGCCGAGGTCTGAGCGCCCTCGCAGGACCGGTTGACCATATCGGGCCGAGTGGGCCGGGATCAGCCCCGCTGACGTGACCCTGCACATCACGATGAACGGCAGGGCCTTTAGGCGCCGCAGCAATCAGGATGCGATCGCCGAGGCAAGCTTTCTGGCCGCCCGTATGCAGGGCCACGCGATCAAGTTGATATGGTCGCGCGGCAACCCGGTCGAAGACGCACTTTCGAAAGCGGCTCTCGACCGCTTCGTTGCCGCGCGCCTGTGGAAGGTATCGGAAGAGCTTGCTGGCAAGAAGTTCGCTTGACCGTGCGCTGATCGAAAAAGGTACAGCGGAACACGGACCGCTGTCTTGCTTTCTATGGCGAGGGGCCAGGTTTTGAGGGACCGGCCTGTCATGAGGATGGTCGTCCCGCCCTGAGGCAGGGCCTTTCGTGAAGACCGACATGCCCATGAACCAGAGCGGGCCATGCGGGATCCGCGTCAAGCTCGAACCTCAAATCTGCATTCCGTCAGAGCCACATCTTCGTCACCCTGCGAGACGATGCTTGGCGTCGAAGTTGGCGATCAGACCCGCAATTGCGCCGTCGTCCAGACAGGCCAAAACGCCGGTCCTGCGCGCATTGGCCATGCGCAGCGGCACAATGGCATCATCTTCGCCGTCATGAACCGATGGCCCCAAACGTACGGCAGAAATACGACCACTGGCCAATGGCCCGTACCGCTGGCTGGTCATGCGACGATCGATCACGACCGCGGCCCCCTCCCCTGCGAAGGCGGTCGCAATGGCAGCACCCGGACTGCAGCCTGTGCGTGTCACCCGAAGACCAGTCCCCCGTCGACGATCAGGTTCTGCCCGGTCACCGCCCGCGCCCAGGGGCTGGCAAAGAACAGGGTCGCGTCCGCAACCTCCGCCGGTGTGGTGACCGACCGCAGGGGCGTGTTGCCTGCGATCAGATCGAAGACGACCTGTGGCGTCGCGGCACTCGCGTCGGTGGTCCGCAGAAGCCCCCCAGAGACCATGTTGACGGTGATGCCTTTCGGTCCCAGTTCCGCCGCGGATGTGCGGGTCAGCCCCAGCAGCGCAGCCTTGGCCGAAGTATAGTCATGATAGGGCACGACGGGATTCTGCACGAGGTTCGTCCCGATCGTGATGATCCGGCCAAACTGCGCGGCCGCCATCGCCGGGACGGTCGCCTGAATGACATTCAGCGCGCCCAGTACCGCCGTGGCATGTTGCGCCGCCATGTCGGCATGGGACAGGGTCGCGAGGGTCTGTCGCGCATCGCCGTTGAAGCTGTAGTCGGCCAAGGCGCTATGAACGACGGTCGTGATCGGACCCAGACGGTCTGTCGCCTCCGCGATCATTGCGGCGACCGCACCTGGGTCGGTCACGTCAGCGCGCAGGGCCACGGCACGGTCGCCCAGGCGCGTGGCGAGGGCCTGCGCCGCAGACTGGCTGTGGCGATAGTTGATCACCACGGCGGCCCCCTCCCTCGCGAATGCGGTCGCAATGGCAGCACCCAGCCCACGGCCTGCGCCGGTCACCAGCACCGTCTGGTCGTGAATTGCCTTCGACATCGTCAGTCCTTCCAGAGGTAGTGAAAGTGGTGGATGGGCCCATGCCCGCGACCCACGGACAGCCCGCCTGCGGCAGCGATCGCGCCGCTGACATAGCGTTTCGCCAGACCCACCGCCGTGGCGATGTCCGCACCCTGCGCGAGGTGGGCCGCGATGGCGGATGACAGGGTGCATCCGGTCCCATGCGTGTTGTGGCCCGGTGTGCGGGGCGCGTCGAACCAGACGGGCTGCCCCCCGACACACAGCACGTCCGGGCTGTCCGACTGTGCCAGATGCCCGCCCTTGATCAGGACCGCTGCAGATCCCAGATCGGCCAAGGCGCGGGCCTGATCCGACATCGCGGTCCTGTCCGCCGCCTCCGCCACACCCAGCAGCCGCGCAGCCTCGGGAATGTTCGGGGTGATCAGTGTGGCCAGCGGCAACAGGGTGTCGCGCAGGGCCGCGACTGCGTCTTCTGCCAGCAACGTGGCGCCACCCTTGGCCACCATCACCGGGTCAAGGACGATGGGAATATCGCGGTGGTCCGCCATGACGTCGGCGATTGCGACGGCGATCCCGGCCGTCGCGATCATGCCGATCTTGACCGCATCGACGCGCACGTCGTCGAGGACCGCCTTGATCTGTGCCGCCACAAACGCCGGCGGCACCAGTTCCACGGCACTGACGCCCCGCGTGTTCTGAACCGTCAATGCGGTCAGCGCGGCCATGCCGTAAGTGCCGTTCGCGGCAAAGGTCTTCAGATCGGCCTGGATGCCGGCACCGCCCGAGGGGTCCGATCCGGCGATCGTCAGGACATTCCGGATCATTGGCTGCCTCCGCTGGCGATATCCAAGGCATGACGCAAGGTGCGGGCGGCCCGTTCCGGGTCCGGCTGGCCGCAGATCGCTGACACGACGGCCATGCCGTCGCATCCGGCGGCGATGACGCCCGCTGCGTGATCGTGCTTCAGCCCGCCGATCGCCACGCGGGGCAAGGTGGTGCCTGCGGCCAGCACCGCCAGACCGTTCAGGCCGATGCTGGGTTTGTGGTCAACCTTCGACGCCGTCGGAAACGCGGTGCCGAGACCGAGGTAATCCACCACCCCGGGAACCACGGCACGCACCTGATCGGCGGTGTCGCAGGACAGACCGATGATCCTGTCGGGGCCCAGCAGCGCCCGGGCCTGCGCCACCCTTACGTCATCCTGACCCAGATGAACCCCGTCCGCCCCGGTGGCAACGGCGGCGTCGAGGTCGTCGTTGATGATCAGTGGCACGCCGCTGCCCGCCAGCGCCTGCTGCAGCAGCCGGGCCGTTGCGATGCGACCTTCCGTCGACGCCGTTTTGTCGCGGAACTGTACGCAGGTGACGCCACCGCGCACCGCCGCCGTCACGACCGCGATCAGGCCCTGCCGCGCGCACAGCACAGGGTCAGTGACCAGATACAGCCGCAAGCGGTCGCGGATCACAGCCATGACAGACGGCCTTCATCCAGATCGCCCGGCTGGAGCGTGTAAAGCTGGTCGATGAAGCGGACCAGGAAGCTGCCGGGCCCATCGGCTGTCACCCCGGCGCGCTCTCCCGCTTCGGCGAAATGCAACAGGGCCGCAACGGCGGCGTCGCGCGGTGGGGCTATGGCCGCGTAGGCCCCCATCACGGCGGTCAGCGAACACCCCAGGGCGGTCACCTTCGGCATCAGGTCGGAGCCGCCCCGCACGGTGACGGACCGCGATCCGTCGGTGACGAGATCGACCGGACCCGTCACCGCAACGACGCAGCCGTGCCATTGCGCCAGATCGGTTGCGGCCTGCTGCGCATCCGCGACCCGGTCGCCGCTGTCGGCCCCCTTGCCCGCGCCACCTTGACCTGCCAGTGCGATGATCTCCGACGCATTACCGCGAATGATGCTTGGCCCAAGGGCCAGCAGGTCCTGCGCCGCCCGCGCACGGTAGGGTGTCGCAAAGTGGGCGACCGGATCGAGGACCCAGGGGATGGCATGCGCCTTTGCCGTCTTGGCGGACATCAGCATCCCGTCCAGCCAGGGCGCGGACAGCGTGCCGATGTTAATCGTCAGGGCACCGGCAACGGGAACGAAGTCGGCAACCTCTTCGGCGGCATGGATCATTGCAGGCGATGCACCGGCCGCCAGCGTGACGTTCGCCGCCACATTCATCGCCACGTAGTTGGTGATGCAGTGAACCAGCGGCGTCTGGTCCCGCAGCGCCCGCAGGGATTCATTCGGTGTCACGGATCTCTCTCCATTCCTTTACAGGACGGAGAGATGCGCCAAAGCCCAACGGCAGACACGACCTCCCTCCGCCAGCATTATCTGGTTCAGGTTCAAAGGGTGCATCTCAGCCTTGCGGCGCCCCTGGCTCGACACCAAGGCTCACGCAGAACACCACCGATGTCAATGCGACGGCGTGCGGCGCAGGATGGCGTCAGCCCGCAAGGAGCAGCAAACGCATCACTGGCGAAATGTGCACTGTAGCAACATTAGCTGCGGTGATAATCTCGAGCATCTGCTGAAGGTTGGAAGACGTCTGCATAGCAGGCATTCGATGCCATGGGCGGAAAGCGACACGCGATGCGATGCGCGCCAAGGTTCCGTCTGCGAACCGAAGTTGTAAGCCAGGCTGATCTGAATTGGGGGCGGCAACCGTCTGCTGCAGCATAGGCCAGCTTAGACGCCGACGCATACCGATGCGCTCGTTCCGGTTGAGACGACCAGAAATCCGGGCGTGCAGCCCAGTCCGTTCGACACGTCTGGTGATCGAACGAAGCACCCGGCAAACACGTCAGCGATCCAACCGCGCATACGGCACCGCATGGCGTTTACCGCGCGACTGACACGATCATGTGCGGCCGGGCGCTACGACCGGCAGGACACCCCTGCCGGTCGCCGTTACTTATTGCGCGGCGGCGCGCGCGGTCGCGAGCCAGCCGTCGACGGTTGCGCGGTTGTCCGCGATCCAGCCGGCAGCCTGTGCCGCGATATCGTCGTCACCGGCGTTCATGGCGGCGTTCATCGCATAGATGTCCGCCAGCGGCACGCTGGCCGCGTCCAGCAGCGCGCGCACCGCGGGGTTTTCGTCTAGAAAGGCCGAATTCACGACCGGCACGATGTCGGACGCGGGAAAGCCCAGCATGCAGGGGTCGGCGACGCAGCCTTCGACACCGGCCATGGTCGCGGCGTCGACCAGATCCATCATGTCGTCCGGCAGGCTGACCTCCGGCACTTCGATCCAGACGACATCCTCTCCGGGGACAAGTTCGTCCACCGTCCAGTTCGGCGTCCAGGTGTAGAACAGGATCGGCTCGCCGGTCTGATAGGCGGCGACCGCATCGGCCATCGCGGCGGAATAGCCCGCCTTGATCAGGTTGACATGCTCGCGCAGGCCGTAGGCGTCGACCTGATGCTCGATGTTCTGTTCGCAGGCCCAGCCCGGCGGGCAGGCGACCATGTCGGCCAGACCGTCGCCGTTGCGGTCGAAGGCCGCCTTCACGTCGTCGCGCTTGAAATCCTCGAGCGAGGTGATGTCCATCGCCTCGGCCGTCGCCTTGTCGACCAGATACCCCTCGAGCGCGCCACCGCGGGCCACGGCGCCGACGATCTCGGCCTGACCATCGAAGGCGGCGCGATAGGTGTTGTGCAGCGGGAACCAGCCGTCGACCCACATGGTGACATCGCCGAAGGCGACGGACTGGTAGAAGATCGGATTGTCGAGGGTCATCGTCTCGGGCAGCGCGTAGCCCAGCTCTTCCAGCATCTGCGCGTAGACTTCCGTGTGGAACCAGCCGGTATCCCAGCTGGGCTGTGCCATCTGGATCGTTGTGCCTGCGCCGGGCATGTCCTGTGCCACGGCACCGGTCGCGGCGCTCAAGCCGATCAGGGCGGCGGTGCCCAGCATGGCAGCGGTCTTGGATTGAATGATCATGACGTGTGATCCTTTCTCTGGGGTGCGGCAATCGCGTGCCGTGTTGACGCCGGGGCCAAAGCCCCGACGTGACGAGTTGTCGGATTGGCGTGTCAGTTGCGGGCGACAGGACCGGTCACGGTGGCATCGACCGGGGCGGCACCCCGGCCCCGCAGGGTGCGGGTCAGCACTTGGCCGACCGACAGGGTCCCGGCCTTGCTGCCTTCGCCAAGGCCTTGAGTGATGCGGTCCAGCACGATGGCAAGGATGACGATGCCGACGCCACCGGCGGTGGCACCGCCCACGTCCAGCCGCCCCAGACCGGTGTTCACGATCAGGCCAAGCCCGCCTGCGCCGATCAGGGCCGCGATCACGACCATGGACAGCGCCAGCATCAGCGTCTGGTTCAGGCCCGCAAGGATCGTCCGCAGCGCCAGCGGGATCTGCAGATCCCACAGCATCTGCCATTCGGTCGACCCGAAGGCGCGCGCCGCCTCTGTCAGATCGCCGCGCACGTTGCGGATGCCGAGGTTGGTCAGGCGCACCATCGGCGGGATGGCGAAGATGATCGTGGCGATGATCCCCGGTGCCATGCCGACGCCGAACAGCATCACGATCGGTACGAGGTAGACGAAGGACGGGATCGTCTGCATCACGTCGAGCACGGGCCGCAGGATCCGCCAGAACGTGTCGCTGCGGGCCGCCAAGATGCCCAGTGGCAGGCCGATCAGGGCACAGAACAGCACCGAGGTGACGATCATCGCCAGCGTCGTCATCGTTTCCGGCCACAGGCCGATCATGTCGATGAAGGCGAACCCGAGGATCGTGAAGATCGCGATGCCGCGCCCGGCATAGCGCCATGCGGCCAGCGCGAAGGCTGCGGTGGTCAGGATCATCGGCACGAACAGCAGGAAAGCGTTCAGGTTGTTCAGCACGACGGTCACCGGCACCTGTGCGGCGCGGAACACGGGGCGGAAGTTCGGCACCAACCAGCCGCGCACGAAGGCGTTGATCCAGTCGTCGAAGGGGATCGTGATCAGGTCTGCGGGACTCATCGTGCGTCCTCCATGCGGGGGGCGGGCGCGGCTGCGGCCTCGTTGTCGAGCTGTGCGAGGACGGCTTCCGGTGCCACCACGCCGGTCAGGCGGTCGTCGCCATCGGTGACGGCGATCGGCAAGCCGATTCCGGCCGGACCATAGAGTTCATGCAGGTAGGTCCCCTCGTCCACGGTGGTGAAATCGGTGATCAGCGAAGGCGTGAGGGTCGCGTCGCCCGGACCGTCGCGATGCAGCGCCGCCGACAGATCCCGGTGCGTGACGAGGCCGGATACGGTGTCGCCGTCAAGGACGTAGAGCGCATCGAGCGACGCATCCTCCATCCGGCGCAAGGTCGTCTCGGCGCTGTCGCCGTGCAGTTGCGCGGTCACCGGATCACTGGACACGTCGCCTGCGGTGAACACCCGCCCCCGGTCGATGTCGGCCACGAAGGCCTGGACATAGTCGTCGGCGGGCCGGCTGACGATGTCCTGCGCGGTGCCGATCTGCACGAAGCGGCCATCCTTCATGATGGCGATCTTGTCGCCCAGGAGAAGCGCCTCGTTCAGGTCGTGGGTGATGAAGACGATGGTCTTCTTCAGCGTCTTTTGCAGCGTCAGCAGTTCGTCCTGCATCTCGCGGCGGATCAGCGGGTCGAGCGCGCCGAAGGGTTCGTCCATCAGCAGCACCTGCGGATCGGAGGCGAGCCCGCGGGCCAGACCGACGCGCTGCTGCATACCGCCCGACAGATCGCCCGGCAGGCTGTCGGCCCAGGGGGCAAGCCCGACCTGATCCAGCACGGCCATGGCGCGGTCCCGGCGTTCAGTTGCGGGAACGCCCTTGACCTTCAGGCCATAGGCGACGTTGTCGGCGACGGACCAATGCGGGAACAGGGCAAAATGCTGGAATATCATCGTGATGGTGTTGCGCCGGATCTCGCGCAGGGCCTCTCCCCTGGTCTGGACGACATCCTGCCCGTCGATCAGGATCTGTCCGAAGGTGGCGGGGATCAAGCCGTTCAGCAGCCGCACGAGGGTCGATTTGCCGGAACCGGACAGGCCCATCACGACAAATATCTCGCCTTCGGCGACGCTGAAACTTGCATCCTGCACAGCGACGGTGGCACCGGTCGCGTCGAGGATGTCTTCTTTCGTGGCCCCCGTCCCCAGCATCTGCAGGGCGGCGTCGGGCGCTTCTCCGAAAATCTTGAACAGGTTCTTTACGGTTATCTTATCGGTCATGCATCTCCAATATGCGCCGCAAATGCGGCGCTGCCTGCAGGCTCGGGCTGCAGGTCGGCAAGGTCAGGAAGGGCGTCTTCTAGTCCATCTCTCGGAAAATTGCAAATCAACGGCGGCAATCCGCCCGAAACCGCTGTGACGCAGGCGAATTTCCGTCGGCGCATTCGGTTAGGCAACCGCCTGAAGTAGTTGTTCTGCGTGCCGTGTTTGGCATGTCGACTACCGGCTTGAATGCCAATCGAGTCGCTTGACGCGTGACGACCTTGTACACGCATCGACCGGTCTTTGATGAAGCCACGCAAGCGATCATGTGAACTGGCTTAACTCGAAGGCGTCTCAGGCAACCTCGATGGCCCGGCGCGCGAGTCGAAGTGTCGGGCGGGCGAATAATGTAGTCGTCACCACTCGTGCACGATTGCCCGAAGCCCTAGCCGAGTTAAACCGGACGGCTCACACGATCGACGCCGGTCAAGAGGAGGGCACGCCATATGGCGCGTGCAGCATGGTGATGACCATTTCGGCTATCGCAGCACAAGACGCCGCACCGGAAATGCCGCTCACTTCCGCGGAAACCCTCGCTCTTCTGCCCGATCCCGGCAGCTGCAAGCTGACGATATTCGACGATGGGTTGACGCCGCAGGCGGTGCAGAACTTCGGCAACCTCGTGATCGACAATCTGGGCGACGACCATTTCTTCGGCGCTGTCGTGGCACACAGGCGTGCGGATGCCGCGGAACTCTCGATCAACGTCCGTGCCAAGCTCCACTCGGTTGCGGCGGCCGAGGCGGCGGCCATGAGCGACTGCGGGAACGACCGCGCCGACGGGTCATCGACCTGTCGCGTGATCGGCCAGATCGTTCCAAATGAATATGACGCCGAACCCTCCCGAACTCTCTCACAATGCGATGTATGCGCTGATGCAGGGTGCCAAAGACCTGTCCGGTCCAAGCGTTGTTGCACGATCGCGCGGGACGGCCATCTGGGCCGGCGATAATACGCGTCAGTCCGCACCTGACGACCGCAACAAGACTGCGATCGCCGCTGGTGCAGACAAGCAGTGCGAGATCGTCGTCGACGATCAACCCTGACCGTGACTGACCGAACGCACGTGCCGCACTTTCGCGTGATTAGGGACGTTCTTGTGGCATCAGTGGTCATTTCCACATGTGCCATTGGTGGTGGCGGCACCGGTCTGACTGGCGCGTTTGCTGCGCTTTCTGGCGCTACAGGACATGCGCGTGGCGGCGAGATGCTGCTTCTTGGCTTTGCCGTCATTGCCAGAGCTGGGTTGGGTCTAGTCGGAGGTTTGGTCATCGCAGTCCGGTTGCAGCGATCCCGGCAGCGGCGTCGGGGCCATATCGCGTCCTGAACAGACCAGCAGGTTCCTACCTCTCGCGATGTCCGTGGCTACGGCCGTCATGTGCGGCCGCTCCGGGCCGAAAGCGATTGGCGGTGGCAGCCGAACGGCAACGGCGCACTGCACTGAATGCGGTCACTCGTGCGGCACTTGCAAGGCGTCGGGCTGGACACCTGTCCTTGCTCCGTAGGCCGACAATCGTCGCTCGAAAACCAGACCCTGCAGGACATGCGCCGGACGTGCAGGTGAGGTGATGTATCTTCACCCGACGCGCTTGCCCGACAGAACACGAAGGATTATGAGGTTCCGACCCGAGAACGATCGCCAAATACCAGTAGCGGTCTGACACGGCAGGTCAAAAATCTGGAACCCGTCGACGTCAGCTCCAGCTACGCCTTGCCACCATGAGAGTGAGTCCAATGACGATCAGGATGTTCTGCGCAGTCGTGGCGATGTCGACCTTGGCGGCCTGCGCCGGCATCGGCCCGGAGCCGGTGGTGCCGCCCGCCGCAGCCGAAGTGCCCAGCGCAGAGCAGCAGATCAGGGATCAGATCGTCGCGCGCGCAGCGCCCAGTCAGGACATCGCGTCCGCGCGACTGCGACCGGACGACAACTGTTTCTGGTTCAGCTATGTCGGTCCGGTCGAGACGACGGAACTGCCTTTGCTGACGAGAGACGGCAGGCACCTGTGCGGCCCAGTCCCCGCGGTGCCAGAGGCCACGGCAGTAGCCGCTGCCGGTTAACTGCGCGCCGTGACGCCATCCTCGGCGGGATAGAGGATGGCGGTCGATCCGGTCGCCACCTGGTCGTAAAGACCGATGATATGCGCCATCACCATACGGACGCAGCCCGAACTGGCCCGGCTTCCGATCGACGCGGGCGACGGGGTGCCGTGGATCCGCAGATAGGTGTCGCGGTCGCCCACATACAGATACAGTGCACGTGAACCCAGCGGATTGGTCGGGCCGCCATCCATACCGTCCTTGTATTGCGCATAGGCATCGGGATCGCGTTCGATCATCGCGGGTGTCGGTGTCCAGACCGGCCACTTTGTCTTGCGGCGAATGCTGTAACGGCCGGGTTCGTACAGGTTGCCCCTCGCGATCGCCACGCCGTAACGCATGGCCATGCCGTCTTGGCGGATGTGATAGAGGTATCGGGCCACGGCATCGACATGGACATCACCCGGCACCAGCCCGTCGTTGGCCTGAACCAGGTGCGGCAGGAACCGGTCGTGGAACCCCCAAGGGTTCGTCGTGGCGGGGTCATAGCCGGCGGGCGTCACGCGGGCGTCCCATTCATCCCATCGCGACCGTTCCGATGTGGGTGCCCCAAAGGCAGGACCTGCGATCGGGACGGAGAACAGCGCGGTCGTCGTCTGGATGAAATGGCGTCGGGTCAGCATATGTGTCGTCCACAAGATGATCTGCAGGGAAATCCATCGAACACAGGACGCGAGAGGCGTTACCATCATCGGGGCTGGTCAGGCAAAGGTTTCTTGATGCGATTGGTGAATTGAGATCGGGACAGCATTTAGACTGCGGCTGTACGCTCGGTTATTGCCATCTAACTCCGCATCGAACCCCGCCCCCCATTCGTTCAGGGCTTCGGTCAACCCCGTCCACGTCGCGTGTCAGGACTGCCGGTTGTCACGCGACCAAATCCCGCCGTGGCGCGCTGGTGCGGGCGACCCGGTAAATCCCATCGAAAACAAGCCGATGACTGTTCGCTTTGCGCCCGTACGACGCACGACCCGCCGCCGTGAACCGTTCAAAGAACTTCCATTCTTCGTCCGACATCACGGCCCGTGCCAAGCTGGTCTTCATCACGGATACGCCCTCCGTGCCAATAAGAGTGAGACATTTGACTGGCTAAAGTTTAGACTTGAGGGCGAAGGAGACCGAACCCATGGTAATGCCTTCACAGATGCCGCCTCCACAGGATACCGGATCTGAGATTTCGCCTACGATCCCACCCGCTCGCGTCGTAGCTGCGCCGCGTGTCCCTACGGCCGAGCTGACGACGACCCCGAAGCGGCGCACGTTCACTGCAAAATACAAACTACGCATTCTGGATGAGACGGACCATGCTGCTGATACAGGCACGGTTTCAGCCATTCTGCGGCGGGAGGGGCTTTATTCCTCCGCGTTGACCGAT
>NZ_FOCI01000049.1 GCF_900110065.1 Loktanella fryxellensis | reverse complement strand
GGCAGAAGCCATCCGTTATGCCCTGAACCGCATGCCCAAAGCCCGCGGTTATCTCGACGACGGCCGCCTCGAACTCGACAACAACACCTGCGAGCGGTCAATTCGCCCCATCGCCCTCGGCCGCAAGAATTACCTGTTCATGGGGTCAATCGGCGGCGGAAAAGCGGCCGCTATCGCCTACGCGCTCATCGAGACTGCCAAGATGAACGACGTCGACCCCGAAGCGTGGCTCACATGGGTCCTCCAGCGCCTGCCTGATCACAAGATTAATCGCATCGACGAACTCATGCCGTGGAACTGGCAGCCCGAAAAGGCCTGAAACCGCGCCGCAACCGGACTGATACGACGCATGTCGCGCTCGGCCAGTTCGTATTCCGCCAGCACGGCGAGGAAACGGGCGGCGGGCCAGCCTTCGGTGTCGGCGCGCGTGGCGATCTCGGCCCAGAGTTTTTGGAAACTGGGCAGCCGCAGCGCGGTCAGCATGCTGGGCAGCGTGTGGATGTCGACCTCGCGGACAGTCATGCGCTTGCCCCCAGCAGAGCGTCGAAGCTGGCCAGCGATGGGTGGGCGACGGCGACATCCTTGGGCAACGTCATGAGCCTTGGTGCCAGCCGTGAAGCCAGGGCCTTGGTGTCCGGCACCTGGCCCGCATAAAGGTCTGCCGCCAGCAGTTGCGCCAGTTCCGCCTCGCAGGCTTGCTCATGGGCGATGAAGAGCAGTTCGACCATGCGGCGGCAGGCATCCCGTCTCGGCAGGTCCCGTTGCAGCACCTTTCAGGCTTCGGCGTATTCGGTCCGGGGAAACAGGCTGTCGCGGTAGATCGAGCTCCACAGGGCCTGCGGTTTGCGCCGCAGGGCATGGATCACATGGTGGTAGTTGATGACATGGACGCGATGGCCATCGACGCGACCACGGGCCCGGGGATGGCTGACGACCAGGGAGCTGCCGAGAAACGCCTCGATGCGATCATCGTAAAGGTGGACACGCAGACGTTGCCCGATCAACTGCGACGGGGCGCTGTAGAAGATGCTCTTGACCAGGAAACCGCCGGTTCGCGAGACTGGCACAACGATCTCGGTGAAGTCGATGGTGCGCCGCTGCGGCAAAGGCTTCAGGTGGGCCCTTTCCGCCTGAACAGCCGCCGCCCGCTGGCGGTTGCGCCGCGCCACCAGCATGTCGACGAACCGCCGGTAGTCCTCAATGCAGGCAAAGTCGCGGCTGCCCCGCAGGATCAGCGCCTGCTTGATGGCCGTCTTCAGGTGCCGGTTTTGCGATTCAACCGCCCCGTTCTCATGGGCCTCACCGCGATTGTTGCGGCTGGCGTCCATGCCGTAATGGCCGACGAACGCATCATAGCGCCTGGTCATGTCCTTACGCTGGTCGGCGGTCAGGTTGCGGAACGCGGCGGACAAGCTGTCGGTGCGGTGGTTTTGTGGCACGCCGCCCATCGACCAGAGGGCCTGCTGCAAGTTCTCGGCCAGCGCGGTGAAGCTTTCCCCGCCAAGAACCACGCCGACATGCTCCCACCGACTGTAGACCATGACGAAGTGGTAAAGCAGGTGCGGGAACGGCAGGTCTGCGATCGTCACCTCCAATTCCTCGGCATGGGTGAAGTCGGACTGCGCCATGTATCCCGGCTCCGGCACCTGGCGGAAGATGATGTCGCGCTCAGGTCCCTTCAGCGCCCGCCACTGCCGCACACGCCGCTCTAGGGTGCGCCGGATACGATCGTCTGGAAACGCCACAGGGTGCAGACCCTGAAGGTGGCGCAGCAGAGTAACGGCCTGCAACGCACTGTCATTCTCAAGCAAGGGGAGGAGGTCGTTCTGCCAGTAGCCATCAAGGGGATCGGACACCGTGCGTCCGTGAACGATCTTGCGCTGCGAAGGCGGGGTCGGGTCCGCATCGAAACGCCTGGCGCTCCGCTCGCTGAACCCGGCGCGGGCGGCCGATGTGCGCTGACTGTGGTTTTGGAGGTCGGTCATGTATAATCTCAATTGCTGGTCGGTGATGGGTTTGTAGGTCAAACCGGCTCCTCCGTATGAACGCAGAGGATTCCGGCTTACCAACCCGCAGCGACCAGCACCTACTCCCGAAATATCAATCAGGCCGGTGGGGCTGCCCTCCGGACGGGCATGCCCGTCCTCCGTTCAGCCCCACCGGCCAAGGTGGTTGTCGGCACCGGCCATGGTGGTTGTCGGCACCGGCCAAGGTGGTTGTCGCTCATCATCCGGCCCATTGCCAGGCTGATCCCGTTGCGCGACTTTGACCGCCTCCGCCTGAACAGGGGGCAAACCGCGATCATTTTGCTGGTCCCCGCAACGCTGGCCCCCCTGTGTGCGCTGCTGCCCCTGCCGGACGTGCTGCCTGTTCTGGTCGCAGATTATCTGATGCTGCATCTTCTGGCGTTCGGCGTCCTGCAACTGGCCTTGCTGCGGGTGTGGCGCATGACTGTCGGCCCCATGACATGGGTGGCGTTTGGCGTCTTGCTGGCTGCCTGCGCCGTTTTCGGATTTGCGCTTGATCGGTATGCCGCCAATTTCTGGCCAACGGCAGGGCGGGCCGGGATCATCGCCGCAATGCTGATCGGTGCCCTGCCTTTCATGGTGGCGGACGCGATTCTGACGACGGGTCAATCCGCGCGTTGGCGGCTTTGTGCGCGAACCAGTTTTCTGGTGTCTTTGGGGATCGCCGTCGCCTTCGATTTCGAACGCCTGTTTTTTCTGCTGCTGATCGCGCCTGTCATGATCCTGTTCTACATCGTGTTCGGCACGATGGGGCGCGTGACGGCGCTGCGGGCTGGACCGATTGCATCCGGCCTTGCTTTGGGCGTCGTTCTGGCATGGGCGCTTGGTGTCAGTTTTCCGATGTTTCAAACTTGACACCGGGACGATGTGATCAGGCGTTACCCGGAAAACGTCATCGTTTCGCGATTTCCGACCCCGTCTTCCAATCGTCCCACGATAAAAGCCGCCAGATCGGCGCGTGCCACCTCGGGTTTGGCAAAGCTGCCATCGCGCGACACCGTCCACGTTCCGGTGCCCGGCTTGTCCGTCAACGCGACGGGTTGGATCAGAGTATAAGGCGTCGTCGAATCGTTCAGGATTTCAGCCTGTTTTTCCTTGTCCGCCATCTGCTCGGGCAGGACCAAGTGATAGAACAGTTTAAACATGATGGGCAGGTTGCCGGCGGTGGCACCGGTTCCAAAGGCCCCGACGACAATGACCGGGGTATCCCTGTCTTGTGGCAGTGCTGCCAGAATGTTCCGGGTGCCGACCTCGCAGACGTTTCGGGGTGTCGTGCGGCGGGCACCAAGTCGCAAAGCAAACGCGTTCTGAGAATTGCCAAGGCTGATAACGACCGCATCTTGGCCAACCAGCACAGGTGCGACCTGGCCAGCGTGCATAACGTCGCCCTCAACGATAGTCAGCCCCGCAATCGGTGCAGTTTGATCGGCCCGCCGCGCAAAGGCCGTGACGGTGTGACCCGCGGCAATTGCGGCCTTCGTTACTGCGCGCCCCGTGCCGCCAGTCGCGCCGAAGACAGCGATCCTCATGCGGTCAAGACCGCGATCAGAAGGGCAATCAGGACCGAATTCACGATATGAAGCACTTGTTCGATGTTTTGTGTCTGCAGATATTGCCGGTGGGCCAGCATCAATTCCGGTTTGTCTGATGTGTCAAGCGCCGACAGCGCCTCGCAGTCCCGCCGCCGCTTTCCGTTGAACTCGATGACGTTCAACGTGATCAAAACCGCCAACGCCCCCAGAATAAGCAAGGGCCGCATCCAAGTGGTGTCCAAGATCCATCTCTCCCGTTGTGTCGCACTGTCCCGTTTGATTTACACGTAGGCGAGTTAATCCAACCGTCGAGGCCTGCCTCCAATGAGTGTTCAACACCATCCCCTTTGCATCGTCACCGGGGCCTCCTCCGGGGTTGGCCTGCACAGCACGAAGGCCCTGATTGACAAGGGATGGCACGTCATCATGGCGTGTCGTGATCTGGAAAAGGCAGCCGCAGCGGCGCAATCCCTGAATCTCCAGCGCGACATGTTCGACGTTATGCACCTCGATCTAGGGTCGCTGGACAGCGTGCGCGCTTTTCATGCCGCCTATCGGGCGCAGAACAGGGCGCTTGATGCGCTCGTGTGCAACGCCGCGACCTATCTGCCGCAACTCAAGGTGCCGCTGAGGTCGCCCGACGGGTATGAGATCAGTGTGGCAACCAACTACCTCGGGCACTTCCTGCTGGCGAACCTGATGCTGGAGGATCTGCAGAAATCCCCCGCCCCGCGACTGGTGACGCTTGGCACTGTGACGGCCAATTCCGAAGAATTCGGTGGCAAGGTGCCAATCCCTGCGCCCGCCGATCTGGGCGATTTTCAGGGGATGAAAGCCGGTTTTAAGGATCCGATCGCGATGATCGATGGCAAACCCTTCAAGCCGGGAAAGGCATACAAGGACAGCAAGCTGTGCTGCATGATGATGAGCCGTGAATTGCATGCCAGATTCCATGACCGGACCGGCATCGTGTTCAGCACGCTTTATCCCGGCTGTGTCGCTGACACGCCCTTGTTCCGCAACGCGCCGCGCCTGTTTCAGAACATCTTTCCCTGGTTTCAAAAGAAGATCACCAAGGGTTACGTGTCTCAGCCCCTGTCCGGCGAACGCGTCGCACAGGTGGTGACAGACCCCGACTTTGCCCGGTCCGGCGTCCATTGGAGTTGGGGAAACCGCCAGGAGCAGGGTCGAAAGGCGTTTTCGCAAAGCCTGTCCTCCAAGGCGACTGACACGACGCGAAGTGAGACGCTTTGGAACCTCAGCGCAGCGCTGGTGCGGATAGATGTCAGCGGCAGGCCGTTGTGACACAGGCTCCGCAAAGGTCTGCGCAAAGACCTGAATTGATCATCCCCGAAATAGCCTGAAGGCAGAGGCAGCAGACCTAAAGGCGCTCGGACTGAAAGCCAGATCGTCCGCGGCGCTGATCCCGGTGCCGGTTCGCGGACGAAGCGATCAACTGAAAGCATCCGCTCAATTTTTCGTCTGGGGATGCGAGCACATCGATATGTGCACATCCGCGTCAAGAAAATCGATGCAGAGAAGATCTGAGGTGCTAGCGCAGGTCTCAAAGTGGTCGCAATATCGACGTTTCAACGCTTCGACCACAACTCTTCAGGTCAGTTTGACGCACGCGATCAGCAGACCAAGCAGAATAAATCGGTTGATCGTTCAAGTCCGTTCCACGAAAAATGGATATTAATCTAAGGGGATAAGAATGACAGAGTTCTACATCATACTCGCTGTATGCCTTGCGATTTTCCTGAACCAGTCCAGCCGCATTGGTCGCGCCATCGGCACGCTTACCGCGGCGCTGGCCTTGGTCATGATCGCCTACTCGATCCTCATTGCGAATTTTGATGGCACCTTCGCAGCCATCCCCACGGATGCGGAACTTGGCGATCGCATAAAGCCCTTTGTCCTGAACGCACAGGCAGGGGTCGCCTCTCTCGCGGCGCTGTTCCTGCTTTGGGCGACCTACAGGCAAGGCAAGCGACACGTGACCGATCCACTGCCCCTGCGCAACACCGATACACACTTTGGTCGCGTTTCGCGCTACGCCCATTGGATCATCGGCGTGTTGATCCTGATCCTGGTACCAATGGGCCTGTTTGTATCTATTCTTGCGCCGGATCATCCGGCACGCCCCGCATTCCTTGCGACACACCAGATGCTTGGCTTGACGGTGCTGTTGCTTGTTGCATGCCGCATGCTGTGGCTCTTGCAAAGCCCCGCGCCGCTGATGCGGGCCGATATTCAACCATTGCAGCGCAAGCTTGCCAAGGCCACGCATCTGGCACTTTACGGCATCATGCTTGGGTTTCCAGTGACGGGCGTTCTACTCACGGTGTGGGATGGCAATCCGCTTGAGGTATTCGGATGGTCGCTCAGCGACCGCTTTACACCAAATAGTCAATTGGCAGAGTCAGCGGCAATCCTGCACAATCTGGTTCTTCCAGCGGTGTTCTACCTTGCAGTTGCCGCTCACCTCGGTGCCGTAACTGTGCACCACTTCGCGGAGCGTCGGCTACTTGATGTGCGCCGCATGCTGCGGTGATCACGCAACACAACTTTTCATATTCGGGACGCCGTAACTGCCAGGTCTTACCCCTGCATTTTCGACCCACGCCTGTGTTCTGGCTGCAGATGCTCAAACGAGACCATCTCGATCCTGTCCATCCCGATCGATATACAGCCACAACCTCAGCACCGGGCTGGCGGGGCTTTCCAGAAGCCTCTGTGCCGGCGTGCGTCCGAAGATCGCCCGATTGAAACGTGAAATCACGTTGAACCAGACCCAACGATGCAGGCTGCGTCCGACCAAGCCGGCGACCAACGTCACAAATGCGACAGCAAATACAATCAGAGTGATTGCGTATTCCGGGGTCATCCGGCCACTGATTCCGAAAGTATCCGGCCACCCATTCCGATTTTATCCGGCCACTGATTCCGGAGCATCCGGCCACCTCTGTGACGTGCTGCTGCGAGGCAATCTGTAACCGGCTACCTTCCGCCCTTTTGGCACGAAGGAAGCCTGATGAAGAGATTGTCTATGCGGAAGATCCGAGATGTTTTACGGCTGTCAGCCGAGGGTCTGTCGACCCGACAGATTGCGGCGAGCCTGGCGATTGGGCGCACCACTCTTCAGGGTTATCTGGATCGTGCTCGGGACGCTGAGGTGGTCTGGCCACTGCC
>NZ_FOCI01000062.1 GCF_900110065.1 Loktanella fryxellensis | reverse complement strand
ACTGCAATCTCCTTCTGAAACATCAAAAGGAAACTCGCTCCTCCACCAGCGCAGCGGAACCCTGGAAATCAATGGGACGGGGACGGCGCTTACGTCTATCTTGATCCTGACAACCTGAGGCAGGTCACGGTGGAACCGATCGGCACGTCCGAAATCCTCACGGCCGACCTGTCCATGACCAATTTGCGCGATACCACTCTGCCAAACGCACTGCGGCTCCTGAATGAAGCGTGGCGCGGTGATCCTGAGGCCGGGACGGTCACCAACGATGGCGTGGGCAAAGTGATGGCGCGGGAAATGCGCCAGGTGTCTTTGTCTGACCGCGCGCGCGTGGACCGAAACACTGATCGCATCATGGATTATGAGCGTCTCGCCGCTGGGCTCGAGAACGTCGACGTGCGTCCCTCCGGGCATGACTTCGGGTTCGCACGCGTGGGGTCGATCATGGACGTCATGACCCGCGGCGCGGCCGGCGGGAATGCGGGGCCGGTGCTTTCGGCTCCCAACACCGTGCCGTTCTCTACCTCCGAGTTTCACGCAACCGAAACAGGACAGTCGGGTGATGGGGGCAACAGTCCCCTGCTGCCCGCCCATCCCGAAGACAACCCCGAAACCCCGACCGAACCCGAATTCGGATGCCTCAAGGAAAGCAAATTTTGATGTCCTTTATCATCGACGAAATCATCTCTTCCCGGGAAGCGCTGTCGTGGCGCACCTTCCCTCTCCCGCGGGCGGCAGAGTTGAAGATCAACATCGCAAGAATCTTCAGTCAGCACCTCGGCGACCTGAGGCAGGATATCAGCTTCGAATCCCAGTGCCTGATCGTGACCGGTGAGCCTGGGTCGGGCAAAACCAAGGAGGTGAAGCAACAGATTGCTCAGTTCAACGATGCGGGCATCCTGCTTCCTGACGGAAAGCCGGCCAGGATCGTCAGCTGCCTTCTGGACGCGAAAGGCGGATGGAAGGACCTCGGGAGCACGACGCTGCGCTCTCTCGGCTATCCGATTGAAAATTTGGCCCGACATACGCAGGCCAGCATCACGGCGAAAATTGTCGATCACGCCAAGCGCTGCGGCGTCGTCGGCATTCACTTCGACGAGGCACAACACATCCTGCGCAGTAAGAACGTCACGAACCGCCATGTCATCCTCGATTCCTTCAAGACCTTGATGAAGTCGCAGGATTGGCCGCTGATGCTCATCCTCACTGGCATTCCGGAGCTCATGGGATACATCCAAGAGGAACCCCAACTCCACCGACTTGCGACCCACCAGATCTTCCCTGATCTTGAGGTGCTTGGCGATTTGAACGTCATCAACGACATCGTCCAGAGCGCCGCTATGCAGAGCGGATTGGAGGTGAGCGACGCCGTCATGACCCGTGATCTTTATACTCGACTCGCAACGTCCGGGGCTTTCAGGTGGGGTCTGGTTATCGGGCTGGTGATTGGCGCATGCGAAGCTGCAAGAGCGCGGGGGTCTCACCTTTTGGAACGAGATGACTTCGCAGAAGCTTGGCGCGCCAAGGTCGCGTCACGGACAGGCGTAAACCCGTTCACGCATGATGCATATGATCTCATGCTTCGGCGGGAGCAGCCTTTCCGGCTTTTCAACCCCGGCTGATCACCACTACATCACCGGATAATCTCAGGCTCGCACCGCACGGTGCGGGCCTTTTTTGTTTGCTGAAAACGCTCTGGCGGTGCTGACGGCTTCCTGTCGTGAAACTTGCGCACGCTTTTGGTTTTCTGCGCACGCTATTCGTTTCGGCCACAATTTGGCGAATCGATAAGGTGCTGTAATCGCGACCAAAAACCTGCTTTCCGAATCAGATAAATTTGAGGAACGTCTGAAAAACCTCCCCCTTTCCGCATGATCTGGTAAACTTGGGCATCCCCTTCAAGGAGCCTTTCAG
>NZ_FOCI01000033.1 GCF_900110065.1 Loktanella fryxellensis | reverse complement strand
GGCCATGGTATCCGCCGGCAGAACCAACTTCCCCAGGCGGGCTCGCCGCCGCCAATCCGACAGCTGATGTGCGACCAACCAAGCCGTGACGCCGGGCAATATCCACGACCCGCACGCCAGGCTGAAAACTCTCAGCCACGATCCGGGCCTTCGCTTCATCCGGCCAACGCCGATATCCACGCGTCCGCTGCACAACCTCAATGCAGCCATCAAATCCGTCCCCGCCGTCAGACACTGCAATCTCCTTCTGAAACATCAAAAGGAAACTCGCTCCTCCACCAGCGCAGCGGAACCCTGGAAATCAATGGGACGGGGACGGCGCTTACGTTCAAGGCCGCGCTGGATCAGGCGGATGGGCTCTTGCGTGCGTGTCGGTCGTCATGGTTCGGCTCCTTTTGTCCAGTGTCGGGCACAAAAAAACCCGCCTCGAAGGGCGGGCTGGGATGACGGGGAAATTGGGTTGGTGCGGTTCAGGGTGCGCTGCCAAAGATCTTCAGCTTCAGCGCGATGCCCGCCAGCAACGCCAGGATGACGCCGGTGGTGATCAGGTGAACGCTGGTCTGCACCGCCGTGCGGCGCACGAAGCGGATGCAGTCGAGCAGAGCGCGGAGATCGCGGATGTCGAGGGCGGCCTCCTTGCCGTCGAGGCCTGCATCGGCCAGCGCACGCTTCGCTCCTTCCTCGGCCGCACGGGCCAGCAGTTCCTCAAACTCGGCATCGGGCATACGGACATGGCCGTCTCCAGCACGACGCGGGCTCATGCGGAGAGGATCCCGACTTCGGCAGGTACCGTCACGCTGGTCCACGCGCTGCTGTCCATGGGGTTCAGTGCCCACGTCGAATAGACCGGCTTTGGCGCAAGGGTCGCGACGGTCACAGCCGGGGCGTCGTGGTTGACTCCGCCCATGCGCAGAAAGCCTGTCGCCGCCTGCGGCCCGACTGTGCCTGCCTGCGCGATCTGCTTCACATGCACGCCAGCGATGGCCGCGACCGCCGCAGGCCCCGTCGGTCCAGTCAGCGAGAAGGATAGCCGCTGCCCGGCCGCGTTGCTGGAAACCCGGGTGCTGACATCCTCGTCCTTCAGGGCATCGATGCTGCCTACCATCTGGCTGAAGGTGGCGATGGCGTTGGGGGTGCGCCGCACGAAGCGCCGCCCGATGGTCGACACGCCATCCAGCACCGCGAAATGCGCGTAGTACCAGGTGCGCGTGCTGCTGGTGCCGTGCAGACCGGTATTGGCAAAGACGATCAGCACCGGCTTGCCCTTGCCTTGGGTATTGGCGGCGGTGGCGGAACTTTGCAGCACGCCATCTACATAGAAGTCGATGGTGATGCTTGCCCCAACCGAAACCCGCACGTCGATCCATTGCGGCTGACCGTTGGCGGCCATGTAGCTCGAGTTGCCCTGAACGACCGTGTCACCGCGCGCGATGGCATGATAGCGCTTGGTGCTCGACAGAGGCTGGATCTGCGCAATGCGGACCTGGTTTGCGTCATAGATGTCGAGGAAGTTTGCCGTCGCCTCGGTGATGTTCTCTGAATCGGCGTTGGGCGGCACATAGCGAAAGCCGAGCCAGAGATCCCCCATAGGCGGGGCGACGGCAACGGAGAAGGGCACCGCATAGGTGCGCGATCCGATGAAACGGACGCCGTTGACGTCGAGGTTCGCGTCAAATCCGCCCACGACGGTGGTGAGCATCCCGGCGATACCGGAGACGTCAGTCGGCTGGTGACCGAGATGCAGAATGTAGCTCATGGCAGTTCCACTTCGATATAGAGGTTGGCTTGCGTCCAGGTGCCGCCGCGGCCGCCACCCTGTTCGAGGAAGAGCGCGGCATCGGCGCCAGTGAGATGCTGCCCGCCGCCCCGGCTGATCCAGAACGAGGCACCCGCAACGCTGAGGCCACGATCCCAGCCGATCTCGAGAAAGGCCGCGGCCTCGAAGAAGCGCAGATCGGGATCCAGATAGCCGAGCGCCGTGATCCCCGACGGCACCGGATAGCTGAATTGCGAGGGAAGCGAGCGCAGGGTGCCGCCATCTCCGGGGTTGCGCCCTTGGAGTTGTGGGTGGAACGCAGCACTCGCCGCGGCCATCCATGTGGCGGCACCGCTGACCGGATCGTCGCGCCAGATGCCGTTCTTGCCGATCCAGAGGCGGCCGTTGGTGGGGTCGATGACGAACATCAGCACGTCGCCCGCACCAAAGGTGGGCAGACCGGTCAGCTGCTGGGCGAAGGAGGCGGTGTTCGAAGACCAGAGCGCGCCGGTGCCGCGCCAACCGATCGAGCCCAGCGTGATGGGGTTCAGCCCTGTGTTGAATTCCTCGCGCTGCGCGGCCGAAACCACCCCCAGATAGCCGTCGAATGTGGCGGCACCTCCCGGGGCGCAGAGAACCTCCCAGTACCGCCGCCCGCCCGTTGGGAGGATCGCCTTGGCGGTTGGCACCCAACGCTGGTAGTTGCTGCCGCCCGAGGTGTTGATGACGGTCTGGTTGCCGTCCGAAAGCGTATAGCCGGTGGGGCGCCGGGTGGTGTCCAGCTGCCAGGCGGTGCCGATATCGACCGGGGGCGCGGCTGCCCCACCTTGGGCTAGGATGGCACCGCGCATGATCAGAAGGCTCATGCGACGGCTCCTGCCAGCGCGCCCTGGATGATCCAGGCATCCGCCCCGCGCTTCACAAGTGCTGCGCCCGACCATTGGCCGTCGAGCGCGACCGATCCGCCTACCACGCCATTCAGCGACACCCCGGCTGCCGCCGCGACGGTCGCGACCCCGGCGCCAACCTGTGTCACGTTGATCAGCGCGCCGACCTCGAAGGGTACCGTAGCCTCAACGGGGATCGTCACGGTGACGGCTGACGATCCCGTGGTCTCAAGGATGCTGCCCAGATCAACGGCTTCAAGTGTGTGGCTGGTGGCGATCAGCGTGCGGAGGCGCACGATGCCCGGTCGGGGCACGTCGACCCATGTCCCTGCGTTGAACCGCACATGCTGTGCTTCGTCAGCGACCCAGACCTGCCAGCCCTCTTGCGGGGTGAGATAGACCCATGCCGCGGCCCCTGCCGGTGACTGATCCCAGAGCGCCAGCGCATTCGCATTGGCCCCTGCCGCGGCGGGCACGATCAGCATCTGGCCCGCGCTGCCCGTGGCAGGCAGCGGCGTGATGCGCGATGCGGCGCGTGCCTGCACGAGGGCTGAAAGGCGGCGCAGGTCGTCGCTGAGGCTGGTGCCCCAGTTGCGCTGGCCGGGATCGTAGAAGGCGCGCAGCCCCAATCCCGGCATGATCCGTTCCGGCATGCTCGTCCTCGTTTGTTATAGTCGTGGTTGGTGCGATGGCGCCTGCGTTGGCCGAGCGGGTCTCGATTAGGTGCCCCAGAGGAAACCCCAGCCGCGATCCCATCCGGCGGCGAAGGGGGCGGTCAGCCGAAACCAGCGTGCCTCGCGGTCGGTGACCCAGCTGCCCTCGACGAGACGCCGGGACCGGACGGCCAGTTCGATCTCGGCCGTACGATCCGGTGCGCCGAGTTCCGGGATGGCTTCGGGCGCAAGGGACCAGTTGGCGGCGCTGCCTGCATCGATCACCACGCCTGCGGGCAGGATTGCCACTCCCATGTCCGGGTCCACCCAGCGCACCTCGATGATGTAGCTGACGCCCGGCTCCGGCCCGATCGAGGCCCCGGTGTGATCGACGATCACGGGACTGGTCTGGGTCAGCCTGTCCCGATGGGTCCAGGTCAGAGCCAGACTGCCGCTGACCAGCGCATCCACATTGGGTGCGTAGCTCCCATTGCCCTGCACACGTCCGGGCGGCAGCGGCCGGATGGCGCGACGGTCCAGCGTGATGCTGTCTTCCGGTGCCAGCGCAAAGGCCAGCGTGCCGCGCCCGGTCTCCGGCAACAGCCGGGCGGTCAGCATCTCGCCCGCCGCCCAGCTGTCTTCGGTGATCCGAGCCACGTCATCGAAGAAGATCACAGACGTGCCCGAGATGTGCGCGCGCGGAACGGTGTCGAGGCAGCCCCGCCCGACGGTGATCGTGGTCGGCGTGATCCCGTCGACACGGACCAGTTCGCCATCGATGCTGGCCAGCGTCCCGATCTCGACCTCACCGATGTCGCGCCAGCTGGTGACCGGAATAATCCTTGCCTCCGGGCTGTCACTCACGTCGACGGCAAGAAGCGCCGTTGGGGCGAAGGCCACCACCCCTTCCTGTGCGGGGCCTGTACCGGGGTCGATCCAGAGTTGGGCCGCTAGAGCATCGGCGCTCGGGCGTTCGCCGGTCGCGACCAGCGCGCCTGCGTCCGGGTCCTCGGCAAGGCGGCGGTCGGCCTCACTGTGACCGAGTTCGCGGACCAGCAGCCAGTACGGGGCTTCCTCGACCATGCGCCGCGCCAGCGCCCGCGGTGGGGCAGCGACGCCCGTGCCCGTCGGCATCCGACCGCCCGCGATGGCGGTCGCGCCCAACGCAAAGACATCCTCGGCGATCTTCAACTTGATGCCGTTGTCGCGACCGTCCCCCTGTCCGATCTCGGAAATGCGCATCGCCACATCAGCTAGCTCCAGCCGCGCCGAGCGCAGCCGGATCACGTCGCCGGGCCCGAGGTCTGCGCCCTCGCGGTTGACGACGATCTCGCCCGTCAGCAGTGGCGCTGACAGCGCGTGCAGGTCGCGTTCGGCCACGCGGGCGGCGAGGCCCTGATAGCGAATGCCGGGATAGTCGAGCGTGGTGGCCAGAACTTCTCCCATGGCCTGGACACGTGCGGTGTCGGTCACCGAGACTGCGCCGGTGTCATCCGTCCAGGCATCGGTGAAGCGGACGGTGACGCTGTTCACCAGATCGGAGGGCGAGCGACGGCCGAGGCGACCCCAATCCACGACATTGGTCTCGTCGAAGAGCGGCAGGCTGGCGGCGGTGTAGTCGGCCCGGATCAGCTTCAGCTCCCAGAGCCCGGTGCGACGGTCGATAAAAAGTGTCGCGTTGATATGATCAAGGACGCTGCCAATGAACTCCTCGATGGAACTGTCCTGCTGCCAGATCAGCGAAAGGCCGAAGCCCTCGGTGTAAAGCGCATCCGCTGCTGCGGTAAAACTCGCCCCGATCTCGACCGAGGAATAGCCCAGCCCCCAGTCCCGATTGGTCAGGCATTCACGGATGATATGGGCCGGGTTCATGTCTGGCCCGTTGCCGAAGGCCCCGCGCAGGGAGGCGACCAGCGCCTGCGGATTGCCGGGTGGGATAACGGGAACGCCGTCCACGGGCGTGTTGTCGATCTGCACCGTGTAGGATGTGTTGGCGAGCGAGATGTTGAAGCCGAAGATATCGGCGGGAGGCAGGGTGCGGATGATCGCCAGTGCCGCCTCGACCGAGGAGACAGGTGCGGGTTCACCATCGGTCACGAAGATGACGATCCGGCGCTTGGACCCGCCGCCCGCAAAGAAGGCATTTGCCTCGCCAAAGGCAGCGTTGAAGCTGGTGCCGCCACTGGTGACGTTCGAGAGCCCCAGCATCCAGGCCTCGAGCGCGGCATAGTCGTCCGGGCTCATGTTGCGCCGTTCGATGGACCCCGCCACGGCCACGTTCCACAGGACGATCCGGATGTCGTTCGGCCGTTCGGGATCCACGCCGGCGGCGATCTCGCGGATGAGGGCCGCGACGCCTGCCTTCTGGGCCGACACGCGTGTACCCGACATCGAGCCCGAGACGTCGAGGGCGATGTAGATCGCGGCATCCGAGATGTTGGCCTCGGGCACGATCTCTGCCTTCTCGGGATACCACTGCGCCGCTCCGGCCTCTCCGGTCAGAACGCGGGTGACGCGGACCGCCCAGGCCTTCAGGTAGGGGTTGATGCCAAGATAGGCCTGCCGCAGCACGAGGCTGCAAAGGCCGCGATAGGCGGGGACGTCTCCAGCCATGGCTGCTGCCAGGTAGTCGTTCTGGCTTTGTCCCGGCCCGCCCATGAGGACATCGACATCGCCGCGGACGCCGCCTTCGCGGCTTTCGCCGCCGAAGAGGTCGGGCTTGTCGATCCGGATACGCCCGCCGCCAGAACCGGCGTTGCTGGCCCCCGTCGTGGCTTCGAAGACACCGACGGATTGCGCGGGGAAACTCAGGGCCTCGGGCAAGACTGTCCAGCGCGTGATGTTGGTGGCCGCGTCGTAGCTGACAGCCTGCAGGGTGATCGTCTGACTCGACCCGTTGGCGAAAGCCAGGCGATAGTCGCGCCCAATGCGCACTCCAGCGCGAGTGCCGGGGAAACTGATGGTCGCACCGCTGTCGCCTGCCAAAGCCGCGGCGGCCGCCATGCCAGCTACGGTGCCAATACGCGTCTCGACCGCCGCGCCGCCGCCGGAAAGGCCACTGCCTGTGGTGACGGACCAGGCGGGGCGGCGGTCGACAAGAATCTCGCGGATGGCATCGACCGGCCATGGCAGAGAGCGAGATGCACCCCCAGTGAATAGCGGTAACCGACGGTCTGGGCCTTGCTGCTACCGCCCATCGCCCACCTCCTTTGCCGCCGCCTCTCGCCCTTCGGCCTGCAGGATCACCGGTTCCACCAGCGCATCGCCGGTGGCGCGCAGGGTCTCAACGTCGATGCCGTTGTCGAGGAAGTCCTGCCAGTCGAACCCGTGGCGGCGAAACCACGGCCGCACGCCCGCGAGGCAGTAGCGCGCCGAACGCAGGTCCTGGATGGTCACGCGGGTCACTTCTTGCCACCTTTCTTCTTGATGGGATCGACCTTGAGATCCCCAGCCCAGACGACGTTCGGGCCGGTGATCAGCACCGTCCCGAAAACCACCGGGATCGGTCGGCCTTCCTCGGCGGTGGGCAGGGTGAAATCGTCGAGCCCCGCCGCTTGAGGCTTCTCGACCTTGGGGCGGGGGCTCAGCGCGTAGGAAATTGCCGAAAGCACGAGCCCGAGGACGAGCCGCGCGATGAAAGTCCAGACCATGTGTGCTGCTTGCGTTGTGGCCCGGGAGGGGGCTTCAGACGATGGAACCGCCGCCGAAGGGATTGCGGCCGGGGATTTCGGGGAAGCCGCCGAAGTTCGGAAGATTGTCGAACTTGGCGGCGCAGGTGGCCGCGCGCAGGTCGCAGCCCGGGGCGATGTCGGCGACGAGGGGCAAATCGGCACCAGTCTCAGGATTGACCTCGGGTGCTGCAAGCGCCGCCGCCACCTCGGGCATCGGGCGCGACAGGGTCAGCGTCGACCCCATATGGCCGGTGATGAACCCAAGCTGGCCGCCAAACCTCAGCACGCCGCCCCGGAACCAGCCATCTGACTGTCCAGCCGCCTCCGGGATCGTCAGGGCATTTCCCGAGACGGCCGTCACGGTGCCGCTCTGCCAGTGGAAAGCGATGTCCAGCCCGCAGCCGCGGCCGTAAAGCGCATGGCGGCAAAGCCGCTGGTACTTTGCCCGCACCCCGGCCCGGCGCAGCGTGCTGAACACGGACTCGCAGTTCAGCAGGATCCGCACCCCCTCGACCTCGGCCCCCACAACGCGGCCTTTCCAATGCGCCACCGTCTCGCCCAAAACTTGCTCGTGGCCACGAAAGATCGTCAGCGTCACGGGCGTGTTGCCGAGAGGCGCGAGGAACCGGCGTGCGAAGGGGTGCGACAACGGCCAGGTCAGTTCCAGTCGGCCACGTTCGATATCACTCGTTTGCACCACATCGCCATGCGCGGCGGCGGCGGCTTCCCAGGTGATCGTCTCGCCGTCGCTGCCTGCGCTGGTCCAGTCCATCGCCCTGCTGGTGAAGCGCCAGACCTGATCGGCCTCGACGAACTGGTAGAGGTAGTAAGGGCGGCCTTCGGCGGCGGACGCCTCAACGGTGGCGTAGGTCATTCCAGAACCTCCACGACAGGCAGGGTCACTTCACTGGTCACGGCCCCATGCTGGATCTCGATCCGATCTGCGTCCGACCGCACCAGTGTCAGGAAATGCACATTCGTCCCGACCGCCACCGGTTCACCGAGGTTGGACGACAGGGTCATCCGGTGATCTACGCCCTCCGCGACAGCGGCGGTGATCGTCCGGAACCGAAGCCCGCTCGGCATCTCGAGGAGGATCGCGCGGCCAATGTAGGCCGCCGGATCAGCAACGGGTGTCACGCGCATGAGTGTGGAACCGGAGGTCATAGTCGTCCGCAGCTGCAGCTCGCGGCCCCAGGTGGGCAGCCAGAAACTTGCCTGCCTCCCGCGCAACGACCAGAGCCAGCGGCGCAGGGCCCAACGTGCGGTCATGCCTTGCGCCTTCAGCGTGATCGCCTCGCCACGCTCGAACAGGTCCCGCAGTGGTTCGACCACCACCGGGCCGAAACCGTTGTCGACGTACTCGACCGCACGGCGCAGGCTGGCGACGAGCGGCGAACGGGTCAGGCTGGGGTCTGTCTGGACAGGGCGTCCGAGGTATGACGGCAAAACAAGCGCGGTCAGTTCTGGCGCGTCACGCAACAGGAACGTCGCGGTCACCACGCCATCATTCTGGCGCCGTCGGGCGATCTCGACAGAGGCCGAAAGAACTCCCACCCGCACCGGTGCGATGCTGACCCGCGCGGCTGCCACGATGGTCCCGGGCAGCTGCGCGCCTAGCGGCTCCGCCAGGATCAGCCGATCCGCCTCGACACTGGCGATCTCGGCGAGGGATGCCGCGCGCCCGTCGACCGCGATCGCCACAGTGTCCACCGCCCGGAAATCCGCCACAGTGGTGTCGATGGCGATCTCGGTCGTCTCCTGCGTCACATCCGCATTAGGCAGGAGCGCCATGTACCAAAGCGGCACCAGCCATTCTTCTCCAAATCCCATCCGCGCCAGTTCTGCGGCGCGCGCCATCCTCAGCGCGTCGCAGCGGTGCTGGAAGGTCACGATCTCCCGCGGGCGGGACCGAAGTGCAATGCGCTGCTCACCGGCGCGAGCCTGCAGCACATCCGTGCGCCATTCCAGAACCTCGGTAATCTCCTGTGCGGAAGCGAAGGACCAGAGCTCAGGCATTGATGGCCCCCCGATTGCGGCGGATCACGTTCAGGATGGCGCGCTCGCCCGAGGGTGTGGCGAGGTAATCGCCCACCACGGAGGGGTCGAGCACGTTGATGATGCGCGTCGACATGGACGCCGCCGCGGCTGCACCGTCGCCGTTCATCTCGACCCCGAGCCTGCCGCCCTTGCCGCGACGCAGGGGCAGGATGGCTTCCGGCCCGGCCTCGCCCATGAGGCCCACGCCCTTGGCGAAAGGAAACACAGTCGGGCGATTAACCACGCCGCCGCGCGCGAAGGCCGTCAGTTCCGCGCCACCGGCAAATACCCCGCCCTTGGCAAAGCCAAAGAGGCTCGCCAGAAAGCCGCCACCGCCGCCGCCACCGGAGAAGGCGTTGATGAGGGCGTTCTCGATTGGCTTGAAGGCGAGATCAATCAGACGGGTGGCCAGGTTCTGCGCGATCCGCGAAATCGCCCCCGCGAATGTCTGCCAGGTGAACTCGCCCGAGGTCAGTGCCTCCTTGATCGGGCCGGTGATGTCCTCCGCGAGGCCTTGGGCGATCTCGCGCGATTTCTCCTGCGCCTTGCGCAGCGCCTCGGCGGTGGCCTCCCAGGCATTCTTGGCCGCATCCGCACCTTCGCGAAGCGCGCCCCCAGCTGCGCGCCCTGCACTTCCGGCACCGTCCGCGGCCTCGCCGACGCCGTCGAGGGCGCTCTCGAGGCCAGTGGCAGCACCCTGCGCTGCAGAGAGACCGGTCGTGGCGTCAGCCGTCCCTGAGCTCAGCGCCGCACGCAAGGCGTCAACGGATTGCAGCGGGGCCGTTGCGGCCTCGACGACACCGGCCATCGTGCCCCGGAGCGCTTCCGCTTCGGCGCGCGCGGCACCTGCGAGTTCCGTCAGCCCCAGATCGGGTGGCGCGATGGGGTTCTGATTGAAGGCCGCCTCGAAGGCGGCGCGCGCTTCTGCCCCGGCATTGGCAGCGGCACCCTCAAAGGGGTTCTCGATGCCACCAAGATCAATGGTCCCGATCAGCGGCACGCGCTTCTCGACGCCCAGCACATCGAGCCCGGCGTTGATCCCCTCAAGGAACCCGTCGATCCGGCTTGCGACACCGTTGAGCATGGCCTCGACGCCGCCAATCAGCGCATTCGCCGCCTGGAAAGCAAAGTCGCCGATGGTGGCGGGCAGTGCAGACCAGAGCACTTTCACCGCGTCGATGGCCCCTTGGAAGGTGTTCAACGTGGCATTGCCGAAGCCCACGACGGCCACAAGCGAGGCCTGCAGCGCCTCGGCGATGCTTGCCTTGATCCCGGCCCAACTGGCCATGATCTGCAGCCCCACCGCTACCATGCCGAGCTTCATGCGCTCCCAGACGTCGCGGACGAGATCGCCGAGAAGACCAAGTGCCGCGCCGAAACCGCCCGCGCCCTGCACCAACCGCCCGAACTGAAACACCAACTCGCCTGCACCAACGATCAGCGCGCCGATCCCGGTGCGGATGAGCGCACCGCGCAGGACAACAAGCGCTGTGGCGAGGCCGCGTACCGACAGGGCCGCAACAGCCAGTCCGGCGACCCAGCGTCCGGCCATCAGGGCGGCAAAAGTCGTGGCATAGGTCGCAAGCCGTCCGAGGTTGTCGAAAAGCGCGGTGATTGCGCCACCAATCGGCCCGGTCCCGCGTGCCATGTCGGCAAGCGCGTTTGCTACCGTCTCGAGCGCCGGGGCGACGGCGGCGGTCAAACGGTTGGTCAGGCCAAGCCAGATCAGGCCGAGCTTGGCGATGGCATCGCCAGTCCGCTCAATCTGGACCGCATCGCTGGCGCTGACCGCTACGCCAAAGTCGCGCGCATCGCGTGCTGCCTCGCGCAAGGTGGCGGGATCAATGCGCAGGAAGGCCAGAGCTGCGCGGTCGCCAAAGAGATCGGAGGCGACCGCGGCGCGTTCGGCCTCGGGCACAAGGCGGCTCAAGGCGTCCTGAATGGCGATGATGCGTTGATCCAGCGGCATTGCTTGCAGCTCGGCCGCTGTCAGGTTCAGGCGTTCCAGCGCCCCGACGGCGGAGCCGGATCCAGCAGCTGCCTCCGACAGCCGGGTGGTCAGCTTCTTCGTGGCCTGTTCGATCTCGCCCAAGGACACGCCTGCCAGTTCCCCGGCCAATGTCAGCACCTGAAGGCTCTCGACCGTGGTCTTGAGAGAGGCGGCCATGTCGGCCTGCGCACCGATCGTGTCCAACCCCGAACGGATCATCGCCACGCCCGCCGCGGCGGCCGCCGCTGTCAGCGCCGCTAGCGCGATCCCGGCCTTTCGAGCAAAGCCGCCGAGCCTTGCATTGGCTTGTTCCATCTCAGCAGAGAGGCGGCCAAAGCCCCGGCTGCCTGCATCACCGATACCCTCCAACTCGGCGCGGACCTGGCGACCGCCCACGGCGACCAGACGGACGGAGACGCGCTTTTCGGCCATGGGTCAGGGTCCAGTTTGAGTGAGGTCAGTCGTGCGATGATGCGCGGTTGTCATTCAGCTGCCGCACCATCACCGCCTCGATGACGGGCAGAAGTTCAGCAGCGGCCCGTGCGTCGATGCCCAGTGCCCCGGCCATCGCGAGCGCTGCCGTCATGTCCCAGCCAAGAACGACGCCCGGCACCGCGCGCAGTTGCCCGCCGAGGCGGCTGGCCAGGTCCCAGACCTGCCAACCCTCAAAGCTGTGGGGGGCGTTCAGGATCTGCGGGCAGTCCGGGCACTGCCCTTCGCAGGCCGCGCAGTAGCCTTCACCCCCGCCGTAGATCCAGACGGCAAGGGCGCTGAGACGTTTTTTTCCTGTTCCAGCTCCAGAGCCTTTGCGACGTAGCCCGTCTGAAACTTCTCGAAGACCGGCCAGAGGTCGAGGAGCGCTGTGATGCCCTCCGGGCTCACGGCGAGGGGATCGCCGGTCTCATCGCCCACGCCCTTCCAATCGATGATGGCACGCCGCGCGATGGCCTTGGCAAAGGCCACGGCGATGGCGTCATCGGACGTGCCGGGCGGCAGGCCGCGCACCCCGGGATCGGTGCGGGCCGCGACCATGATGGCGGTGGTGAGTGGTTCGACCTTGAGGCGGACACCGAGCGGCAGGTCGAGCCAGTGGGCCTCACGGGCGAGGTTCAGACGCAGCATGGATCAATACTCCCCGATGGTGTTGATGAGCGTGGCGGTACACATTCGCCCCAATGTGGTGTCTCGCGCCGCCTGCCAGTCGAAGCTGGCCTGCACACCCTGCGGTCCGGACATCTCGATCCGGGGGCGCGGCAGATAGACAGCATGGGCGGTGAAGGCAAAGCTCTCGCCAGATGGCAACGTGTAGGTGAACTGAAGCGCGCAGGGATCGCCCGCGATGGCCTGATCGACCAGCACCTGATCGGCGAAGCGCACCTCGATCTTGCCGGTAAGCGCCGCGATGGAGGGGTCCGCCCCGTCGATCCGTCCGTCCGAGCGGATGGTCTCCACCCGGTCGAGATTGTTGGCATAGGTGATCTCGGCCGAGATGATGTTGCCCAACGACTGGCCGTTGCGTGTGATTGCCCCGTTAAAATGCCCGAAGCGCTTGAGGTCGAGGTCGGCCAATGTCCCAGATGCGGACGTGTTGGCGATGGCCTCGCCCTGTGCCACGAGGCTTGCTGTCGCCGTCAGAATGCCGGAGCGCTGCATCTGCCAGGAAAGCGTATCGAGCACACAGCCGGAATACATCGCATAGCGAGGCACCTCCGGCATGCCGGTCTCGATGGACATCGACGGCAAGGTCCAGCTGCCCGATCGGAATTCGTGGGTGTAGGGGCCAACCCCAGAGGTGATCGGATCGCCGAAGGCCGCCTTCAGCCAGAACCCGAAGGCCTCGGCGTCGATCGGCACCATGACATCGCCGTCGGCGGTGACTGCGTCCTTGATCGGTGCCAGGGGATCGCGGCCGTAGCCCAGAAGTTCGCTGTTCAAGAGCGGCTGCTCCGATCCCAGCGAGGTGCTGGCGAAGGGCATCTTTGTGAAACCACCAACCGGCGGGGTGCCGTAAACTGTCTCATACGCAAGCGCCATCTGCGCCCGCGCGCCTTGCGCACGTGCCATGGGGGTCTCCTCGATGTTGGGGTGTCAGGCCAGTGGATCGGCCGTAGAATAATGCAGGATGACCGAGATCACTGCCGCCTTCAGGCTGGCGGCACCCTCAATCGGAAGATCGACCGGACGTGGCGCTTCCGCCTCGACCCAGTCGCAGAGGCCGCCCAGCGTACGGTCGGCAGCAATCGCCGCGCCAAGGCTGGCACAGAGGGTGTCGAAGGCGGAGTCACGCGCGGCACCCTGCACGACCGCCTCGATCTCCGCCCGGTGCTGGTAGTGGTAGCGCATCGGCGACAGCGTAACTTCCGGCTCCCCCGGCTCGCCGTCGCGCAAGATCAGCAGGCCAGCAGCAGTCACGCGCTCGGGCAGCACGTCACCGCGCAGGGCGGTGGCGGGCAACGCCGAAAGCCGCGCGTGTAGAGCGGCGAGGATGGTTTCTCGGACACTGGCCATGGTCTGTCGGTCAACTCCGCTCTTGACTTTTGTTTCGAGGGTCGTTCGCTTAATGAAGGCCAAGCAAAACCAAGTGGCGAGAGGACACGAATGCTGCTTGACGCGCATCGACTGGAAGAGCAGCTACAAGGTTCAGTAGCCGTAGACCTAGCCGTCCGAGATGCCTACCTGGCTTTCGCCCATGCTCAATTCCTTGACGGCACCACGGTGCGCCCGGCCGGACATGGTTACATAGAACGCGAACTTCGTTTCGAAGCGAAAGGCGACTGGCTATACTCAGCGGTCCTTAATCAGAAGTGGGTTCTGTGGTATTTTCGAAAGCCTGCCTTGAATGCTGGACTTATTGATCGGGGCGAAACCAAAGAGCGTTTTCCCGCTTCCGAGGAAACGTCGCGCGGGGAATTGAAGCTTCGCGTTCATGGCTCGGGAGAAGCCAGTGCTGTATTGCAATGGATTGGCGCTGAATAAAGCGCCTCGTCGAGAGCTCGACAGATTGGTCCAGTGGGTACGCTCTCAACCAAGCCTTACCTCCACCCAGTTCGCCACGATCAGCCCCGGCACGGCGTCATGCGCCCGCCCTGCGTCCCGTGCCAGGTCCAGCCGTTTCGGCAGCTTGACCTGCGGCACCAGCAGGAAGATCGGCGCGGTCACGACGCCCTTGCCGGTTTTCGACTTTGACGCCACTGCGCGGCCCTTCGTGTTCAACCGTCCCTCCACCACCAGCAGGCTTGGACCCCGGCGGCGATAGATGAACCGCAGGCGCAGCCCCGTGCGGCGTTCCCATTCGCCGGGGGTGATCCGGCCGCCGCGCGTGGATTTGCCTGCCGCTGCTGTGGGTATCGCCAGCCAAAAGCCGTTCTTCGAGCGGATCAGCGGACCGGTGTCATGCGCGCCGATGATCACCGAGGCGTTCGACCAGACCAGAGCGGCCGCGTTCAGGCTTTCGCCAGATTTGGGGAAGTTGGCGGCGCGGATCGAGTTGGCGAGGCGTGTGCCCAGCCCCGCGCCAGTGATCTGGATGCGCCAAGCGGATTTCAGGCCGGTGCCAGCCTCGCGCATGGCGGCGGTGACGGCGCGTTCACCAGCCGCGACCTCGGCCGCCATCAGGGCGACGATGTCAGGATCGATGGTGAGCTTCAGTTTCACGCTGGGCTCAGATCAACGGTCCAGACCAGCCGCTCGCGGTCGCGGACCGGCTCGCCTTGTATAATGAAGGCGTCCCCGCCAATCTCGATCCGGTCGCCGGGGCGCGGGCTCGGCACCTCGGCCACGCGCAGGTCGATCCGGGTGGTTTCGGACCAGAGCCGGGCATCGCCAAAGTTTGTCACCTCGTCTGGACGCCGAACAACTGCGCGGACCAGAACTGGCGTGCCGCCATCGGATGTGTAGATCGCCGCCACGCCGATGTTCGGATCAGCGAAGAGCACCGCGAGCGCATTTTCAAAGGCGAGCGACATCTTTACCCTTTCATGTGGAAGTTTCATGCACTATGTTTTCACCAGACAGGAGGATGCTATGACACACCCCCGCAATCTTGCTCCCGCTCCGGATCGCAACGCCGTCCTGACCAAGGCCATGCTGCGTGCCGCCGAGCGTCTAGGCCTGTCCGGACGCCAGCTTGCCGAGATCGTCGGCGTTTCCGAGGCCACGGTGTCACGCCTCAAACGCGGCGAGGCCACGCTCGAGGCCGGGTCGAAACCTTTTGAACTCGCGGCACTTCTCGTTCGCGCGTTCCGCTCGCTCGACGCCATCACGGGCGGCGACGAAGCGGTTGCCCGGGTGTGGATGACGGCGGCCAACTCGGCCCTTGCCGCACCACCACTTGAACGGATGGCGACTGTGCAGGGACTTGTCGATGTCACGACCTATCTTGACGCCCGCCGCGCTCCGGTCTGAAGCGCGGCCCTTCAGTGGTCAGGCGTGGCGGTTTGTGGAGGCGCAGCATAGGGTATCGACCCTGAAGCTCGTCGACAGCCTCGCAGAACAGGCGGCGCTGGAGGACATTCTGGAAGAGACAAAGCCGCCGGTGCCGGACGCGTGCCGTCACCTCGACTATCTGCTTTCCACGCCCTTCCGCTATCGCCCCTATCCGCACGGCTCGCGGTTCCGCCGCGCCGGTTTGACGCCCGGCGTCTGGTACGGCGCCGAACAGCCCGAGACAGCGGCGGCCGAGATAGTGTTCTATCGGTTCCTCTTTTACGCCGAGAGCCCCGCGACGCCGTTCCCCGACGATGCGGCGGACTACACCGCCTTTTGCGCCGATCTGGCGACGCCGGTTTCTCTGGACCTGACAACCGGTACGCTTGCCGCCGATCACGACCTCTGGACCCATCTGACCGACTATGCCCCCTGCCAACAGCTTGCCGAGGCCGCCCGCGAGATCGGGGCCGAGGTCATAAGGTACGCATCGGTCCGCGACGCCGAAGGCGGCGCAAACCTTGCCGTGCTGACCTGTCCGGCATTTGCAGCACCTCAGCCGGTGGACCGCCAGACCTGGCGCATCCGCATCGGCCAGAGCGGCGCGCAGGCCATCCGTGAGCACCCGAGACTCGGCCTTGAGTTCGGGCGCGACAGCTTCGGCACTGATCCGCGCCTGGCTGGCATGAACTGGGACCGCCCGCGCGCCACGTGACTCACGCTGGTTACGTCCGCCGCGCCGAGCGCAGCACCTGCGGGCGGGTGCAGATCGGCAGCGGATTGCTTTCGATCTCCAACCGCACCCATTCGTCGCGATCCCGGTCGGGGATCATCCGGGCGTAGAGCGGCTGGCCCAGCGTGTTGACCGTCTCGAACGTGTCGGCGGGGGCGTGGTAGATCTCGAACAGCCCGTCGACGGCTTCGGGGTAGAATACAGCCTTGTCGGTGGCGACGCCAAAGCCTGCCCCGCCCCGGTAGCGGCGGAAGGTGATGCCGCCGAAGCTGACCTCGTCAGCGATGCGCGAACGCAGATCAGCAGCAGCTGCGGTGTTGAGGTAGGTCTCGCGGACCTCCTTGTGCGCCACCAGATCGGCAAAGAAGGCCGAGCCGCATTCGGCGCGCAACGCGATGGCGCCGGTGGCAAGACCGCCCATCACATCCTCGACACTTTCGATCAACGCCTGGCAGCGTTTGCGCAGCGCGCCGGACGCCGGGGTGGCGTTGTCGAGGTCGAAGTCCACTTCCGCCGCCGGTGTGATGCCGAATTCGGTGAAGTAGTTGATCACCGTCGCGCCATCGCGTGGGTCCTTTACCAGCCCTTGGATGCCGTTGAAGAGGTGGTATTCAAAGGTCGTCTCGGCATCGTTGCGCAGACGGCCGAGCTTGCGGGCAACTTCGGCCTGCACCTGTTGAGTGGCGGACTCGCTGCCGAAATCACGGACCTGCTGGATTTCCGAGGCCCAGATCACGTCCTGCTTCTTGAACTGGCGGCACACGAAGGCCCGCACATCGCGGCGTTCAGGGGTCTGCTGGTCATAGGCCGAGCCGCGTTCGGAGAACGGAATCAGCGACAGCGTGCCATCGCGGCTTTCGATGACGACGGTGCGGGATCGCACGCCGCGCGCCCCGAACAAGCCCGAACCCGACAGGGTCGCTGGCTTGAAGGGGATGTTTTCGAGCGCACGGGTAAGTTCGATGATCGAGAAGGCATCGCCTTCGAAGATGTCCATGGCGGCCATGGGGTGCCTCCTGATTTTGGGGGTTATCGGACGAGGATGCCGAGCGTCAGCAGGGCAGCGTGGGCAGCGGCGATCTGCGGCGCGGTGGGCGTGCCGGGGATGGTGATTTCATATTGGTTGACGATGGCGGGACCGCGGATCAGCACGACGGCGTTCTTGTCACCGCCGCTGGCATCGACACTGTCCCAGAGAATTGCGGCTGCCGTCTGAGTGCCGTTCGCGGCAGCGGGATCGTGAGCCGCGTATTTGCCCGAGGCAATGATCTTGCCCAGAATGGTGCCGGGCTGAAGGTTGCCAGAAGCAAGGATGACGGTGCTGCGGCAATAGTCGCGGAGTGCTTCCCAGACGAGGAAGCCGCCCGCGTGGCGGGTTTCGGTAAGCGTGGGCATGGTTTTATCCTTTCAGACGGAAGGTGCGGGCGATGACGTCGCCCCAAGGACGCGCGCCGGAAGGGCGGCCAGGTTGCGGATGGGCAGCGGAAATGTCGGGTTCCGCTTCGGCGCGGGTGGCCAGCAGGACCGCGCGGACGTCGTCGAGGCCGGTGTCGCGCTCGAGGAACCGACCCGCCATCTGCGGCTGACCCGCCAGACGGCAGAGATCCACGACGGCGCGAGCATGGGTCAACGCTGTGGCACGGATGCTGGCGGCATCGGCTGCACCGTTGGCAGCAGCAACGGTGCAATCGGCTTCGGGCGCTGGCGCGGCGTCCTTAGGCAGGACGGTGTCAGCGTCCAAAGGCTCGGCAGCACCAAGAGTTTCCGCGTCAGGGTCGGATGACGGATCGGGAACCGATGATGGACCACCGCCAGCACAAGAGTCAGCAGTGGCCTCGATACCGTCTCCGGGGCCTTTGTCTGACAACTCGGCCGCAATCTCGGCAGTGGTTGCTTCACCTTGCTGGTCCGCCGCTGTTGCGTCCTGTGCTTCTGCCGACGATTCAACGAGTGCGGGTGGTGCATTCCGAAAACGCCCCACATCGAACCGCGCCGCGATGCGGACTGGCTCGACGATGCGGTCGGCAAAGCCAAGATCGAGCGCGTCCTTGGCATCAAGCCAGGTTTCTGCCGACATCAACGGGGCGATTTCTTCGGGGGACCGACCAGATTTGGCAGCATAGCCCTGCAACAGGCTGCCCTTTATCTTGTCCAGTGCCTCGGCCATCGCCCGCATGTCAGTCGCAGAGCCCATGACCATGCCGGCAGGGTCGTGGATCATTAAGAAGGCGTTTTCCGGCATGACAACCTCGTCGCCCGCCATGGCGATGTAGGACGCAGCCGAAGCCGCAATCCCGTCGATCCACACCGTGACCGTGCCGGAATGGCGTTTGATGGCGTTGTAGATCGCAACGGCATCGAAGACCGACCCGCCCGGGCTGTTGATCCGCAATGCGAGGGGCGTGGCAGCCGGCAACGCGCCCAGTTCCGCCAGAAACCCCTTTGCCGAGACGCCATAGGCCCCGATTTCGTCATAGATCACCACCTCCGCGCCCGTGGCTAGGGCGCGGATCGTGTACCAGTTGTTCATGCGCTTACGCCTCCTGTTCAGTTGCGTCGTTTGCGGCTGCCTCTGGCCGCTGCGTCGGGGTGGCCCGCGCGCCCTGCGTCTCGCCCGGGCTGGTGCGGTAATGCAGACCCAGTGCCGCCACGCGGGCCGCGTCAGTCGCGTTTTCTCGGTCGATTTCCTCGACGTCGTAGCCGGTGGCCTCGACCACCTTGCGCCGCGAGATGATCCCGGCCTCCATCGCCAGCACCTGCGCCTGGATGTCCTTCAGGGGATCGACCCAATCCCAGCGCGGCGGGATCCAGTTCACGGGGCGATAGCGTGCGGGGGAGCGGGCGAAGTCCGGCAGGTCCAGTGCCCCCGCCAGTACCGCCGTTTCCAGCCAGCGCGCCCAGACCGGACGGCAGAGCTGATGCGCGATCACCCCGTGCTGCAACTGCTCGACGCGGCGGCGGAACTCGACCAGTTCGGCGCGCAAGGACGAATAGTTGGCCTGCCGCACATCGCCCGTCACCAGATGGTACGGCAAGCCCAGCGAGGCCGAGACCGACAGCAGCGTCCGGTACTGGAACGCTTCATAGCCACCGCCAACGTCGGCGGGGCTGGAGAACTTTACATCCTCGCCGGGGAGCAGCACCTGCAAGGTGCCGGGCTCAAGACTGACAGTGGCACCACTGTCGTCGGTCGCCTCGATCTCGCCCATCAACTGCTCTTCGGGCGCGGTCTTGGTGATGAAACCCGCGAACATCGCCGCCGTCTTCTTCCGGTCAAGTTCGGCATCGTCGTACTGGTCGAGCAGGAACAGCCGCACCATGGCGGGCGCCACATGCGGCAGGCCTCGGATCTGGCCCGCATCGATGGGCCGGTAGATGTGCAAGACATCCTCAGATAGGACGCGCACAGTTTCCGGCGTCATCATGCCCTGATCGGTGCTGTCGCCGGGATGGCGGCGGCGGAAGTGGTAGGCGACGCGGCGGCCGATGGCATCGAACTCGATGCCGCAGCGGATCCGATTGCCTTTGGCAGCGGCCTCGGTCTTTTCGAACGGCAGCATTTCCGATTGCAGCAGTTGCAGCTGGATCGGCACCAGAAGGCCATCCTCTGCCCGGCGCGGACGCAGCCGCACGAAGCATTCGCCCGCGACGAACATCTCCCGCGCCACCATCGCCTGCAAGCCATAGAAATCGGTCAGCCCATCAGCATCCGCCTCGTCGGTCCAGGCGAGCCAGAGCCGCTGCACCTGATCGCGCAAGGCCGGATCCTCGATCAGCGACGAAGGCTTGATGCCGTCGCCCACCAGGTTCGACGCGAAGGCCTCGCAGGCATTGGCGGCATAGCCATTGGTCACCACCAGCTCACGCGACCGTGCCAGCAGGCGCGGCCCACCCGAGGCGATGAGCGAGTTGATGTTTTCCAGTGGCGGTTGCCACCCGCGCAGCCGCCGCTGCGACATCGCGCCTTCCAGCCGCGCGCGCACGGCGACAGGGCCGCCAGTTCCCCGGCGGCGAAAGCCATCGAACCAGCCCATGCGTCACAGCCCCTTGGTAGTGATCACGCGCACCTGCCGAATGATCTTGCGCCCCTCGGCCGTGGCGATCTCACGATCCAGTACTTCGATGGCCCGGTCGATCTCAGTGATGCTGCGGTAATCGACGGTTTTGCCGTCGTAGCTCACGCGGGCCACACCGCTGGAGCGCTGCGCTGACAAGGCATCGCGGCGAGTCTTCAGCTCTGCAGTTGTCGGCATGGGGTTTTATCCGTTAGGTTTGGGGTGCCGCCGCAGGAAAACAACACCAGTCATGAACGAGCCCGTTGTCCGCATCCGCATCGAACTTGAAGGGACCGACCCGCAGGTCTGGCGCGCTGTCGATGTGCCTTTGTCTTCCACTCTGATGGCGTTGCACGACATCATTCAGGTCGCGATGCGCTGGCAGGGCGCGCATATGTTCGAATTTGTCGTCGGCGACCAAGTCTATGGCGAGCCTTATCCCGACGACAGCGCGTGGGACCGCAAGGTGTTGCAAGCGAAGAGCATCCGCCTCAAGACGCTGGTCGAGCGCGGGGTTGATCGCTTCCTTTACGTCTACGATTTCGGCGACAACTGGCGGCATCATATCATCCTGGACAGCGTCCGGCAGGGTGAAGACCACACTGACTACCCGGCCTTCGTCGGCGGAGCCCGCCGCGCACCGCCCGACGATGTCGGCGGCATCAGCGGGTTCGAGGCATTTCTGGAAGCCATGACCGATCCCCGGCATGAGGATCACGACCAGATGCTCGAATGGTGTGACGGATCCTTCGATCCCGAAGATATTGATGAGCGCGATATCCGCATGATCATCGGAAACTTCGCCGCCCGCCGTCGCGGCCCACTGATGAGCCATCGCCGCTCAGGCCGTTCAAAGCAACAATGATCGGGTTCGTCTATGTCCTCGGCAGCAAAGCCTCGGACGGCTATCGCACCTATGTCGGCTGGACCGACGATATCGAGCGTCGACTGGCCCAGCACAATTCAGGCACTGGCGCAAAATCGACGCGCGGCCGGGTGTGGTGCTTGATCTACGCGGAACGCGTGCCCTCACGATGTGAAGCTATGAGCCGCGAGTGGTATCTGAAGCGCGACCGCCCCTTGCGCCGACAATTGGCCCTGTCGGCGCAAGGCTATGCGTCCTGATCACCGCATGTAATTCGACGCCACAGACCTGCGGCGTGCCGGACTGCGCACCGCACGGATGGATCCTGCGGCGGCCCTTTCGTGGCTCCCCTCAGCCTTGGCATCCTCCGCCACCTGCGCCTCCAGATCGGCCCACCGCGCCTCGGACCAACGGTCGGCCCCGACGATCCAGGCAGCGGCGCGCCCTCCGTGCCAATAAGAGTGAGACATTTGACTGGCTAAAGTTTAGACTTGAGGGCGAAGGAGACCGAACCCATGGTAATGCCTTCACAGATGCCGCCTCCACAGGATACCGGATCTGAGATTTCGCCTACGATCCCACCCGCTCGCGTCGTAGCTGCGCCGCGTGTCCCTACGGCCGAGCTGACGACGACCCCGAAGCGGCGCACGTTCACTGCAAAATACAAACTACGCATTCTGGATGAGACGGACCATGCTGCTGATACAGGCACGGTTTCAGCCATTCTGCGGCGGGAGGGGCTTTATTCCTCCGCGTT
>NZ_FOCI01000025.1 GCF_900110065.1 Loktanella fryxellensis | reverse complement strand
CCCAACCATGGGAACCAACCACCGCCGGTGCCATAGCCAGGAATGATGCGCTCCGCGCATCGAAGTGTCTGGGTCGGGCGCTCTGGCGGAACTGGAGCGGATACCACCGCCGGAGCCGCGTCGAGACAAAGATGCATTGTGTAAAGCTGCTGGGCCAGCGGCTGATGGCTCGGGACTTCGACCGCCAGGTCGCAGAGGTCCAGGTGCGCATCGCTATCCTGAATGGCTACACCGCCCTTGGCATCCCCGTTACAAAGGCAGTGGCATAAATCCGTCTGGGGTAAGGGGAAAACCGTCCGTCAGCTGATTTGCGCAACAGAGTCCCGCTGCCGATGTCGCCCGCGTCGAGGCAGAAGAAGCCAACGCCGAGATGCGCGATCAGGCGTTCAAACAGGCCCGCCGCTATGACGCGCCGCAGGCGGGGCGATCCACCAGTGCGGGCAGCGGGCGGCGGCGGGCCGGCAGCGCCGATCAGGGCTTTGGCGGGGCCGTGGCCAGCGTGGTCATCAAGGAGCTGAAAGGCACAACAGGCCGCCGCATCGTGCGCGGCATCCTCGGCGGGTTGTTCCGGGGGCGCTAGGCCCCGTCCTTGCGGGCCAGCGGGTGGTGGGTCATCACCAGTTCGGTCAGCGTGGCGTCGAGGACATGGGTATAGATCTCGGTCGTGGCGACATCGGCGTGGCCCAGCATGATCTGGATCGCGCGCAGGTCCGCCCCGCCCGCCAGCAGGTGCGTCGCAAAGGCGTGCCGCATCGTGTGCGGCGTCACACCGTCGGGTGGCACACCTGCGGCCAGCGCCAGTTCCTTGATCAGCAGAAAGAACCGCTGACGCGTCATGTGACCGGCCTTGCCGCGGGCGGGGAATAGGAATTTGGGGGCGGGTTTGCCCTTCAGCCGCAGCGCCTCCGCCTCCGCGTCCCAGCGGATCAGCCAGTCGGCGGTGGCGGCGCGGGCGGGGCCCGACAGAGGCACCAAGCGTTCCTTGCCACCCTTGCCGCGCACCAGCAGCATCCGGGGATCGCCGCGCGCTGCCGCCACCGGCAGCGACACCAGTTCCGTCACCCGCATGCCCGTGGCGTACAGCAGTTCCATCAGGCAGGTGTTGCGCACCGCATCAGCGCCGCTGTCGCGTGCGGCCTGCAGCAGCCGGCCCACCTCGTCGATGCTCAGCGTCTTGGGCAGGGTCCGCGCCTTTCCCGGACCGGTCAGCCTGATCGCCGGATTGTCGGGCCGCCACCCTTCCTCGAACGCAAAGCGATAGATCTGCCGGATCGACGACAGGCGGCGGGCACGGGTCGCGCGGGCCAGCCCCTGTGCGTCGCAGGCGATCAGATAGGCCTCGACGTCGCCCTGCGCGGCCGTGGCGAAATGCAGTTCCCGGTCCGACAGCCAGCCCGCGAAATCGTTCAGGTCGCGGGCATAGGCCAGTTGCGTGTTGTGCGCCGCGTCCAGTTCGGCGGCCGTGGCCGCGACGAACGTCTGGATCCAGCGCGCCATCTGGTCCGGCCCGGCGACGGGTGCGTTCACGACGTGCGGTCCAGCAGCAGCAGTTGCAGCGCCGCCCGGCGCGCCATGTCCTGCAATCCCGCCTCGTGCAGGACCCGCAGCGCGTCAGAGACGGAGCGGGCATCGCCCGCCACGCCCGCCTCGAACACGGGCATGATGCGCAACAGCGCCTCGCCAAGTTGGCCGTCTGCCAGCAACGTCGCATAGGGGTCCGGTGCCGGTGTGTCGGCAAACCCTGCCACGACCGCCATCTCCATCGCGGTCACGGGGACGACGTCGGTAAAGTCGCCGGTCGCCACGGCGCGCAGCACCGGGTTGCCGGCGGCGGGACCGGCATCGGCGAAATTGTCGGACAGAAGCCGGATCGTCACCGACAGTCCGGCCGCCTCGCCGATCAGGTCCAGTTGCGACAGCGACATCGCGTGCAGGCTGGCAAAGGTCACCTCGGCGCGGATCGCCTGCATCGCGGCCCATGCGGGGGGCAGAGTGGCGGACACCGCCGCCGCATCGCCCGCGCGCAGGGCGGCATCGAACTGCTGATAGGCGTCCAGCCGGTCCCAGACGCCACCGGACGCCGCAGGCGTCACGTCGGCCATGACGGCGGCCAGCATCGGCCCCGACAGGGCGCCGTGCAGCGACAACCGCTCTGCCGCATCCAGCCGCGCCTTTTCGCCCACGGTGGTGCGCAGGTCGGCGCGCGCAAAGGCCAGCGGCAGCGGCTGCGTCGCCAACCCCTCGCCGATCGCCTCGCGCAGACGGAAGATCAGCGGGCTGAGCCGGTCTGGCGGCGGGAGCGGCGCGTCGGGATCGACGAGGCCCGCATCGAGGAAGCGGGCCAGCAGCGCCTCCTCCTCGGCGTTCACGTCGCCCAGCGCGCGGTAGGTGTTCAGCGTCAGCGCTGCCGCCATCCAGTCGCCGCCCCGCGCCATGCAAAAGATGCGCGCCGGCAAGGTGGGGGCCAGCCCCGGTGCGGTCTGCATCGCCCCGCAGGGCGCATCTTCGGTCCCCGTCAGCAGGGCCACGTCGAACCAGCGGCGGAACAGGTCCGGTTCCGTGCGGCCTGCGGCGCGGATCAGGGCATCGGCCTCGGTCAGGTTGGCCAAATCCAGCAGCTTGTCGATGCGGGCCAGCAACAGCCCGTCGGCATCACCGGCAGGGGCGTCGGCCTGCGCCAGCAGCAGCATCACCAGCAATTCGCGCAAGGCGGGCAGGGCGGGTTCCGGTTCGGCCTGGATCAGCGTGACCAGCGTCTCGAGGTCGCTGCCGGTCCACAGGTCGGCGGGCAACCCGGTCAGGGACCGGGGCAGGGTGCCGATGGGACCCAGGGCCGCATCGTCCAGCGCCGTCACCGTGATGTCGGGGCTTGCGGCACCGTCGGCCACAGGCGGCTCGTTCGGATCGGGGATGCTGTTGGCCGTGGTGCCCGTGGTTCCGGCGGCCACCGGCACCTCGACCGATTGCGACAGCCAGTCGATGGCCGACAGGGGCGCGCCGCCGCCGTTCGCGGCGGGCATGTCCTGCGCCATGGCCTGCGCGCCAAGGACCGCAGCCATCGCCACGCTCAGCATCAGGCCACGGCGCGCACCCGTCATGTATCCATCAAGATTCATTCGACCCCGAGGGTGACGGGCTGCGTGGTCTGACTGCTGGGCGGCGCGAAGTCGCCCGGAAAGAACAGGGGTCCGGCATAGGCATAGGCCACCAGCGCCAGCCCCGCGAGGACGGCCAGAAAGAAGAGTGCCTTGATCAGTCGCCACATGGCTGCGTGTCCCGTCCTGCCTGTCGTCCGGTCCTGCGCCGGCTCTGCTGGGTTTATATATGGCCTTTCCGTCAAGATCACGCCATTCAAGGCGATAATTCGAAACTCGGCGACGGCTGGCCTGTCGCGGGATGCACAGGGGGGCGGCGGATGGGATCGACGCAGGGCGAGCCGGGCGGCACGGGCCAAGATTCGGGTCAAGAGGTGGGCCAGACCCTGCGGCCCGTACTGCACCGCACCGTGGTGATGGTCGGCATGATGGGATCCGGCAAGACGGCGGTGGGCCGCGCCCTTGGCCAGCGCCTGTCGGTGCCGTTCCTCGACAGCGACGCCGAGATCGAGACCGCCGCCCACGCCAGCATCGCCGAGATCTTCGCCCGCGACGGAGAGCCGTTCTTCCGCCGTCGCGAATCAGAGGTGATCGGCCGCCTGCTGGCCGGGCCGCCCTGCATCCTGTCCACCGGCGGCGGCGCATACCTTGCCGCGCGCAACCGCGACGCCATCGCGGCGCACGGTGTGGCGGTCTGGCTGAACGCCCCGCTCGATCTGCTGTGGGAGAGGGTCCGGCACAAGGATTCGCGGCCGCTGCTGCGCACGACCGACCCCCGCGCGACGCTGGCGCAGATCCATGCGGACCGCACGCCCGTCTATGCCGAAGCCCGCCTGCACCTTGCGGTGCAGTCCCGCGCCAGCATCGAGGAGACGACCGACAGCGTCATCGCCTTGCTGCTGACCGACCCCACCGTTCTGGAGATGTTGCCATGACCCTGCACCGATCAACCCCACCCGCGACCGTGCCCGTAGCACTCCCCGGACGGGCCTATGACGTGATGATCGGGCCGGGATTGCTGGCGCAGGCGGGGGCGCGCATCGCGGCACTGGGCGGGCGACGTCACGTGGCTGTGCTGACCGATACCACCGTGGCGGGCCTGCATCTGGCGGCGCTTCAGGACAGCCTGACGGCAGCGGGCCTGACCTGTGCCGCGCTGGAACTGCCCAGCGGCGAAGGCACCAAGTCATGGGCCGCACTGGAACGCTGCTGCGATTTCCTGCTGGATCAGCGGGTCGAACGGGGCGACGTGGTCGTGGCGCTTGGCGGCGGCGTGATCGGCGATCTGGGCGGCTTTGCCGCTGCGGTCCTGCGGCGCGGCGTGCGCTTCGTGCAGATCCCCACGACGCTGCTGGCGCAGGTGGACAGTTCGGTCGGCGGCAAGACCGGCATCAACACGCGCCACGGCAAGAACCTGATCGGCGCGTTCCACCAGCCCAGCCTCGTGCTGGCGGATACCGACTTGCTGGCGACGCTGCCGGCCCGCGATTTTCTGGCGGGCTACGGCGAGGTGGTGAAATACGGCCTGCTGGGCGACGCCGCCTTCTTCGACTGGCTGGAGGACCACGCCCCCCGCCTGGCGAGGGATGACGTGGCCGCCCGCGTGCATGCGGTCACGCGGTCGGTGCAGATGAAGGCCGAGATCGTCGTGCGCGACGAGAAGGAGCAGGGCGACCGCGCGCTCTTGAACCTTGGCCACACCTTTTGTCACGCGCTGGAACAGGCGACGGGCTATTCCGACAGGCTGCTGCACGGCGAGGGGGTGGCGATCGGCTGCGCCATGGCCTTCGATCTGTCCGCGCGTCTGGGTCTGTGCAGTCAGGAAGACCCGGTCCGCGTGCGTGCGCACCTAAAGGCGATGGGGATGCGCACGGATCTGCGCGACATCCCCGGCGATCTGCCGGATGCGGAGGCGCTGCTGGGCCTGATGGGACAGGACAAGAAGGTGGTGGCAGGTCGGCTGCGCTTCGTGCTCGCCCGCGGTATCGGTCAGGCGTTCGTCACAGGCGACGTGCCGCCGGACCAGGTGCTGACGGTGCTGCGCGATGCGGCATAGGGCGCAACGCCGCAGCTTGCCGGAGCAGGCCGGTCGTAAAAGCGACGCTTGCGCATCTGCGCCATGTGCATCTGCGGCAAAAGTCCTGCGCCAACCCGCTGCGGGTGTTGCGTTCGTCCTGACTGCCGCACCAGTGGTCGCCCTGTCACCGTATCAGGCAAAAACGCTTGCGCGCGTGCAAGCCCTTGGCAAGATGCATAGCGACAGATGGATCGTCGTGGGAGCTGCATTTGAAGGTTCTGCGAACGTGGCGCAAGATATGCTTCACCAATACATCCTGGTTGCGGGCGATCACGCTGTGCCAGGATGACGAAGGTTTCTGGGTCGCGTTTACCCACGTCAGCACCGAAGGCCCGGATTCGATCGTCTATCTGCCCGTGACCCATATCCTGCCTGTGGCTGAGGCATTGGAAGATGTGTCAAACGACGTCAGGTCATATCGGTTCGTCCCCGCGCCGGTTTTTGGCAAGGATGACCGAAGCAGACCGGCGCGCGTAAATGGCGCGGCCTATATGCTGGCAAGCTTCCGGTATCGCCCGGTGCTTGTCTTCAATGGCGCTGAAGGACTCTGGACAGCCCAGCTGGTGTCAGGCCGCCTTGCGAGGCTTCTGGCGCGGCTGTTGCGCATGCTGCACCAAAGATATGACGCGGCGCCTGCACTACGGCAACGGCCGGGCGACCACAGCCGTTGATCCGTGAAGCACCGGCAGCGCGCTGTTTTCGCGTCCGCGCGGCAAACGGCAGAGGAGTCCGCAAAAGACATCCATCACCGATGACGGCCTGCGCTCTACCAGACGCTGGCCTTTTGCTGTGCCGACCCGTTCAGGACGATGTGGCCCCCTGCGCGACCGGCAATGACGTCGACGGCCGAATGACCTTTGGCCCCCGACCGTCACGTGTTAACGAAAAACGCCGCCACGTGGGGCGGCGTTTCTGTTTTAGAACGGGATTTCGTCGTCCATGTCGCCGCGACCACCGCCTGCGGGGGCGCCGCCGCCGGACCGGCCGCCGCCGCCACCAGACCGTCCACTCGTGCTGCCGCCGCCGTAGCCGCCGCCCTGATCGTAACCGCCGCCACCATAGCCGCCATCGTCATAGCCGCCGCCGGAGTTGCCACCGCCGCCACCGCCGCCGCCACCGCCGCCGTTCGGGCCGTCCAGCATGGTCATCACGCTGCCCAGTCCCTGCAGCACGACCTCTGTGCTATAGCGGTCGGCACCCGATTGGTCCTGCCATTTGCGGGTCTGCAGCTTGCCCTCGATATAGACCTTGGAGCCTTTCTTCAGATACCGCTCGGCTACGCCGACCAGCCCTTCCGAAAAGATGGCGACCGTGTGCCATTCGGTCTTTTCCTTGCGCTCGCCGCTGTTCTTGTCCTTCCAGGACTCCGACGTGGCGATGCGCAGGTTGCACACCTTGCCGCCGTTCTGAAAGCTACGCACCTCGGGATCGGCGCCGAGGTTGCCGATGAGGATGACCTTGTTGACCGAGCCTGCCATGCGATGTCCTGTCGTTTGCGATTCTGTTGGCTGTCTATGTGACAGATTGCAGGGATAAAGGTAAACCAATGCCTGGCGCGCGCAACGCGTCATCTGCGGCTGATCGGCGGACCTGCATCCCTGCGACAGATCAGGACTCGCATGAAAACGGTTTTGGGGTATTGTTGCGCGCAACAGAACCGGGGTGGAGTATTCAGATGCGGATGACGGGTTGGGCCGCTGCGGCCATCACGGCCATGGCATCGACGGTTGCGGCGCAGGGCACCGATACCGTGTCGACCTCGGGTCGGATGGCACTGTTCCAGAACCAGCTCTCGGTCCTCGATAACCGCGCGTCCCAGCAATACAACAACTCGGTCCGCCTGCAGCCGCCGCGTGCCGTCGTGCCGTCGGTCGTGGCGGTCGCACCCGCCTATGTCGGTCGCTATGCCGGCCCCTATCTGGCGCTGGCGCGCAGTGCCGCCCAGAAACATGGCATCCCGGAGGATCTGTTCCTGCGCCTCGTCCAGCAGGAATCGGGCTGGAACGCGGCCGCCATCTCGACCAAGGGGGCGCTGGGACTGGCGCAGTTGATGCCCGACACCGCCCGCGGGCTTGGCGTCGATCCGCGCGATCCGGTCCAGAACCTCGAAGGCGGGGCGCGGTACCTGAAGCTGCAATATGCCAAGTTCGGCAACTGGCCGCATGCGCTCGCGGCCTACAACGCGGGCCCCGGTGCGGTCGAGCGGCACAACGGCATCCCGCCCTATGCGGAAACCGTCAATTACGTGCGCGTGATCTGGGGCCAGTGATCTGAGGCCAGTGATCTCTCGGTTAGCGACCGCTTGACGGACCGGACCCCGTCGCCATGTCCTGCAGGCGGGCGGTAAGGGTGGCGACATCGGGGTCGCGCAGGCGCGGGATGATCCGCCAGACCGCGTTCACGCCAAGGAACAGCGCAAAGAGCGCCAGACCCACGCACAACCCGGTCACCAGCAGCTGGCCGTAAACCTGCCTCCCCAGCCATCCGAACGCCGTCTCCAGCCCGCCTGCACCGCTGGCGTCGTGCTGCCACGCGGCCAGTCCGATCAGCCCGCCGATGATGAGGATGGACACGCCCTGTGCCGCCAGTCCCAGTTGCAGCAGGCGGTTGAAATGCAGGGTGAAATGATTGGCCTTCAGCGTGTCGCGATAATCCTGCGTCCACGCCTTGTGCAGATAATGGATCCCGGCGCCCGCCGTGACCGCGCCGATCGCCCCCAGCACGATCTGGCCGAACGGCCACCCCATCAGCAGGCCCGCGTAATAGGAGATGCTGGACCCGCCGCCGTCGTCGGGTCCGCCAAAGAGCAGAACCAGCGGCACCACCCCCAGCCCTGCATGGATCACACCCGTCACCGCCTGTCCGGCACGGGCGGCCAGTCCCTTGGCATCGCTGCCGTAATCCTCCAGATCAAAGGCGGCGTCGACCAGCCGCCACGCCATGTAGGCGAACATGCCCAGCGACACGACCACCAGCGACACGCGTCCGAAAGGCGAGCGTTCGACCATCTCGAGCGCCTCCGACGTGCCCTTGGCGTCGCCGCCGTGCCAGATCGTGAACAGCGACAGGCCGGACACGATGGCATAGACCAGCGCGCGCCCCGCATAGCCCACGCGCATCACGGGCATCGCCCAGTTCAGATTTTCCGACGGCATTTCCACACGCTCCTGTGACCGGGGGCCAATGCGCCACAGGCGGTGTGGTTCCGTACGCGACCGATTTGTGTCCGGCGGCGTGCCGCGTCATAGATTGCGCAGGGCAATTTTTCCGCCGGAGGTCATTTCAGATGCTGTCGTCTTTCCGTTACCGGGTCCGCCGGATCATGTCCCACATCTGGGCCCCGATCACCGCCTATGGCCTGCTGGGTCTGTTCACCGCCATCGCGGCGCGAACGTTCCGCAGTGCCATACCGGATGCGTGGGTGTTCAAGATCGGCGCGGACAGCATCGACAGCCTGCTCAACATCCTCGCGTCCTCGATGCTGGCGGTCACGACGTTCTCGGTGTCGATCATGATCACGGCCTTCACGAACGCATCCGGCTCTGCCACCCCGCGGGCGTCGCTGTTGTTGAAGGCGGACAGCACGGCGCAGCGGGTGCTGGCGAGTTTCATCGGAGCCTTCATCTTTTCGCTGGTCGGCATCATCAGCCTGCAGATCGGCGTCTACGGCGAGGGCGGCCGCGTGATCCTGTTCGCGGCGACGATCTTCGTGCTGGCGCTGATCGTCGTGAACCTGGTGCGCTGGATCGGCCACCTGACCGACTTCGGCCGCCTGGCCGATACGGTGGACCGGGTCGAGACGGCGGCGAAGGGCGCCATGAAAGAGCGTTTGCGCAATCCGTGGATGGGGGCGCGGCCACTGGCGGACCGCACCCCACCGGCAGGTGCCGTGCCGATCCGCGCGCAAAGCGTCGGTCACATCCAGTTCATCAACCTGCAGGATTTGAATGCGCGTGCGGAAAAGGCCGGTTGCACGGTGATGATCGCCGTCACGCCGGGCACCTTCGTCGACGCGCAGGCGGATCTGGCCCATGTGGTCGGCGGTCCGGTGGGTCCGGACTTCGACGATCTGCTGGCCGGATTGCACGCCTGTTTCGAGATCGGCATGACGCGCAGCTTTGATCAGGATCCACGGTTCGGCATGATCACGCTGAGCGAGATCGCCAGCCGCGCGCTGTCGCCTGCCGTCAATGATCCCGGCACCGCGATCGACGTGATCCGCCGCGTCACCCGCGTCCTGTCGCTGTGGGATACGGCGGCCGCACCGCAGGTGACCTATCCGCATCTGGCGATCACGGGGTTGCAGGCCTCCGACATGATGCGCGATGCCTTTGCCGCACCCGCCCGCGACGGTGCGGCGCTCTACGAGGTGCAGGTGGCGCTGCAACGGTCGCTTCTGGCGCTGGCGCGTCTCGACCCGCTGATCTTCGCGGCGGCGGCGGATGATCAGGCGGCGCGGGCGATGGTCCATGCCCGCGGCGCCATGGCGATCGACGCCGACCTGACGCATCTGCAGGCCATTGCCGACCAGACAGCGGCGCTGGTGCCCGGCGATGGGGGCGACGTCCTGTCCAGCCGCACCTGACTGTGCGCGTCAGCCTGCCGCGTCGGTCCCGGCAATCACGGGCGTCATCGCCGCCAGCACGGCGTCGGGCAGGTGGCAGCGGATCTGCCCGCCGCCGGGCAGCGTCCGCAGGTCCGGCAGCATGCGGTCGCACAGGTCGCCCGGTACCTGATCCTTGCGGTGACACCGCGTCTGGAACGGACAGCCGGGCGGCGGGTTCACCGCCGAGGGCACGTCGCCCTGCAAGATTACCTGACGCCGCTTGACGCCGGTATCGGCGATCGGCACGGCGGACAGCAGCGCCTCGGTATAGGGGTGATAGGGCGGGGCAAAGACCTGGGCGGTCGACCCCGCCTCGACCACATAACCCAGATACATGACCAGGACCCGGTCCGCGAGGTAGCGCACGATCCCCAGATCGTGGCTGATGAACAGCAGCGCCGTGCCGTGGCGGGCCTGCATGTCGATCAGCAGGTCGGTGATCGCCGCCTGCACGCTGACGTCGAGGGCCGAGACGGGTTCGTCCGCGACCACCACCTGTGGCGTGCCCGCAAAGGCGCGGGCGATGCCGACACGCTGACGTTGCCCGCCGGACAAGTGGCGCGGCAGCCTGTCCGCCGCGCTGCGCGGCAGGCGCACCCGGTCGAGCAGCCCCAGCATCCGTTCTTGCCGGTCGGCGGTGTTGCGGCCGATGCGGAATACGGTCAGGGCGCGCTGGATCTGGCGACCCACGCTCACCGACGGGTTCAGCGTGTCGGCGGGGTTCTGGAACACCATCTGAATGGCCGCGACGGTGGCGGGATCCCGGTCCGCCACGGGCACGCCGCCGATGGGCCGGTCGTGGAACCGCACCTGACCTGCCGTCGCCGTGACCAGACCCGTCAGCACGCGGGCGAGGGTGGATTTGCCGCTGCCGCTTTCTCCCACGACGGCCAGCGTCTCGCCTGCATGCAGATCGAAGGTGACGTCCGTGTTGGCCCGCACGACCTGTGCGCGTCCGCGGGCAAAGAGGCTGCGGGCGACCGGATAGTGGGTGTGCAACCCCGCAACCCGCAGCACGACCGGACCGGGCGCGGTGCGGGGCTGCGGGTCAAAGGCCGTGGGTGCGGCGTCCCACTCGATGGCGGTGTGGCGCAGGCAGCGGGTCATATGGGGCAGGGCGGCGCGGCGGGTGTCCAGCGTCGTGGCGCCGGGCCGGACGGGCAGCAGCGGCACCGGACCCGCGTCGCACAGCCCCGCCACCGCATGGGCGCACCGGGGCGCAAAGCGGCATCCGGGCGGGAGCGCGTCCGGCTGCGGCATGGTGCCGGGGATCGTGACCAGCGGGCGGTGATCGCGCGAGGCAGCGGGCACCGGGATCGCCCGGAACAGCGCCTGCGTGTAGGGGTGACGCATCGCGTCGAAGACCGCGCGCGCGGGGCCTGCCTCGACCACCTCGCCCGCATACATCACGCAGATGCGGTCACAGACGTCCAGCACCAGCCCGAGGTTGTGCGTGATGAACAGCAGGGCCGTACCTTGCGACCGGCACAGGTCCTTGACCAGTTGCACCACCGCCGCCTCGACCGTCACGTCGAGGGCGGTCGTCGGCTCGTCCAGGATCAGCAGGGACGGGCGGCTCATCAGGGCCATGGCGATGACGATGCGTTGCTGCTGGCCGCCCGACAGCTGGTGCGGATAGCTGCGCAGGATGCGGTCCGGGTCCGGCAGCTGCACGTCGGCGACGATGGCGCGGGCACGCACCATCGCCGCTGCGCGCGACACCCCCTCGTGGATCATCGGCACCTCGGCCAGCTGGGCGCCCACGGTCATCGCCGGGTTCAGCGACGCCATCGGGTCCTGCTGGACCATCACGATCCTGCGCCCCCGGATGGCACGCAGGGCGGCGGGCGACAGGGTGGACAGGTCCTGCCCATCGAGCCGCACGGTGCCGCCGGTGATGCGCCCCGATGGCCCCAGATCGCGCAGGATCGCGGCGGCCACCGTGGACTTGCCGCACCCGGATTCGCCCACCAGCGCCAGCGCCTCGCCCGCGGCGATGGTCAGGGTCAGGTCCGTGACGGCGGGGAGCAGCCGGTCGCGGGTGGCGAAGGTGACCGAAAGGCCCTGAATGGCGAGGAGGGGGGTCATGATGCGGGTGTCATCTGCGCGGGGGTCTGATCGTGGGGCGGGGTCGGACCGGGGCCAGCCCCAGACCCCGGGATATTTGGGACCAGAAGAACGGGGGACCCGGGTGCGGGGGCCGTGCTACGCTGGCAGGGACGGTTGGGTGAGGCAGATGGCGTCATCGGTCGGCCATGCTCTGTTCGCGCAGACCGTCGGCCAGCAGGTTCAGTCCCAGCACGAGGCTGAGGAGCGCCGCCGCCGGTGGCAGGGCCGGGTGGACATAGACCAGCAGGAGTTTGCGCCCTTCGTTGATGGTGCTACCCCAGTCGGGGCTTTCGGGGGGCAGGCCGAGGCCGAAGAACCCCAAAGTGCCCAGCAGGATGGTGGTGTATCCGATGCGCAGGCAGGTGTCGACGATGAGGGGGCCGCGGGCGTTCGGCAGCACCTCCCACAGCATGATGTAGGCGGGTGTTTCGCCGCGCGTGCGGGCGGCGGCCACGTAGTCGCGGGTGCGGATGTCCAGCGTCAGGCCGCGCACGATGCGGAACACGATCGGCGCGTTGACGAAGACCACCGCGACGAAGACGACGAGCAGGCCCCGGTCCGGGTCCAGCGGATCGAGGCGCGCGGGCAGGAACGTGACCGGCGTGCCCGCCTGCGAGACGACCGCAGCCCAGAGCCATGCGAGCGGCACCAGCACGGCGGCCAGCGTCAGCGCATTGCGCCCCGGTTGCGTGCGCAGGCGGCTGTGGACCAGCACGGCGACGAAGGCCAGCGGCGCGCCGAACAGCACCGCAGCCATGACGGGTGGCAGGGCTGAGGATGCGACCTCGGGCGTGACGAGCAGGTAGAACAGCAAGATCACCGGAAAGGCGAGGATGAGGTTCGCCGCGAACGACAGCACCCGGTCGGTCCAGCCCCCGAGGTAGCCTGCGGGCAGGCCCAGCGACAGGCCCACCAGCACGGCTGTCAGCGTGGCGAGGGGGGCGATGGTCAGCACGATCACGGACCCCGCGACCATCCGGCTGAACACGTCGCGCGCCAGGCTGTCGCCGCCCAGCAGGTAGTGCGGATAGAGGCCCGCTTCCGGCACCGGGCTGCCGGGCAGGGCGTTGCGCAGGCTGGAGATCGGGCGCAGCGGGTCGTGCGTGGCGATCAGGCCGAAGCCGCCGTAGAGCAGCGCCGTCACCACCCAGAACAGGACCAGCGCCGCACCGATGGTGCCGACAGTGGAGTGGAATGGCAGGCCGAAGACGCCGAGGCGGCGGCGCAGGCCAACCGACAGGCCGATCACGGTGGCGACGGTCAGGATCGCTGGCGCGAAGCGGGCGATCACGCCGCCGACGATGCCCGTGGTGCCCGCCGGCAGGATCATCCCCGCAAGCACGTAGGCACAGGTCACGAGGCCCAGCGCGCGGCCCGCCCACAGGCTGGCCCGGCGCAGCCCCGGTGCCACGGGTGTCGCGCGCCACACCGCGACGAGGGCCGCGACGAGGCGCAGCGCCAGGAGCGTCAGCCACAGGCCGACGCTGGCGGCGAGCAGCGGGTTCAGCAGGGCGCCGGGCGTGCCGGTCCAGTCCAGCGGCATCACGCGGCCCCCGTCCTGATCCGCGGGTTCAGCAGGGCATAGCCCACGTCCGACAGGAACTGCGTCGCCAGCACGACGGTCACGGAGACGACCGAGACGCCCAGCAGCAGGTCGATGTCGTTGTTGGCCGCCGCCTGCACCAGCGTCCAGCCGAAGCCCTTGTAGTTGAACAGCGTCTCGACCACGACGACGCCGTTCAGCAGCCACGGGATCTGCAGCATGATGACCGTGAACGGCGCGATCAGCGCATTGCGCAGCGCGTGGCGCAGCACGATGTCGCGGAACCGCACCCCCTTGAGCCGTGCGGTGCGGATGTAGGGGGCGGTCATCACCTCGGCCATGCTGGCGCGGGTCATGCGCGCGATGTAACCCATGCCGAACAGCGCGATGGTCACGACCGGCAGGGTGAAGTTGGCGAAGGTCGCGTCGTCCATGGCGGCGGTGGCGGTACCCTTGAACCATGTGATCCCGAAGCTGCCCGTGGCGAAGACCGCGATCAGCACCACGCCGGAGACGTATTCCGGCGTCGCGGTGGTCAGGATCGACACGGTGGACAGCCCGCGGTCCAGCCGCCCCCCTTCGCGCATGCCCGCGAGGATGCCCATCACGAGCGCACCGGGCACCATCAGCACCAGCACCCAGCCCATCAGCTTGCCCGTGAGCGCGAGGCGCGTGGCGATGATCTGGCCCACGTCGTCGCGGAGCACGGTGGACGTCCCCCAATCGCCCTGCAGGATGCCGCAGCGCGGGGGTGTGTCCGTGGCGGGTGCCGCGCCGTCCGCACAGCGTGCGCGGACTTCGCCGTCGGTGCCGGTGACGACGGACCCCAGAAGCACGCCCAGCCACTGGCCGTAGAGCACGGGCAGCGGCTGATCGTAGCCGCGATTGGCCAACCACGTCACCACCGCATCGTCGGCCATCCGTGCGCTGCCTTGCGTCCGGGCCAGCTTTTCGAGGTTCGGGGCAAGGTGCGTGAGCCAGAACACCACGTAGGTCAGGCACAGCGCCGTCAGCACGAGTGTCGCAAGACCGCGAAACGCGTGGGTCAGCAGCGTCAAACGCTCAGGCCTCTGACGCGCGCATCTGCGGTGCTTGCGGTGGTGCGGCGGCGGCGGTCATCGGCCTCTCCCTGACGGCTGGTCGCAAGCTGGCCCCAAGCAGCGGTGGAGGTCAACGCGAAACACCGCGTGGCTTACGAATCCGTCGCGGCGTCAGCGGCGCACCGGGACCCCGGTGCCCGTGCGGCGGAAGGCGCTGGGGCTGGTGCCGGCCCGCGCCTGAAAGGCACGGCTGAAATACGCGGCGGAGTGAAAGCCGGTGTCGGCCGCGATCTGCTGCACCGGGATGGCGGTGTCGCGCAGCATCACGCAAGCCTCGTAATGGCGCCGGTCGGTCAGCAGGGCGAGGGCTGAACGTCCGCAGGTCTGCCGGCAGCAGCGCGTCAGGTGCGTGGGCGTCACGCCGAGGGCTGCGGCATAGTCTGCGACACCGGGATCCGTGCGGAACCCCTGCGCCACCAATCCCGTAAAGGCCGCGACGAGGCGGGCGGCGCTGGTATCGGCGCGGTCGCGGACCGCATCCACCGGCTGCGCCGCGATCTGGCGCGCGACGAAGACCGACAGCAGCCCGGCGTGGTAATGCGCGGCGCGCAGATGGTGCGGGCGGGTCGAGGTCAACTCGCGCTCCAGCCCTTCCAGAAGCGACTGCAATTCCTTCTGCGCCGCCACGTCGCGCAGGCGCAGGTGCACGGGGGTGTCCGGCCATTCGGCGGCCATCGCGGCGGGCAGGGCCAGCATCTGGCCGAAGACCGTGGGGCCCAGCTCGAAGCCGTACATCGTGCCTGCGGGCACGAAGATTAGGTTGTTGGGCCCGTAGCCGCTGGTCAGCCCGCTGACCGTGATGCGCCCCTGACCACGGACGAAGGCGATCAGACGGGGCGTCGCGTGGCTGCGCATCGCTTCGGTGCGCCAGCGGTTGTGCTGGACCGTCTGCCCCAGTGCCTGCAGCGACAGGGGCGTCTGCGATGCGGACGTCACCGCGCGAACGGATCCGCCAATCTGATGGCGGGCAATCTGAAGGTCGGCAATCCGGTGGCGCTGCGACGTGGTCATCGGCGGTCATCCTGTCTTGATGATCCGACAGTGCGGCGGCACGGGGCCGTTGACAACCGTCAATGCGTGGTGGGTCCGGTCGGCAAGGTGGACAGAACGGTGGATATGTCTGTGGACAACTGCGTGGCGCGCGCGTCGACGTGATGCCAGTCGCGCATCCGGCGGGCGAACCACGTCCTTTGACGCTTGGCGTATTGCACCGTCGCGGTGATCGCGGCGTTGCGCGCCTGATCCAGCGTCATCTGGCCGTCGAGGTGCGCGATCAGTTCGGCCGCTCCGATGGCGCGGGCGGACTGATGGGCGGGGTTCCAGTGCGGGCGCATCGCCGCCGCTTCCTCCAGCGCGCCGCTGTGCAGCATGTGGTCGAATCGCGTGCCGATGCGGGGCGTCAGCCAGTCGCGGGGGGCGTCCACCACGATGGCGCAGGCCCGCGTCAGGGGCAGCAGGGGCGGCGGCGTCGTGTCCTGCCAGTCCGCGAGGCTGCGGTGCGTGGCGTGCAGCACTTCCCATGCGCGCTGGACGCGCATGCGATTGGCCGTGTCGATGCGGGCAAGGGTTGCGTCGTCGACGTCGGCCAGAAGGGCGGGCAGGGACAGCGCGTCGGCAGTGGCGCGGGTCGCGGCAGGGATGGGGGGGATGGCCGCCAGCCCTTCGGTCAGGGCGGTCAGGTTCAGCCCGGTGCCGCCCACGATGATGGGGCGTGGCCCGGTTGCAAGCATCGGTGCGAGGTTGCGCAGCCAGTGGCCGACGGAATAGGCCGCATCGCAGGGTACGTGGCCATAGAGCGCGTGGGGCGCCTGCGACAGGTCGGCGTCGGTGGGGCGGGCGGTCAGCAGGCGCCAGCCGTCGAACACTTGCAGCGCATCGGCGTTCACGACGACACCGCCCTGCGCGCGCGCGATGGCCAGTGCCAGCGCCGATTTACCGCTGGCGGTGGGGCCTGCGATCAGGACCGGCGTGTCGGGCGCGAGGCCCGTTGGGATCAAGGCGGGTGGCATCGAAGCTGGTGGCATCGGTCTATTTCGGTGAAAGGCCGACCTGCGGCATTGAACGTCGGGCCCATATGCTTCATTTTGTGCGTCAGCGAAAGACGCAGGCATCCGCATCGCCCGCGCAGCCCCAGCACAGGACAGCCATCCCATGACCGACGCCGCCACCGCCGCCGCACCGATGAAATACGGGCGCGTGATGCTCAAGATCTCGGGCGAGGCGCTGATGGGCGACACGGCCTTCGGCCTGCATCCGCCCACGGTCCAGCGCATCGCGCGCGAGGTGCAGTCCGTGCACGAAACGGGCGTCGAGATCTGCATGGTGATCGGCGGCGGCAACATCTTTCGCGGCCTGCAGGGGTCGGCGCAGGGGATGGAACGCACCACCGCCGACTACATGGGGATGCTGGCGACGGTGATGAACGCGCTGGCGATGCAGTCCGCGCTGGAAGAGCTGAAGATCCACACCCGCGTGATCAGCGCGATTCCGATGGATCAGGTCTGCGAGCCCTACATCCGCCGCCGCGCCGTCCGGCATCTGGAAAAGAAGCGGGTCTGCATCTTTGCCGCTGGCACTGGCAACCCGTATTTCACCACCGACACCGCAGCGACCCTGCGCGCCAACGAGATGAGCTGCGAGGCGATCTTCAAGGGCACCAAGGTCGACGGCGTCTATGACAAGGACCCCAAGAAGCACGCGGACGCCAAGCGCTACGACCGGATCAGCTATGACGAGGTGTTGCAGAAACACCTCGGCGTGATGGATGCGAGCGCAATTGCGCTGGCCCGTGACAACCATCTGCCGATCATCGTGTTCTCCCTCGACGATACCGGCGGGTTCAAGGGCATCCTTGCGGGGACCGGCACATCGACGGTGGTGCACGACTGACCATCAACTGAGCATCGGCGGGTTCCGCCGCAGCCCGCAGCAGCATCTGCGGGCGGTGCTATACAATTCAACGGCTTTGCCGTAAGAGCGGGGCAACGCGAGCTTTCGTTTCGCACGGCATCAAGACAGAGCAAGAGACCCATGGCTGACGACTTCGAACTCGATACCGACGACCTGGCCCGCCGCATGGACGGGGCCATCGCCAACCTGCGTGTGGAACTGGCGTCGCTGCGCACGGGGCGCGCGTCCGGGTCCATGCTGGAACCCATCATGGTCGATGCCTATGGCAGCCCGACGCCGATCAACCAGGTCGGCACCGTGAACGTGCCGGAACCCCGGATGGTCACGATCAACGTCTGGGACAAGGGCCTTGTGAACAAGGTCGAAAAGGCAATCCGCGACAGCGGTCTGGGCATCAACCCGCAGATGAACGGCACGATCATCATGCTGCCGATCCCGGAATTGAACGAGGAACGCCGCCGCGAGCTGACCAAGGTTGCGGGCCAATATGCCGAAAGCGCGCGGGTCAGCATCCGCAACCTGCGCCGCGACGGCATGGACCAGATCAAGCGCGCCAAGGATGGCATGGCCGACGACGACCAGAAGTTCTGGGAATCCTCGGTGCAGGACCTGACCGACGCCCACATCAAGAAGGTGGACGAGACGCTGGAGACGAAACAGGCCGAGATCATGCAGGTCTGAGGGTTGGGACGGCCCGGCGGGATCGCCGGGTTCTCGGGGAAAGACGTGACGACTGCCGGGGGGCTGAAACCCGGTCTGCATCCGCGGACCGCTTGCACGAAAAGAGGCACCATGCCGACACGCGACACCACCACACCGCACACGACCACCGGCGGGCCCGGCCACGTCGCCGTCATCATGGACGGCAACGGGCGCTGGGCGCAACAGCGGGGCCGGCCGCGCCTGTTCGGCCACCATGCGGGTGCCAAGCGGGTGCGGGAGATCGTGCGCGCCTGTCCGGACCATGACGTCAAGTATCTGACGATCTTCGCCTTCTCGACCGAAAACTGGAAGCGGACCCAGACCGAGGTGTCCGGCCTGATGGCACTGTTCCGCCGCTACATCATGCGCGAGGCGCGCGATCTGTTCGACGAAGGCGTGCGGGTCCGGTTCATCGGCGACCGGGTGAAGCTGGACGAGAAGCTCGTGCGGCTGATGGACAACCTGGAGCTGCTGACGGCGGGCAACGACAGGGTACACCTGACCATCGCGCTGAACTACGGCGGCCGCGACGAGGTCACCCGTGCGGCGCAGCGTCTGGCCTTCGAGGTGGAACAGGGGCGGCTGTCCTACAAGGACGTGGACGCCGAGACGCTGGCCAAGTTCCTCGACACCCGCTTCCTGCCGGACCCCGATCTGGTGATCCGCACCAGCGGCGAGGCCCGGATCAGCAATTTCCTGCTGTGGCAGTCGGCCTATGCGGAATACGAGTTCATCGACACGCTGTGGCCCGACTTCACCGCACAGGTCTTTGCCGACGTGCTGGCGGGCTATGGCAAGCGCGAGCGCCGTTTCGGTGCGGTGCTGGCCTGACGTGACGGTGCGGATGCCGACCGATCCCGGCAAATGGGACGATTTGACGATCCGAGTCGCCTCCAGCGCCGCGATGGTCGTGGTGGGGGCCGTGGCCGTCATGCTGGGCGGGATCTGGTTCCAGATGATGGTGGTCTTTGTCACCGCCGTCCTGATCTGGGAACTTTGGATGATGATCGCCCCGGACCTGCCGACGCAGGGCATGTTGCAGGCGGCGCTGACCGCGTCCGTGCTGTCGGGGATGCTGGCCTATGCGACCGGCCCCGGCTTGCTGATGTTCCTGATCGTGCCGATCATCGGATCGTGGCGGGTCAAGCATGAGCGGCTGTCGTTCTTCTGCTTTGCGCTGGGCGTTCAGGTGGCGGCCTGGGGTCTGGTGACGTTCCGCGCCGAAAACGGCTTCATCTGGATCCTGTGGGTGATCTGTGTCGTCGTGGCGACCGACGTGTTCGGCTATCTCATTGGCCGGGCCGTGGGCGGGCCGAAGTTCTGGCCGAAGGTCAGCCCGAAAAAGACGTGGTCCGGCACGGCGGGCGGCTGGGCTGCGGCGGCGCTGATGGGCAGCGTCTTCGTGTTCCAGACCAACGCGGGCTGGGCCATCGTGCCGCTGTCCATCGCATTGAGCTTTGCCAGCCAGATGGGCGACGTGGCCGAAAGTGCCTTGAAACGGCGGATGCGGGTCAAGGACAGCTCGACCCTGATCCCCGGTCACGGCGGGCTGTTCGACCGGTTCGACGGGCTGCTGGGGGCATCGCTGTTCATGCTGTTCGTGGCGGGCATGTTCGACATTCCCGGTGTGGCCTTTTGAGGCGGATCACGATCCTCGGGGCCACCGGATCCATCGGCCAGAGCACCATCGACCTGATCCGCCGCGATCCGGGCGCCTATGACGTGGTGGCGCTGACCGGTGGCAGCAATGTCGCACAACTGGCGCGCGACGCCATCGATCTGCGCGCCGCCGTGGCCGTGGTCAACGATCCAACAGCACTGCCCGCCTTGCGCGACCTGCTGGCGGGCACTGGAATCGAGACCGCCTGCGGACCGGACGCCATCGTCGATGCCGCACGCAGGCCCGCAGACTGGATCATGTCCGCGATCGTGGGCGCGGCCGGTCTGCCGCCGGGCATGGCGGCGCTGGAACAGGGCACGACGCTGGCATTGGCGAACAAGGAATCGCTGGTGACGGCGGGCCCGCTGCTGATGTCGCATGCGGCGGCACATGGGGCCACGATCCTGCCGGTGGACAGCGAACATTCCGCCGTGTTCCAAGCTCTGGTGGGCGAGGATATGTCGGCGGTCGAGCGCATCGTCATCACCGCGTCGGGCGGCGCGTTCCGCGACTGGCCGCTGGACGCGCTGGCTGCGGCCACGCCGGCGCAGGCCGCCAGCCACCCGAACTGGGATATGGGCCAGCGCATCACCATCGACTCCGCCTCGATGTTCAACAAGGCGCTGGAGCTGATCGAGACGCGCGAGTTCTTCGGTATCGACCCCGCACGGATCGAGGCCATCGTACATCCGGAATCGCTGGTGCATGCGCTCGTGGGGTTCAACGACGGCGCGCTCATGGCGCATGTGGGTCCGCCCGACATGCGCCACGCCATCGGCTATGCGTTGCACTGGCCGGACCGGCGGCACCTGCCGGTGGCCCGCCTCGATCTGGCGGCGATCGGCACGCTGAGCTTCCGCCCGGCGGACGAGGTGCGCTGGCCCGCCCTGCGCCTTGCGCGAGAGGTGATGGCGGCGCAGGGCCTGATGGGCGCCGTGTTCAACGCGGCCAAGGAAGCGGCGCTCGATGCCTTTATCGCCGGGCGCATCGGGTTCATGGAAATGGCCGACGTCGTGGCGCACATGCTTGACGTGATGTCGGCGCAGGGGGGGCAACACAATGCCCCATTGTCACTCGATACGATCATGGACACAGACCGCATGACGCGCCTGCGCGTATCGGAACATTTGGCAGACCGGGGATGAAGACGTGGAATTGACGCAACTCGTGCCGCAACTGGGCGGCGGCCTGTTCACCATCGCAGCCTTCGTCGTGTCTTTGTCGATCATCGTGGCGATCCACGAATACGGCCACTACATCGTGGGCCGTTGGTCCGGCATCCATGCCGAGGTGTTCTCGCTGGGCTTCGGTCCGGTGCTGTATGCCCGCACCGATCGACGCGGCACGGTGTGGCAGGTGGCGGCGCTGCCGTTCGGCGGCTTTGTCAAGTTTCTGGGCGATGCCAATGCGGCCTCGGTCGGGGGCACCGATACGGTCGCGGGCTTTACGCAGCGCCAGACGATGCTGGGCGCACCGCTGTGGGCGCGCGTCGTGACGGTGGCGGCGGGGCCGGTGTTCAATTTCATCCTGGCCATCGTGCTGTTCGCAGCGTTCCTGATGGTCAGCGGCCAGCCGCGCGACCCGGTCACCTACGCGGCCGGGGTGGCATTGCCGCCCGCATATGCGTCCGACCTGCAACCGGGCGACGAATTGCTGATGATCGGCGACATCGCCATGGGCGGCGAAGACAGCCTCGATACCCTGCCCGTGACGGACCGTGTCGATTATACGGTGCGCCGCGACGGGGCCGAGATCGTGGTGCAGGGACCCTATCCGCTGCCGCCCCGCGCATCCGGTATCGCGCCCCGGTCTGCCGCCGACGACGCAGGGCTGCGGATCGGCGATGTCATCACGACCATCGACGGCCAGCCTATCTTTGCGTTCCGCCAGATCATCGACGTGGTGAACGCGTCTGACGGACAGCCGTTGGACATGACCGTCTGGCGCGACGGCACGGTGCGCGACGTGACGCTGGCGCCGCGCCGCGTGGACCTGCCGCAGGCGGACGGCACCTTCGACACCCGCTGGCTGCTGGGGCTGAACGGCGATCTGTTCTTTCAGACGGCGACGGATCGCGTGGCCCCCTGGACCGCCCTGTGGCAGGGTACACAGCAGCTGTGGTTCACCATCACCCTGTCGCTCTCGGCCCTGTCGCACATGATCGCGGGCGACATCTCGACCTGCAGCCTGTCCGGCCCCGTGGGTATCGCGGAAACCAGTGCCACGATGGCGGGGCAGGGGCTGGCGTCCTACATGAGCTTCATCGCGATCCTGTCGGCGGGCGTGGGTCTGATGAACCTGTTCCCGATCCCGATCCTCGACGGCGGGCACCTGCTGTTCTATGCCTACGAGGGTGTGACGCGGCGCAAGCCGTCGGACCGGGCGATGAACGCGATGATGTTCGCAGGCCTGACGGTCATCCTGTCGCTGATGGTGTTCTCCCTCGTCAACGACATGTTCCTGTGCCCATGACCCTGCGGGTGCGCGCACCGGCCACTGGCGCGGCGTCCTTGCCATAATTTCGGCCCGATTGGCCGGTAATCGCAAGACACTTACCTGAATGGGAGCGCGCGATGACCACCATGACCGTTCGGCCGACCGGCCTTGCCACGCTTGTGCTACTGACATGGGACCGGCTGTTGATGACGGCGGCCCTTGTGGCGGCGCTCTATGCCGGGGCCTGGGTGGCACTGATCTGACGCTGCCGCACCTGTGACACAGGGTGGCGGCAAGCCCCCGTCGGTCGTTCGTTGGTTTTGACATCCCCGAGCGGACCCGGTAATCCAAAAGGAACGGGGCTAGACGGATTGCAGGCGCACACATGACGAAGACAACTTGGGGCGCGTTGGCGTCAGGCTCGACGCGGACCATGCGGGGTCTTGTCGCCGCCACCGCCATGGGGCTTGTCCTGCAAGCCTCTGCAGTACTTGCACAAACCCAGGTTTTCAACGCCGTGCAGGTGTCCGGCAACCAGCGTGTCGCGACCAGCACGATCCTGACCTATGCGGGCATTGCGCAGGGCGAGGCGGTGAGTGCCGACCAGCTGAACGCCGCCGGTCAGAACATCCGCGCCTCTGGCCTGTTCGAAAGCGTCGATGTGCAGGCGCAGGGCGGCACGCTGGCGATTGCCGTGGTCGAGTTCCCGACCGTCAACCAGATCAGCATCGAAGGCAACCGCCGCCTGCGCGACGCCGAATTCCTGCCCCTGATCCAGAGCCAGCCGCGCCGCATCTATTCGCCCGCCGTGGTGGAACGCGACACCGCCACGATCACCGGCCTTTATGCGCAGAACGGGCGGATCAACGCCTCTGTCACGCCGCGCATCATCCGCCTGCCCGACAACCGCGTCGATCTGGTGTTCGAAGTGCGCGAGTCCGGCGTCACCGAGGTGCAGCGCATCGGGTTCGTCGGCAACCGCTCCTTCTCTGACCGGCGTCTGCGCGGCGTGCTGGAAACCAAGCAGGCGGGCCTGCTGCGCGCCATCATCAGCCGCGACACCTATTCCGAAGAGCGGGTGGGTTTCGACAAGCAGGTGCTGACCGATTTCTATCAGTCGCGCGGCTTTGCCGATTTCACCCTGCAGAACGTCGATGTAACGCTGACGCGCGAACGCGATGCGTTCCTGATCACCTACAACATCCAGGAAGGCCAGCAGTTCACCTTTGGCAACGTCGGCGCAAGTTCCGCCCTGCCGGAAGTCGATGTGGACAGCTTCCGCCGGGCGCTGACGACGCGCACTGGCACGTCCTATTCCCCCGGTCAGGTCGACCGCGACATCGCGCGGCTGGAACGGCTTGCGATCCAGCAGGGCCTGACCTTCGTCGCGGTTGAACCGGTGATTACGCGCAACGACCGAGATTTGTCGCTGAACGTCGATTACCAACTGGTCCGCGGCCCGCGCATCTTCGTCGAACGCATCGACATCGAAGGCAACTCGACCACCCTCGACCGGGTCGTGCGCAACCAGTTCCGCACCGTCGAAGGCGATCCGTTCAATCCGCGCGAAATCCGTCAGGCCGCCGACCGCATCCGGGCGCTCGGCTTCTTCAGCACGGCCGAGGTCGAGGCGCGCGAGGGCACGACCCCCGATCAGGTCATCGTCGACGTGAACGTCGAAGAGGCACCGACCGGGTCGCTGTCGTTCGGGGCCAACTACAACACCGACGACGGTATCGGCCTTGTCGCGAGCTTCAGCGAGGCGAACTTCCTCGGGCGCGGTCAGGGGCTGAGCTTTCAGATCGGGACGGGTGCATCGAACCGCCGGTTCGAGTTCGGGTTCAGCGAGCCGAATTTCCTCGACCGCGACCTGCGGGCTGGCATCGACCTGAGCTATCGCACCACCGACAACCAGAACGCGGATTACGATACCGAAAACTTCCGCGTCAGCCCCAGCCTGTCGTTCCCGTTGAGCGAGAGCGGGCGGCTATCCACGTTCGTCGCCGTCTCCTTCGCCGACCTGACGGGAGAGGCCGAAGGGATCAGCCCCTTTATTCAGGAAGAGGCTGACGGCGATGCCGTCACTACCACGTCGCTGGGCTATACCTATTCCTTCGACAACCGCCGCACCGGGCTGGACCCCACAGCAGGCGTCGTCGTGCGCTTCGGTCAGGAATTCGGGTTCGGCGATACCCGCTTCATCAAGACGACCGCACTGGCCGCCGCCGAACGCCGGGTGTTGAGCGAGGATGTCACCCTGCGCGCCACGATCGAAGGCGGGCATCTGTCCTATCAGGAGGGAAGCAGCCGCGTCACCGACCGCTTCTTCCTGAACGGCAACACGTTCCGCGGATTCGAAGGCAACGGCGTGGGGCCGCGCGACTTCCAGGTGGATGACGATGGCAACGTTACCGTCGATGATGCGCTGGGTGGCAACTCTTTCGCCGTGGCACGGCTGGAGGCGGAGTTTCCGCTGGGTCTGCCCGAGGAATACGGCATCACCGGCGGCGTGTTCGCCGACTATGGCTCGGTCTGGGACGTGGGCCGCGACGGACCTGCGGGCACCGACATCCTTTATAACGACTTCACGGCCCGTGCGACGGCCGGCGTGTCGATCTTCTGGACGACGCCACTGGGTCCGCTGCGCTTCAACTTCACCGAAGCGTTGCTGGCCGAGGAGCGCGACGAGACCAAGGCCTTCGACGTGACGATCTCGACCGCGTTCTGATGCGACTGCGCGGCGTTGTCCTGAGCCTTGCGGCGATCCTGTCCATGACGGGGGCCGTGCGGGCGCAGGACGTGACAACACCGGCGCGCCCCTTGCCGATCCTGACGCTGAACACAGAACGGTTGTACGAACAATCGCGCTATGCGCAGCAGATCAGGGCGGGCCTTGACGCCGATACGGCGGCATTGAACGCCGAGAACGACCGCATCGTCGCCGACCTGACCGAGGAGGAGCGCAGCCTGACCCAGCGTCGCCCGACGCTGACGCCGGAAGCGTTCCGCACCGAGGCGCTGGAGTTCGATGTCCGGGTGCAGGCGATCCGCCGCGCGCGCGATGCCAAGGAACTTTCATTGCAACAAGCGCAGGTCACCGCGCGCACTGATTTCTTTGCCGCAGCCCAGCAGGTGATCGGTACGCTGATGCTGGAACGCGGTGCCGTGGTCGTCCTCGACGAACGGTCGGTCTACCTGTCGCTGGCGGCGGGCGACATCACCGATGCCGCCATCGCCCGCGTCGATGCGGTGATGCTGGACGGTGACGGTGGCGGTCCCCTGGCCGGCGACGGCGCATCCCGCCTGATCGACGGTGCCACGCTGCCTGCGCCTGTGACGCCCGACGACGGGTCGGCCGCCACGGTGCTGGACGCGCTGCCCGACGATCCGCAACCGTCGCAGGCGGAACCCACGCAAGTGTTGCCGGATGACGCGGTCGGTCCGGACCCGGCGGACAGCCGCACGCCCTGATGGCCGCCACCCTTGCCGGGGTCGGGGCTGCTTGCTAATCAGATCGCGGCGCGCCCCTTGCGTCCGGCCCGCAAAGGACACCACCCAGATGACCGAGACCGTCCCCACGCCCGTCGCCGATTGCGACATCCAGATGATTCAGGCGATCCTGCCGCACCGCTATCCGTTCCTGCTGGTGGACCGCGTGACGCAGATCGACGGCACATCCTCGGCCGTGGGCATCAAGAACGTCAGCATGAACGAGCCGCATTTCCAGGGCCACTTTCCCGGTGCGCCGATCATGCCCGGCGTCACCATCATCGAGGCGATGGCACAGACCGCCGGCGTCATGGTGGGGGCCGCAATGGGGCTGATCAACGGCGATCTGCTGATCTATTTCATGTCGATCGACGGCTGCAAGTTCCGCCGCAAGGTGATCCCCGGCGACCGCCTGACGATGAAGATTACCACCCTGCGCGGCAAGCCGGGGGCCAAGGTCTGGAAGTTCCACGGCCGTGCCGAGGTCGACGGCGAGTTGGCCTGCGAATGCGAATTCGCCGCCATGCTGGACATGCGCAGTTGACCGCGACCGTCCATCCGACGGCTCTGGTCGAGGACGGTGCCATCCTTGGCACCGGCTGCACGATCGGCCCGTTCTGCGTGGTGGGCGCCCGTGTCGTGCTGGGCGCGGACGTGGTGTTGAAAAGCCATGTGGTCATCACCGGCGATACCCACGTGGGCGACGGGACCGTGATCTTCTCCTTCGCGGTGATCGGAGAGGTCCCGCAGGACCTGAAATTCGACGGCGAACCCACGCAACTGCGCATCGGCGCGCGCAACCGCATCCGAGAGCATGTGACCGTGAACACCGGCACCGCTGGTGGCGGCGGCGTCACGCGCATCGGCGACGACTGCCTGCTGATGGCGGGCTGTCACGTCGCCCACGACTGCCGTCTGGGCGACCGTGTGATCGTCGTTAATTCCAGCGCGGTGGCGGGCCATTGCGTGCTGGAGGATGACGTGATCGTCGGCGGCCTGTCCGGCATCCACCAGTTCGTGCGGATCGGTCAGGGGGCCATCATCGGTGCGCTGTCGATGGTCGGCCACGACGTGCTGCCGCACGGTCTGGTCATGGGGCCACGCGCGCAGCTCGAAGGGTTGAACCTTGTCGGGCTCAAGCGGCGCGGCATGGCGCGGGCCGACATCGCGGCGCTGCGGGGTGCCTATGCCGTGCTGCGCGACGGTGAGGGGACGTTCCACGCCCGTGCCGACACGCTGGCCGGGACCGACAATGCGGCGGTGCAGCAGGTGCTCGACTTCATCCACGGGCAAAGCGACCGCAGTTTCCTGACGCCGCATTGATGCTGGCGCTGATCGCGGGCACCGGCGATCTGCCGGCGGCACTGGTGACGGCGCTGCCGGATCGCCCGCTGATCTGCGCGTTGGAGGGGTTTTCCCCACGCGTGACTGCAGATGTCACATTTTCCATCGAACGCCTCGGCGGGTTTCTGGCGGATCTGCGGGCGCGGGGGATCACACATATCTGCATGGCGGGGGCCGTGCGCCGACCGCAGGTACGGCTGCGCAGGCTGGACCTTGCCACGGTGCCGCTGGTGCCGGTGATCCTGCGCGCCATGCGATCCGGCGACGACGGCGCGCTGCGCGGGTTCATCGCGGTGCTGGAGGCAAAGGGGTTCACCGTTGTCGCGGCGCACGAGGTCGCCCCCGACCTGCTGCCGCCGCCCGGTGTGCCGACGCGCGTACAACCGGGGCCGGGTCACACCCTTGATGCGCTGATGGGCCAAGGGCAGGTGGCCTTGATGGGCACCGCCGATCTGGGACAGGCCTGCGTGGTGCAGGACGGTCGCGTGCTGGCGACCGAGGATGATGCCGGCACCGATGCGATGCTGGCCCGGTTGACCCCTGTCACACCCCGAAAACCGATGGAGGGCGACCCCCTGTGGTGGGTGATCGACACCATTGCCGACCAGTTCGCCCCGCCGCCCCCACCAGAGGTCGATCTGTCCCGCGCGATCCTGTTCAAGGCGCCGAAACCCGCACAGGACCGCCGCGCTGACCTGCCGGTGATCGGTGTGGGCACCGCCATCACTGCGGCGGCGGCGGGTCTGGCCGGCCTCGTGATCGAGGCGGGCGGCGTCATGGTGCTGGACCGCGCGGGGGTGATCGACGTGCTGGATGCACAGGGCATGTTCCTGTGGGTCAGGGAAGGGGATGCGCGATGAAGGTGTTCGTGATCGCAGGAGAGCCGTCAGGCGATGCGCTTGGCGGGGCCGTGATGGCGGGCCTGCGGGACCTTGCACCGGGCGTGACCTTTGATGGGGTCGGCGGGCCGCTGATGCAGGCGCAGGGTCTGGACAGCAGGTTCCCCATGGACGAGCTCAGCGTCATGGGGCTGGCCGAGGTGCTGCCGAAGTATCGCGCGCTGAAGCGTCGGATCGCCCAGTGCGCGCAGGCGGTTCTGGACACCCGGCCCGACGTGCTGCTGACCATCGACAGCCCGGATTTCTGCCTGCGCGTGGCAAAGCTGGTCAAGGCACGCAGCTCCATCCGCACCATCCACTACGTGGCCCCCACGGTCTGGGCCTGGCGGCCGGGGCGAGCGGCCCGGATGGCACGTCACATCGACCACGTGCTGGCCCTGTTCCCGTTCGAACCGCCCTTGATGCAGGCCGCCGGCATGACCTGCGATTTCGTGGGCCATCCCGTGGTGGCGCAGCCCTTGGCGGGCGTTGCCGAGGCGGCGGTGTTCCGTGCGACCCTTGGCACCGGCCCCGTCGTGCTGGCCCTGCCCGGATCGCGGCGGGGCGAGGTCACGCGACTGGCAGACCGCTTTGGCGGCGCGCTGCACCTGTTGGCGCAGACCCATCCGGGCCTGCGTGTGGTGGTGCCGGTGGCGGCCCCCGTGGCGGATCTGGTCGCGGCGGCTGTGCAGGGCTGGCCCGGCGATCCGCTGCTGGTCGCCCCGGACGATCCGGCGGCCAAGCGTGCGGCCTTCCGCGCTGCCGACGTCGCCCTTGCCGCATCCGGCACCGTGTCGCTGGAACTCGCGGCGGCGGGCACGCCCATGGCGATCGCCTATGACATGAACTGGCTTTCGCGGCAGATCATCGGGCGGATGCTGCTGGTCGATACGGTGACGCTGGTGAACCTCGTGTCAGACACGCGCACCGTGCCGGAATTCATCGGGCCCGATTGCACCTCGTCGCGAATCGCCGACGGGCTGCGCGACGTGCTGGCGCGCCCGCAGGCGCAGCAGGCCGCGATGGCGCTGACGATGGACCGGCTGGGACGGGGGGGAGAGGCACCGGGCCTGCGCGCCGCGCGGTCGGTGCTGGATCACCTCTAGACGAACATGCAAAAGGCCCCGGCGCTGTGCCGGGGCCTTTCGCCGTCATGGCTGACGGATCAGAAGCGGTAGCCGACCGACAGGCCGAGACCGATCGCATCGTTGTCGGCGAACACGGTGCCGCTGCCGTCGGTCGCTTCGCCGAACTGGATGTATTCGATGCCGCCGGTGATCTTGACCGCATCGCGGGTATAGGTGCCGCCAAAGCCGAACGCCCGCGATCCGTCCGTGGGGGCCAGACGCGAGGCCACGTCGCCGTTCGGATCCTCGTAGGTGATCCGCGCGAAGCCCGAGAACTGGTCGTTGAACTGGCGGCCCATACCGATGCGATAGGTGGTCACGTCGCTGTCGATGCCGGTGACGCGTTCGCCGGTCAGCGCGACATAGCCGTCGGGGGCCACTTGCCAGTCGCTCCATGTCGCGTGGCGGATCGAGCCGAAGACCAGCGTGCCCGGTGCGATACCCGTCTGGAAGTCGAGGGTGATCACGTCCGGCATCTCGATCTCGAGGGTGCTGTCCAGATCCAGACCCGTGGCCGTGATGGTCTCGGAGGCATCGAACTCGTGCGTGTAGCCTTCCTCGTAGGTCAAGGCGACGCGCAGCGCGATCTCAGGGCGCTCATAGGCGGCACCGATGACATAGCTTTCCTGACGGTCCTTGTCAGTGTTCGCACGATAGGTGAACGGGCCGGTGGTGGCGTTGGTGGCGGGGGAGATGGTTGCGGCCGTTGCACGCGCTTGTGCCTCGAGCGCCAACGCCCGATCGCGCAGGTCAATCGCTTGTGCACCGAAAGCTTGTGCCTGTGCCTGCAACGCGGCACCGCGGACGGCGTCACCTCCGGTGAAGGCTTCGACTGCGGCATCCCGCGCTGCTTCGAAAGCTGCATTCGCCCGCGCGGCTCCTGCACCCAGTTGCTGCGCACCATCAGCTTGCGCCTCTGCGATGGGCTGGGCGATCAACTGGTTCGGGATCAGGATGTTGGCCTGCGATTCGATGCTGCGCACGCCGCCATAGACGCTGATGTTCGGTGTGACCGCGTATTTCATCATGATCGTCTGGCCGTTCGAATCCCATTCGGCCGCCAGTCCGCGATAGGCGCCGTCGGGGTATTCGGCATCGGCACCAAAGGGCTGGTTGAAATAGAGGCCCAGCGCCAGACGCGGGGTAAGGTCATACTTCAGCGCGCCAGACAGCGTATTGAAGTCCAGCGACATGTTGCCTGTGGATGCCCCGAATGCTGCGGTGGTCCCAGCGTAAGCACCCGACACATCCGGCATCACGCTGGAATAGGACAGCTCTGCGTAGTTGCCCTTTTCGAACAGGGTGCCGTAGTTCGTCAGATTGCGGTCGATACCGCCGGCATAGGCCGCCGTCGTGCTCAGCATCAGGCCTGCGGCCAGCGTCAGTTTGGTCGTCATGTCGTATTCCCCCCTCGGAACTGTGATCCCTCGTGAACAGGTTGGCGGGGCAGGGGTTATGCGTCAATTAATGACGCGGCGTCAATGCGATGCGGGCGATTGATCTGTGTCCCGTTTGCCCAATGGCACGGGGGCTGCGGTGGGGCTGGCCTGTCGTTGCGTCAGGTTCAGCATGTTGCCTGCAATGATCAACACGGCACCCAGCAGGATGAACGGATCGATTGCCTCGCCATACAGCAGCGCGCCGACGAGGGCGGCGGCGGGCAGGCGGATGTAATCGACGGGCATCACCGTGCTGGCGGGGGCCAGCCCCAGCGCCGTCGTCAGGCAAAAATGTGCAAAAAGACCCGCGACGCCGATGACAGTTAACCAAGGCAGCGTGGCCAGGTTGGGCCATGCCATCTGCCCGTCGATCAGCCCGCAGATCAGACCGAACGCGGTCTGCATCACGCACAGGTGGAACAGGATGCAGGTGACACTTTGCGTCCGCGTCAGCCTGCGCGTCAGCAGGGCCGAGATGGCGAATCCCACGGCACACAGCGCCGCCGCCACCACACCTGGCGACAATGGCGTGCTGCCGGGGCGAGTCACGACCAGCACGCCCGCGAATCCGATCAAGGCGGCGATCAGCCCGATGCGCGTCAACCGTTCGCCCAGCAGCAGCGGCGCCAGCAGCAACACCCAGATGGGCGTCGTGAACTCCAACGCGAACACCTGCGCCAGCGGCAGCACGGCGATGGCATAGAACCACAGGTTCTGACCGGTGAAATGCGCCACGTTGCGCAAACCGTGCAGCCCCAGTTGCTGGCCGTTGATCTCGTGCCAGGTGCCTGCGATTCGCGCTGCCGCAAAAACAATGCCGATGCCCAGCAGGCTGCGATAGGTCATGATCTCGAACGTGTCGTGGACCGTGCTGACCTGCCGCCCGGCGATCGCCATGGCGGTGAACGACAGCACTGCGCCGATCATCCACAGGCAGGCGCGCAGGGTCGCGGTCATCGGGTCGGGATCACTCCCATTCGATGGTGCCCGGCGGCTTGCTGGTGATGTCGTAGGTCACGCGGTTGATGCCCTGAACCTCGTTGATGATGCGGGTCGCGGTTTCACCCAGGAACTCGTGCGTGAACGGATAGTAGTCCGCCGTCATGCCGTCGACCGAGGTGACCGCCCGCAGCGCGCAGGCGAAGTCATAGGTCCGCCCGTCGCCCATCACGCCCACCGTGCGCACCGGCAGGATCGCCACGAAGGCCTGCCAGATGTCGTCATAGAGGCCGTGACGCCGGATCTGGTCGATAAAGACCGCATCGGCACGGCGCAGGATCTCCAGCTTTTCGCGGGTGATCTCGCCGGGGCAGCGGATCGCAAGGCCGGGGCCGGGGAACGGGTGCCGCCCGATGAAGCTGGGCGGCAGGCCCAGTTCCGCGCCCAGCACACGCACCTCGTCCTTGAAGAGCTCGCGCAGCGGCTCCACCAGCTTGAGCCCCATCTTTTCGGGCAGGCCGCCGACGTTGTGGTGGCTCTTGATCGTGACACTCGGCCCGCCGGAGAAGCTGACCGATTCGATCACGTCGGGATAGAGGGTGCCCTGCGCCAGAAACTCCGCGCCCTCGATGTCGTTGGCGTATTTCTGGAACACGTCGATGAACAGGCCGCCGATGATCTTGCGCTTGGTCTCGGGGTCGCTGACCCCCTCCAGCCGCCCCAGGAACAGGTCCTTTTCGTCGGCGTGGATCAGGTTCAGGTTGTAATGGTCGCGGAACATGGTCACGACCTGCTCCGCCTCGCCCTGCCGCAGCAGGCCGTGATCGACGAAGACGCAGGTCAACTGTTCGCCGATCGCCTCGTGCAGCAGGATCGCGGTGACGGAGCTGTCCACGCCGCCCGACAGCGCGCAGATGACGCGCTTGTCCCCGACCTGCGCCCGGATCGCAGCGATGGCCTGTTCGCGGTAGGCGTCCATCGTCCAGTCGCCGGTGAAGCCCGCGATTCGGACGAAGTTTTCATACAGCTTCGCGCCGTTGGGCGTATGGTGCACCTCGGGGTGAAACTGCACGCCGTAGAAATGCCGCGCCTGATCCGCGATCACCGCAAAGGGGGCGTTGGGCGAAGTGGCATAGACGGTGAAACCGGGTGCGATCTGGCTGACGTGGTCGCCATGGCTCATCCAGACCTGTTCGCGGTCGGTCAGGAACCAGCCTTCCAGCAGATCGAGCGGGGCAGATTCGGTGACGAAGGCGCGGCCGAATTCCTTGGTTCCTTCGCCGCCGACGACCATGCCGCCCAGTTGCTGCATCATGGTCTGCTGGCCATAGCAGATGCCCAGCACCGGCACGCCAAGGGTGAACACCGCATCCGGTGCCCGCGGCGAGCCGTCGCGCGTCACGCTGTCCGGCCCGCCCGATAGGATCACCGCGCGGGGGGCGAAGTCGGTCAGGAACGCGTCGGTGACGTTCTGGAACGGATGGATTTCGCAATAGACGTTCAGCTCGCGCAGTCGTCGCGCGATCAGTTGCGTGACCTGAGAGCCGAAGTCGATGATGAGCAGGCGTTGATGATCGGTGATGTCCATGCCCGTGGGCATAAGTCGGAACGCGCAGCACCGCAATGCGGGTCTCGCGCGGCTGGTGGCGTTTCTGCCGGTTCGGCTGGCCGCGGCGACACCCGGAGGCGCCCCGCGCGCCAAAATCACGGGGCGCAGGCCTTTGGGTGCGGTGGCCGGTCAGGACAGGGCGCGGGCCCGCTGTACCGCCTCGAAATCGCGGTGTTCCGCCATGATCGCGGTCAAAAGGTCGATGTGACGCGCGACGCTGTAGGCCATCTGGTGTGCGATTCGCTCGTCTTCGAGCGCGCGCTCGGATTCCAGCAGGGCGATCAGGACCGGCCCGTGCGCCGCCGACCCCAAGCCCGGCAGCAGCCGCTGCAGGTCGCGGCTGCGGCGATACTCGTCCACGCCGAACAGCGCGGCCCTGACCAGAAGCCCCGGCCGTTTCAACTGTTTCACCCGTGACTGGATATCCTGCATGGTGCGATCCCCTCGTGCTGGCATGTGCTGTCCGGACTGCATCTTGCACGATCCGGCGGGGCGTTGCGCGGGGCCGGGATCGCCAGAACGATCCCTGCGGCTTTGATTAATCTCTCAATGGCAATGTGTTACCAGGATATGAACATTAACCATCAGTTAATCTAAGCGACTTAGATAGTTCGATCTGTGCATGTCCGACCGGCGGCACGGACCGTGCGGGAACTGGCCGGAGGGCTGACCACATGACGATGACAGGGCACGTGATGAGCGAGACGGTGGCATGGGTGCCCGAACAGGTGCGCCACTACCTCGCCCATACCGTTGCCGGGACCTCGATCCGGGCGATCGCCCGGCAACGCTGCGTCCACCCGTCGACCATCCTGCGTCAGGTGCGTGCCTGCGAGGCGCGCCGGGATGACCCCCTGATCGACGCCGCCCTGCGGATCCTCTCCGATACGGTGTCCCGCGACCCCTCCAGCGAAAGTCCTGCCATGCCGCATTTCCAGCCCAGTCACGCCCACGGTTGCCCCGATGACGGCCGGGGCACGCGCCCTGACGCCGTGACGCCGGCGCGCCTGAACCGCGAGGCGCTGCACTGTCTGCGACGGCTGTGCGAACCGGGGGCCCTGATGGCGGTGGCCCGCGACATGGACAGCGCGGTGATCGTGCGCGAGGACGGGTCGGGCGGCACGCTGCGCACCGCCGTGGTCGAGGCGGACATCGCGCAGGCCATGGCACTGCAGGATTGGGTCGCCTGCAACGATCCCGACGCGCGCATCCTGCGCTATCACATCACGGGCGCGGGCCGGACCGAACTGCGGCGGCTGACCGCCCGGTGCGAAAACCGGGCCGGGGGGTTCGGCACCGACGAGGCCAACGGCGAATGGGTGCAACCGAAGGGTGGGCCGCATCTGCGGGTCGTGGCGGTCGAGACGCCCCTGATCGGCCTGTCCCGGCGGCGCGACCGGCTGGGGGCCCCCTTCCTCGACCGGGATCTGGTCCGCGTCGGAGAGCGGTTGCGCGAGGACTTCGTGCTGTCGCAGCCCGGCCCTGATGTCGGCGACGACTGGCGAGCGGCGCTCGCCGCCGGACCGGCCAAGGCGCTGCATCCGGGTGTGGCGGCGGCGCGGGCACGGGTCGTGGCGGCGCTCACCGATCTGGGACCGGGGCTTCAGGATGCGGCGCTGCGCTGCTGCTGCCTGCTGGAGGGGTTGGAGATCACCGAACGCCGCATGGGCTGGTCGGCCCGGTCCGGCAAGATCGTGCTGCGCATCGCGATGCAACGGCTGCTGCGGCATTACGAAGAGGTCAGCGGCAGGTTCGGGCCGAAGATCCGCTGATGTCCGTCGTGGACGTCGCAGAATGGCGATGCGCCTGCTGCGGCTGCAAGGCCGGTGGACTTTCCGGGGTATCGTGCCTAACTGCTGCGTATCACAGCAGGAAAGCCGCCATGTCCCGCGACCTGAAGATCCCCGCCCAGCGTCACCCCGAAAAGGCCGCGCGCCCCGACAACGCCCAACCCAAGAAGCCGGACTGGATCCGGGTCAAGGCGCCGACGTCCGAGGGCTATCGCCAGACGCGCGACATCATGCGCGAACACAAGGTGACGACGGTGTGCGAGGAAGCGGGCTGCCCCAACGTCGGCGAATGCTGGTCGCAGGGCCATGCCACCATGATGATCATGGGCGAGGTCTGCACCCGCGCCTGCACCTTCTGCAACATCGCGACGGGCAAGCCGCCAGAGGCGCTCGACGTGTTCGAGCCGGGGCGCGTCGCCGATGCGGTGAAGAAGCTTGGGCTGAAGCATGTGGTCATCACGTCCGTGGATCGCGACGACGTCGCGGACGGCGGGGCCGAACACTTTGCCCAGACGATCCGCGCGATCCGCCGGCAGGCGCCGCACACCACGATCGAGATCCTGACCCCCGATTTCATCCGCTGCGACCCTGCGGTGCTGGAGGTCGTGGTCGCCGCACGTCCCGACGTGTTCAACCACAACCTCGAGACCGTACCCGGCCTCTATCCCGAAGTCCGGCCCGGCGCGCGGTATTTCCATTCCTTGCGCCTGTTGCAGCGGGTGAAGGAACTTGACCCCACGATGTTCACCAAGTCGGGGATCATGGTGGGCTTGGGCGAGGATCGGCAGGGCGTGATGCAGGTGATGGACGACATGCGGGCCGCCGACATCGATTTCCTGACCGTGGGCCAATACCTGCAACCGACGCCCAAGCACCACCGGGTCGACCGCTTCGTCACGCCGGACGAATTCGCCAGCTACGAGAAGGCCGCCTACGGCAAGGGGTTCCTGATGGTCTCCGCGTCGCCGCTGACCCGGTCGTCCTATCATGCGGGCGACGATTTCGCCCGGTTGCGGCAGGCCCGGCTGGCGAAGTTCGCCTGAGCTGGGTTGCGGCGGGACGGGTGACTTGCGTGCGGCGCGATGTCGGTGCCGGGGCCAGCCCCGGACCCCGGGATATTTTTGACCAGAAGAAGTTCTGGGTCGAGCAGGGGGCGGCCGCGCGTGCAGGACGGTGTCAATGAGGATTGGACGTGCGGTCGCTGGCGGGATCGGTTGATCGCTGCGGGGTCGTGGGACCGAGGTCAGTCGAGGCTGCATCAGCGTCGCCGGGGCCCGCCACGGTCAGCGGAACGTGCCGATCCAAGCGATGCGAGCCAGGCAGGCTGATCTGCGGAACGTGTCAACGACTTTGAGACAGTGGCGATTGAACTTTAAGCTTGGTTTTACTCCGTTTGCTTTGGTGGGTTGATCCAGACAGCCGTTGGGATGTGAGGCGGTTTGGGTGGTTTGCGGACGAAGCGCTCGGGCGTGTTGAGGAATGCAGTATCGAGGGTTTCCTGGCGTGCAGCATAGATAGCCTTGGCCTGTCCGAAGTGGATCTGATCGGGGGTCATTAACCCGATACCGGCGTGATGATGCTCTTCGTTGTACCAAGTAAAGAACCGGCGGCAGAAGGCGTGTGCCTCGTCGATCGTTTC
>NZ_FOCI01000072.1 GCF_900110065.1 Loktanella fryxellensis | reverse complement strand
CCCCCCTCGTGCTGTTTTGATCCCTCTCGCGTTTAATTCTGTTGCGATCTGGCGAAGCGACGCACCACCAGCTCTAATCTGCTCAATCACTGGTAAGACGTTCGCAGCATGAGTTAGGGCCTGTGCCTTGTTCACCGCCGCGCCCTTCTTTGCTGCCTGACGTTGCTCATAGGCCCGCATAGGGTTGGACCAGCCAAGCTTGACGCCTCGTGCTTTTGCCGCTGCCAGTGCCGCCTTGGTGCGCTCAGAGATGGCGCGGCCTTCTTGTTCCGCAACCGCCGCCATAATGTGCAGTACAAAACGATTAGCCTCAGGCATATCCGCCGCCGTGACCTCGACCCCGCTTTCCAGCAAGTTGGCAATAAACGCGACATTGCGGGCGAGACGATCCAACTTGGCAATGAGCAACACAGCCCCTGCCCGCTTTGCCTCTAATAGCGCACGGACCAATTCTGGGCGATCTGCCCGTTTGCCACTCTCGACCTCGACAAACTCTGCCACAACCTCACCACGGCACAGCACATGCGCCGCAACCGCCGCACGCTGAGCTTCCAGCCCTAAGCCGCTCTGGCCCTGGCGTTCTGTTGATACGCGAAGATAGGTAACAAATTGCATAGCGCGGACCTCTGAACCTATGAGTGACCTTAGGGTGTATAAACACTGTAAGGTGGTACAGTGTTTATACAGCTATGTGCAATGGTGTTTTTTTCTGTCTCCGAGTGTGAAAGGGTGAAAAGGTAAACGGCAAAGATGCCGGAAACCTTTTATGTTAGGTGAACCCATGGCAACCTTCAGTCTAACCGCCGCCGCAAAAGAAGTTGGCAAAAGTAAACCAACCATTAGTAAAGCAATAAAAACAGGGAGATTGAGCGCGAAGAGGGTAGGGCAGGGCTATGAGATAGACGCCGCTGAGTTATTTCGGGTTTACCCCAAAGAAACGAAAATTGCCCCCCCAAAGGAAATCACTTCAAGTAATGCGGTTAACCTGTTGGAGTTAGAGACAAAGATGCTCCGAGAGCAGCTCGATCGTGAGCGCGACACTGTAGATGACCTGAGGAAGCGTCTAGACCGAGCTGAGCGGCTAATTGAGGATCAAAGACCAGCACAACAAACGCCGCGCAAGTGGTTCTGGCAGAAGTAGAAACGCCGTGAAGGTGAAGACC
>NZ_FOCI01000074.1 GCF_900110065.1 Loktanella fryxellensis | reverse complement strand
GCGGTGGTGAAGCTGACCGTGAGGCCCTTCTGGCAGGCCGCCAGCCCAAGTCCGAGGGCAACATGGGTCTTTCCTGTGCCGCTGGGCCCAAGAGCGATGACGTTCTCACGCCGGTCGATCCAGTTGCAGCGCGCCAGTTCCAGCACCTGCATCTTGTTGAGTTTTGGGATCGCCTTGAAGTCGAAGCTGTCCAGGCTCTTGGTGGCCGGGAACTTCGCGGCCTTGATACGCCGCTCGATCATCCGTCGCTCCCGGTCGATCAACTCCAACTCGACCAGACGCGCCAGGAACTGAACATGATCCAGTCCCTCGGCGGCGCATTGGCGGGCGAGCTTGTCGTATTCCCGCAGGAAGGTGGGCAGCTTCAGCGTCTTGAGATGATCCGCGAGCAGGATCTTCGGGGCCACGGTCATGCTGCATCTCCCGACAGCAGCGACATGTAGCTGGCCGCGGATGTCGTCTCGACGTTTGCCCGCGGCAGGTATGGGTAGACATCGAGGTCCAGCTTCGGCGGCCGTTTCTCGACCTGACAGAGAACGAGGTGCTTGACGGCATCGAAGCCGACCGCGCCCAGTTGCAGCGCCTTCTTCACGGCGGCGTGCAGGTCATCGATATCGAAGGTCTCGAGCAGGCGCAGCACCTGGACATACTCGCGGCGCCCAGTCTTGATCATCCGCGCTTCCATCAGGCGGCGCAGGGTCGCGAAAGCGGGCGGCAGGTCCCATTCCGCCAATGGCGCCGCCTGGTCCAAGGCATTGATCTTCTGCTCAATCAGCGGAAGATAATGCACCGGATCGAACACCATGTCCTCGCGGTCGTAGCAGCGGGGATGGCGTGCGATCACCTGGCCACCGCAGCCGATCACGACCATGTCGACATAGCCCCTGATCCAGACGTCACGGTGACCGTAGGCGACTGGCACCGAGTAATCATTGGTCTTGTAGCGCACCAGCGCCTGCGAACTGACCCGTCCGGTGGCCTGATCACAGGCATCGAATGGCGCCGCAGGGAGTTCGGACATCACGACCAGATCACGCACGAGGCGTTGACCGATCGTCTCGGACTGGCCCCTCAGGACATCCGCCTGAC
>NZ_FOCI01000023.1 GCF_900110065.1 Loktanella fryxellensis | reverse complement strand
GAATAAAGCCCCTCCCGCCGCAGAATGGCTGAAACCGTGCCTGTATCAGCAGCATGGTCCGTCTCATCCAGAATGCGTAGTTTGTATTTTGCAGTGAACGTGCGCCGCTTCGGGGTCGTCGTCAGCTCGGCCGTAGGGACACGCGGCGCAGCTACGACGCGAGCGGGTGGGATCGTAGGCGAAATCTCAGATCCGGTATCCTGTGGAGGCGGCATCTGTGAAGGCATTACCATGGGTTCGGTCTCCTTCGCCCTCAAGTCTAAACTTTAGCCAGTCAAATGTCTCACTCTTATTGGCACGGAGGGCTGCGCTGAGCCTTACGGATCTGCGGGGGGGGGGCGAGGTCAGGCCGCACCCTGATCGAACCGCACGATGCAGCGGAACTCAATGCCTCAACGCGGGCAGCGTCTGTGCATGAGCGCGTCGGCTTTATGCCAAGATGCCTTGGGACGCTGACCTTCTGACGAATACCCGGTTCTGTTGCCAGTCTGGCGGCGCAGTCAGTCGCGCACCTGTTCGAGGTTGGATGTCAGCATTGCCGTGCCCTTGCGCTGTTCATGTCAGATAGGTGCGCGTCTGCAGCGCGGTCAGGCTGCCGGGGCGGCCCAGCAAAAAGCCCTGGCCATGGCTGACGCCCAGGTCGCGCAGGCAGCGCGCCTCTTGCGCGTGTTCGATGCCTTCGGCGACGACGGTCGCGCCGATGGCCTGCGCGAAGTGCACCAGACCTGCCGCAAGCGCCTGACTGGCCGGGTCCAGATGGATGCTGCGCACCAGCGTGCGGTCGATCTTGATGATGTCTGGCTTGATCTGCAGGACCGTGCTGAGGCTGGCATAGCTGGCCGAGAGGTCGTCCACGGCGACACGCGCACCCAACTGACGCAGCCGCTTGATGCGGTCGCGCAGGGTGGACGGGTTCTGCACCCCGGCGTGGTCGGTCAGCTCGAACACCACGCGGTCGCTGAACGGCCCGTCGATCAGCGCTGGCAGATCGTCGGATGCGAGCATGTCGAGCGAGACGTTGATCGACAGCGTCAGCGCGCGGGGCAGGTCCGGCAAGACCTCCATCGCCTTGGCCACGACGCTGCGTTCCAGCGCCCGACCCAGTCCCACGCCGTGCGCATCGGCGAACCAGCGGTCCGGGCTGCGGTAGGGGGTGGGGCGGAACCGGCACAGCGCCTCTGCCCCGGTCACGGTGCCGGAGGCCAGTGCTGCGATGGGTTGCAGCAACAGCTGGAAATCGCGGTCGGCGATCACGTCGTCGATCCGTTGCCGTAGCGACCGCCCCATCGGATCGGCCGTGGGATCGCGCCCGGCGACCCGGCCCACCAGCCCCGCAAAGGACAGCACGACCGCATGGTCCTGACCCGCCAGCATCGGGCGGGCGGTATCCGACAGGCAGCAGAACAGCGCCGCAGCGCCGGACCCATGCAACCGCAGCGGGACCGCGATGGCGGCCCTGAATGCCACGGGGCAGGCCGCGGCCAGCGCCATCGCCTGCGGGTCGTGGGCCGTGTCGGGCATGACCTGTGGCACGATGTCGTCGCGCACCGCCTGCCAGTAGCTGCCCGGGGCCGGGCAGCGGTGGCCGGTAGGCGGCGCCGTGTCCGCAATGTGGGACGAGACGTGGTCGAGGACGACATCGGCACCGTCGAACCGAATCAGGACCGCCAGCGGCATGTCGAGCAATTGCCGCACGGCCGTCAGGGCACCGTCGATCAGCGTGACGTCAGGGTGCGCGAGGATCGCCGCGGGCGGGGGGGCATGGTGTATCATGCCGACCATGTGGCACGAGCTTCGTTAAGACGCGGTGAAGGGTCGCGGCGCGCGCACCGGATCCATCTGCGGTCCGCCGCCCAGCAGCCATTCGGCGCCCGCCAGCACCAGGCAGGCCGCGATCACGCCCAGCACCAGCCAGACCCGGCGCGCGGACGGCGGGTTGCGCGCCCAGCGGCTGGCGCGCAGCAGCCAGAGCGGGTTCATGCGGCGTTGACCGGCTTGTCGGTGAACCGGACCTGACCGATGAACGGCAGGTTGCGGTTCCGCTGGGCGAAATCGATGCCGTAGCCCACGACGAAGGCATCGGGAATCTCGAACCCGATCCAGTCGGCCTTGAAATCAACCTCGCGCCGCGCGGGCTTGTCCAGCAAGGCGATGGTCTTCAACCGGGCCGGATGGCGCGAGCGGAGATAGTCCGTCACCTGGCTCAGGGTGTGGCCGGTGTCGATGATGTCCTCGACGATCAGCACGTCGCGCCCCTCGATCGTGCCGCGCAGGTCCTTGAGGATGCGCACCTCGCGGCTGCTGACCATGCCGTCCCCATAGCTCGACGCCTCGATGAAATCGACCTCGACCGGCAGGTCGAGTTCGCGCACCAGGTCCGCGATGAACACGAAGGACCCGCGCAGCAGGCCCACCACCACCAGCTTGTCGGTACCATCAAAGGCCGCGTGGATCTCGCGGGCCAGCGCCTCGATCCGCGCGGCGATGGATTTGGCGCTGATCATCTGGTCGATCACATAGGGGCGTGACATGTTATCCTGCCTGGCAAGGGTTGATTTTCCTCCCCTTCCTACGACATGGAGGGCAGAGTTCACACCGCGAAAGTCATCCATGCCCGTCCACGACGAAACCCGCGTCCTGCCCTATAGTGCCGACCAGATGTACGCCCTCGTCGCCGATGTGGAGAGTTATCCCAAGTTCCTGCCGTGGACGGCCGCAGCGCGTCTGCGGTCCGAAAGCGATGCCGGCGATCACACGGTGCTGCTGGCGGACCTCGTGGTGTCGTTCAAGGTGTTCCGCGAGACCTTCGGCAGTCGCGTGACCCTGTGGCCCGGCAAAAAGCAGATCGACACGGAATACATCGACGGTCCGTTCAAGCACCTGAACAGCCGCTGGACGTTCGAGGATGCGGCCGAGGGATGCAAGGTCCACTTCCACGTGGATTTCGAATTCCGCAACAGGTTGCTGCAAGGTGCTGCGGGCATGTTCTTCAATCAGGCGATGCAGACCATCGTGAAGGCGTTCGAAAAGCGGGCGGCGACGCTTTACGGCACGGCACGCGCCTGACGCGTGACGGCGGCCATCAGCAGCGTCAGCGCGTGATCCACCGTCGCCGTGCGGACGGCGCTGCGACCCAGCGGGCCAAAGTCCACGGTCTCCGTGTGGGTGTCCGTCGCGGTGGCTATGCCGAAACACACGCGGCCTTCGGGCTTGTGCTCCGACCCGCCGGGGCCCGCGATGCCCGTGACCGACAAGGCGATCTGCGCGCCTGACCGGGCGAGCGCTCCGTTTGCCATTTCGGCGGCGACCTGTTCGGACACAGCGCCGTGCGCGTCGAGCGTGGCCTGCGACACCCCGATCATCCGCACCTTGGCCGCGTTGGAATAGGTGACGAAGCCCGCCTCGAAAATGGCGGAGCTGCCTGCGACCGCGGTGATCGCGCCTGCGATGAGCCCGCCGGTGCAGCTTTCGGCCAGTGCGATGCGGATACCACGGCTGCTGGCGGCATCGAGCAAGGCCTCTGCGGTCATCGCAGGATAACCGGCAGGTGCGCGATGGCGGCCAGCAGCACGACGCCCACCGCAGCCATCAGGCCCGCGATCACGTCGTCCAGCATCAAGCCGCCCGCATCGTGGCGGCGGTCGGCCCAGCCTACGGGACCCCATTTCGTCACGTCGAACAGCCGGAACAGCAGAAACGCCGCGACCCAGCCCGGCCACAGCGCGGTATAGGCGGCCCCGACATGCGCGGCCCCGATGGCGATGGGCCACAGGGCAATCCACTGGCCCACGACCTCGTCCACCACGATCTCGGACGGATCCTCTGTGCCACTGGCACGTGTCTCGGCCTTGACCGCCCACCATCCCAAGGCCAGCAGCGCGAGCGTCGCCGCGATCAGCAGGGCAGGGCCACCAAGGATCATCAGCCCCAACCCCAGTGGCAGGGCCGCCAGCGACCCCCACGTGCCGGGCGCAGGCCGCAGGTGGCCGACATAGAAGAACGTCGCGATGAGCCGTGTCATGATGCCACCAACGTTGCGGTCGCGAGGGCGGCGATGCCCTCTTCGCGCCCCGTGAAGCCGAGGCGTTCGGAGGTGGTCGCCTTGACGCTGATGCGGTCGGCCGCCACGCCCATGATGTCGGACAGGGCGGCGCGCATGGCCGCCTGGTGCGGGCCGACCTTGGGGTGTTCGCAGACCAGCGTGCAGTCGACGTTGGCGATCCGGAACCCCATCTGCGTCGCCAGATCCACCGCGTGGCGCAGGAAGATGCGGCTCTCCGCGCCCTTCCACTGCGGGTCCGACGGAGGGAAGTGGACGCCGATGTCGCCCTGCGCCAGCGCGCCATAGACCGCGTCGGTAATCGCATGCATGCCGACGTCCGCGTCTGAATGCCCGTTAAGACCGCGCGGATGCGGCACAGCGACACCGCACAGCATCACGTGGTCGCCGGGGCCAAAGCGGTGCACGTCGTATCCGTTGCCAAGCCTGACATCCATGGTGTGATCCTTTCCCTGCGCCGCCAGCAGGCGTTCCGCCCGCGTGAAATCGCCGGCGGTCGTGATCTTGAGGTTATCGTCATCGCCTGCGACGATGGCAACGTCCAGCCCTGCGGCACGGGCGACCGCCACGTCGTCGGTGGCGGGTGCCGGATGCGCCAGATGCGCCGCGCGGATGGCCGCCGTGAGGAACCCCTGCGGCGTCTGTGCGCGCCACAGCCCGGTGCGGTCCGCCACACCGGTGACGTGGTCGTCGCCGCGCCACAGGGCATCGTTGACGGGCAGTGCGGGTGCGGCCCCCGGTGCCGTGTCGAGGGCGGCGATCACCCGGTCGATCACGGCGACACTGACCAGCGGGCGGGCGGCGTCGTGGATCAGCACGCGGTCGGCCTCAACCTGCGCCAGCCCCGCAAGGACCGACGCCTGCCGCGTGTCGCCACCTGTCACCACCCGGATGCCGGGATCGGTCCAGCGGTGCAGATCGTCCGCGTGCAGCACCAGCACGATGGCGTCGATGGCCGGATGATCCGCGAAGGCCGCGATGCTGCGGGCCAGCACGGACTGGCCGGCCAGATCGCGCCACTGCTTCGGCTCTCCACCCCCCGCGCGCAGGCCGCGACCGGCGGCGACGATAAGTGCGGCGGTACGGGTCATAGGAGCGGTCCTTTACGCAGGGGTGGTGGTATCTGACTAGCGACCCGCCAATCGCTGCGCAATCCGCTGGCTGCTGCCTGTTAATTAGGCATCGGGCGCGGATTCCGGCCCGGCGCGGACACGCCGCGTTGTCAGGACGGCCACTTCGGGATACGCCAAGGGATGACGCACAGCCTTTAGGCAAAAGATGAATTTGACGGCAACCTCATGGGTCCTCCCGACGCCGCCTGTGGCGCTGGCCCCGCTGGCGGGCATCACGGACCTGCCGTTCCGGCAGTTGGTCGCGCGCTTTGGCGCAGGCTGGGTGGTGTCCGAAATGGTCGCCTCGCAGGACATGGTGCAGGCGAAGCCCTCGGTCCGCGACCGGGCCGAGCTAGGCTTCGACCAGCGGGCGACGGCGGTGCAAGTGGCGGGACGCGACGCGCACTGGATGGCCGAGGCGGCGCGCATGGTCGCAGACAACGGCGCAGCCGTCATCGACATCAACATGGGCTGCCCAGCCAAGAAGGTGACGGGCGGGCTGTCCGGGTCGGCGTTGCTGCGCACGCCGGACCATGCCCTGCGCCTGATCGAGGCTGTGGTGAACGCCGTCGATGTGCCTGTGACGCTCAAGACGCGGTTGGGCTGGGACGACACCTGCCTGAACGCCGCCGACGTGGCGCGCCGCGCCGAAGGTGCGGGCATCGCGCTGGTCACGATCCACGGGCGCACCCGCTGCCAGTTCTACAAGGGGTCCGCCGACTGGGCCGCGATCCGCGCCGTGCGCGATGCGGTGACGATCCCGGTGATCGCCAACGGCGACATCGTGGATGCTGCCACGGCCCGCAGCGCTCTGGCGCAATCGGGCGCCGCTGGCGTGATGATCGGGCGCGGCGCGCAGGGCCGTCCGTGGCTGCTGGCGCAGGTCTGCGCCGACCTCTACGGCACGCCCGCGCCGCAGGTGCCTGTGGGTCACGCCTTTTCCAGCATGGTTGCAACGCATTACGAGGCGATGCTCGCGTTTTACGGCAAGACGCTTGGCGCCCGCGTCGCGCGCAAGCATCTGGGCTGGTACATGGACACCGCTACCGCACCGACCACGCTGCGGCAGGCCGTGCTGACCGCCACCGATCCCGCCTATGTGCTGGCCCTGCTGCCGGACGCACTCGCAGGATTCGCACCCGATCTGAGGACCGCCGCATGATCGCCGACGAAGCCCTGTGGTCGTCCTTGCCGGTGCCTGCGCTGCTGCTGGATGCCGACGACGTGATCCTGCAATCCAATCCTGCTGCGGAAAGCTTCTTGAACCTGTCCGCTCGGTCGCTGGTGGGCGAGGTGGTCTGGGAGAAGGTGCTGATCGACGCGCCGCTCGAGGTTGCGTTCGAACGGGCGCGGGCCAAGCGTACGTCGCTTTTCATCAACGACGTCGATGTCGGGTCCGGCATGCGCGCGCCGCAACACTGCAACATCCAGTTCGCCCCCCTGCAGGGTCGCGACCGGGTGACGATCATGATGATCAGCCCGCAGCAGATCGTCAGCCGCCTGAACCAGAACGCCATGTCGGGCAAGGCCGCCCGGTCCGCCATCGGCATGGCCGAAATGCTGGCCCACGAGATCAAGAACCCGCTGGCAGGCATCACCGGGGCGGCGCAGCTTTTGTCCATGGGGCTGGAGCCGCAGGATCAGGAGCTGACGGACCTGATCGTGGTCGAATCGCGCCGCATCGTGAAGCTGCTGGAGCAGGTCGAACAATTCGGCAACCTGCGCCCGCCGCTACGCCGCTCGATCAACCTGCACGACACGCTCGACCGCGCGCGGCAATCCGCGAGCGTGGGCTTCGGTGCGCACATGATGTTTCTGACCGATTACGATCCTTCTCTGCCGCGCGCGATGGCCGACGCCGACCAGTTGCAGCAGGTGTTCCTCAACCTGCTCAAGAACGCGGCAGAGGCGGGCGGGCCGGGCGGCACGATCCGCCTGCGCACCTTCTATGACGCGAGCCTGCGGGTGTTGCAGGGCGATGGCACGCACGCCCGGCTGCCGCTGCAGATCGAGGTGATCGACGATGGCCCCGGTCTGCCGCCCGACATCGCCGCCGACGTGTTCGAGCCCTTCGTGTCCGGGCGCGAGAACGGGACGGGCCTCGGCCTCGCCCTTGTCAGCAAGCTGATGCACGACGGCGGCGGCTGGATCACCGTGGATTCAGTCCCCGGACGCACCGTATTCCGCCTGTCACTGCCGCAGGCCGACCCCAATGACGACGGAGAAGACTGATGGATGGAACGGTTCTGGTTGCCGATGACGACCGCACGATCCGCACGGTGCTGACGCAGGCCCTGACGCGGGCGGGCTGCAAGGTCCACGCGACGTCCAGCCTTGTCACGCTGATGCGCTGGGTGGACGAGGGCAAGGGCGATCTGGTGATCTCGGACGTCATCATGCCGGACGGCAACGGGCTGGAACAGCTGCCCCTGATCGCCAAGGCGCGGCCCGGTCTGCCGGTGATCGTGATTTCCGCGCAGAACACGATCATGACGGCCATCCAGGCGGCCGAGGCCGATGCCTATGACTATCTTCCAAAACCCTTCGACCTGCCGGATCTGATGAAACGCGCCGCCCGCGCGCTGGAGGTCAAGCGCCACGCCGGCGCCACACCCCGGACCCCGGCCGAGCGGTCAGAGGCCAGTTCGGACCTGCCGCTGGTGGGCCGGACGCCCGCGATGCAGACGCTGTACCGGCTTGTGGCACGGGTGATGAACACCGCGCTGCCGGTGCTGGTCACCGGCGAAAGCGGGACCGGCAAGTCCCTGATCGCGCGGGCGGTGCACGACTTTTCCGACCGCCGGTCGCTGCCTTTCGTCACGGCCTCTGCCGCGGATCTGGGCCATGTGGACGGGGCAGGCGCGATCCTGTCGCGGGCCAAGGGCGGGACCATCCTGTTCGACGAGGTGGGCGATCTGGACGCCACCGCACAGGCGCGCATCGTGCGGTTGCTGGATACGCTGGGCGACAACGCGCCCCGCATCATGGCGACCAGTCAGGGCAACCTCGGGGTTCTGATGGAACAGGACCAGTTCCGTGACGATCTGTTCTATCGCCTCTCTGGCGTCACCATCGCCGTGCCCGCCCTGCGCGAGCGTGTGGACGACATCCCGTTGCTGACCGAACATTTCCTGCAAGCGGCAGAGCGTGACGGCGGCGTCCTCCGGCGCATGTCGCCGGGTGCGATGGACATGGTGCGCGCCTACAGTTGGCCGGGCAACGTGCGGCAGCTGGAAAACACCGTGCGGCGGCTCGTGTTCACCGCCGGCAGCGACGAAATCACCCGTGCCGAGGTGGATGGCGTTCTTGGCAACCAGCCCGCGATGGAACCCCTGCGCGGCGGCGGCGAGGGCGACAAGCTGTCGGTGTCCGTGGCGCGTCACCTGCAACGCTACTTCGATCTGCACGGCGGTGCGCTGCCGCCGCCGGGCCTGTACAACCGCATCCTGCGCGAGGTGGAGGCGCCCCTGATCGAGATCGCGCTGGACGCCACCGGCGGCAATCAGGCGAAATGCGCCGATCTGCTGGGAATCAACCGCAACACCCTCAGAAAGAAGATCACCGACCTCGATATCCGCGTGACACGCCGCCGCAAGTTGATGTAAAAGGGCAACATAAACGTGGCCCCACGGATACGTTCCCGCGGCAGGACCACATAATAACGGCGGTAACGGCGGGGTCACACCCGCCCATGTGACAGGGCGAGGCGCGTGCAGCGTTCCCTACTGGGTATGGATTTCCAGCGGCTGGCCCGCTGGCGGCGGCGTCGTGCCGTCCAGAATGCGCTGACCGTCGGTCTGGTCGTGCTCGGCCCCGTGCTGACCATGATGACCTTCCTGATCCTCGGCGGGCCGTTGGACCGTGGCTCGTCCTCGCCCCTGTTGCGGCTGATCCTGTTGGCCGATCTTGTCTATGTGATGATCGTGGCGGGGCTGGTGATCCAGCGCGTCGCGGTCCTGATCGTGGCGCGGCGCAACCAGTCCGCCGGATCGCGTCTGCACTTGCGGCTGACCGGCGTTTTCGTGGCGCTGGCGTTGATCCCCACGGTGCTGGTCGCGATCTTTGCGGTGCTGTCGATCAACCTCGGCTTCGAAGGCTGGTTTTCCGAACGGGTGCAGAACGTGCTGGGCACGTCGCTGACCACCGCGCAGGCCTACGATGGCGAGGAGCGTTCGGAATTGCTGCGCGATGCCAATGCCTTGGCAGCCTATCTTGATACGGAAAGACAGGCCAACTTCTTCATGAACGATGGTGACGTGCGGCAGGCCATCGGCGCGGTGCAAAACCAGCTCGACCGCGGTTTGTCGGAGGTGTTCTTCATCGACGGCAGCGGCAACATCATGACGCGCGGCGCGCGGTCCTATGATTTCAATTACGAACGCCCGACCGCCGCAGATTTCACCGCCGCCACCGCCAATGGCGGCCACCTGATCGAGGATGGCGCCAACAACGAATTCCGCGCCCTGCTGCCGCTTCCCAGCTTTCAGGACCGCTACCTCTATGTCACCCGCGCGGTAGACGGCCAGATCCTGTCGCTGCTGGATGATACGCAGGAAACCGTGGCGCTGTACGAACAACTGGAGCGGGACCGGGGACAGCTGCTGTTCCAGTTTGGATTCCTCTATCTTGGGTTCGCGCTGATCCTGATCCTGGCCGCCACATGGCTGGGTTTGCAGTTCGCCGAACGGCTGTCGCGCCCCGTCGGGCGGCTGGTGACGGCGTCGCAACGGGTCGGTGCCGGCGATCTGGACGTGCGCGTGATCGAGGACGACGGCGACGACGAAATCAGCCAGCTGGGCCACTATTTCAACCAGATGACACGCCAACTGAAGGATCAGCGCACCGAATTGATGGACAGCAACCGGCTGTTCGATTCGGTGCTGAGCTCTGTGACTTCCGGCGTGGTCGGACTGGATGCCGATGGCCGCATCGCATTCCACAACCCGTCCGCGGCACGCCTGCTGGACGTGGAGGCTGGGCCCGGGGCGCAGTCGCTGGCGGTCGCTGTGCCGGAGTTCGGACCGCTGTTCGACCGCCTGCGGCGCGAAAACCGCGCGGTGGTGCAGGAACAGATCAACCTCGTGCGGGGCGGCACGCAGGAAAGCCTGCTGGTTCGCATGGCGTTGCGCAACGGGCCGCGCGGCACGCTGGATGGCTATGTCGTGGCCTTCGACGACGTGACGGATCTGGTCAGCGCACAGCGGATGGCGGCGTGGGGCGACGTGGCCCGGCGCATTGCGCACGAGATCAAGAACCCGCTGACACCGATCCAGCTGTCGGCGGAACGGATCAAGCGCAAGTTTTCCGCCGAGGTCAGCGACAGCGCCAAGCTGGACCAGATGACCGACGTGATCGTGCGCCAGACCAACGACCTGCGTCGGATCGTGGACGAGTTTTCCAAGTTCGCGCGGATGCCCGAACCGCAACTGGCGCGGGGCGATCTGGTCACGCTGCTGCGCGACGCCGTGACGTTGCAAGAGGCGGGTCAGCCCGGCGTCGCGATCACGCTCGATCTGCCGGACGGCGGGCCGGTTCTGGCCGACGTGGACGAGACGATGATCGGTCAGGCGTTGAACAATCTGATCAAGAACGCGGGCGAAGCGATTGAATCGCTTGTGGAACGTGACGGTGCGCCTGTCGCCGACCCGCAGATCCGCATCGGCCTGACCCGCACCGCGCTGCAGGCGCAGATCACCGTGGCCGACAACGGCATCGGCCTGCCGGAGGACCGCGCACGGCTGTTCGAGCCCTACGTGACGACCCGCGACAAGGGCACCGGCCTCGGCCTGCCCATCGTGCGCAAGATCATCGAAGAACATGGCGGCACCCTGTCACTGACGGATGCCACCCCTTTCGACGACACCGGCCGCCGTGGCGCCTGTGCCGTCATCCGGCTGCCACTGTCCCCGGTCGGGGCGGTGGCCAACAAGATACCAGCATGAGGTGTGCGACATGGGCGACATTCTGATTACCGACGACGAACGCGACATCCGCGAACTGATCGGCGACATCCTGCAGGACGAAGGGTTCGAGACGCGGCTCGCCGCGAATTCGGAACAATGCATGGCCGCGATCGCCAAGCAGAAGCCCGCGTTGATGATCCTCGACATCTGGCTGAAGGACAGCGGGATGGACGGGATCGACATCCTCAAGACCGTGAAGCGCGACCACCCGGACATTCCGGTCGTCATCATCTCGGGCCATGGCAACATCGAGATCGCGGTGGCCGCGATCAAGCAGGGCGCCTACGACTTCATCGAGAAGCCGTTCAACATCGATCAGTTGATGGTGGTGATCCGGCGCGCGATGGAAACCAGCCGCCTGCGCCGCGAGAACGTCGAGCTGAAGCGCGGCGATGCGATCCCTGCCGAGATGCTGGGCGACAGCGCCGCGTTCCGGTCGCTCAAGGCGCAGCTGGACAAGGTGACGAAGTCGAATGGCCGCGTGATGCTGTCCGGCCCCGCCGGGTCAGGCAAGGAAATCGCCGCCCGCTATATCCACGCCCACTCGGGACGCTCGAAAGCGCCCTTCGTCACCGTGAACTCGGCCAGCGTCGCGCCCGACCGGATGGAAGAGCTGCTGTTCGGCCGCGAAACCCCGGGTCGCGGCGTGGAAAAAGGGCTGCTGGAACAGGCGCATGGCGGCGTCGTCTATCTGGACGAGGTGGCCGACATGCCGCTGGGCACCCAGACCAAGATGCTGCGCGTGCTGGTCGACCAGTCGTTCCAGCGTGTCGGCGGTACGGAAAAGGTTCAGGTCGATCTGCGCTTCGTGTCGTCCACCAACCGCGATCTGGCCGCCGAGATCGCTGCCGGGCGGTTCCGTCAGGAGCTGTTCCACCGTCTGAACGTGGTGCCGATCCCCGTCCCCAGCCTCGAGGAGCGGCGCGAGGATATCCCCGTGCTGGCCGCGCATTTCATCGCCATGCTGAACCGCACGCAGGGCCTGCCGCTGCGCGATCTGGCCGAGGATGCCCGTGCCTTGCTGCAGACCATGCTGTGGCCCGGCAACGTACGCCAGCTCAAGAACGTGGTGGAACGCGTGTTGATCCTCGGCGACGCGCAGGGGCCGATCAGTGCCCGTGAACTGCCCTCATCCGAGGAGGCCCCCGCAGGCGACGGGCGCATCGTGCTGTCGGGGGGCCTTGCCACCCTGCCGCTGCGCGAGGCGCGCGAGCTGTTCGAGCGGGAATACCTGCTGACGCAGATCAACCGTTTTGGCGGCAACATCAGCCGCACCGCGTCCTTCGTCGGCATGGAACGCAGTGCGTTGCACCGCAAGCTGAAGTCGCTGGGCGTCGCCACGGCGAACAAGGCCGGTGCGCGGATCGCCTATCTGGAAGAGGAAAGCTGAGTGCTGCCCCCGTGGCGGCGGAATTGACGCCTCACCCTGCCTCTGTCACGAGGGGCCAACACGGACGGGAGCGGCGCCCATGAAGGTCATCATCTGCGGGGCAGGTCAGGTCGGCTGGCAGATCGCGCGCCATCTGTCGCGCGAGAACAACGACGTGACCGTGGTGGACAGCGATCCCGATCTGGTGCGCCGGGCGACCGATGTCCTTGACGTGCAGGGTATCTCCGGCTTCGCGAGCTACCCCGACATCCTCGAACGCGCGGGCGCGCGGGATGCGGACATGATCATCGCAGCCACCTATTCGGACGAAGTGAACATGGTGACCTGTCAGGTCGCCCATTCCGTCTTCGGCATCCGCCGCAAGATCGCCCGACTGCGCGCGCAGACCTACCTCGCGTCCGCCTACAGCGAACTGTTCGCCCGCGATCACTTGCCCATCGACGTGGTGATCAGTCCCGAACGCGAGGTGGCGAATGCGGCCCTGCAGCGGCTGGCCTCCCCCACGGCATTCGATACGGAAAGCTTCCTCGACGGGCGGGGCATGCTGATGGGCCTGAACATCGCGGCGGACTGTCCCGTGGTGAACACGCCGCTGCGGCAGTTGACGGACCTGTTCTCGACCCTGCGGGCGGTCGTGGTGGGCATTAGGCGGGCGGGGCGGCTGTTCGTCCCCACGGCCAAGGATCAGCTTTTCGCCGGTGACGACGCCTATGTCTTCACCCACACCGACGACGTGCCGCGTACGCTGGAAATCTTCGGCAAGGCACAAACCCGGCAGGAGCGCATCGTCATCATCGGCGGCGGCAACGTCGGGCGTGCCGTGGCGCTGGCGCTGGAACAGCGGACCGACCGCCTGCGCGTGCGCATGATCGAAAAATCGCGCGTCGTGGCCGAGGAGGCCGCCGACATGCTGGACCGGACCATCGTTCTGAACGGCGACGGTCTGGACAGCGCGCTGCTGGACGAGGCGGGGATCACCTCTGCCGACGCGGTGCTGGCCGTGACCGACGACGACAAGACGAACCTGCTGGCCGCCGTCCGCGCCAAGGAGATGGGCTGTCGCATGGCGATCTGTCTGGTCAACGATCCCACGCTGATCCCGCTGATGGGGCCGCTGGCCATCGATGCCTACATCAACCCGCGCTCCACCACCGTCAGCTCGATCCTGCGCCACGTCCGCCATGGCCGCGTGCGTGAGGTCTATTCCATCGGCGACGCCGAGGCGGAGTTGCTGGAGGCGCAGGTGCTGGGCACGTCGCCGCTGGCCGGGCAAAAGATCCGCGACGTGGCCTTTCCCGAAGGTGCGCTGGTCGGCGGCGTGCTGAAGCCCGGCGGCATGGTCAAGCCGACCGGTGAAACCCGGATCGAGGAAGGCGACATCGTCGTCATCTTCGCCATGGCTCAGGACGTGCCAGAGGTCGAGCGCCTGCTGCAGGTCTCGATCGACTTCTTCTGACATGACCCGGACCCTTGCCCCATGCTAGGCCGGACCCTGCGCACGCTGCCGTTGTTCGTCCTGCTGATGGGCGTGGGGGCCGTGGCGATGCTGCTGCCGGCCCTGCACGCCTGGGCGTCGCGGGATTTCGCATCAATGCGGGCCTTTTCCTATGCGGCGCTGCTGTTTGCGCTGCTGACCGGGTTGATCGCGCTGGCCACCACCGGGCGGCAGCCCCGTTCGGCGGCGCGAAGCCAGCTGCTGACGTTGCTGCTGGCCTATGCCCTGCTGCCGCTGATGTTCGCCGTGCCGTTCCAGGAGGCGGGGCGCAACATCACCTTCTTCGACGCCTGGTTCGAGATGGTCAGCAGCTTTACCACCACCGGTGCCGCGCTGTTCGAGGATGCGGGCCGCCTGCAACCGTCGCTGCATCTGTGGCGCGCGACCGTGGGCTGGCTCGGCGGTCTGCTGGCGTGGATCATGGCGATCGCGATCTTTGCGCCGATGAACCTCGGCGGGTTCGAGGTGCGCACGGCGGGCGGTGGGCCGCGCGCCTCGGCCAGCCACTTCAACCAGATCGGGCGCACGACGCTGGTGCAGGACCGGCTGTTTCGCCATGCCGGCACGCTGGTGCCGATCTATGCGGCCCTGACCTTCGTGCTGTGGCTCGGCCTCGTGATTGCGGGCGAGGTGCCCTACATCGCGCTGTGCCATGCGATGGCGGTGCTGTCGTCGTCAGGCATCTCGCCGATCGGCGGGCTCTACTTCGCGACCTCCGGCGTGTGGGGCGAGATGCTGATCTTTGCCTTCTTCGTTTTCGCGCTGTCGCGGCTGACCTTTTCGCGGGGCATGTTCGGCGACAGCGATGCGCGTCTGCGCCGCGACCCGGAAATGCGGCTGGCCTTTGGTCTGATCGCAGGCACGACGATCCTGTTGTTCGCGCGCCACTTCATCATCACGGTCGAGGAGGGAGCACCCAATGGGCTGACGGATCTGTTCGCCTCGGTCTGGGGCAGCCTGTTCACCGTCACGTCCTTTCTGACCACGACGGGGTTCGAATCGCGCTACTGGGAAGGGGCGACCGTCTGGTCCGGCCTCGAGACGCCGGGGCTGTTCCTCGTGGGCCTCGCGCTGATCGGTGGCGGGGTGGCGACGACGGCGGGCGGGGTCAAGCTGCTGCGCGTCTATGCGCTGGCGCGCCATTCCGAACGCGAGGTGGAGCGTCTGCTGCACCCGTCGTCGGTCGGCGGTGGCGGTCGCGAGGCACGGATGATCCGCCAGCAGGGCGCCTATGTGGCGTGGATCTTCTTCATGCTGTTCGCGCTGTCTGTGGCGGCGACCATGCTGTTGCTGTCCCTGACCGGCGTGCAGTTCGAGACGGCGATGGTGCTGACCGTGGCGTCGTTGTCCAATACCGGACCGCTGGCCATCGTCGCCGCGGAACAACCCATCGCCTACGCGGGGCTGCCGTATCTGGCGCAGACCGTGCTGGCGGGGGCGATGGTGCTGGGGCGGCTGGAAACGCTGGCGATCGTGGCCTTGTTCAATCCAGAGATCTGGCGCAGATAGCCCTTGCATCTTTTGGGCTGGCACATCACAGGCCGTCCCGACATAATCACATTCAGTCATTCGGCCGGTCAGCGGCCGCAAGAATAAAACAGGGTCAATTCCATGGCGTCCGACAAGGCCAATCTGCAAGATGCATTCCTGAACCACGTCCGCAAGACCAAGGTGCCCGTCACGATCTTTCTGGTGAACGGGGTCAAGTTGCAGGGCGTCATCACATGGTTCGACAGCTTCTGCGTCCTGCTGCGCCGCGACGGGCAATCGCAACTGGTCTACAAGTCGGCCATTTCGACGATCATGCCATCCCAACCCATCAGCCTGTACGAAGGCGAGGAATAATTTGTTCGAACGCGACCGGCCCGTCACGCGGGCCTTTGTCCTGCACCCCGACCTGAAATCCGACCGTCATCGCCGGGACGCCGACCCGGCCCTCGAAGAGGCGGTGTCGCTGGCCGCGGCGCTGCCCGACCTCAACGTGGTGGGGGCAGAGATCGTGCGCCTGCCCAAGCTGCATCCCGGCATGCTGTTCGGCAAGGGCAAGATCGCCGAGCTGAAGGTCCGCATCAAGGACGAGGCGGCGGAGCTGGTCCTGATCGACGGTCATGTGACGCCCGTGCAGCAGCGCAACCTAGAGAAGGAGTGGGGCGTCAAGCTGCTGGACCGGACCGGACTGATCCTCGAGATCTTCTCCGACCGCGCCCGCACCGCCGAGGGCGTGCTGCAGGTGGAAATGGCGGCACTGTCCTATCAGCGCACGCGTCTGGTGCGGGCCTGGACCCACCTGGAGCGGCAGCGCGGGGGCTTGGGTTTCGTCGGCGGCGCCGGCGAGACGCAGAACGAGGCGGACCGCCGTGCGATCGACCTGCAACTGCAGAGCCTGAAGGCGCAGCTGGCCAAGGTGGTCAAGACCCGCGCCCTGCACCGGGCCGCACGCGCCAAGGTGCCCTATCCGATCGTGGCCCTCGTGGGGTATACCAACGCGGGGAAATCCACGCTGTTCAACCGCCTGACCGGGGCGGACGTGTTCGCCAAGGACATGCTGTTCGCCACGCTGGACCCCACCATGCGGCAGATTGATCTGCCGCACGGCGACAAGATCATCATGTCCGACACCGTGGGCTTCATCTCGGACCTGCCGACGGAACTGGTCGCCGCATTCCGCGCCACGCTGGAGGAGGTGTTGGACGCCGACCTGATCGTTCACGTGCGCGACATCAGCCATCCGCAGAGCACTGAACAATCCGAAGACGTCATGGCGATCCTGACGGCGCTCGGCGTATCCGACACCGCCCCCCTGCTAGAGGTGTGGAACAAGGTGGACCGCCTGCCGGACGAGGCGCGGGCGGGTGTGATGACGCAATCCGCGCGCACCGACGACGTATTCGCCACCTCTGCCATCACTGGCGAGGGGCTGGACGCGCTGCTGGCCGCGATCACCGAAAAGACCCGCGACCCGCGCACGACCGAGACGCTGACGCTGGGCTTCGATGCGGGACGCGAACGGGCGTGGCTGTTCGATGCCGGCGTAGTGACATCCGAAGAGCAGACCGAGGACGGCACCCGGCTGGAGGTGTTCTGGACCGCGTTGCAAAAGGAACGCTTCAGCCGATTGCCTGAATGAACGGTGCATGCGGCGGTGCCAGCACGATGCCGGCGCGTTCGGGATCGTCCGTGCCGACAGGGTTCGCGTGCGCGTGCGGGGTCGACGCACCCGGCGCATCGTCCGGGCGCATCGTGTCGCAGGTCCATGTGACAAGTCTGGCACGGCCTTCCTGCTTGGCGCGGTACAGCGCCGCGTCGGCGCGGTGCATGACCTGATCCAGCGTCTCTCCCGCGATGCGGCTGGCGGCGCCGGCGGACAGCGTCAGATGCAGCGGTGCGGCCAGCGCATCGTGCCGCACGGCGATCGTGGCACAGATCCGGTTGCCGAACAGCCCGAGGGTCGCGGGATCGCGCCGTGCGTAGATCCCGAACTCCTCGCCACCGATCCGCGCCAGCACGTCATCCGACGTGGTCACGTCGCGCAGCCGGGCGGCCACCGCCCGCAGGCACATGTCGCCGACTGCGTGGCCATAGGTGTCGTTGACCTGCTTGAAGTGGTCGGCGTCGATGATGATGACGATACCGCCTGCGTCGTCAGTCATCAGATCCTGCGCCTGCGCGACGAAGGCGCGGCGATTCATCAACCCCGTCAGCATGTCGGTGCCGGCCAGTTCGACCAGTTTCTTGTGCAGGACATAGGATCGCCCGATGGCATAGAGCGCCAGCCACAGGAAGGGCGCACCCGAAAAGAAGGTCGTCAGGAACCGTAGTCCGTGCGCCATGTGGAACCGACCCGTCAGGCCCCATTCGACGCCAAGTGACACGAGGTGGATGGCGACGCTGAACAGCGCGAATTTCACCGCCGCATCAAGCCGCGATTTCGGGGCCGTCGCCCGGATCAGGCGTGTCGCCATGAGTTTGAGAGATCGTACCATGGATCAGGCCCCGCTGTGCGACGAAAACGCCGCCACGCTGGCCTGATGCCCATCCGTCAGGCCCGCACGATACGGCCTTGCGGCACATGGCACGTCACCATCGATCGCAGCATCCCGCGACCTTCCTGCCGATTGCATCGCCCGCGCCTCCGTTCAGGGTCATCCTGTCCGGGCGACCATGGCGCAGGACCCCTTATGATCCCCTTAATGCGCGGGGTCTGCGTTCACTGTGCCTCGGTCGGTTGCAGTCGGGTCGTGCCCAGCGCCGCCGCGCGCGCCAGATCCGGGTCGAGCGACATGGGAATGTACTCGCCGCGCCGCCACAACTCGCCAAGATTGTCGTAATAACGCGACAGGAAATGTCCGGACTGCCCGGTGGCTGTGACGAAGACCGAGCTGTCGGGGTCGGCGAAGTCGTAGACGCCGCGATAGCCCGCCGCATGCACGTTCAGGAACGGGTCGGGGCCGGTGCCGGTGGTACGTCCGCGCATCAGCGTGTGATCGCCGCCGCTGGTCGACTGGCGGATGTTCACGAACCACTGCAGCACCGGCACCGTGCCCAGCGTCGGGTGGTCGTGGGTCGCCTGATGCGCGTCACCCCAGCGCAGGGTTTCGAGGTTGGTGCCGTAAGTCTCTCCGATCCAGATCAGCGCGTCGTCCAGCGCCTGCCGAGAGATGTCGGTGCAGGTTTCCACCGGGGCGGACTGGATCACGTCGCACCACACGGCGGCCCCGTCCACGTCGCGGAACACCCGTTCTACGAACACCGGGTCGGCCCGGGTGAACTCGGCGGACAGGGGCCCCAGCTCGTCTCTGGTCAGGCGGTCCTGCAGGGCGCGCAGCCATGCGGCATAGATCAGCGGTTCCGGCAGATGCTCGTTCATCTCGCCGTTCCAGTTGGCCAGAAGGGTCAGCGCGATCTGGCGGCGGCGTTCCGGCGTACCGTCGGCGGCGGCGTCGCCGGTGAACCACAGATCGGCCCCCATCAGCGGCAGCAAGGCGCGGGCGGTGAAGCTGACGGTGTCGAGTTGCGCTTCGATGAAGCTGTCGCGGGTGTGCACCTGACGGCTTTGCATCAGCAGCCGCCAGCGGTTGATGCGCTGCGTGTCGCCCCACAGAAAGCTGACATGGTTGGGAAAGGGCCGGTCGACGGTCTTGTTGTTGGTGTTGCCGACGATCCCGCCTTCGGGGGCAAGGAATTCGGGGTTGTCCGCATAGGGTGTCATGGCGGACCAGCGGTTCTGCGGCAGATAGCCGTAGGACGGCAGGCGCCCCATGCTTTGGTGCGCGGCATCGCGCAGGGGGATGCTGCCGATGGTCTTCATCGCGATGTCGGTGCGGTCGGCCAGCGTCAGGTTCTGGGCGGGGGCGATGTAGCCTTCGGCGGCGGCGATGGCTTGTTCGATGGTCAGCGACCGCATCATGCCCATGGCCGCACTGGCCGATGTGTCGTCGCCCCGCAGGGCGGTCCACGACAGGCTGGCGACATGACCGGGCGGCGTGACGGTCCCGACGTCATAGACCTCTGGCGGCAAGACGGGACCATTGTCGGTCCAGCGCAAGGTCAGGGTCACGGCAGAAGCGTCCTTGACCGTGACGATGCTGTTGCGGCTGCGGAAATCGGCCCAGCCGTCGGGCGTGCGGTACTGATTGGGGTCGTCGGGGTTCACCTCCTCGATGAACAGGTCCTGATCGTCCACGTAGCCGGACGTGATGCCCCAGCCCAGATCCGCGCTGCGTCCCGACAGCACGATGGGCAGGCCGGGCACCGTCGCCCCGATCACGTCGCCGGACTGCAGTTGCAGCCGCGCCAGATACCACACGGTCGGCGCGGTCAGCCCCAGATGCGGGTCGCTGGCCAGCAGCGTCGATCCGGTGGCCGAGCGTGTGATGCCCGCCGCCCAGGCGTTGGACGCCCCCGCAAGGTCGAACGGCTTGACCGGAGACAGCGCGTCGGACGGCCCGCGCGTATTGGCCGCGTAGCGCGGCACGTCGCCGATCAGGGCGGCATATTCGGGCAGGGCCGCGATGCCGCTTGTGGGATCGTCGGGCAGGATGTCGGCCAGCCGCTCCGGCGACACGATGAGGGATGTGCGGGCGCGCAGCACCTCTGCACTGGCCTGACCGGACAGTTGGAGGGCCAGCAGCTTGAGGATGGCGATGCTGTCGGCGGGCTGCCAGGGCGCGATGGGGGCGTTAAACACCCACATCTCCGGCGCGCCGCGCCCGCGCGACCCTTCGTTGATCTCGGCCAGCCACGCGTTCACGCCGGCGGAATAGGCGGTCAGCATGGCGGTGGTGGGGGCGTCCTGTGCCGCCACCGACGACACGGCGAGGCCGTAGAGGTCGAGGCGGCGCAGCAGCGTGTCGATGGGCAGGGTGCGCGTCCCGAACAGTTCCGACAACCGTCCCTGCACGGTGCGGCGCAGCATCGTCATCTGCCAGAGCCGGTCCTGCGCATGGGCGTAGCCCAGCGCAAAGAACACGTCGTCGTCGCTCGCGCCGAAGATGTGCGGCACGGCGGCGTTGTCGCGCACGATGTCGACCGGAGCGTCCAGACCCGCGACCGCATAGGTCCCGTCGTAGTCGAGCAGGGAGCGGGATGCGAAATACCAAACCAGCACGGTGGCCGCGACGAAGAGGACAACGGCCCCGGTCGCGATCCGCAACAGCCACTTGAAGATGCGCGCCATGGTGTTCCGTCCCCGCCGATCGGGCCCCGTCGATCAGGCCCCGTGTCCGAACCCCGTTCTAGCGCGTCGGTGGCGCTGCTGCCACGGCGGAATCGCGGCGCGTCAGCCGAAGTTGACCCAGAGCGCGCCGAGGCCCACGACGACCTCTGCCGCGAGGAACTTCCACTTCAATGCGCTGGTGCCGTCGAGGATCAGCGATGTGGCGCGACCGATGGCAGCCCCTGTCCAGGCGCAGCCGATCATGCCGTAGGCGATGGGATCGCCGATCAGCAGCGCGCCGACGCCCAGACCCACGAAGAGCGCGCCGGAGGCGGCGCGGATCTCGCTCGGTCCCATGTTGCCGGAGCCTTGCTTCAGATCGAGCATGTCCATCGTGTAGCGCGGCGCGAACCAGCCGATGACGCCGAGGCCGATGCTGGCGAGGGCGAAGAGAATGTTGAGAATGTCCATGGGTGAGGGTGCCTTTGGTTGCTGTCCTGTGTTGATCTAGCCGGGGACGGCGGCAGGACCAGACCGTCATAGACGGCGCTGCAGTTGCGTGTCGCGGGGGCCAGCCCCCGCACCCCCGGGATATTTCCGACCAGAAGAAGGGGACGGCGGCCCCTCGATTTGCGGAAATGTGGGTCTCAGATCGCGGTCGCGGTTGGACGTTGGAGCGACGCTGCTCTGCAAAAAGGGGCGGCGCTTTTGGCGCCGCCCCTTTCTCAGGGGTCAGTGCGGACCGTCGGCGGTGGCGATCAGAACCCGGCCTTGATCAATTCGAACGTCTCGGCCTGCCGCTCGCGTGCCGCATTGCTCATCGGCAATTGCGCCAGCACCGGCACGTCGATGGGTTCGAGGCCCGCCGCGACCAGTTGTTCCTGTGTGATCTCGGAGGTCAGGGCCGCCTGGTTCGACGTGCCGAATCCGTTCTCGAGCAGCGGCATCGCCGAGGACGGGGCCAGCATCGCGTTGATGTAGTCGTAGGCCTTGTCCTCGCTGCCCTGACCGTCGGCGAGGTTGACGTAGCCGCACAGCCACAGCGACGAGCCTTCGGTCGTGTTGCGCTGGAAGCCGATGGGGCGGCCTTCCGCGACCATCGTCGGATAGGTCTCGTTCCAGGCCCAGCTGACCAGGATCTCGCCGGACGCCATCAGCTGCGCCAGTTCGGCAGGGTCGGTCCAGTAGGTGCGCAGGTTCGGATGGACTTCGCGCAGCCAGGTGGCGGCGGCCTCGAACTGTGCGTCGGTGGCTTCGGTCCAGTCGGCGACGCCGGTGGCGAGGTAGGCCAGCGCAAAGGCGTCATCCACGTTGTCGGGCAGCGACACGCGGCCCTGATACTTGGGGTCCTTGAAGACCTGCAGCGACGCCACGTCCTCGGCGGGGACCTCGTCGGGGTTGTAGGCGATGCCGGTCGAGCCGAAGTCGGTGGGGATGAAGAACACACCGTCGGTCGCGGCCACGTCGGTGCCGGTCAGGTTGCTGTCCAGATCGCCGTAGGCGGTGATGCGGGTGGTATCCCACTCCTCCAGGATGCCGCTTTCGGCCCATTTGGTGACCGAACCCGCGCAGATATGCGCGATGTCCGCCTGAAAGCCCGACCTGATCTTCTGGAAGGCCTCGTCTTCGTCGCCGAAGAAGCTGAAGGTCGGAGCGGCGCCATGCGCCTCGATATAGGCGGTGTGATAGTCCGGCACCTCGAAGCCGGGATAGTCGAGGATCAGCAATTCGCCGTCCTGTGCCATGGCGGTGGTCGCGAGAGCCGTGCCTGCCAGCAGGGCAAGCGCCGTGCCGGCGATCAGGGTCTTGGTGGTCATCGTCAGGTCCTCCTTCGTGTTCCGCAGGTGACGTTAGGGGGCGGAACAGGGACGGGCAAGCAGGAATGGCCGGGCGCGGCCCGTTGCTGCGCCGTTTGCCGATTTTGCAGGCAGGATATGTATTTGCGGACTTTTCAGCCGGCCCGGTTCCGTGTCAGCATGGTGGCCAGCGACAGGGCGGAGTGGTGGACATGCGATCAGGGTGTGGCAGGTGGGGCGCGACCGATCAGGGAGGCCTGCCGCGATGATCGACCGCGCCTATTGTCGCCGGATGGCACGTTACAACGCCTGGCAGAACCGCAGCCTGTGGGCCGTGATGGAGCCGCTGTCGCAGTCGGTCCTGACCGACGATGCGGGCCTGCCGCAGGGATCGGTGCTGGGCACGCTGAACCATCTGCTGTGGCTGGACCGGATGTGGCTGTCGCGCCTGTACAAGATGACGCCGCCCCCGGTGACGGAGCTTGAGGCCGTCGATCTGACCGCCACGCCCGCCGCGTGGTGGGCCGAGCGGTTCCGCACCGACGGCGCGCTGCGGATGTGGGCTGACACGCTGGCGACGGTCGATCTGCACGGGCAGATCGCCTTCTGGTCGATCAGCAGGCACAGCGACGTGATCGTGCCGCGTGATGCCTGCGTGATCCATCTGTTCACCCAGCAGACCGACCTGCGCGCACGGGTGCGGCAGGTGCTGGGGGCGGTGGGCCATGCGCTGCCGCCCACCGCACTGTTCCTGATGCCGGAGGAGTGAAAGCGTGCAAGAGGGAGTGGACGACATGTTCGACGCGCTGATCGTGGACAAGGACGCCGACGGACAGGTGCGGGCCGGGGTGCAGCGCATCGCCGTCGACCGGTTGCCCGCAGGCAACGTGACGGTGGCAATCGAGTGTTCGACCGTGAACTACAAGGACGGGCTGTGCCTTGGGTCCGGTGGCGGGCTGGTGCGGACATGGCCGCACGTGCCCGGCATCGATTTCGCCGGCACGGTCGAGGTATCGGACGATCCCCGCTATGCCCCCGGCGACCGCGTCGTGCTGACCGGCTGGCGCGTGGGCGAGGCGCGCTGGGGCGGGTATGCGCAGAAGGCGCGGGTGGATGCGGACTGGCTGGTGCCGCTGCCTGACGGGCTGACACCGCGGCAGGCGATGGCGGTGGGCACGGCGGGCCTGACGGCCATGCTGGCCGTCATGGCGCTGGAGGATCACGGCATCAAGGACGGTCCCGTGCTGGTCACCGGGGCGGCGGGCGGCGTGGGGTCCGTCGCCACCGCGCTGCTGGCCGCACTCGGGCATCCGGTCGCCGCCGTCACCGGGCGGCCCGAGGCGGCGGATTACCTGATGAGCCTTGGCGCGACCGAAGTCGTGGCGCGCGCCGATCTGGCCGAAACTTCACGCAAACCGCTGGAGGCGGAGCGGTGGGGCGGCTGCGTCGACGCGGTCGGCGGTGCCATGCTGGCCCGCGTGCTGGGGCAGATGCGCTATGGCGCCTCGGTCGCGGCGGTGGGGCTGGCGGGCGGGTCCGACCTGCCCGCGACGGTAATCCCGTTCCTGCTGCGCGGCGTGAACCTGCTGGGCATCGACAGCGTGATGCAGCCCTTCGTGGCGCGGCAAAAGGCGTGGGCGCGCATCGCACGCGACCTGCCGCTGGACAGGCTGGAGGCGATGATCGTGCCCGCCACCCTGTCCGATCTGCCGCGGCTGGGGGCCGACATTCTGGCGGGCCGGGTGCGGGGGCGCGTTGTGGTGGACGTGAACGCGTGACCTGCGGCGCGTGACAAAACGGCGGATTTCCGCTTGCATGCTGGGTCTGGTGGGCTAGGTGCCTCCGCTTATGCACCTGACCCGAGCGGGAAACCTTATCCGATGACCATCAAACCGCCCTTGCGCGATCTCGACATCACGACGGCCGACACGGGATTTTACGAAGGGTTCAACCCATACGTGACCCTTGGGGCCAAGATCGCGATCGGTCTGCTGATCGTCTGGGCCGCGGTCTGGTCGGAAACGGCCGGCAATGTGCTGACAGCCGTGCGGTCCACCATCGATGCCAACACCGGTCCGTGGTACATGGCCATCGTCACCTTCTTCATCGTCACCGCCTTTGCCTTGGCGCTGACGCCCGCCACCGGGCGGTTGAAGCTGGGCCAGCCCGGCGACGAGCCTGAGTTCCGCTGGTTTTCGTGGGTGTCGATGATGTTCGGCGCGGGGATCGGCATCGGGATGCTGACCTATGCCACGGCGGAACCGCTCAATCACTTCGGCAGCAATCCCGAGGTCATCCGAGGTCTGACCACCGCGAACGGGGCAGACAATGTCCGCGACGCGTTCAAATGGTCGTTCCTGCACTGGGGCCTGTCGGCCTGGGCCTGCTATGCCATCGTCGGGCTGTCGCTGGCGTTCTTCTCCTATGCGCGCGGGCTGCCGCTGACGATCCGGTCCGGCCTCACGCCGCTGTTCGGTCGCGCGCTGGAAGGGCCGCTCGGCCACGTCATCGACGTCGTGGCGGTCGTGGCCACGATCCTCGGCGTGGCGGTGACCATCGGCTACGGCGTGTCGCAGTTCGCATCGGGCGTCTTCTACATCACGGGCGCGGAGTGGCTGATGCAGGACGGCGTCCCGACGGTCAGCGCCATGCTGGCCGCACTTGGCGTTGTCATGACGCTGTCGGTGATCTCTGCCCTGTCGGGCGTCGGTCGCGGGATCAAGTGGCTGTCAAACGTCAACATGGGGCTGTCGTTCTTCATCCTCGCGTTCCTGCTGGTGTTCGGATCGACGCTGTTCGCGCTGCGCGGGTTGGCGGTGGGTCTGTGGGATTACCTGACGGCGCTGCCGTGGATGTCGGTGCGGCTGTTCCGCGGTGACGGCACGGGTGGCGTGGTCGATGCGCTGGCGGGTTGGCAGGGCGACTGGACGATCTTCTACTGGGCATGGTGGATCGCCTTCGCGCCTTTCGTGGGCCTGTTCCTTGCGCGGATCAGCAAGGGGCGCACGGTGCGCGAGTTCATCCTGGGGGCCATGATCGCGCCGACGGCGATGTGCTGCATCTGGTTCGCCATCGCCGGTGGCACGGCCATCGACCTGACGCTGAACGGCGGCGCGGGCGATGCGATCACCGGGGTAGAGATCTCCAGCCAGCTCTTTGCCATGATCGAGGTGATGCTGTCGCCCGGATGGGCCGTGGCGATGAGCACCGTGATCGTGGTCCTGCTGCTGACCTATCTGATCACCTCCGCCGACAGTGCGATCCTGATCGTCAACACCATCGCCGCCGCCGGCGACGACAGTCAGAAGGGTCGGGTCCACATCGTCATGTGGGGCGTCATACTGGCGCTGGCGATCGGGGCGCTGCTGGTGGCAGGGGGTCTCGATGCGATCAACACCGCCATGATCATCGGAGCGTTGCCGTTCAGCCTCGTCATGGTGCTGATGGCGGTCTCGCTGCTCAAGGCGCTGATCCGCGACGGGCGCAGGCGTGCCGAAGGGCAGGACACCACGACCATCCCGGCGGAATGACGAAATGCAGGGCGGCGTGCAAATGCCGCCCCACAGGCGTTGAAGCACCGCCATGCGCACTAGGTTGCCGCGTATGACAGATACATCCCCCCTTATCCTGTGGTTCCGCCGCGACCTGCGGCTGGGCGACCACCCCGCCTTGACCGAAGCCTGCGCCGCAGGTCGCCCGGTCATCCCCGTGTTCATCCATGATCAGGTCGTGGCCGGGCAGGGCGCCGCACCGCGCTTTCGCCTCGGTCTGTCAGTGGCGGCCTTGCGGGACAGCCTGAAAGGCAAGTCCTCGGGCCTGACCTTGCGCAAGGGCGACGCGCTGGAGGTCCTGCGGGCCTTGGTGAAGGAGACGGGGGCGACCGCCGTCTGGTGGTCGCGCCTTTACGATCCCGACGCCAAGGCACGCGACACCGCGGTGAAGGCCGCGCTGAAGGGCGACGGCATCGACGCCCGCAGTTTCGCCGGCCACCTGCTGTTCGAGCCGTGGGACGTCGAGACCAAGACGGGCGGCTTCTACAAGGTCTATACGCCGATGTGGAAGGCGGTGCGCGACACCGACATCCGCGCGACCCTGCCTGTACCGGGCAAAATCCCGGCCCCCGACACATGGCCCGCCAGCGACAATCTGGACGACTGGCGCATGGGTGCCGACATGCGGCGCGGCCACGACGTGGTCCTGTCGCACTGCACCATGGGCGAGGCTGCGGCGACCAGCCGCCTTGGCGCGTTCATCGCGCACCGGGTCGCGGACTATGCCACCGCCCGCGACCTGCCGGGCGTCGACGGCACGTCCGGCCTGTCGGAAAACCTGACCTACGGTGAAATCAGCCCCCATGCCTGCTGGCACGCGGGCCAGCGTGCCCTGCACGACGGCAAGGGGGAGGCCGAGGTATTCCTCAAGGAGCTCGTGTGGCGCGAGTTCGCCTACCACCTCGTCCACCACACGCCCCGCATCGTCAGCGGCAACTGGAAAGAGGATTGGGACGCCTTTCCCTGGAACACCGACGCGCGACGCAAGGAGGTGCAGGCCTGGCAGCAGGGGCGCACGGGCATCCGGTTCGTCGATGCGGCGATGCGCGAATTGCAGGTGACGGGGCGGATGCACAATCGGGGCCGGATGATCGTCGCGAGCTATCTGACGAAGCACCTGATGACCGACTGGAAGATCGGTCTGGACTGGTTCGCGGAACAGTTGATCGACTGGGACCCGGCCAGCAACGCGATGGGCTGGCAGTGGGCGGCGGGATCGGGGCCTGATGCGGCCCCCTACTTCCGCGTGTTCAACCCGGTCACGCAGCTCGAGAAGTTCGACAAGGGCGGTGCCTACGGCAAGGCGTGGCTGGCGGAAGAGTATGCCAAGCCCAGCGGGACGGCGCTGCAGTTCTACGACGCGATTCCACTGCAGTGGAACATGTCGCCGGACGACGCCTATCCCGATCCGATCGTCAGCGCCGAGGATGGCCGCAAGGCCGCCCTCGACGCCTATGAAAAACGCGGGTTCTAGGCGGTCGCGTGGGCTTGCCGGAACGAGATCAGCCGGTTCGACTGCGCGTCCCACAGGTCGAGTGATGCGCAGCGCAGGCTTTGGCGCAGGGTCATGCGGCTGACCTCGACCAGTTCCTTATGGTCGCGCAACACGTCGGGCAACCGATAGAACGGGATCCGGCTGTAGAGGTGATGCACGTGGTGGATGCCAATGTTGGCGGTCATCCACGCCAGCGGCTGCGGCAGGTCATAGTGCGAACTGCCGTGCAGCGCCGCTTCGTGCAACTGCCAGTCGGGGTCCTGTTCCCACATCGTCGTCTCGAACTGGTGCTGGACGTAGAACAGCCAGACGCCCGCCGATGCGGCGATCAGGATCGGCGGAAAGAACACGACCGCGACCGCCAGCCAGCCGCCGCCCCACCACGTCGCGGCCACGATGAGGCCGATGGCGAGGTTGGTCAGCATTGCCGACAACCAATAGCGCGCGCCTTGCGTCATCAGACCCAGCGGCAGGCGGTTCTGCAGCAGGAAAAGATAGCTCGGCCCCAGACCGAACATCACCAGCGGGTGGCGATACAGCCGGTACGCCAGTCGCCGCAGGGGCGACAGGGCGCGATACTCCTCGACCGTCAGCGTCGTCACGTCGCCGATGCCGCGATGGTCGAGGTTGCCGGCATGCGAATGGTGGATCGCATGGGTGCGCCGCCACACGTCGTAGGGCGTCAGCGTGACGATGCCCAAGAGCCGCCCCGTCCAGTCGCTGAGGTGGCGGTTCACGAAGAACGACCCGTGCCCGCAGTCGTGCTGGATCGCGAACAACCGCACGAGGAAGCCGCCGTTCACGATGCCGACGGCCAGCGCCAGCGACCAGTGGACCTGCAGGGCGAACCATGCGGCGACCCACAATGCGGCAAAGGCGGCCAGCGTGATGCTGAGTTCCCACGCGCTGCGGCGGGTGTCAGGATCGCGGTAAGCGGCGAGGATGCGTACCCAGTCACGGGCGGTTTCGGGCGGCGCGGGTGTCGTCCGGGTCATGTCTTGCGTCTGTCCATTGGGGGCATGGACACCGCGATAAACGAGATGTGGTGGATCACAAGACAATTCCGCGACACCGGACGCACGGCATTGCGACCGATGGCCGCGCACGCGCCGCTGGCCGGTGATGTTTGGTCACGGTAACGACAGGGGCAGCAACTAAATCGGCGCGCTTGCGTGACTTCACCGATTAAATGATTAAAACAAGACAAGCGCCCGCACACGAGGCGCAGGCGACAGACAGGACCTGGCATGATTTTGACGACGACTGACGGGCAAGACGGCCTGCCACGTTACTTTGCAACTGTCTTCAAGATGATGGGTGCGCTGAAACGCGGGCGGCTGGATGTGGTTCTGCCCGACGGTCGCCGCTTTCGGGCCGAGGGGGCGCAGCCCGGCCACGTGGCCGAAGTCGTAGTACACGATGCGGACGTGTTCGCCCGCATGGTGCGAGAAGGCGATCTGGGCCTGTGCGACGCCTATCTGGACGGCTGGTGGTCGACGCCCGATCTGATGGCCTTCATGGATCTGATCCACGATGACGCGGAAGACCTCTATGACGGGTTTCCCGGCCAGTTCCTCGTGCGGACGTTCGAGCGGATCCGGTTCTGGTTCCAGAGCAACTCCAAGAAACAGGCCCGCAAGAACATCGAATACCATTACGATCTGGGCAACGATTTCTACGGCCTGTGGCTGGACGACACGATGACCTATTCCTCGGCCAAGTTCGAGACGGGTCAGGAGGACATGGAAAAGGCGCAGATCGCCAAATATGCCTCCATGGTCGACCAGATGGGCGTGAAACCCGGCGATCATGTGCTCGAGATCGGGTGCGGCTGGGGTGGCTTCGCCGAATACGCCGCCGCCGAACGCGGGCTGCGCGTGACCGCGCTGACGATCAGCAAGGAGCAGTTCAAATACGCCGTCGACCGCATCGAGAAGGCCGGTCTGTCCGACCGCGTGACCTTCAAGTTGCAGGATTACCGGGACGAGACGGGGATCTATGACGGGATCGCCAGCATCGAGATGTTCGAGGCGGTGGGCGAGCAATACTGGCCCGTCTATTTCAAGACCGTCCGCGACCGCCTGAAACCCGGCGCAAATGCGACATTGCAGATCATCACCGTCGCCGACCGTCGATGGGAAGTCTACAAGCGCGGACCCGATTTCATCCAGAAATACATCTTTCCGGGCGGCATGCTGCCCAGCCCCGGCGCCTTGAAGGCCGAGATCGGGCGCAACGACCTGCGCGTTGTCCGCTCGGTCGAGTTCGGGCAAAGCTATGCCGTCACCCTGCGGCGCTGGCACGACACGTTTAACGCCAAGTGGGACAAGGTGTCGGCGCTCGGCTTCGACGATCGGTTCCGGCGGATGTGGAATTTCTACCTCACCTCTTGCGCCGCGACCTTTGCCAGTGAAAACTGCGACGTGACACAGATCACGATCACGCGCAGCGCCTGAAGTGGTGCGCGCACCGGGGGACCACCCATGCCAACTGCTGGACGGCTGACGGGCGCCATGGCCTATGCCCTGTTGGGCGGGGTGCTTGCATGGTTGTTGATACCGTTCTTCGATGCGGGGCGCGTTCCGGACTATTGGGCGGCCACGTGCGTCGGCACGGGCCTGCTCGTCGGCTGGATCCTTGTGGGAACCCGCGTTAATCAACGGACGGGCGTCGCCATCGGGACCGGATTGACGGCGGCGGCGGCGCTGGCGTTCTGGGTCCTGTTCATCATCGGCGCGCGCCGGATGATCGCCGACAGCATGCGTGGACGCTACGACGGCCCGACGGACGCGGTGATCGGCGTCTTTGCCAACATGATCGACGATGGGCAGCAGTTCGCGGACCCCGCGATCCTGCTGCTGCTGGTGCTGGGGTCGCTGGCTGCCGCGCTGCTGACCAACCTGATCGGCACGCGGTTCCGCTGATGGACCTTTTCCTTTGGGGGCCGTTGCTGGATGCCGACCTGTGCGGCTGCGTGACTGGCGTGCCGTGTGACGCGGTGCCTGCCGTGCTGCAGGGTATGCGGGTGCAGACGGCGGCGGATGGCGGCTGGCCGATGCTGCTCGACGATGCCACGGCCAGCGTGGAGGGGCGTCTGATCCGCAATCCGGGCGCGGGCGTGCGCCAGCAGCTGTCGGCGTGGCACGCGTTGGTCGCACCCCGACCGCTGCAGGTGGTGGTGGCGGTCGACGGCACGCCGTGCCCGGCAACGCTCTGGACGGGACGGGGTGCCGCCGGTGCCGGGGCCGACTGGTCGCTGGCGACGTGGCAGACGGGCCATGGCCCGGTCTGGCGTGCGGCGGCGGCAGAGCTGTTCGCCCATGGCCTGCCGGACATGGACGCGGCCCGCTGGCAGTTTCCCGTGATGTTGAAACGGGCGTGGGCGCAGGCCTGTGCAGCCCGCGATCCACGTCCGGCCACGCTGCGCCATGCCGCACAGGTGGGCGACGTGAGTGTGACTGACCGCGCTCCGCCGCTGGGCCGCTTCTTCCGCCTTCAGGGCTTCGATGTCACGCACCGGCGCTTCGACGGCCAGTCGCAGGGTCCGCTGCCGCGAGAGGTGATGGTCGGCGTCGATGCGGTCATGGTGCTGCCCTACGATCCGCAGCGCGACCAGGTACTGCTGGTGGAACAGATCCGCATGGGCGTGCTGCTGCGCGGCGATCCGAATCCGTGGATGCTGGAACCCGTGGCGGGGATGATCGACGCGTTCGAGACGCCGGAACAGGCCGCCCTGCGCGAAACGCGCGAGGAAGCGGGGCTGGACGTGATCTTGCGGCACGTCGCGTCCTTCTATCCCTCGCCGGGCAACGCGACCGACTATTTCCACACCTATGTCGGCCTGTGCGACCTGCCGGACGACATGGCGCGCATCGGCGGGCTGGCGGACGAGCACGAGGATCTGGCGCTGCATCTGCTGTCGCTGGATGACGCCATGGCGCTGGTCACCAGCGGCGAGATCGCGGTCGGGCCCTGCATCTCGCTCATCTGCTGGCTGGCGCTGCACCGCGCGGCCCTGCGCCTTGAGTTCGCGTCACCAGCGGCCTAGGTAGGGCAGCAGACGCAGACGCGAAAGGGCAACCCCATGCACATCAAATCCGATCTGGCCGATGCGGTCGGGAACACGCCCCTCATCCGCCTGCGCGCCGCGTCAGAGGCGACGGGCTGCGAGATCCTCGGCAAGGCCGAGTTCCTGAACCCCGGCCAGTCGGTCAAGGACCGCGCTGCGCTCTACATCATCCGCGACGCTGTGGCGAAGGGCCTGCTGAAGCCCGGCGGCACCATCGTCGAGGGGACGGCGGGCAATACCGGCATCGGTCTGGCGCTGGTCGGTGCCTCCATGGGGTTCAAGACCGTCATCGTGATCCCGGAAACGCAGTCCGAGGAGAAAAAGGACATGCTGCGGCTGGCCGGGGCAGAGCTGGTGCAGGTGCCTGCCGCCCCCTACCGCAACCCCAACAATTACGTCCGCTACTCCGGGCGGCTGGCCGAGGAGCTGGCCAAGACGTCACCGGGCGGCGTGGTGTGGGCCAACCAGTTCGACAACCTCGCCAACCGTCAGGCGCATGTGGAAACGACCGGCCCCGAAATCTGGGACCAGACCGAAGGTCGCGTCAATGGCTTCGTCTGCGCAGTGGGATCCGGCGGCACGCTGGCGGGCGTCGCGATGGCCCTGCAACCCAAGGGCGTCAAGATCGCGCTGGCCGATCCGGACGGGGCAGCACTTCACAATTTCTACACCACCGGAGAGATGAAGTCCGAGGGCGACAGCATCACCGAAGGCATCGGGCAAGGGCGGATCACCGCCAACCTCGAAGGTTTCACCCCCGACATGTCCTACAACATCTCGGACGCGGAAGCGCTGCCCATCGTGTTCGATCTGCTGCAGCACGAGGGGCTTTGCATGGGTGGGTCGTCCGGCGTGAACATCGCGGGCGCCATCCGGATGGCGCGCGATATGGGGCCGGGGCACACGATCGTGACAATCCTGTGCGACTACGGCAGCCGCTATCAGTCCAAGCTGTGGAACCCCGATTTCCTGCGGTCCAGGGGGCTGCCCGTGCCCGCATGGCTGACCAGCGGTCCGCAATCCATCCCCGGTGTGTTCGAGGACGCGTGACCATGGCGCTGCGGCAGGTCGTCCTGACCCTGGCAGTGGCCCTGTCCTGCGGGCTGTGGGCGCAGGGGGCGGTGGCGCAGATCTCGCTCGACGGGCTTCTGGGCACGACAGAGGAACCGGCCGCCGACCCTGCCGCGTCCGAAACGGTCGTCGAGGAGACGCCCGCCGATGAAGAGGCGGCTGAGGTGGCCGAGGATGCGGCCCTGCTTGCCGCGCAGGCCGCCCTCGCCGCGGCCATCCCCGATCTGGCCGACTGGGAAAGCCGCGTCGCCGCCGCCGAGGAGCTGTTGCGCGCCGGGACCGGATCGCAACTGAACCTGACCCGCACGCGCGAGGCGCTGTTCGGCTGGCGCGACCGGTTTCAGACGCTGGGGGCGATCAACGGTGGCCGCATGTCCACGGTGCAGGCCCAGATCGACGCCCTTGGCCAACCTGCCGAAGGGGCCGAAGAACAGCCCGCCATCGCCGCCCGCCGCGCCGCGCTGACAGCACAGCTCGACGATCTGCGCGCACCGGGGATCCTTGCGCGCGAGGCCTATGCCCGCGCCAATGGCCTGATCGCAGAGGTGGACAGCCAACTGCGCACCCGCGAGGCGGCCCGCCTGACCGCGCGCGGCGCATCGCCCCTGTCGCCCGCCGCATGGCCCGCGGCCCTGTCGGCGGCGCACGATGCCTTCGTCGGTCAGATCGCGTCGTCGGTGTCGCGGATGCAGGCGAGCGCCGCCAACGGCGGCCTGCTGCGCAACGGCCCCTTCGCGGTGGTGTATCTGGGCGTGGCGGCGGTGCTGCTGCTGCAGTCGCGGCGCTGGGTCGCGTTGCTGCAGGGGCGGGTCGAACGCGGCAGGGCGCGGATGCGGGCTGTCTGGTCATTCCTGTTGTCGCTGTGGCAAATCGTGTTGCCGACGGTCGGTCTGTCGGCCCTGATCCTGGGCCTGCGGCAGATCGGCGTGCTGGCGCGGTCCGGCGACACGATCTCTCAGGCGATCTTCGGCGCGGGTTTCATCATCATCACGGCGCGGTGGCTGAACGAACAGCTCTTTCCGCTGGGCGAACGCGGTGGTCCGCTGGACTATCCGAACGCGATCCGGGCCCGGATCAGGCGCAACGGCGTATCGCTCGGCATCGGTCTGGCGGCGGTCGTCGTCGTCACGGCGCTGATGCGCAATGTGGGTGCCGGCGACACGGCGACCGGCGTCATCATCCTGCCGGTGCAGGTCGTACTTGCGGTGATCCTGTTCCGTCTGGGCTGGCTGTTGCGCCATGCGCCGCTGTCCGCCAGCGCTGACGGCACGTCGGGGCGTGTGCGCACGCTGGTGGGCCTGTCGTGCATGATCGTCGCCGTGGCGACCCCGTTGCTGGCGGCGGCGGGGTTTGCGGCGGCATCCGACGCGCTGTTCGCCCCGGCGGTCATGACGCTGGCCATCCTCGGCGTGATCATCGTGCTGCAGCGGCTGGTCTATGACATCTATGCCCCTGACGACGGCACCGGCGACAGCGGTGCGCTGATGCCCGTGCTGATCGGGATCGGGCTGTTCCTGCTGGCGGTGCCGGTGCTGGCGCTGATCTGGGGCGCGCGCGTCACCGATCTGCTCGAGGTGTGGGCGCAGTTCCGGGCCGGGTTCCAGATCGGCGAGACGCAGATCTCGCCCACGGATTTCATGACCTTCGTGCTGCTGTTCGGCGGTGGCTACGTCCTGACGCAGTTCGTCAAGCGGCAGTTGCGCACCACCATCCTGCCGCGCACCAAGCTCGACCTTGGCGGCCAGAACGCCATCGCGGCGGGTGTGGGGTACATCGGGATCACGGTGGCGGCGCTGATCGCCATCACCACGGCGGGGATCAACCTGTCGAGCCTTGCCATCGTGGCCGGTGCCCTGTCGGTGGGCATCGGATTCGGCCTGCAGACGATCGTGCAGAACTTCGTCTCCGGCATCATCCTGCTGATCGAACGGCCCATCGCCGAAGGCGACATGATCGAGGTCAACGGTCAGGTCGGTTTCGTGCGCAACATCTCGGTCCGGTCCACCCGGATCGAGACGTTCGACCGCACCGATGTGATCGTGCCGAACGCCGACCTGATCGCAGGGCAGGTCACGAACTGGACGCGCGGCAATCTGGCGGGGCGGCTGATCCTGCCGGTGGGCGTGGCCTACGGGTCCGACGTGGACGCCGTGCGCCGCATCCTGCTGGAGGTGGCGAACGCCCATCCCATGGTGATCGCAGAGCCGGGGCCGCAGGCACTGTTCATGGCCTTCGGCGAAAGCAGCCTCAGCTTCGAGTTGCGGATGATCCTGCGCGACGTGAACTGGAAGGTCAGCGCCACGGACGAGATGAACCGCGAGATCAACCGCCGCTTTGCCGAGGCGGGCATCGCCATCGCGTTTCCGCAGCGCGACCTGTGGCTGCGCAACCCGGAGGTTCTGCGTGGACCCGTGCCTGCACCCGCGCAGAACACACCGGCACAGGACCCTGCCGTGCCGGATGCGGCCACCCCCCGCACGGCCGCAGAGGCGCGGTCGGTGATGACTTCCGCCGACATGGGCGATACCGGAGGCGGCGATGCCGACGGCGGTGCGCGTTGACGGCACGGGGGTGCGAACGTGACGCAGCCTCTGTTCCGTGTCGATGCCTACCTGCGGTCCGCGCCGGGCCGTGTCATCGACCATACCGCCGAAGGCGGCATCGTGCTGGATGTGTCGCTGTTCCACCCCACGGGGGGCGGGCAGCCGGGCGATGCCGGGCGGCTGGTCTGGGACGGCGGCGGCATCGACATCGCGACGACGGTGCGGGGGCAGGGGTCCGACATCGTCCTCGTGCCAGCAGAACCCGCGCCGCTGCCGGTGATCGGCACCCGCGTGACGCAATCGCTGGTCTGGGACAGGCGTCACCGCCTGATGCGCATGCATACGGCGCTGCATCTGCTGTCCGCCGTGCTGGCCCGTCCCGTCGCGGGCGGTCATGTGGGCACCGAAAAAAGCCGCCTCGACATCGAGATGGAGGATGCGATGCCCGACCGGATCGCCGTCGGGCGCGCCCTGAGCGCGCTGATCGCAGGTGATCTGCCCGTGACCGCCGAGGTCATCGGCGCCGACGATCTGGCCGCACGTCCCGCGCTGATCCGCACCGCCGTCGCCCGCCCGCCGCGCGATGCGGGCGACATCCGCCTGATCCGCATCGGCACGGCTGACGCCACCGTCGATTTGCAACCCTGTGGCGGTACCCATGTCGCCACCACGGCCGAGATCGGGCAGATCGAGATCGGCAAGATCGAGCGCAAGGGTCGCACCCACCGCCGCGTCTATCTGCATCTGGCAGGCGCGTGATGTTCGGTGCGCTCTGCATGGCCGTGGCGGCGATCTGCGTGGGGTTGTTCGCGGTGTTCCTGATCTCGCCCGCCAGCTACACGGCGCTGTACGGCGTGACCGGCGATCCCGGCCTGATCTTCGTCGGCAGGCGCGCGGCACCGCTGTTTCTGGGGCTTGCGGTCTTCTTTTGGGTGTTGCGCACCGCCGGTCCCGGACCGCTGCAGGACGCGACCGCGCTCGCCGCGGCGCTCATTTTCGGGGGCATCGCGCTGACGGGGCTCTGGGCATGGTGGGGCGGCACCGGCGGCACGGCGATCCTCGTGGCGGCAGGGCTGGAGGCTGTGATCGCCCTGGCCTTCATGCTGGCGCGGCAGGGCTAGGGCGCCGCGCGACCGGGTGGCAAAATCAGCATGCGAACCGCGCGGATCGCGCCGATCTGCCCTTGCACGCCCCCGGTGGCTTGGCTAAAGACCCTGCAACGGATCGGTGGCCGAGTGGTCGAAGGCGCACGCCTGGAAAGTGTGTAGGCGGGAGACCGTCTCCAGGGTTCGAATCCCTGTCGATCCGCCACTTACCCTTTGGAAACTGTTCTCCCGATCCGCCTGCGGTCGGATTTTCCCGTGTTTTCAAAGGTGTTTGCGGGTGGGGCTGAACACCACCGATCCCATCAATGGCGTAAAATCGTTCTCTCTTGGCCAATATTCTCTGAAGCTGATGACTGCGCCTTTTTGGTGTTCAGGTCATAAGATGCTGTTTTAGAGCGATTTTTCCAGAAAGCTCAAAATTGACTTCGACGCCAGTCTCGTTCGGCCAGATGGAACTGAAATCGAACACTCTCCCGGCCACCGAGAAAGATTCAGAGTTCTCATTCAGCGGAAACCGCTTCGAAGCTCGCGAGAGCAGATCGAAGATTTTCCATAATTTCTTCGACTAGTATTTCTGGTTCGGGAAGGTTTTCCAGATCGGTCATCGACGCATCGCGGAGCCAGAAGAGATCAAGGCTCGCCTTGTCGCGTGCAAGCAGGTCTTCCGTGTCAAAGGACCGCCACCGCCCGTCTGGCGTTTCCTCGCTCCAGGTTGGTACGCGTTCATGACGGTTCCCTGGGTTGTAGCAGGACACGAAGTCTTCGAGATGCGCGTAGGTCAGGGGCTTCTGCTTGAGCGTATGATGCACGTTGGTCCGGTAGTCATAGTACCAGACCTTTGAGGTTTGCGGATCAGGGCTTGCGGCGCGGTTGTCGAAGAAGATCACATTTGCCTTGACCCCTTGCGCATAGAAAATTCCGGTTGGTAGCCGCAGGATCGTGTGAAGGTCGGTCGTCTGAAGTAATTTGCGCCGGATCGTCTCACCCGCGCCGCCCTCGAAAAGCACGTTGTCCGGCACAACCACGGCCGCAAGGCCCGTCGTCTTCATTATCGTCCGTATATGCTGAACGAAATTCAGTTGCTTGTTCGACGTCGTCGCCCAGAAATCCTGCCGATTATAAGTCAGGTCGTCGGTTTCTTGTTCCCCTTCGGCGTTTGTGAAGCTCATGGAGCTTTTCTTGCCGAAGGGTGGATTGGCAAGAACATAGTCGAAGGTGTCGGAGGGCGGCGAGATCAGTGCGTCTGCAGGCGATACCAATGTGTCGCCAGACATTTCTCCAATACCATGCAGAAACATGTTCATAAGGCACAGGCGCCGCGTTCCAGCGACAATCTCATTTCCGAAAAAGGTCGCGTGCTTAAGAAAAGCCTTTTGGTCCTTGTCGAGCGCATGGTGTTCAGGGTCAGTCAGGAAATCATGCGCAGCAAGAAAGAACCCACCGGTGCCGCAGGCAGGGTCAGCGATGGTCTTGCCGGGTACAGGGCGAACGCATTCCACCATGGCACGGATCAAGGCACGCGGAGTGAAATATTGGCCCGCGCCCGATTTTGTATCCTCGGCGTTACGCTCCAGCAGTCCCTCGTAGATGTCGCCCTTGACGTCAACACCCAGTGTCACCCATTTCGTGCCGTCCACCATATCGATTAGGCGGAACAGCTTGGCCGGGTCGGTGATCTTGTTCTGTGCCTTGGTGAATATCTGCCCGAGCATGCCCTTTTGCTCCCCAAGCTTGCGCAGCAGAGTGACGTAGTGGGCTTCCAGTTCAGCGCCGCGCCGGGATGTCAGGCTCGTCCAGTCAAAACCTTCGGGAATGCCGACATCGCGGTTGTAGGGGGGCTTGGCATATTCATCGGCCATCTTGAGGAAGATGAGGTAGGTCAGCTGCTCCAGATAGTCGCCATAGCCGACGCCGTCGTCGCGCAGCGTGGTACAGAAACTCCAGACCTTGGAGACGATGGGGGCGGTATTCATTTTTTGGGTCCTACGCTGTTGCTAGAACAGCTTCGATTAGCGAGTTGTCTCGATGGCAGTTGAGAATTCTTTTGGCAAACGCCGAATAAGTTGCCTGTGGTTGAATTGCCCGATGAAGATCTAAAATTGCATCATCCAGTCGTGCCTTTGCGGCATAGTCGCCTTCAGCATAGCTCTCTTGTGCACGGGATGCCGCAACAATTTTTTCCTCCAGAACAACCGCGTGTCTTTTTCGCTCTTCAACAAAAGCCGAGTGGTTTAGATGATAAGCGCCGATCGAAGTTCTGCCACGTTCGTTCCGTTCAACGGCCTCTCCGACATATGCCGGAACGGCTCTGCCGTCTGAAGCAAAATCGATCTCCAAAGGATCGCCTGCCTTGCAAGGATCGACTAGTATCGGCCGTTCATGACATTCTTCGCCTTCGCAAGTTGCCCGTTGGCAGCCCTCGAACAAGGGAAATTGGTTTCCTTTGCCTCCAGTCTTCCCAGTCTCTTTGTCTTTCCGGAGACTGTTGCAAAACGTGCAGGCGAACCGAAAATTTGAGAAACTAAAGGCTGACCATGGATAGACTGATTTTGGCCTGAAGTGGTCTACTGCCCCATCGGAACGGATGTCTTTTGATTCACAGTAGAAACACTTTTCATAAGAGGTCGCTTTGAGATGCTCCTTACAGTCGCGCCAAACGCTTGAATGATCATCGATCTTGTCGGGCCCACCTTCTAACGCGGCAGCCGCACGCTCATCGAAACTCTCGGGTTTTCCTGCAAACGCAATGTCGATAAACCTCATTCTTCACCCCCTGCGGAGGACCGTTTCAGAGCACTTTCGACAAGAGCACGTGCATCTTGAATATCCAAACGCGTATTTTTCGGTTTTGTCTGATCACTATCGGAAATCGATGCACGCGCAGCGATGTATTCAGTGAATACCGGATCACGCATTTGATGCCGGAATCCAAGCCCCTCTAATTCTGAGTTAAGTTCGGTCAATCGGGCTTTTTCAATCTCAGTCATTTTTGAATTCGTGGACAGTATGCGTTGCTCCTCTAGTTTCTTCTGCGTGTGTGTGTCGAGTGCAGCATTGAGCCCAAACAATTCACTGGTGATGACACCAGCATAGCCCATTCCGATGGGGTCAACTTTCGGCTCCTCGGCTGTAATTTCCATGGTTTCAGGATCGCGGTGAAGGATCTGAACTTGCTCCTTTTTTAGTTCAGCTACCGCTATCGGGTTATGTGTCGCCAACAAGACGTGGCTTGATTGGTTATCGTCTTTATCATCTTTAAGAAAGTCGCGAATGTGCTGGATGTAGTCGACACTCCAGCGTGGGTTCAAATGGGTGTCGGGCTCGTCCAATAGGAATAGGCTTTCTTCGGCTGAAGTGAACTGAAGCAGGCCAAGTACGGTCAAAAGCTGCTGCTCCCCCTCGCTCAGTTCGCGGAACGTGACAGAGCCATCATTCTTCTTCAATTTGACCCTGATCCGCACCTCTTCAATCAAGTCAGAGACGTGCGTACTCTCCAGATCTCGAAAGAATTCGGCGGACGTTTTACCTTTTGCCAGCTCCCTCAGGGCGTCGATGTCTTTTGCAAACAGGTATAAGTATTCAAGGGTCCTGGAACGACGCACATCATACAACTCCCGCCGCTTGATGCGGATTGGAGCCAAGGAGATTTCGTATAGCTTTGCGAGGAAGTCGCGGACAATCCCCTTTGAATTCCAAAACCGGCTATCGCCACCTGATGAGTTCTTGCTGTGCCAATAGGGTTGTTTGAGAACGAAAAGAACCGATTCAATCCCACCTTCCTCAAGACCCAGCTGTTTTTGTAGAAATTCGTCTGTTTGCTTCTTGTTGTTGACGATGAACGATAGCAACACGAAATTACTGTGCACAGGTTCGGCGAAGAACATGCGCTTTAATCCAGGGTCGTTATTCTTGATAAGCTTGTCATCGTAACTCTTCAGGTAGGCGCGAAAGACGTCTTTCATCCGCTCGCTTTCACCGGAGTAATACCCGAATAGAAAGCGCGGGAGGTGAACTGACTCCTCGCCCAAAAGCTTTGACCGACTGATCGATGCGCCCGTCAACTCATCAAACGTGGCTCCAACCGGATAGGGTTCTGGCTGGTCTTTCTTGCTGATTGTCTTTGTCTGATAGGCTTCCTTACGGTTCGGGTCGGCGTCGATGACTATCCATGACCCATCAATTTCGTAAGAAATACGATATTTGAAGGATGGCACGTTCTTCTTGCCTTGCCTGTCAGCTCCCATCAGCAGGTCGCGGAAAATCTCGGTCAGGGCTTCGAGGACATTGGACTTGCCAGTTCCGTTCCGGCCGATGAGCACAGTGATCAGGTGGTCCTGAGAGAAATCAATCGTCAGGTCCCTGAGGTTTTTGTACTCGCCAATCCAGAGCCAATCGATGCGCATTAAGCCACCTCGGCTTTCACGATGCGCAGCCAGTCTTCGTCGCCGCGGCGCTCGACCTCGATGTCGCCGCCTTCGACGTATTCCTTGAGCTGGCGGTAGAATGTCTCGACGTCATCGGAGGATGCGCCGTCGGAAATGTTAAGTTCCTGCGCAGCTTTGGAGGCTGAGATCCAGGTCTTTTGCTGTTCCAGTACTTTGATCAGGTCGGTCAATGTCGGCCTCCTTGTTTTGGGTGGGAGGGTCGGAACTAACTTGCGGTCCCGTTTGGCGTCACGCTCTCGTTCGGCTTTCTCAACCTTTATGCGCTCCAGCAGCACGCTCGCGGGCTCATCATCTGGGTCTTGGGGGACGAGTTGGCCGGAGAAAGCTTTTTTCAGGATGGATTGGCGCAGGGCATCGGCGCGGGTGAGGGCTGCGTCGATCTCGGTCTCAAGCCGCGCGGCGGCGTCGAGCCGGGCATCGAGGATTTGGACGATTTTGGCTTGTTCGGTGGGGGAGCAGATAATCGCTGGCAACTTGGAAAACTTGCCTTTGTTCAGAATGGGTAAAGTTGTGGACGATGCATTGTCCTTGATCTGATCCTGAAAAAACGGGCTTATGGTTTGGTAGTAGATGAACCGTGGTTCGAAGTTGGGGTCGGGCTCAATATAGTTGATCTGTTGGTTGCAAGCTGCATCAACGCCAGCAAGCCCCGTTTTACCAATGGTGGCACCGATACAAGTTACGAGGATCGATCCTGCTGAAAACGGCCGCGACTTCTCCGCGCCTATTTCCGATAGGAATTCCCGAGCTTCCCGCACGTCTACTCCTGCTTCTAAGTCCGTGGGCTTAAAGAAGGGAATATCTCCACCGAAGTTTTCTTTCGATTTGGTTGGCGGAGTAGCGCCCGTCTCGACGCGGCCCAATGACCCCACCGACAGGACGAACCAGTCTGCGGGGATAGCAAACGGTGCAGGCACGGTATCTAACAAAGCCAATCGCTTCGGCTTCGCAGGCTTTTTGACCTTCTCACCATCGGCGCGCCATTTGGTCAGGGCGGTTTGCCAGGCATCAAGGGCGGCTTTGTAGCGGATGTCGCGTTCGGCTTGGATGCGGGCGAGGAGGGTTTCGGGGGTTTCCAGTTTGTCGGCGTTCTGCGCGCGCCAGTCGGCGGTGAGGCGGCCTTCGAAGGCGGATTTCAGCAGGGACTGGCGGTAGAGGCTGAGGGTGGCGCGCGCCGTTTGCAGGCTTTCGACCCCCTTTCCGATCTCGTCGAACTGCGCCTCGATCTTCTCCACGATGCGGCGTTGTTCGTTCAGGGGTGGGATTGGAATAGGAACAGTGGCGAGGTTGCCGCGCGAAATGCGCTTGCGGGTCGAGCCGGACTGGAGGGCGGAAATCATGCCGCGTACGGATGGTGAGTTGATTGCCCGCATAAGGTAGCGCGGCTCTATCGAGGCACTGCCCAGCCTGATGGCACAAACATCAACCACCGTGACGAAGCGTTCATCGCCTTCTAGAGGGAAGAGGCAGCATCGACCGAGCGGATCAGGCATTCGCGCGACTAGAAGATCACCTTTTCTAAGGAAGGTGCAGTTGAGTTCACCTGCTCTTTCACGTGTCAGAAAGCGTGATGATTTATTGACGAAACGACTATCGGCGATATCGGCTAGTTGAATTAAACGGACAGAACCGTTCGGGTCTTGGTCCTTGCTTTCGACCCAATCGCCGTCAGTGAAAATTCCGTCGTGCGCAATGAGTTCTTTGAGCGTGGCGTTGGCCCACGTTACAGGCAAATCCGTCATGCCGAGAGCGCCTCATTCATCTCGGTCATAACTTCATCCATTCCGTCTCCAAACAGCGCGTACATCTGCCCCATGCCGCCCTTGCCGTCAAAGGGGGCCATTTCCAGATCGTCGCGCTCGATCGTGAAGGAGGTGGCGAGGTGGTCGCGGATCATGCGCAGCCAGTCCATCTGGTCCTCCGTGAATTTCTCGCCCGCGCCCGAATGTCGGTTCAGCACCCAGTTCTGAAAGTTGCGGCGTACCCGTTCGGAATGGCGCGTCAGTGTCTGGTCAAGCCCGGTGACACGGCGGATCAGCGCCACAAGGGCCGTCAGATCGCTGGCCGGGCCTGCGCCCTTGTAGTCATCCAGATGCGCATAGGCGCGCCAGACGGTGAGCGGGGACAGGCGGGGGCGATCATCGGCCAGCTTTTTCAGTACGTCCTTGATCATGGCAAAGGTCACGTCAGACCGTCGGGCGGGCGTGTTGAAATAGATGGTCAGCGCTTCGATCTGATCGCGGTTCTCGGTCAGGTAGTCCTCGAACTCCAGCGCGATCTTCTTGGCGTTCTCTGCAACATCGCCCGCCCATTCGGCGCGCAGAAGCGTGTCGAGGTTGTCATGGTCGATGGTCTGTTCGTTGTCGCGGCGGATCGTGTCCATCAGGTTGATAAGAGGGCCGGTGAAAACATTGGCGGCCTGTTTGATCCGGTCCTCGCGTGCGGCCTGCATGGCGTTATCGTTTGGCTCGGCGTGGCCCGCGGCCTTGGCGTCAGCCTCCACCTTGTCGGGGTCGATTGCATCGAAGAGGTCGCGGATGATGGCGGTAAGTGATGTCCCGGCCTCGGTGGTGATCTTTTCCTGATCCTCGGCCCCCAACTTGTTGTCGAGGCGGGACAGTCGGGCGGCGAGCGAGCTAACGGTTTCCTCGGACCGGTCGCCCATCATCAGCCCCATGGCGAGGTCCTTGAAGGGGATCGAGGGCTTGGTGTCGAGCGGCTGGCTGGCGGTCTTGAGCGACTTGGTGACCCCCACGGCATCGACGATCACATAGTGCGTCTTGGCCTGGGCGGAGGGGGAGACCTTTTTCAGGTCGTCGGGTTTCATGACGCGGGTGCCGCGGCCCTTCATCTGTTCGAAGTAGTTCTTCGACTTCACGTCGCGCATGAACATCAGGCATTCGAGCGGTTTTACATCCGTGCCCGTGGCGATCATGTCCACGGTGACCGCGATGCGCGGATAATAATCGTTGCGAAAGGCGGAGAGCGAGGATTTCGGGTTCTTCGCGCGGTTGGTGATCTTGCGGCAGAAATCGTTGCCCTCGCCGAACTCCTGCCGGACGGTCTGGATGATGTCGTCGGCGTGGCTGTCGGTCTTGGCGAAGATCAGGGTTTTCGGCAGTTCCTTGCGGCCGGGGAAGATGGTTTGCCACTTGTCGTGGAAGGCGCGGATCACAGTGCGGATTTGGTCGGGGTTGACGATGGAGCGGTCAAGCTGGGTCGCGGCATAGGCCTGTTCGTCGTCTTGCGTTTCCCATCGCCTCGCACGAGTTTCGCGTTCGCGTTTTTCGACCAGTTGCTCGGCTTTGAGCGTTTCGCCACCTTGGGTTATTTCGGTCTCGATCAGGTAGATTTCATTGCCCACGTTAACCTTGTCGGCGACGGCTTTTTCGTGAGTGTATTCGCTGACGACATGCTTTTGGAAAAACCCGTAGGTGCGGTTGTCGGGCGTGGCGGTCAGGCCGATGAGGTAGGCGTCGAAATACTCGATGACCTGTCGCCAGAGATTGTAGATCGAGCGATGACATTCGTCGATGATGACGACGTCGAAGTATTCCGGCGGCAGTTTGGCGTTGTAGATGACCGGCAGCGGTTCCTTGCGACGCCATTTTTGCTCAGCAGGGTTTTCGTCTTCCGCGCCTTCGTTCAGTTCCTCTCCCTTCAGCGATGCGTACATGCGCTGGATCGTCGAGATGACGACCTGGCTATCGCCCGCGATGGAGGGCGAAGTAAGGCGCTGGACGTTATAGAGCTCGGTGAACTTGCGGTTGTCGTCGTTGGGGATGAAGGCCATGAACTCCTGTTCGGCCTGCTCTCCAAGGTTCTTGGTGTCGACGAGGAACAGAATGCGCCGAGCGCCTGCATGTTTCAGAAGGCGGTAGACCTGCGTGATGGCGGTGAAAGTTTTGCCCGACCCGGTGGCCATCTGGACGAGAGCACGGGGCTTGTCGGCCTTGAGCGAGGTTTCGAGGTTCGTGATCGCGGTGATCTGACAGTCGCGTAGGCCGTCCGGATTGAGGGCTGGAAGTGCTGCGATACCCGTGCGCAGACTCTGCGGCGTTTGCGCCCAAGCTTTCAGGGTTTCGGGGCGGTGAAACGTGAAGATTTCGCGCGATCTCGGGTTCGGATCACGCGCATTGGTGAAGCGGGTAATCTGGCCGGTACTTTCGTATAGGAGCGGCAGCGGTTCTGCGTTCGTGACCCATTTCAGCTTGGCGTTGGCATATCCCTCAGACTGTTCCTCGACAGAGGTCAGCCGGACGCCCCAACTGTCGGGCTTCGCCTCGACGACGCCGACGGCCTGCCTGTCAGCGAATAGGACGTAGTCGGCGGGTCCGATGTCGGTTTGATACTCTCGGACGGCCACACCCAATCCGGCGTTGAAATCCAGCGCGTCCTTGTCCTGAACATACCAACCGGACGCCCGTAGACGTTCATCGATCCGATCCCGCGCGGCTTGCTCAGGAGTTTGGTTGACATCAGGTGGCACGCAATAAGGCCTGAAATTGCTTTTCTTTTTCTAATCATGAAGGTCGGCTCTCAGAATTGCAATTCCTAGAAAAGCCCCGGCTCGACATGATTGATGTTCTGATGAACAGCTTCCATTGATCCCTCCAAACCACCGGAGAAGGCTCCAGCATCCTTGCCAAGGTCATTTCCTCCCCCTGCGTACCGTCCAGAACCATCTCAACGATTTCCGGAGCCAGCAGGCTCAAGCGCATCACCCGAGTCATGTAGGACGGCGCGATGCCATCGCGTTCGGCCAGCTCGGCGATGGTCGTGAATTCGCCGGATTCGAGCATACGCTTCCAGCGAAATGCCCGCGCCAACGCCTTGATCAGCGTGTTATCCATCTTGCTTCGGCTGGATGCTCCATTCGGCAGCTGCATCTCCTTGCGGCCGCCGCGTTTAACGAGGCGGAACGGGACGTGCACTGTCACCGTTTCCGGCGATGGCTTCGCGCGGGTCATGCCGCCGTTCCCAGATCAGCCAACATTTCCCGCGCGAGCCCGGTCAGCCCGTCCATGCGCAGGCGAACATTGAGGCCGTCAGTGCCGATATCTATCCTCTCGACCAGCAGCGCCGTGATGCGCGCCTGCTCGGCGGGGAACAGCTCGTCCCAGAGCGGATCAAGTTGAATCAGTGCGTCACGGGCGTCTGCCTCGGTGATGTCGCCGTCCTGTGCTCGGGCCGCTTTCCAGGTGCCTGCCACGATCTCGGGCTGGCGGAACACGGCGCGAATCTGGTCGATGACTGCTGCCTCGATTTCACCTGCAGGGACACGGCCGACCGGGCATGATCCAGCGCCGTGTTTCAGGATGGTCTGGCTGACATAATAGCGGTAGAGCTTGCCGCCCTTGCGGGTGTGGGTCGGCGAGAAGGCGGCACCGTCAGGGCCGTAGAGCAGCCCTTTCAGCAGGGCGGGGCTATCTGCGCGGGTGCGTGCGGCGCGCTTGCGGGGGCTTTCTGTCAGGATGGAATGTACCTTGTCCCAGACCGCGCGGTCGATGATGGCATCGTGCTCGCCGGGGTAGCTATCGCCCTTGTGGACGGCTTCGCCGATGTAAACTCGGTTGTTCAATGCGCGGTAGATGAACTTCTTGTCGATGCGGTTGCCGCGACTGGTAGTCACGCCTTGCGCATCCAATTCCCGCGCCAGTTCAGTACCAGAGCCTATCTCGATAAAGCGGTTGTAAATCCCGCGTATGATTTCTGCTTCGGACGGTACGATCACCAACTTGCGGTCCTTCACATCGTAGCCGAGGGGCAGGTTGCCGCCCATGAAGATGCCCTTCTTTCTGCTTGCTGCGAACTTGTCGCGGATTCGCTCGGCCGTCACCTCGCGCTCGAACTGGGCAAACGACAGCAGGATGTTGAGCGTCAGTCGCCCCATGGACGTGGTGGTGTTGAACGACTGCGTCACCGACACGAACGTCACCCCATTGCGGTCAAACACCTCGACCAGCTTCGAGAAATCCATCAGCGAGCGGGACAGGCGGTCGATCTTGTAAACCACGACCACGTCGACCAGCCCGTCTTCAACATCGGCTAGCAGCCGTTTCAGGCCGGGGCGTTCCAGCGTGCCGCCGGAAACACCACCGTCGTCATACTGGTCTCGGACCAGCACCCAGCCCTCGGACCGCTGGCTGGCGATGTAAGCTTCGCAGGCCTCACGCTGGGCGTGGAGGCTATTGAATTCCTGCTCGAGCCCTTCCTCTGAGGATTTGCGCGTGTAGATGGCGCAGCGCAGCTTGCGGACGACCTTCGATATGTCCGGCGACCGCGTCATGCCCGACCCCTGTGGTTCTTGAGGCCGAAGAACACCCAGCCGTTCCAGCGCGTGCCGGTGATGGCGCGCGCGATTGCGGACAGCGACTTGTAGGGCCGTCCTTGCCATTCAAAGCCATCTCGGGTGACCGTAACGATCTGTTCGACGCCCTGCCATTCACGAAGCAACCGCGTACCGGTGATGGGGCGGTCGCGGTCGGCGCGGATGCCGCGCTTCCTTTTGTCACCGCCATCCAGTTCCTCGCCCAGCCGCTCGAGCCGCCGAACCGTTTCGGGCTTCAGCCCACCGTAGACGAGTTCCTGAATGCGGTAAGCCAGTCGACTTTCGAGATAACGGCGGTTGAATGGCGGCGCCTCAGTGTCGAACAGGTCGCGCCACTGCGACTTCAGGTCGGGCGTCGATGTGGTCTTCAGCGCGGCCAGGCGCGCGGGAATGGGGTCGTGGGTCATGCGGTTCTCCGGTGATTTGCATTTGCAGTACCGCTCCAGTCGGACTGGATGTGTAGCGAACACTCTCCAATCTCTGCGGATAGCTCGCTTGACTGCCGGGCGTGCAGCCGGATCAGCCCGACGGCTAGAATGCGGCACATTTCTGCGCGGCGCTCCAGTGGCTTCAAATCGTCAGGCTTCAATGAATTGGCGCCACAGGCTATGTGTCGGTACATGCCGAATTCTCCTTTGCAGATTGGTCTGCAATGGGAAAGCCGGCTGAGCGTTAAGATTGGGACACCCATTTTCAGGTTTCGACATATGATAAACCTTAGGTGGCAGACTGGTCGCCTGCACATATGGAGTTCCTCATGGTCCGCGCGCCCACCAAGACCTGTCCCAATCTGTATCGCATCATCGAAGACGCTGAGTTGCACCTGCTGGCAGCATTCCTCAAAGCCAAAGCATTCGAGCGACTGGAATGGCTGAAGCAATATCATATCGATTTGACTGACCCCGATACACGAGACGCAGCCCGCATAATGTTTTCGGCGGAGAATAAAGACCGTCTGAAACCGCTCGAAACAGAGGCCGCGCGGATCATTAAGATTTCTGGCAAGAATGGACAATTTGCATTGGAGGGCTTGGCCAGAACAAAGCTCGACTCCGAGTGCACGACCAATCTGCTCGGCCAGCGGGACGACCTCGGGCGCAGTTTGGCAGCCTATATTCAGCAGCACATGCTCTTCGAGGCCGCTGGCTCTGTTGCACAAATCCGAGAGGGATTCATGTTGTGAATCCAGTGTGGTAGCTGGCCCGCATGAGCAAACCGACATCACTTACCTACAAGACGAGGAACTGGGCTGATTACAACGCGGCGCTGAAGCGCCGCGGATCACTGACGATCTGGTTCGATCCCGAGATGAACTGGGATGCCGAACCTTCCGGCAAGAGGGGCAGGTCGCGGACCTTCAGTGACGCCGCCATCCAGACGTGTCTGACCATGAAAGTGCTTTTCGGGATGGCGCTTCGGCAGACGACGGGCTTCGTCGAGAGCCTGCTGCGGCTCACGGGG
>NZ_FOCI01000006.1 GCF_900110065.1 Loktanella fryxellensis | reverse complement strand
TCTTGGCTTCGGCGCGGCTGCGGGCGTGGCATCCGGTCCACCGCTTCCAGAATGCCCGACCATAGTGACGTGTGGCGCGCAGGGTTTCATTGCGCGCCCGGGCGGCTGGGCAGTCTTCCTTCCATGGCCGACCGTTCTTGCGGATCGGGATGATCGCAGTGCCACCGTGTGCGATGATGGCGCTATGGCAGCGGCGGGGTGAAGGGCGTCTCGGAATTGATCCAGTGGATCAATTCAGCCCTGAACGGGCGAAGCCCCGGGTCGTAGGCGCCGTCTGCGGTAACGGTGCCGCTGTCTTGGCCCTCAGAGGTCCGGCAGGACGGGGCTGTCGACTTCCCGGCTGGGGTGAACGCGACCACACGGATGTCGGAGGTGGCGGTGCAGCCCTTCGACGCGGGCCTGCCCGATGCAAAGCCCGACGTCTACTGGAACATCGTGCTCGAACTGGTCGATGCCCACCTGCGGACAGCCCAATCGACAAATCGGGCCTGATCACGCTGGCCCATGTACCTATGGCACCGGCAACCGCATGGTGACAAAGATGATCGCGGACGATCTGATCCGCACGGTCCCGCGCGGTCGCGGGCTCAAGACCCATGTCCTGTGCCCGACGGACCGGCTGCTGACCGCGTTCACGGGCTCTGCCAACGACGTCAAGGCGCATCTGACCAAGACCTTCGGTCTGCGCAAGGGCACGGCGGCCAACGAATACTACTTCAGCGGCAGCTGTTTCGCGTCGCAGATCATCTCCCCGTCCAGCCCGGGACAGGGTGGGTGCGGTGCCGAACGACATCCGGTTCCCGCTGAACGACGACAACCACTTCGCCGCGCTGCGCAACATGTGGTCGGATTTCCGCAACGATCTGGGCCGCAAGAGCAGCTTCGACATGCAACGCCCGCCCGCCCTGCACCCCAGCGCCCGCGCAACGGGGCAAAGCACCACGCCCGCCCAAGACGTCATGGCGGTGAACATGCCCTGGCTGGGAGAGTTCGCCGAACAGGGGCTGCTGGCCCCGCTGGTCGATCTGCTGACGGACGCGCCGATCAACGCGTTCGACTTCCACCCCTCCGCCTGGGAGACGGGCAACTGGAACGGCACGCAGTATGGCATCCCGCTGTATTGCACGATCGACATTCTGGCCGTGCGACGGGATCTGGTCGAGCAGAAGGTGCTGGCCTATCCCGCGACCTTCGACGACACGATCCGGGCCGCGCGGGTGCTGCACCGCCCCGGCAGCGAACTCTATGGTATCGCCCGGAACGGCCAGCGCGGCATGCCGATCGCCCATTCGTTCATGTTCTTCCTGGCCGCCTGCCAGAGGACGATCACCGACATGCCGCTGCACAATCAGGACAGCTGGCGCTACGACCGGTTCGAACTGTTGAAGCTGCAGGTCGACACGCCGGATTCGCTCGAAGTCATCGACTGCATGAAGCCGCTCGTCGAAGTGTCGCCCTCCGATATCGCGACGATGGACTGGGAAAGGCGGATCGCCTGCTTCATGTCCGGGCAGGCTGGCATGGCCTGTTGCTGGACGATGCGCGCCGCCCGGTTCGAGCATGAGCTGAGCTCCCGCGTGGCCCGGCGCGTCGCATATCTGTCGCCCCCCGGCCCAGGCTGCGGTTTCCTCATGACGATCCCGGCACCCGTCGACCCGGCGCGGCAGCAACAGATCATCGACGCCGTCGCATGGATGGTGTCGCCGGAGGCCATGAAGGCCCACGTCAAGAACGGCGCTCCCGTCGCCCCCCGGTTGTCCGTCTGTGCCGATCCGCAGGCGCTGGCCTCCTCCCCCCATCGTGCGGATGGTCGACCAGATGGCCCGCCGGAACGAACTGGTGACGTGGTCCCGCCCGCCGACCCCCCGCGTTCAACCCGATCAAACGGACGCTGGGTCAGGCAATCCACGACGCCGTGTTCGGCGGCAGGTCACCGAAGCAGGCCATTCAGGACGCCGAGAACCAGATCCATGCGCTCGCGCGACAGTGGGACATGTGGATGCGGCTTTGCATCAAGACAGGCAAAGCGTCGTGCGTGTCATGAGGAAGTCTTGCGCAAAGAGCGGGAACAGACCGGCGGTCGTCGCAGGCTGGCACAGTCCATAGGCTGCCCCGTGACGCAGGTGGCAACACGGGGCACAGCGTACAGGGCCAGCCCCGTCACCCCGCCTGCGCGACGAGATGACCGTCGGCCACCGCCACCAGACGGTGGCGGGGCACCACCGCACCGACCTTGTGCACCGGATTGGGGCTGTTGCCCGCCATGCGCGGGATGACCGGGCGCACCGCCGCAGGGTCGGCCACCGGCACCGCGGCCATCAGGCGCCGGGTATAGGGATGCTGCGGGTTGCCAAAGATCTGGGCGCGGCTGCCGATCTCGACGATCTGGCCCAGATGCATGACGCCGACCCGGTCCGAGATGTTCTCGACCACCGCCATGTCGTGGCTGATGAAGAGCATGGCGATCGCGAACTCGTCCTTCAGCGCACGCAGCAGGTCCAGCACCCGCGCCTGCACCGACACGTCCAGCGCCGAGACGCTTTCGTCCGCGACGATCAGTTTCGGGGTCAGCGCCAACGCGCGGGCGATGCAGATGCGCTGCCGCTGGCCGCCGGAAAATTCGTGCGGATAGTTGTCGAGTTGCGCCGCCGTCAGCCCGACGCGGTCCATCAGGTCGGCGGCCCGGGCGCGGCGCGTGGCGCGGTTGCCCTGCCCGTGGATCAACAGCGGCTCCGCGATCTGGTCGCCCACGGTCATGCGGGGATCGAGCGCCGCCATCGGGTCCTGAAACACGATCTGCGCCACCGCACTCAGGCTCTTGCGGGATTGCGCGGTCATGGTGCCCACCGCCTGATCCGCGATGCGGATGGTGCCCTGATGCGGCGTCAGACCGACCATCGCGCGGGCGATGGTGGACTTGCCGCAGCCGGATTCGCCCACCAGCGAGAATGTCTCGCCCGCACGGATGTCGAAACTGACACCCTCCACCGCGTGGACCCGGTGGGTCACGCGGTTCAGCACACCGCCGCGCAGGTCATAGCGCACCTGAACGTCGGTCAGCTGCGCCACCACGGGGGCGGTGCTGCGCGGCACCGCGTCGCCGCCCTGCCCCATCCGCGGCACGGCGGCCAGCAGGTCGCGGGTGTAGGCGGCCTTGGGTGCGGCGAAAATCTGGCGCACCTGCCCCATCTCCTGCACCATGCCTCGGCGCATCACGATCACGCGGTCGGCCATTTCGGCCACCACGCCCATGTCGTGGGTGATCAGCAGGATCGCCGTGCCGTGGGTGCGTTGCAGGTCGCGCAGCAGGTCCAGCACCTCGCGCTGCACGGTCACGTCCAGCGCGGTCGTCGGCTCGTCCGCAATCAGCACGTCGGGCTTCAACGCCAGCGCCATCGCGATCATCACCCGCTGGCGCATCCCCCCCGACAGCTCGTGCGGGTATTGCCCCATCCGGCGGGCGGGTTCCGACAGGCGCACGGCGGTCAGCGCCGCCAGCGCCTCTGCCTGTGCCGCGCGGCGGGACAGCGGCGCATGGGCGCGGATCGCCTCGACCAGTTGCGCGCCCACGGTCATCACCGGGTTCAGACTGGTCATCGGTTCCTGAAAGATCATCGCGATGCGGTCGCCGCGCAGGCCCCGCATCCGGGATTCGGGCAAGGTCGTCAGCACCGTGTCGCCAAGGCGGATTTCCCCGCCCGTCACCCGCACCGCAGGCGGCGGCAGCAGACCCATGATCGCCAGCGAGGTGATCGACTTGCCTGACCCGCTTTCGCCCGCGATGGCCAGCGTTTCGCCACGCGCCAGATCGAAGCTGATGTCGCTGACCAGCGGCACCAGCCCCGCATCGGTGCGGACGCTGACGCACAGCCCCTGCACGGACAGGACCGGGGCCGCTGCGGCCCCGGTCGGTTGTGCCGGATCGGTCATTCGAACACGCAGCGCGGAAAGTAGAAGCTGACGACCCAATTGGGCATGTCCACGATTTCCGAGATGCGCAGATCGCCGCAGGTGCTGACCAGCATATAGGCATCGACCGCCGCCATGCCGCGCGTGGCGCACAGGTGATCGACCATGGCCGCCACCGCATCGCGGGAAGCTGCCATCAGGTCCGGCCCGATGCCCGTCGTCACCTCGTACCCCTTGGCGTCAAGATGCCGCGTGACCGGCCCCGGCGTGGTGAAACGCGGCGTCTTCAGCTTCATCCCCTTCACCAGATCAAGGGTCAGGACCACGTCCATCGGGCTCTCGATCGCCGTGCCGCAGACCTCTCCATCGCCCTGCGCGGCGTGGGTGTCGCCCACGCTGAACAGCGCACCCGCCACCTCGACCGGCAGCCACAGGGTCGTCCCTGCACTCAGATCGCGGATGTCGAGGTTGCCACCCACACGGCGCGGCGGCACGACGGAATGCAGCCCCGGTTCTGCCAGCGCGTTGCCGATGGTGCCTGCAAAGGGCTTCAACGGCACCCGCGCCTCCGCTCCGAACAGCGACGGCGCCATGCTGTCCGGGTCATAGGACCACACGTGCAGGGCGGGGTCGGTGAACTGGTCCGCAAGCAGGCCGAAGCCCGGAATGTTGGCGGTCCAGCCCCAGCCCCTTCCGTCCTGCACCTGCGGGGCAAAGCTGTCGAGCGTCACCTTGATCGCGTCGCCGGGCTCCGCCCCTTCGACCCAGATCGGGCCGCTGACCGGGTTGATCTTGCCGAAATCCAGCGCCACCACGTCGGCCACGGTGGACGACGGGCCAAGCTGGCCCGCCGAACTGTCGTGGCAGTGGAACAGGATCGTCGCACCGGGCTCCACCCGTTGGACCGGGGCAATCGCATTGTCCCAGCCAAAGTGGTGCTGCGCCCCGTGGATCGTATAGTCGCACGCCTTGCACATGGTCTTACTCGGTCACGTAGACGTAGTCGTAGTTCACCGGGATCGACACCGGATCGACGTAGAGCGCGTCATCGCCGCCCATCCGCGCCGACTTCATGGTGTAGCGCTGTTCGTTGAACACCGGCACCCATGGCGCTTCCTCCATCACCTTCATGTAGACGTCGGACCACATGGCCAGACGCTCCGGCGTGGCCGGGTCGATCATGCTGTCGGCGGCGGTCGCGGCGGCGTCGATCTCGGCATTGCAGAACTTGGACCAGTTCCAGCCGCCCTCCTCCGCTCCGGCGCAACCCAGGATCGGGCCGAAGAAGTTCGAGGGATCGGGGAAGTCAGCGATCCACGCCATGCCGCCGGACCAGATCATCGGGGCCGTGCCAGCACCGCCCGCCTCGATCACATTGGCCTGCGCGAGGCTCTGGATCGACGCGGTGACACCGATCGCCGCCAGATCCTGCTGGATCGCCTGCGCGATGCGCGGGTTGGGGTCGGTATTCATGACGTAAAGCTCCGTCTCGAACCCGTCGGCCAGACCGGCCTCGGCCAGCAGCGCCTTGGCGGCCTCCACGTCATAGGCATAGCCGTCGTAATCGGCGGTATAGCCCGGCATCGACGGCGGCAGCGGCTGGTTCGCGGGCACGGCGCGCCCGTTGATCAGCTGCACGATGCGGTCCTTGTTGATCGCCATGTTCACCGCTTGACGCACCTCGACCTGATCGAAGGGGGCGGCGGTGACGTTCAGGGTGATGTAGCCGGTCTGCAGCTGACCGCCCTCGACCACGCGGGCGGCCTGTTCGGGGTCTGCCATCACCTCCTGGAACTTGGCGGGCGGGATGCCGTCGCCGGGCACGTCGACCTCGCCGTTCTGCAGGCGCAGCAGGGCGACGATGGGCTCCTGACCGACCTCGAACGTCACGGTGTCAAGGTACGGCAGCCCCGCGCGCCAGTAATCGGCATTCTTCTCGAACAGCAGCGACTGGCCCACGGTCCAGTCCGCCAGCTTGAAGGCACCCGTGCCCACGGGCATGCGCCCGAAATCACCGGCCGCTTCCTCGACCGCTTCCTGCGGGACGACGGACGCGAAGTTCAGCGCCATGACGTGCAGGAACGTGGCATCGGGGCGCGACAGGGTGATCTGCACGGTCAGCGGGTCCACCACCGTGACGCCTTCCAGCGTCGTGGCCTCACCGCTCGCCATGGCGTCATAGCCAGCGATGGCGGCAAAGAATCCCGCCCCCGGCGATGCGGTTTCCGGCAGCGTCACGCGGTCGAGCGAGTATTTCACGTCCTCCGCCGTCATCTCGCGTCCGTTGTGGAACACGACACCGGGGCGCAGGGCAAAGGTAAAGGTGAGGCCGTCCTCGGACACCTCGTAGCTTTCGGCCAGACCGGGACGCAGCGTGGTGGTGCCGGGCTCATAGTCCATCAGCCCGTCGAACAGCGACTTGATCATCGACCAGTTCTGCCAGTCGTAACCGATGGCCGGGTCCAGTGTGGCCACGTCGTCCTTGTAGGTGACGGTGATGTTGCCGCCGGGCGTGGCGTTGGGATCCAGCGTCTCTTGCGCCATGGCGGGCAGCGACAGCGATGCGATCAGGGCGGTGGAGGCAAGCAGTTTCTTCATGGTTCAACTCTCCTGTTGGGGTTAGCGGATACGGATACGGGGGTCGATGAGGGGCGCCACCAGATCGGCCAGCAGGTTGCCGATCACGATGGCGCAGGCGGACACGAGTGTGACGCCCATGATGATTGGTATGTCGACGCGCTGGATCGCCTGCCATGCGAGCTGGCCGATCCCGGGCCAGCCGAACACGCTTTCGACCACCACGATGCCGCCCATGAAGATGCCGATGTCGATGCCGATCATGGCGATGACGGGCAGGATCGCGTTGGGCAGCGCATGGCGCAGGATGACGCGGCCACGGGTCAGCCCCTTGGCCCGCGCGGTGCGGACGAAATCGGCGCGCAGCACCTCGACCATGCTGGACCGCATCATGCGGGCATACCAGCCGGACCCAAGGATGCCGAGCGTCAGCGCAGGCAGCACCAGATGCGCGGGCGTGCCGTAGCCGCCGATGGGAAACCACCCCAGCTGCACCGCAAAGACGTAGAGGAGCAGCAGGGCGACCACGAACTGCGGGGCCGACACGGTGACGAAACTGGTCATCATCAGCCCGTTGTCGATCGTGCGCCCGCGCCACAGGGCGGCGACCACACCCATGGTCAGGCCGATCACCAGCTCTGCCCCGATGCCCGCCACCATCAGCAACAGCGATGCGGGCAGCCGCGCCCAGATCAGCGACGCCACATCGGTCCGCTGGAGGTAGCTACGCCCCATGTCGCCCTGCAGCAACGCCCACAGGTAGCGCCCGTATTGCACGAAGAAGGGCTGATCGAGGCCCAGTTGCGCGCGGATGCTGGCGATGTTCTGCGGCGTGGCGGACCGCCCCGCGATCTGCCGCACCGGATCGGCAGGCAGCACATAGAGCAGCAGGAACGTGATGAACGACACGCCCAACAGGATCAGGGCCGACTGGAACAGGCGGCGGATCAGATAAGCGGCCATCAGTCGGACCCCCGCAACGCCGGGTCCAGCACGTCGCGCAGCGCGTCGCCCACAAGGTTGAACGCCAGCGCCAGCACCACGATGGCAAGCCCCGGCCAGAACACCAGCCACGGGGCCGACTGGAAATAGGTCTGGTTCTCGAAGATGATGTTGCCCCAGCTTGGCATCGGGGGCTGCACGCCGACGCCGAGATAGCTCAAGGTTGCCTCCAGCAGCACGGTGGTGGAAATGCCCAACGTCCCCCAGACGATGATCATCGGCACCAAATGCGGCAGGATGTGGCGGAACAGGATGCGGCCCGTCCCCGCCCCCAGCGTGCGCTGTGCCGCAATGAAATCGCGTGCGGCGAGTGCCGTGGTTTCGGTATAGATCACCCGCGCGGTCTGCACCCAGTTCACCATGGCGATCACAAAAGCCACGATCCACAGCGACGGTTGCAGCACGGCAGCGAGACAGATCGCCAGCAGCAGCGCGGGAAACGCCATCATCAGATCGGTGAACCGCATCAACACGGTGCCGATCCAGCCTTGAAAAAACCCCGCCGTCAGCCCGATGACCGTGCCGATCAGCAGGGCCGCGCCATTCGCCACCACCCCGATGATCAGCGACGTGCGCGCGCCGTACAGCAGGCGGCTGAACAGGTCGCGGCCCAGCAGGTCAGTGCCCAGCAGGAACGCGCCCCCCGGCGGCAGCGGTTCACCATAAAGCGTCAGCCCGTCGAAATGCTGCTCGAACGGGTCATAGGGCGCGATCCACGGGGCCAGTAGTGCCGCCAGAACGATGGTTGCCACCAGCGCCATGCCAATCAGTGCCAGCGGCCTGCGCCGCAGCCTGCGCCAGACGCCATCGGTCACGCGGGTGGCGGTCATGGCGGTCATGCCGTGCCCCCTGTGGGGCGCAGGCCGCGGGCCAGCACGCGCTCTGCCGCCTCCTCGATCCCGATGCGGGCGTCCATCGCCATGCGGCGCAGGGCGGCATAGGCCGCATCCTCCGACCCTGCGGTGCGGGACAGCTGGATCACCGCCAGAACGACGCTTTGGCGCGCGTCCAGACGGCGGCGCAGATCATCCGCCTCTGCGGCCAACGCACGCCGCGTCGCGAACCCGTGGCGCGCGATCAGCAGCGCGGAATAGACGCCGCTGTCGCCCACGGGTTTCAGGATCTGCGCATCAGCGCCGGTGGACAGCGCCCAGTCGATGCGGCCCGGTGCCTCCGACCCGATCAAGGCGATCAGGGGCATGGGGGCCGCGCCCTTGGGCCACGGGAACTGCTCGTCGAACCCCATGTCCGCGTCGAAAAAGACGAAATCCGCGGCAAGCGCTGCAACGGGCAGATCCGGCCACTGCGTGTCCGCGCGCAGACCGACCGCCTGCAACTGCCGCGTCAGGGCCGTGACGGCGGGATGGGGGCGGTGCAGGATCACCGCCAGCATCCCGCCCAGATCCGCGTGGCGGACAGCCCCGCTCATGACACCACCCGCAGGGGGGGGCGCAGACGCGCATCCCGTGGCCCGGTCAGATACGGATCGCCCGCCCGCACACCCGCGTCGTGGGAGGTGACGAAACCGCCGTCCCGCACCTGCGCGATCAGCGCGGCTTGCATCATGTGATGGGTCTGCGCGTCGATCCCGCTGGCGCGCCCGGCGGGTGTCGCAAGCAAGGTGGCGATGCTGTCGTCGGCGGCGGACGGGGACTGTTCCAGCAGGCATGCCAGCGTCATCACCGCGCGGTGCGCCGCCGCCTCGTGGCTGCTGCCGAACCGGCTGTCGGCAGGGCTGCGGAAATAGGGACCGGCGGCGATCAGACCCTCTGACGCAGATCCGATGTCGGGCAGTTCGCATTCGGTCAGGTTGCACGACAGCACCGGACAGCGATCCGGCCGGAACCGCGCATCTGCGATGCCCAGCGCCGCAAACGCCCGCAGGAAGGCATAGGACGACGGCCCGATCAGCGAGTTGAGGACGAAATCGGGCGCGGTCGCGCGGATCTCCTCGATCATGCGGTCGATGTCGATGGAGCCGACAGGTAGATACCGTTCGCCCAGCACCTGACCATCCGCCGCCATGATCCGGTCGCGGGCGATGCGGTTCATCTCCCACCCCCAGATATAGTTCGATCCGACCAGATAGGCGCGTCCGCCATGGGTCGGGATCACCCAGTCCAGCAGCGGCAGCAGGTGCTGGTTCGGGCTGGCGTGCAGATAGACCACACGGTCGGACGCCTCGAACCCTTCGTAGGGCACCGGATACCACAGGGTGCCGTCGCACTTCTCCAGCGTCGGGATGACCTCCTTGCGGCTGGAGGACGTGACGCAACCGACGATGTGGCGGGCGGGGGTGTTGCGCAGGATTTCGGCGCACAGCGGGGCATAAAGGTCGACGTTGCCCGCGGGGTCGCGGTCGACGGCCGCCAACGTGATCGTGCGGTCCGGATCGGCATTGATCGCAGCGATGGCGTTCAACGCCCCGGTGCGGCAGGCCTGCCCGATGCGGGCATAGGCCCCGCTGCGCGAGAACAGGATTCCGATGGCGATGGTGCGTCTCACTGGGTTCCCAAAACGAAAAAGCCCCGCAACCGATCCAGCACTCGGGGTGATGGTCGGAACGGGGCGCGCATGCCGGTCGGCGTTCAGCCGGATTTGCACTCACGTTGTCCCGCGCCTTGCGCTACGTCAAGACGCTGACCGCGACGACAGGCGGCGCGGCGTGAAAACAGGCGTTTTGTAGGGGTATCCGACCCGCCTCGAACGGGTGGGGGTTCGCTGGCGCCTTGTATATGCTGAGTTTTTCAAAAAGGTGTCGGCGGTGAACGAAATTTAGGCAGATGATGCGCGGCCCCGTCTGAAACCGCCCGGCCCCGTCACGATACGGCGCAACGTCGGCTGCGTCGCCCGCACAGGCGTGTGCGCGGCGGTCTACCACGAGTCGACCGCACACATCGCACCCACGCCGGCGCATTGGGCGACACGGCGTGTCATGGCACAATCTGCGCGCTAAGGGGGGCCACCCCCCGCGTCCGCCCGGCGGACCCTGCCCGGTCAGCGACGATCCTGTCCAACCTGCGGGTCCCGATGCGATCAGCAGCACGGTCAGGACCGACGATTAAATGGTCTTTACCGAGCTGCAAGCCGCTATGTGACCACCCGCGTCCTGCGTAAACATTCCGGACGCGGATCACCACCAGACACGCCTGTCGCTGGCGCGATGTCAGCCATCCGGCACAACGTGCCCACCGTCGCCGCACACGCGCCTCCGCCCGGGCCGGGTCGTCATGACGCGCCCGCAGACGGTCCGTCAGCCCAACGCATACCCCGCGCCACGCACGGTGCGGATCGGATCGTCGCCGCCGTGGCTGGCCAGCGCCTTGCGCAGGCGACCGACATGGACATCGACGGTGCGGGTATCCACATAGATGTCGCGGCCCCAGACCCGGTCCAGCAGCTGTTCCCGGTTCCAGACCCGGCCCGGCTTTTCCATCAGGGTCGTCAGCAGACGAAACTCGGTCGGACCCAGCTTCACCTCCTTGTCGGACCGGAACACCCGGTGGGTTTCCGGGTCGAGGATCATGTCGTCGAACACCAGCCGCTCGCCCACGCTGGCAGGGCGCGAGCGGCGCAACTGACCCTTGGCGCGCGCGATCAGCTCTGCGACGGAATAGGGCTTGGAGATGTAGTCGTCCGCCCCGGTTTCCAGACCGCGCACCTTTTCGTCGTCCTCCGAGCGGGCCGAGATCATGATGATCGGGATGCCGCGCAAGCTGGGCTGCATCTTGACTTGACGGCAGATCTCGATGCCGCTGGTGCCCGGCAGCATCCAGTCCAGCAGGATCAAGTCCGGCATCTCTTCGGCGATCATCATCAACGCCTCGGACCCGTCGGCGGTGGACACCACGCGGAACCCCTGCGCCTCCAGGTTGAAGGTCAGGATCTCGCGCTGGGCAGGCTCATCCTCGACGATCAGGACGGTGGGCTGCAGATCGTTCATCAGCTCTGGGTGTCCTGCAGCAGTGTGGTGCGGTCCATCTTGGGCCGTTCGTCATCGGGGCGGCTGCCTGTCACGAGGTAGATCGTCTGTTCTGCGATCCCGGTGGCATGGTCACCGACGCGTTCGATGTTCTTGGCGATGAAATGCAACTGCATCCCCACGGTGATGTTGCGGTGATCCTCCATCATGTGGGTCAGCAGCGACCGGAAGACCGTGTTGTACATCTCGTCCGCCTCTTCGTCCCGGCGGATGATCTCGGCCGCGACGCCGGCGTCCCGCTTGATGAAGGCATCCAGCGCATCGCCAACCATGATCAGCACGAAATCCGCCATGCGCCGCAGTGATCCCAGCACGGCACCCGCCGCATCGCCTTCGGCAGTGGCCACGGTGCGCTTGGCGATGTTCTTGGCGTAGTCACCGCAGCGTTCCAGATGGGCGCTGATCTCCATCACGGCCAGCACCAGTCGCAGATCGGTCGCGGTGGGCGCGCGCAAGGCCAGCAGCCGGGCGGTGTCCGTCTTGATCTTCAACTCCAGCGCGTCGATGTCGTGGTCGCCAGCGACGACGCGGTGCGCCAGATCCGTATCACGCTCCACCAGCGCCTTGATGGCGGTCTTCAGCGCGGCCTCGACCATGCCGCCCATCTTGACAACGTCGATCTGCACGCCTTCCAGTTCCCGGTCGAAGGACGTGACGATGTGTTTGTCCTGCATGGCCATCATCCGATCCGTCCGCTGATATAGCTTTCAGTCCGCGGGTCCTGCGGGCTGGTAAAGATCTTGTCCGTGTCGTTGAACTCCACCAGATTGCCGAGGTGGAAGAACGCGGTCTTCTGGCTGACGCGCGCCGCCTGCTGCATGGAGTGCGTGACGATCACGACTGAAAAACGCGACCGCAGATCGTCGATCAGCTCTTCGACCTGTGCGGTGGCGATGGGATCGAGGGCCGAGCACGGCTCGTCCATCAACAACACCTCTGGCGAGGTGGCGACGGCGCGGGCGATGCACAGGCGTTGCTGCTGGCCGCCAGACAGGCCGGTGCCCGGTTCCGTCAGACGGTCCTTGACCTCGTTCCACAGGGCGGCCCCGCGCAGCGAGGTTTCCACGATCTCGTCCAGCTCCGCCTTGTTGCCCGCCATGCCGTGGATGCGCGGGCCGTAGGCCACGTTGTCGTAGATCGACTTGGGGAACGGGTTGGGCTTCTGGAACACCATGCCGACCTTGGCGCGCAACTGAACCGGATCGACCTTGGGGTCATAGATGTCCTCGCCTTCCAGCAGGATCTTGCCGGTGACGCGGGCGCTGGCGACGGTGTCGTTCATCCGGTTCAGACACCGCAGAAAGGTGGACTTGCCGCAGCCCGACGGACCGATGAAGGCCGTGACCATCTTGTCGCGGATGTCCACGTCCACATCCTTCAGCGCGTGGTTGGTGCCGTAATGCACCTGCACGCCGCGGGCGGTGATCTTGTTGTCGGTGGTCATCATGGTCTGATCTACTCGCATATCGTTCATGGCGGGGGCCCCTTACCAGCGGCGTTCGAAACGGCGGCGCAGGATGATCGCGACGGCGTTCATGACAACGAGGAAGGCCAGCAACACGATGATGGCCCCCGATGAGCGTTCGAGGAACGCGGGGTCGGACCGGGAGGCCCAGGAATACACCTGCACCGGCAGCGCCGTCGCCGGATCGAGGAACCCGCCGTCCAGCGGCGGCGCCGGATAGGAGTTGACGAAGGCCACCATGCCGATCAGCAGCAGCGGTGCGGTTTCCCCCAGCGCCGTGGCCAGACCCAGGATCGTGCCCGTCAGGATGCCGGGCATCGCCAGCGGCAGGACGTGGTGGAACACCGTCTGCATCTTCGACGCACCGACACCCAGTGCTGCATCGCGGATCGACGGCGGCACGGCGCGCAGGCTGGCCCGCGTCGCGATGATGATCGTCGGCAGCGTCATCAGCGTCAGCACCAGCGCACCCACCAGCGTCGAGGATGCGGGCATGCCCGCGAAGTTGATGAACAGCGCCAGCCCGAGGATGCCGAACACGATGGACGGCACGGCGGCGAGGTTCGAGATGTTCACCTCGATGATATCGGTGAACCAGTTCTTCGGCGCGAATTCCTCGAGGTAGATCGACGCGGCCACGCCGATCGGCAGCGTCATGATCAGCACGAGGAACATCATGTAGAGCGAGCCGATGATCGCCACGCCCAGTCCCGCCGCCTCTGGCCGCTGGTCGGAGGCGTCCGGCAGCGTCAGGAAACCCGGGTTGAAGGCGGTCGTCATGATGCCCGCCTCGCTCAGCCGGTCGGCCAGCTGCAGCTGTTCGGGCGAGATGTTGCTGTCCAGCAGCGCCGTCTCCATCGTCACCCGCCCCTTGAGATAGCCGTCCAGACGGCTGGTCGCGAGCGTCTGAAGCTCGATCGTCTGACCGATCAGGTCGGGGTCCGCCAGCACCTGATCGCGCAGCTGCGCCGGGCCGTCGCGGGAAATCAGCGCGCCCACGTCCGCCTCGCTGACACCGCCCAGATCGATGCCTTCGGCATTCAGGTGCTGGATCAGCGCGGCGCGCAGCAGGTTGCCGTAGCCGATGGTCGTGACACCGGCCAGTTCGGCCGGATCGCGGTTGCCGTTCTCGTCCAGTGCTTCGGCGTCCAGCGTGACCGGAAACGTCAGGCTGGCCTGAAAGAACGCGGTATAGCCGTCGCGAAAGATCGTGAACAGCATGACGAACAGCACCAGAAGGCTGATCGTGATCGCCCCCAGACCATACATCTTGAACCGCCGCTCGGACCGGTTGCGTTTGCGCGTCAGCGCATCCTCGATCAGGATCGAACGGCGCGGACCGGCCGCTGGAATGCCCGTGGCGATGGCGTCGGTCATTCGTATTGCTCCCGATAGCGGCGCACGATCAGCAGCGCCACGATGTTGAGGACGAGGGTAAAGGCGAACAGCGTCAGGCCCAGCGCGAAGGCCACCAGCGTCTCTGGCGAATTGAACTCGGTGTCGCCTGTCAGCTGGCTGACGATCTTGACGGTGATGGTTGTCATCGCCTCGAACGGATTAAGGTCCAGTCGTGCGGCGGCCCCGGCCCCCAGCGTCACGATCATCGTCTCCCCGATGGCGCGGCTCGTGGCCATCAGGATCGCGCCGACGATCCCCGGCAGGGCGGCGGGCAGCACGACCTGACGGATCGTCTCCGACTTCGTCGCACCCAGACCCAGGCTGCCGTCGCGCATCGACTGCGGCACGGCGTTGATGATGTCGTCGGACAATGACGAGATGAATGGGATGTTCAGGATACCAATCACGATGCCTGCGGTCATCACGGACGAACCTGAGTTGCCAAGCCCCAGCGGCTGCGCGAAGTAGTCGCGCAGGAACGGACCCACTGTCACCAGGGCGAACAGGCCGAATACCACCGTGGGGATGCCCGCGATGATCTCGATCAGCGGTTTCAGCACCGACCGCGCCCGGGGCGAGGCGTATTCAGCCAGATAGATCGCGGCGAACACACCCAGCGGCACCGCCACCAGCATGGCGATGAAGCTGATGTAGAGCGTGCCCCACAGCAGCGGCAGCAGGCCAAGCTGGCTGTTGCCGCGGAAATTGGGCGACCACGTCAGACCGAAGAAGAAGTCCCCGACCGGATAGAAGGTAAAGAAGCGCAGCGATTCGCTGAGCAGCGACGCGACGATGCCCACGGTGGTCATGATCGCAATGATCGATGCCAGCATCAGCAGGCCCAGCGTCACGCGTTCGACCCGGTTGCGGGCGCGGAAATCCTTGTGCGTCGCCCGCACCGCATAGGCAAATCCCGCCAGCGCCAGAACGAAGACGAGGATACTGCGCCCGATGGCGCCGGTCGCGGCAGAGGCACGGTAATCCTTGGCGGCGGCCAGCACCTGCGGCGTCACCTGCGACCCCAGCGCCACGCCGACGCTGCTGAGTTCCGCGCGGATGTCGGATCTGCCGCTGTCCAGCGCCGCCACCTCGGCCTCGGTCAGCGCACCCCGTGCGACCGCGACGTCGATGCCGCCGGCGACGCGGCGCACGTCGCCCATCAACAGCGTCATCGCGGCGGGGTTCTCGACCTCGGCCGCGGGAAAGTAGTTCTGCAACTGCCGCTCGATCAGCATCGGCTGCACCAGCAGCCAGATCGCCAGACCGAACATGGCCGGGACGGCTGCCATGATGGCGCCGTGCCAGCCGTAATAGGAGGGGAGGGAATGAAGGTTGCGGATGTTTCCGTCCGCCGAGGCCATGGCCCGCTGGCGGCAGATGACGTAACCGGCTGCGCCGATGACCGCGATGAAGGCTGACAGAAACAGAACGCTCATGGCCGGATCCCGACTAGGTGGTGAATGGGGGGCGGCGTTGCCGCCGCCCCCCGATCCGGATTTATTCCAGCGGACCCATCGGGGTGGCTGCGGCGACCATGTCCTGCGTCGCGGCCAGTTCCGGGTCGGACACCAGACCATAGGCGGCCAGCGGGCCGTCCGGGCCTGCCATGTCGTCCGACAGGAAGAACTCGACGTATTCGCGCAGACCCGGGATCACGTCCAGGTGGGCGTTCTTGACGTAGAAGTACAGCGGACGCGACACGGGGTACTCACCGCTTGCGACGGTCTCGGTGGACGGCGTGACGCCGCTCATCGTGGCGACCTGCAGGGTCTGGGTGTTGTTGGTGTAGAACGACAGACCGAACACGCCGACCGCATTGGTGTCGGCCTGCAGGCGCGACAGCGTCTCGGTGTAGTCGCCGTCGATGTCGACGGACACGCCGTCGGTGCGCAGGGTGGTGCACTGACCTTCGGCGGTATCCTCGTCGGCACCGGCCGCGATGAAGGCTTCCATGGCGCCGGTTTCTTCACAGCCCGCCAGGATCACGTTCTCGTCGAACACTTCGCGCGTGCCGTGACGGGTGCCGGGCACCAGTGCCAGGATCGGCTGGTCGGGCAGTTCCGGGTTCACTTCGGCCCAGCTGGTGAACGTGTTCGGCACGACGGCGCCGTCCACGACGACTTCGGCGGCAAGGGCCGTGAACATGTCAGCCGGGGTCAGGGCAAATGCCGGGCCGTTCACGTCCGTCGCGAACACGATACCGTCGTAGCCGAAGCGGACTTCCATGATCTCGGTCACGCCGTTGGCGGCGCAGGTGTCGATGTCGTTCTGGCTGATGCGCGAGGACGAGTTGGCGATGTCGATGGTGTTGTCGCCCACGCCCTCACAGAACCGCTGACGGCCGGCACCGGACCCACCACCTTCGACGACGGGGCTCGGGAAATCGAAGTTCTCGGCAAAGGACTCGGCCACGATCGTCGCATAGGGCAGCACGGTCGAGGAGCCAGAGATCTGGACCTGCTCGCGCGTCTGCGCGGCGGCACCGGTTGCGGTCAGGGCGATAATCGCCAGAGCCGAGGTCGAAAGCTTGGTGGGGGACATGTCATCTCCAGGTTTGCTAATGGCCCGGCAGCAGGGCCTGTGCGGCAACTATTGGTAACCTGTGAACGCTATACGAAGGTTTTGTGACAGTCTTGTAACAAGCCCCCGCCTTTGTAGCCATGGCTGTCATCTTTCTGCATACATTTGGGCCGAGCCCGCGCGGATTTTTCGGCGCGTCGCGGCGTCCGGTGCCCGCCGCGCAAAAAACCCTGCCGCACGATCGCGTGCGACGGGGTCGGGATTCGTGCAGGGCGTCGCGCGTGCGATGCCTTGCCAGTCGCTACAGCGTGCCCGCCGCGATCTGGGACGCAATGTGGTCGGCCTGACGGATCGCCAGCGCCACGATGGTCAGCGACGGATCCTCCGCGGCGCCAGACGTGAACTGGCTGCCGTCAGACACGAACCAGTTGGGGGATGTCGTGCGTCTTGCCCCACTTGTTCACCACGCCGTCGCGCGGGTTTTCGGACATGCGGTTGGTGCACAGATTGTGCCTGCTGGGATAGGGCGGCGTCGTGAATGACCGGGTCGCACCCACCGCATCGTAGATCGCCATGCCGCGCTCATAGGCATGGATGCGCATCGCCACGTCGTTGGGATGATCGCAGAAATGCACGGTGGGCGACGGCAGGCTGAACTGGTCGGGCTGATCCACGTTGACCGTGCTGCGATTCGTCTCCTGCGGCAGGTCCTCGCCCACAATCCACATGCCGGCCATATTTTCATAGCTGTCCAGCGCCCACGTGAACGCGCGTCCCCAACCGCCCGGATCAAGGAACGCCGCCATGACCGGCAGACCCGGCGACCGCGTCTCAAGCTCGAAGCCGCCGACGAGGCCGCGCGACGGGTCGTGCCGCGCCTCGTCCTGGATGATGCCGGCCGTCGTCGTGCCGCGCCCCATCCGCACCGGCTGCCCGAACACGCCATAGCCGGAGCCGGTGACGTGCCGCATGGAGTTGCGCCCGACCTGACCGGAAGAGACGGCCAGCCCGTCGGGGTAATCTCGGAGACCGAGTTCAGCAGCAGAGGCGGATTTTCGATCGTGTTGCCGGCCACGCAGACGATGCGCGCCATCTGGGTCTGTTCGACCCCGTCGGCGTGGAAACAGGTCACACCCGTGACCTTACCGGTATCGTCGTGCAGGAGGCGCGCCGCGCGGGCCCGTTCGCACACCTCGAGGTTGCCGGTCGCCTCGCCCGCCGGGATTTCCGGATCGGCGTGGGCCACTTTGCCCCCCGCTTGCAGCCCTGAAGGCAGTAGCCCGTCTGCTGGCACGGCACCCGGTCGCCATCGTCGCGGGTCTGGATCGCCATGCGGCCTGTGTGGACTTCGGTATAGCCGACGGCCTTTGCGCCCGCTTCCAGCACCTTGTAGTTGTTGCTGCCGGGCAGCGCCGGGCGGTCGCCGGTCCGGATGACGCCCGGCTTTTCCTCGGCCAGATCGTACCACGGCGCCATTTTCGCGCCGTCGATGGGCCAGTCCAGCAGGTTCGCGCCATCGACGCGGCCATAATCCGTCAGCGGCTTCCAGTCGTGGTCCCGAAACCGCAGCGACGCGCCCGCCCAATGGGTCAAGGTGCCGCTCACCGCCTTGACGATCCACGCAGGCAGGCCGCAGAGATCGCGGGCCACGCGCCAGTCGCCGCTGGTCGAGCGCTTGTCCAGCCACGCCAGCTGACCGAAGGATTCCCATTCGTCGTCGATGTCGTCCGGCGGCAGGTCACGCCCGCCCGCCTCCAGCGCCACGACCTTCTGCGCCAGCTCGTTGGCCAGCGTGCAGCCGCCAGCGCCGGTGCCGATGATCACCACGACGGGGTTGGTCAGCTCAAATTTCGCAACCGTGATCCCGTCCCTCCCTCAGAGCCAGTCGATCTCGTCGACGCCGCGCTCGATGCAGGGGCCGAGGCTGGCGGATTCACCCTCGTAGCCGAACAGCGGCCAGATCGCCGTCCGGTTGTAGAGGCCGGTCATGCGCCCGCCCCGGATCGTCTGGACAAAGGCGCTCTCCTCCATCCCGCGCAGGATCTCGCCCCGGTCCTTTTTCCAGCCGACGGACAGATAATCGGCATGACCCTTGCCCACGGCGGCGGCGTTTAGGGCGGCGATGCCCGCCTCGCTGTCGGCGGCACCTTCGGTGGTGTCAGCCCTTGACGGCGATGACGTGATAGTCGGTCGCCACCTTGTCGTGCGGAGAGATGTCGCGTGCCATCGGCACGAGGGTCGCCATCGTCTCTGGCTTCCACGTCGTGACAGTGGCGGCATAAGCGCCGTTCGATGCGGCAATGAAACCTGCGCCGACGACGAATGTGGCCGCTGCCGCAATGGACCGCGACAGCGGTTGGCGCCGGGTCAATCCGGGCCGTGCGTGATGTGTCCTATGCCCCTCCCTCAAGGCGTGTGTATCGTGGACCACCCCCTCCCAAGGGGCGGGACGCGCTCACTTGTGGCGACCGCCGCGTTGCAGCACCTCGATCTGCTAGTCGTCCGGGTCGGCGATGAAGAAGAAGCGCGCGATGACGTCGCCGCCGGGGGCGAAATCCACCAGCTTGCGCGGGGCCAGCCCCGCAGCCCTCAGACGCGCATGTTCGGCGTTCACGTCATCCACGGAAACCGCGAGGTGCCCGTAACCATCGCCCAGATCGTAGGGATCAGTGCGGTCCTTGTTCACGGTCAGCTCAACCTCGAACCCGGACTGACCGTTCGACAGATAGATCAGGGTGAAGTCGTCGAAATCCAGCCGGTCGGCCACGGTCAGGCCGAAGGCCGTCTCGTAGAGTGCAACCGAACGCGCCTCCTCCAGTACGCGGATCATCGCATGTATCGCCTTGGCCATCACCACTCCCGTCAGCCGTCGTTCCAGATCGGACCCCAAGGGTGCAACGGATCAGGCGAGAGTGGGCGAGAGCCGCTTGCTACGCTGCGGAATTTCTGGCGGAGGGCCTATTACGCGGCGACCGGTGCCGCCCGGCCCTGTTAGATCAGGCAGGTGCAGCGCAGCACGGACGAGAAGTGGGCGTCCTCGCCATGTAGTTCGACGACTTCGCTGTGCAGTTTCGACATGAACTCCGGTGTCGTCATCCCCTCGCCCGCGGCAATCTCGTCGAGGATCTGCCGGAAGGTGTGTTCCAGCCGGGTCGACGTACTTTGCCCGATCAGACGCACCCGGCGGGTCGTCGACGCAGAGCGCAGCGGGTCCCGCTCGGCATGAAAACAGCACATGGCGACCCCTCGCAGACTGATCATCGCGCATTATGGCCGCAGGTGCAGAGTGTCGCGACGACGCGAGCGGCGACGGAGCGCCGCACGGCGGTCGCGCCTGACGTGCACGCCATCCGCACAGGGACACAGGCACGTGGTCCGCTCAGCGATCCGGCAGACGCCGCGGACGTGCCGTGACTGCGACCTATGCGCCGCTCAGCCGCGCGCCATGGCAAGACGTGCGCTGCGTCGTGTCGCGTGAATGTCGGGATCGGCGTCCAGGCCAGCGAACAGCAGGCGCTGGGTATAGGCCTGCTGCGGCGCATCAAAGATCTGGCGCACGGTGCCCTGTTCCACGATCTCTCCCGCCTGCATGACCAGCACGCGGTCCGCGAAATCGCCCACAAGGGGCAGGTCGTGCGCAATGAAGATGAAGGCGATGCCCAGCCGGTTGCGCAGTTCGCCCAGCAGGTCGATCACCTGCTTCTGGATCGCCACGTCGAGGGCGGACACCGCCTCGTCGCAGATGATGACCTCGGGCTCCAAGGCAAGTGCGCGTGCGATGGCGATGCGCTGCCGCTGGCCGCCGGAAAACTGGTGCGGCACACGCAGGGCGTGGCCGGGTTCCAGCCCGACCTGTTGCAGCAGCTCGGCCACGCGGGCCTTCCACTGCACCTTCGGCACGATGTCGCGGTGGATCGCCCATCCTTCGGAAATGATCTGGAACACGCTCATGTGCGGGTTCAGCGATTGCGTGGGGTCCTGAAACACCATCTGCAACTGGCGGCGCACGCGGGCCATCTGGCGCGGGGATTTCGTCAGCAGGTCGTCGCCCTGCCACAGCACGCAGCCTGCCGTCGCCTCCTCCAGCCGCAGGATCAGGCGGGCGATGGTGGATTTGCCGGACCCGCTTTCGCCCACCACGGCCAGCGTCTCTCCCGCGTGCAGGTCGAACGTCGCCCCTTTCAGCGCCTGAAAGCCGCCGTAGGATTTGCGCAGGTCCTGCACCCGCAGGATGGGGGCGGCTGCGGCGGGCGTGGACCGCATCTCGCCCTTTCCGGGGGCCGCCGCCAGCAGCTTGCGCGTGTAGGGGTGCTGGGGGTTGTAGTACAATTCGTGCGGCGTGCCGGTTTCCACGATGCGGCCGCGTTCCATGACCACGGCGCGATCCGCCGCCTCTGCCACCACGCCAAGGTCGTGGGTGATCATCAGCAGACCCATGCCCGTCTCGGCCTTCAGTTCTTCCAGCAGGGACAGCACCTCGGCCTGCACCGTCACGTCGAGGGCGGTGGTCGGCTCGTCCGCGATCAGGATTTCGGGCTTCAGCACCAGCGCCATGGCGATCATCAGACGCTGCCGCTGCCCGCCGGAAAACTGGTGCGGATATTTCGCCATCGCCGCACGGGCGTTGGGGATGCCGACCCGTTCCATCAGCGCCAGCGCGCGATCGTACGCCTCGGCCTTGCCGCGCCCGTGCGCCATGGCGGTTTCGGCGATCTGCCAGCCCACCGGATAGACCGGGTTCAGGTGGCTCAGCGGGTGCTGAAAGATCATCGCGATGCGCTTGCCGTTCAGGCGGCGACGGTCCTCCACGCTTGCCTTCAACAGGTCGATGCCGTCGAACAGGATTTCACCGCAGGTGATCTCGCCCGGTGGCATGTCGATCAGGTTCATGATGGCAGAGGCGGACACCGACTTGCCGGACCCGCTTTCGCCAAGGATCGCCAGCGTCTCGCCCTTGTCCAGATGCCACGAGATGCCGTTGACCGCGTTCACCACGCCCTGCGCCGTGTGGAACCGGACCGAGAGGTTGCGCACCTCGAGCAGATGGTCAGCCATTGGATTTGCCCCCCTTCGACGTGGCCGATGTTTCCAGCCGCCAGCGTTGCGTCGGGTTCAGCGCCACCCGCATCCACGACGACAGCAGGTTCAGCGACATGGTGGTCAGGATGATCGCCAGACCCGGCCAGAACGCCAGCCACCATGCATTCGTCAGATACTGCCGCCCCTGGCTGACCATCAGGCCCCACGTGATTTCCGGCGCCTGAATGCCGATCCCGAGGAACGACAGTGCCGATTCCGCCAGCATGACGAACGCGAAGTCGAGCGTGGCGATGGTCAGGAGCGTCGGCAGGATCACCGGCAGGATGTGCCGCACCACGATCCGCAGATGCGACGCGCCCATCATCGTGGCCGCCTGCACGAACATGCGCTCGCGGACCTCCAGCACCTTGGCCCGCGTGGTGCGCAGGTAGATCGGGATGCGCGTGATCGCCAGCACGAGGATCAGGTTCGTGATCGAGGCGTCGAGCATGTAGAGCACGATCACCGCCAGCAAGAGCGAGGGGAACGACATGATGACGTCCGCCAGCCGCATGATGACCTCTCCCGTCCAGCGTCCGACATAGCCCGCGATCAGGCCCAGCGTGCCGCCGATCAGGAACGACGCCAGCACCGCACCGCCGGCGATCATCATGGTGTTCTGCGCGGCCACCACGATGCGCGGCAGCAGCGGGCGGCCCAGCGCGTCGCCGCCGAGGATATAGGCGAAGCCCTGTTCCATGTTGAACGGTGGCGCGTTGCGCAGGCGCAGGTTGGTGTCGTCCGCCACCTCGAACAGCAGCCACGGACCAAAGGTGGCGCAGGCGACGATGACCAAGAGGAACAGGGCGGCGGCAAAGGGCAGCTTGTCGGCCCACAGCATCGACAGGATGCGCAGCGTCCCGGTGCGGGGCGGGCTGTCCATGGGGACCGTGGCCGTGGCGGGCGTTGACATGGCGGGACCCCTCAGGTGCGGATGCACGGATCGAGGAGCGCATAGGCCACGTCGATCAGGATGTTCATCAGAAAGATCGCGATGGCCGTGACCATGATCGCGGCCAGGATCACGTTGAAGTCGCGCTGCAGGATCGAATCGATCATCAGCTTGCCCACCCCCGGAAAGCCGAAGATGGACTCCACCACCACAGCCCCGTTCAGCAGCGCCGCCGCCTGATCGCCAATCACGGTGATGACCGGCAGCATGGCGTTGCGCAGGGTGTGCACGAAGATGATGGGGCTGCTTTTCACGCCCTTGGCGCGGGCCGTCTTGACGTAAGCCGACCCCAGCGCGTTGATCATCGATCCGCGCACGATCTGCAGGATCAGGCCGAAAGGCCGTATGAACAGCACCGCGATGGGCAGCACCCAGTGCCAGACGGTCCCAGTGCCCGACGTGGGCAACCAGCCCAGCGTGACGGAAAACAGCACGATGCCGACGATGGCGATCCAGAAATCGGGCGCCGACGCGCCGATCAATGAGAAGACCGACGCGATCCGGTCAAAGGGTTTGCCCACGTTGAACGCCGCGATGGACCCCACCACGATGGCCGCCACGACCACGAGGACCATTGTGATCGCCGCCAGCCACAGGGTCCAGACGAACGCCTCCAGCACCACGTCCATGGCGGGCCGCGCCTTGCGCAGGCTGTCGCCGAAGTCGAGGCGGACCAGATCGGACAGGTAGTTCCCGAACTGCACCAGAACCGGATCATTGAGCCCGTTGATCTCGCGGAAATTCTCTCGCATCGCCTCGGACGCGTCCACCGGCAGATAGAGCGAGGCCGGGTCGCCCGTCAGGCGCGACAGGAAGAACACCAGCACGATCAGCACGAGGAGCGAGACGAAGCTCGACACCGCTCTTTTCGACAGCATCGCAAACACGGGGTTCGTACTTTCGACAATGGGCGACACACGCGACCCGCCGGGCCGCGCGTGTCCGTGGTGGACAGGCTTTACTTGAAGCCGATGTCGGCCAGCTGCAACTGGCTGTTGGTGGCGATGGACGGGGTGAAGTCCACACGCGGCCCGACGCGGGCGTGGCCCACCATGTGGAACAGCAGCACATCGGCGATCAGCTCGTCATGGACATAGGCGAAGGCCTCGGACCACAGGGCGGCCCGCTCCTCGCCCACGGCGCCGGTCGCACGGGCGATCAGATCGTCGAGTGCCGGATCGGCGACGCCGGACTGACGGCCCTCGCTGTCGTACTTGAAGTACATCGAGAACACCGGATCGCCGCGCGAGTTGTCGTGCTGCGCGCCCACCAGGATCGGACCGCGCCCCTCTGCGTAAGGCTTGGAGTAGTACTGCTCGTGCTCGGCCACTTCGACCATCTGCAGACGTACGTTGAAGCCAGCGTCGGCCAGCATGGACTGGATCGCCTCATAGGTTTCCGTCGCACCGGGGAAATTGCCGGTGCGGCCGACCAGCAGGATTTCCGTGTCGACCACCACGCCGTCGGCGCGCGCTTCCTCCAGCAGGGCGGTGGCGCGTTCCGGATCATAGGGGAACGCCGCGATGTCGGGGTTCCAACCCAGCGTGGTCGGCGGGTTGATCGCCACGGCGACCTCGGTGCCTTCCGCCAGAATGGTGCCGATGAACGCCTCGCGGTCGATGGCGAGGTTCAGCGCCTCGCGCACGCGCTTGTCGTCCATGGGTGCGATCGAGGTGTCGATCCGAAGATAGGTAGTTTCCGAGTTCGGATAGGCCACGTCCATGTCGGTCGTCGCATCGGTCGCAGAGATCGTCGGCGCGATGTCGGCCTCTCCCGCCTGGATCATCGCGGCGGCGACGGCGGGATCGGTGCGGAAGACGTAGTTCGCCGTTTTGACCCGCGGGGAGTCGCCCCAGTAGTCGTCGCGCCGTTCCAGCACGATCTGCTGGCCGGGTTCCCAGCTGGCAAGCGTATAGGGGCCGGTGCCGACGGGTTCGCGGGTGAATTCGATCGGCGTTTCCGACGGCACGATGGTCAAGAGCGACATCAGCAGGGGCAGGATGGGCTGCGCGGGTTCGGTCTTGAACTCGATGGTCTGCGCATCGACCACGGTCGGTGTGATCGCGATCCCCTCGAAATAGCGCGACACTTCGCAGGCGATCTCTGGCGACTGCGACCGCTCGAACGAATGCTTCACGTCCTCGGCGTCGAAGGCCGTGCCGTCCGAGAAGGTCACGCCTTCGCGCAGGCAAAGCGCCAGGTCGTGTCGTCGACCATCTCCCACCCCGTCGCCAGACGGCCAGAGACGCCCTCGGCGGCTTCGGTATCGAGCTCGGTCAGCGTTTCGCTGACGTTCTGCATCACGATGCGGCCGATGTTGGACCGGGTCGCCATGCAGGGCTCCATCAGGTCGGGTTCTTCGCCCAACACGATGGTGACCGCGTCGGCGGCGGCGTCGGTCTGGGCCAAGGCCGGCGTCATCACGGTGGTCGCCAGCAGGACCCCCGTCAGAAATATGGATTGTCTCATCGTTTCCCTCCCGTGAAGCGTGTGTCGTGGCAAGACGCGGACCCCGGCTGTCGGTAGCCGGACAAGACGCATCCCGTGCATTGTCTGTCGCGTCGCCGCCTCCTGCGGTGCGCGACTCCACATCATATTGGTAAAGTTGCGCAGACAAGTCAAATGCGAATATGACAGGTCAATTTCCGTCCTATATTACTGTTAATGCTGTATTTACCGCAGGAAAGCGGTCTGCAGCCCGACCAAACGAGCAAAATAAAAGCATAACTTGACAACTTTTGACTCCCGCTGTTTCATCCCGACGCAAACGACAGGGAAGGTGTGACGATGACCCCAGAGGAGATTTCCGCGCAGATGGACGGGCAGTTGGCGCCACGGGACGGCGGCGCATGGGCGATCCTGCCCGCCGACACGGTGCAGAATCACGCGGCCTTCCTTGCGCTGCTGCCGGACGGTGCGCTGGTCTGCGCGTGGTTCGGCGGAACACTGGAAGGAAAGTCGGACATTTCGATCCATGCCACCCTGCTTGATGAAGGGTCCGCCACATGGGGTCCCGTCGCACGGCTGACCGACGACCCGCAGCGGTCCGAACAGAACCCGGTGATCCTGATAGCCCCCGACGACCGCATCTGGCTGTTCAACACTGCCCAGCCTGCCGGCAATCAGGACGAGGCGCAGGTGTTCATGCGACCCCTGACCCGCGACGGCGACCGGCTGGTGTCCGGTCCCGCCCACGACATCGGCCTGCCGCCGGGCACCTTCATCCGGGCGCGCCCGGTGGTGCGTGACGACGGCGCGTGGCTGCTGCCGCTGTTCTGCTGCAACGCCCGCCCCGGCATCCGGTGGACCGGCGCCTTCGATACCGCCGCCATCGCGACCAGCACCGACGATGGCGCGACGTGGGTGGTGACGCAGGTCCCCGACTCGCCCGGTGCCGTCCACATGACGCCAGTGGCGCTTCCCGACGGGCAGATGGCCGCCTTCTATCGCCGGCGTCAGGCCGATTGGGTGCACCGGTCGGACAGCGCCGACGGCGGGCGCACATGGTCCGCCCCCGCCCCCACGGACGTGCCCAACAACAACAGTTCCATCGCCGTGGCCACCTTGCCCGGCGGCATCGTGGCGCTGGTCTGCAACCCGGTGTCCGCCGCCATGTCCGCGTCGCGGCGCGCATCCCTTTATGACGAGCTGGACGAGGGCGACGACCGCGCCGAGGCGACGGACGGCTGCCAGCCCATCTGGGGCGTCGAACGCGGTCCGCTGACCCTGTGTCTGTCGGCGGACGGCGGTCACACCTTTCCGATCCGCCACGTGGTCGAGGGCAGCCCCGGCACCTGCCTGTCGAACGACAGCCTCGATGGTCGCAACAAGGAATTGTCCTATCCGGCCATGCTGCCGCGGGAAGACGGCGGACTGGACATTGCCTATACGCTCTACCGCCGCGCAATCCGGCACGTCCGTCTGGACGCAACCACGGTCGCAGCCCTGATCCGACAGCTCGACACCCAAACCGCAGGGGCCCCGGCATGACCACGATGGACAGACCGATCACCATCCACCAGCCCCGGCGGCTCGAGATCGGCGCAGGCAGCGCGGCGCGGGTCGGCGAGTGGGCCACATTTGCAGCGCGCCCCCTGATCGTCGCCAGCGGCCCGACCGCGCAATATGCGGACCAGCTGGGGCTGCGCGGCGACATCCTGATCATCGACGACGTGCCGCCGGAACCTGACTTGCCCGCGCTTGCCCGCGTGCTGGACCGCGCCCGGGCGCACAGGCCGGACCTGATCGTCGGGCTGGGCGGGGGGTCCGTCCTCGACGTGGCGAAATTGGTGGCCGCGATGTGTGACGGCACGCAGACGCTGCACGACGTGGCCGGGCCCAATCGCGTCGCCGGCCGCAACACGCCGCTGGTGCAGGTCGCCACCACCGCAGGCACCGGGTCGGAGGCGGGCATCCGCGCGCTCATCACCGACCCCGCGACCAAGTCGAAGATCGCGGTCGAAAGCCCGCATCTGATCGCAGACCTCGCGGTGCTGGACGCGGAACTGACCTACAGCGTGCCGCCCGCCGTCACCGCCGCCACCGGCATCGACGCGATGGCGCATTGCGTGGAGGCGTTCACCAACCGCGGCGCCCACGACCTGATCGACGGCTATGCCCGCATGGGCATCCGGCTGGTCGGCCAGTACCTGCGCCGCGCGGTCGAGGATGGCCGCGATGCAGAGGCGCGGACAGGCATGATGCTGGCGTCCTACTATGGCGGCATCTGCCTTGGCCCTGTGAACACGGCGGCGGGTCATGCGCTGGCCTATCCGCTGGGCACGCGGCTGTCGCTGCCGCATGGGCTGGCCAATGCCATCATCTTTCCGCATGTGCTGGCCTTCAACCACAGTGCCGCGACCTCCAAGACCGCCGAGGTGGCACAGGCGCTGGGGCTGCAGGGCGACACCGAGGATGCGCTGAAAGCCGCCGCCGTCACCTTCTGCACCGATCTTGGCATCGAGATGCGCCTGTCCGCCCATGGCGGCACCGCGACGGATCTGGACCACTGGGCGCAGGAGGCGCACGCCATCCGCCGCCTGATGGACAACAACCCGCGCGACATGACCGTGGATCAGGTCGCGGCGATCTACCGGGCGGCCCTCTAGGGGGTCGCTCGCCTACATCGACAGGTCGAACAGCCCAGCCCCGAACAGGCGTTCGCGCGAATGGATGATGTGGCGGCGCATCACGCTGCGGGCCAGATCCTCGTCGCGCGCGCGGATCGCGTCATGGATGGCGCGGTGTTCCTCCAGCACGCGGACCAGCGCCGCCGCCCCGTCCGACATCAGCGCATCGCCGTGCATCTTCATGCCGACATAGATGTGGTCGCGCAGCGCCTTGAGCGTTTCGGCGTAATACTGGTTGTTGGACGCCCGCGCGATGGCAAGGTGGAAGCTGAAATCCGCATCCTCGCGGTGCAGGCGCGATCCGGTCGCGTCCGACAGCAGCAGCAGGGCGCGCTCCATCTCCTCCAGCATGGCGTCGTTGCGGCGGCGCGCGGCGAGGCCCGCCGCGTCCACCTCGACCGTCAGGCGGAACTCGTAGCAGCGCTGGATGTCGGCGATCGTCTCGACCGGGGTATAGCCCAGCGCCGGTTCGCGCTTCACCCGGACAAAATTTCCAGCCCCTTGGCGGGAAAAGATCAGCCCCTCCTTCCGCAGCCGCTCGAGGGCCACGCGCAGGACCGGCCGCGACACGCCGAACTGCACCGACAGATCCTTTTCGGCGGGCAGCTTCTCGTTCGGGCCGTAGTCGCCGCGCATGATGCGGGTGAACAGCGCGGTGTGGACCTTGTCGGCCAGCGGCACCTGCGGCGCGCGGGCGGTGGCGGTCTGCGTGATCTTGCCGTTCTCGTTCATGTCCGCCCTGCCGTCCCCAGAATCTCCGCCAGAAGCCCCGCCGCGCCGAACCCGCCGGATTTCGTCACGATGCGCACCCGTCCCCAATCCGTGTCGATCAGGCACAATGGCAGGCCGGGGCGCACCTCTGCCATGACATGTAAACTGCGGACCCCCAGACGGTCCAGCGTGGCATCTGCGCTTTCGCCGCCGCACAACAGCAGGGTCGCTGGCCGCATTCGCCGGGCCACTGCCACGGTCGTCGCGGCAAAGGCCGCCGCCGCCTGCGCCCCGGTCAGCCCACCGCCGCCGTCGGTCATCGACAGGACCAGCGGGCCGTCAGTGCGGGCATCGCCAGATGCGGACCCGTCAGGCGCCGCCACGAAGAATGCACTGCCACGCGTCCCTGCGACCTGCGCCAGCGTGATCGGGTCGCGCGATCCGTTCGCGATCATGACCGGGGCCGCGACATCCGCCGCGTCGCCCTGTGTGATGCCGGCATAGCGCGCCAGCGCAAAGGCCAATCCCCGCGCTCCGACCCACAGGGTCCGCTCATCTGCGTCTGTCACGATGGCGTCCAGATCCGCGTCGCTGACTGCGTTGGGGGCCAAGGTGCCCGCGCCGCAGATGTCCGCGACCTGCACGGGTGTCGCGACGCCGGTGCCCTGCAGCAGCCCGTTGCGCACCACACGGCCCATCTGCGGGATCGCGGGGCAGGCGATGACCTGCGCCGCACCCATCCAGTCGCGGACCACCTGCGACTCGGCGGCGATATGCCCCTTCAGGCGCGAATCGACCTTTTTCAACACAACGGCAAAGGCGGCAGGGTCGAGCGTGGCCAGCGCCTGTCGCACGCGGGCCGCTGCATCCGTCACGTCCCGGTCGCGGCTGCCGGTGTTCACTGCCAGCACGCAGGCCCCCTGCCCCTCCACTGCCACGTCGCCCGGCGTGCGGACGACCACCACGCGCCGCCCGGCACCCGCAAAGGCCACGGCGGAATCGAGTGCGCCGGTCAGGTCGTCGGCGATGATGAGGATGCGAAGTGTCATACTTTAATTTACCAATTCACGGCGACTTGTAAACCAGACTTTCCAACACCCCGCGCATATTCGCCATGAATCGGTGATATTTGGACACAAACTCCGGCGCGATTGCGATCCCCTGTTGAAACCTATTTACCTATAGGTTAAATTCGAAACCAGTCAGCGCCCGAAGGAGAGCCCCATGAGCACACCCATCGTCATCACCATGGGCGATCCGTCCGGTGTGGGTGCCGAAGTCACCGTCAAGGCGCTGGCCGAACGGGGCGCTGAGCTACGCGCACGCACGATCGTCATCGGCGACCGCGCCACGCTGGACCGGGCGATGGCCGCCAGCCGCATCGACCTGCCCCTCATCGCACCACAGGACGCTGGCGACGGCATCCGCGTGGACCACGTCCCCGTGGACGGCCTGCCGGGCACCTTCGGCGTCCTGTCGCCCGCCTGCGGCGAGGCGTCGTTCCGTTACATCGAACGCGCCGTGGCACTGACCACCGCGGGTGCTGCGTCCTGCATCGTGACGGCCCCCATCAACAAGGAAGCGTTGAACGCCGCAGGCCACCATTACGACGGTCACACCGGGATGCTGGCGCATCTGACCGGGTCGAAATCGTCGTGGATGCTGCTCGCCTCCGAACGGCTGAGCGTGGTGCACGTCTCCACCCACGTGTCGCTGAAGGATGCCATCGGCCGCGCCACGACGGCACGGGTGCTGGAGACCATCCGCACCGGCCACCGCCACCTGCTGCGCATGGGAATCGCCGCCCCGCGCATCGCGGTGGCGGGCATCAACCCCCATTGCGGCGAAAACGGGCTGTTCGGAACCGAGGACGACGATCAGGTCGCCCCCGCGGTGGCTGCCGCCCGCGCCGAGGGGATCGACGTGCAGGGTCCGATTTCCGCCGACACCGTCTATCACCGCGCCTATCAGGGCGGCTTCGACCTGGTCGTGGCGCAGTATCACGATCAGGGTCACATCCCGATCAAGCTGGTGGCGTTCGACACCGCCGTGAACGTCTCTCTCGGGTTGCCGATCGACCGCTGTTCGGTGGATCACGGCACCGCTTTCGACATCGCGGGCACGGGCCGCGCCAACCACGCCAACATGATCTGCGCGCTGGACTATGCCGCAGGCATGACGCGCGCCACACGGGGATGACCGACATGCCGGACAAGAAAGAGGCGTTCGTCGCCCTCGTCACCTGCTTTCACGACGACGAGACGATCAACTATGACGCCACGTGGCGACAGGTCGCCCGGCAGGTGGCGGCTGGCAACAACATCATGTGCGCCGGCACCAACGGCGACTTTTCCGCGCTGACCTTCGACGAAAAGGTGCGCCTGTGCGGCGAGGTGGTGGACGAGGTCGCAGGCCGCGCGAAAGTCATCGTCAACGCAGGCATGCCAGCGACGTTCGAGACGATCCTGCTGGCGCGTGCGTTCGACCGCGTCGGCGTCGACGGCATCGCCGTCATCACGCCGTTCTTCATCGCCTGCACGCAAGATGCGCTGATCCGGCACTTCACGTCCGTCGCTGATGCGGTGACGACGCCGGTCTATCTCTATGACATTCCGGCGCGGACACAGAACCACATCGAACCCGCCACCGCGCGCATCCTGTCCGGCCACGGCAACATCGCGGGCATCAAGGATTCGGGCGGTGCGCAGGACACGCTGGAGGCCTACATGGCCATCGGCGCGGAGGTGGACGGGTTCGACGTCTATTCCGGCCCCGATCAGCTGGTGCACTGGGCGCTGGAACACGGTGCGAAGGGCTGCATTTCCGGCCTCGGCAACGTGATGCCCGACGTGCTGGCCCGGATCGTCGCCTGCGTGAACGCGGGCGACGCGGCGGGCGCTGCGGCGGCGCAGGCGACCTATACGGCGTTCCGCACCGATCTTTACAAGCTGGGATACCCCCCCGCCCTCGTGAAACGGGCCCTGTTCCTGCGCGATCCGTCCGTCGGTGCGTCGCGCCAGCCCGCGCTGACGCCCGATGCGGCACAGGATGCGGCGATCGAGGTCATCCTCGGGCGCTACGGCCTGTAGGGACCGACCACAGGCCCTGCCGGTTAGCCGAACGGGAACGCGAGGGTGAAGACGCTGCCACGGTCAGGTCCGTCGCTGTGCCCCGTGACGTGCCCGCCGTGCAGGTCCATCAGCTGCTTGACCAGCGCCAGACCGATGCCCATGCCGCCATGCGCATGGCCGAGATGATCCTCGACCTGCGCGAACAGATCGAAGATCGACCGTAGTGCCTCGGGTGACAGCCCAAAGCCGTTGTCCGTGACCGAGACGCGGCAGACCGGACCGTCCACCGTCACAGCGACGGCAATGCGCCCGCCATCGGGCGTGTATTTGGCCGCATTGTTCAGCAGATTGACGACGCACTGCGTGATGCGGACCTGATCGGCGGTGACCATGACCGGCGTATCGGGGACCTGCACCGCGACGACATGGCCCTTCTCGTCTATCAGCGGCTGCGACATCTCCAGCGCCATCGTGACGGCCCCGGCCACGTCGAAGGTGGTCCTGCGCAGTTCGATCTTGCCCTGACTGATCCGCGAGATGTCGAGCAGGTCGTCCACCAGCCGCACCACATGGGTCATCTGTCGGTGCATCAGATCGCCGATCCGTTCCGCACGCACCGGATCGTCGTCGCGCCGCAGCAGGCGCAAGCCACCCTGAAGGGCGGCCAGCGGATTGCGCAACTCATGCACGAGCACCGCCAGAAACTCGTTCTTGCGCCGGTCGGCCTGCTGCAACGCCTCGGCCTGCGCCTGCAACTGGTCACGCTGTCCGGCGATCAACTGCCGCTGGCGCCAGATCTCGGCAAAGACGTCTGCCTTGCTGCGCAGCACGTCGGGCTCGATCGGCTTCTGGATGAAATCGACCGCACCCGCCTCGTAGCCGCGAAAGCGGCGTTCGTTGCTGTGGCTGCCGGCGGTGACGAAGATGATCGGCACGCGCCGCGTCCGCTCGGCGCCGCGCATCAGCTCCGCCAGCTCGAACCCGTCCAGACCGGGCATCTGCACGTCGAGCAGCGCCAGCGCCACGTCGTGGTGCAAGAGCAGTTCCAGCGCCTCGTCGCCGGATCGCGCCTTCAGCACGATCACGTCGTCGCGCTGCCACAGCGCCTCGAGCGCCAGCAGGTTTTCCGGCAGATCGTCGACGAGAAGGAATTTGACAGGGGCGCTCATCGTGCATGTTCCTGCAGATGCCGGGCAATTTCCGGCAGTGTCATGATTTTCGCCTGCGGGCAGGCGGCAATGGCTGCCTCCGGCATGGCCCGCGCATAGGCGCTTGTCGGGTTCTGCACAATCACCGTGCCACCGGCGCTTGCGATCATCCGGGCGCCCCGCGCCCCGTCCTGGTTCGCGCCGGTCAGCACGATGCAGGTCAGCCGGTCGCCCCAGATGTCGCAGGCGCTCTCGAACGACACGTCGATCGAGGGGCGGGAAAACAGCACTTCCGCCTCGCCCGACAGGGCGAAGTGGCCCTCGTCCTCGATCAGCATGTGATAGTTCGGCGGGGCGACATGGATCACGCCGGGCACGACCGGGTCCTTGTCGCCGACCTCGACCGCCGGCAACCGGCACTTTGCATCCAGGATCTGTGCCAACGCACTGGGTTTATCCGGCGGGATGTGCACGATCACGAGGATCGGGCGCGCGAAATCAGCGGGCAACGCCGGCAGGATCAGCGACAGCGCATCCAGCGCCCCGGCAGATGCACCGATGATGACGGCCCCGCCGGTTGCAGCGACCGTCATGCGCCCGTCCTTTGATAGATCTTCTCGGCGGGCACGAAATCGCGGAACGCCGCCGCGTGACCCGAAAAGCGCAATGTCTCCTTCGCCCCCAGCCCCAGGAACGCGTTGCGCGGCAGCGCATCGCGGAACAGACCGATGGCCCGGTCCTGCAGGGCGCGGTCGAAATAGATCATCACGTTGCGGCACGAGACGAACTGCATTTCCCCAAAGACCTGATCCGAGACAAGGCTGTGATCGGAAAACACGACGTTCCGGCGCAGGCTCTTGTCCAGCACGCAACGGTCATAGCCGGTGTGGTAATAGTCCGACAGCGACGTGTCCCCCCCCGACAGCCGGTGGTTTTCCGTGAACTTGCGCACCCGTTCCAGATCATAGACCCCGGCCTGCGCACGGGCCAGCGCGTCGGGATTGATGTCGGTCGCATAGAACAGCGTGCGCTCTTCCAGCCCTGCCTCGCGGAACAGGATGACCAGCGAATACAGCTCTTCCCCGGTGCTGCACCCGGCGACCCAGACCTTCAGCGACGGATAGGTGCGCAGGTGCGGCACCACATGCTCGCGGATGGCCTTGAAATAGCCGGGATCGCGGAACATCTCGCTGACCTGCACCGTCAGATAGCGCAGCATCTGCGGCAGCATGTCCGCGTCGTGCAGCACCTTTTCCTGCAGGGCCGAGATCGTGGCGCAGCCCATGTCCACACGGGCCTGACGCAACCGGCGGCGGATCGACGACATGGCATAATTGCGGAAGTCGTAGTGGAAGCGGTAGTAGAGCGCATCCAGCAGCAGACGGATCTCCAGATCCTCGACCTTGACCTGCGCGTCGGTCATTGCGGCATCCAGACCCGCACCAGCGACAGCAGCTTGTCCACGTCCAGCGGCTTGGCCATGTAGTCGTTGGCGCCCGCCTCGATGCAGCGGCGCTGATCGTCCGGCATCGCCTTGGCGGTCAGCATGATGATCGGCAGCTTGCGCAGGGCCGACATCTCCCGGATGCGGCGGGTGGCCGTCAGGCCGTCCATCACGGGCATCATCACGTCCATCAGCACCAGATCGATCCGCGTCTCCGCGTCCGTCTGCGCCGCAGTCAGCCGCGACACGGCCTCCTCTCCGTTGCGGGCGATCTCGATGACCACGCCGCGCGGCTCGAAGATGTTGGTCAGCGCATAGATGTTGCGCACGTCGTCCTCGACGATCAGGATGCGACGTCCCTCCAGCAGGGCATCGCGGTTGCGGGCCTTGCGGATCATCTGCTGCTGCGCGTCGGGCAGGTCGGACACGACCTGATGCAGGAACAGCGTCACCTCGTCCAGCAGGCGTTCGGGGGATTTCGCCCCCTTGATGATGATCGACCGCGAATAGCGCCGCAGGTCCTGTTCCTCGGCCGCACTCAGCACGCGGCCGGTATAGACGATGACCGGCGGCACCGCCTGCGTGTCGTTCTGGCTGATCGTCTCCAGCAGGGCGAACCCTGACGCGTCCGGCAGCGACAGGTCCAGCACGATGCAGTCGAACGTCTGATCCTCCAGCAGGGCCAGACATTCCGCCGCCGTGCCCGCACCGACGGTTTCCACGTCGTCGGACGCGATCAGTTGCGACACCGCATCGCGCTGCACGGCGTTGTCCTCGACGATCAGGACGCGGCGGACGGTCCGGCTGACCTTCGCCTCGAGGGTGCGGAACACGTCCACCAACTCGTCGCGCAGGACGGGTTTCATCGCATAACCCACAGCGCCCAGCGACATGGCGCGCTCGGCGTAATCCTCGCCCGAGATGATGTGCACGGGGATGTGGCGGGTGCGCACGTCCCGCTTCAACCGGTCGAGGACCGACAGACCCGACTGATCCGGCAGCCCCACGTCCAGCACGATCGCGCTGGGCAGATGCTGCCGCGCCAGATCGAGCGCCTCTTGCGCCGTGCCTGCGACCAGCGTGGCGAAATCCATCTCGCGCGCCAGATCGCGCAGGATCGTGGCAAAGGTCTGGTCGTCCTCGATGATGAGAAGCTTGCGCGACGCGGCACCGGGGCGCTGGCGGTCGTCTTCGATCACGTGGGGCGCGATGCTGGGCGCGGCGGTGTAGGGTGCTGCGGTGTCGGGCGCAGGGGTGTCCACGGCGTCAGCGACCGGGACGTGTCGCGGCAGATCGTCGACGGCACCGCCATCCGCAGCAGGCAGACCTGGCGGGTCGTAGGTCTGCGGCAGCACGATGCTGAACGTGCTGCCTTGCCCGGGGTTGCTTTCGACGTGCAGCGTGCCGCCCAGCAGCCGCACGAGCTCGCGCGAGATCGACAGGCCCAGACCGGTCCCGCCGAACTTGCGGCTGATGGTGCTGTCGGCCTGATGGAACGCCTCGAAGATGTGGCGCTGCTGATCCTCTGGGATGCCGATCCCGGTGTCGGTGACGGACAGCATGATGCGCCGGTCGCTGACGGGTTTCACACGCAGCGTCACGCCACCACGGGCCGTGAACTTGACCGCGTTCGCCAACAGGTTGCGCAAGACCTGTTCCAGCCGCTGGGCATCGGTCTGGATCACCGGCACCGCATCCGCCGCAACCTCCACTGTCAGCGTCAGCCCCTTGTCCTGTGCGAGGGGGTCGAACATCCGCCGCAGACTGCCCACAAGCCGTTCGAGAGACACCGGTTCGGGGTGGATTTCGACGTGACCGGCCTCAATCTTGGACAGATCGAGGATGTCGTTGATCAGGCTCAACAGGTCGTTACCGGACGACTGGATCGTCTGGGCGTATTTCACCTGTTCCGGCGTAAGGTTGTCGTCGGGATTGTCCGCCAGCAGTTTCGACAGGATCAGGGACGAGTTCAGCGGCGTGCGCAATTCGTGCGACATGTTGGCGAGGAAGTCGGACTTGTAGCGGCTGGCCCGCGCGACCTCCTGCGCCTTGTGCTGGATGTCGCCGTTGGCGCGTTCCAGATCGTCGCGCTGGCGGGCCAGTTCCTGCGCCTGTTCCTCCAGTTGCGCATTGGTCTGCTCCAGCTCGATCTGTTGCTCCTCCAACCGGGTGGCGGATTCCTTCAGCGCACGGCCCTGCTCCTCCAGCTCCTCGTTCGAGACGCGCAACTCCTCGCCTTGCATCTGCAGTTCGTCGGACTGGCGCTGCGTGGCGTCCAGCAGGTCGCGCAGCCGTGTCCGGTAATCTGCCGACCGGATGGCGGCGGCGACGATGCCGGACACCTTTTCCAGCAGGATCAGCGTTTGATCTGGAATGGGGTTCAGGAACCCCAGTTCGAACACCGCCTTGATCTCGCCGTCGACATGGGCGGGGCCCAGCGCCAGATAACGCGGCCTGTCTTGACCCAGACCCGATCCAAAGGCCACGTAACCATCGGGCACCTCGCCCACGGCGATGGGGTGGTGATCCTGCAGGACATGGCTGTACAGGCTGTCGTCCTGCCCGAACGTCTCACGCAGAGAGGTCCCCTCCGGCACCCCGTGCACCGCGGCCAGCGCGAACGTATCGCCGCGCGCGACATAGAGTGCGCCCGCCACCGCGCCCAGATATTGCGACAGGTACCGCAGGATGTTCTGACCGACCTCGGCGGTGGACAACTCGCCCATGACGGCGCCGCCCAGACCCAGCTCCGCCGCCTGCAGCCACGCGGTCTGCCGACCGGCCAGTGCAGCCCGGCGCAGCAGCACGCCGATCACCAGGGTCAGGGCGATCCCCAGCAGCCCCGTCACCAGACCCACCGCGACGGCGACGGTGTAGGCACGGCCCATCTCGGCCACGCGCTGTTCGCGCACGTCGGCTTCCGCGTCGCGGATCTGAGCGGTCAGGGCGCGGATCGTGTCCATGACGGCTTTGCCGTCGCCATCGGCAACCTGCGCCACCGCCGCGGACTGGCCCTGCGTGCGATAGAGGGCGATGACCTCTGCGATGATGCGAAAGCGCGCATCGACGAACCCCTGCAGGTCGCGGAACCGCGCTGTCTGAGAGCTGTCGCCAGCGATCAGGTCCGAGACGCGCCTGAGCCGGTTGGGCATGCGTGCCAGCGCGGCGTTGTAGGGTTCCAGATACCGCTCTTCTCCGGTCAGCAGAAAGCCGCGCTGACCCGTTTCGGCGTTCTGGACGTCCAGCAGGAGCTGATCCACGGCCACGATGACCTCGTGGGTCTGGATGACCCTTTCGTTGCTGGCCCGCAATTGCCCGACGATATAAACCGAGACAGCCGCACTGACGACAAAGAACGCCAGTGCCGCGACAAGGCCAAGCGCTGCCGCCTGACCCAGACCAAGGTGGTTGCGACGCATCATCGCGCTGTTCTTGCGGTGCATAATTCTCACTGTCGGGACGGGACTGGCGCGGAACGCGATAAAGCCCTCAGATCGTGGTGGGTGTCAATTCCGGCACGACATCCGGCGCGCAGGCGTGGCAAGCGCACCCTGCCTCAGCGCGCGGGCGCCCAAAGCGTCGGGGCCGCATCGGGACCCAGCACATAGAACCTGCCGGGTGCGACGGGTGCCCAGTCACCTTGGGTGCCGTCGGGCCACAGGACACGCACCTCTGCCCCCGCATCCGGGCCGGTGCCGAAATGCCACCACCCCAGATGACCGCTGGCATGGCCACCACCCAGCGTGACTTCGCGGCTTTGCACGCCTGCGGCGGTGCGCAGTTCGATCCACGCGTTGATGCCGTCGCGGTTGCCGCCCGGCATCTCCAGCCGCAGGGCGACGAAACCTGCGTCGGCGGCGGCACCAGCGTTGCGCCACAGCTCCGGCGCGGTGCGGCGGTTGACGACGATCATGTCGAGCCAGCCGTCGAGGTTGAAATCGACCAGTTGCCCGCCGCGCCCGATGCCGGTGCTCGCGACACCGGCCGCCACCGCAGATTCCGCGAACGTGCCATCGGCGCGTTGCAGCAGCAGGTTGTTGGGATCCTCCTGCGCAAAGTCGGGCATGCGGTCCACGTTGCCCTTCACGATCCAGATGTCGGGAAGGGCGTCGTTGTTCACATCCTCGATCTGCGTGTGCCACGCGGTCGAGGGGCGCTCGTCCCCGCCGGTGTGGGGCCGGTGCGCGGTGACGCCGCGGGCCAGCGCCTCGTCCCGGTATTGCGGCAGTGCGCCGGCGGCGGGGGCGGTCAGCGTCTGCAGCTTGTTGTCGGCCATGGAGGTGAGCATGTATTCGGGAAAGCCGTCGGCGTTCAGATCGCGGCTGGCGATGCCCATGCCCCAGATGCGCAGGCGCTGCCAGCCTTCGTCGGCGGTCCACAGACGGGGGGCGTCGCCGGGCGGAATGTGCCACAACTGCTCTTCACCGCCCTTGTAGTATTCGCGGTCGTTCGACACCCGCAGGTCAGGCGTGCCGGTCCGCGCCCAGTCGGTGAACAGCATCGCCAGCGGGCAGTGCGACGGCGCAAGCGCGAGGGGGGCCGCAAAGCCCGCATCACCGGGCCGATACAGCCGGTTTTCCGTGCAGGAGCCCCATGGAAACGCCTCCTCCGCACGGTCGATGTAACCGCCGAGCGCGAGGGTCGGCCAGGATTGCCCCTCCTCCCACGTGGCGGCGAAGGCGGACCACCACGCGTCGCCACCGTCGAAGCCCCACTCTTCGTTCGCGCGGGCGAACTTGCAACCGCCGAGGCCGCGCATCAGCACGGCCTCTCCGCTGCGCAACAGGGCGATGTCGGTGAGGCCGTCGGCGTCCACATCCAGTGGATAGGTCTGCGCGACGGCGGTCAGTTCGAGGCCGGAGACCTCCTCCTGAAACGCCAGCCCGCCGCCCTGCGTGGCGATGTTGCGATAGAACCGCGCGGGGTCGCTGCCACCGGACAGCAGCAGGTCGGGATGGCCGTCCGCGTCACAGTCAAAGGTTGCGGCACCGCCGCCGACCATGTAGTCCCAATCGCCCGCATAGGTGCCGCCGAGGCCCGCCGCCGCGGTTTCGTCCACGAACACCGGCACCACCGGGTCCTGTGCCGCGACGGGCGTGGCGGCGAGCAGAAAGGCTGTCACGGCGCGCTTCATGGCCGGGTCACCAGCGCATTGGTCCAGCCCGCCACGCAGCGGCCCTGTTCCAGCCCCCGTGCGATCGCAGAGGGGAAGTGGATGCCGCCATAGAGGCGCGAAATCCCCGCCTCCTCTGCCGCGTCCCAAAAGCTGGAGAAGCTGCGATCGGGCAGGCCGTCGTCCGCGTGGGTCGTATCGACGAAGGCGGTGTCGGGGCCGAAAACAGCCGCCAGCACGGTGGCAGAGGTGCCGGACAGGGTCGAATGCCCCGACGGGTATTCCGGGAACGGCGGCGTGATCAGAAGCGGTTGCCACGCGGGGTCGATGTGCGCCTTGATGTAGGTCACCGGGCGCAGCAGGTCGTATTCGAACTTGGCGTGCCAGCAGGCGATCAACGCGTCGGCCAGCCCGATGCCGACCCGCGCCAGCGCATCCGCGCGGGTCACGGCGTCCGCGTCGCGGTCGTCCAGCACGATCCGGGCGATGGTGATCCAGTGGCCGGGCGGCGTGGGCGACAGCATGGGATCGTCGGACCAGAACCGCGCGATGGCCAACTGATCCGGCGTCAGCGACGTGGTGGTGTCATAGACGGCACGCGCCTCGGCATAAAAGGCGCTGTCGGGTGCGGTGGACCAGTCGGGCGGCGGCGGCAGTCCACAGTCGGCCCCGGTCGGCATGGCGAACGTCCGGTTCTGACCCCATTCGGGCAACAGCGGCATCTGCTGCTGGCGCACCAGCGACGTGGGCACCCAGTCCGCAGGACCGCCTACCGCCGGATAGGTCATCGGAAAGCCCATGTTGGCGACCACGGCGCCGCCGTCCGTGTCGGACCACGCCAGCACGTGCGCCGCGATGGCCGCACCATGTGCGGCGGATGCGGACACCACGGCGGGACCTACCCCCTCGGCTACGCGGGTGGCCAGACGGTCGGTCATCGCCGCCATGGCGCGCTGTCCGGTCGGGCCGGTATTGGCGAACAGGACCGGCACCGCCGCCGCGAGTGCCGCGTTCAGGATCACGCCGTGATCGGGCGCTGTGCCGTCACCTGCGGGCAGGGACGTCAGGCCGCTCAACTGTCCCGCCAGCGACCGCAGGCCGGGGTGTGCGGCCACCGTCGCCTCCCACGCAGTGACGCCGAGATAGCCGAAGGCGCGGGCCGCGACCGGGGGCGAATAGGTCGGCGTGTGCCGCACGAGTTCGAGGATCAGGCGATACCAGCCGTCGATGGCGTCGCGCGCGCGCGCCTCGCTGTCCGGTGGCATAGCGGCGGGGGCGGTCAGGGGCGTTTGCGCAAAGGCAGCACCCGGGCAGGCCGAGGCCAGCAACAAGGCCATCGTCTGGCGACGTGTGATGCGCATCGGTTCCCCCCCATGGCTGCAACAGGGGTGTTGATAGGGGGCGCGTCGTCATGGGGCAAGCCGGCATCGCACCGGGCCGAGGCGGTCCGCGTTAGGCGTGGCGGCCTCATCGCAACGCCCGGCGGATCACGCAGTCGCTAGAGCCACCATTCGTCAACGGCGGCGATCTGATCGTCGCTCCACCCGAAGTGATGGGCGAATTCGTGGATCACCACATGGGCGATCAGATCGTCGAGGTCCACGTCGCCGCGCTCGCGCCATTCGAGCAGGATCGGCTGGCGAAAGAGCCAGACCGTATCGGGCTGGATGGGCACATCCATCACCGATTTCTCGGTCATGGGGATCCCGTCGTAGAGGCCCGTGAGCTCTGCCCGGTCGGTCATGTCGAGGTCGGCCAGCATCTGCGCGTCGGGCCAGTCCACGATCCGCAGGGCGACCTGTTCGGCGGCGGCGCGGAACGCGTCCGGCAACTCTGCCACGGTGGCGCGGGCGACGCGGTCGAAATGGTCAAGGTCGTGGGACATGCTGTTCCTGTCGGATGGCGGTGAACGCATCCTTGCACGATGCGCCGGCCGTGTAACGGCCACCGGGCCAAGTATGTTCCGGCACCCCGCCCCCTGCGACATGAGCGCACGACCAACGGGCTTGATCGGATACCCGTGCCCGCGCAAGCTGATGGCAGGAGGAGCGCGTCCCGACCGCGGGGCGCATCATGCAACGGTGCCACGTCGGCCAAACCGGCTGGCACGCGACATATCCCGGGGAGGGGAAATGCCGATGACCAAGGACTTCGATTACATCGTCGTGGGGGGCGGGTCCGCCGGGGCGGTGATCGCCGCACGGTTGAGCGAGGATGCCACCTGCCGCGTGGCGCTGGTCGAGGCGGGCGGGACGCCACCGGCGCGAGAGGCGATGCCCGCCGCTGTGGCGAGCCTGCAGCTCGACCCCGACTGCGACTGGATGTTCACCGCCGATCCGGGCAATGCGGGCCTTGGCCTGCGCGACCGCATCATGCCGGTGCCGCGCGGCAAGATGCTGGGTGGGTCGTCCGGCATCAACTACATGGCCTATGTGCGCGGCCATCCGGGCGATTACGACAAGTGGTCCGGCATGGGGGCGACCGGCTGGTCTTACGCGGACGTGCTGCCCTATTTCAAGAAATCCGAGGATCTGGCCCCCAGCAACGAGATCGTGGTGGACGGTGCCGCCCACGGCACCGGCGGCCCGCTGGGCGTCAGCGTGCGGTCGCCCGTGATCCCCGCCGCCCGCGATTTCGTCACCGCCGCCGGGGCCACGGGCATCCCGGCGGGCGATTACAACGGGCGCGACCGGGGCGGACCCGCTGGCGTTGCCTCGCTGTTCCAGACGTCGACCCGCAAGGGGCAGCGGTCCAGCACCTACCGCGCGTTCCTGCAGGGCGAGGCGGAGGCGCGGCCCAACCTGACCATCATCACGCACGCCCATGTGACGCAGGTGACGCTGAGCGAAGGCAGCAGCGATCTGGCCGCCACGGGCATCGCATACCGTGATGTGGACGGCACGGAGCACCGCATCACCGCCACGCGCGAGGTGATCCTGAGCGCGGGTGCGGTGGGGTCGCCGCAGATCCTGATGCTGTCCGGCATCGGGCCACGGCGCGAGCTGGAGGCGGTGGACATCCCCTGCCGCCACCCCCTGCCCGGCGTCGGCAAGCATCTGAAGGACCATCTGCACTGCATGATGTTCTTTCCCGCCCCCGGCATCGGTGTGCCGGTCGCGGAAATCGGCGTCTCGGCGGGGCCCGATGCCCTGCGCGCGCCCGCAGGCCCCCTGCCCGCCGATCCCGCCGACGACGCCACCCTGCCACCGGAGCTTGCGGGGCTGAAGGCGGAAGCTGAACGGCGTGTGACCGAATGGGCCACGACCGGCAACGGTCTGGTGTCGTCATCCCTCTATGACGCGGTGGCGTTCTATTCCACCGGGCTGGGCGACGATCACAGCCACGACGCGCAGATCGGCTTCGTGCCATGCGGCTATGATGCGGGTCTGTTGGGAGAGCGGTTCCGACTGGATCTGGATGCGTTCTTCGACGATCCGGCCAAGACGCTGGCGGTGGATGCACAGAACATCATCCTGCTGGCCAACCCGGTCCTGCCCCGCAGCACGGGCGAGATCGTGCTGGCCAGCAACGATCCGTTCGATGCCCCCGTGATCCGCATGAACTACCTCACCGATCCGCATGACCTGAAGGTGATGGTGGCGGTGATGCGCAAGATCCTCGACATCGTGGACAACTGGCCCGGCCCGGTGAAGCCCGGCCCCCTGACCGTACCCCGTGCGCTGGCGAAGAAGCACGGCTACGTCCCCGGCCAGCCGCCCAGCGATGCGCTGCTGGAGAACATGGCGCTGCACTATGCCACGACGGTCTATCACCTCGTGTCCACGTGCCGGATCGGGGACGTGGTCGATGCGGACCTGCGGGTGAAGGGGGTGGCGCAGCTGCGGGTGGCGGATGCCAGCGTGATGCCCGACATCATCAGCGGCAACACGAACGCGGCGTCCATCATGATCGGCGAAAAGGCGGCAGACCTGATCGCCGCCCACGCGCCCATCCCGGCCTGACGCGGCACGACACTGTCCGGGGGGGCCGCCCATGCGGCGGTCCCTTCGCGGCGCGACATGACGCTGCCGTTTGTGGATCGCATCACGGGTAACCATGAGGAGGCGCGGGTCTTGGCTGGCGCGGTCTTGCGCCCTATCGGCCGTCCGTCGCGACCATGTCGCCCACGGCCGGCTGCAACAGCCGCCCCACGCCCAGCAGCGATCGGCGCAGCAGAGCCGTGATGTCGTCGATCGTCATGTTGTCGTCCACCGCCCAGCGCGACACGGCATCCGTCAGCGCAAGCGTCGCCAGATCGCCCAACAGCCGCGATTCGGTCGCGAAATCCGCGCCCAGACGCGCCACCAGCAGCCCGGTCAGTGCGGATGCCACATCGTCCATCTTGGTGCGGAACAGATCGTGCAGGGCGGGGTGGCTGTCGATCATGGCCATGATCTTGTTCAGCATCCGCCGATCCGGCTCGTCGTCGCGCAGGGCCTGATCCAGCAGGTCCACGACATCGTCGATCACCGGGCGATGCGACGCGGTGAACCAGATCGGGTCGTCCGGCAGCAGCATGATCCGCTCACCCAGGATCGCCGCCTGCTTGTTGGGATAGTAGTTGAAGAACGTGCGCGTGCTGATCCCGGCCTCGGCCGCGATCGCTTCCGTCGTCACGGCGTCATAACCGTTTCGCAAACTGACCTCGACCGCGGCCATCTGAATATCGCAGGCAGTCTGCCTGCGACGCCGCTCACGCAAAGTTATGGTCAATTTTCAAGCAGCCTTAAATTTCATTCCAAGTAAACATTGCACAGTCCGCAATCTCGTGCAATCCAGCGAGGCAACTGCTGTCGCCCGTCGGGGGCGAAAAACCGGAACCCATGACAATGAAAACCACATTTTTCCCCGCGTCTGCAACTGCCGTCGCGATGCTGCTGACCTTGACCGGCCCGCTCGCGGCTCAGGCCCCCGGAGGCATGCCACCCAAGCAGGTCGGCGTGGTGGAGGCGACCGTGCAGAACGTGCCGCGCATCGTGACCCTGCCGGGCCGTGCGGTCGCCGAATCGTCCACCCACATCCGCCCCCGCGTCAGCGGCATCGTGACCGAGATCAGCTATGAACCCGGTCAGCCGATCGACGCAGATGCACCGATGTTCCGCATCGACGACACCACCTATCGCGCCAACCTCGCCAGTGCCACGGCGCAGGTTGCCAGCGCACAGGCGCAGGTGACCGAAGCCGACGCCGCCTTTTCCCGCGCCGAACGGCTTGTCGGGTCCGGCAGCACGCAGGCGCAGGTCGATACCGCTCGCGCCGCCCGCGATCAGGCCCGCGCCGCGCTGGCCGCGGCGCAAGCCGACCTGACGCTGAGCGAGGCGCAGCTGGGCTGGACCACCGTCACCAGCCCGATCGCCGGCGTCGCCAGCGTCGCCGCCATTTCGGTCGGCGATCTGGTGACCGAAGGGCAGGCCGATCCGATGGCCACGGTGATCCAGCTCGACCCGATCGAGGTGGACATGTATGCCCCCTCGTCCCGGTTCATGACCTTGATGGACGATGTCGGGGACGGCGTCTTGCAACTGAACGACGCCCTCAGCGCCACACTGACGCTGGAAAATGGCCGCGTCTATCAGACGACCGGCACACTGGTCGCCCCCGGCGTCACCGTGTCGACCAGCACCGGGTCCATCGACACGCGGTTCCGCTTTGAAAACCCCGACAACACGATCCTGCCGGGCATGTTCCTGCGCGGGCAGATCGACCTTGGCACGACGCAGGCGTTCCTCGTGTCCCAGCAGGCCACGACACGCGACAAGCTGGGCGACCTGTCCGTCTGGATCGTGGCCGACGGCAAGGTCGCCAACCGCGCCCTGACCGAGGATGGCACCTATGAGCAGCAGTGGATCGTGACCGACGGTCTGGCGGACGGCGACATGGTCGTCGTGGACGGCCTCGCAGGACTGGTCGAAGGCGCAGAGGTCGTGAGCGTCCCCGTCACCTTCGACGAAAACGGCGTGATCCGCGATCCGGTCCCTGCGGAAGGTGCCGGTCAGCCACCGGCAGAGGGCGCCGCAGCCCCCGCAGAGGGTGCAGCGCCAGCCGATGCAGCCGCGCCCGAGGCAGCAACCCCCGCGGCTCCGGCCGATGCGCCTGCCGAATCAGTCCCTGCAACGCCCGCAGATGCAGCCGCGCCCACCGACGCGCCGGCAGACGCAAGCGCGACGGAGTAACCCTGCATGGCCCGTTTCTTCATCCACCGCCCGGTCTTCGCCTGGGTAATTGCCCTCGTCACCATGCTGATCGGGGCGATCGGCCTCAATTCGCTGGCGATCGAACAGTATCCCCAGATCGCGCCCACCTCGATCAGCATCAATGCAGGCTATCCCGGCGCGTCGGCGGAAATCGTCGGATCGTCGGTCACCTCGGTGATCGAGGACGGGATGACCGGCCTCGACGGCCTGATCTACCTCACCTCGAACTCGTCCGCCGGATCGGCGTCCATTTCACTCACCTTCGACGACACGGTCGATGCCGACATCGCGCAGGTGCAGGTGCAGAACAACCTGCAGCTGGTGAACTCGCAGCTTCCCGACATCGTGCAGCAGCAGGGCGTCAGCGTCACGCGCTCCACCAGCTCGATCCTGCTGGTGGGGGCACTGACCTCTCCCGACGACAGCCTGACCACGGTGGAACTGGGCGACCTGATCTCTGAACTGATCGAGGAACCGGTCCAGCGGACGCCGGGCGTGGGATCGATCAGCACCTTCGGGTCGGGCTATGCGATGCGCGTGTGGCTGGACCCGATAAAGATGGTCCAGTATCAGGTGACCCCCGCCGACGTGACCGCCGCCGTGGCGGCGCAGAACACCAACGTCACCGTGGGCGATCTGGGCGCACAGCCCAGTGCGGTCGGCCAACGCCTGACCGTGCCGATTTCTGCACAATCTCAACTGTCCACGGTCGAGGAATTCGAAGGCATCCTGCTGCGCGTCGATCCCGATGGATCGACGGTGTTCCTCGGCGACGTCGCCCGGATCGAGATCGGTCAGGAAAGCTATGGCGGCAACGCGCGTTTCAATGGCAACGCCGCCGCCGGTTTCGCGGTGAACCTTGCCACCGGGGCAAACGCCGTCGATACCGCTGCCGCCGTGCGCGACACGGTCGCGGGCGTGCAGGACGCGCTGCCTGCGGGTGTCGAGGTGGTCTATCCCTATGACACCTCGCCGTTCGTGCAGGAATCCATCACGCAGGTCTACAAGACGCTGGCCGAGGCCGTGCTGCTCGTGTTCCTCGTGATCCTCGTCTTTCTGCAAAGCTGGCGGGCGACGCTGATCCCGGTGATCGCCATTCCCGTCGTCCTGCTGGGCACCTTCGCGGTGCTGGCCTTCGCGGGCTACACCATCAACACGCTGACGATGTTCGCCCTCGTGCTCGCCATTGGCTTGCTGGTCGACGACGCCATCGTCGTGGTCGAGAACGTCGAACGCGTGATGGAGGAAGAGGGCCTCGACGCGGTCGCGGCCACGGAAAAGAGCATGGACGAGATCACGTCCGCGCTGGTCGGCATCGTGCTGGTGCTGTCGGCAGTGTTCCTGCCGATGGCGTTCATCACCGGGGCCACGGGCGTGATCTATCGCCAGTTCTCGGTCACGATCATCACGGCGATGGTCCTGTCGCTGGGCGTCGCGGTCATCCTGACGCCCGCCATGTGCGCCAGCCTGCTGAAACCACGCGCGCACGGCGGCGGCATCGCCCCCGCCCGCTGGTTCAACCGCAACCTCGACCGGCTGAACGACGGCTATGTCGGCAGCGTCACGCTGCTGGTCAAGCGGCCCGTGCGGATGCTGCTGGTGCTGGGTATCGTCGGCGCAGGCATCTTCGTGCTGTTCGACCGACTGCCCGGATCGTTCCTGCCGGACGAGGATCAGGGCGTTGCCATCGCCATCATCCAGGGCCCCGACGGATCGACCACCGACCAGACCCGCGCACTGGTGGAAAAGGTCGAAAGCTACCTGCTGCAGCAGGAATCCGACACGGTGGAATCGGTCTTCGCCGCCCTCGGTTTCAGCTTTGGCGGATCGGGACAGAGCAACGCCATCGTCTTCGTCAAGCTGCGCGATTATGCGGAGCGTGACGGCTTTGCCATCGGCGATCTGGTGAACCGGGCCAACGGCTATTTCTTCACCACCAACCGGCAGGGCAACATCTTCGTGCTGCAACCGCCCGCCATTCAGGGTCTGGGCAGTTCGTCGGGCTTTACCATGTATCTGACCGACCAGTCCGGTCAGGGGCAAGAGGCGCTGGCCGCCGCCGCAGACCAGCTGGTGGCGAACGCACAGGCCGACGGTCGCGTGACCGGCCTGCGCGGCAACGAGGCGGCGAGCCAGACGGCGCTGAGCCTCGACATCGACCAGCAGAAGGCCGAGGCCTTCGGCCTGTCGGTGCCGGACATCAACGGGATGCTGTCGGTGATCTTCGCCGGGCGCGAGGTGAACGATTTCGCCCTTGGCAACGACCTGCGGCCCGTCATCGTGCAGGGCGAGGCATTCGCGCGGTCAGACCCGTCGGACATCAACCGCTGGTATGCGCGCAACGATCAGGGCGAAATGGTCAGCTTCGGCGCATTCTCGGCCCAACGCTGGACGCAGGAACCGCAGGCCGTGGTCCGCTATGGCGGCACCCGCGGGCTGGAAATCAGCGGGTCCGCGGCCCCCGGCCTGTCGTCCACCGAAGGCATGGACGTGATGGAGGAACTGGTCGCGGGCCTCGACGGCAACTTCGGCACCGCGTGGACGGGCCTGTCCTATCAGGAACGGCTGTCGGGCAATCAGGCGCCCCTGCTGTTCGCCCTGTCGGGACTGGTCGTGTTCCTTGCGCTGGCCGCCCTATACGAAAGCTGGTCGGTACCGCTGGCGGTCATGCTGACGGTGCCGATCGGCATCCTCGGCGCGCTCGCCGCCGCCTACTTCCTCGGGCAGTCGAACGACGTGTACTTCAAGGTCGGCCTGCTGACAACCATCGGACTGGCGGCCAGGAATGCCATCCTGATCGTGGAGTTCGCGGAGGCGCAGGTCACGATGGGCAAATCGGCGGTCGAGGCGGCAATCGTGGCGTCAAAACAGCGTCTGCGTCCGATCCTGATGACGACCTTCGCCTTCATGCTGGGCGTGTTGCCGCTGGCGACGGCGTCGGGTGCGGGGGCGGGGGCGCAGAACTCCATCGGGATCGGCGTGCTGGGGGGTATGGCCGCCGCTGCGGTGTTCGGCATCTTCCTCGTGCCGGTGTTCTACGTCGCGGTGCTGAAGCTGCGCAGCATGATTACAGCCTCGGAGAAAGCGGCATGAGCCCGTTCAAGACCCTCTCGCTGACCGCCCTGCTGCTGACCACGGCCTGCACCGCCGTCGGACCGGACCCGCTGACCCCGCCTGTCGGTGCCGTGCCGGCGGCCTTTGCCGAGGGGCAGACGTCGCTCGCCCAGCCCACAGGCACCCTCGCCTTCTGGCAGGGGTATCAGGACGCAACCCTGTCGCGGCTGATCGCGGGCGGGCTGACCAACAGCCTTGATATCATCGCGGCGAACGAACGCATCCGCGCGGCGCAGGCGGACGTGGCGGCGACGCAACCGCTGGCGGCACAGGTCGGCGGCGACTCCGCCATCAGCCGGACCCGCAGCGGCGGCGAAGGGATGCCCACCGCAACGACCACGAGCGCCAACCTGTCGGCGTCCTTCGTGTTCGACCTGTTTGGCGGCGCCACGCGCGCCCGTCAGGGGGCCGCAGCCGCAGAGGCCGCCGCCATCGCACAGGTCGAGGTCACGCGCCTCGCCTTCCTCGCCGAAGTGATCGCGGCCTACGCCGATGCCCGCTACTACCAGCAGGCGCTGGCCCTGACGCGCGACACGATCGCCGCGCGCGAAGCGACGCTGTCCATCACCAACGAACAGCGGTCTGCTGGCGGTGCGACGGATTTCGACGTGGCCGAGACCGAGGCGCTGGTGCAGACCGCCCGCGCCGATCTGCCGAACTTTCAGGCGTTGTTCGACGCGCAGGTCTATCGCCTGTCAACCCTGTTGAACCGGCAGGCCGCACCGCTGCTGGCAGAGATGCGCAACGGCGCGCCGCAACTGCGCATCCCCACAGGTCCCGGCACCGGGGTGCCTGCCGACCTGCTGCGCAACCGTCCCGACATCCGGTCGGCACAGGCCGATGTGGTGGCCTCGCTGGCGGCGGTGGGGGTCGCGACGGCCGACATGCTGCCGTCGCTGTCCCTGACCGGCACGGTCAGCGATACGGGCGGGGCGGACGCGTGGGGCTTCGGTCCGCGCCTGTCCCTGCCCATCACCAATCAAGGCGTGCTGCGCGCCACCCGCGACCGCAGGTCGAGCGAGGCGCGGCAGGCCGATCTGGCGTGGCGCAGTCAGGTCGTCGCCGCGATCGAGGACGTGCAGACCGGCCAGTCCAACCTGCGCCGCGCACGCGAGCGGGTCGCGGCACTGGAACAGGCGTCCGCGTCCTACGACCGGGTCTATGCACTGGCGCGGACCAACTTCGACGCGGGCGCCCTGCCCCTTGTCGATCTGCTGGAACAGGACCGGCAGCGGGCCGCGGCGCGGCTGGCGGTGGCGTCGGCGCGCAACGATGCGGCCAAGGCGTGGGCCGTGCTGCAGATCGCAACCGGCGCAGGGGCGGCTGTCGTGCAGTAGCCATGCGATGGGGGGCACAGGTTTGCCCCCCACCCACGCGCACAGCGACAAAGCTGCGATCAGCCCGCGTCCCGCTCCGCGATCCACGCGTGGTCGGGGTGGTTCACGAACCGCCAGTTGCGGCGCGGCCCGGCCATGACGTTGAGGTAATACATCTCGTATCCGTAGGGGGCGGCGCAGGGGTGATGCCCGCGCGGCACCAGCGTCACGTCGTGGTCGGACACCGACAGGGTTTCATCCAGCGTCCCATCCTCGGTAAAGATCCGCTGGTGGCCGTAACCCTGCGCGGGGTTCAGGCGGTGGTAATACGTCTCTTCCAGATAGGTGATGGTGGGGAAGTCGTCGTGGTCGTGGCGGTGCGGCGGGTAGGACGACCAGTGACCGGCGGGGGTGAACACCTCGGTCACCAGCAGGCTGTCGGCCACGTCGCGATCCTCCATCGCGATGTTGTTGATGTGGCGGGTGTTGGTGCCGCGTCCGCGCGGGGTCAGCGTGATGCCGTCGGGGCCGAGGCGGCGGGCGGCGTGGCCGGACCGCCCCGGCGCGGTGCAGACCGCCAGCGTGCAGGCGGTCGTCGCCACAGCCTGCCAATCGCTGGCGTTCGGCACATAAAGGGCATGCGGCGGCGATTTTTCGAAGACGTTCATCCGCTCGCCCATCTCTCCGAACTCCGTACCGCCTGCGGTGATCCGCGCGCGACCTTCGACGAGCACGAGGATCGCTTCGCGGTCACCCGTCTGCGCCACGACCCGGTCACCGGGCGACAGGCGGTGCAGGTCGAACCCGACATAGGCCCAGCCCGGCGACAAGGGGCCGCGGGCGCTGTCGGGGGTGATTGCATGGACATGGCCGGTGGTGCCGGTGGGGCGGCGCAGCAGGTCTGACATGGGTTCGGGGTCCTTTCAGAGGGCGCGGCCCGGCCCGCAAGGCGGGCGGGGCGGGCGCGTCAGTGGGTCAGGCCGACGCTGGCGGCGATGTCCTTGAGCGTCTTCAGACCCAGCGACTGGTAGGTGAACGGGTCGCGCACGTCGGGGTCCTGTTCCGCCTCGATCACGATCCAGCCGTCGTAGCCGGCTTCGGCCAGTACGGTCAGGCAGTCGGTGTAGTCCACCCCGCCCTCGGCGTCGCCGGGGACGGTGAAGACGCCGCGCCGCACCCCTTCGAGGAAGCTGAGGCCCTGCGTGCGGACCTGTTCCATCACCGCCGGGCGCACGTTCTTGGCGTGGAAATGCCCGACGCGCGCAATGTGGCGGCGCAGGACGGGGGCCGGGTCGGCACCGTTCGCGCCGAAATAGAAGTGTCCCGCATCGAACAGCAGCCGCGTGGCAGGCCCGGTGACGGCCATGAAGCGGTCGATCTGCGCGGGCGTTTCCACCACGGTGCCCATGTGGTGATGATAGACCAGCGGCAATCCTTCTGCGGCGCAATGGGACGCCACCGCCTCGACCTTGGCGCCGAACTCCGCCCAGTCGTCGTCCGCCAGCACCGGCGTCTGCGCCAGTGACGCCCCGTCGTCACCGTGGATCGCGTTGGACGTCTCACAGGCGATGCAGACGGTGCAGCCCATCGCCTTGAGCCGGTCCAGATGTGGCTGAATGGCGGCGATCTCCTCCTCGACCGAGCGGGTAAGCAGGTGCAGCGAATACCACGCCGAGACGAAGGCGAGGCCGTGCGGGGCGAGCACGGCCCGCAACTCGCCCGCATCCCACGGCATCTTGTGCCCGTTCTCGATCCCGTCGAACCCGATGCGGGCGGCGTCGGTCAGGCATTGCTCGAGGGTGATGTGCGCGCCGAGCGTCTGGTCGTCGTCGTTGGACCAGGCGATGGGGTTGGTACCGAAGCGGATCATGTGCAGTCCTGTTGTGTGGTGGCCATCAGCCGGAAATACGTGTGCCGAGCATCGCGGCATAGGCCCGGTGCGCGTCCGTGACCTCTGCCCTGTCGGACACCTGCGGCACCGCCACGTCCCACCAATACCCGCCGTCGGGCGTGCTGGGATAGGGGTCGGTGTCGATGACGACGACGCGGGGGCGGTCGGTGGGTTTGACGGCCAAGGCCGCCTCCAGCGCGGCGATCCCCGTCACATGCAGGCTGTCTGCGCCGAGGGCCGCCGCATGGGCGGCAAAGTCGATCCGCGACGGTGTCGTGTGATGCGAGGTGGCGAGCAGGTTGTTGAACTCTGCCCCGCCGGTGGCCATCTGGAGCCGGTTGATGCAGCCGTAGCCGCGGTTGTCGGTCAGCACGAGGGTGAAGGGGATGCCCATCATCGCCGCCGTGGCGAGTTCGGAGTTCGCCATCAGATAGCTGCCGTCGCCCACCATGCAGACCACATCGCGAGAAGGCTGCGCCATGGCGATCCCCATGGCCCCCGCCACCTCGTAACCCATGCAACTGAAGCCGTATTCCATGTGGTAGCCGCCCGCGCGCGGGGCTTTCCACAGCTTGTGCAACTCTCCGGGCATGGTGCCTGCGGCAGACATGACCACCGTGTCGGAGCCGGACGCGCGTTGCACCGCGCCGATCACCTGCGCGTCGGTGGGCAGGGCGTTGCCGTCCTCTGGCGCTGCCGTCTGCGGATCGACGGCGGCGAACCATGCGGTGCGCAGGCCCGCGTCAGGGGCGGGGGCGGTGTGGTCGCCCAGCGCTGCCGACAGGTCGGCCAGCCCGCGCCGCGCGTCGGTCTGCAAGGGTTCCGCGCCATGCTTCATCGCGTCGTAGGCGGCGACGTTCAGGCTGACCAGCCGCCTGTCGGGGTTGCGGAACAGCGCCCACGATCCGGTGGTGAAATCCTGAAACCGGGTGCCGACGCCCAGCACCACATCGGCCACCTCGCACAGCGCGTTGGCGCTGCTGGCGCCTGTGACGCCCACGGGGCCGAAGTTCAGCGGATGATCCCATGGCAGCGCGGACTTGCCCGCCTGCGTTTCCACCACCGGGATGCCGTGCTTTTCCGCAAAGGCGCGCAGCGCGTCGCTGGCCTGCGCGTAATGCACGCCGCCGCCCGCCACGATCACCGGGGCGGTGGCCCCGCGCAGCAGGTGGGCCACGCGCGACAGCTCGTCCACGTCGGCGCCGATGCGGCGCTGGCCCCATGTGCGCGGGGCAAAGAAGGCGGCGGGCCAGTCATAGGCCTCGGCCTGCACGTCCTGACACAGCGCCAGACACACCGGCCCGCAATCGGCGGGATCGGTCATCGCGGCAAAGGCGCGGGGGAGCGCGGTCAGCAACTGCTCCGGCCGGGTGATCCGGTCGAAGTAGCGCACGACGGGGCGGAAGCAGTCGTTGGCAGTCACCGTGCCGTCGCCGAAATCCTCGATTTGTTGCAGCACAGGATCGGGGCCACGGTTCGCGAACACGTCGCCGGGCAGCAGCAGCAGCGGCAGGCGGTTGACGTGCGCCAGTGCCGCCGCCGTCACCATGTTCGTGGCCCCCGGCCCGATCGAGGAGGTGACCGCCATGGCACGCCTGCGGCCCGACTGTTTCGCATAGGCGATGGCCGCATGGCACATCGTCTGCTCATTATGGCCGCGCCATGTGCGGATGCTGTCGCGGTGGGCGTGGAGTGCTTCGCCCATGCCGGCCACGTTGCCGTGGCCGAAGATCGCCCAGACGCCCGCGATGAACAGATCGCCCGCATCGTTGGTCTGCGCCGTCAGATAGCGCACCAACGCCTGTGCGGCGGTCAGTCGAATCGTGGTCATGCGGCAGTCCTCTTGCTGGTGGCCCGGGCCGTGTCCCACAGGGCGCACAGGCGGGCGTATCGGTTGGCCATGTCGCGCACGGCGTCCGCGTCTGTCATCCCGCCCGCCATATACTGCGCAGCGGCGGCGCCGAAGATGGTGCGCCCCACGGCGAACCCCTTGACCAGCGGATGGCGGGCGGCGACGGCGAAACTGTCGGCCAAGGCCGCCTCGTCGGACGCCAGCCCCAGCACGACGATGCCGCGCACATAGGGATCATTGTCGGTGATGGCGTCGCAGGCGGCGGTCCATGCGGCGTGCGACGTCATCGGCTCCAGCTTCCACCAGTCGGGGTAGATGCCCAAGGCATAGAAGCGGCGGATGATCGCGGCGTTGGTGGCGTCGTTCACGGGGCCGACCTTGGAGGGAATGACCTCCAGCAGAAACTCCAGCCGGTTGCGGCGGGCGGCGTGGAACAGGCGCAGGACGGTCGCCTCCTGTTCGGCGCGCATCTCCTCTGGGTCGTCGGGGTGGTAGAAGCACAGGCATTTCACCACGTGGTTCAGCGGCCATGCGGACAGGCCGCCGCAGTCGGGGCCGATTTCCGGCTCCAGCGTCAAAGGACGGGAGCCGGGCCATTCCACGGGTCGTCCGATCCACAGCCCCATGTCCGCCGCCCGGTGCAGCGCCGTGCGCCCCAGCCGGTCGTCGCACAGCAGGCCATGACCGGGCCGCCCATTCGCCACCTGCGCGCACGCCGTCAGGCACAGGTCCTTGAACGCGGCGATGCGGGCGGGTGTGGCACCCTCCAACCCCTCCAACTGCATCCGGTGGTCGAAGGCGAAGACGCGCATGGTGGACCAGTCGTCGTGGCGGTTGGTGGCCCAGTGGACCTGCTCGAGCTCCGCGTCCAGCCTCAGGGCGGGTTGCGTCAGCGGGCGGGACAGGAAGAACTGCAACTCCTCCCAACTCGGGTAGGCGGGCGTGCAGCCGTGGCGCGACACGGCGAAGGCCCCGCAGGCATTGGCGTATTTCAGCGCGGTGGGCCAGTCGGCGTCGTCGAGCCAGCCTTTCAGCAGTCCCGACATGAACCCGTCGCCAGCCCCCAGCACGTTGAACACCTCGATCGGGAACCCCTGCCCCGTCATGCCGTCGTCCAGCGTGTCGGGGATCGCGGCGGTGAACGCGACCGCGCCATCGGCCCCGCGCTTGCACACCAGCACCGCAGCCGACACCGCGCGGACGGCACGCAGTGCCGCGATGGTGTCGGTCGTGCCACCGGCGATGTGGAACTCCTCCTCCGTGCCCACGATCAGGTCGAAGTGGTGCAGCGTCGCCTGCAGCGCCTGCGTCACGGCGTCGGAGGCGATGAAGCGGTTTTCGCCGTCGCCATGCCCGGAGAGGCCCCACAGGTTGGGGCGGTAGTCGATGTCGAGCGCGGTGCGCGCACCGTGCTGCCGGGCGAGTGTCAGCGCCTTCAGCACCGCCGCGCGGGTGCGCGGATGGCTCAGGTGTGTGCCGGTCGCCACGACACTGCGCGAGCGGGCGATCAGGTCGGGAGAAATGTCATCCTCGCACAGGGCCATGTCGGCGCAGTTTTCACGGTAGAAGATCAGCGGGAAACGCTGCTGGTCGCGGATGCCCAAGAGCACCAGCGCCGTCAGGCGGTCCGGGTCGGTGACGATGCCGCTGGTGTCCACGCCTTCGCGCGCCAACTCCGCCTTGATGAAACGGCCCATGTGTTCGTCGCCCACGCGGGTGATGAGGGCGGAGCGCAGGCCCAGACGCGCGGTGCCTGAGGCCATGTTGGTGGGGCTGCCGCCGATGTACTTCTGAAAACTCGCCATCTCCTCCAGCCGACCGCCGATCTGTGCACCGTAAAGGTCCACCGAGGATCGTCCGATGGTGATGAGGTCGAGCGTTTTTCCTGTGTCGCCGGTCATACGGTGCCCCCGAGCGATCCTTCCAGCAGGGCCATGTCCTGACCGCCCGCCATCATGTCCTGCAACGCCTCTGCCGTGATGTCGCCCCGCGCGGCGGTGCCCAGCGTGCGGCCCCGGTTCAGCACGGTGAAACGGTCGCCCACGGCCATCGCGTGTCGCACGTTGTGGGTGATGAACACGACGCCCACCCCCTGCTTGCGCACCCGGTCGATGGTCGCCAGCACGTTGCTGGTCTGGCGCACGCCAAGGGCCGAGGTCGGCTCGTCGAGGATCAGCACCTTTGCGCCGAAATGCACGGCGCGGGCGATGGCGACGGTCTGGCGTTCGCCCCCCGACAGGGTGCCCACGGCCTGATCGGGTCCGCGCAGGTTGATTCCCATCGACCGCATGGCGGCCACACAGGTCGCGTTCGCCGCCTTGATGTCCATGCGTCTGAACGGGCCGCGCCCCTTCGTCGGCTCGCGCCCCATGAAGAAGTTGCGCGTCACGCTCATCAGCGGGATCATCGCGAGGTCCTGGAACACGGTGGCGATCCCCGCCTCCATCGCGTCGCGCGGGCTGCCAAAGGTGACAGGCGCGCCGTTGACGCGGATCGTGCCCTTGGTCGGTTTGTGGACGCCGGACATGGTCTTGATGAAGGTGGACTTGCCCGCGCCGTTGTCGCCCAGCAGACAGTGGCATTCCCCCGCCCGCACGTCGAAGCTGACGCCCGCCAGTGCGATGATGTTGCCGAAGTGCTTTTCGATGTCCGACATCTCGATGATCGGTGGCACATCGGTCATGCCGATGATCGGTGCGGTGGTCATCAGCGCTCTCCCGTCACGCGTTTGCGGATGTAGTTGTTGAACAGCACCGCGATCAGCAGCATGCCGCCGAGGAACACCTGAAACCAGTCCTGATCGAAGTCGGTGTAGCTGAGCCCGATCACCACCATGCCGAAGATGATGGACCCGAAGAACGCCCCTATGGCCGACCCATAGCCACCGGTCAGCAGGCAACCCCCGATGACGGCGGCGATGATCGCCTCGAATTCCTTCATGAAGCCGCGCCGCGCGTCGGTCGATCCCGCGTCCAGCACGGTGATGATGGCGACGAGGGTGGCGCAGCAGGCGGTCAGCACGAAAAGGCTGATCTTGACCCGCCGGACCGGCACGCCGGAGTTGGATGCGGCCGCCCTGTCGCCGCCCGACGCAAAGATCCAGTTGCCGTAGGGCGTGCGCAGCAGCACCCAGGTCGCGGCCAACGTGAGGGCGATGAACCACAGGATCTCCACCGGGATGCCGGGCACCTTGGGTGATCCGTTGGCGAACGTCTCGACGATGCCGACCTGTGCGCCCCAGGCGAAAAGCCCAGGGAACGCATCACCGGAGAAGAGCGGCCGGAGAAAGTCGCCCTCGACCGCGTCGCGTACGCCGCGCAACTGGGTGGAGCCGTCCGTCGCCAGCTTCAACCCGACGAGGCTGATGCCACGCAGGATGAACAGGAACGCCAGCGTCACGATGAAGGACGGCAGGCCGGTTTTCAGCACGATGGCCCCGTTGAGGGTGCCCGCGAGGGCGGCCAGCGCGAAGGTGGCGGGAATTGCGATGATCAGCGGCAGCCCCAGCGTGACCACGCAGGCGGCAAAGATCAGGCCCGCAAAGGCGATCATCGACCCGATGGACAGATCGAATTCGCCGCCGATCATCAGCAGTGCCGCGCCGATGGCGAGGATGCCCAACTGGGCTGCAGGCGTCATGAAGTTCATCACGCCGGACAGGGTGAACATCGCCCCGTCCGCGGTGAACAGAAAGAACAGCGTCACAAGGATGGCCCCTGCGATGGCGCCCAGCTCGGGGCGCTTCATCAGGCGGCTGACGAAGGATTCGGTGCCGATCCGTTCGTCCTTGGCGATATGGGTCGTATCGGCCATGGCCGGGTCCCTTTCGTGCGGAGCTTTGGGGATTGGGGGCGTCGCGGCACCGCCGGTGCGGGCCGCGACGCAGACGGTCAGGCGATCAGCGGATACCCTGTGCGGACAACTCGACCACCATCGCCGCTTCGTCCTGCGTGACGAGGTTCGGACCCGACGGCACGTTGCCACCCGGCACGAGGCCAAAGTTCGCGTTCATTGCCAGGAACACGACCGGCAGGTAGCCCTGCAGATACTGCTGCTGGTCGATGCCAAAGGCGGCAGTGCCGGCCGACACGGCCTCGAGAAAGCCCGGCGACAAATCGAAGGTTCCGATCATGACTTCACCGGCGCGGCCCACGGCCTCGACTGCGGCGATGGACGGCTCGCCCACCAGTGCGGCGCCCAGACCCATGATCGTGTCGATCTCGGGATTGGACTGCAGGGCGGCGGTCACCGTCGCCTCAACCTGTGCGGGATCGTTGGCGGTGGGGACGACCTCGACCGTGCCACCGAAGCCTTCGGTGAAGCCTTCGCAGCGCAGGTCGAGAGAGACGTTGCCGACCTCCTGGTTGACGCAGATCGCGGTGGTGCCGCCCATTTCGGCCAGCGCCTCTCCGGCGATGCGGCCTGCGTCGAATTCATCCTGACCGACGTGCAGCAGCGCACCGAAATCGGCGGAGACGTCGGAGCCGGAGTTCATCGAGATGACCGGGATGCCTGCGGCGACGGCGCGTTCGATGGCCGGGCGCAGCGCGTCCGCATCGGGGATCGACACCACGAGGCCATCGGGTTCCTGGTTCACGGCGGCGTCGATCAGCTGGCTCATCGCCACCATGTCGAAGGTTTCCGGCGCGCGGTATTCCACGGTCGCACCGGTATCGGCTGCGGCCTTGTCCACGCCGTTCTTGACCACGGACCAGAACGGGTCATTGGCCTGACCGTGGGTCACGACGACGATGTTCTGCGCCATGGCGGGGGCGGCAGCGGCGAATGCGATGGCGGCGACTGCCGCCTTGACGAAGTGGGTCATGGATCCTCCCTGGATCGTTGGGGCGGTGCGTGCGCCCGACGTCCGGCACGGGGCCGGTGCTGTGATTGGCCGGCTGGCGCCGGTTCGGGATGCATCTGGCCGGGGGTCGGACCGCTCCCCTCCTCGGGGCGGGCGACTCGATGTCCGGTTCGATTTGGAATTTATGTTCCAAAAAATGCGGGCGCGCAACCCTGTTTCAGTCGGATGCGCCGCGCGCGCCACCCAGCGCCACCGCGATGCTGGTAACGAGGGTCATGGCGGCGGTCGGCACGCGGAACGCGCCCACGTCCACTTCGCGTGCGATCAGGTTGGCGGTGGCGATGCCTGCCAGCGGGCAATCAGCGGCGTCAGTCAGCAGGAACACCGGGGCGCCCGCCGCATGGGCCGCCGTGGCGATGCGGCGCGTTTCCGGCGCGTAGGGCGCGAAGGTGACGGCAAAGAGCGCGTCCGCAGGCCGGATCGCGGCGGTGAAATCGACCCCTGCGGTCCCGGTGTGCAGGATGCAGGGAATCTCCATCTTTTGCAGCATGTAGCCCATGTAGCTGACGACGGGATAGGCGCGGCGCGTGCCGACCAGATGCAGCACGTCGGCTTGGCCCAGCCGGTCGACCACATGGGCCACCAGCGCCAGATCGACGTGCGCCGACAGGGCGGTCAGTGATTGCTGGCCCGCCTCGACGAAATCGGCCAGCAGGCGGGCGCTGCCGTGCTGGCCCCGCGCCCGCAGCAGACCCAGCCGTTCGGCATAGTCGGGGCGCTGCTGGGCATAGTCACGACGGAACAGCGCCTGCATGTCCGAATAGCCGCGGAACCCCAGCGCCTGACAGAACCGCATATAGGCGGAGGGCGCCACATCTGCCGCCGCCGCCATGTCGGCCACCGTGGACACCGCCACCAGATCCAGATTGCCGCGCAACTGGTCGGCACATTGGCGCAACCGCTTGGGCAGGGTCGCCGACAAGTGGTCGAGGCGGGCCAGCACATCGGCCACGGTGGCGGGCGGCGTCGGCGTGTCGGACGTGGTGTCAGTCGTGGTGTCGGTCGTGGCGTCGGTCATCTGGTGCTCCCCCTTGACAGGATACCGCAATGCCCCGATGAAGCAAATGGAACAAATATTCTGATTTGACCTTTGGGAGGGGGGACGGCGATGCCAGATTCAAAGGCGGCGAGGACCCTTGGGATCGGCCTGATCGGCACCGGCTACATGGGCAAGGCCCATGCGCTGGCCTATCGCGCTGCCCCTGCCGTGTTCGGCGATCTGGCCCCGGTGCGGCTGGCGATGCTGTGCGACGCGACCGACGCAGCCGCCGACCGGATGGCCACCCAGTTCGGCTTTGCGCGGGCCACGTCGGACTGGCGCGCGCTGGTCGCATCGCCGGACGTGGACATCGTGGCGATCACCACGCCCAACGCCCTGCATCACGACATGGCGCTGGCGGCCATCGCGGCGGGCAAGCATGTGCATTGCGAAAAACCCCTCGCCCTGACGCTGGATCAGGCCCGCGCGATGGAGGGTGCGGCGCGGGGCGCGGACGTGCAGACGATGGTTGGCTACAATTACACCCACAACCCGGCGTTCCAGCATGCCCGCCGCCTGATCGCCGACGGTGCCATCGGGACGCCCGTGCATTTCCGGGGCTGGGTGGACGAGGATTATCAGGCCGACGCGACCCTGCCGTGGACGTGGCGGGCGACCCGTGCGCAGGCGGGTCTGGGGGCGCTGGGCGATCTGGGATGCCACCTCGTGTCGCTGGCCTACGGCCTGATGGGGCCGATCGACAGCCTGATCGCGGACACGCAGGTCATCCATGCCACCCGCCCCCTGCCCGACGGCATCGGCCATGCTGCGGTCGAGAACGAGGATACGGCCTCCGCCGTCGTCCGCTTTGCCAGCGGCGCGCAGGGGACGCTGTGCACCTCGCGCGCTGCATGGGGCCGCAAGAGCCGCCTCGACTGGGAGGTGCACGGCACCACCGGCATGCTGACGTATCAGCAAGAGCGGATGAACGAGCTGCACCTGTTCCAGTCGACCGGGCCTGCGGCGATGCAGGGGTTCCGTACCATCCTGACCGGCCCCGCGCACCCGCCCTATGGCGACTTCGTGCCGGCGGCGGGGCATCAGCTCGGCTTCCTCGACCTCAAGACGATCGAAGTCGCGGCGTTCCTGCGCGGCATCGCTGGCGGGCCACGCCATGCGCCGACATTCACCGACGCGCTCGCCTTCGAGGCCGTCATCCACGCCATCGACAGCGCCGCCCGCAGCGGGCAGCGTGTCACCGTCACACAAGCCGGAGATCATCCATGACCCTGAACATCGCCCTTTTCGGGGCTGGCCGCATCGGCAAGGTGCACGCCGCGTCCATCGCCAGCGATCCGCGCGCCAAGCTGGTCGCCGTGACCGACGTGATGGCGGAGGCCGCAACCGCGCTGGCCGACGCCCACGGCATCGCGGTGCGCAGCGCCGACGACATCCTGTCAGACCCGGCCATCGACGCGGTGCTGATCGCATCGTCCACCGACACCCACGCCGACCTGATCGAACGCGCCATCGCGGCAGGCAAGGCGGTGTTCTGCGAAAAGCCCATCGACCTGAACCTCGACCGTGCGCGCCGGGTGCAGGCCAGCGTCGCGGCGGCGGGACGGCCCGCCATGATGGGCTTCAACCGCCGGTTCGATCCCAACTTCGCCGCCGTGAAGACGGCCTTTGATGCGGGCGAGATCGGCAAGGGTGAATTGCTCGCCGTCACGTCCTACGACCCGGCCCCGCCGCCGGTGTCCTACGTGAAGGTGTCGGGCGGGCTGTTCCGCGACATGATGATCCACGACTTCGACATGTGCGCATGGCTGTTCGGGATGCCGGAAGCGGTCTTCGCCACCGGATCGAGCCTGATCGACCCGGAAATCGGTGCGGCGGGCGACGTCGACACCGCCGTGGTGATCCTGACCTATGCGGACGGGCGCATCGCCACGATCCGCAACTCGCGCCGCGCCGTGTTCGGTTACGACCAGCGGCTGGAACTGCTGGGGTCCGAGGGGCTGTTGTCCGTGGGCAACCAGCTCGAATCCACGGTGGTCAAATCGACGGCGGGCGGTGTGACGGGGGCAAAGCCGCAGCTGTTCTTCCTCGAGCGGTACATGAAGGCCTACCAGACAGAATGGGCCGCGTTCCTCGATGCGGTGCTGGACGGCACTCCGCCGCCCGCCACGGTGCAGGACGGCGTCAACGCGCTGGCGCTGGCAGAGGCGGCGAACATCTCGCTCCGCGAAGGTCGTCCGGTGCGGCTGGCCGATCTGCCGGGGGCGTGAGGCGATGCAGATCGGATGCTGCACGTGGATCTTTGGCGGAGAGCCGCTGGCCGACACCGCTGCCCGGCTGAGGGCCGCCGGGCTGGACGGTGTGGAGTTGTTCGGCGACGTGACGCAGGATGCGGACGACGTGCGCCGCACGCTGGACGCGCAGGGGTTGGAGGTGTTCTGCCTGACGCCCGGTGACGCCGACATCGCGCACCCCGACGCAGGCGTCCGCGCGGCGGGGCTGGATTACTACCGCCGCCTCGTGGACTTCGCGGCAGCCGTGGGCAGCCCGCTGCTGTCCTGCCACGGGCAGGTCGGGCGGATCGCGCCCATCGGCACGCAAGCCGAGGAGGACGCGCATCTGATCGCCAGCGTCACAGAGATCTGCGCGATGGCGGACAGGCGCGGCTTGCGCGTCGTGTTCGAAATCCTCAACCGCTACGAGACGCATCAGGTGCGCACCGTGGCGCAGGGGCTGGCGCTGTGCCGCGCGGTGGGGGCGGACAACCTGTCGCTGCTGGCCGACGCCTATCACATGAACATTGAGGAGGCGGACCCGGCGGGAGCCCTGCGGCAGGCGGGATCGCACCTCGGCCTCTATCACGTGGCGGACAGCAACCGCGAAGGGGTGAGGTCGGGGCACACCGACTTTGCCGCCCACATCGCCGCGCTGCGCGACGTCGGCTATGCGGGTCCGGTGATACTCGAAACGAATGCCCCCGGACCGAACCCGTTCCGCACCGACAAGGGCGCAGGGTTCCGCGACGTGCTGACGGACCAGCTGCGCACCAGCGCGGCGGCCCTGCGGGCGATGTAGGCGCACCGCCTTGCACCACGGCAGGGCCTGTCGCTAGGGTCGCGGCAACCGCTGCCGCGCCCCAACCACAGGACACAGCCCGATGACCGACCGCCTTGCCACCCTCGTCGATGCCCTGACGTTGGAGGAGCAGGTCTCGCTTCTGTCGGGCGCCGACTTCTGGTCGCTGCCCGCCATCGCGCGCCTCGACATCGGCAAGCTGCGCGTGACAGACGGGCCGAACGGCGCGCGGGGGTCGGGGTCGCTGATCGGCGGCGTGACGGCGGCGGCGTTTCCGGTGGGCATCGCCATCGGAGCCACGTGGGACCCGGACTTGGCGCAAGAGATCGGGGCCGCCATCGCGCAGGAGGTGAAGTCGAAAGGGGCGCATGTCTCGCTTGCGCCCACGGTGAACATCCAGCGCAGCGTCACGAACGGGCGCAACTTCGAGTGTTATTCCGAGGACCCGGAGCTGACGGCCGCGCTGGCGGTGGGGTATATCAATGGCCTGCAATCGCAGGGCGTCGCTGCCACCGTCAAGCATTTCGCGGGCAACGAATCCGAGATCCAGCGCACCACGATCAGCAGCGACGTGGACGAGCGGACCTTGCGCGAAGTCTATCTGCGCCCCTTCGAGGCGGCGGTGAAGGATGCGGGCACATGGGCGGTCATGTCGTCCTACAACAGGCTGAACGGCACCTATACCGCCGAGAACCGCTGGCTGCTGACCGACGTCCTGCGCCGCGACTGGGGGTTCGACGGCGTGGTGATGTCCGACTGGTTCGGATCGCGCAGCACCGCGCCGACGATCAACGCAGGCCTCGACCTCGAGATGCCGGGGCCGACGAGGGACCGGGGTGCCGCGCTGGTCGCGGCGGTCGAGGCGGGCGAGGTGACGCGCGACACCGTCCGCACCCGCGCACTGGCGATCCTGCGCCTGATGGACCGCACCGGGGCGCTTGACGACACCACGCCGTTCGCGGAACGCGCCGACGACCGCCCGGAACACCGCGCCCTGATCCGGCGCGCGGGGGCGGCGGGCATGGTGATGCTGCGCAACGACGGCATCCTGCCGCTGGCCGACCCCGCGCGCATCGCCGTGATCGGGCCGAACGCGAAGGTCGCGCGCATCATGGGCGGCGGGTCCGCACAGCTCAACCCGCATTACAGCATCACGCCCTGGGACGCGCTGGCGGCCCGGATGGGCGACAACGCGCTGAATTTCGCGCAAGGCTGCGACAACCACCGCTGGCAACCGCTGATCGGCCAGCCCGTGACGGTGGACTATTTCGCGAACGAGACGCTGGATGGCGCACCCGTACATACCGAGGTTCAGGACGGCACCACCGCCTTCCTGATGGAACACGTCGGCGGCGGTCACTGCGATCCGCGCCATTTCAGCCTGCGGGCCACGACGCAGTTCACGCCCGACAGCGACGGCACGTGGCGCTTCGGGCTGCACGTTGCGGGCCTCGCGCGGTTGACCGTGGACGGCCAGCCCCTGCTGAACGCGTGGGAGGATTGGACGCCGGGCCGCACCTTCTTCGAGGAAGGCAACGACGAGGTGACGGCGGACATCGCGCTGACGGCAGGCCAGCCCGTCGAGGTGGTGATGGAGTTCCGCACGCGGGCGAGCGACAACCTGCATATCTCCGGCTGGCGGTTCGGCGCAGCGCGGCTGCTGGGCGCGGATGACATCGCGCAGGCGGTCGCAGCCGCGGCGCAGGCGGACGTGGCGCTGGTGTTCGTGGGCCGGTCCGGCGAGTGGGACACCGAAGGCTGGGATCTGGAGGATATCGCCCTGCCGGGCGCGCAGGATGCGCTGGTCGCCGCCGTCACCGCCGCCAACCCGCGCACCATCGTCGTGCTGCAGACCGGCGGCCCGGTCGAGATGCCGTGGCTGGATGCGACCGCCGCCGTGCTGCAGGCGTGGTATCCGGGGCAGGAGGCAGGCAACGCCATCGCCGACGTGCTGTTCGGTGACGCGGAACCGGGCGGGCGGCTGGCGCAGACCTTTCCACGCGTGATGGCCGACAACCCCACGGGCCGCGCCGATCCTGCGGCCTATCCCGGCGTGAACGGCCATGTGCGCTACGACGAGGGCGTATTCACCGGGCACCGCCACTATGACCGGGCGGGCACCCAGCCGCTGTTCCCGCTGGGCTGGGGGCTGTCCTATACCACATTCGCGCTGTCGGACATGAGGGTGACGCCTGACGCCTCTGGGGCGCAGGTCAGCATCACGGTGACCAACACCGGCGACCGTGCGGGCAGCACGGTGCCGCTGGTGTTCGTGGGCGACGGCAATGCCCCGGTGGAGCGCCCGCTGCGCGAGTTGAAGGGGTTCGCCAAGGTGCATCTGGCGGCGGGCGAGCGGCGCGAGGTCGCGTTCAACCTGCCGCCGCGCGCCTTCGCGTGGTTCGACGCAGGTCAGGGGGCGTGGTGCGTGACGGGGGGCCGCTACACGGTAGAGGCGGGCTTCGACGCGGGCAGCCTGCCCCTGACCGCCATGGTGGACATCGCGGCGCAGACCCTGCCGCGTTAGGGCAGCAACCAGACCGAGGCGGCTGTGAACACGGCCACCTCGGTCATGACCTGCGTGGCCCCCAACACGTCGCCGGTCTGCCCGCCGATCCGGCGCAGGCATTGGCGGGCGATGGTGGCGGCGATCAGGACGGCCAGCAGGAGTGCGACGAACGCCTGCGGCCCGGTCCAGACCGCCACCCCAGCGACCACGACAGCACCCGGCAGCCATGCCAGCCGCGCCGTGCCAGCCGCCGCCTGCCCCAGCCCGTCGGCCCGCGCCGGTGGCAGCGCCAGCAGCAGTACCAGCATCGCCAGACGGCTGGCCGTGCCCGCCAGCAGGAACGCCGCCAGCGGCATGCCACCGGGACCAGTGGCCAGCGCGACCGCAGCCGCACCCAGCGCAAAGATCAGCGCGACCACGCCATAGCTGCCGATGCGGCTGTCGCGCATGATCTCGAGCACGCGGGTCCTGTCGCGCCCGCCGCCCACGCCGTCGGCGTAGTCCGCCAGACCGTCCAGATGCAGCCCCCCGGTCAACAGCGCCATGGCGCCCAGTGCCGCCAGCGCCCCCAGCCCCGGTGCGAGCCCGAGGGTCAGCGCCAGCGCCTGCGCCGCCCAACCCGCCAGCCCCACGACCAGCCCGACCAGCGGATAGGCCCATGCGGCGGCGGACAGCGGCGGCACGGGATCGCGCAAGCGGCCCATCGGCAGCCGCGTCAGCAGCATCAGCGCCAAACGCAGTTCCGTCAAACGGGCGGCAAGCGGCGTCACGCCCCGCCGATCCCCGCCTCGGCGAAGGTCGCCATGCCGTCGTGGCAGGCCACCGCGCCGCGCAGGATGCCCAGCGCAAGGGCGGCCCCCGTCCCCTCGCCCAGCGCCATGCCCAGCGACAGCACCGGCACCTTGCCCATCGCCGCGCACAGCCGGGCGTGGCCGCCTTCGGCGCTGGCGTGGCCGATCAGGCAATGGTCCAGAAGCGCGGGGTTGGCCCCGTGCAGCGGCGCCACGGCGGCGGTGCAGATGTAACCGTCGAGGATGACCGGGATGCGCGCCATGCGCGCCGCCAGCACCGCGCCGCAGATCGCCGCCTGTTCCCGCCCGCCGAGTGCGGCCAGTGCGTGCAGGGGCGGCAGCCCCGCGTGCAGGGCGGCACCACGGGCCACGACATCGGCCTTCTTCGCCTGTCCCGCCGCATCGCTGCCTGTGCCGCGCCCGACCCAATCGGCGGGGGTTGCGCCATAGACCGCATGGGCCAGTGCGGCGGACACGGTGGAGTTGCCGATGCCCATTTCCCCAAGGACCAGCACGTCGGCGCCGGTATCCACCGCGGCCGCACCGCGGTTGAGGGCATCGACGCACTCCGCCTCGGTCATCGCCGGACCGGTCGTGAAATCCGCCGTGGGCGTCTCAAGGTCCAGCGCCACGATGGTCAGGTCGGCCCCCGCGACACGACACAGCTGGTTGATCGCCGCCCCGCCCGCCTGAAAGTTCGCGACCATCAGTGCCGTCACCGCCTGCGAAAACGGGTTCACGCCCTGCGCGCAGATGCCGTGGTTCCCCGCGAACACCAGCGCCTGCGCGCGGTCGATCCGTGGCCGGGCGCAGGCCTGCCAGCCCGCCATGAAGAACGCCATCTCTTCCAGCCGGCCGAGCGAGCCGGGGGGCTTGGTCAGCGCACCGGACCGGTCCTGTGCTGCCGCGATGGCGGCGGCGTCGGGGTGCGGCAGGGTCAGCTGCAGGATGTCGTTCAGGGCCTTGATCGGGGTCATCGTCATTTCACCTTCATCGGATAGCCTGCGACGCACAGCCACAGGTCGTCGCAGGCCACCGCCATGCGCTGGTTGGTCAGGCCCGCCGCATCGCGGTAGGCCCGGGCAAGGGCGTTGTCCGGCACGATGCCGGACCCCACCTCGTTCGTGACGAAGACGACGGGGGCGGTCAGCTGCGGGATCAGCGCGCACAGGTCCGCCACCGCCGCCTCCCAGTCGCGGTCTGCCAGCATCAGGTTCGACAGCCACAGGGTCAGGCAATCCACCAGCCGGGGTGCGCCGCCGTCGCTGTCGCGCAACGCACCCGCCAGATCGAGGGGGGCTGCCACCGTGCGCCACTCCGGCCCGCGCCGGGACCGGTGCAGCGCGATCCGCGCCGCCATCTCGTCGTCGAATGCCTCGGCTGTCGCGATATAGACGGCAGGTTCGCCAAGGGTCAGCGTCATACGCTCGGCCAGTGCGCTCTTGCCGGACCGAGCGCCGCCGGTGATGAGGATCGACTTTGTCATGGTGACGTGTGAAAGCAGGTTTGCCCCCGCTTGGAAACCCCGATGAGCCTGCCCGCGATCCCTGACGTTGCACCGGCGATGCGCCGTCCCGCGTCCCGCGCCACGGGGCCGCGCTAGGCGGATGGTCTGGGTCGCAGGACATTTCGGCGAATGGCTGCAGGGCCGTGCCGGGCCGGACGGGGCGGTGGCCTTGGTGACGCTGGCCTGCCCGGTGCGTGGGGTGGCGGTGGCGTGGTGCGACGATCTGACGATGACCCTGTCCGACCCCGCGGGGCTGATCGGCGCGGACCGCGCGGCACGGTTCCTGACCACACTCGGTCTGCCCGCGCGCGGCACCGTCACCGTCACGCCGGACCTTCCGCCCGGCAGCGGGGCGGGCATGTCCACGGCGGCGCTGGTGGCGCTGGCACGGGCCGCAGGTGCGGCGGAGGACCGCATCGCCGCCGCCTGTCTGGCGGTCGAGGGGGCCGTCGATCCGCTGATGCTGGACGCGCCCGATGCGGTGCTGTGGGCGTCACGCCGCGCTGTTGCGCTGACCGCCCTGCCCCCGCCGCCACGAGCCGAGATCATCGGCGGGCTGTGGGGTGCGGCGGAACGCACGGACCCCGCCGACGACGCCTTCGCCGCCGTCGACGATCTGATCGCGACGTGGTCGCGCGGCCCCGACCTGCCCGGTGCCGCGCGGATCGCCAGCCTGTCGGCGGCGCGCAGCACCGCCCTGCGCGGGCCCGTGGGCGATCCGACGGCCACGCTTGCGGTGCGGTTGGGCGCGCTCGGCTGGGCGCGGGCGCATACAGGCCCGGCACGGGCGCTGATCTATGCGCCGGAACAGGTGCCGGAGGGGGTGGAGGCGGCGTTGCGCGAGACGGGATATACCCATGTCCTGCGCTTTGCGACCGGGGGCCGGGCATGAGTTTCGCCGCGATGATGGCTGTTGCGCTGGCGGTGGATGCGGGGCTGGGCTGGCCCGCCCGTGTCTATGCCCGGATCGGGCATCCGGTGACGTGGCTGGGTGCGCTGATCGCGGGGCTGGAACGGCGGTTTAACCACGGCGGCCCCACCCGGCGGCTTGCGATGGGCACCCTGACGGTGACCCTCGTGACCGCCGCCGCAGCAGGTCCCGCGTTCGCACTGCAAGGCGTGCTGCCCGGTGGTGCGGCGGGTGTCGTGATCGGCGGTCTGCTCGTGTGGCCGCTGGTCGCGGCGCGGTCGCTGCACGACCATGTGGCGGCGGTGGCCCGGCCCCTGTCGCGCGGCGACCTGACCGGCGCGCGGGGGGCCGTGGCAATGATCGTGGGGCGGGATCCAGCGACGCTCGACGCCGCCGGCGTGGCGCGGGCGGCATTGGAGAGCTTGTCGGAGAACGCCTCCGACGGGGTGGTGGCGCCGCTGTTCTGGGGTGCGATCCTCGGGCTGCCGGGGATCGCCGCCTACAAGGCGATCAACACGATGGATTCGATGATCGGTCACCGCAACGCGCGCTATGAGCATTTCGGCAAGGTCGCGGCGCGGCTGGACGACGGGGTGAACCTGATCCCCGCGCGGCTGACCGGGCTGGCCATCGCGCTGGCGGGCTACAGCCGCGCAGCGCTGCGGGTCATGTGGCGCGACGCGGGCGCACACCGTTCGCCCAATGCCGGCTGGCCCGAAGGGGCGATGGCGGGGGCGCTGGGCATCCGGCTGTCGGGGCCGCGCATCTATGGCGACCGCGTGGCGGAGGAGCCGTGGCTGAACGGCGCGGCCCCCGACCCGGACGCGGCTGGCCTGCGCCGGGGCCTTGTGATCTATGTCCGCGCCATGGGGTTGTGCGGTCTGTTGCTGGTCATCGCCGCAATCGGGGGGATGTGATGCGCGACCACGGCGGCGATCTGGACCGGGCGAAGGCGGCCTTTGGCGGGACCGACTGGATCGACCTGTCCACCGGCATCAACCGGATGCCCTATCCTGTGCCGCCCCTGCCGCCCGACGCATGGCGCACCCTGCCCACCGCCAGTGACGTGACCGCGTTGGAGGTTGCCGCCGCCCGCGCCTATGGCACGCAGGCGGATGTGGTGGCGCTGGCCGGTGCGCAGGCAGCGATCCAACTGGTGCCGCGCCTGAGGGCAACGGGGCGGGCGGCGGTCCTGTCACCCAGCTACAACGAACACGCCGCCGCACTGACCGCGCAGGGCTGGCAGGTGACGCAGGCGGACGGGCTGGACGCGATGACGGGCGCCGACCTTGCCGTCGTCGTGAACCCCAACAACCCGGATGGGCGGGTCTGGGGCGCCGATACGCTGGGCGAGCTTTCATCGCGGGTCGGCCTGCTGGTGGTGGACGAGAGTTTCGCCGACCCCACCCCAGCCTTGTCTCTCGCCCCCCGCCTGCACGGGCTGGGCGAGCGGGTCGTCGTGCTGCGGTCGTTCGGCAAGTTCTATGGCCTTGCCGGTGTGCGGCTGGGCTTTGCGCTGGGCGGGCCGCGGACGGTTGCGCAGGTGCGGGCACTGGCGGGGCCGTGGGCCGTGGGTGGCCCTGCCATCGCCATCGGCACTGCGGCGCTGGCGGATAACGACTGGCAGACCGCGATGGCGGCGCAGCTGGCAAAGGACAGTGCCCGGTTGCAGGGTTTGCTGCAGGCTGCGGGCTGGGGGATCGTGGGCGCGACCGCCCTGTTCGTCACCGTGGACACCGGCGACGCACTGGCCGCGCAGGCCCGACTGGCGCGCGCCGCCATCTGGACCCGCGTCTTTCCGTACAGCAGCGGCTGGCTGCGCCTTGGCCTGCCGGGCACGCCGGCGGAGTGGGACCGGCTGGAGCGCGCCCTAGCGCGCCAGCCCGAGTAGGCCCGCGACGTCGAGATGCGCCTCCAGATGCGCGGCAAGGGCGTCGAGGACAGCCTCAACCCCCGCGCCATAACCCTGCGCCGCCGCCACGCCGAAATCCGCGAGATAGCGGGTGCGGAACGCGTCGTCGCGGAACATGCCGTGCAGGTAGCTGCCGGTGACGCGGCCGTCGCGGGACACCGCCCCTTCCGGTGCGCCACCCAGCATGGCAAAGGGTCGCGCCCGGTCGGGCCCCATGGTGCGGCCAATGTGGATCTCGTAGCCGTCAAAGGGGACGCCGCTGGCCGCATGTCGCGCTTGCACGACGCTGAGGCGCTTGTCGCGCGTCATCACCGTGTCCACGTCCAGCAGGCCAAGGCCCGGATCGGTGCCCGCCGCCCCTTCGATCCCGTCCGGGTCAGCTACGGTCCGTCCCAGCATCTGATAGCCGCCGCAGATGCCCAGCACATGGCCGCCGCGCCGCAGATGCGCCGCGATGTCCACGTCCCAGCCCTGCGCCCGCAGGAAGGCCAGATCGGCGCGGGTCGACTTGGTGCCGGGCAGGATCACCAGATCCGCGTCGCCGGGGATCGCGCGGCCTGCCCCCAGCATGGTCAGCCGCACGCCGGGGTCCTGCGCCAGCGGGTCGAGATCATCGAAATTGGCGATCCGGCTGAAGGCGAGGCAGACGACGTGCAGCCCGCCCGCACCACCGTGAGAGCGCAAATCCACCGCATCCTCGGCGGGCAGCTTCCACGCGTCGCCGAACCACGGACACACGCCGTAGCCGCGCCAACCGCTGCGCTGTTCGATCAGCGCATAGCCGTCGTCGAACAGCCGCGGGTCGCCACGGAAGCGATTGATCAGAAACCCCGCGATCATCGCCGCGTCGCCCGCGTCGATCACCGCCTGCGTCCCGACGATCTGGGCGATCACGCCGCCCCGGTCGATGTCGCCGGTCAGGATCACGGGCACGCCTGCGGCCCGCGCGAAGCCCATGTTGGCGATGTCGCCCGCACGCAGGTTGACCTCTGCGGGACTGCCCGCGCCCTCGACGATCACCAGATCATGCGCGGCCCGCAGGCGGGCGAAACTCTCTTGCACGGGGGCCATCAGTTGCGGTTTCAGCGTCTGATAGTCGCGCGCCCGCACTGTCGTCAGCCGCTTTCCCTGCACGATGACCTGGCTGCCCACGTCGCTTTCGGGTTTCAGCAGCACCGGGTTCATGTCGGTGTGCGGCACCAGCCCGCAGGCCAGCGCCTGCAGCGCCTGCGCACGACCGATCTCTCCTCCATCCGCCGTGACGGCGGCGTTGTTGGACATGTTCTGCGGCTTGAAGGGCGCGACCGACAGGCCGCGCGCCCGCGCCGCCCGGCACAGCCCCGCCACCAGCAGGGATTTGCCGACGTTCGATCCGGTGCCCTGTATCATCAGGGCGCGGCCATGCGTCGGGGGCGTCAGAACTCCACCCCCTTCTGCGCCTTCACACCGTCCTTGAACGGGTGTTTCACCTGCACCATGTCGGTCACGAGGTCGGCGGCCTCGATCAGTTCCGGCTTGGCGTTGCGTCCGGTCAGGCAGACGTGGGTCATGGCGGGCTTCTGCGTCTGCAGGAAATCGACCACTTCGTCGATGTCGAGGTAGTCGTAGCGCAGGGCGATGTTGATCTCGTCCAGCAGCACGAAGCTGATCGCGGGGTCGAGGATCTGCTGCTTGGCGATCTCCCACCCGTTCCGGGCCGCCGCGACGTCGCGGTCGCGGTCCTGCGTTTCCCATGTGAACCCCTCGCCCGAGACGAAGAATCGGCATTCATCCGCAAAGCGGGTGGTCAGCAACGTGCGCTCGCCCGTCTCCCACGTGCCCTTGATGAACTGGACCACGGCGCAGGGCATGCCGTGCGCGATGCAACGCATCACCATGCCGAACCCAGAGGAGGATTTCCCCTTGCCTGCCCCCGTGTGCACGATGATCAGGCCGCGCTCTTCGGTCTTGGTTTCCATCATCTTGTCGCGGGCGGCCTTGATGCGCTGCATCTTGGCGTTGTGGCGCTGGGTGATCTCGTCCATGGGCTCGCTCCTTGGGTATTGGGCTGGTCCTGCACAAAGACCAAAACGGCCTGCCGGGCAAGGGTCGCGGACGCCGCGGCAGCCGCCTTGATCGCTTGACATCGGGGCCCGCGTTTGAACAAGTGGATGGGCTGGTGCCTGCGCAAGCAGGTGAAAAGGGAATGTGCGAGGCCACGCTTGGCCGAACCGCAGCCGCCCCCGCGACCGTGACCGGACAGGTCGCCCACATGCCACTGGCCGCACCTGCGGTCCGGGAAGGCAGGGTGACCGCCGGGGCAGCGATGCCCCGAGATCCGCAAGCCGGGAGACCTGCCAGCACGACGAGATGTAACCGGACGGGGTGTTCCGGTGTCGGACTGGCGGTCGCTGTATGCGTCTGCCCGCCCGTGCCATGCCCCGCGCACCTATTGGACGGAACGTGCATGGCCCTTGATGCTGCCACCGTGGAACTGCTGATCTGCACCCGCTGCCAGCGGACCGGAGAGGTGAGCGACGGCGACGTGCGGCCCGGTAAGGTGCTGTGCGACGCACTTGCCGCAGCCCCCACCCCCGGCATCGCCGTCGTCCCCGTCGCCTGCCTGTCGAACTGTTCGCGCGGCTGCACCATCGCGCTGCGCGGGCCGGATCGCTGGACGTATGTCTATGGCGGGCTGAACGCGGGCGACGTGGACACGATCCGCGACGGGGCCGCCCGCTACCGCGACAGCGCAGACGGCCTCGTGCCGTGGCGCGAACGGCCCGAACACTTCCGCAAGAACTGCATCGCCCGCATCCCGCCCCTCGGACAGGCGGGCACACCCATTCCCTCACTGAAGGCTGACTGACATGACCACCCTCGAAAAAATCCCCGTCACCGTCGTCACCGGTTTCCTCGGGTCCGGCAAGACGACGCTCATCTCTCACCTCATGCGCAATCCGGGCGGCAAGCGGCTGGCGGTGATCGTGAACGAGTTCGGCGACATGGGCGTGGACGGCGACATCCTGAAAGGCTGCGCGATCCCCGACTGCCCGGTCGAGAACATCATCGAACTGGCGAACGGCTGCATCTGCTGCACGGTCGCGGACGATTTCGTACCGACGATCACGGCGCTGATGGCCCTGACGCCGCGCCCCGACCATATCCTGATCGAAACCTCCGGCCTTGCCCTGCCGAAACCGCTGCTCAAGGCGTTCGATTGGCCCGAGATCCGGTCGCAGATCACCGTGGACGGCGTGATCGCGCTTGCGGACGCCGAGGCGGTGGCGGCGGGCCGGTTCGCGCCCAACGTGGCGGCGGTGGATGCCCAGCGCGCCGCCGACGAGAGCATCGACCACGAGACGCCCCTGTCCGAAGTGTTCGAGGATCAGATCGCCTGCGCCGACATCGTGCTGCTGACCAAGACCGACCTCGCCACCGCCGAACAGATCGCCGCGGCGCGGGCGCACATCCTCGCCGAATTGCCGCGCCCGGTCGCCATCGTCGAGGTCGCCGAAGGCGTGATCGATCCGCGCGTGATCCTCGGCCTCGGCGCTGCCGCCGAGGATGATCTGGACGCCCGCCCGTCGCACCATGACGGGGCGGACGATCACGAACACGACGATTTCGACAGCATCGTGATCGATCTGCCCGAAGTCACCGACCCTGCCGATCTGGTGGCGCGGATCGTGACGCTGGCGCAGACCCGCAATATCCTGCGCGTCAAGGGCCACGTCGCGGTCGCGGGCAAGCCGATGCGCCTGCTGGTGCAGGCGGTGGGCGCAAGGGTGCGGCACCAGTACGACCGCCCGTGGGGCGAAGGGTCGGCGCGTCGCGGGCGGCTGGTCGTCATCGCGGAACACGACGACATCGACGCGGGCGCGATCCGCGCCGTGCTGCTGGGCGATCCCGCCACCGCTGCGGCGGAATAGGGCAGGCCTGCCGCGATGCACCTGATATTCCGCGAAAGCCATGGGCTGGAGGATGGCGGCACCGCCACCGATCTGGGGCAGGACCCCGCGGATCTGGTGGTGCTGTCGCTGTCCGACAGCGACCTCGGCGCCTTCGCGGCCGGGTGGCATCGCGGCGGGGACGGCATGCCGACCCTGCGGCTTGCGAACATCGCGGCGCTGAAGCATCCGCTGTCGGTCGATACCTATGTGGAGCGCACGCTGTCCGGTGCACGCGGCATCCTGATCCGCCTGATCGGCGGCGTGCCCTACTGGCCCTACGGCTTGCAACAGATCGCGGCACTGGCCCGCGCCAAGGGCATCGCGCTTGCGGTGCTGCCCGCCGATGGCCGCGCCGATCCGCGACTGGATGCGCTGTCCACGGTGCCCGCCTCGACCCTCAAACGGCTGGCCAGCCTGTGCGACACCGGCGGTGCAGTGGCGGCACAGGCGGCGCTGGCGCAACTGGCGCTGGCGGCGGGCCTCTATTGTCGCCCCGTGCCAGGGGCCAAGACGCTGCCGCAGGTCGGTGGCTGGACGCCGGAACATGGGGTGACCTGCCCTGCGGTGGCGATGTGGGACGCGGCACGGCCGCTGATCGCACTGGTCTTCTACCGCTCGTACCTCGTGGCCGCCGACACCGCCCCGATGGCGGCCCTGACCGAGGCGTTCCGCACCCGCGGCTTTCGCGTCATGGGGCTGTTCGTGCCGTCGCTGAAGGCACCGGGCGCGCGGGGTTGGCTGGCGGGTCAGGTGGCGCAACTCGCCCCGGTGGCGATCGTGAACGCCACGGCGTTTTCCGGGCGCGGCGGCGATGGCACCTCGCCACTCGATGCAGCGGGTGTGCCGGTGTTTCAGGTGGCGCTGGCGACGTCGTCGCGCGCCGCATGGGCCGGGGCCGCGCGGGGGCTGTCGCCAGCGGACCTTGCGATGCATGTGGTCCTGCCAGAGGTCGATGGCCGCATCATGGCCGGCGTGGCCTCGTTCAAGGAGGCGGGGGTGCGTGATCCGGATCTGCAGATCGCCCGCACGCAGCATACCCCGGATGCGGACCGCATCGGTGCCATCGCCGACCGCGTGGCGGGCTGGCACCGCATGGCGGCGACGCCCGCGCAAGACCGCCGGGTGGCGCTGGTGCTGAGCACCTATCCCGGACGCGGCTGGAACATGGCGCATGCGGTGGGCCTCGACGCGCTGGCCTCGGCAGAGGCGATCCTGAGCGATCTGACAGTGAGCGGCCATGGCATCGCCGCCGGTGCGCCGCTGGCGGATGCGTTGCGGAGTGAGCGCATTTATTGGCCGCTGCGCGCCTATCGCGCTGCACTCTCGCGCCTGCCGGACGCCCTGCGCGCCGACCTGACCGCGGCGTGGGGCGCGCCGGAGGACGATGCGGACGCAGGCCCACAGGGCTTCGCCTTTGCCGCCGTGCGGCGGGGCACGGCGCTGGCGGCCTTGCAGCCCGAACGCGGCACACCGCACCTGCGGGACGCGGAATACCACGATCTGGCCCGCGTGCCGCGCCACGCCTATGTCGCGTTCTATCTGTGGTTGCAGGATCAGGCCGACGCGCTGGTGCATATCGGCGCGCATGGTACGCTGGAATGGCTGCCGGGCAAGGCGGTGGCCCTGTCGGCGGACTGTTGGCCCGCCGCGCTGACCGGCGACCTGCCGGTGATCTATCCCTTCATCGTCAACGATCCCGGCGAGGCGGCGCAGGCCAAACGCCGGATCGGGGCCGTCACGCTGGGGCACATCCCACCGCCGCTGAAGCCATCGGGCACCCCGCATCGGCTGGTGCGGCTGGAGGCGCTGCTGGATGAATTCTCAAACGCCGACGGACTCGATCCGCAGCGGCGCGACCGCCTGACCCGCGACATCCGCGAGGAGGCACAGGCCTTGGGCATCGCCGCCGATCTGGGGCTGGCAGCGGACGCGGACATGGCCGAGGCGATGACGCGCATCGACCGCTTCGTGTGCGACGTGAAGGACAGCCAGTTCGGCGACGGCCTGCACGTCTGGGGCAGGATGCCGAGGGCAGTGGTGGACGTTGATGCGGTGGCGGCCCACGCCACCGTGCCAAGCCCCACCGCCGCTGTCACAGGTCGCATCCCTGCCGCCAACAGTCACGCCCTCATCGCCACCGCCGACACGCCCGCCGCTGCCGCCCACATGCCCATCGCCACCGCCGCTGTTCTCACGCCCACCGCTGCCGCCATCGCCGCCGCCATCGCGGGCGAACGCCGGGCGCTGCCGGATGCGCTGGCGGGACGGCGGATCGCGGGCGGGCCGTCCGGGTCGCCTTATCGCGGGAGGACCGACGTGCTGCCCACCGGGCGCAACCTGTTCACCACGGACCCGCGCAGCGTGCCGACCCGCGCCGCCTATCGCCAAGGTTTGCTGCTGGCGGACGAGCTGATCCGCCGCCACCTGCAGGACGAGGGCGACTATCCGCGCGGGCTGGTCGTGGACCTGTGGGGGTCCGCCACCATGCGCACGGCGGGCGAGGAATTCGCCATGGCGCTGGCGCTGCTGGGCGTGCGGCCCCTGTGGGACGAAGGGTCCGAGCGTGTGTCGGGCATCGAGGTGCTGCCGATCGCGGAACTCGACCGGCCGCGCATCGACGTGACCCTGCGCGTGTCGGGCCTGTTCCGCGACGTGTTCCCTGACCTGTCCGCCCTGTTCCAGCAGGCGGTGCGCGTGCTGGCGGGCCGGGACGAGGCGGCGGACTGGAACCCCCATGCGGGCGGGCCTGCGGGCGCACGGGTCTATGGCCCGGCACCGGGCAGTTTCGGCCTTGGGATCGGGCAACACCTTGGCGCGTATGACGCAGCGGGGCGGGAGGCGGCGGGTCAGGCGTGGCTGGCGGCCTCCGGCTGGGCGCTGGACGGGGCCACGCAGACCCGCGACGCGGCGGGCATCCGGGCGCGTGTGGCGGGGGCCGATGCCTTTGTCCACCTGCAGGACCTGCCGGAAACCGACCTGCTGCTGGCCGAGGATTACGCTACCCACGAGGCGGGCTTTGCCGCAGCACAGGCGGTCGCGGGCGGGCGCAAAGCGCGGCTCTGGCACCTCGACACTACCGACCCCGCCCGCCCCCGCGCCCGCGCACTGACCGAAGAAATCGCCCGCGTCGTGCAGGCCCGCGCGGCGAATCCCGCATGGATCGCAGGCATGCGGCGCCACGGCTATCGCGGCGCGGCAGAGATCGCCATGACGCTGGAAAACATGGCCGCCTTTTCCCAGTTGGCGGACGTCGTGGGGGCGCATCTGTTCGACATCTACTATGACGCGACGCTGGGGGACGCGGACGTGACCGCCTTCATGGCAGAGGCCAACTCGGAGGCACTCGCCGCGATGCGCGACCGTTTTGCGGCGCTGCATGCGGCGGGCCTGTGGCAGTCGCGGCGCAATGCGATCGTAGCGGAGCTTGCGGTGCCATGACCGCGCCCGCGATCAGGGGCTGGTGTCCGGGCGCGCATCGCCCGATGGCATCGGGCGACGGGCTGGTGGTGCGCGTGCGGCCGCCGCTGAACACGCTGACGCCCGCGCAGGCGCTGGGGCTGGCGGATCTGGCCGCGCAGCACGGCAACGGTCTGATCGACCTGACGGCCCGCTCCAACCTGCAACTGCGCGGCGTGACCGAGGCCAGCCATGCGCCGCTGCTGGCGGGGCTTTCGGCGCTGGGGCTACTGGATCACGACGCGGACCGCGAGGGGCGGCAGAACATCGTGATCGATCCTTTCCGGGTGCCGGACGATGGGCAGGACCGCATCGCGCAGGGGCTGAGCACGGGGCTGACCGCCACGGACCTGCGGCCGCTGCCGTCGAAGTTCGGCTTCGCCGTCGATGCGGGACCGCTGCGACGGCTGGACGGCATCAGCGGCGACATCCGGGTGGAGGCGTCTGGCGAGACGCTGCTGGTGCGGGCCGATGGCCATGCCACGGGGCGGCGCGTCGCAGATGCTGCACAGGCGGTGGACCTCGCGCTCGCGCTGGCGCGGTGGTTCATCGCGTCAGGCGGCGTCGGGGCCGACGGGCGCGGGCGCATGGCGCGGCATCTGGCGGCGGGGGCGGTGTTGCCCGCCGCTTTCGCAGGTGACGCCTTGCCCAACGCCGCCGCCGCACCGCCACCGCCGGGGGCGTGCGACATGGGCCTGATCGTGGCCCCGGCCTTTGGTCAGTTGACGCCAGCCGCCCTGCGCAGCCTTGCCGCGACAGGGGCCACCGCGCTGCACATCACGCCGTGGCGGATGGTGCTGCTGACGGGGGTGACGCATTTACCCTCGCTGCCCGACCTGATCACCGCACCCGGTGATCCGCTGTTGTCGGTCGTCGCCTGCACCGGCGCGCCCGGCTGTCCGCAGGCAAGCGTGGAGACACGCGCCCTCGCCCGCCGTCTGGCACCGCACCTGGCCCCGGGCGCCCGCCTGCACGTGTCGGGCTGTGCCAAGGGCTGCGCCCTGCCGCGCGCCGCCACACTGACGCTGATAGGGCGGGCGGGGCGTTTCGACCTTGTCCGCAACGGGACCGCGTGGGATGACCCCGTGCAGCGCGGGCTGGACCCGGATGACATCGCAACCCGGATCGGGGAATAGAACATGCCCTATACCTACGTCACCGACGGCGCCGCGATCTACGAGGAAAGCTTCCGCACCATCCGGTCAGAGGCGGATCTGGCGCGCTTCGACACCGACGACGAAGGCGTTGTGGTGCGGATGATCCATGCGGCTGGCCTCGTGGGGCTGGAGGCGCATGTGCGCCTGTCGCCCGGCATGGTCGCCATCGCCCGCGCTGCCCTGCATGACGGCGCACCCGTGCTGTGCGATGCCCGCATGGTCAGCGAGGGGATCACGCGCAAGCGCCTGCCCCGCGACAACGCCGTGATCTGCACCCTGAACGACGCGGGCGTGCCCGAGATGGCGAAGGCGATGGGCACCACAAGGTCGGCGGCGGCGCTGGAATTGTGGCGACCCCATCTGGCCGGGGCCATCGTCGCCATCGGCAACGCGCCCACGGCGCTGTTCCATCTGCTCGAGATGCTGGAAGACCCCGCCTGCCCCCGCCCCGCCGCGATCATCGGCTGCCCCGTGGGCTTTGTCGGGGCGGCGGAATCCAAGGCGGCGTTGTGGGAGGCCGCACCCGTGCCCTGTCTGATCGTGGACGGGCGGCTGGGCGGCAGCGCCATCACCGTCGCCGCCGTCAACGCCATCGCGAGCCGCGCGGAATGAGTGCCCAAGGGACATGCGGCACCGTCTATGGCGTGGGCCTCGGCCCCGGCGATCCCGAGCTGATGAGCGTGCGGGCCGACCGCCTGCTGCGGGCCGCCACCCACGTCGCCTATTTCCGCAAGGCGGGCAACGCGGGCCGCGCGCGGACCACGGTGACTGGGATGCTGCCTGCGGACGTGACCGAGATCCCGATGGATTATCCGGTGACGATCGAGATACCGCTGGACGATCCGGCCTATGCGGCAAGTCTGTCGGGCTTCTATGCGCAGGTGGCGGGCTGTCTGCGCGATCTGGCGCGGGGTGGGGCCGACGTGGTCGTGCTGTGCGAGGGCGATCCGTTCTTCTACGGCTCGTTCATGCACCTCTATACCCGGCTGAAGGACGACGTGCCGGTGCAGGTCGTGCCAGCGATCACCGGCATGTCGGCGGCCTGGACCGCGACGGGCATCCCGATCACATGGGGCGACGACGTGTTGTCCGTGCTGACAGGCACCATGCCGCAGGCCGACATGGTGCGGCACATGACCGCCGCCGATGCGCTGGTGGTGATGAAGGTGGGCCGCAACCTGCCCCGCGTGCGGGACGCATTGGCGCAGGCGGGCAAGCTGGACCGTGCGTGGCTGGTGGAATGTGCCAGCATGGACGCGCAGCGGGTGGTGCCGCTGGCGCAGGCGGGCGACCGGACGGTGCCCTATTTTTCCATCGTGATGGTCCACGGTCAGGGGCGGCGACCATGAGGGGCCAATCGTGAGGGCCCGATCATGAGGGAATGCGCATGACGGGCTGGCTGGTCGTCGCAGGCCTCGGCCCCGGCGACGAGGCACTGGTGACGCCGCAGGTCAGCGCGGCGCTGGCCGAGGCGACCGACATCGTGGGCTACATTCCCTACGTCCGCCGCATCGCACCGCGACCGGGTCTGACGCTGCACGCGACCGACAACCGGGTGGAGCTGGACCGGGCGCGTCACGCGCTTGAGATGGCGCAGGCGGGACGCCGCGTCGTCGTCGTCAGTTCCGGCGACCCGGGGGTGTTCGCCATGGCCTCTGCCCTGTTCGAGGCGGTCGAGGCGGGGCCGCTGTCGTGGCGCTGCATCGACATCCGGGTGTTGCCGGGCGTCACTGCGATGCTGGCGGCAGCGGCGCGGATCGGTGCACCGCTGGGGCACGATTTCTGCGCGATCAACCTGTCCGACAACCTCAAGCCATGGGACGTGATCGCGCGCCGCCTGACGCTGGCGGTGCAGGCGGATTTCGCCATAGCGCTCTACAACCCCCGCTCTGCCTCGCGTCCCGATGGGTTCGGGCACGCACTGGACCTGCTGCGCGGGGTGTGCGAGCCGGGGCGCATCCTGATCTTTGCCCGCGCCGTCACCACGCCAGAGGAATCGCTGCGCGTCGTCACGCTGGCAGAGGCCACGCCCGAGATGGCCGACATGCGCACCGTCGTGCTGATCGGGTCGTCGGCCACGCGGATCATCCCGCGCGACGGGACACCCATCGTCTATACGCCGCGCAGCGCCGCGTCATGAGCCAGCCAGTCGAGGACCGCCGCCGGATCGTGCACCTCGTGCCGCGCAGGCAGTACGGGGCGGTCGATCATGACGACCGGCAGGTGCAGGGCGCGGGCGGCGGCGATCTTGGCGCTGGCCCCGGTGCCGCCCGCGTTCTTGGCCACGACGATCCGGATGCGGTGACGTTCCATCAGCGCCCGGTCGGCGTCCGCCGCGAACGGGCCGCGGTCCACGATCACCGTGGTGCGCGGCAGGGGCAGCGGACAGTCCGGCGGATCGACGAGGCGCAGCAGGTAGTCATGCTGCGGTTGGGGTGCGAAGGCCGCCAGATGCATCCGCCCCACGGCCAGCATGACGCGGGTGGCGGGCCGGTCCAGCGCCGCGACGGCACCCGCGATGTCGGGCACATGCAGCCAGTCGTCGCCGTCTTGCCGCTGCCACGCGGGGCGCGTCAGCGCGATCAGCGGCACGCGGGCCTGCGCACAGGCGGCCAAGGCGTTATGGCTCATCTGCGCGGCAAAGGGGTGGGTCGCGTCGATCACATGGGTGATGCGCCGCGCAGTGAGATAATCCACCAGCCCCGCCACGCCGCCAAAGCCACCGACGCGGGCAGGCAGCGGCTGGCGCGTGGGATGTGCAACCCGGCCCGCGAAGGACACGGTGCCCTGCAATCGCCGCGCGGCCAGCAGGGCGGCCAGCGCCGAGGCTTCCGTTGTGCCGCCGAGGATCAGGAGGTTGGGTGACATGACGCGTCCTTGGCTGACCATTGTCGGGCTGGGCGAGAATGGCCCGGACGGCCTGCCGCCCGCAAGCCGCGATGCGCTGGACGGGGCAGAGGTCGTGATGGGCGCCGCGCGGCATCTGGCGCTGGTGCCGGACACAGGGGCCGAGCGCATCGTCTGGCCGGTGCCCTTCGCCGCCGGGCTGGCGGTGCTGGCGGGGCTGCGCGGGCGGCGTGTGGTCGTGCTCGCCAGTGGTGATCCGTTCTGGCACGGGGCCGGGGCGGCCATTGCGCGCGACTTTGCGGCGGGGGAATGGACGGCGCTGCCTGCACCGGGTGTCTTCTCTCTGATCGCCGCACGGATGGGCTGGGCGTTGGAACTCACCCTCTGCCTCGGCCTGCACGCGGCCCCATTGACGCGGCTGCGCCCGCATCTGGCCCCCGGCCTGCGGGCGATCGTGCTGCTGCGCGACGGGGCGGCGGTGGCGGCGCTGGGCGATTACCTGACGGCGCAGGGGTTCGGGGCGAGTGCGCTGACAGTGTGCGAGGCGATGGGCGGGCCGCGCGAACGGGTCACACCTGTGCAGGCGGATGCCGTGCAGGGCGCGTTCGCACACCCAGTCGCGGTGGCGTTGACCGTGGCGGGCGACGGCATGGTGATGCCCTGCGCCAGCGGGCTGGAGGATGCGACCTTCGACACGGACGGGCAGATCACGAAACGCCCGATGCGGGCGCTGGCGCTGTCGGCCCTTGCGCCCCGCCCGTCAGAATTGCTGTGGGACATCGGCGGCGGATCCGGGTCCATCGCCATCGAGTGGCTGCTGTCGCATCCCACCACGCAGGCGATCAGCGTAGAGCCGCGGCCTAACCGCGCCACCCGCATCCGCGCCAACGCCGACCAGCTGGGCGTGGACCGGCTGACGGTCGTCACCGGGTCGGCACCCGCCGCACTGGACGGCCTGCCAACCCCGCAGGCGGTCTTCGTCGGCGGCGGGCTGTCGGTGGCGCTGCTGGTGGACCTGACCGCGCGGCTGGCCCCCGGCACGCGGCTGGTCGCGCATGCGGTCACGCTGGAGTCCGAGGCGTTGCTGGCCACATGGGCGGCGCGGCGTGGCGGCGAGTTGCTGCGCATCGCGCTGGCAGAGGCGACGCCGCTGGGGTCCAAACGCGGCTGGACCTCGGCCTATCCGGTGGTGCAGTGGCGGGTGGTGCTATGATCGTCGCGGGCTTCGGCTTTCGCGGGGCGGCGACGGTGGCCAGTCTGTCGGACGCGCTGGCGCGGGCGGGCGGCGCAGGTGTTGCGCTGCTGGCCACGGCGCAGGACAAGGCGGCGACCGACAGCTTTACGGCATTTGCCACAGCGCTGGCCCTGCCCATAGCCGCGATCCCGGCGAATGAACTGTCGCGTCAAACCACCCTGACCCTATCGCAGGCGTCCCTTGCCGCCCGCGACACCGGCAGCGTGGCAGAAGCCGCCGCATTGGCCGCAGCGGGACCGGGGGCACGACTGCTTGCACCGCGCGTCGTCTCGGGCGATGGGATGGCGACCTGCGCGCTGGCCAAAGGAGCAGACACATGACCGTTCACTTCATCGGGGCAGGCCCCGGCGCGCCGGACCTGCTGACGCTGCGCGGGCGCGACCTGATCGCGGCCTGCCCGGTCTGCCTCTATGCCGGGTCGCTGGTGCCTGCGGCGGTGCTCGCGCATTGCCCGCCGGGCGCGCGGATCGTGAACACGGCGGCGCTGGATCTGGATGCGATCATGGCAGAAATCGCTGACGCCACGGCGCAGGGCCACAACGTGGCGCGGCTGCATTCCGGCGACCTTTCGGTCTGGTCCGCGATGGGCGAACAGGTGCGGCGGCTGCGCGGCATGGGCATCGCCTATACCGTGACGCCGGGTGTGCCGTCCTTTGCCGCCGCCGCAGCGACGTTGGGGGTCGAACTGACCCTGCCCGGCGTGGCGCAGTCGGTGGTGCTGACCCGCACCCCCGGCAGGGCCAGCGCCATGCCGGAGCGTGAGACGCTGGCCGCCTTCGGCGCGATCGGGGCCACGCTGGCGCTGCACCTGTCGATCCAGAACCTGTCGCGGTCGGTGGCCGACCTGATCCCGCATTACGGTGCGGACTGCCCCGTCGCCGTGGTCTGGCGCGCCAGCTGGCCGGACGAGCGCGTCGTCCGCGCCACGCTGGGCACCGTGGTGGACGCGATGCCCGAGGGGATCGAGCGGACGGCGCTAATCCTCGTCGGCCGCGCCCTTGGGGACGGTGATTTCGGCGAGAGCAGGCTTTATGCCGCCGATTACGACCGGCGTTATCGTCCGCAATCGGCGGACAGCCCGTGGGCGGAATGGACCCCTGCGGATGACTGACGCGCGCGGCTGGCCGCCGGGGCTGATGATTGCGGCCCCCGCATCGGGCACCGGCAAGACGACGGTGATGCTGGGGCTGCTGCGGGCGCTGGCCGACGACGGTCTGGTCGTGCAGCCTTTTAAATCCGGTCCGGACTACATCGACCCGGCGTTCCACCGGGCCGCCAGCGGGCGGGCGTCGTTCAACCTCGATACATGGGCGATGGATCAGGGATTGGTCGGCGCCATCGCGGCGCAGGCGGCAGGGGCCGACATCTGCGTCGGCGAAGGGTCGATGGGCCTGTTCGACGGGGTCGCCACGCGCGGTCAGTCCGGGTTCGGCAGCAGCGCGGAAACCGCCCGCGCGATGGGCTGGCCCGTGGTGCTTGTGATCGACGTGGGCGGTCAGGCGCAATCGGCGGCGGCTGTGGCGCTGGGGTTCGCGCAGTTCGATCCGGAGGTGCCCTTCGCCGGCGTGATCCTGAACCGCGTCGCGTCACCACGCCACGAGCGGTTGATCCGGCTCGGCATGGACCGCGCCGGGGTGCGGGTGCTGGGCGCGTTGCCACGGCGCGGCGACCTAAGTCTGCCGGAACGGCACCTCGGCCTCGTGCAGGCGTCCGAACATCCGGACCTCGACGCCGCCATCGCGGTCTATGCGCAGTTCCTGCGCGACCATGTCGACCTGTCCGCGATCAGGGCCGCTGCCGGGGGTCATGCGCCCGTCGGTGCCACCCACCTGCCGCGCCCGCCTGCCCAGCGCATCGCGCTGGCGCAGGATGCGGCGTTCTCGTTCACCTATCCGCATCTGGTGCAGGGCTGGCGCGATGCGGGGGCCGAGATCATCCCGTTCTCGCCGCTGGCGGATCAGGCCCCAGATGTCACCGCAGACCTCGTGTGGCTGCCCGGCGGCTATCCCGAGTTGCATGCGGGCCGTCTGGCGGCGGCGGGCACCTATCTGGCGGGCCTGCGCCGCCATGCGCAGACGCGGCCCGTGCACGGCGAGTGCGGCGGCTACATGGCGCTGGGGACGGCGCTGATCGACGCGGACGGCACGTCGCATGCCATGGCGGGGTTGCTGGGGTTGGTCACGTCGTATCAGGCGCGGCGGTTCCATCTGGGCTACCGGCGGGCGGTGCTGCGTGCGCCGATGCCGGGGGCCGCGGCGGGGACCGCGTTGCGGGGACACGAATACCACTATTCCACGATTCTCGATCAGCCGGACGCACCGCTGGCCGCGGTGGCCGACGCGGATGGCAATCCGGTGCCCGAGACGGGATCGCTACGGGGCCACGTCACCGGCACGTTCTTTCACCTCATCGCAGGAGAGGGCGCATGACCGGCTTCGTCAGTTTCGTGGGCTCGGGTCCCGGCGATCCTGAACTGCTGACGCTGAAGGCGGTGGACCGCCTGCGCCGCGCCGATGCGGTGCTGTTCGACGACCTGTCGGCGGGGCCGATCCTGTCCCATGCCGGACCGGGTTGCGATCTGGTCGGCGTCGGCAAGCGGGCGGGACGGGCGTCGCCCAAACAGGACCACGTCAGTCGCCTGCTGGTCGAATACGCGCAAGGCGGCGGGCGCATCGTGCGGCTGAAATCCGGCGACGGCGGCCTGTTCGGGCGGCTGGAGGAGGAGTTGATCGCCTTGCGGGCGGCTGGCATTCCCTATGAGATCATTCCCGGCATCGCCTCGCCCTTTGCCGCCGCCGCTGCGGCTGGCATTCCGCTGACGCGGCGGTTGACCGCACGGCGGGTGCAGTTCGTGACGGGGCATGACGCAGAGGGGCGGTTGCCGCCCGACCTCGACCTCAGCGCCCTGGCCGATCCGGCGGCCTGCACCGTGGTCTTCATGGGCAAGCGGACGTTTCCGGCGCTGGCCGCCGCCCTGATCGCGCGCGGTCTGCCCCCCGACACGCCCGCCCTGCTGGCCGAGGCGGTCGGCACGCCGGAGGCGGCCAGCCTGCGCACCACGGTGGCGGAACTGGCCGAGCGGCTGGCGGGCGACGTGGGGCACAAGCCCGCGCTGATCCTATATGGCCCGTTGGCGGAGGGCGACTGATGGACCTGTGGCTCATCGGGATGGGCACCGGCAACCCGGAGCATGTGACGCTGGAGGCGCGGCGCGCCCTGCGCGAGGCGTCGCTGGTGCTGATCCCCCGCAAAGGCGCGGGCAAGGACGATCTGGCGGATCTGCGGCACACCATTCTGCGCGCCTGCGACTGCACCGCGCGAGTGGTGGAATTCGACATGCCGGTGCGCGACGATGCCCTGCCCTATGCGGACCGGGTGGACCGCTGGCACGACGCCATCGCCGTGATCTGGGCGGATGCCATCGCGCAAGCGCAACTGACGGGTCCGGTGGCGCTGCTGGTCTGGGGCGATCCGGGGCTTTACGATTCCACGCTGCGCATCGCGGACCGCCTGACGCCGCGCCCGCGGGTGCGCGTGGTGGCGGGCATCACCGCGCTGCAGGCCCTGACGGCGGCCCATGCGATCCCGTTCAACACGGTGAACGGGGCGGTCACGGTGACGACCGGGCGGCGGCTGCGCGTCCACGGCTGGCCCGTGGGGGCGGATACGATCGTCATCATGCTGGACGGCGACTGCGGCTTCCGCACCCTCGACCCCGATGGCCTGCACATCTGGTGGGGGGCCTATCTGGGGATGGCCGAACAGGTGCTGGTCGCCGGTCCCCTCGGGCAGGTGGGCGACAGGATCGTCGCCACCCGTGCAGCGGAGCGCGCCCGGCACGGCTGGATCATGGACACCTATCTGTTGCGGCGGGGCGGTTGACGGCGCCGCACCTGACCGACAGCACACAGGCCGCGATGGCGATGGACCGGGGCGGTCCCGTCGACTAGACCTTGCGTCAACGGGTATGGTCAGGTGGGCGGCGCGTGGCAGGATCGGGCACATTCACACGGCGGACGGCGCTGTTCGGTGCAGGGTTGGTCGCGGGCGGGCTTGCGACGCGGGCGCTGTCGCCTTCGCTGCCGTCGTTGACGGGTCTGCAGCCCATGGCCCCGCGCCCGGTCCCCGGTCGCCTGAACGACGCCAGCGGGTTGAGCGAGACTCCGGTCCACAGCCACATCACCCTGACGCAGGATCACGGCACGGCCCTGACCGACGCCATTCGTGCCGAATTGCGCGAGGCACGGATGGCGGGGCGCTGCGTGAACGTCGGTGCCGCGCGGCATTCGATGGGTGGTCAGGCGATCCCCCGCGACGGCCACGCGATGACGTTCGACAATGCGGGCATCGACCTCGATACCGCGGCGCGGACCATGCGTGTGCATGCGGGGACCCGCTGGCGCGACGTGATCGCTGTGACCGACCCGCTGGGGCTGGGGCCTGCGGTGATGCAGTCCAACAACGACTTCGGCGTGGGGGCCACGTTCTGCGTGAACGCCCACGGCTGGCCGGTGCGGCGTGGCCCGATGGGCAGCACCGTGCGCGAGATCGAGCTGATCCTGCCCGACGGCGACCGCGTGACCTGCTCGCGCGACCGGGAGGCGGAGCTCTTCGCCATGACGATGGGCGGTTACGGCCTGACCGGGATCGTCACGCGGCTGGATGTGGACCTCGTCCCGAACCAGCGTCTGGAGCCGACGTTCGCCCAGATGCCGGCCGACGATTTCGCCACAGCCTTTACCACCGCCATCGCGGATGATGCGGTGACGATGGCGTACGGTCGTCTGAACGTGGACCGCGAGGCTTTCATGTCGCAGGCGTTGCTGGTGACCTACCGCGCCACGGCGGATCAATCCGACCTGCCGCCCGCCACAGGATCGGGGTCAGCCGCGCGCATCGCCAGCCGCATCTATCGCGCGCAACTGGGCCGCGAGCGGATGAAGGACGTCCGCTGGTGGTTCGAGACGGATCTGGCCCCGCGCGTGGCCGGTGGTCCCGCCACCCGGAACAGCCTGATCAACGAACCCGTGGCGACACTGGACGACCGCGATCCCGCGCGCACCGATATCCTGCACGAATACTTCGTGTCGCCGGACCGGTTCGGCGAATTCCTTGCCTTATGCCGCGCGGTGATCCCCGGCAGCTATCAGGAGTTCCTGAACGTCACCCTGCGGTTCGTGGACACGGACCCGGACAGCTGGCTGGCCTATGCCCCGGTGCCGCGCATCGCCGCCGTCATGTCGTTTTCACAGGAAATGACGGCACGCGCCGAAGCCGACATGGCCCGCATGACGCAAGCGATGATCGACGGCATCGTGGCGATCGGCGGCACCTATTACCTGCCCTACCGCCTGCACGCGCGACCCGAGCAATTCGCGCAGGCCTATCCCCGCGCCACAGCCTTCGTCCGCGAAAAGCGGCGGCTCGATCCCGGCCTGCTGCTGCGCAACGCGCTGTGGGACACCTATCTGGAGGCGCTATGACAGGTCTGCAAAAGGTCGCTGCCGTCTATGCCGCGATCCTGCTGGGGGCAGCGGCACTGAACTATATCCCCGGCGTGCCGGATGCGGGCGGGCTGGCCTTTGGCATCTTCGCGCTCGACCCGTTCGACGACGCGCTGCATCTGGCCTCCGCGATCTGGGCTGCGGTGGCGGCATGGTTGGGGGTGCGGGCCAGCCGGTCGTTCCTGCTGATCTTCGGCGCCCTCTATCTGGGCGACGGGGCGCTTGGCCTGCTGACGGGGTGGGGCTACCTCGACTTCGGGATCTTCACCAACCCGTCGCTGGGGCCGTCCTTCAGCCTGCTGCGCATCCTCGCCAACCTGCCGCATATCGGTCTTGGCGGTGTGGCGCTGGCGATCGGCCTGTGGGCGCGGCCCCGGTGAGGCGGCTTCTGGCCGCCGCACTGGCGCTGGTCGCCACGCTGGCGGGGCTGTTGGCGGCGCTGGTGGCGGTGCCCGTGGGCTATGTCGAGCTGGCCTGCCGCCCGCAGGGCGCGGCGGTGCCCTATGCGGCAATCCTGCCCCCCGAACACCACCGGCCAGAGGGGCGGACCCTGCTGACCTATCCCGAATGGCACATCGTCCACGCCTATGCCGACTATGCCGCGGTGATCCGCACCGATGACCCGCACGATTACGGCTATGTGGCCGGGATCGCCGGGTTCTGGGGGTCGCTCTGCGACCTGTCGCGCGCCTCCGGGCCGCATGGTGGCTTTCCGGGGGCGTTCAAGTCGACGGTCTACACGATCGGCGTCAGCTTTACCGTCGAGCTGCTGGCGAAGGCGGCCTACGAGGAGACGCTGGGGCGCATCGCCGTGGCGATCCGTGGTGCGGACCGCGCACCGCTGGACGATCTGTCGGCCACGCAGGCCGCCGCCTATGCCGCGTTTCTGCGGCAGGTGCCGTGGTATCGCTGGGACTTTGCCACGGACGCCGCCGCACTGGATGCAGCTGCAACCGACACGTTCCGCGACACGGAACGCCGTGCGGCGCTGGGGGCGGAATACGGCATCAAGGCAGCCTATGCACAAGTGATCGGGGCGGCGGTGGCGGTCATGCCACCCGATGCGCTGCGCCTGCGGATGATCGTCCGCGGCCTCGACGCCACCACACTGTCCGGGTTGCCGGAGGTGACCGTGATCCGCACCCGCCCCGAAGGGGTCGAGATCGACACGCCACGCTATGCCGCGCTGACCATGCTGTTGCAGCAGATGGCGGCGGAGGGGGGCGACTTCGTCGAGATCGCGGGCAACGACGACATCCTGATGACGGTGACGACGGATGCGGAAGAGGCGGAGGGGGCCCTGAGCAGCATGACGCGGCAGGGCTCGCGCGACAGGCGGCACCTGATCCTGCTGCCCGTCACGGCATTGGCACAGCGCCTGCGGGACATGGACGGAACGAATGTGACGCTGGAGCACATCCATGACTATTAAGGGCGGCCTTGCCGGTGGCACCGCCCTGCTGGCCGGGTGGATCGGCGTGCTGGCGCTGGTCATGGTGGTGTCCGATGCGGCACCGGGCGCGCTGGTGCTGTTCCCGCCGCACGATCTGTTGGCGGGTCTGCCGCGCGACGTGGCCGTGGCGGGCATCGGGCGGCACTGGATCAGCGTGACGGCACAGGGCGGCGACCTGACGGCAGCGCTCTATGACGCCGGGGCGTGGATCGTGCTGCCTGCAGGGCTGCAGGGCTGTCTGCCGACAGGCTGAAGGACCGGCGGACGCATGAGAGGCGGCGGGTGGCCTGCGCCGCTGCCACAAGGGCGCTTGCATATCCTGATCGTATTAGTCAGATATAGGGGCGAGATGGTCGTGGGCCATCGCGATCCTGTGGAAGACCCCTGTCATGCCCCTGTCCGATGCCCGTGACGACCGCCACATCGACGGCCCCATCCCCTTCGCGGCATTGGCAAGCGACCCCGTCCGCCTGCGCGCGTGGCTGGACCGTCAGGATGCCGCCGGCGCGGGGTGGGACGACAAGGCCGCCGCTGCATCTCTGGTCGGGCGAATGGGCTGGGACTGGGTCTGCGCCGCTGCCACGCAGCATCTGGGCGCAGAACGTGCGGCAATCGACGGCGGCATCGCTGCGGATACCCTGCACCTCGTGGCGGCGCATTGGCTGTCGTCCGACGCTGCACCTTACCCGATGCTGACCTGCCGCGTCACGTTGGCGGGGCCGCGGATCGAAACCTCCCGGGCCCTCGGGCAACGGTACGTTGCGGCGTTCGCACCGCTGATCGCACAGGTCGGCATCCTGACCGGGCTGCCACCCACGGCACAGTGGCGACTGCTGGCGGATGCCCTGCACACCGGCTGCCTTGCGGTTGGTCGGGACCTGGGCTGCATCGATGCGGCGATGGACCTTGCCCGTGCCGGTCTGATCGCGGCGGGCGCGCCGCTGTGGAACAGGCAGGTCCACTATCGCCATTTGTCCGCAACCCGCGCCGACGGCACGACTGCTTCGGACTGGTTCACCTTTCGCGGCGGCTGTTGCCGGCATTACACGACACCGGGTAGGGCGACCTATTCGACCTGCGTGCTGCGCTGCGACGACGACCGCGCGGCCCGGCTGGAGCGGTGGTTGCAGGACCAGCCACAGCGCAGCGACCAGCAGCTCCCTGTCCCGCTGGCCGCGACCAGGTAGGGCACCGCACCGCGACCGTCCCTGCCAATTGGTCGCGTTGACGCCGGACGGCCGCACACCACCTTTGCGCCCAACCGACAGGATGAAGCCGCATGACCGACTGGACCCCCACCCGCAGCGCCGCGGATGCCGCGATGGCAGACTTTGCCCCCCGCATGGGTCGCCGCTATGCCAACGGTCGCAACACCGACCACGGCCCCGGCGCGCATACTGCGGTGTCCACCCTGTCGCCCTACACCCGCCGCCGACTGGTCACCGAACAGGATCTGGTCGCCACCGCGCTGGCCGCCCACGGCCCCGCAGGCGCCGAAAAATTCGTCCAGGAGGTGATCTGGCGCGGCTACTTCAAGGGCTGGCTGGAGCGCCGCCCGCAGGTCTGGGACAGCTACCGCCAAGGGCTGGAGGCGGATCTTGCCGCCCTCGACCGGGACCGCAGGCTGCGCCGGGACGTGGACCGGGCGATGGACGGGCAGACGGGGATCGACTGCTTCGACGCGTGGGCCACGGAACTGGTCGAGACGGGCTATCTGCACAACCACGCGCGGATGTGGTTCGCCTCGATCTGGATCTTTACCCTAGGGCTGCCATGGCGGCTGGGGGCGGATTTCTTCTATCGCCACCTGCTGGATGGCGACGCAGCGTCCAACACGCTGTCATGGCGCTGGGTCGCCGGGCTGCATACGCGGGGCAAGCCCTATCCCGCCGATCCACAGAACATCGCGACCTTCACCAATGGCCGCTTCACCCCGCGCCGCAACGATCTGGCCGAGGTGACACAAGGGCTGGAGGCGACGGAGCCCGACGGCCTGCCGTCAGTCCTGCCGCTGCGCGACGTGATGCCGCCGCAAGCGGGCCGGCCCACAGCGCTGCTGCTGACGGACGAAGATTGCCGGGTCGAGGATTTCACCGTCGATGCCCTCGACATCCGCACCACGGCGACACTGATTGCCAGCCACCTGCGGTCCCCCTTGCCCATCGCCGACCATGTGACGGCGTTCGAGGCGGGGGCGCTGGCCGATCAGGCACGGCGGCTGGGGCTGGTCGCCGTGCCGCTGCACGCTGGCGACCCGGCGGCATTGGCGAAATGGGCCACGGCGGCAGGGGCCACGCAGATCGCCACGCCCTACGTGACGACTGGACCGCTGCGCGACTGGCTGGCGGCGGCGCAGCCGGATCTGGACCGCGCCGGGATTGTGTTGACCGAATGGCGGCGCGACTGGGATGCGGCGATCTGGCCGCATGCGACGGCGGGGTTCTTCAAGGTGAAGCAGCGGATTCCTCAGATCCTCGATCTGGTGCAGCCCGCATGATCCCCGTGGTGGTGATCGGGGCGGGCATGGCCGGCGTCGCCTGTGCGCGCAGGCTGGCGGATGCGGGGCTCGCGCCTGTCGTGCTGGACAAGGGGCGGGGCATCGGCGGGCGCGTGGCGACGCGGCGGGCGGATGCGATGCAGTTCGACCACGGCGCGCAATATGCGACGGCCCAGGGCGCGGGATTCGGTGCGGTGCTGGAGCGGCTGTCGCGCGACGGCGTCGTTGCCACATGGGACGACGGCAGCGGGCGGGCGCACCGCGTCGGCGTCCCCGGCATGTCGGCCCTGCCGAAGGCGTTGGCACAGGGGCTGGACGTGCGTCAGGGCGCACAGGTGCGCCGCGTGGTGCGCGACGGGGACGGCTGGCACGTCGATCTGGGCGCCGACAGTCTGCAGGTCGCCCGCGTCGTGATGACGGTGCCCGCCCCGCAGGTGGCGGGTCTGCTGGGCGCGGATCATCCACTGGTCGATGCGATCCGCGATGTCCGCATGGCACCCTGCCTGACGCTGATGGCGGCGGTGGACGCACCCGCCCCCTTTACCGTGCAGCGCGATGACGACGACGATCTGGCGTGGATCGCGCAGGACAGCGGCAAGCCGGGGCGGCCCGGCGGCACCCTCTGGGTGGCGCAGGCGTCGGAGGCGTTCAGTGTGGCACATCTGGAGGAGGATGCGGCCGGCGTGACCGCCCTGATGCTGCCGCTGCTGTGCGACCGGCTGGGGGTGAATGTGTCCGCCGTGACCCATGCGGCCAGCCACCGCTGGCGGTATGCCCGCACCACGCAGGCGCTGGGGCAGCGGTTCCTGAGCCAGGACGACACGCTGTTCGTCGGCGGCGACTGGTGCCTTGGCGCGCGGATCGAGGCGGCGTGGGACAGCGGCACCGCGATCGGCAACGCGATCCTGCAACAGCGATGAGCGTGCTGGCGGACCCCCGCATCGCCCGGCTGGTCACGCTGATCACGGCAGCACTGCGTCCGCCGCGGGGGGCACCCCGGATCGTGCTGGCGCTGGCCTTTGGGATCGTGTGCCACGCGGCGTTCGCCGCAGGTGTGCTGGCGATGATCTTGGCCATGTACCATGGGCTTGCCGAAAGCCTCGGGTCGGTGCCGTGGCCATGGGCGGTGCTGGCCAATGCGGCGCTGATCGCGCAGTTCCCCATCGTCCACTCGCTGCTGCTGACGGGGCGTGGGGGCAAGCTGCTGGCGCGGCTTGTGCCCGGACCGCATGGGACCACGCTGGCGACGACGAGTTATGCGATCATCGCCTCGATCCAGCTGCTGGCGCTGTTCGTGCTGTGGACGCCGTCGGGCATCGTCTGGTGGCGGGCCGAGGGGGCGGCGTTCTGGGTCATGACGACGCTTTACGGTGCAAGCTGGCTTGTCCTGCTGAAGGCCAGTTTCGACGCGGGCGCAGAGGTGCAGTCGGGCGCGCTGGGCTGGATGTCGCTGCTGGCGCGGATCAGGCCGGTGTTCCCGGACATGCCGACGCAGGGCCTGTTCCGCCTGATCCGCCAGCCGATCTACGTAGCCTTCGCCCTGACCCTGTGGACGCCACCCGTCTGGACACCGGACCAGCTGAGCCTTGCCATCGCACTGACCGCCTATTGCCTGATCGCGCCCCGGCTGAAGGAGCGGCGCTTTGCCAGCCGCTATGGCGACCGTTTCGCCACCTACCGCGCACAGGTGCCCTATGCCCTACCCCGCCTGACCCAAAAGGACCGCCCCGATGCGCAATGACCTGACGATCTACGACAGCTTCGCCGACCGCTGGTGGTCTGACGAGATCCGCTGGGTCCGCACGCTGAAGAACCTCGTGCCGGGCCGGTTGCGGTGGTTCGACCGACACATCGACTGGCAGGGCAAGGACGTGCTGGATCTGGGCTGTGCAGGCGGTTTCATGGCCGAGGCGCTGGCGCAGCGCGGGGCACGCGTGACGGGCATCGACCCCGCCGCCGATGCGATCCGCGCCGCCCGCGACCATGCCGCCCTGGGTGACCTCGCCATCGCCTATGACGTGGGCGTGGGCGAAGCGCTGCCCTACGGTGACGCGCAGTTCGATGCGGTGGTCTGCGTCGATGTGCTGGAACACGTGGCCGATCTGGACCGCGTGCTGGCCGAGGTGACGCGCACGCTGCGGCCCGGCGGGCTGTTCCTGTTCGACACGATCAACCGCAATCCCGTGGCGCGGCTGGCCACCATCACCTTGGCCGAGGACATTCTGCGGCTGCTGCCGCGCGGCACGCATGATCCCGCGATGTTCATCAAGCCGCGCGAGCTGCGCCGCGCGATGGAAGGCGTGGGGCTGGTCCCCGGCCCGGTCACCGGGCTGGGGCCGCGCGGGATCGACCGGCGCGGCGACCTGACCTTCGGTCCGCTGCCGCTGACGGCGGTCCTCTACATGGGCACCGCGCGCAAACCGGGAGGCGTGGCATGACCGGCCTGCCGCCCGAGGACGTGCAGTCCTATCCGCGCCCGCCCGCGCTGGAACCCGTGCCGCAGCGCATCCGGGTGCAACTGGGCAGCGCGATCATCGTGGACACGACCGCTGCGTGGCGCGTGCTCGAGACGCACCATGCCCCCAGCTACTACATCCCCGTGGGCGACGTGACGGCGACCCTGCGGTCGGTGACAGGCAGCAGCTGGTGCGAATGGAAGGGGGCCGCGCGGTATTACGACGTGATCGCGGGCGGGCGGACGGCGACGCGGGCCGCGTGGGCCTATGACACGCCCAGCGCCCGCTTTGCGCCCATCGCGGGGCATGTGGCGTTCTATGCCGGGCTGGTCGATGCGGCGTGGGTCGGCGAGGTGCAGGTGCAGCCGCAGCCGGGCGACTTCTATGGCGGCTGGGTGACGCCCAACTTGACGGGCCGGATCAAGGGGGCGGCCGGCACGCGGCACTGGTAGGGATCAGACCTTTGGCAGCGTGACGATGTGGTTGTCCCACGCCCGGTCCGCATGGCCCAAAGGTCGTGCTGTCCCGTTCGCGATGGCGACCAGACCGCCCAGACCGTCGCTGGCGAGCAGCCCGCCCGTGCGCGCCGCAAGACCGCAGACATCGCTGCGCGACACCGCGCCAAGGAACGCGCCCGTGTCGTCGAAGCGGTGGACACGCCCCCCGCGCGGCGAAGAAATCGCGACCTCTGCCCCGGCCCCGTCGAAGGCGATGCTGCCCGCGTAGCCCTGCATCGCGATCTCGTCCGCCTCTGGGGCCAGTGCCAGCACCAGGTCCGTGCCGCGCCGGTGCAGACCCAGCAGCGGGGTGACGATGCCCGCCTCCCCCTCCCACTGCATCGCAAAGCCTGTAAGGCCATCGGTGCGCACCGCCAGATGCCGGATGGAGTTCTGCGCCAGATCGGGGCGCAGTTCGACCCGCTCCAGCAAAGTGCCGTCCAGCGCAAGGTAGCTCAGGTTGGGGCGCATGGTGGCGATGTTCAGCTTGGTCCGGTCGGTCGGATCGGTGGCGATCCCGCCATTGGCGACCACCAGCGTGGCACCGTCCGGCATCAGGCGCAGGTCATGCGGGCCGATGCCGCCGCTGGGGAACGCGGCGCGGCGGACATAGCCCGCAGCCACGTCCCACACGCCGATCACGCCGTCGCTGGTCGCCGCATCCTGTTCGGAGGTGAAGAGCACCGCACCACTCGGATCATACACGCCGTGCCCGTTGAACTGCCGCCCCGGCGGCGGTGTCAGGTCGCGGATCACCCTGCCCGTCGCACAGTCGATCACGCGGGCAAAGGTGCCGGGACGGCGGGCAAAGGCGACCGCCTCGGCCCGGACCGGGTGCCCTGCCCCCGCATGGCCGCGTGCGGGCAAGGAGATGCGGAACGTCTCGATGCCACCTTCCGTCAGACCAAAGAGGGCGAAGGTGCCGTCAGCCTCTTGTGCGGCGGCCAGATAGGCGGGGTTGCCCACGGCGGCCCAGCCAAGGCGGGGCATGGCCCCGGCGGCCAGCAGGGCGGCCAGAAAGGTGCGGCGTGTGGTCATGGATCAGTCCCCGTCCAGCGCGTTGAAGCCTGCTGCAATGCCCAGCGCACCGCCGATTTCCGTGTCGATGGCGACCTCGACCGCCGCGACACGCTGGTGCAGGACATCGACCAGCAGACGGGCCTGCGGGTCCGTCACGGTCTGGAACGCGGGATCGTCGATGCGTGACGCCGCCACCTCGACCCGCGCAACAGCCGCATCGGTCAGCGGCAGGTCGGTGTCGGTCAGCGCATGGGCGAGACCCTGTGCGGCCTTCACCGACAGCACGACGTTGCGCAGGGGACGGCCCGAGCGCCACGCCTCTGCCATGCGGGGACGGGGTTGGTCGAACGTGCCGAGGGGACGCGCGAGGCGCATGTCGGCGTCAAAAGTCAGACCCGTCAGCAGTTGGGTATAGAGCGCGCGAAGCGCCTCGTCCCCGGTCATGTAGGTGGCGTTGCCGGGCGCACCGGCGGAGGTCAGCACGGCGGCGAACGCGTCACGCCACGCGGCGTCCAGCGCCGTGGCCTGTGCGGCCAGATCGGCGCTGACGACCTGCACCAGCGTGCAGGTGGCGTCGCCTGCCGCGTATCCGGCGAAGGCAGGATCGTAGAGCAGCATGTCGAGGGCGAAAAGGCCGCGCGCGGCGATCGACACCTCGGCGAAGGTGGCGGGATCGCGGGACGCGGGGTCGGCGATCAGCGCGGTCAACGCGCGGGGGGTGAAGGCGCGGTCGTCGGGCCAGTAGGCGATGGACAGCGCCCCGGTCTCGGACGGGCCGATGTGCAGGTTGGCGACGCCCAGCCATGCATCGAACGCCGCCTGATAGGCGGGTTGCACGGCGGCAGGGGTGCAGTCGGCGGCGGCGGTGGCGGACAGCGCCTCGGCGTGTGTCGCGAATTGCGCGAAACCGGGCAGGATGTGGTCGGTCACGGCGCGGGACACGTCGGCCTGCACCGGGGCGGCTGACAGAACCGAAAGGGCGAGGACGGTGCGGATCATAGGGACTCCAGATAGGCGATCAGGGCGGCGCGGTCGGTGCTTGGCAGGTCCACGACGCGGTCGCGGGACGCCTGCGCTTCTCCGCCATGCCACAGAACGGCCTCCAGCAGGGACCGCGCGCGACCGTCGTGCAGATAGGTGGCGTGGCCACTGACCTGTTCGGTCAGGCCGATGCCCCACAGCGGGGCCGTGCGCCATTCGGTGCCTGTGGCGCGACCCTCTGACCGGTTGTCGGCCAATCCCGGCCCCATGTCGTGCAGCAGCATGTCGGTGTGCGGCCAGATCAGTTGAAAGCTCTGCTCCGGCTGGTCGGTCAGGCGGTGGGTGACGAAGGCGGGCTGGTGGCAGGCAGCGCAGCCTGTGTCGTGGAACACCGCCTTGCCGCGCAGCACCTGCGCGTCCCCCGCGCCGCGCCGCGCAGGCACGCCGAGGTTGCGACTGTAGAGCGTCACGAGGTCAAGGCCCTCGGCGTCCACCTCGAACCCGTCCTGTCCGGCGTCGCCGCCATCGGGGGCGGCGAGGCAGCCCGGTTGTGCCGCTGTGCAGTCGCCGGTGTGGGCGGGAAACAGCGGCGTCGAGATGCCGATATCGCCGGCAAATGCAGCTGCGGATTGCTGGCGGATCGTCGGCTCCCCCGCCTTGAGGCCGAAGCGGCCCAGCATGGGTTCGTCGTATTCGACGGACCAGACCACGTTGGGCCGCCCGGAGATGCCGTCGCCGTCCGCATCGTCCAGGTCCGCGAGGGCAAGGATGTCGGCGGCTGGGATCGCCTCCAGCAAGCCCAGACCGATCATCTGGGGGGCGACACGCGGCGAGAGCATCGCGCCGGGGTGCAGCGGACCATAGCCGAGGTCGGCGGCGGCATAGGTGGGGCGGCGCAGACTGGCGGTCTCGCCATCCGACAGGGCGACAGGCACCTCCTCATACGTCACATGCAGCGCGTATTCGGCGGGCTGACCGGCGGCGGCGAAGTCCTGCAGTTGCCAGCCATAGGTTGGATCGGGGGCCGTCGCGATCCAATCGGCGATCTGCGCGGTCATGACGTCGGTCGCGGGGTCGGCGGGGATCGAGATGCGCAGGAACATGGACACCGCCGTCTCGCCGGGGCCGCTTGGCGGATGGCCGCGCCCGTCCTTGATATGGCAGCTTTGGCAGGCGCGCGCGTTATAGAGCGGGCCGAGGCCGTCTGAGGCGAGGGTGGAGGATGGCGCCGACACCCACAGCTTGCGGAAGAGCCCGTTGCCGACCTTGAAGTCGAGTTCACGGGCGAAGTCGATGTTGGCGGAGGGGTCGGAGAAGGCGTCCGCCGTAGTCCGGGCGCGCACGGTGGCAGCACCGGCCGACAACCCCTCGAACGCCTGCGGGACGGTGAAATCGGTAGGCGCGGCGGTCACCGCGCGGATGCGCGCCGCCTCGTCATCTGTGCGGGCCACGATGGACAGGTGCGGATCGCCCAGAGGCGGCAGGTCCTGCGCCGAGAGAGGGGTCGTCGCCAGCGCAAGGGCCAGCGACCACCGTAGGGGATTTTGTGAAAGGGTCACGGTCGCCGGGGCGTCCTGCAAGGGGAACGGCCGCCGCGCGGGTTTGCGCGGCGGCCTGAGGTTATAAGGCTGCGGCTGTTACTGGAACACGGCGGTCGGATCGTCGAGGCTGTCGGACCCCTCGAACGCGATCTGGTCGAGGCCAAGGGTCGTGGTGATCCGCTCGATTGTGCGGGTCTGGTCGATCAGGCCATCGACACCGGCCATGACCAGCGCCTCGCCCTCTGCGTTGCCTTGTTCCAGCATCATGTCATAGGCGAACCCGCCCTCTGCCGCCGTCACAATGGCGCCGAGGGCCGTCATGGTGGTGTCCAGCTTGCCCGTCATCTCTGCATCCAGCGCGGGATCGGCTGCCGCCACCAGATCGGACAGCGAAGCCCCTTCGATCACGCTGCCGTCGGTGCGGACATAGCGCCCGAGATAGGCGTTCTGCACGCCCAGACCGTCGTAGTAGTGGCTGTTGTGGGTGTTGTCCGAGAAGCAGTCGTGCTCCTCCTCCGGATCGTTCAGCATGAGGCCTAGGCGCATCCGTTCGCCCGCCTGTTCGCCGTAAGACAGGCTGCCCATGCCGGTCAGCATGGCGATCAGGCCCGCGTCCGGGTTGGCCGTGACGGCGGTGCGCGCCGCGCCATCGGTGGCCCAGGCCGTCGCCATCTCCTCCAGGTCCGTGACCAGCAGGGTGGTGGCGGCGGTCAGGTAAGCGGCGCGGCGGTCGCAGTTGCCGCCGGTGCAGGCGTCGCCCGCGACGTAGTCGGTAAAGGGCCGTTCGCCCGCACCGGGGCCGGTGCCGTTGAGGTCCTGCCCCCACAGCAGGAACTCGATCGCATGATAGCCGCGGGCGACGTTCGTCTCGATCCCGTCCGCTTCGTTCAGGGTGTCGGCGATCAGCGCGGGGGTGATGGTGCTGGCATCCACGACCTGCCCCGCCAGCGTGATCTGCGGGCTGGCGATGACGTTCAGCGCGGCAAACTGGTTGGCGTCGGTCGGCCCGCCGTAGCTGGCATCGACATAGTCGATCAGGCCTTCGTCCAGCGGCCAGGCGTTCACGCGCCCTTCCCAGTCGTCGACGATGGGGTTGCCGAAGCGGTAGACCTCTGTCTGTTGATACGGCACGCGGGCGGCAAGCCACGCGGTACGGGCGGCGACCAGCGTTTCCTGCGACGGATCGGCGGTCAGGGCCGCGACCGCGGCCTGCAACGTCTGCGCGGTGGTCAGGCTGTCCGCATACTTGGCCGCCGCGATGTCGGCGTAGGTCGCCACGATCTGATCGGGCGTGACCTGGGCGCTGGCGGGCGCGGCGAGCGTCAAGGTAAGCGCCATGGCGCCGACGGCGGGAAGGACCGTATTCATCGGGGTGCTGTTCCTGTCAGTGGCGGGGTGCTGTGTCTAGATTGAGACCCCGGATTTCGGGTCGGGATCGGGCGGTGGGACCCGCTGGATACACGACATGCGAAACTGTTTACTGAAACAGTCGGGATTGTCAATCGGGCGTGGCAATGCGCGGCCGGGCTGTGCGGGTCGCCGGGTTGAACGTCGGATGAACGGTCGCGCCGGAGTGACGCGCCAGAGGAACGGAGCGACTGATGCGGTCCTGCAAGGCGGGGGCGTGCAGTGCCTTCAGACGGGTAGCGTCTGCGTGTGCGGCCTGCTGCGCCACACGACTCGGAAAATAATGGTGGCCCCAACAAAAATGACGGGTCCAAGCAGGGAAACCGGGCGCATCACATCCATTTTCAGGACAAGATCAGCGACAGCCGTCAAGGCCGTGCCGTAGCTGCCAAGGATCAAGACCACAGCGGCCAGCGCAAGACGTTCCGTGCAGCTGGCATGGCGCTGCACCGTGCCGGCTAGCAGACAGGCGGCCACGCCCAGCATAGCTAGGTCGTAGTCATAGTTATAGGGGCTGATCAACGCCGACACGACCACGCCCGCCCCCATGAGGACACCGGGCGGCAACCCGGCGCGGCTCAGCACGGCGAGGCCAGCCACAGCCGCTGCAATTCCCGTCACATGCAAGGCCAGCGCCGCATCGCGCCCCGCACCAAAAGACGTCGCAAATGCATAGAGCGACGTCATGCGGAACAGCGGGAAACTCCCGTCACGAAAGGCGTCGGTGGTTTCAGCAATTCCGCCCAGAGAAGCCGACCAGACCCCCGGACCGAAGACCAGTGTCGCCACCGCGCCAAAGACGCCGATCACCGCGAAGGACTGCAAGGCCAGCCCCCAGCGCCGGTCCAGCAGCGACCACAGGCCGACGCCAAGGGCCAGATGCGGCTTGATCGCCATCAGCCCCAGCGGCACGCCCGCCCATCGGGAGTGGCGCAAAGCGAGGATGCAGGTCAGTCCGATCAGCGATCCGGTCAGGAAACTGTTCTGCCCCGACCGCAGGATCAGCAGGATCAACGGCAGGAACAGGACGATGACGGTCTGGAACGCGGGTCCCGCCAGCCTGCGGATCACCCAGACGTAAAGGCCGAGGGTCGCAGTCATGAACAGCGCATAGGACAGGGCGGCGGGCAGCAGCGCCAGCGGTGCCACGACGAGGTTGAAGAAGGGTGGGTAGCTCCAGAACATCGGATGGCCGGTAAAACCCGGCTGCGCCGCTTGTCGTGGCAGGAACGTCTCGAGCGCGTAGGCCGCATGCAGGTTGCCCTCTGCGATCATCGTGCTGACGAGGTAGAAGATATCGAAATCCAGCAGGTGCCGCTTGTCCAGCAGGACTGGGTGTGCGAACTCGACCGCGACATAGGCGATCAGGATCAGTGGGATGCAGGCCAGCAGGGCGCGTGTGCGTGGCTTCAACTGGATCATGATGCGTGACCTCGCACGATGGGGCTGCGGGCGGACGGCGCAGGCGTAAAGATCCACAGGCGCGACACGAGGAACGAGACGGCCGGCACGGTCGCGGCGACGAGGGCCATGCCCTGCCACATCTGGCCGCCGTTGCGGGTCCACAGCGCGGTGACCAGACTGCTGACCGCGAGACTGACGAGCGACAGGGCCATGAACCGGCGCAGGTGGCGGCGATCCGGCTGTCCCACGCGAAAGGTGTAGCGCGCATGGCCCGCGTACGACACGGCGACCGCCGCGATGAAACCCGCCAGATTGGCCAGCAACGGCAGAAGGGCCAGCAGATGGGTCGCCAGCAGGGCGACGCCGACATGGACCAGCGTCGCGATCGCCCCGACACCGGCAAAACGTCGGGCCTGACCCAGCCAGACCCGCACAGGCGACCCCGATCCGTCATCCCCGGCCTGCATTCTAGTCATCCGCGCCATGGACGGAGCGGACGACGAACATCGGACGCTCGCGCACCTCCGTCAGGATGCGCCCGATGTATTCCCCGAGGATTCCGACCGCGAACAGGTTGAGCCCGCCGAATGTCAGCACCAGCAGGACCAGCGACGCGTAACCCGGCACATCGACGCCCAGCAGCAGCGTACTGACGAAGATGTAGGTCGCGTAAAGCAGCGACAGCAGGCCAAGCACCGTGCCGACATAGGTCCAGATCCGCAGGGGTTTGGTCGTGGAGCCGATGATCCCGTCCAGCGCCATGCCCCACAGCCGCCACACGTTCATCGAGGATTTGCCGCTGCACCGCGCGCTGCGCTCGAACGTCACTTCGTCGGTCTGGAAACCCACCCAGGCGAACAGGGCCTTGTTCAGGCGGGTCCGCTCGCCCATGGACCGCAGCACATCGACGACCTGACGGTCGAGCAGACGGAAGTCGCCGACGTTGGACGGCATCGGATGGTCGGACAGCGCGTTGAACACCCTATAGAACGCCGCGGCCGATGTCCGTTTGGCCCATGTGTCGCTGGATCGGTCGATGCGCCGGGCATTCACGATCCGCGCCCCCTGTTGCCATTTGGCGATCATGGCCGGAATCACGTCGGGCGGATCCTGCAGATCGACGTCGATCGGAATCACAGCATCGCCGGACGCATGTTCCAGCCCGGCGCACAACGCCGCTTCCTTGCCGAAGTTGCGCGACAGGTTGACGAGGCGGATGGACGGGTCGCGGGTCATGTAGGACCTGATCGCGAACTCGGTGCCATCGGTGCTGCCGTCGTTGACGAACAGGATTTCGGACCGGATCAGGGGTGTCAGTTGCGACAGGATGGGTGCCATCGCGGTCAGGAACGCCCCGATCGCCGCCTGTTCGTTGAAGACGGGCACGATCAGCGTCAGCACCAGCGCCGGGGCGACGGGTGTGGCGTCTGCCGCGAGGTCGAATGTGACGATGCTCATCCTGCCATCCCCCGTTGTGTCAGCAGCCCGCGACGACCCGCGGCGGCCTTGCGCTGGACTCATCCGATGAGGGAGAAAAATGTCGATAAGGTGACCGAACCTTGCCGCTTCGGCGAAAGATGCGGGAATTGTCGCGGAGACGGGTCTTGCGTCCGGATTTACCGTTGCGCAACATCTCCTCGCCGCAGGGTTCTGTTGACCGGATTGCAAGGCCCGCGAGATCCGCAGGGTCGCAAAAACGATGGCCAAGGCGCCGCATCGCGTGGCAGATCCCTGGTGCGGGCGCCACGCGGCGCGCGGCATGCACGCAGACCGACGACGATGATCGAAACGCAGGAAAGGCCGACCCATGAAACTCGTGAACTTCCACGCCGCCGACGGCATCCGTGCAGGCCTCGTGCGCGACGGCGGCGTCGAGGATCTGGCCGCGTCGGGCCTGTGGACCGGCACCCTGCCGGTGGCGCGTGCGGAAATCGCTGCGCTGTCGGCCCGCACGACCGTCGCGCAATCGCCGCTGATCGCGTTGGACAGCCTGCGACTGGCCCCGGTGGTGGTGTCGCCCGAAAAGATCATCTGCGTCGGGCTGAACTATCGCCGCCACGCGGTCGAGGCCAAGATGGCGATCCCCACGACACCGGTGATCTTCGGCAAGTTCGCCAACAGCCTGAGCGCGCACGGCGACCGCGTGGCCCTGCCGTCGGTCGATGACCGCTACGACTACGAGGCGGAATTGGCCGTCGTCATCGGCACGGCGGCGCGCGACGTGTCCGTCGCGGACGCGCTGACCCATGTGGCAGGCTATTGTTGCGCCAACGACCTGTCGGCGCGGGGCGCGCAACTGGCGACCAGCCAGTGGATGATCGGCAAGATGCTGGACGGTTTCCTGCCGCTGGGTCCCATGCTGGTCACGACGGACGAGATCCCCGATCCACAGGCCCTGCAGATCAAGGCGACCGTGAACGGCATGGTCATGCAGGACTCCTCGACCAGCGACATGATCTTTTCGGTGGCCGAGATCATCGCCTTTCTCAGCCGCCACGCCACGCTGAAACCCGGCGACGTGATCGTGACCGGCACGCCGGAAGGCGTGCAGATGGGCTACGCCACGCCGACATGGCTGAAGCCGGGCGACGCCGTAACGATCGAGATCTCGGACCTTGGCCGTCTGACGACCGTCCTGACGGACGGATCCGCAACCGCAGGTTAGTTCGTAATGACAGATCAGGCAGTGCGCAATGTCGGCTGCGCCGGTCGGCTGTCGGATTGAAAGGGTGATTGCCTGACGCCGCCCTTGGCCCCGACCGGTCGTGCGCGACGTATGGCGCCTTTTCGCGCGGTCTGGCCCACCGGCGCGCGCAGATCGCGCAGATCGCGCGGCAGGGTGCACCGCCGGGCCACGGGCCGGGCCGTCGCCCCGATGGCCGCCACCGCCCACTGCGACAGGGCCGGGAACAGCAGTTGCTGTAACGCGGGCGGGTGCAGCATCGCCAGCACCTGTGCGCCGGGATTGACGCTGTCGCTGGGCACGTCGTCCGACCGCAGGATGTGATGCCGGTCGAACACCAGGGGGATGGAGGTCACGGACCGCACGCCTTGCAGGACGCGCGCCCGCTCTCCATCCGTGTTAGTTGGGTCGCACGCACCAGCTGCCCGCCGGGCGCATCCGCTACCGGCACCCCATGCTACAACTAGACCGTCAGCGCCCGCGCATTGCCCGATCCGCACCGGGCGCAGGTGCGGCTGCGCCCGCAGATCCGCCGCATCCAGCCTGCGCCGCGCGATCCACGCGATGGGCTGCGGGCCGTCGTCACGGGGCGCGACCAGATCGCCGACCCGCAAAGCCTGAATCGGCACGTGGCCCCGCGGCGTGCGGATCAGCGTGCCGTGCGTAAAGCACGGGATACCGGCCCCGACAGCTGCGGCCCGGTGGGCATCGGTCTGGCCGGCACATCCGATCGCGTCACGCTCTCGCCCTCGGGACAGGTCAGGACGGCCCAGCCGTTGCCGTCCGCGGTCACCACGACATCCGCGATCGTGACCGGGTTGCCCGTCCCGTTGCGCAGGGCGTTGATGACGAGCTGGCCGTTGAACGACCCGTTCGCCAAGGCCGCTCCAATGTCGAAGTCCGTCACCGGATCAGACCCATTCGCCCGGTCCGGCAGGACCTGATCGAACCCGCGCCCGGTGGTCAGCATGTCGCCGCCCGCACCGCCTACCCTGCCCGCCAGCGTGTCGTCGCCCGCCCCGTCAGCGATGCTGTCGTCGCCGTCGCCCACGGACAGCCGGTCGATGCCGTCGGCACCGCCAAGGGTGTCTGCGTCCGCGTCGCCATCCAGCTGGTTGCTGCCCCCGCCGCCGAACAACCAGTCGCCGCCATCGCCGCCGTTCAGCGTGTCGTCGCCCAGCCCGCCGCCGTTGCTGTCATTGCCGATGCCGCCCGACCGCGTGTCGTTGCCTGCCCCGTCAGCGATGCTGTCTTTACCGCTGCAGCCCTCGATCCAGTCGTTGCCCGCAAGGCCATAAAGAACGTCCGGCTCTGCGCCCTCGTCCATCCGGTCGTCACCCCTGCCCCGCCAAACAGCGTGTCGTCACCCATGTTGCCGCAGATGCTGTCGTTGCGGGTACCGCCGAAGACCGTGTCGTTGCCAACCCCGATCGTACTGCCGTCGCCGTCGGCGTGTCGGGCAGCCATGGTGTCGTTGGCGGTCGCACCCTGCACGATGGTAGCATCGGCATGGGCGGGCGGCACCCGGTCCACCCCCGGGTCATAGAACGCGATCGGATGGCCGATGGTCAGCGACCGGAACGGCCCGGCGCCAAGGGCCGCATGGGCGCTGTTCGCACCCATCTCGGAAAACAGACAGGTGCGGCCAGCGGTATCCTGCACGATGGACAGGTTCTGCAGGCTGGTCGTACCGTCGGTATACGTCAGCGTGACGAGAGACGGCGTCTTGATGTTCCAGACCTGCACGGGCCGGTTGTCGATCTGGACCGAGTCGGTCGCGGCGTTGTTGTTGAACCCGCAGGGAGTGGGATCGCCGGCCGCGCTGGAGACGGGCTTCGATTGTTGCTGATACCCTGCGAGCGGTTCGGCCACGGTGCGGATGGTCGGGCCTTTCAGCGCCGCGGCATTCCCGGCATCCGAGGTGCCTTCGCCGACCTTCAGATCGCGGCCCGCTCGCCTCGATACGGCACGGCGAAGGTCGCGGCCACCGTGGACGCCCCCGTCACACCCTTCCACGGGCGCGCCTAGCACAAGCGAGAGCCGCCGGGTGCGCAGGGACGCGGCGGACCCGGGCAACACCTGCACTGCCCCGGCCCCGCAGGGATAGGTGCGGCACGCTTTCGATGGCGTCACGCGGCGCGGCGCGGCGACCGCCGAATCCGTGCGCATCAAAGAAAATGCCGGCAGGTGCGACGGTCATGCCTTGGTTCGCGTATGCACATCGCCACGGGCCTGCAGCTGGCAGCGGGGGTCTCACGGCGGCGCGGACCCGCGCCGTGCCGTGCTGCGACAGGTGGGGTGCCTAGGGGTGAAGGCTGCCATGCTCTGGTGCCGCATCCCTTGCGACAGTTTCGAACATCGCGACGATCTGTGCCTGCGACAGACGATCCAGCACACCGCCAGCGATATCGTCCTGCGTCAGGATCAGCGTATCCGCCGGGTCGTGCAGCATCGCCCATGCCCCGAACATGCGCGTCTCGATCGGCCGGCTGACCAGTTGCCGGATGTCGAGGTGACGATCATCGCGGTTGATGCGCGCATAGGCGGCCATGACGGCATCTGTCGGACCCTCCAGCAGTTGCAGATAGATGTCGTGCCGGCACACGAGCGCACCGGTGATGTCGTCGCGGGCATTCATGCGCCGGGAATCCATCAGGATCGCGTTCAGATTGGATTCGCTGAACCCGAAGGGCTGCGAGGCGTAGATCAGTTGGGTCAGGTCGGCGATGGGCGTATCTCCTCTGGCGCGTGCAGTCGTCGGCGCGGGTCGCGGTGTGGCGGGCGCGTGGGGCACGACCGACGTGCCGGATCGTGACGTCTGCCCCCGCCGCCTGCCACCCCGTCACCTGCCGTAACTATGACCCTTGCCACGGCGGATGTCGACGCGGCCGTTGTGATGGCCTCAGCCTTGGATGCACCTGTCGTGCGCGGGCCCGGACCCCTATTCGGTCCATCCCGTCACAGCGTGGCCGCCATAGATCATGCGCCTGATCGGCAGGGCCGTCAGATTGGCCGAAAACCCGCCTTCCGGCGCGCTGACCTGATCCAGACGCCGGATCTGATCGGGGGTCAATGCGACCTCCGTCGCCGCGATGTTGTCGCGCAGCTGCGCCACGGTGCGCGCCCCGACGAGGGTCGATGCCACCCCCCGCTGCGCCATGACCCACGCAAGCGCCACCTGCGCAGGCGGACGGTCCTGTTCCGCCGCGACGGCGTTCAGAACCGCAAGGATCGCCCAGTTGCGATCGCTGAACTTGCTGTCGCCAAACGGGTTGGCGCCGCTCAGCCGCCCGGTGCCGGAGGTGTCGTCGCGCCTGTATTTGCCGGTCAGGAAACCGCCCGCAAGCGGGCTCCACGGCATGATGCCCATGCCGCCTTCGCGCGCTGCCGGACCATGCTCCGCCTCCACGTCGCGGGCGACGAGCGAGTATTCGACCTGCATCGCGATGGGACCGGGGACGCGGCGTTCGGTGGCGATCGTCGCGGCCTTCATCGCGAACCATGCGGGCATGTCGGAGAAGCCGTAGTGCCGGATCTTGCCCGCACGCACCAGATCGCCCAGCGTCTGGACGATCTCCTCGACCGGGGTGACGCCGTCCCATATGTGCATCCAGTACAGGTCGATATAGTCGGTGCCCAACCGCCGCAGCGAGGCATCGAGCGCGCGGTGGATGTTCTTTGACCCCGCCCCACCCGCATGGGGGTTGCCCGCACCGCCCTGATTGCTGGCCAGAGGACTGCGCGAGCCGTTGAAACCGAACTTGGTCGCCAGCACGATCTCGTCGCGCGATCCGGTGTCCTTGATGAACCGGCCGACGAACTCCTCGCTGATCCCGCCGGTATAGATGTCCGCCGTGTCCACGACATTGCCGCCCGCGTCGCGGTAGGCGTCGAAGATCGCGCGCGAGCCCGCCTCGTCCACACCCCAATCGCCGGGGCCAAAGGTCATGGTGCCGAGGCTGAGAGGGCTGACGACCAGCCCGGATCGGCCGAGAGCGCGGTAGTGCGTGAGGGACATGTGGTTTCCGATATTTTGTAGTGATTGATATGAAAAATATCGCCCCCTTGCCGGATCGTGTCAACGACTTTAATATTGGTCACTATGAAACACACCGGCACACCACCCCGCAAGACCGGCCGCCCCCTGTCCTTCGACCGGGAGGATGTGCTGGACAAGGCCATGCGCACGTTCTGGGCCAGCGGCTATGAAACCACGTCGATCACCGACCTGACGGCGGCGATGGGGATCACCGCACCCAGCCTGTATGCGGCGTTCGGCAACAAGCAGCAGCTGTTTCTGGAGGCGATGCGCCGCTACGCAGGGGATCATAGCGTGCTGGAGCGCACGATGGCCGATGCGCCGACCGCACGCGACGCCGTCGCCGGGATGCTGCGCGGTGCAGCCATCCTCTATACGGGAGAGGCGACGCCACCCGGGTGCCTGCTCGCCAGCGCAGCCGCGACGGGATCGCCGGATGCGACCGCCGTGCGCGACGCGGTGGCGGACGAACGGCGCGTGGTGCGCGACATCGTCATCCGCAGGATCGAGGCGGATATCGCGGCGGGCCTGATGCCGTCTGACACGCCATCCGCGCGTTTGGCGGACCTGACCCTCGCGGTCACGCAAGGCATGTCGGTACTGGCGCGGGACGGGGCCGATCGCGACCGTCTGCTGGCCATCGCAGGGATCGCCACCGCCGGTTGGGGCGTCGCCAGCACCTGACGCAGTCGCATGCCGGGGGTCACTGCGCACCGGGCGATCGGGTCGGCCGCTGCGGCCGCGTCCGGGCGGCCCGGCAGCCGTTAAAACGTGTTGCAAACGTATTCATCTCCACCTAGCGTTGCTGGCAACGCGCCTGAGGACGACAGGGCATGGTCTGCTTCGCGCAGCTTCACGGCTGGACGTCACGGCGTGGCCCTGCGTGGTGACGTATGCACCGCGACGAGCCTTGCCCTGCCGCTGACACATCCGGCTGCCCGCAGGGCGCACACTGGGGAGGAGAGACGACACCATGACCATCACAACCCTCAAGCACGGCAAGCCAGAGGCGGAGCGGGCGGAGGACGACACCAGGGTCCGCGCCACGGTCGAGGCGACGCTGGCCGACATCGCCGCCCGTGGCGACGCCGCCGTGCGCGACCTGTCGCAAAAGTTCGACGGCTATGCCCCGCCCGCCTTTCGCCTGACCGCGTCCGAGATCGAGGCCGCCATGTCGCGCGTCTCCGACAACGACATGGCCGACATCCGCTTTGCGCAGGACCAGATCCGCCGTTTCGCGCAGGCGCAGCGGGCATCCATCACGGATATCGAGGTGGAGACCCTGCCCGGCGTGATCCTTGGCCACCGCACGATCCCGGTGCAGTCGGTCGGCTGCTACGTCCCCGGCGGCAAGTTTCCGATGGTCGCCTCCGCCCACATGTCGGTGCTGACCGCCGCCGTCGCGGGCGTGCCGCGCATCGTGGCCTCCGCCCCCCCAGTTGACGGCGCCCCGCACCCGGCCATCGTGGCCGCCATGCATCTGGGCGGCGCGCACGAGATCCTCGTGCTGGGCGGCATGCAGGCGGTCGGTGCCATGGCGATCGGGACAGAGACGATGGCCCCCGTGGACATGCTGGTCGGTCCCGGCAACGCCTATGTGGCCGAGGCGAAGCGCCAGCTTTACGGTCGCGTCGGCATCGACCTGTTTGCCGGACCGACCGAGACGATGGTGATCGCCGACGACACCGTGGATGCGGAGCTCTGTGCCACCGATCTGCTGGGGCAGGCGGAGCACGGCTACAACTCGCCCGCCGTACTGCTGACCACCTCTCGCCGTCTGGCCGAGGCGACGCTGGCCGAGATCGACCGCCTGCTGGCGATCCTGCCCACCGCCGCCACCGCCGGCGTCAGCTGGCGCAACTATGGCGAGGTGATCGTCTGCGACACGCACGAGGAGATGCTGCAGGTTGCCAACGACATCGCCTCCGAACACGTCCAGGTCATGACCGACCGCGACGACTGGTATCTTGCGAACATGCACAGCTACGGCGCGCTGTTCCTCGGCCCGCGCACCAACGTGGCCAACGGCGACAAGGTGATCGGCACCAACCACACCCTGCCCACCAAGAAGGCCGGGCGCTACACCGGCGGCCTCTGGGTCGGCAAGTTCCTCAAGACGCACAGCTATCAGCGCATCGTCACGGACGAGGCGGCGGCCCTGATCGGCGCCTACGGCTCTCGCCTGTGCATGCTGGAAGGGTTCGTGGGCCACGCGGAACAGTGCAACGTCCGCGTCCGCCGCTATGGCGGGCAGAACGTGGCCTATGGCACCGCCGCCGCCTACAAGGATGCGGCCGAATGACCGTGGACAAGGACCCCGCCATGACGCTGCCGATCCCCCCGTCCCTGCGCCTCGACGGCAAACGCGCCCTCGTTACCGGGGCCTCGTCCGGCATCGGGCTGGGCGCCGCCGTGGCGCTGGCGGATCAGGGCGCGCAGGTGGTCTGCGCCGCACGCGGCGCCGACAGGCTGGCCGATGTGGTGGCGCAGATGGCGGCCAAGGGGTATGACGCCACGGCCCTCGTGCTGGACGTGGGCGATCTGGACGCCACAGCACAGGCGTTGGCGGATCAGCCCGCCTTCGACGTGGTGGTGAATGCCGCCGGGCTGGCGCGCCACGGCCCGGCCACCGCCACCACGCCCGCCGACTTCGATGCGGTCATGCACGTCAACCTGCGCGCCGCCTATTTCCTGTCCGCCCGCACGGCGGACCGGATGCGGGCCGCGGGCATTGCTGGCTCGATCATCCACATCTCCAGCCAGATGGGGCATGTGGGCGGCATCGACCGGGCGGTCTATTGCGCCTCCAAGCACGCGCTGGAGGGGATGGTGAAGGCGATGGCCATCGAATGGGGGCCGCACGGCATCCGCATCAACACGCTGTGCCCCACCTTCATCCGCACGCCGCTGGCCGAGGTGACGTTGCGCGATCCCGTCCGCCGCGCGTGGATCGAGGACAAGATCAAGCTCGGCCGCGTCGGCGAGATCACAGACATCATGGGCGGCATCAGCTACCTCGCCTCCGACGCGGCGGCGCTGGTGACGGGCACCGCGCTGATGATCGACGGCGGATGGACGGCGGACTGATGGCGAACGACAGCATCACCCGCGTCACATCGCTTGACGTCGCCCGCCGCGCCGGGGTCAGCCAGTCGGCGGTCAGCCGCGTGTTCACGCCGGGCGGGTCCGCCTCTGCGCAGACGATCGAAAAGGTGCGCCGCGCCGCCGACGCACTGGGCTATCGCCCCAACGTGCTGGCCCGCGCGATGATCACCGGCAAAAGCCGGATCATCGGCCTCGTGGTCGCCTATCTGGACAACTACTTCTATCCGCTCGCCGTCGAACGCCTGTCGGTGGCGCTGCAGGAACAGGGCTACCACGTCCTCGTCTTCATGGCGTCCAACACCGTGGGCCACGTCGAAGGCGTGATGCAGGAGATCCTCGATTATCAGGTCGACGGGATCGTGCTCGCCTCCGTCTCGATGTCGTCGGTGTTGGCGGCGCGCTGCGACGAATCCGGCATCCCCGTCGTGCTGTTCAACCGCACCCAGCCCGACGCGCGGCTGGCCAGCGTGACCACCGACAACGTCGACGGGGGACGCCAGATCGCGCGACACCTGATCGCGGGGGGCGCACAGCGGATCGGATACATCGCCGGGTTCGAAGGTGCCTCGACCCAGATCGACCGCGAGGCGGGGTTCCGCAGCGGGCTGGAGGAAGCGGGCATAACCCTGCACAGCCGCGGGGTGGGCAATTTCCAGCACGCCACCGCACGTGCGGCGGCGCTCGAGATGTTCGCGGGCCGCGACCGCCCGGATGCGGTCTTCGTGTGCAACGACCACATGGCCTTCGCGGTGATGGACGTGCTGCGGACCAAGCTCGACCTTGACGTGCCCGGCGACGTGGCCGTGGCGGGCTTCGACGACGTGCCCATCGCCGCCTGGGCCGCCTACGACCTGACCAGCTTTCGCCAACCGCTCGACCGCATGATCGCCGCCACCGTCGCCACCCTTCTGCACCGGATCGACGACGGCGCCGCGCCCCCTCAGCGTCACGTCCTCGCGGGCGACCTGATCCGACGCGGATCGACAAAGGCGGAAGGCACCGTGCCCTGACAGCGTGGGGCCACCACGGCACCGCTGCGCGTGGGCGGGATCGTCAACGGCCCGGCCACACGCCCTGCGGGTCCCTGCCGTCGGCCGCGCGGTGATCGGCAAGAGGGGAACGACACCATCGACAGATCGCATTTCGTGATGCCATGGTGGGTGTCGCATCACATTTCCCGAAAGCAGGTGTCGTGGCCTATCCCAGCATCAAGATCCGCGCCCTGCAGGCCTTCATCGCGGTGTACGAGGAGCAGTCTTTCAGCCGCGCCGCCGAGCGGGAGAATACGACGCAGTCCGGCATGTCCACGCAGGTCAAGGGGCTGGAACTGGTGCTGGGGGTGCCGCTCTTGGTACGGGAACGCAAACGCTTTGCCCTGACCCCCGCGGGCGAGATCATCTACCGCGAGGGGCAGGCCATCCTGAAGGCCCTGATGGCCACTGAAAAGGCCGTGCAGGAGATGCGCGGCGCGGTGGCAGGGTTGGTGCGGTTCGGGATGATCCCCTCGCTGACCCGGTCCGTGCTGATCCCGGCGTTGCACCAGTTCCAGTCGCAGTTCCCCGACGTGGAGCTGTCCTTGCTGGAGGAATACAGCTTCTCCCTCATGCGGCGCGTGCTGGACGGAGAGCTGGACTTCGCCCTCGTCCCGTCGACCGACCTGCCGGCGGGCCTGACCGGCACCTATGTCGGGCGCGACTGCGAGATGCTGGTGTCCGGCGCTGCCGCGGGTATCGGCACGCCTCACCTTGCGCCGATCCCGCTGCAGGCCTTGTCGGGCTGTCGCCTGATCGTGCCATCGCGGCTGAACGTGCGGCGCAAGCATATCGACACGCTGCTGAACACCCATGGCGTCCATCTGGCCGAGATGCTGGAAATGGACGGCATGCTCGCCACGCTCGAGATGATCGGGGCCACGGACTGGGTCGCGATCCTGCCCTCGGCGATCTGCCACCCGGACAAGGCGGGGACCGTGCGCCGGCTGAACCCGATCAAGGACCCGCCGATCAGTCTGGACTACGTCCTTGTCGAAAAGGCCGAGATGGCCGCGCCCCGCGCCGCGCGTCTGCTGGCCGATTGCCTTGTAGCCCATGTGGCCGTCATCCTGGCCGACTGGGATGACCTGCCTATCGCCGATCCGGAACGCCACTATCAGAAACCATGATCCTGCGGCGCTTTGATATGTGAAATAACATATCGAAACGAGGGGGAGGATCGGATGACCGCGCAACCTGTGGGCATCGTCGGCGTCGGCAACATGGGCCGGCCGATCGCGGAACGGCTGTCGGAACAGGGCGTGCCCCTGCTGCTGTGGAACCGCACGGCGGACCGCGCGCAGGGCATCGCGGGGGCGACCGTCGCAGCCACACCGCGCGACGTGGCGCAGGGCTGCGACGTGATCCTGTCGATCCTCGCCAACGACGACGCCATCGCGGCCATCTATCACGGCGACGCCGGCCTGCTGGCCGCCGATCTGACGGGCCGCGTGGTGGTCGAGATGGCGACGACATCCCCCGGCACCGTGCAGTCCCTTGCGGCGGCGGTGAATGCCCGCGGTGGCCTGTTCCTCGAATGCCCGGTCAGCGGCAACGTCGTGCCCGCCCGTGCGGGGCGGTTGATGGGGCTGGCGGGTGGCACCGAGGCGGCCTTTGATGCCGCCCGTCCGGTGCTGGACCTGCTGATGCGGCGACTGGAACATCTGGGCCCGGTCGGCACGGGCGCCGCGATGAAGCTGGCGGTGAACCTGCCGCTGATGGTGTATTGGAGCGCGCTCGGCGAGGCGTTGGCGCTGGCGATGGCGCAGGGGGTCGATCCGGAACTGGCGCTCGACATCCTCGGCGACAGTTCGGGCGCGATCGGCGCGGCCAAGTCGCGGATTCCGCCGATCGCCGCGATGGTCCGCACCGGCGATCCGGGCACCGTCAGCTTTACCCTGACCAACGCGATCAAGGACATGCGCCTGATGACCGATCTGGCGCAGTCCACGGGCCAGCCGCATGCGGTGATCGCCGCCGTGCTGGCCAAGGCCGAGGCCGCGGCGGCGAGCGGTTGGGCGGACTATGACAACGCACTGGCCGGAACGTTCGGACTGCGCGCAAAGGGAGAGACGGCATGATCGGTGTGGCACTGGTAGGATTCGGCTGGTGGGGGCAGCACATCGGCCGCCGTCTGGTGACGGACACGGCGTTCGACCTGCGCGGCATCGTGGAACCGGCCGCCGGACTGCACGACCGGATCCGCGCGCTGGGTGTGCCGGTGCTGGTGGATTACGCGGCGGCGCTGGCCGACCCCGCGGTGCAGGCGGTCATCCTGACATCGCCCAACGACCTGCACGACGTGCAGATCGCGCAGGCCGTCGCCGCGGGCAAGCACGTGTTCTGTGAAAAGCCCCTGTCGCTGTCCGCCGCGAACGCCCGGCAGAGCGTGGAGGCCTGCCGTGCCGCGGGACTGGTGCTGGGCATCGGGCACGAACGCCGGTTCGAACCTGCGATCATCGCGCTGCGCGACCTGCTGGATGCGGGCGCCCTCGGCACCGTGATGCATACCGAAATGGCGTTCAGCCATGACAAGCTGATCGGCCTCGGCCCCGACAGCTGGCGCACGACCAAGGCGTTCGCCCCCGCCGCCGGCATGACGCAGATGGGCATCCATCTGACCGACCTGCTGATCGCCTTTTACGGCCCCGTGGCACGGCTGCACGCCATGACCGCCAGCCGCAGTCTGGGGTGGGAAACGGGCGACGTGGTGACGGTGCAGTTGCAGTTCCGCGCCGGTATGACGGCGACCCTGCAGGCGATCCTGCACACGCCGCATTTCATCCGCACCCATGTCTTCGGCAGCGACATGTGGGTGGAAATCCGCAACGCGACACACCCCGACACGCCGGGCGGTCAGGCCACAATGGAATGCTATCGCAGCATCGACGACACCACGACGACCGTGTTCGACTGGACCGACTCCGTGTCAGCGAACATCGCGGCCTTCGGTGCCGCGATCCGGGGCGAGGCGCCCTATCCCTATACGGACGCCGAACTGATCCACAACATCGAGGTGCTCGACGCCATCGTGCGGTCCGCCGATACCGGCGAAGCGGTGACGCTGTGATCCGTCATGCGATTTTCGGATAGTGACTATCACCAGTGATAAATTGACGCAGGGGAACGAGGCTGCCAGCATGATCTGAGATATCAGGGGGGAGCCGGATGTCAGTCAGATTGATGCGGCATCACATCTTCGATGCCTTGCGCGAAGACATCATGTCCTGCGGATTGCTGCCCGGCGCGGAAGTGCGGGAAAGCGCGTTGGCCGAAAAATACGGCGTATCCAAATCGCCGATCCGCGATGCGTTGCAAAAGCTGGAGTGGGAGGGGCTGGTCGAGATCGCCCCCCGTCAGGGTCACCGGGTCGCGCCCATCTCGATCCAGGATGCGCAGGACATCCTCGACTTCCGCGAGATCCTGGAAGTGTCGGCCGTACGGCGGATCTGTGCGGATGCCAGCGCCGAAGCCCTTGCGGCGCTGGATGCCTATCGCACCTGCGACAGCGACAATCTGCGCGACTATGCGGTCTACAACCGCGCCTTCCACGTCTGCATCAGCACGTTGGCCGGCAACCGGCGGCAGACCGCCACCGTCATCGGGTTGATGGAGAATTACGAGCGGCTGTGCATCGTGTCGCTGTCGTCGCGCCGGGACGAGGCGGCGGCGATGTCCGCATCGCTGACGGAACACGTCCGCATCATCGACGCGCTGCAGGCGCGCGATGCCCGGACCGCCACGCGGCTGTCGATCAGCCATATCCGCAAATCGCAGGCGCAGGTCATGCGCGGCCTGCGGAACCAGCCCGTGGTGCCCTGAGACCTGCACAGCACTGATATTCCAGTGGGCTGCGCCACCGGCGCAGCCGAACGACAGGAGGACGAGATGAAGGATCAGATCATGGCACCGGATACGGTTGCCGCCGACATCGTGGTCAGCGGCCGTGGCGTAGGCAAGACGTTCGCCGACGGCAGCGTCGTGGCCCTGAAGAACGCGGATTTCGGGATCAAGCGCGGGTCCTTCGTGTCGTTGGTGGGGCCTTCGGGCTGCGGCAAGTCCACGCTGCTGCGGCTGGTGTCGGGCCTGATCGCGCCGTCGTCCGGCGCGGTCACGGTCCACGGCACGCCGGTCACCGGGCCCCGGCGCGACATCAGCATGATGTTCCAGAAGGCGACGCTGTTGGAATGGCGCACCGCGCTGGACAACGTCCTGCTGCCGACCGAGATCGCGGGCACCCCGACACAGGCCGACCGCAACCGCGCGATGGACTTGCTGAAGCTGGTCGGGCTGGGCGATTTCGCCTTTTCGTTCCCGGCGCAACTGTCGGGGGGCATGCAGCAGCGGGTGGCGCTGGCGCGCCTGCTGCAGACGGGCGCGGACATCCTGCTGCTGGACGAACCCTTCGGCGCGCTGGACGAATTCACGCGCGAGCGTCTGAACACCGAACTCATGCGGATCGTGGCCGAGGTGGGCGCGACCACCCTGTTCGTCACGCACAACATCAGCGAGGCGATCTTCCTTGCCGATCAGGTGTTCGTCATGACCTCGCGCCCCGGTCAGGTGGCCAAGATCGTGGACGTCGATCTGGACCGGCCCCGTCCGCTGTCGATCCAGACGTCGCCCGCGTTCAACGCGCTGGTCGCCGACGTGCGCGAAACGCTGGGGGCGGTGTGATGGTGGCGATCCAGTCCCCCGATGCGGCGACCGGCAACGCCACCGATGCCGCACGGCAACTGCGCAACCGGCGCATCGCGACCCATCTGGGTATCTTTCTGGCGATCGTCCTGTCGTGGGAAATCGCGTCCCGCGCCGGTTGGCTGGACCCGTTGTTCTATCCCCGGCCCAGCGCCATCCTGCAGTCGTTCTGGCTGATCTATGTCGTGAACGGCAATGTCTGGTATCACCTTGGCGTCACCATGAGCCTGGTGTTCGCGGGGTTTGTCGGCGGATCGGTTCTGGGGATCGTACTGGGCAGCCTCGTTGGTCTGAACGGCACGCTGCGGCGGTTCCTGAAGCCCTATGTCATCGTCCTCGAGGCGACGCCGCGCATCGCCGTGGCACCGCTGCTGATCGCGGCGCTGGGGTTCGGTGTCACGTCCAAGATCGCGATCATCATGCTGGTGTGCTTCTTTGCGCCCTTCATCAACACCCTGTCGGGCGTGATGAACGTCAATCAGGACAAGCTGGAACTGTTCCGCGCGATGGGGGCCAGCAAGTGGCAGATCCTGCGCAAGCTGGTGTTGCCGGATGCCATCCCGGTCATCATGGCCGGTGAACGCCTTGCGCTGACGGCCGCCCTGTCGGGTGCGCTGGTGGCCGAATTCATCCAGCGCGATCAGGGCATCGGGTCGCTGATCCTCGTCTATACGCGCAACCTGAACATGGCGTCGGCCTTTGCCTGCATCTTTACCCTGACGCTGCTGGGTTTCCTGATCTTCCGCGGGATGGAGGTGCTGGATCGCACCATCGCCTACTGGAAGCATGAGGAAGGCCGCACCCGCGTCAGCGCCCGCCGCCGCAAAGCCATGGAGGGTCAGTCATGACCAATGCCACGCTCGCCAATGACGCCCGCATCCTCGACCGCATCATCCGGTTCGTGCCACATGTCGTCCTGCTGGGTCTGCTGATCGGGGCGTGGGAACTGGGCGCACGCACCGGGCTGATCACCTCGATCATGATCCCGCGGCCCAGCGCCATCGGCGGCGCCATCGTCAAGCTCTACGTGACCGAAGGCACGATCTGGCGGCATTTCTTCGTCACCCTGACCGAGGCTGTCGTGGGCTTTGCCATCGGGGCCAGCGTGGCGATCGGCCTTGCCGTGGCCTCGTCACTGTCGGAGGTCTTCAAGCGCTACGTCATCCCCTATGCCATCGTGCTGAACGTGACGCCGGGTATCGCCCTGACGCCGGTGGTCATCGCGTGGTTCGGCTATGGCATGGGGTCCAAGATGGCCCTGGCCGCGATCCTGTGCTTCTTCCCGATCTTCGTGAACACGCTGACGGGACTGGTGCAGGTCGACGAGGACCGCGAGGATCTGTTCACCTCGCTCGGCGCCAGTCGCGCCCAGATCTTTGCCAAGCTGCGGGTGCCATCCGCCCTGCCCCTGATGTTCGCCGGGCTCAAGATCGGCCTGACCACCGCGCTGATCGGGGCGGTCGTCGCCGAATTCGCGCAGGCCACCGATGGCGTGGGCGTGCTGATGAGCCGCTTTTCCTTCCAGCTCGACATGGCTTCGTCCATTGCGACGCTGCTCAGCATGACGGTGATCGGCCTCATGCTGTTCTACACCATGGAATTTCTCGACGACCGGATCGTGTTCTGGCGTCGCGAAAGCCGCCGCGCGGCAGCGTCCCGCGCGGCAGCCCGCACCTGGTCGGGTCAGGCTGGCAAGTGACGCACAACAATCGACATTTCTGGGAGGGAACGACGATGAAGATGCTGAAGACGGTTCTGCTGGGCACAGCGGTCACGGTGACGGCCCTGCCCCTTCTGGCGCAGGACACCACGATCAACATGATCAACCCGCTGCCGCGGTCCACCAACTTCTTTCCGCTCGTGGTGGGCGAGGCGCTGGGATATTTCGAGGCGGAGGGGATCACGGTCAACCTGCTGCCGTCCGACACCTCGATCCCCTATGTGGCGTTCCTGCAGAACGGTCAGGCCGATCTGGCGATGCTGGACCCGGTGGAAACCGTGAACGCGATCAACGCGGGCGCGCCCATCGCCACGGTCTATGAGGTGATGCAGAACGCGCCCGAAGGCATCGGAGTGCTGGAGACGTCGGAATACGATTCCATCGACGATCTGATCGGCACCACCGTCGGCCTCGTGTCCGACCGCGACCGGTCGTTCCTGCAGGCGGCACTGAACACCGTGGGGTCCACCATCGACGACGTGGAAACCGTCGTGCTGGGCGAGGCCGGACCGACGCTGGCCGCCGCCGTGCGCGACGGCAACGTATCTGCGATCTCGGGGGCGGCCCCGGACTGGATCTCGCTCAACGCGAACGGCATCCCGGTGCGCCTGATCACGCCGGAGGAGCTGCTGGCCAGCCCCGCCAATACGTTCGCCGCCAACACCGAGACGCTGGAGGAGAAGCGCGCCGCGATGGAAGGCTTCCTGCGGGCGTGGTCCAAGGGGATGTATGTCGCCTCTGTCAACCCGGAGGCGGTGGCGCAGATGCTGCGCAAGGGCGTGCCCGCCGAGTGGGAGAACGAGGAGGCGGGGCAACTCTTTCTCGACATGTCGATCGGGATGAACGTGTCGGTGACCGAACGGCTGGGCGATCTGCAGACGCCCGTGTGGGATGCCCTGCAGCCGCGTCTGCTGTCGTCGGGTGCCATCGAGGCGGAGGTCGACGAGGCCACGTTCCTCAACGACACCTACATCGCCGCCGCCAACGACTTCGACCGCGCGCAGGTCGAGGCGGACGCCGCGGCGTGGCTGGAAGCCAACCCCTGATCCCATGCCGGACCGTCGCGGGCGGTGCCCGCGGCGGTCGCCCTTTGCCTTACCAGACCTGACAGGACCCAGATCATGACCCATTCCACCATCGACACACGCGACCGGGGCGATGCCGTCAACCGCTATGGCCCCAGCGCCGCGCGGCCCATGCCGGACGCCCCCGGCCGTCTGTCCACGCTGACCGTGGACAGCCATGCCCATGTCGTGATCCCGGCGGCCGCGCAGTACATGCTGCCCCACGTCGATCCGAAACGGATCGCGATGGTCAAATACGCCAACGACGCCACCAACGCGGTGAACGCCCAGCAGGACAAGGACCGTGGCCCCGTCGCCATGCAAGACATCGGCGACCGGATGCGCGTCCTGGATGCACAGGGCATCGACATGCAGATCGTCGCCCCGCCGCCGCCGCAGTGCTATTACCAGTCGCCCGTCGAACACGCCGCCCACGCCAGCCGCATGGTCAACGATGGCATGGCCGCCTGGGTGGCACAGCAGCCGGACCGTTTCGCGGGCCTCGGTACCGTGCCCCTGCAGGACCCGGAGGAAGCGGCGACCGAGCTTGCCCGCGCCATGGGTCTGGGTCTGAAGGGCGTCATGCTGCTGACCAACGTCGACGGAGAGGAGATCAGCGCCGCCCGCTTCCGCCCGTTCTGGAAGAAGGCCGAGGAGCTGGGCGCCGTGGTGATGATCCACCCGAACGGCTTCACCGGCGGCGAGCGGTTCTCGGAATACTATTTCGCCAACGTCATCGGCAACCCGCTCGAGACGACGATGGCGCTGCATTACATCATCTTCAACGGTCTGCTGCGCGACATGCCGGCGCTCAAGATCTTCGCCGTGCACGGCGGCGGCTACCTGCCCGCCTATTCGGGGCGGATCGACCATGCGTGGGGGGCGCGTCAGGACAGCCATGCGGACCTGCCTGAACCGCCGACGAGCTATCTGAATAAGGTATGGATCGACAGCGTCGTCTTCACCGATCACCAGTTGGAATATCTGGTCAAGGTGCATGGCGCGGACAAGGTCATCATGGGCAGCGACTATCCTTTCGACATGGCCGATTACGATCCCGTGGAACACATCGTCAGCTCTGCCCTGTCGGACGCCGACAAGGCGAACGTGGCGGGTCTGACGGCACAGCGGCTGTTCGGTCTGCCCGCCAAGAAGGGCGCGTGACGTGACGGTGGGCATCGTCGGCCTGGGGATCATGGGGTCCGCCTATGCGGGCAACCTGATCGCCGCCGGCGTGCCCGTGGCGGGGTGCGACCCCGACGCGGGGGCGCGCGACCGCCTGACGGCGCGCGGCGGCGTGGCGCATGACGCGCCGGGCGACTGGCTGACGGGTTGCGATCTGGTGATCGTCTCGGTCGCGTCGCCAGCGGTGCTGGCCGATGTCGCGGCGCAACTGGGGCGCATCCTGCGTCCCGGCCAGATCGCGATGGACACCGGCACCTTCGCGCTGGCCGACAAGATGGCGGCCCGCGACGCGGTACAGGCGCAGGGCGCGATCCTGCTCGACGCGCCCGTCAGCGGCACGGGCGCACAGGCGGCGAAGGGGGATCTGGTCATCATGGCCTCCGGCCCTGCCGATGCCATCGCCCAGATCCGCCACCTGCTCGACCCACTGTGCCACACGGTGATCGCGGCGGGCGATTTCGGCGCGGGCAGCAAGCTGAAGTATGTGGCCAACCATGCTGTCGCCCTGCACAACTGCGCCGCGGCAGAGGTGCTGCATTACGCCGACGCGCTGGGGCTGGACCGCGACACGGTCTACCGGATGCTGTCGAAAGGGGCCGGTCAGTCGCGGATGCTGGACCTGCGGATGCCGCTGATGATGTCGGGCGACTACGTGCCCGCCACGGCGCACATGGCGATGTTCGAAAAGGATCTGTCGATCATCGGGGCGGACATCGCCGCACAGGGGATCACGGCCCCCATGTTCGCCGCCGCCGCCGCGATGTATGACCGGGCGTGGTCCCTGATCCCAAAGGATCACGACACCGCCGCCGTGTTCGAGGTTTACCGCCATGCCGACGATTCCACCTGAGACCGGCCTGCCCGATACCGGCCACCCTGACGCCACCCTGCCCGCGACGGACACCATGTGCTAGGCCGCGCCACTGCCGGGACGGTGCTGTGCGCCGCGGCGGGCCTGCTGGCGCTGCTGACCTGCCTTGCCACACCGGACCCCGCCCTGCGGGTGCTGGCCATCGCCTGCGCGGGGATCGGCGCCTTCGCGACCCGCACCCTGCCGGAGGTGGTGACGGCGCTGGCGATCTTCCTCGCCTTTCTGGCGGGCGGCGTGGCACCGGAAGGGGTGATCTTCTCGGGCTTCGCGTCCAGCGGCTTCTGGCTGTTGGTGGGTGGGCTGGTGATCGGGTCCGCGATCACCGTGTCGGGGCTGGGCGACCGGATCGCGCAGGCGCTGTTCCGGATGACCGGCCCGTCCTACGTGCGAGCAGTGCTGCTCTTGTCCGGTGGCGGGCTCCTGCTCGGGGCGATGGTGCCGTCGGCCATCCCGCGCGTGATCGTGCTGATGCCGGTCACGCTGGCGCTGGCACAGCGGATGGGGCTGCCCACAGGATCGCGCGCCCATACGGGCCTGCTGATGACGTCGGCGCTGATGACGCTGGTGCCGACCTATGCCTTCCTGACCGCCAACCTGCCCACCATCGTGGAATTCGGCATCCTCGAGATCCTGTATGACGTGCGCTACGGCTATGGCGGTTATTTCGTGCAGAACGCGCCGATCAACGCGCTGCGGTTCGCGGTGCTGCTGGCGCTGCTGCTGGCCTGGGGCCGCGGCAGCGTGCCCACCGCGCCCCCGGCGGCGGGACCGGCCGCGGCATGGACGCCCGCACAGCGCCGCCTGTCGGTGGTGCTGGGTCTGGCGACCGTGCTGTGGGCGACCGACAGCCTGCACGGCATCGCCCCCGCGTGGGTCACGCTGGCCGCCGCCGGGGTGCTGCTGCTGCCGGGGCTCGGCGTGTTTTCCGCGCAGGCGATGAAGACCGAGGTGGACCTGTCCATCGCCATCCTGATCGCCGCGGTCTTCGGGATCGGCGCGGTGATGTCGCATGTCGGGCTGGGCACGCGCATCGCCGATCTGGTGGTGCCGGTGCTGCGCCTGTCACCCGGGGCCGACCTGTGGAACCTAAGTGCGATCACGCTCTTCGCCTCGGCGCTGTCGCATCTGACCATCGCGCCCGCCGCCCCGATCGTGCTGGCGCCGCTGGCCGCGGGCACGGCGGATGCGGCGGGCTGGTCGATCGCAGCGGTGGGGCTGGCGCACAACATCGGCCTGTCCACGGTGGTGTTGCCCTATCAGTCGCCGCCGCTGCTGATCGGGATCGCCATCGCGGCGATTCCGGTGGGTCCGCTGACACGCATCTGCATGCTGTCGGCGCTGATCGGCACCGTCCTCGGCCTGCCGCTGACCGCGTTGTGGTGGGGCTGGACCGGCCTCCTCTGACCCTGCGTCACGGCCTCGCCCGCGACGCTTTGCGCTAACATCGGCAGTTACCGCTAACAGTCGAAGATATTGCTTTCATTGCAAAAGTTGCCGCGCTACGCCCGTGTGACACACCGACGTGACACACCGACCGGGAGAGGATCACCCATGGACCACGGCCTGTTCAATCCAGCCTTCACGCTGGCAGCCCAAGGCTTTCCCGCCCTGGGCCACGTGGTCTACAACGCCATGCCACCCGAGCTCGTCACCCACGCCCTGAAGCGCGGCGAAGGCACGCTGGGACAGGGCGGCACCTTCCTCGTGACCACCGGCAAGTTCACGGGCCGCTCGCCCAGGGACAAGCACGTCGTGGTGTCGCCCACGACCGAGGATACCATCTGGTGGGACAACAACGCCCGCATGAGCGCCGACGCCTTCGACGTGTTGCACGCCGACATGCTGGCGCACATGGCGGGCAAGGATTTCTTCGTGCAGGACCTGTTCGCGGGCGCCGATCCGCGCCACCGCGTCAACATGCGCATCGTGTCGGAACTGGCGTGGCACAACCTGTTCATCCGCCACATGCTGATCCGGCCCGACGCCGATCAGCTGACCGGTTTCATGGCCGACTTCATGCTGGTGAACTGCCCCAGCTTCACCGCCGATCCCGCGCGTCACGGCTGCCGGTCGGAAACGGTGATCGCCTTCAACCTCGACCGCAAGCTGATCCTCGTCGCGGGCACCGAATACGCCGGCGAGAACAAGAAGGCCGTGTTCACCCTGCTGAACTGGCTGATGCCGGACCGGGGCGTGATGCCGATGCACTGTTCGGCCAACCACGCCAACGGCAATCTGGTGGATACCGCCGTCTTCTTCGGCCTGTCGGGCACCGGCAAGACGACGCTGTCCGCCGATCCGCTGCGCACCCTGATCGGCGACGACGAACACGGCTGGACCGACGCGGGCATCTTCAACTTCGAGGGTGGCTGCTACGCCAAGACGATCAACCTGTCGGCACGCGCCGAACCAGAGATCTATGCCACGACGCAGATGTTCGGCACGGTGATCGAGAACATGGTCTTCGATCCGCGGACCCGCGCGCTCGACTTCGCCGACGCCAGCCTGACCGCCAACACCCGCGCCGCCTATCCGCTGGATTACATCCCCAAGGCGTCGGGCGGCGGGCTGGGCGGGCACCCCAAGAACATCGTCATGCTGACCTGCGACGCCTTCGGCGTGCTGCCCCCCATCGCGCGGCTGACGCCGGCGCAGGCGATGTATCACTTCATGTCCGGCTTCACCGCCAAGGTGGCAGGCACCGAGCGCGGCGTGACCGAACCGGAGCCCACCTTCTCGACCTGTTTCGGCGCGCCCTTCCTGCCGCGCCGGCCAGAGGTGTACGGCAAGCTGCTGCAGGCCAAGATCGCGTCCCACGGGGCGACCTGCTGGCTGGTCAACACCGGCTGGACCGGCGGCGCCTATGGCACCGGCACGCGCATGCCCATCGCCGCCACCCGCGCCCTGCTGACCGCAGCGCTGGACGGCAGCATAGCCGACGTGACCTTCCGCAAGGACCCGCATTTCGGCTTTGACGTCCCCGTCGCCGTCCCCGGTGTGGACACCGCCCTCCTCGACCCGCGCGGCACATGGGCCGATCCGGCAGCCTACGACGCGGCGGCGAAGAAACTCGTCGCCATGTTCGCCGACAACTTCGAAAAATACCTCACCCACGTGGACGACGACGTAAGGGCCATCGCGGTGGGCTGATCCGAAAGGGACCAAACGAAAGGGGGGCCGGGCGTGATGCGCCCGGCCCCCCTTTTGCGTCACGGCCCCTGTTGCATCACGCGCTGCGCGGCAGCGCCTAGCCGAACATCCCCAGCCACGACCACCACACCCACGTCAGCGGCAGGCCGATCACGGCCACCGCCAGCGCCAGCCACAGGCAGACCCGCAGCAACGCGCCCACCGGGATCGCCGCCAGCGCCATCGCCACGATCAGCGGCGGCGCCTGATAGGGCAGGATCGGCGTCGCCAGCCCGATCACCTGCGCCATCACCACCGTCTCGACCGGCCAGCCGGTGCGCGTCGCGAACGCCTCGGCCATGGGGACCAGAACGGCGGGGGCGGCGGGGGCCGTGGTCAGGTGCGACAGCACCACCGACAGGCCCGTGACCGCATAGAAATCCCGCAGGCCCCCGCCGCCCAGTCCCATCAGCGGCACGAGCGCATCCGCCACGGCGGTGCCCAACCCGCTGGCCTGCGCCACGGCGGTCATCGCGAACAGTGCCGCGATGAAGAAGGCGGGCGACAGATCGACCTTGGTCTTCATCGCCGCCGCATCGAGCATCCCGAACGCGGGCACCAGCAGCACCGCCGCCAGCGCCAGCCCGACCCACGCGGGCGAGATGCCATGCAGCCCGTCCGTCATCCACAGCCCGATCGCCATTGCCAGCAGCACTAGCAGGCGGCGCTGCGGCGGCGTCAGGGGTGCGGGCGCATCCACCTGCGATGCGGCCTCGGCCCGTGGCGGGGCAAACGGCAGCATGACCGCCAGCAGCACCACCAGCCGCAGCAGGTTGATCGGCGCCTGTTCGACGAAATAGGCGCCATAGGACGGGGCGATGCCATACAGCGTCTCGGCCGCGCCGAACTGGATGATGACCGGCAGGTTGGCCGTCAGGAACGCATAGGTCGGCAGCAGCGTCGCCGCCGCCGCGGTGGCGCACAGGCCGACGTGGCCGCGCGATCCGGGCGCATAGCCCATGGTCTGCGCCAGCGACAACGCGATGGGCATCAGCACGATCACGCGCGGCAGGGTTGAGGGCACGAGGATGCCCAGCGCCAGACCGCACAGCGCCAGCAACACCGCCGCCCGGCGATAGGATGCCCCCGTGCGCTGGAAGATGCGCAGTGCCAACTGCATCCCCAGCCCGGTCGCGGTGATCGCCGTGCCGATGACCAGCCCCGCGAACAGCAGCCAGAACCCGCTGCTGGCAAAGCCGGAAAAGATCACGTCCGTCGGTGCCGCACCGATCGCGATGAAGGCCAGGAATGTGCCGATCGCCGTCACCACCTCTGGCAACAGGCGCGTGGCAAAGAGGGCGACGGACAGCGCACTGACGGCGGCGACGCGCGGCAGCAGGGCGTCGGTGCCCAGCAGCACGGCGACCAGCGCCAGCCCTGCTGCGCCGACGACGAACTGCGCCGTGCCGGGGCGGGAAACCATCAGGGCCATTGGGGGCACCTCTCGCGGCGCTCAGGGGGTCGGCGTCAGGCGCATGTGGTCGGGGATGGCCAAGGGCGGATTGGTCCCGTCGAGGAACTCCACCGTGACGAAGGACAATGTGGTGTCGCCCACGTTCTCGATGCAGTGCAGCATATAGTCGCCGGGGCCGTAGTGGTAATGGCGCGTCTCTCCCGCGGTATAGACGGCCTCGCTCACCGCGCCGGAGGAGGCGTAGTTGCGCCCGCGCCCCGCCGTCAGCGACGACCAGAAATAGGGGTTTACATGGCGGTGAAAGCCGCAGCGCTCCCCCGGCGCGATGTGCAGGTGCCAGACCCGCACGCGGTCCGTCTCGGACACCAAGAGCGATCCGACGCAGCCGTTGTCGTGGGCGGCCAGCATCTCCTCGTACATCCCGGCGGGCCAGTCGGCAAAGGCGGACGGGTCGGGGTTGGTCGGAATGTGGTGCGGGCCGTGGGCGGCGTGGTCCTTCATCGTCGTCTTCCTGTGGTGGGGTTGCAGGGCCGTGACGCGGTCGCGGGTCCGCCGCGATGATGGACGCAAACCCGTGCCGCGCGGCATGATCGTTTCATATATTCGGCATCCGAAACCATGATGCAAGCGGGCGGTGCGTCCGGCCTATCCTGCACCGGATGCCCCCCCTGACAGGACCCGCACGCCATGACCGAGACCCCGCACCACGCCGCCGACGACGCCCTGCGCCACACCGTCCACCGCCTGTCGCTGGGGACGGCTGCGGTCACGACGATCCTTGACGGGGCGCATGTGCGGACAGGGATCAGGCCACCCTTTGCCATGGACCGCAGCGACGACCAGATCGCGCAGACTGCCGCCGCCAACCACCTGCCCGCCCATGCGTTCGAGAATACCTATACCCCGACCGTGATCCGGACCGGCGGACAAGTCGTGCTGTGTGACACCGGGTTCGGTGCGGGCGGGCGTGCCGCCCATGCGGGGCGGCTGCGCGACCGGCTGGCCGTGGCGGGCTACGCCCCCGGCGACATCGACGTGGTGGCCTTCACCCATCTGCACCCCGACCACATCGGCGGCGTGATGGAAGGCGAGGCAATTGCCTTTCCCAATGCCCGCTATATCATGGGGCGGCGCGAACACGCCGCATGGACCAGCGGCGACGGCATCCCGCCGCAACGCGCCCAAAATCGCGACCTCGTGCTGGCGCTGCTGCCGCAGATCGCGGGGCGTCTGACGCTGGCCGAGGATGGCGACACGGTGGTGCCCGGCCTGACGGCGCTCGCGGCCTTCGGCCATTCGGTGGGGCACATGATGTATCGCCTCGACGACGGGGCGGCGCAGATGCTGGTCTGGGGCGACGTGACGAACCATTACGTGTTTTCCCTGCAGCATCCCGACAGTCCGGTCGCCTTCGACGACGATCCCGCCATGGCCATCGCCACACGCAGACGGGTGCTGGACATGGCGGCGACGGAGGGTCTGCTGGTCAGCGGGCATCACATGCCGTTCCCGGCGGTGGGCTATGTGGAACGTCACGCGGGGGCCTATCGCTGGGTGCCGGTCACCTATCAACACCGCGTCTAGAGCGGCGGCGGGGCTGTCAACCGCCCCGCCATGCGCCGCGCCAGCGGGGCCACCACCAGCACCGCCGGAAACGCCACGACCCAGCTTTTCAGCCACGCCAGCACCCAGATGCCCGGCAGCGCCGCCGACAGCCCGACCGCCGAGAGCGTCGCCACGCCCGAGATGATGGCCGACATCATCATCGACAGGCACAGGCCGAACGCCGCGTGGGCGAAGCGGTGCGGGATCATGCCCATGCAGACGCGCTCACTTGCCAGCCCTTCTCACTTGATCGCCTGCGGATTGATCGGCGATCCCGCAGCGCCCGGGATGTGCAGCGGCGGCGCGGTGAAGAAGAACTCGTAGACGCCGTCTTCGGCACAGTCCTCGGCCAACTCTTTCACGTAGAAGATCTCGCCCATGGAAATGCCGATGGCCGGGATCACGACCCAGTGCCACGGCTGGTTCGCCTCGTCGCTCTCGTTGGGGCGCACCTCGCAGCCCCATGTGTCGGCGCAGATCGCGGCGATGTCGTGGGCCTTGATCCAGTGCGCCGTCTCGAACGACAGCCCCGGCGCGTCACCGCCCGCATAGCCGGTCCAGTCGCCCGACGCGAGGCAGCGTTCCTGATGCCCCGTGCGCAAGATGACGAAATCGCCCTTGGCGATCGCCACCCCCTGTGCTGCCGCACAGCCGTCGAGGTCGGCGTTCGTGATCGGATACCCGTCGTCGAGGCTGTCGACCCCCTTCCACCGGGCCACGTCCAGCAGGACGCCGCGCCCGACCATCTTGCCGCGCACATGCTCGATCCCCAGCCGGGCCGCACCCTGCACGGTCACGTCGGTCGCCGGATAGCCGTTGTACATCTTGTCATCGAGGAAGATGTGGCACAGCGCGTCCCACTGGGTGCCGACCTGACAGGGCAGGTTGATCGCGTCGTCGGCGTAACGCAGATAGGCCTTGCCGTCGCCGTCCTGCGCGCCCACGACCGCGTCCGTCCCCGTGGCCAGCATCTGGTGGATCATGTTCCAGCGCCCGCCGAACAGCCCCGACTGGATCTTTTGCTTCAGGTCGAGGCCGAGGGGGAAGGTCTTGCCCTTCTTGATCAGCCCCGCCGCCGCGACGATGTCGTCCGGTGTCACGTTGTTCAGGGTGCCGATCTGGTCGTCGTCCCCCCAGCGCCCCCAGTTCGACAGCTGTTTCGCCGTGTCGTAGATGTCCTGCCGTGTCAGACGGGTCATGTGCGTATCCTCCCCAGATACTAATTTATCGAATGACAAATTAAATCGAGGGCTCTGTCAATGGTCATGCTAGAGCAGATGGCAAACGTGGGTTAGCCTGCGATGATGCGGCGCGTCGTCGGACCTGCCGGATTGACCCTTGATCCGGACGCCCGCACCGGTGCATCGACGTGACAGACGCCACATCTACTGCCGCCCGAAAGGATCGCATGACCGAGCCGGATGCCACAGCCAAGCGCAAGCGGATGTCGTCCGGTCAGCGCCGCGAGGATTTCATCACCAAGGCGATCGCCTTCTTTGCCGAGGAAGGGTTCGAGAGTTCGACCCGCGGTCTGGCCCGACAGCTAGGCGTGACGCAACCGCTGCTCTATCGCTACTTTCCGTCCAAGGACGACCTGATCCTTGCCGTCTACGACGCGGTCTACGTCAACCGCTGGCGACCCGAATGGGAAGAGATCCTCACAGACCGCAGCACCAGCGTGGAAGAGCGGCTGAATACCTTCTACCGGGTCTATACGGACGTGATCTTCAACCGCGAATGGATGCGGATCTATCTGTTCTCGGGGCTGAAGGGCGCCGACATCAACCGCCGCTACATGCAACTGGTCCGCCAGCGCATCCTGGAGCCCATCGTGGCCGAGGCGCGGGCCGAGTTCGGCCACCCGCCCAGCCCCGCCACCGACAGCGAGATCGAGTTCGCATGGGTGATGCACGGCGGCATCTTCTACTATGGCGTGCGCGATCTGATCTACGACTCAGCGCTTGAAACGCGCAAGGACCGCGTCGTCGCCGATGCGGTCGCGGCCTTTGTCGCCGGGCTGAAAATCAAACTGGCAAAGTCTGTGGAGGCTGAACACGCGTCGGAAGCACAGCGCACAGACTAGGCATCACTCGCAGCGTGGCTTTGCCGTCGACAACGTCGCAGCGCATCGGATCGCGCGACGACCCTTGCGACTTGTTTATTACCCGATAAATTAGCACCGGAACCGCCGTGCCGCCAGCCCCGTGGCGACGGGCCGAAAGGACAACCCATGCACCCCCTTGCCGCGTCGCGGCGCCTCTCGTGACGGCGACCATGCCCACCTTCACGCCGCTGTTCTTTGCGGTCGCGGCCTTTGCCGTGTTCTTCGTGGCGCTGGCCAAGGCGGGGTTCGGCGGCATGGTGGGCGCATTGGGAATGCCGCTGGTCGCCGCCGTATCGGACATTCCCACCGCCATCTCGATCCTGCTGCCGACCTATGTGGCGATGGACCTGATCGTCGCGGTCCTCTATCGCCGCGCGGTCGATGTCCGGCTCCTGTGGCCGATGGCCTTGTCCGGCGTCATCGGCGTCTGTGTGGCGGGGCTGGCGTTCAGCCGCATCGACGCCGGCGTGCTGGCGATCTTCCTTGGCGGGATGTCGCTGTTCCTCGGCCTGCGCTTCTTCAGCCACCGGGCTGCGGGCCAGCGCGACATGGCGCCGACGCAGGACCGGAACCACAGGCGCTGGGGGCGCACCCTGTCGCTGGCCGGGGGATCGGGATTCACCAGCTTCTTTCTGATGGGCGAGGCGCCGATCCAGGCCTATCTGCTGCCCTTTCGTCTGAGCCCGCAGGTCTATGTGGCGACGCTGGTCTGGTTCTTTGCCATCGTGAACTGGGCCAAGATCCCGATCGTGCTGGGCATGGGTCTGGTGACCCTCGACACCCTGTGGATTTCGCTTTTGCTGCTGCCGATCATGCCGCTGGGCATCGCGGTCGGCAAATACATCGCGACCCGCATCCGCAAGGAGCCGTTCTATCTGATCGTGCACGGACTGCTGGTCGTGCTGGGCGGCTATCTGATCGCCAGTGGCGTCTGGCAGATCAGCGCAGGGTGGTAGCGGCTGACGCCTGCATCCAAAAACACGATACCCGGAACCGGTTTTCATAATTTTCCCATATGCGCCACCTCGGCTAGAACCGACGTGACACACGATGGGAGACGACGATGGACCTGGGTTTCTTCACCATGCCGATCCACCCGCTGGGCAAGGACTGGCGCACCTCCCTGCACGAGGATCGCGCCGCCTTCCTGCTGGCGGACGAGTTGGGCTTTACCGAAGCCTACGTCGGCGAACACACCAGCGACGCGGCCGAGAACATCACGCACTGCATCAGCTTCATCGCGTGGATCGCCGCCGCGACGAAACAGATCCGGCTGGGCACCGGGACGGTCAACATCCCCAATACCCACCCCGCCGCCGTGGCAGGTCAGGTCGCGATGCTGGATCACATGCTGGACGGGCGTTTCATCTTCGGCATCTCGCCCGGTGGTCTGGCGACGGACGCCGAGGCGTTCGGCAGCCTGAATGCCGACCGCCCCGCCATGTTCCTCGAGGGGATCAACCACATCCTCAAGATCTGGGAATCGGAGGCCCCCTACAACATCAAGGGGCAGTTCTGGAACATCACGACCGAGACGCAGATGCTGCCGGAAATCGGTCAGGGCATCATGACCAAGCCCCTGCAGCGCCCGCATCCGCCCATCGTCGTCACCGCCGTCGCCCCCTTCTCCAAGGGCGTGACGGAGGCGGCGGCACGGGGTTGGGACCCGATCTCGGCCAACTTCCTGCTGCGCACATGGGTCAAGACGCACTGGCCGAAGTATGTGGAAGGCTGCGACCGCGCAGGCCGTCCCGCCGATCCCGCCAACTGGCGCGTGGCGCGGTCCGTCTTCGTGGCCGACGACATGAACACCGCGCGCGACTACGTCTTCGGCACCGACAGCCCGTATCGGTTCTACTACAGCCAGCTCTTGACCAAGATGAAGAAACATGGCCGCGCCAACCTGTTCAAGCACGACCAGACCATGCACGACGACGACGTGACGCTGGACATGGTGATGGACGAATGCGTCACATGGGGGACGCCGGACAAGGTCGCGGACGACATCCTTGCCCTGCGCGACGAGGTCGGCGATTTCGGCACGCTGCTGGTCGCGGGCAAGGACTGGGCCGACGTCGCCCTGTCGCGGCGGTCCATGGTCCTGCTGGCGGAACAGACGATGCCCGCCGTGAATGCGACCCTGCCGCCAAAGGTCGCCCCGGCCATGGTCGCCGAATGACCAGTGTCGCACATGAGGGCCGGATCACCGTCCGGTCCGGCGACGCGCATCTGTCGGTCAAGGTGACGGGCCGCGTCGACGGCCCGGTCGTGCTGCTGTCGAACTCGCTCGGCGCGGGGCTGGACATGTGGGCGCCGCAGCGCGCGGTGCTGGAGCCGCATTTCCGCGTCATTGGCTATGACACGCGGGGGCACGGGCAGTCGTCCACGCCGCCCGGACCCTACCGCTTTGCCGACCTGACCGCCGACATGCTCGCGATCCTCGACAACTTCCACGTCGTGCAGGCGGATATCGTCGGCCTGTCGCTGGGCGGCATGACGGCGCTGGGGATGGGCCTGAACCACGCGGGCCGCGTGCGGCGCATCGTCTGCGCCTGTGCGCGCGCCGACGCGCCGCCGCCCTTCGTCGCGGGCTGGGACGACCGGATCGCGGCGATCGACGCGGGCGGCATGGCGGCGATCTGGCCCGGCACGCTGGACCGCTGGCTGACGCCCGACTTTGCCCAGACCCACCCCGATGTCGTGGCGGCATTGGCGCGGGATTTCACGGCGATGGACGTGGCGGGCTATACCGGCTGCGCGCGGGCGTTGCAGTCGCTCGACTATCGCCGCGACCTGCCGGGCATGACCGTGCCAGTCCTCTATATCGCGGGGGCGGACGACATGGGCGCACCGCCTGCCGCGATGCAGGACATGGCGCAGGCAACGCCGGGCGCGTCCTATGTCGAAATCCCCGACTGCGCCCATATCGCTAACCTGAACGCCACCGCCGCCTTCGACCGCGCGCTGCGACAGTTTCTGGAGTTCTGATGCGACTCACCGACCGTTTCCCCTATCAGGCCATCGTCGATCGCCCCCGCCTGATCCTGCCGGATGACAAGCGTCTGGCGGTCTGGGTCATTCTGAACGTCGAGGAATGGGGCATCGAACGCGCCATGCCGCGTACGGTTCTGCCGCCACCGATGGGGCAGCCCCTGCTGCCCGACGTGCCGAACTGGTCATGGCACGAATACGGGATGCGCAGCGGGTTCTGGCGGCAGCATCAGGCGCTGGTGTCGCGAGGCATTCCCGTGACGCTGGCGATCAACGGCAACGTCTGCAACAGCTATCCCCGCGTCGCGGGTGCCGGCCTCGATGCCGGGTGGGAGTTCATGGGCCACGGCCATGTGCAGGGCCCGATGCATCGCCTTGACGATCAGCGCGCCGCGATCCACGCGGCGATGGACAGCATCGAGGCGTTCACCGGCACCCGTCCCCGGTCGTGGGAAAGCCCCGGTCTGACGGAAACCGACGCGACCCTCGACCTGCTGCGCGAGGCGGGGGTCGAATACGTCGCAGACTGGGTGCTGGACGATCTGCCGCAGGCGACCCAGACGCCGTTCGGCACGATCACCACCATCCCCTACACGGTCGAGACGAACGACATCACCGTGCACGCCCTGCAGGGCCACCGGTCGGACGAATTCCTGATCCGCGGCACGGACCAGTTCGACCGTCTCTATGCCGAAGGCGCGGACAACGCGCGGGTCATGGCGATTTCGATCCACCCCTACATCACCGGCGTCCCCCACCGCATTCGATACCTCGAGGCGCTGCTGGACTACATCGGCGGGCACGACGGCGTAGCCTGGATGACGGCAAGCGAAATCGGCGACTGGTACACGGCAGAGATGGTGCGCATTCGGGCTTGATCGGACGGCCACTCCTGTTATTTATAGTTCGATAAATAACAGGATGACGACCATGGCGCGACACGCACTCATCGCAGGCGGTTCCATCGGCGGGCTGTTCGCCGCCGCCGCGTTGCAAAAGGCCGGCTGGACCGTCGACGTGTTCGAGCGGACCGAGGTGGAGCTGGCCGGGCGCGGCGCCGGCATCGTCACCCACGACACGCTGATCGACGCGCTGCGCCACGTGGGGGCGGACCTGACAGACCTTGGCGTGCAGGTGGCCGAACGCACCGCCTTCGACAAGGCGGGGGGCGTGGTCACGGTCCTGCCGCACCCCCAGATCGTCACGTCATGGGACAGGATGCACCGCATCCTGCGCCGCCTGATCCCCGACGACCGGCATCACCTCGGTCGTGCCGTCACCGGCTATGCGCAGGATGCGGACGGTGTCGTGGCGCAGTTCAGCGACGGCAGCACCGTGCGCGGCGACCTGCTGGTGGGGGCCGACGGGTTCCGGTCCGCGATCCGGGCGCAGATGCTGCCGGACGTGCAGCCCACCTATGCGGGCTACGTCGTCTGGCGGGCACTGGCGCAGGAACGCGACCTGCCGGCGGATGTGGCGGCGCGGGTGTTTCCGACCTTCGCCTTCTTTGCGCCCAGCGGGACGCAGATCATCGGCTATCCCATCGCCGGGCGCGACAACGACCTGTCGCTGGGCAACCGCCGCTACAACTTCGTCTGGTATGCGCCCGCCGATGCGGACGCCCTGCGCGACATGCTGACGGATGCTGCGGGGCATCAGCATGCCATCTCGATCCCGCCACCGCTGGTGCGCGACGACGTGCTGGATGCGATGCAGGCCAATGCCCGCCGCATCCTGCCGCCCGACTTCACCGCGATCCTCGACGTATCGGAACGCCCGTTCTTTACCCCGATCTACGACCACCATTCCCCCGTCATGCACGATGGCCGCGTGGTCCTGCTGGGGGACGCGGCCTGCGTGGCGCGGCCCCATGTCGGCATGGGCGTGACCAAGGCGGCAGAGGATGCACTGGCCCTCGCCGTCCATGCGGACGATCCCGCCGCCTATTCCGCCATCCGCGTGCCCGCGTCAGAACGCGCTTATCTGCGGGCGCGCAAGCTGGGATCGTGGATCTTCCAAGACGATCCCGCCAATGCCGATGGCGCGCACAACGCCCGGCTGCGCGACATCATGCGCCTGACGGCGGTGACGGAGGATTGAGGGCGCGCCGCCGGTATCAGTCGCGGAACATGGCGTGCGGTGCGAGGTCCAGCGCAGGCAGCGCGGGTCCGTCACCGTCGCCCACGTCAAACGTCGTGATCGTCATCGAGATCAGCGTGTAGTAGCCGCAGATGCCCACCAGATCGACGCAGCCCTGCTGACCCAAGGTGGCCAGTGCCGCGTCATAGGTCGCATCCGTCACGCGCCTGTCGCGGTGCAGCTCCACCGCGAAATCGAACACCGCCTGCCATGCAGGATCATCCAGCATCACGCGCCGGGCCAGCCCGATGGCCGTCACCGCGTGCTGCGGCACGCCGGCGTCCATGGCGATGGGGGCGTGGTGCGTCCATTCGAACCCCGCGCTCCAGATCCGGGCAGTCACGAGGATCGCGATCTCCGACTGCGCCGGGGTCAGGGTGGAGTCGTAGCGCGCATACTGCCCCAGCGCCTGTGCGCGGTCGGCGAGGGCCGGACTTTGCAGCCAGACCCGCAGCGGTCCCACGACGCGCCCGCGCGGGCCGTTCACGATGGCATCGAACACGGCCTGCTGCGCGGCACTCAGCGCGCCTTCGTCCAGATGCGGCAGGCGGGTCATGAGGACGCGCCGACGGCGGCGGGCCGATGCATGCCGCCCCGCCAGAACACCAGCGCATCGCCGGGGGCGTGATCGAAATCCGCGATGCGGCCCACGACGATCACATGATCGCCGCCGTCGTGGATCGAATCGACATGGCAGGCAAAGCGGGCGATCGCCCCCTGCAGGCCCGGCGCATCCACCGCCGTGTCCGACAGGGCGATGCCCGCGCACTTGTCCGGCTGCGGCCGCGCGAACTGCCACGCCACATCGGCCATGGTGTCCGGCAGCACGTTCACGACGAACGGTACGTCCGGTGCGAACAGCCGCGCACTGGCCTGATTGCGGCCCAGCGAGAACAGGCACAGCGCCGGTGACAGGCTGAGCGAGGCGAACGACCCGACCGTCATGCCTGTGGGCATGCCCGCCGCGTCGCGCAGGGTGACGACGGCAACCCCCGTCGGCAAGGCGCCGAAGGCATCCCGCAAGGCGCGCGGATCGATCTGGGCCGTGGGTTCGGTCTGCATGCGGTCGAGCATCCTGTGATCTCCGGTCTCCGGGGTGCGGCAGGACACCCCCTTGGGACACAAGGTAGGGGACGGGTTGCATATGACAAAATGATTGTTCCTCATATCCGGCATATGTGTTTTCATATGAACCATCGCCGGACGACGGCCAGCCCGGCGCGTCCGCCCCTGCCCCGCCAAAAGGACCGCCTGCCATGCCAGAGCCCCTGCCCCACATCGCCCTGATCCTGCTGGGCGGCACGATCACCATGACGCGCGACGACAGCGGCGGAATCGCCCCCACCCTGACCGCCGAGGCGCTGTTGCAGGCCGTGCCCGGTCTGTCGGATGCGGCCCGGGTGACGCCGCAGTCGCCCTTTCGGATCCCCGGCGCGTCGCTGACCCTGCCGCATCTGGCGCAGGTCGTGCAGGTGGCGACGCAGGCGGTTGCGGACGGGGCGTCGGGCGTCATCGTCGTGCAGGGCACCGACACGATCGAGGAGACGGCCTTCGTCCTCGACTGTCTGTGGCACCATCCCGAACCGCTGATCGTCACGGGTGCCATGCGCGGGCCGGAGGCGGCAGGGGCGGACGGGCCCGCGAACCTGCTGGCCGCCGCCATCGCCGCCGCGTCGCCCGCGCTGCGGAATGCGGGCGTCCTCGTGGTGCTGAACGATACCGTCCACGCCGCAGCAACGGTGGCGAAGTCGCATACCGGGTCCTGCGCCGCCTTCACCTCTCGCCACGGCGGACCGGTGGCCGAGGTGTGGGAAGGCGCCGTGCAGGTGCTGTCCCTGCCCCCGCGCAAGGCACGGCATCTGACCCTGTCGCCGGATGCGGACATCCCGCCGGTTGCGCTGTTCAAGCCGGGTCTGGGCGAGGATGCCCGCCTGCTGACCGCCCTGCCCGGCCTCGGCTATGCCGGGGTCGTGGTCGAGGGGATGGGGGCCGGTCACACCGCCGCGTGGCTGTCGGACCCACTGGCCGCGCTTGCAGCGCAGATGCCCGTGATCCTGTGCAGCCGCACTGGCGACGGTCCGGTGTTCCGTCGCACCTATGGCTTCACGGGGTCGGAGATCGACCTGATCGGGCGCGGCCTGATCCCCGCCGGTCGTTTGCCAGCGATCAAGGCGCGGTTGCTGCTGCAACTGCTGCTGGCCGCCGGGGCCGACCGCGACGCCGTGGCAGCGGCGTTCGGAGCCTGATGCGGGCTGTCCTTTCGTCAGGGTCCTGACCCACAGCGCGGTGACGTGCTGCGGCAGGTCTGCGCGCGTCCAGCCCGCTGCCGGAACGGCTGGCGCGCCTTCAGCCATGCGTTGTCCGGGCCGGTGCGGCGTCCGATGCTGCACCCTGAGGGGCCGTGGCATCTCCCTCGCTGCGACCTGTGATCAGGTCGGGACAAAACAGGGCTTGCAACCTCCGCCGAATTGTTGATCGTGCGATCAATAGAGTTGATCGGACGATCAATTGTCGCGCTGGAGGGCGCGACGTCTGTGTCAGGGGGGACGCGGAGATGAAGGCATCGGTGGGCGGGTATGCCCGGGCGACGGATCTGCGTCATGCGCTGGACCTGCTGGCCGCAGGCGACGGGTCGGCGCGCATCCTCGCGGGCGGGCAAAGCCTGATCGCGGCGCTGAACATGCGGCTGAGCACGGGCGACCTGCTGATCGACATCAACCGCATCGACGCGCTGAAAGGGATCACATGCGACGGCAGCCGCCTGCGCATCGGCGCGCTGACCCGGCATGCCGAGATCGCGGTGGACCCGCTGGTGGCGCGGCATGCACCACTGCTGCGCAAGGCCACCGACGTGATCGCGCACGCGGCGATCCGCAACAGGGGCACGATCGGCGGGGCGGTGGCCCATGCGGACCCGGCGGCAGAGTTTCCGGCCTGCGTGCTGGCGCTGGACGGCATCATCCACGTCGAAGGCCCGGATGGTGCGCGGGACATTCCGGCCGCAGATTTCTTCGTCGACGTGTTCGAGACGACCATCGCCCCGGACGAGATCCTGACCGCGATCAGCCTGCCCGTGGCAGAGCCGGACGAGCGGCAGGTGATCCACGAATTCGGCCGCCGGTCCGGTGACTACGCGCTGGCCGGGGTCTGTCTGGTGCGCCGCGCCGCGGGACACCGGATCGTGTGCATCTCGGTCGCCACGCGGCCGGAACTGGCGACAGCGGCGATGGCGCGGCTGGACGCAGGCGACCCCGACGGCGCCGTGGCCGCGCTGGAAGAGGCGCTGGACCCGCCGTCCGACACGCAGGCCACCGCCGCCTATCGCCGCCACCTTGCGGGCGTCATGCTGCGCCGCGCCGTGGCCGACATCACCGGAGAGACCGCATGACCGCCACCTTCAACGACCGCATCGACATCGCCCTGACCGTGAACGGCGAGGCCGTGACCGCCCGCGTGCCTGCGGGCCAGCACCTGACCGATTTCCTGCGGCTGGAACTGGGCCTGACCGGCGCCCATGCCAGTTGCGAACACGGGGTCTGCGGCGCCTGCACGGTGCAGGTCGATGGTCAGGCGGTGCGCGGCTGCCTGATGCTGGCCGCACAGGCCGAAGGCAGCACCGTCTGGACCATCGAGGGGCTGACCGACACCGGTGTCGTGGCCGACCTGCAGGCGGAATTCGTCGCGCGCAATGCGCTGCAATGCGGGTTCTGCACGCCGGGGATGCTGGTCGCGGCGCAGGACCTGTTGTGCACGGCCATGGCGCAGGGCGGCGAGGTGCCGGACCGGGCGGCGATCCGCGAACACCTGTCCGGCAACTACTGCCGCTGCACCGGTTACGAGGCGATCGTGGACGCGATTTCCGCCGTGGCCGAAGCGCGCCACGCGGGGACTGCCGCATGACCCTCGATTTCGGCAACCCTGACCGTCCGAACAGCTATATCGGCAAAACCGTGCCGCGCCCGAATGCCGCCCGGCTGGTGCAGGGGCGCGGCGCCTATGTCGACGACATGGTGCTGCCGCGCATGGTGCATGTGGCTTTCGTCCGCAGCCCCCATGCCCACGCGGCGATCACCGGGATCGATGCCACGGCAGCACTGGCCGAGCCCGGCGTCCTACGGGTATTGACCGGGGCGGATATCGCCGCCGTCTGCACCCCGTGGGTCGGCGTGCTGGCGCATCTGAAGGGGCTGAAATCGCCGCCCCAACATGCCCTCGCGATGGACCGCGCCGTCTGGGTGGGCGAGCCGGTGGTGGCCGTCGTGGCCCGCACCCGCGCCGAGGCGGAGGATGGCGCGGCACTGGTCGAGGTCGATTACGACCCGCTGCCGGAGGTCACCGACATGATGACCGCGCTGGATGCCGATACCCCGGTGCTGCACGCGGACATGGGCGACAACCTCGCCTTTCGGCGGCTGCACGACCACGGCGACGTGGATGCAGCGTTTGCCGCCGCGCACACGGTGGTCGAGGCGCGGTTCAAGACCGGACGTCACACGGGCGTCACGCTGGAACCCCGCTCGATCCTCGTGGACTGGAAGCCCGGCGACGGGCTGATGACCGCGTGGCACGCGACACAGGCCCCGCACATGATGCAGGTCGTACTGGCCAAGCACCTCGACCTGCCCGAAAGCCGCGTTAGGGTGATCTGCGGCGACGTCGGCGGGTCCTATGGGATCAAGGTCCACATCTATCCCGACGAGATCGCCACCGCCGCGATCGCCAAGATCATGGCGCGCCCGGTCAAGTTCGTGGCCGACCGGCTGGAAAGTTTCACTACCGACATCCATGCCCGCGATCACGAGGTGACGGGGCGCATCGCCTGCAATGCGGACGGCAAGATCCTCGCCTTCGACATCGACGACTGGACCGCGATCGGCGCCTATTCGGTCTATCCGCGCACCTCCGCGATCGAGGGCAATCAGGTCGTGAACCTGTGCGGCGGGCCCTATGACTTTGCCAACTACCGCGCGCAGACGACGGTGGTGTTCCAGAACAAGACGCCGACCAGCCAGTATCGCGCCGTGGGCCACCCGGTCGCTGTGACCGTGACCGAGGGACTGGTGGACATGGCGGCGGCGAAACTCGGCATCGACCCCATCGAGATGCGCCGCAGGAACGTGTTCGCCGACGACGCCTATCCGGCGGTCAGCCCGTCCAACATGCGGTTCGAGGGGTTGTCGCATCAGGCCAGTCTGCAAAAGCTGGTCGATCTGATGGGCTACGACGCCCTGCGCGCCGATCAGGCGGCGGCACGGGCGCGCGGCATCGTGCGCGGCATCGGCATCGCGAGCTTCATCGAGCTCACGAATCCTTCGCCCTTCATGTACGGTATCGGCGGGGCGCGGATTTCGGCGCAGGACGGCTGCACCGTGCGGATGGACCCGGACGGCAGCATCGTCGCGGCGTCCTCCGTCACCGAACAGGGTCAGGGAACAGAGGCCATGCTGTCGCAGATCGTGGCCGAAGGCGTCGGCGTCCTGCCCGCACAGGTCCGCATCGTCACCGGCGACACGCAGGCCACGCCCTATGGTGGCGGCACATGGGCGTCGCGCGGCGCGGGCATCGGTGGCGAGGCGGCCCTGCAGGCGGCGCGCGCCCTGCGCGAGGCGATCCTGACCGTGGCGGGGGCCATGCTGCAATGCGAGCCTGCGACGCTGGACATCCGGGACGGGAGCGTCGTGGACATGGCCGACGGGGCAGACCGGATGCCGTTGGCAGAGCTGGGGCGCATCGTTTATTTCCGCGGCGACACCCTGCCCAAGGGGCTGCCGCGCGAGCTGGTCCAGACCCGGCACTATACCCCCGCCGACTATCCCTTTGCCTTCACCAACGGCGTGCAGGCATCCTATGTCGAGGTCGATACCGATACCGGCGACGTCAAACTGCTGAAGCACTGGTGCGTCGAGGATTGCGGGCGCATCATCAACCCGCAACTGGTCGACGAACAGATCCGCGGTGGCATCGTGCAGGGTCTGGGCGCCGCCCTGTTCGAGGAATTGCACTACGACGCCGAGGGGCAGTTGCTGAACGGATCGCTGGCCGACTACCTTGTGCCGATGGCGGGCGAGATGCCCGACATGATCGTGGCCCACGTCGAGACGCCGACGCTGGAAAGCACCCTTGGCGCCAAGGGCGCCGGCGAGGCGGGCACCGCAGGTGCCGCGGCGGCGGTGATGAATGCGATCAACGATGCGCTGCGACCCATCGGGGGGGAGGTGACGGCGATGCCGTTCACACCCGAGCGGGTGCTGCGCGCATTGGGGAAACTGCAGGACTGATCAGGTCCTGAACGACACCGGGCCACGGCCCACCAACAGGGAGGAACACCATGACGATCCGCACATATCTGGCCACCACCGCACTGACGGTTCTGGCGACCGGCGCCTTTGCGCAGGACACGATCACCATCAACATCGGCTCTGCCTATCCCGAGTCGAACATCTGGACCTATGCGGTCAAGAACGCCTTCCAGCCCGAAGTGGACCGCATCCTGGCGGAGACCGGCGAATATGCCATCGACTGGGTCGAGGCCTATGGCGGCACGCTCTACAAGTTCACCGATACCCGCGCGGCGGTGGCCGACGGCATCGTCGATGTCGGCGTCGTGGCGACGGTGTTCGAGGGTGCGGCGATGCCCCTGCAGAACGTCACCTATTTCACGCCTTTCGCGACCAGTGACCACAAGCTGCTGATCAGCATCTTCGACGACCTGACCGCCAACCTGCCGGAGCTGCGCGACAGCTGGACCGAACAGAACATGGTCCACCTGTCGTCGCTGATCACCGACAACTACGACATCTATGCGACTTTCCCGGTGGCCACGCTGGCCGACCTGCAGAACCGCAAGCTGAACGCACCGGGCACGGCGGCCAACTGGTTGCAGGGCACCGGCGCCACGCCGGTCGCCGGCGCGCTGACCACCTACTACACCAACATCCAGACCGGCGTGACCGAAGGGGCGCTGTCGTTTGCGTCCGGCATCCTGCCGACCCGGGTGTACGAGGTCGCGCCGGAACTGACCCGCGTCGGCATCGGGTCCATGGTGTTCGGCGCCATCGCCGCGAACAAGGATTTCTACGACGGCCTGCCCGCCCCCGTGCAGGAGGCGTTCCAGCAAGCGTCCGACGTCACCTCGACCGCGCATGGCGACTACGTCGAAGAACTGGCCGCGCAGGCGATGACCGAGATGGAGGCGGCGGGTCTGAAAATCACCACCCTGCCCGAGGAGGTGAAGGCCGAGTGGGTCGCGAACCTGCCCGACATCGTGGCCCCCTGGCTGGAACAGACCGGCCCCGCGGGCGAGGTCGTGCTGAGCGCCTATTTCGACGCGCTGCGCGAGGCTGGCGTGACGCCGGCCCGCGACTGGTCCGCCGACCGCTGAGGCAACCCGACCATACCCAAGGCCCGCGCCGACGACCGGCGCGGGCACGATCATGACGACCTTTACACGACGGGGCGGGGACGATGGCAGACGACACGCAGATGGACGACGACGGCACGGACCGGGTTCCGACCTTTGCCGATGCGCCCGTCGGTGCGGTGCTGTGGCGGGTGGCGAACGTGCTGTCGGCCATCGGGACGATCTGGATCGGCCTGATGATGCTGCTGATCGTGGCGGACGTGCTGTCGCGCAACATCCTGAGCACGCCGATCACCGGGGTTTCCGAAATCGCGGGCCGGTCGGTGGTGGCCATCGTGTTCCTGCAGATCGGTGCGGCGGTGATGCAGGGGCGGCTGACGCGGGCCGATTTTCTGCTGCGCCGGATCGCTGCGGCCAGCCCCGCGACACTGCGCGGGCTGGAGGTGGCCTTTGCCCTGACCGGCGCGCTGGTGTTCGGGCTGATCCTGTGGGCGTCGTGGCCGAACCTGATCTCGTCTTGGGCCACCGCAGACTTCTTTGGCGTGCAGGGCGTCTTCACCATCCCGACATGGCCGTTCCGGGCGATCACCGTGATCGGCTGCACCGTGACGGTGCTGGCCTGTCTCTATCAGGCGACTGTCGCCAAGCCCTTCACCGATGAAAGCCTGCTGACATGACCACCCTGACCATCGGCTTCATCCTGATCGCCCTGCTCATCGCCCTCGTGCTGCTGGGGCTTCAGATTGCCTATGCGCTGTTCGCGGTGGGGTTCCTCGGGATCTGGATCATTCGCGGCAACATCGAACTTGCGTTCCGCATGATCGAACTGACCGCCTACAGCGGGATCGAGGACTACCTGTTCGCCACGATCCCGCTGTTCGTGCTGATGGGCCTGCTGGTCAGCGTGTCGAACGTGGGCCGCGATACGTTCGAGGTGGCCGAGGAGTTGCTGCGCCGCGTGCTGTGCGGTCTGGGTGTGGCCACGGTGGCGGCCAACACGGTCTTTGCCGCCGTCACAGGCGTGTCGATCGCCTCTGCCGCCGTATTCACCCGCGTCGCCGTGCCGGAGATGAAGCGGCACGGGTATCGCCCCGCCTTTGCCGCAGGCACCGTCGCGGGCAGTTCGGTGCTGGGCATGATGATCCCGCCCAGCCTGCTCTTGATCATCTATGGCGTGCTGGCCGAGGTGTCGATCGGCGGCATGTTCATCGCCGGGCTGATCCCGGGCGTTCTGCTGGCCGTGGGGTTCGTCGTCATGCTGATGACCGTGTCGGTGGTCTGGCCGGGGTTCGTGTATGTCGATCCGGCGGCCGCCACGGCCAAGCGGCTGGACCGCACCGCGCCGCGCATGCCGGTGCGCACGATGCTGTCGAAACTGCTGCCGATCGCGGTGCTGGTCCTGCTTGTGCTGGGCGGCCTCTATTCCGGCTATTTTACTCCGACCGAGGCGGGTGGCATCGGCGCTTTCGGCGCGCTGCTCATCGCGCTGGCCCGCCGCAGTCTGGACCGCCACAAGATGTGGAGCGTGATGAAGCAGACCGGCGCGATTTCCGTCGCGATCCTGATCCTGCTGGTCGCGGCCAGCTATTATTCGCGGATGCTGTCCATCGCGGGCCTGCCCAACGCCATCGCCGAACTGGTGCAGGCGGGGGGCTTCTCTCCGATGGGGTTCCTGCTGTTCTATACGGTGGTCATCCTCGCGATGGGCATGATCCTCGACAGCACCTCGATCCTGCTGATCATGGTGCCGATTGCCGCCCCCATCGCACAGGGGCTGGGCATCGACCTGACGCAGTTCGGCATCATCACCGTGCTCGCGGTCGAAATCGGCCTGCTGACGCCGCCCTTCGGCATCTCGGTCTTCACCGTGCACAACACGCTGAACGATCCGCGCGTCAGCGTGGAACAGATCTTTGCCGCCACGATGCCCTTCATCGGGATCATGCTGGCGGTGCTGGTGCTGGTCGCACTGGTGCCAGCGGTCTCGACCTTGCTGCAGTAAGGGGGACGATGCCGCTGCGGATTGCTCATCCTTTGGTTGAAAAATGACAGACGTCTAGCAGAATTTCTTTGACCCAAGGTCAAGCAGGTGGTCCATTGCTGGCGGGGGAGTCCAAAGATGAAGCGCGCGCCGACCTTGGCCGATGTGGCAACCCGTGCGGGCGTCAGTTACGCCACGGTGGACCGCGTCGTGAACGCACGCGGCAGTGTCGCGACCAGATCGAAGGATCTGGTGCTGCAGGCCGTGTCGGATCTGGGTTATGTGCGCAACGTCGCTGCGGCCAATCTGGCGCAGGCCCGCACCTATCGGTTCTGCTGCATCATCCCGGACGGCACCAACGGCTTCATGCAGCGGGTCTGCGATATCCTGCACCGCGCGGCAGAGGCGCTTGCCACGGACCGCGTAGCGGTCGAGGTGCGGCGCATCGCGGCCTTCGATCCCGTCGGGCTGCGCGCCTGTCTAGATGATCTGGCGGCGACGCCAGTCGATGGCATCGCACTGGTCGGCACCACCGACGCGCGCGTCGATGCGGCAATCGCCGCCCTGCGCCGCCGCGGTGTGGCCGTCGTCACGCTGATTTCCGACATGCCCGGATCGACCCGCGACGCCTATGTCGGGATCGACAATCTGACGGCGGGGCGCACCGCTGCAGGTCTGATCCTGCTGGCGCATCGCGGCAAGGCGGGTCGCGTGCTGCCCATCGTCGGCGCCCTGTCGGCACGCGACCATGCGGACCGGATTGACGGGTTGCGGCAGTCGCTGGCGGGGTCCGGCGTGGCGGTGGCACCGCTGATCGAAGGGCTGGACCGGCACGACGTCGTGGCAGGCAAGGTGCAGGCCGCCCTGAGCGCCGATCCGGGGATCACCGCAATCTACAGCGCGGGGGCCGGTAATGCGGGGCTGTTCCGGGTGATCGCTGGCTGGACCGATACACCGCCCCGCCCCATGGTCGTGGTGCACGAACTGCTGGATGCATCGCGTCAGGCACTGGAACAGGGCCTGATCGACATCGTCATCGACCAGCGCCCGGAGGACGAGGTCGCCAGAACCCTCGACGCGCTGCGCCATATGGCGGACCGGCGTCCGCTGCCGCCGCTGCCGCAGATCGTCCCGGCGATCTACATCAAGGAAAACCTGCCCGTTGCGCGGTCCGACAGCCGCCCGGTGCCATTGGCGGAGTCCGCATGATGACCATCCCGGGTCCCGTCCTGTCGCTGCGCGGCGTGTCCAAGAGCTTTGGTCCGGTTCAGGTCCTGCATGGCATCGACATCGACCTGCATGCGGGTCAGGTGCTGGCGCTGATCGGCGAGAATGGTGCCGGCAAGTCGACCACGATGAAGATCCTCGCAGGCTACCAGCCACCGACCGGCGGCACGATCCTGCTGGACGGACAACCCGCCACACTGTCGGGGCTGCGCGCCTTCGAGGATGCGGGGATCGTGCTGATCCATCAGGAATTCAATCTGGCGGAACAGCTGACCGTCGAACAGAACGTCTTTCTGGGGCGCGAGCTGCGGCGCGGCCTGCTGCTGGACAAGACGCGGATGCGGCAGTTGACCCGCGACTACCTCGACCGGCTCGATTGCGCGGTGGACCCGGACACGCCGGTGTCGAAGCTGTCGAATTCCGACAAGCAGATGGTCGAGATCGCCAAGGCACTGGGACGCCGCGCCCGCATCCTGATCATGGACGAACCCACCGCGGTGCTGACCGGGTCCGAGGTGGACACCCTGTTCGCACAGATCCGGGTGCTGCGCGATGCGGGCACGGCGGTGCTGTTCACGTCGCACAAGCTGGGCGAGGTGGCTGCGATCGCTGACCGGGTCACGGTGATGCGCGACGGCCATGTGGTGCGCACCGATGCCGCGCGCGCCATGACCGAGGACGACATGGCCACCGCGATGGTCGGGCGCGACGTGTCAGACCTTTACCCTGCAAAGCCGGGGGTGGCGGCTGATGCGCCGATGGCCCTGCGGGTCGCGGGTCTGGATGTTCCCGGCTGGGCAAGCGATATCGCCTTCGACCTGCGCGCGGGCGAGATCGTCGGGATCGCCGGTTTGATCGGGTCCGGCCGGACCGAGGCGATGGAGGGGCTGTGCGGCCTGCGCCCCGCCACCACCACCCGGCTGGAGATCGCGGGCAACCCGGTCCATGTGCGCAGCACGCAGGACGCGCTGGCACACGGGTTGTGTTACATGACCGAGGACCGCAAGCTGCGTGGCCTACTGCTGACCAAGGGGATGCGCGACAACCTGACGTTGCAGGCGTTGCACCGCTTTGGCCGCGTTGTGATCGACAGGGGCGCCGAGGATCGCGCCCTGACCCAGGCCATCGCGGATTTCGACATCCGTGCCGGCAACCGCGACGTGGCGGTGGGCAACCTGTCGGGGGGCAACCAGCAGAAACTGCTGCTGGCCAAGATCATGCAGTCGCAACCGCGTGTCCTGATCGTGGACGAACCGACCCGTGGCATCGACATCGGCACCAAGCAGCAGATCTATGCCTTCCTCCGCCGCCTCGCGGCGGAAGGGCGGGCCATCATCGTCGTGTCGTCGGAACTGCAGGAGGTGATCGGCCTGTCGGACCGCGTGCTCGTCATGCGGCAGGGTCGGATCGCCGCCACCCTTGCGGACGACGACATCAACGAGGCCACCATCCTGCGGCACGCCATCGGTGTCGCCGCCCCCCAGACCCGGAAGGCAAGCTGATGACCACACAGACCGTCACGACGCGGACTCCGCCGCCCCGCCGCCTGCCGTCGATGAGCGTGCTTGGCCCGATCCTCGCCCTCGTGATCCTCGTGATCGTCGGCGCGCTGATGAACAGCAGTTTCCTGAGTGCGGGCAACATCAACAACGTGCTGTCGCGGTCCGCCTTCATCGGGATCATCGCGGTCGGCATGACATTCGTGATCACGGCCGGCGGGCTCGATCTGTCGGTGGGGTCGATGGCGGCGTTCATCGCGGGGCTGATGATCCTGGTGATGAACGCGGCCCTGCCCAGCCTCGGCGTCGGCGTGCCGATCATCCTCCTCGGCATGGCGGTGGCATTGGTCGCGGGAATCCTCGCGGGGTTGCTGAACGGCTTTTTCATCACCACGCTGGGGATCGAGGCGTTCATCGTCACGCTGGGCAGCATGGGGATCTACCGCAGCCTCGTGACGTGGCTGGCGGACGGCGGCACGCTGTCGCTGGATTTCGACCTGCGCACCTTCTACCGCCCGGTCTATTTCGACGGTATCCTCGGCATCGCCTGGCCGATCATCGTCTTTGCGGCCGTCGTCATTGTCGGCGAGATCCTGATGAGCCGCACGCGGTTCGGCCGCCACTGCGCCGCGACCGGATCGAACGCCCATGTGGCGCATTATTCCGCCGTGAACGTCGACCGCACGCGGCTGGCGACCTATGCCATGCTGGGGCTGCTGGTGGGCGTGGCGACGATCATGTACGTGCCGCGCCTTGGCTCCGCCTCCGCCTCGACCGGGGTGCTGTGGGAGCTGGAGGCGATCGCCGCCGTCATCATCGGCGGGACCGTGCTGAAGGGCGGCTTCGGCCGGGTCTGGGGCACGGTGATCGGCGTGCTGATCCTGGGCTTGATCGACAACATCCTGAATTTGACCGACCTCGTATCGCCTTACCTCAACGGCGCGATCCAGGGGGTCATCATCGTTCTGGCTGTCATCCTGCAGCGAGAGGCCAAGGCAAAGGGCTGACCACTTTGCCACTCTGGGAGGAGAACCAATGTCTTACATGAAAACACTGTTGGCCGGAACGGCTGCCATCGCCATCGCCGGATCTGCCATGGCGCAGGACGCGGAAACGCGGGTGATCGGCGTGTCGATCCCGGCGGCGACCCACGGCTGGGCGGGGGGCATGAACTTTCACGCGCAGCAGGCGGTGGAGCGGCTGGAGGAAGTCTATCCGCAGCTTGACTTCGTGCTGTCGACGGCGCCCGACGCAGGCACGCAGGTCAACGACATCGAGGACATGGTCGCGACCCGCAACATCAGCGCGCTGGTGGTGCTGCCGTTCGAGAGCGACCCGCTGACCCCCCCGGTGCAGGCCGTCGCCGACAGCGGCGTCTGGGTCACGGTCGTTGACCGCGGCCTGTCGGTACCGGGGATCGAGGATCTGTATGTCGCGGGGGACAACACCGGGTTCGGTCGCGTGTCCGGTGAATACATGGCATCCAAGATGCCGGACGGCGGCAACATCGTCGTGCTGCGCGGCATCCCCACCACCATCGACAACGAGCGTGTTGCAGGCTTCGAGGAGGCCATCGCAGGTTCCGGCATCGAAGTGATCGACATGCAGCACGGCAACTGGAACCGCGACGACAGCTTCAACGTGATGCAGGACTTCCTGTCCAAGCATCCGCAGATCGACGCCGTCTGGGCGTCCGACGACGACATGGCGGTGGGTGTGCTTGCCGCGATCGAGGCGACCGACCGGACCGACGTGCAGTTCGTGCTGGGCGGTGCGGGCATGAAGGAGATGGTGCAGCGCGTGATGAACGGCGACACGATGATCCCAGCCGACGTGACCTATCCGCCGTCGATGATCGCCACGGCGATCGAGATGACGGCCGTGGGCCTGACGTCGACCGCGCCAGTGTCCGGCACGTTCACCATCGGGTCGGTGCTGATCACGCCCGAGAACGCCGAGCAGTTCTACTATCCCGACAGCCCGTTCTGAGCAAAGCCGCAACCCGTCAGCCCGGTTTGCCGGGCTGGCGGGTAAGTCTCAGATCCAGCTTGCGCGGACCGCGACCTTTGACCGGCGGCACAGCGTGCATCGCGCGGCGACCCATCGGCGGGGTCCGCCACCGCATCGTGCAGGCATCCAGCCGACAGTGGCCTTCGGTCCGCTTGGTGACCTTGTCCGACCTGAACGTCAGGGGCGGCGCAGACGTCGAGACGGTCGGACCATGTCCAGCCTTTCAGCATCAGCACCCGGTGACGGACCGGCCTGCCTCCATGCCCACCGCTAACGTTCGACCAGTTCGACCCGCCTGTTCAGGGTGCGCCCCGCGTCTGTCGCATTGGTGGCGCGCGGGGCGAACGGGCCCACGCCTGCGGCGGTGATCCGGCTAGGCGGGATGCCGTCTGCCGCAAGGGCGGCAACCACAGCCGCCGCGCGGTCCTGCGACAGGATCAGGTTCGCATCGGCGTCGCCGACGCCGTCCGTATGGCCAACGATGAACACCGAGACCTCTGGATTCGCTGCAAGATAGCTGACCATTTCGGCCAGGGCGGGTGCAGCTTCCAGTGTCAGGTCCGCCGTGCCGAAATCGAAATAGACGTTCTCGATCGCGATGTGACCGTCATCGGCAATGCCCTTGGCCATGGCCGCGGCATCGACCATGCGCGTCTGGACCGCGCCGGTCGTCACCAGATCGACGTGCACCGCAGCCCGGCCCGCTGCCGCACCGGTGATCGAGCCGGACTGATTGCGCGCGACATAGACCGCGATGTGCCGCTGCCCGTCACCGGACCGGGCGGCCAGATAATGCTCGTCGCCATCGATGTAGAGGGCGAAGGTCGACGCCTCTCCCAGGTTCGAAAAGTGCCGTGCGATGGGATAGATCACCAGCTTGCCCAGCAGGGCATTGTTGCTGCCGCAGTCCCGGCCGCTGCAGGCGAAGAGCGGCTCGAACCCTTGGGCCAGCAGCGCATCGCGGTAGTTGACATACACGTCCGTGGGGCTTGCGCCGTCGGGGGCCACATACAGCCTGCGCTGCATCGCGCCTTCCAGTGCGATGGACGTCTCCGGCGCGCCCGCCTTCATCGGGCCGGTCGGCAGGGCGAACAGCGCGAACCCCGGATCGTCGGCCCCGAACAGGCAGGCCCCGTCATAGACCGGCACCCCGTCCAGCGGCGCGAACCCTGCCACATCCGGACAGGACTGCGCCGACACCAGCGTCGGACCGGCCAGACACAGGGCCAACACCGCGCTGCAAACGCCCAGATGACCTGATGGTTTGTTCACTTCATCCTCCCGTCGATGCTGCAGGTGGAAAACCCCAAGAGCGCGGTCGAATTTGGGACGGAGCTGCAATCCGGGTGTCGGGTCATGTCCCCATCCTTCGTCCACCTGTTTGCGGACATGGCGCGCGATCGTGCGGGCAGTCGGTGTCCCGCATGACCGCGCGGGCCCCAAGTTGACCCTACGTTAACATCAGCCCGGCCCGTTTGGCAACGCATCCGCTGCGCGACATGCCCGACCGGACCCGCCCACGGACGATCGTCACGAAAGTTTCGCAAGCCGTTCGATTCATTGTTACATTTATGGGGGATGCCGGACGGATTGCAGATCAAGAGGAGATCCCCGATGTTCCCGACACCGCGCACCTCGGTCCTATCGCTGGCGGTTCTGACCGCGACCGGACTGGCCCAATCCGCATCCGCGCAGACCGAAATCCAGTGGTGGCACGCCATGGGTGGCGAGCTTGGCACCAAGCTGGAAGAGATCGTCGCAGGCTACAACGCCAGCCAGTCCGACTATGTCGTCGTGCCGACCTACAAGGGCACCTACCCCGAAACGATGACGGCAGCGATCGCGGCGTTCCGCGCCGGTGAACAGCCCGCCGTCGTGCAGGTGTTCGAGGTCGGGACAGGCACGATGATGGCGGCCGAAGGTGCCGTCTATCCGGTCTATCAGCTGATGGCCGACATGCAGGCGGACTTCGATCCCGCCGCCTTCCTGCCCTCGGTCGTGGGCTATTACACGGACACCGACGGCAACATGCTGTCGATGCCGTTCAACTCCTCGACCCCGATCATGTATTACAACAAGGACGTGTTCGAGGCCGCCGGTCTGGACCGCGAGACGCCGCCCGCCACGTGGGAGGAGTTGGAGTCGTTTTCCCGCCAAATCGTCGAATCCGGTGCCGCCCCCTGCGGCCTGACCACCGCATGGATCAGCTGGATCCAGACCGAAAACCTGTCGGCATGGCACAACCAGCCCATCGGCACGCTGGAAAACGGCTTTGGCGGGCTCGGGACTGAACTGTCGCTGAACGGCCCGCTGCAGGTCAAGCACTGGGACAACCTCGCGCGGTGGCAGGACGAGGGCCTGTTCCAGTACGGCGGACCCACCGGCGGCGACGATGCCCCGCCCAAGTTCTATGCGCAGGAATGCGCGATCTACATGAACTCGTCGGCCGGACGCGCCGGCGTGGTCGCCAACGCCACCGACTTCGAGGTGGGCTACGGCATGCTGCCCTATTACGAAGGCACCGATGGTGCACCGCAGAACTCGATCATCGGCGGCGCGACCCTGTGGGTCATGGCGGGCCGGGACGAGGCCGAATATCCCGGCGTCGCGGATTTCTTCAGCTACCTGTCCTCGGCCGAGGTGCAGGCGGACTGGCACCAGTTCACCGGCTATCTGCCGATCACGCAGGCGGCCTACGACCTGACCCGCGAGCAGGGGTTCTACGACGAGAACCCCGGCACCGAAATTTCGATCCAGCAGATCACGCTGAACGAACCCACGCCCAACTCCAAAGGCCTGCGGTTCGGGTCCTACGTCCAGATCCGCAGCCTGATCGACGAAGAGTTCGAGGCTGTGCTGGCCGGTGACAAGGACGCGCAGACCGCGCTCGACGATCTGGTGGCGCGCGGCAACACCCTGCTGCGCGAGTTCGAGGCGGCGAACTGATCCCGCACTGACGACGTGACCGGAAAGCCCGTGGCAGCACGGGCTTTCCCCATTCCCCCAAAGGCACTACCATGAAACGCACGATCTTTGGCAATCAGGTGCTGCCGTGGCTGCTGCTGGCGCCGCAACTGGTCGTCACGCTGGTGTTCTTCCTGTGGCCTGCGGCGCAGGCGATCTGGCAAAGCTTCTTGCGCGAGGATGCCTTCGGACTGAACACCAGTTTCGTCTGGTTCCTGAATTACCGCGCCTTGCTGAACGACGGCGACTATATGGCGGCACTGGGCACCACGGCGATCTTTTCGGTGTCGGTGGCGGCCCTGTCGATGGGTCTGGCGCTGGGACTGGCCGTGTCGGTGGACCGGCTGGTGAAACGTGCGCCGCTGTATACCACACTGCTGGTGTGGCCCTATGCGGTGGCCCCGGTGATTGCGGGCATCCTGTGGTGGTTCATCTTCAACCCGACCATCGGCATCCTGCCCTATCTGCTGGACCGCGTGGGCTATGACTGGAACCACCGCCTGCAGTCGGGCGATGCCATGATGCTGGTCGTCATCGCCGCCGCGTGGAAACAGGTCAGCTACAACTTTCTGTTCTTCGTGGCCGGGCTGCAGTCGATTCCGGCCAGCCTGCGCGAGGCTGCGGCGATCGACGGCGCGGGTCCGGTCAAACGGTTCGCCACCATCACATTCCCCCTGCTGGCCCCGACCACGTTCTTTCTGATGGTCGTGAACGTCACCTACACGATGTTCGACACCTTCGGGATCATCGACGCCACCACCGGCGGCGGCCCCAATCAGGCCACCACGATCCTAATCTACAAGATCTACGCGGACGGTTTCCTTGCCCTGAACCTCGGATCGTCGGCGGCGCAGTCGGTGATCCTGATGGCCATCGTGATCGTCCTGACGATGATCCAGTTCCGTTACATCGAAAAGAAGGTGGCCTACTGATGGTCGAGGATCGTCCTTGGCTGAACCGCCTGACCCATCTGGTGCTGATCCTTGGCGTGCTGATCGTGGCGTTCCCGGTCTATGTGGCGCTGATCGCGTCGACGCATCCCGCGACGGCCTTTTCCACGGGCGTGATCCCGCTGTGGCCGGGCGACCAAATGTGGGAGAATTACAGCCTGATGATGGGGTCCGGCCTGTCCACGGCGGGTGCGCCGCCGCTGGCGGGCATGATCCTGAACAGCCTGATCATGGCGCTGGTCATCGCCACGGGCAAGATCGCCATTTCCGTCACCTCGGCCTTTGCCATCGTCTATTTCCGCTTCCGGTTCCGGCAACTGGCGTTCTGGGCGATCTTCGTCACCCTGATGCTGCCGGTCGAGGTGCGGATCGTGCCCACGTTCAAGGTGGTGGCCGATCTGGGGATGCTGAACAGCTACGCCGGGCTGACCGTGCCGCTGATCGCATCCGCCACCGCGACGTTCCTGTTCCGGCAGGTGTTCTTGACCATCCCGGACGAGCTGACCGAGGCCGCCCGGATCGACGGCGCCGGCCCGATGAAGTTCTTTCGCGACATCCTGCTGCCGCTGTCGCAGACCAACATCGCGGCGCTGTTCGTGATCCTGTTCATCTACGGCTGGAACCAATACCTGTGGCCGCTGCTGATCACCACCGATGCCAGCTATTACACGGTCGTCGCCAGTATCAAGCGGCTGGCGCAGGCGGTGGATTCGGTGCCGCAATGGAACCTCGTGATGGCGGCGGTGATCCTGGCGATGCTGCCGCCGGTGCTGGTGGTGGTCGGCATGCAACGGCTCTTCGTCAAGGGCCTCGTCGAGACGGAGAAATAATCATGGCATCCATCACCCTCGACCGCGTCGGCAAGACCTATCCCGGCGGCGGACAGGCGGTCACGGACGTGTCCATCCGGATCGCCGACGGCGAGTTCCTCGTGCTCGTCGGTCCGTCCGGCTGCGGCAAGTCCACCCTGTTGCGCATGGTCGCGGGGCTGGAGACGATCAGCACCGGGACCGTGGCGATCGGGGACCGTGTGGTGAACACGGTCGAACCCGCCGACCGCGACATCGCCATGGTGTTCCAGAACTACGCGCTCTACCCGCACATGACCGTGCGCCAGAACCTGGCCTATGGCCTGAAGAACCGTGGCACCCCCGCAGCAGAGATCGCCCGCCGCGTGGACGAGGCGGCGGCGATCCTTGAGATCGGCGCATTTCTGGACCGCAAGCCACGGGCGCTGTCTGGCGGACAGCGGCAGCGCGTCGCCATGGGACGCGCGATCGTGCGCGAACCCGCCGCGTTCCTGTTCGACGAGCCGCTGTCGAACCTCGACGCGAAGCTGCGCCTGTCCATGCGCGGCGAGATCCGTTTGCTGCAGAAGCGGCTGGGCACGACCGCGATCTACGTCACCCATGACCAGTTGGAGGCAATGACGCTGGCGGACCGCCTCGTGGTGCTGAACGGTGGCCGGATCGAACAGATCGGCACCCCGATGGAGGTGTATCGCCGCCCCGCCACGACCTTTGTCGCGGCCTTCATCGGATCGCCGGCGATGAACCTGATCCCGGCGCAGATCGCGGATGGCGCCCTGACGGTCGGTGGCGTCCGGGTGCAACTGCCACTGCCGTCAGGGCTGGACGGGCCCGTGACGCTGGGGGTGCGGCCCGAAGACCTGCAGCCGCGCAGAAACGGGGGCGACGGTCACCTGACGCTCGACGTGAGCTATGTCGAGGATCTGGGCGCGCAGCGGCTGGTGCACGGCAGGATCGGCGGCCATGCCATGGTCTGCACGCTGCCCGCAGGCCACGCTGTGCAGGACCGCCTGTTCCTGCACGCGGACGCCGATGCGCTGCACCTGTTCGACGTGCAGGGGGGGCGACGCCTGACCTGACGGCGGGCGCAGGGGGCATGTGTGATGTCCTAGCCCACCGGGGCCAGCACGAAATCATGCGTCACGTCATAGAACGGCCCCGGCTGCCCCGCCGCCGCGATCCGGTCCGTGTCGGTGACGTGGTGGAACTTGGCCATCAGGCTTTCCTTGACCCCGAACACCGCGTCCGACTGGATGTAGTCGTCGTCGGGATCGAAGATGTGCGTCACCAATGGTGCGAACCCGTCCGCCTTGACGATGTAGTGCAGATGCGCGGGCCAATACGGATGCCGCCCGAGGGCTACCAGCAACTGCCCCACCGGGCCGTCGTCCGGGATGGGATAGAAGCGCGGTTTCGCCCCCCAGAAGTGATAGCGCCCGTCAGCCCCGGTGCGGAACACGCCGCGCAGATTGAAATCGGGCTGGATGCCCTTTTGCTGCACGTCATAGAAGCCGTCGTCGTTGGTCTGCCACACGTCGATCACGGCCCCCGCGATGGGCTGCCCGTCGGTGGACAAGATGCGGCCCTGCACCTGCATCGGCTCGCCCTTGCCATCCAGACAGATGTTGGCGCCCATCGGCAGTTCCGGCGCGCCATCGACGTGGAACGGGCCGAGGACGGTGCTTTCGGACGCCCCCGACGGCTTGCGGTTATTGATCGCGTCGACCAGCATCGACACGCCCAGCACGTCGGACAGCAGGATGAACTCCTGCCGCCAGTCGTCAGACTTGTGCCCCGTCGCGGTCAGGAACCGGATCGCCTGCATCCATTCGTCCTGCGAAGGCTCGATTTCCTTCACCGCCGCGTGCAGGTGGCGGGTGATGACGGCCATGACCTCTGCCAGCCGCGCATCCTTGGCTTCCGCATTGCGGCTGATTACGACCTCGGCGGAATTGCCTTCGGTGAAATAGCCCTGCTCGCTCATGCCGCACCCCGCACGCGCTGTGCAGCCAGCGCATCGGGTTGCAGGATCGCGGTCAGGACGCGGCGCAGGTCGGCTGCGGGATCGGCGCTGACCTCGTCCGCGCGCCATGCGACGTGGTGGTCGGGCCGCACCAGCACGCAGCCGCTGTCCCGGATGTCGCGCACCCGCGCCCAGTCGCCCGTGTGGTCCTGAATCGCGCGGCGCGGGCCGATTTGGTGCACGGTGATCGGCAGGGCGAACTCTGCGCCGACAGTGGCGGCGGCCTCGGCCCACGCCTCTCCGCCGATGCCGGTCAGCAGGCTGAACGCCCCGTGTCCGGCCAGATCGAGGGTGGACAGCTTTGTCCCCTCGGGCGTGAAGACCCACACATGCGGCAGCCGCGCGCCGGGCCACTTAGTCGGGTGGTAATGCAATTCCTCGTCCATCGCGAAGGGCGGCTCCAGCTGCCCGTCCGTCACGATGGCGGCGGAGGCATAGCGCTGGTTCATCTCGACCCCGTGGCAGTCGAATTCGTATTTCTTGAACGCGATGGCGTCGCGCAGCGCGGCGCGCTGCTTTTCCGCAGCCAACCCGCTGTCGGTGCGGGCGTCCATGTTCTGCTGCATCACGACCGGATCGACGGACCCGGTCAGGCCCAGCGCCTCGAAGATGGGTCCGAACTCTCCGATGGATTGGTTGGCGCGGGTGACGATCTGCTTGGCCACAGGTGCGCGTTCGGCGGTATAGCTGTCAAGCAGCCCCGCCCCCGCCTGTCCCCGGATCACGCTGGCCAGTTTCCAGCACAGATTGAAGGCGTCCTGAATCGACGTGTTCGACCCCAGCCCGTTCGACGGCGGATGCCGGTGCGCCGCGTCGCCCATGATGAAGACGCGCCCCTGCTGCATCCGCGTGGCGTAGGCGTTGTTCACGGTCCAGGTGTTGGCGCTGATCAGCTCGATCTCCAGCTCCGGATCACCCACAAGCTGGCGCGCGACCTCTGTCGCGTATGCGGGCGTCACATCTGGCGCAGGGCCGTTGATGTCGTAGCCCCAGACGATCAGCCATTCGTTCCATGGCCGGATCATCCGCACCAGCCCCATGCCGATGCCGCCGACGTTCGCGCCGGGTTGCATCACCCAATACAGGACCGATGGCCGGTGAGCGACGTAACGGCTCAGGTCCGCGCGGAACAGGATGTTCATCGACCCGCCGACGCCCATCTTGCCTTCGATGGGCAGGTTTTCCTGTGCGGCCACCAGCGAATTGCCACCATCCGCGCCGATCAGGTATTTCGCCCGGATCGTCAGCGTCTGCCCGGTCATCCGGTCGCGCACGGTGGCGGTCACGCCCTCCGCGTCCTGCACGTGTGACAGGTATTCGGTGCTCATCCTTCCTTGCGTGCCGCGTTTCGCCGCCGTGGTGAACAGGATCGGTTCCATGAAGGTCTGCGGCAGGTCGTTCATGAACGTGGGCGAGGACAGCAGATGCTCCGCTTTGGACATTGGATGCGTGCCCCAGCTGCGCATCCGACCGATCTCTTCGCCCGCAAGGCTTTCGCAGAACACGTTCTCGCCCATCAGGTCCTGTTCGGTGGCATGCAGATAGACCTCGGCCTCCACCTCTCGCCCCAGATCGCGCAGCACCTCCATCGTGCGCTGGTTGGTGATGTGGGCGCGGGGCGTGTTCGCCAGCCAGCGATAGCGGTTGATCGCGATGTTCGCGATGCCATAGGTCGACAGCAATGCGGCGGACGCGGACCCGGCGGGTCCGGTGCCAATGATCAGGACGTCGGTTTCCATGTCAGCCATGGGTCTCTCCCGGTGGTTGGGTGTTGCGGGGTACGGTGCGCCGCAGGCGGCGGCGGACCGGGAACAGGTGGATGCCGGTGCGGGCCGCAAACAGGCCCCACAACCCGCGCGGGGCGAACAGCATGATAACGACGCCCAGCGCGCCCAACACGATCAGATAGGTGCTGCCGTAATCCGCCAGCAGCGATTGCAGCGCAAAGAACACCAGCACGCCGATGATCGGCCCTTCGATGGTGCCGATGCCGCCGATCACCACGATGAAGATGACGAAGGCGGTCCAGTCGGTGACGCTGAACGCCGCATCCGGGCTGATCCGCCCCTTTTGCAGATAGATCAGCCCCCCCGCGATGCCGGTGCCGAACGCCGCGATCAGGAACACCAGCCACTTCATCCGCTGCGCATCGACGCCCACCGCCTGCGCTGCCGCCACGTTGTCGCGCACGGCGGCCAGCGCCAGACCGCGCTTGCTGCGCAGCAGGGCATAGACGCCCGCACAGGTGGCGACGGCCAGCGCCAGCGCCAGCCAGTAGGTGACGATGTCGCGCGCCGCAGCGTCCCGCACGTCCAGCACGCGGGCCACCCACGCGGTGCCCGCGAAATCGCGCGCGGTGGGGGGCAGCGACGTGCCGGACCCGCCGCCCAGCGCCTGCCACTGGGCGACCGACAGGCGCACCACCTCGGCCACGACCCATGTGCCGATGGCGAAATAGGCGCCCTGCAGGCGGAACGCGAAGAACGCGGTCGGTACTGCGATCACCACCGCCACGACCCCGCACAACAGCAGCGCCGCCACGGGATCGAGGCCCAGCAGCAGCCCCGCGCCGAACAGCGTATAGGCCCCGATGCCGACGAAAGCGTGCTGCCCCACGCTGACCAGCCCGCCATAGCCCGCCAGCAGGTTCCAGAACTGCGCCAGCGTCAGCATGGTCAGGATAAAGAACAGGTCCTGAATGACCCCGCGCCCGACGAACACCGGGGCCACGATGGCCGCCGCCAGCAGCAGAACGGCACAGACTCCAGCAATCCGGCTGGCTGTCGTGCGCGTGTCGACGATGGTGCTCATACGGCGCCCCTCAGTCATGGCTGCGCGGAAACAGGCCGCGGGGCCGGATCAGCAGCACGATCAGGAACGCGACGTGCCCCGACAGGATCTGCCATTCGGGGTTGATCGCGGCCCCCACGGTCTGCGCCACGCCGATCACGATGCCCCCCGCCAGCGTGCCCCACAGCGACCCCAGCCCGCCGATGATGACCGCCTCGAACGCATAGATCAGCCGCGCAGGCCCGATGGTCGGATCGAAGTTCGACCGCATCCCCAGATAGAGCGCGGCGATGGTGACGACGACCATGGCGATGCCCGTTGCGGTGGCGAACACCGACGCGGGCTTGATCCCCATCAGGCTGGCCGTCACCGGATCGTCGGACACCGCCCGGAACGCGCGGCCCAGTGCGGTGCGATAGAACAACTGGTTCAGCCCCACAATGACGGCGATGGCGCTGGCGAAAGTCAGCAGCGGCATCACCCCCAGCGTCAGCGGACCGATGGCGACCGATGCCGTCTCCAGGCTGCCCGCGCCGATGCGCTGGCTGTCGGCGGTGAACCCCTCCAGCAGCACGTTCTGCACGACGATGGACAGGCCGAAGGTCACAAGCAGCGGCGGCAGGATATCCTCGCCCAGCACCCTATTCAGCACCACGCGCTGCAACAGCCAGCCAAAGGCGAACATCACCGGCATGGCGATGGCCGCCGCCAGAAACGGGTTGATCCCCAGCACCGACACCACCAGCAGGATGACGTAGGCCGCCAGCACGATCAGGTCCCCGTGGGCGAGGTTCACCAGCCGCATGATTCCGAACACAAGGCTCAGCCCCGCCGCGAACAGCGCATAGAGGCCGCCCAGCAGGATGCCCTGCACCACCGTGTCGACCCACATCATGCGCTGACCCCGAAATAGGCGTCATGGATCGCTGCACGGCTCAGATCCTCCGGGCGACCCGACAGGGTGATCCGCCCCTCCATCATGCAATAGACACGGTCCGCGACCTTCAGCGCCTGCCCGATGTCCTGTTCCACGATGACGACCGCCGCCCCCGCGTCGCGGATGCGCGGCAGGGCGGCATAGACGTCGCGGATCACGACGGGGGCAAGGCCGAGGCTGATCTCGTCGCAGAGGAGCACGCGCGGATTGCTCATCAGCGCGCGGCCGATGGCGACCATCTGCTGCTGCCCGCCGGACAGGGACACGCCGGGGACGTGCCGCTTCTCCTTCAGGATGGGGAACAGGTCATAGACGGTCTGCAGCGTCCAGTATCCTGCATCCTTGCGCCCATGCGCCCCGATCAGCAGGTTCTCCTCCACGCTCAGCGACGCGAACAGACGCCGCCCTTCCGGCACCATGGCAACGCCTTGCGCCACCACCGCATCGGGTGGCAGCGCACCGATGGGGGCACCGTTCAGGCGGATCATCTCGGGCGCATTGCGTAGCACGCCGGAGATGGACCGCATCAGCGTGGTCTTGCCCGCACCGTTCGCGCCGATGATGGCGATGGCCTCGCCCGCGTCCAGCGTCAGATCGACGCCGAACAGCGCCTGAAAGTCGCCGTAACGGGCGGTCAGGCCGGTGACCTGCAGCAGACTCATACCTCGATCCCCAGATAGATTTCGCGCACCTCGCGGCTGGCCATGATCGTGGCCGGATCGCCGATCCCGATGACCCGCCCGAAATCCAGCACCAGCAGCCGCTCCACCACGGCGTTCAGCGCGTGCAGCACGTGTTCGATCCAGATGATCGTCACACCGCTGGCGTGGATCTGGCGGATCGTCTGGATCAGGGCGCGGCATTCGCCTTCGGTCAGGCCGCCCGCGATTTCGTCCAGCAGCAGCAGTTTCGGCTGCGTCGCCATCGCGCGGGCCAGTTCCAGCCGCTTGCGCTGTAACAGCGACAGGCTGGATGCGGGATCGTTGGCGCGGTCGATCAGTTCCGTGCGTTCCAGAATGTCGGCACAGTCGTCAGCCACGTCGCGCTCCCTCAGACCCCGCCCGTGGGTGGCCGCGACGATCAGATTCTCGAACACCGTCAGACTGCCGAAGGGTTGCGGGATCTGGAACGACCGCCCCATTCCGTTCAAGCAGCGGTGCATGGCGCTGGTGCGCGTGACGTCCGCCCCGTCGAAGGTGATTGTCCCGCGATCCACCGACAGGTTGCCGGTGATCAGGTTGAACAGCGTGGATTTGCCAGCCCCGTTCGGCCCGATGATGCCCAGCGCCTGCCCTGTGGGCACGTCGAAGCTCACGTCGTCCGTGACCTTCAGGGCCCCGAACGACCGGGATACGTTGTGCAGCGACAGGATCGACATGGCGGATTCCATCCGGGGTGTGGTCCCGCCAGACCGGCGGGACCGTGTGACGTCAGACGAGCGGTTCCATCGTGCCGCCGGTGGGGATGTCCGGCTGCATGGTGTTGTCCACGACGACCAGATCGAAGGTGCCATCCTCGGCCCTGCGCCACTGGCCGCCGACCAGCGGCGTCTTGCAGATGTTCTGCGCGGCGAAGGGCGGCACGCCAGCGCCGTCCCATGCGATGCGCCCGACCATGGTGTTCAATTCCGTCGCGCGGATCGCCTCGACCACCGCGTCGGGGTCGGTGGGATCGGACGCCCGCTTGATCACGTCGGCGGCCAGTTCGAACAGCGAATGGACGAACCCGATGGGCTGCGTCCACGGGCGCTGCGTTTCCGTGGTGAACCCGGCGGCCAGTTCGGCGCAGCTTTCGCCCGTCAGGGACGAGGTGAACGGATGCCCCGGCGACCACCACACCTCGGACGACAGGTTGTGACCGGCCTCGCCCAGCGTCTCTACCGATTGCGGGAACAGGATCGCCTTGGCGACCGTGATCGCCTTGGGCTGGAAGCCTTGCTGCAACGACTGGTTGCGGAAGGTGGTGAAGTCGGGCGGGATCACCACGCCGGTCACGATCTCGGCGTTGGCGGCGGCGAAGGCGCTGATCTGCGCGCTGAAATCGTCGGTCAGGTTTTGGAACCGGCCCGGGTCGGTGGTGGTGTATCCCGCCGCTGTGAACCCCGGTGCCACGCCCACGTTCGGATCGCCCCAGGCGTTGCCGTCGGCATCGTTCGGGAACAGCCCGCCCACCTGCTTGTTGGTATCGAGCTGGTTCCACATGCTGGTGAAGACGGAAATCACGTCCTCCAGCCCCCAGAAGTAGTGGTAGGCGTATTCGAACGGTTGCCAGCTTTCGGGGTCGGCGGGGTTGCCTTGCTGCCCGATGAAGAACGGCTGCCACGGCGCCTTGGTGGAAATCACCGGCACGCCCTCGCCCTCGCACACGGTCGCCACCGGGTTCGTCGTCTCGGGGGTCGATGCGACGAGCATGAAGTCGATCTCGTCGTCGATGATCAGCTCCTGCGCCACGGTGGCGGCGCGGTTGGGGTTCGACTGGCTGTCCTTGACGATCACCGCGACCGCGATGCCCTGTTCGGCCATGACGCGGTTGAACATCGCGATGGTAAAGCTGTCCGCCTCGGCAAAGCCTGCCAGCGGGCCGGTCTGCGGGCTGACATAGCCGATGCGCACAGGCCGCGCCTGTGCGATGGCGGGCATTGCAAGGCCGGATGCGCTTAGCGCGAACCCGCTGGCGACCCCGGTCTGTATCAGTCTGCGGCGCGTGATCATCGTCTCATCCTCCCGGTTGAAAAATGCTGTGTCTCAGGTGTCGAGGATCGGTCTGCGGTCGGCCAGCGCCCGCAGCATATGGGTCAGCACGCCGATTTCGATGCCGTTCACCGTATGGGCGCGACCCGGAAACATGTCGCTGCGGATGCGTGCCCCGGCCCGGCTCAGATCGCTGAGCAGGCGGTGGTGAGCGTCCACGGGGATCCACGGATCGGCGTCCCCGCAACTGGCATAGACCGGCAGACCGCCCAGATTGCGCAGCGGCAGCGCGTCGGCAGCGGTGCCCACGCGGCAGCCGGTGAACAGGCATGCCGCGTCGGGGATCACATCGCCCGCCAGCAGAGCCTCGCCCAGCAGGCAGGCCCACTGGGAAAAGCCGCACAGCAGCAGGGCGGCATCCGGTTCCGCCGCGCGAGCCATTGCGATCACGTCCATGATCCGCGCCACGCCGTGCCGGACCTGCGCGCGTGTGGCGTCGGTCAGCGGGTCGACAGCGCGGGCGTCGTACCAGCCCGGCCCGTCCGACTTGGGCAGGACGTAGCGCACGCCGTCCACGGCCAGATGCCCCACGATCATGTCCTGCATGTCGGCGGGCGTCTGCCCACGGCCATGCACGACGACGCAGATCACCCGCACATTCCCCCCTAACGCGACCGCGGCCACGGTTCAGAACGTCGCGGGTTCGAGGCCGGCTTCCATCTCGGCCTGACGGTCGCTGAACCACGGCGGGAACACCAAAGTCTGGCCGATGGCGTCGGCGGGCTCGTCCTTGGCCCAGCCTTCGGGCACGGTCCACGCCAGTTCGAACAGCGCCCCGCCGGGGCTGCGGACATAGCAGGACTTGAAATACATCCTGTCCTTCTGTTCCGAGATGTCGGTGAACCCCAGCCCCTCGATATGCGCGCGCAGCGCCAGCTGGTTTTCCTCGTTGCCGGTGTCGAGCGCGAGGTGGTGGATCGTGCCCCCCGCCAGCGTCCATGTGCCCTGCGCCACGTCGGGTTCGTGCAGCACCTCGACCATGGACCGCGACCCGTCCGGGCCGGGGACGGCGAAGACCATGCCTTCGTGGTTGTCCGCGACTTTCTCCAGCGGCAGGGCGATGGTCAGGAAATCGTCCATCGCGCTGCGGTCCATCACCGACACCGCACCGCCGTAGATGCCCTTGATCCCGTGCTCGGCACCGATCCCGCGATCTGCGTTGGCGATGGGGATGCGGCTGTCGGACGGGTTCTCCACCAGCTCGTGCGGGATGCCGCAGGGGTGGGCGAAGACCACCCGGTCGGCCCCGAACCGCATCGCCTTGTGCGCGGCGATGCCCATCCCGTTCAGGCGGTTCACCCAGAACTCGGATGCGCCGACCGGGATCGCCTGCATCACCACCTTGGACTGGTTCGACCCCCGCCGCCCGAACACGCCGGGCTTGGCAAACGGGAACGTCGTGATGATCGTCGACGCGTCGCCGCTGCGCGATCCGTAATACAGGTGATAGACCGGCAGCACGCCGTCGAACAGGACCGTGCGTTTCACCGAATAGAGGCCCAGCGCCTTGGTGTAGAAATCGTAATCCTCCTGCACGCCGTGGGTGCAGAGCGTCAGGTGATGATAGCCGGTCAGTCGTGCCATGGTGGTCCCCCCGTGATGACGATGCGTGGCGCGGGGCCCTGCCCCACCGCCTGCAAAACGCCCGGCCTCCTCTCCGGTCGTGTCGCCGCATCTGGTCGTTGCCGCCAGGTTAGGACCGTGCAACATGCGGGAGTATTCATTTTGGCATGTGCAGCATAACGGATCGTTATGAAAATCGACGAAAAGCATCTGGCTCAACTCGCCGCCGTGGTCGAGGCCGGTGGCGTGACTGAAGGCGCGCATCTGCTGGGCCTGACGCAACCCGCCGTGTCGCGCACCCTGACGGCGCTCGAAAAGCGTCTGGGAGAGCGGCTGTTCGTCCCCGGTCGCAGGCCGCTGGTGCCCACGGTGATCGGGCGGCAACTGGCGGCGCATGGCAAGGTGATCCTCGAGGCGTCCCGCAAGGCGTCGGAGGCGGTGCGCAGCTTTCACGCAGGATCGGCTGGCACCGTGCGGATCGGTGGGGTGCCGTTCTTCATGGATGCCTTCATCTCGCAGATGCTGGGGCAGTTTCAGGTCGGACAGCCCGACATCTCGATCGAACAGTCCTATGGCAATCTGCCGGAACTGCAGGCGGGGCTGCGATCGGGCCAACTGGATCTGGCGATCTGCCCGCTGGGCGTGGTCGATCCGGGGTCGGAACTCGCGTTCACGGAAATCCTGCCGGGCCGCAACGTGATCGCCGCGCGGGCGCGGCACCCGCTGTTCGGCCGCAAATCCATCCACCTCGCACGATCTGCTGCGCTATCCGTGGATCGCGCCGCTGCCCGGATCGCCGCTGCGGGCGGATCTGCACGCCATCCTGTTGTCCATCGGCGTCAGCGAATTCAACGTCCGCTATGCGGGTGGATCGCTGCTGAGCGTGCTGAACTACCTGCATGAAACCGACGCCCTGACGGTCCTGCCGCAAAGCGTGCTGTTCGCCTTTCGGCAGGACGGACGGTTCAAGACGCTGCCGATCAAGATCCCGCAGCCGCAGCGGTCGCTGGGTATCCTGACGCTGCGCGATGCCCCCCGGCAACCCGCCAGCGACAAGCTGACGAAATTCATCGTCCAGCGGTTCGACGATCTGCGCGCGGTGATCCTGCGCCACGAGAATGCGGTGATCTGGGGCACCTGACGCAGCACCTCAGCGCTGCAGGACCTCGGCCAGCAGGGCATTGGGATAGCGGCGCGCCTGCGTCACGGCAAAGAACGTCTCGTGTATCCCGTCAAGTCGGGCGATTTCGATCAGGGTGTCTGACTGGATCTCGTCGCGCACGACGATGGGCGGGATGATCGCCACACCCGCATCGGCCCGCGCCAAAAGACGGATCATCGCCATGTCGTCCACCTCGGCCGCCAGGATCGGCGCGACGTCCAGCCGGGCGGCCAGCGCATCGAAGGCGGCGCGCAACGCCGTCTCGCGCGTGGGCAGGATCAGGGGATGACCCGCCAGCGCGTCGCGCAGGGCATGCGGCCCCCGGCCCACCCGGGCAGGCGTCCCGATCAGACTGACGGGCTGGTCCGCGATCCGGTGGACCAACCACGGACTGGCCGCATCGCTGGCGGGCGCAAGATTCGTCAGCACCACGTCGAGCGCGAGCGCCGCCAAGCCGCGCATCAATTCGTCCTGCGACCCGGACCGCAGCACGACCTCGACATCCGCGCGCCCGATCAGGGGCGTCAGAAACTGCATCTGGAAATTCCGCGACAGGGTGGCAAGCGCGCCCACGCGCAGGGCACGGCGCGGCTGCCCGGTCTCGCGCAGCGTCGCGGTCAGGTCGTCGACGGTGCGAAAGATCGCCTCGGCATGATCCAGCGCGATGCGACCCGCCTCGGTCAGCACGAGCCCGCGTCCCTGCCGGTCGAACAGCGCCTGACCGAGCGACGCCTCCAACGTGCGCAATTGCGTAGAGAGCGCCGACTGCGACAGGTTCAGCCCGCGCGCCGCCCCCGTCAGCGTCCCGTCGCGTGCGATTGCCCTGAACAGGCGCAGATGATGCAGGTTGAGTTGGGCCACCGTTCGCTTTCATAGATCATTTATCCGCAATATATGTAATTTTATAAATATCTGTCAAAGGCTACCTCGCGTGTCGATCCGAATGACCGTGGAGCGTCACATGACCCCCTTGCCCCTCATCGCCCTCGCACCTTTGCCGTTGCTGGCAATGGCCATCGCCTGCGCCGCACGGCCCGGCCGCCGCCCCGGCCGCCAGCCTGTTCTGGCCGAAGGCGCGGCGCTGGTGACGCTGATCCTCTCGCTTGGCGGTCTGGTCCAGCTCTGGGTGGCGGGGCCGCTGACCCTGTCGGTGGCGGGCGTGTCCCTGCTGCGGCTCGATGCGGTCAGCGCGACCATGGCGCTGCTGGTGGGTTTCATCGGCTGGATCGTCGTGCGCTATGCCCGCCGCTATCTGGACGGTGAGGCGCGCGAGGGGCGGTTCCACGCGTTGACCCTTGCGACCATCGCGGCGGTGCTGGTGCTGGTGCAGGCGGCCAGCCTGCCTGTCCTGATCGCGGGATTCGTCGCGACCGGCCTGATCCTGCGGCAGCTTTTGCTGTTCTACCCCGAGCGGGCAGAGGCGCAGCGCGCGGCCAAGAAGTTCATCCGGGTCTGGGGCGCGGGCGATCTGGCGCTGATCGCAGCCGCGCTTTTGCTGTGGCGCAGCCTCGGCACCACCGACATCGCGGCGCTGAACGCCACCGCCGCCCTGCCCGGCATGGCACAGGTCGGGGTCGGCCTGCTGGCCCTTGGCGCCATGCTCAAGACCGCGGCCTTTCCGGTGCACGGCTGGCTGACCGAGGTGATGGAGGCGCCGACGCCGGTGTCCGCGCTGCTGCACGCGGGCATCGTCAATGCGGGTGGCGTCATGCTGATCGCGCTGGCGGGGCTGGTACAGGCCAGCCCCGGTGCGATGGCGGCACTGGTGGTCGTGGGCGGCTTCACCGCCCTGTTCGGCGCGCTGGTGATGCTGACGCAAAGTGCCATCAAGACGGCGCTAGCCTGGTCCACCGTGGCGCAGATGGGGTTCATGCTGCTGCAATGCGGGCTTGGTCTGTGGCCGCTGGCGCTGCTGCACATCGTGGCCCATTCGCTGTACAAGGCGCATGCATTCCTGTCGGCGGGCGGTGCGGTGCGGGCGGTGAACGCGATCCGCAAACCGGGGCCCGTCGCCGTGCCGGGCCTGCGGGCGGTGGTGCAATCCTTCGCCCTCGCCCTGCTGCTTTACGCGGTTGTCGCCGCCGGGTTCGGCAGCCTCGTCGGGGAAAAGTCGCCGCAGGCCATCGCACTGGGCGCGATCCTCGTGTTCGGCGTGTCCTACCTGATCGCACAGGGATTGGCCGATCAGGCCCCCGGTGCGCTGACGCGGCGGACGGTCGCCGCATCGCTGGCCACGACGCTGGCCTATTTCGGGTTCCAGGTGGCGGCGCAGGTCATCTGGGGAGCGGGCCTGCCGCCCGCGCCCGACGCAGGCGCACTGGAATGGGCGCTGATCGTGCTTGCGCTGTGGTCCTTCGGTAGCGCGGCATTGGCGCAGTCGCTTTTCCCGCACTGGTCGCATCACCCGGCCGCCGCCGGATTGCGCGTGCATCTAGCCAACGGCCTCTACCTCAACGCCGTGCTGGACCGCCTGACCGGCAGCTTCCGCACCCCCACGCAATCCTGATCCGACGGAGCTTGCCCATGTTCGACGCACCCATCGCGACCACCACCGCACCCGCCACCCGCATCCTCGATGCCGCCACCGCAGCCGCACGTGCCATCCCACCGGCGTTTCCGCTGGATGCGACCGTCGCCGTCAATCCGTTCCTGGGGCAGGCCCACGACGATCTGGCCCACGCGGCCGCCCGTCTGGGCCGGGTCGCGGGGATCGCCCTGACGCAACCGCGTGCGGACCTTGCGGCACAGGTCGCCGCCGGAGAGATCACGGACGACGATCTGACGGCTGCGCTGATCGCCAGCACCTCGCCGCTGAAACCGAGCGGTCTTGCGACGCTGAAGGCGCGGATGCGCGTCCCTGCCGTGCCGGTGCAGGCGCTGCCGACGGTCGCCGATCTGGCCGCACGGGCGACGGGCACCGACTGGCCCCGGATCATCGCACGCAGCGTGGGGCTGTGGGCGGCGGGGCATTTCGACAGGGGACAGGCGCTGTGGTCGCCGCGTCCTGGGCATGGCGCCTTTGCCGCGTGGCGCGTCTGGGCGACCCACGACCTGACGCCGGACATCGCCGGGCTGACCGGCTTTTGCGCCCATGTCGTCGATGCACCGGACACCGCCGACCGCGCCATCCTGCGCGCGGCCGGTCGGCTGGGGTTGACGGACGACGCGGCCGAAACGGCGTTCCACCGCGCACTGACCGATCTGGGTGGCTGGGCACAGCACGCCCGCTGGCTGCTGTGGCAGGCGGAACTGGCGGGTGGCCGCGACACGACGCTGACCGACCTGCTGGCGATCCGTCTGGTGTGGGAGGAGGCGTTGCTGGCCCATTGCCCGGCCATCGCGACCGACTGGCAGGCCGTCGTGGCCGCCCATGCCGCACCGCTGGACCCGTCGCCCGATCAGGTGCTGGACGCGATCCTGCAGGACGCGGCAGAGCGGGCGCATCAGCGCAGGCTGTCCTTGCTGCTGTCCGGTCCGGCCGAACAGGCGGGGCGTCCCGCGCTGCAGGCCGCATTCTGCATCGACGTGCGGTCCGAGGTGCTGCGCCGCGCGCTGGAGGCGCAGGATACGGGCATCGTGACGCTGGGATTTGCCGGGTTCTTCGGCCTGCCCGTCGGCCACCGGCCCGCCGGCACGGAGGAGGTGCAGGCCCATCTGCCCGCCCTGCTGACCCCCGCGCTGACCGCCACCAGCCACGGCGACCCGGACCGGGAACGGGCCACGCGCATCGCGGCCCGCACCACCCGCGCCTGGGGCCGGTTCCGGCAGGCGGCGGTGTCGTCCTTTGCCTTCGTCGAGGCGGCGGGGCCGCTTTATGGCGGCAAGCTGTTGCGCGATGCGGTGGGGCGCGGGGCACGGCCCGCGGCACCGCGTCCGCTGCCTCGGTTCGAGGCTGCGCTGACGGCATTGGAAAAGGCAAAGCTCGCCGCCAAGGTCCTGCGAGCCATGAGCCTGACCGAGGATCATGCGCGGCTGGTGCTGCTGGTGGGCCACGGGTCGCAGGTCACCAACAATCCGCATGAGAGCGCGTATCACTGCGGCGCCTGTTGTGGACAGACAGGCGAAGTGTCGGCGCGACTGCTGGCGGATCTGCTGAACGACCCCGACACCCGCGCCGGACTGCCCGCAGAAGGGCTGCACCTGCCCGCCGACACGCTGTTCGTGGCCGGCCTGCACGACACGGTGACGGACCGCGTGTCGCTGTTCCCCGATGCGCCCGCGCCGCATCACGCGGCCGATCTGGCCCATGCTGCAGACTGGCTGAACGCTGCGGGTTTGCAGGCCCGCGCCGAACGGGTGCGGCGCTTGCCGGGGGCTGCGACCGACACCCTGGACCGGCGGGCCGCAGACTGGGCCGAGGTTCGGCCCGAATGGGGCCTTGCGGGTTGTGCGGCCTTCATCGCCGCGCCGCGCAACGTGACTGCCGGGCGCGACCTGCAGGGCCGGGCGTTTCTGCACAGCTACGACTGGACGCAGGATACGGGCTTTGCCACGCTGGAACTGATCCTGACGGCCCCCGTCGTGGTCGCCAGCTGGATCAGCCTGCAGTACTACGGCTCTACCGTGGCGCCGCAGGTCTTTGGCGGCGGCAACAAGCTGATCCACAACGTCGTGGGCGGCATCGGCGTGGTCGAAGGCAATGGCGGACGCCTGCGCACCGGGCTGCCGCTGCAATCCGTCCACGACGGCGACGCCGCCGCGCATGAAGCGCTGCGCCTGACCGTGATGATCGCGGCCCCGACAGCCGCGATCACCGACGTGCTGGCCCGCCACGACGACGTGCGCGCGCTGTTCGACAACGGCTGGATGCATCTTTGCGCGCTGACCGATGGCCGTGTCGCCGCCCGCTATCGCGCAGGACTGTCATGGGACGACATGACGGACGGGCGGTAGGGGGGGGACACGACCCGACACGGGAAACGCCGCGACAGCGACCGCCACATGACGCCAATTTGTACGGTGCGGCGTGAGGGTGGCCGACGCGGGGGGCGGGCGGCAGGTCGTGACGTGTGGCGGCCAGACCGTTGTGGATCAGCCGCCGCGCGCTCAGCAGCCCGGCAAAGCGGCGCCCGACGCAGACATGGCGCCGGCATCCGCCACCGTCCACGTGTCGTCGCGCCACGCGATGCGTACAACGCGCCGCCAGTCTGCGGTCGGCAACCACAGTTCCGGTCCAACGCCGCAGTCGCGCACGCCGCCGGTGATCGCGCTGTCGCCGATCCGGTGGTTGCTGACGCCATCAAGACGCATGACGGGCACGAACCGTTCGCCGGACAGGCGCACGATCACCAGTTGCTGCGCCACGTGCGGACGGTCGACATAAGCAACCTCCGGCGTGCCGTCGCGATCGAAATCGGCGATGCCGACGATGGCCAGCCAGCGGAACCGCGTCCCGATGAAATCCCCCGCCGCCCGCAGCGCGATCCCTAGCGTCCCGTCCGCACCCGGCACGACGGTCCATGCGGTCAGGCGTGCGCCCAGCCGCTGATCGCTTTCGACGGTGACGACCTCTGGCCGGGCATCGCCGTCGATGTCCGCGAGGCGCGGGGCGATATCCTCGAACACACGATCGGGCGGCAGCACGAGGCGCAACAGGGTGCCGTCAGTCAGCGTCACCTCCAGCGCGGCATAGCCGGGAATGTCGCCGAGGACGTTGTGCGGGTAACGGTCGGTCGGATGGGTCAGCCGCGCGCCTGCGATGACATCGGTCGCCGCCATGGTACCGGTGCCGCAGGCGAACAGCGCCGCAAGACCCAGACCGACCGACCACCATGACGCACGATGCGCGACCATTCCGCCACCTACCACCGCAATGCAAGGCGGCCGGCCAGTGCGCCGCAGCCGCAGACGACCAGCACGCCGAGCGTGTACCACAGACCATAGAACAGCGCCGAATCCTCGACACAGTACAGCGAATAGACCGTCGCGGACAGGCCGCCCGCCAGCAGGCCCGCCACGGCACCGCACCGCCCGGGCCGGTCCGGTGCGCCGCGGCGCAACATCGCCAGAAGCCCCGCAAGGATCGGGACTGCCAGAACGGGGATCGACACGAGGCAGGTGTTGACGGACTTTCCCCGGACGGCCATGCCCACCGCGTCCGGCGGCGTGAAAAGCAGCGCCGCGACGACCAGCACCAGCAGGACGACCGGCACGGTGACGCTCAACCGCGCGGCGCGCGACATGGCACCGGGCCGGGCCTGCGCCATCAGCCACGGCCATGCCAGACACGCCAAGGCCAGCGGCAGGGCCGTCTTGGCGAACAGGGACACGTCGCGTAGCACGATACCGACATCCGGGCGGATGCCCCAGAACAGGGCGAACGCCACGGCAGTCATGCCAAGGCCACAGCCCAGCCCCGCCAGCACCCCCTGCGTCAGCCGGTTGCGCGACACCGGCGACAGGCCCGCGCCCATCGACGCGATGAGGTCGTCGGTATTCATCGCGGCCCCCCGCCATCGCGGGGCGTATCGCCCTGCACAAGTTGCGTCAGACGCGCCATCGCCCGGTGCAGCGCGACCCTGACGGCACCGGGGCTCATGCCGGTGGCGGCGCCCACGTCGTCGGCGCTGTCGCCGTGCAGCTTCACGCGCCGCACGATATGGGCACTGGCCGGATCGATCTGCGTCAGCAGCCGGTCCAGATCGCGGGTCGCGGTCGGATCGCCCAGCGTGTCGTCGGCCACCGCATCCTCGGTCCCGTCAAAGCCCGTCGTGCGGGTGCGGCCCCGTGATCGCAACGCGTCCACGGTCTTGTAGCGCGCGATGGCATAGATCCACGGCCCCACCGGATCTCCGTCGCGCCACGTGTGCCGCTTTTCATGGATCGCAATCAGGGTGGTCTGCACGATGTCCTCGCAATCCTCAAAGCTGCCGCCACACCGGGCGCGGACGATCCCGCGCAGCACCGGTGCGATCTCTTTCAGCCATGCGACATAGGCCGCCCGGTCGCCGGCGTTGGCCTGTCGCAGCAGGCTGGCCCATCTGGCGTCGCGTCCGGCGGTCATGTCGGTCCCTTCGGTGCCCATGCCCGCATCGTTACACGGGCCCGCACGATTTGCGCGCACAACACGCACAGGTGATCGCCGATGTTACAGCCGATCACCAGATGGCGAGCGGTGTAACGCGCCCCGTCCCACCGGCGAACTGCCCTGCATCGGACGCCACTGGGGCGCCGAGCATCTGACGGGAGTTCCACCATGACCACCAAGACCACCACACTTGCCCTCGCGATCCTTGGCGCCTTCACCGCCGCCACCGGTGCCACCGCACAGGACATGGAAAAGTGCTTTGGCGTGGCGCTTGCCGGCGAGAACGGCTGCGCCGCAGGCCCCGGCACGACCTGCGCCGGCACTTCGACGATCGACTATCAGGGCAACGCCTGGTCGCTGGTCCCCGCCGGCACCTGCACAGAGATGATGGTCACCGCAAGCGCCGACGGCATGGACCGCATGGGATCGCTGGAAGCGCTGGAGCGCGACATCCCGATGTGATGCCACCCCCGGCACCCCGTGGCGATGCCACGGGGTGCCGTCCCCCATGCCAGAGGACCCAGTGCCATGATCCAGCATCCCGCCCCCACCACCCGCCTGCCCGCAGGCACCGGCATCGGGTTGAAGCGCGCCCATGTGGCAGGCCTGCTGGCCGGTCCCGCTTCGCTGTCGTTCCTCGAGGTGCACGCCGAAAACTACATGGGCGACGGCGGCCCGCCACATGAGGAACTGACCGCGCTGCGGCGCGACTTCGCCCTGTCGGTCCACGGCGTCGGGCTGTCGATCGGCGGTGCGGGGCCGCTGGACGATGCGCATCTGTCGCGGCTGGCGCACCTGTGCGACCGCTATCAGCCAGAGAGTTTTTCCGAACACCTTGCATGGTCCAGCCACGACGGGGCGGGGCTGAACGACCTGCTGCCGCTGCCCTATGACGCGGCCACATTGCGCGCGGTCTGCGACCACATCGACCGGGTGCAGGACGCGCTGCGCCGCCCGATGCTGCTGGAAAACCCCGCGACCTACGTGACCTTCGCCCACTCCACAATGGAGGAGACGGATTTTCTGCGCGCGATCACCGCCCGCACCGGCTGCGGCCTGCTCCTTGACGTGAACAACGTCTTCGTCAGCTGCACCAACCACCGCGCCGATCCGCGCGCCTACCTTGCGGCCTTCCCTCTCGATGCCGTGGGCGAGATCCATCTGGGCGGTCACCATGCGGAGGATCTGCCCTCCGGCCCGCTGCTGATCGACACGCACGGCGCTGCGGTCGCTGACCCGGTCTGGACGCTTTATGAGGAGGTCATCGCCCGTACCGGCCCGCTGCCCACGCTGATCGAATGGGACACCGACGTGCCCCCCCTGCCCGTCCTGCTGGCCGAGGCCGACCGTGCCGCGGCGATCATGGCGGGCGCCACCCCAGCGCGCGAGGTGCGCCATGCCATCGCATGAGGCGGGACAGGCGGCCTTCGCCGCCGCCGTGATGCAGCGCGTGGCCCCCACCGACCTCGCCCCCCTCGGGGTGACGGCGGTGGGCGATCTGGACCGGCGGTTCGCGGTCTATCGCAATACCTTTGCCCATTCCCTGACCGAAGCGCTGGCGGCCCGGTTTCCCACGGTGCAGCGGCTGGTCGGTGCCGATTTCTTTCGCGCGATGGCGGCGATGCATGTCACCGAAACGCCCCCCGACAGCCCGGTGTTGCAGACCTATGGCACGGCGTTCCCCGCGTTCCTGCGGCGCTTTCCGCCAGTCGCGCACCTGCCCTATCTGGCGGATGTGGCGACGGTCGAGGTTTTGCGCGGGCAGGCCTATCACGCCGCCGACGCCACGCCGCTGACGCCCGATGCGGTGCAGGCCGCCTTGGTCCGCGATCCACAGGACGCGGTCCTGACCCTGCATCCCGGCCTGCGGGTGGTGCACACGGATCACGGCGCGGTGTCGGTCTGGCGCTGCAACCAGCCGGGTGCAGTCCCCGCCCCCGTTGCGCCCGCGCCAGAGGCCGCGCTGATCTTTCGTCATGCAGGCAACGCGGTGGTGCTGCCCGTGGCCACCGCCACGGCAGCGGCCGTCGCAGCCTTGGCTGCAGGCACACCGCTGGGCCGCGTGCCCGAGGTCGCCATCGCCACAGCCCTTCCTCCCCTGCTGCGCCACGCGCTGATCCTGCGCGTGACCGCCGCCAACCCAAAAGGCACGTCATGATCCAGACCGCCGTCATGCCATCCCAACCCCGCGCCGGACTACGGCACCGCATCCGCGCGCTGAATGCCTTGGGCAACCACCTGCCGTGGACCGTGCCGGCCCTGCTCGCCCGCCTGATCCCCGCATGGGTATTCTGGGCCTCGGCGCAGACCAAGGTCGACGGCCTTGCCATCGCCGAGGGTACATGGTGGCTGTTCGAGAACGAATATGCCTTGCCGCTGATCCCCGCCACCCTCGCCGCGGTACTGGCGACGGTGGGCGAGCATGTGTTTGCCGTCTGCCTGCTGCTGGGGTTCGCCACGCGGGCGGCGGCCGGAGGGGTGCTCGGCATGACGCTGGTGATCCAGATCTTCGTCTACCCCAACGCGTGGGTGACGCACGGGTTGTGGGCCGCCTGCTGCCTTGCGCTGATCGCTCGCGGACCGGGTGCCCTGTCGCTGGACCGCGCATTGGGCCTGGATCGCTGAAAGATCGATCGTCCCGGCGTGCCGTATGGGGTGATCCGTCGAACAGACGCCAGCACTTGCTGCTGAGCGCTTTCATCGGTTCGATCACCCTTCGGCTAAAGCCATGTCTGGCTCGTCGTCGGCCGTCCATAACAGCTTGCGTTGTCATATCGTCCGCCTCGGTCTGTGGCCGGCAGCGGACAGGGGGTCGACTGATCATCGCTCTTTTGAAAGATTTATCGGTGCTGATAATCCTGGCGATGCAGGCTGGCCCTGTTGCACAAATCGGCTTGTGGCCCAGGTTCGCCTTTTCCCGGACGGGTTTATCCCACAGCTTTTTTGACGGGTATGCCGAGCGCTGTGTAGCCGTTGAGCATGGCGATACGGACCTGAAGTTCCGCGACCTGGCGGTCGAAGTCCCGTGCCATGAGGCGCTGCCCAAGCAGATTCACACAATGCATCTTCGTCTCGACGCGGCTCCGTTGGTGGTATCCGCTCCATCGTCGCCACAGAGCGCGGTTGAGCTATTTGGAGGCCCGCAGGATCTCGTTTCGCGCGGCGGCACCGCCGGTGACGGGCTGCCACGGCTTCGCGTTCTTTCGGGGCGGGATGACAGCGTGGGCACCGCGGCCCGCGATGGCATCATGGCACTTGCGGGTGTCGTAGGCACCGACGGCGGTCACCGAGCCGACCTCTTCGCCGATCGGGATCTGGCCGAGCAGATAGGGCGGGACCGGAGCGTCACCAATGTGGCTTCCGGTGATCTCGGCGGCTCGGATCTCCAGCGTTTGCTCGTCGATCCCGAGGTCGATCCTGCGCCAGACCTGCGGTTTGGGACCACCATGCTTGCTGGCGTGCCAC